>JANQGM010000023.1 GCA_028277345.1 Candidatus Bipolaricaulota bacterium | reverse complement strand
AGCCTCCGCCTTGGTTGCTTGTGACGATGGCACATGGAGAGAGATGGTACTTCACGTTGGAACCTTTGAGCAGAACGTACTCCGGTTCTTTCTTCTCTGCCCAGCGAACATCGGTGCACTCTTTCACGAATTGTCCATCAGCGTCTGCGTTATAGCCGGATGCCCATCCGGTGATCTGGCACAACAGCGGCTTACTATTGGGAAGGCTGATGCTCTCGTTAGGCTCCCACACGAAGATGCCATAGTAGGGGATGCCGTCCGGATAATCCCCCCATGGGAACTCATCGCCTCTTCCCTGTTGGTAGAGTTCTCCAGCCTGGATGAGCAACCGCCAGGACGGAGACTCGGGAGCAAGGGGTACGGCCGCGACGTTTTCATCTCCGGATTTACCTTCCCAGCCGGGGTTCAAGACGCACGAGGCGTAAAAGGCCCGCGAGTAATCAAACGTATCGCCCGGTTGCAGCAAGGGGCAACCTTCTAGAGGTTCAATGGCTGCTTTGACAGCATCCACAATCTCTTGTCTCCCAATCATGTTTCCTCCTTCTCTCGTAACCAGGCACAATCCACCTTAGATGTGCCAATTTCTGGGAACAAAGTCTATGGGAAAACCAGTGCATAAGGCCAATGGTGAGAAAAGAAAAAGCGGCGACCATGTGGCCGCCGCTGAAGGTCAGCTAAACACCTAGCGAATCAGAAGATCGGTTTGACGCGTGTTGTTCGCCTCATCGGTCTCCGGGATCACATTGTCGAGATCGATCTCGATGCCAACGACATGGTAGCCAGGAGCGAGGGTGGATGTGTCGAAGACTTGGAGAACCGAACGATCCGCTCCAGCGAGCAGAGCGCCGACCCGTATTCTGGGAAGCGTCACGCGTTCGCCAACAGCGTCCAAATAGTAGAAGCGGGCGTAGAACGGTTCAGTATCTTCCGTCCCTTGATTGACGATGGTTGCCCAGGCTTGAGATCGATTGGCATCCTCGATCTGTTGGACAGCATGGAAGGAGCGAATGCTAAGATCCGCCCCCTCACCGATGGGCGCTGTGCCGCCATCGATGGCTTCATCTCCGACGATCGTGATGAGGAACTCGGCGATGTTGTTCGCCTCATTGTGCTCGCCAACGGTGTCTTCGGCATCGACGATCACCTGGATGACGTAGTCTCCAGCGACCAGATCGGTCGTGTCCAGGCTGCACTGTGCGATTTCTGGAACCAGCAAGTCAATGCCCGGCAACCGCACGAAAGCGAAGAACTCTGGTCCCATGCAGTCGGCGCCAGATTCATCGCCGCAGGTCCAGATCTGGATGGGTTGCAGGTCCTCGGTCGCGTGGAAGATCTTCAAGCCAACAGTGAATGAGCCGGCAGGCGTTACGCCGGTATTAATAACGGTTGTGGAGATCTCCAGCGGCTCGCCTCGCTGCACGATGCCGTCGGGCTCGGTTTCAACGCCGATGACCGAAAGATCCGCACCGAGGATGAACAGCTGGGTCGCGTAGACGTTGTTGAGCTCATTGCGCTCCTGAACGCGTCCGAAGGAATCCGATCCGATGGCGGGGTCGATCTCCATTTGAACCAGATACTGGCCGGGATCCAGATCGCGGGTTTCAAGCAACACGGGGATCTCTGCCGTTTCTCCGATCTCCAGGGCGCGAACCTGCATGTCGGCGCTTGGAGAGAAGAAAGCGGTTCGGAATTCAGGCGCTTGTCCTGCCTGCTGAGCAATCGCAGCGTCCGATACGTTCTGATACGAGAAACGGACGAAGAAATCACCGGCGTCAAGGTCTCCAACGTTCGTGATGGACGGTGTGAACCGGACGGTTTGGCCTCGATGGACTTGAGTTGACGGTTCCACGCCAACGGGTTGGGTCAAGCTGAAGGTCAGATCCGGCAAGCGCGCCGCCAGCAGTGTCAGTGTGGTGATCATCTCGTTGTTGGTTTCGTCCAACTCACTGACAGCGGATCCGGCGTCGACGAGAACGCGCACTTCGTAGATGCCGGGAGGCAACAGCAGAACAGGCAAAATTCCGGTCAGCTTGGTTTGAATTCCAGAGGCAAGGTCCACATCCGCACATCCGGCGTCGCCACTGCAAGGGAAGGCTTCCCAGCGAAGACCGCCCTTGACGCGGTAGAAGAACGTCACATCAAAGTCTTCGGCAGCCGCACGTCCGGTATTCGAAACAACGGCGGAGACGGTGACGGTGTCGGTGCGGCCAAGCTCCACAGGCGAGGCGGGACCAATCTCGATGCTCTCGGGATGAAGCTCGGGTTCCCGAACTCCCGGTTCCAGGATGGTAAGCGGACGTGTCATGACATTGTTCGCCTCATCCAACTCAGGGATCGCGTTGTTCGGATCGATGATGATCTCGATCTCATGAATTTCGGGGGAGGTCAATAAGCCGACATCGTCCGGCGAGAGAATGGCTTCAACCGTTGCGCTCAATCCACGTCCGAGTATGGGAACTTGAACCATGGCGAAGCGGACATGGTCGAGATAGAAGCCCACATCGATGTTCTTGGCTGTTCCCTCTCCACCATTGGCGATGTCCGCCGTGATGCGCACTTCTTCATCCAGCCGAACGACTGACTTGTCAAAGGCTAATCGCGTCGGATAGAGGTCGGGCGAGAGAAGGGTCAAGGCACTGGAGATGCTGTTGTTGGCCTCATCTTGCTCGTAGACCTGTTCATCCGGATCGACGATGACCTGGATGGTGTACGTGCCGGCATCCAACCCGAGCAAGAAGGGATCGAACTCGCCCAGCACCTCAACGGTGCTGTTGGCGGGGAGCGCGAACAAGAATTGGCGGTCAAACTCAACCCCATCGACGTGGAAGGCAACGGTAAATGCTCCGGCTTGCGTTGAGGTTGGATTTTCGATTGTCGAGGACACGTTCCACGGCAGCATATCATCCGAGCTATCCGGGTTGGTTGGCGAATAGGAGAGCGAGATCGGCTGAAGATCTGCCAATCCGAGTGTCGATTCCACAAGACGGAAGGACGTGATCAGTTCGTTGTTCAGCTCGTCGATCTCCGTAATCTGGTTCAGCGGATCCGCCACAATACGGATTTCGTAGGCCCCCAAATCCAGATCGAGCGTGCCAAGGGTGAACGTGACTTCCAAGTAGTCTTCCTGGCTTGGTGCGAGACTGGCTCCCGACACCGTGCTTGCCAGCGTCCAGCTGCTGGATCCACCCATGGGGCGGTAGAAGAACCCCACATCAACTGGATCGGCATTGCGCTGGCCGGTGTTCATCACCCGCGCCCGAATCTCGACCTCGATACCTCGTGTAATGGACGAAGGGGGATCAAGGGTAATCGTCGTAACATGTAGTTCGGCGAGCTCCTCTACCCCCTGTGCGATGAGGCCACCGATCAACAGGATCCCTAACATCGCAAGGACAGCTCTTCTCAACATTCTCCTTGCCTCCCTTCGATACAACACTTTCTACTCCTTCTTAGCGCGTTGATTCAACCTTAAAAATCCGTCCATCGGCTGTTCCGTAGTAGTACACGCGAACCAGCCGTGATCCATTTGCTGTTTGTTTTCGGACTTCATCGATCAGTACGTTTGCCGTCGCCGCGGCGTTCACGCTCGCGTCGGCGTTGATCGCGAAGGCGGGGTCACCATTCGAATTGAGGATGACGGGCATACCCAAGCTGTCGGCATAGAAGAACCGGCCGGATCGAGCATCGACCGTCGGCTTCGCTTGAATCGAGCTTGTCGAGCGCTGATACGTCCACAACAGTCCCCCGTTGAAGTCGATCGAGGCGACTGTCCCATCGCTTGTGCTCGCATAAATGGGATCGATATCGCGCTCATCCACAACGATGGATTCAACGGCCCCCGAGAGCACGCTGGTTCGTGGGAATCTCCAGGCATCGAGCATGCGCAACGTCGAATCGGCAACGGGCTGGCAATGCGTCATCGCATGAACCATGCCCGAGGATGTTCCGATGTACACACCGGCACTTCCCAGCGCCAATGCTGAGGGTGTCCCGATGAAACTCGACACCGAGCACCGCATGACGAGCTCGCGATCGAACGATGTGAGCCCGCGTGATGTAATGACATAGAGCGTCTCCCGCGAGGGATCATAGGCCACGTCAACGAACGTGCCATCGAGGGCGACTTCATCGATGACGCGAAGCGCGCCGTCCAAACGCATCAGGGTCGATGCGGTACTGGCATAGCGTTCGCCGCCTGCGATGAGAACGCGCTCAATACGGATGCCCAACGGCTCGGAGGCCAGGAGAAGCGCTCCTGTGTTGATATCGACGGCGTGGAGCGATCCTGAGGGCGTCCCTATATAAGCAATATCTTGAATGCCGTAGACCACGTCCATGCTGCTGATGCCCTCGTTTATGTCATAGACGAGGCGGCTTGCGCCGGTGTGGTCAAACGCTTGAATGGCGCCGCTTGACCAGGCCGCTGTGACGGTGCCTGAGGCATGGTCCAGAGTCATGTGCTGCACAGATCCGACGCCCGAGGCCACGTGCGTTGCCGCGATCTCCTCGAGCGCGGCAATCTGGAGTGCGTGCGACACCTCATTGTTCGATTCATCGGATTCGACAACTTGGTCCGACGAATCGACTCGAATTGTCACGGTGTAGGATCCCGCCGCCGGGGTGCCCAAGGAATGGGCGAGTTCAATGCTCTGCAGAGGATCGAGCCCCGGCCAGGTTTCCGTGGATGCTGACTCTCCTGCAGCCACTGTCACGGTGAAGGCGCCCGCCGCGAGTGCTCCGACATTCTGAATAGTGGTATAGACGAGTACCTCTTGACCGGCTTCGACGACGGACGTCGCGGGTGCGAAGCGAACGGCGATCGGGATCAAGTCGGGTTGAATGCCCTCGCCCGTTCCGACGGGAATCGAGACGAGTAGCTCGTTGTCCGACTCATTGGATTCGGGAATTTCGTTGCCCGCATCCAAGAGTCCGATGATGGCATACGGCCCCATGGGAAGGGATGCCTGAACAGACACCGGCGGAATTGTCCAGGCCTCGCCGGGACTCAGGCCATCGATCCGCTGGGACAGCAAGGTGTAGCTGGCTCCGGTTGGCGTTGTCCACTGAAGCAACAACTGAAAGGCGTCGGAGGGTTGAACTCCGATATTGACGACCTGAGCGCTGAACTGAACGGTGCTGCCGATGCCAACGCCTCCGGATGGACTGACGATGACGTTCTGGAAGACAAGGTTTGGCAGATCCGCAGGCTGCTGGGGATCATGCGTCGGTAGCGCGGCCTCGCCGATCATGAACAGGGTGATTGCCTCGTTGTTGGTTTCATCCATCTCGGCGATTTCGCCTCGACCGTCGCGTGTCGGATCGACGGTGATCGAGAGACGGTACTGCCCGATCGGCCATCCCGAGGTGTCGAAGGATTCACCGACGACAACCTTCTCCGAGCGCGCCAATCCGTAGACGGGCTGAATGCGCTGGAAGGGCGTCGTGTCAAACTCATCGTCATCTCTCGGGGCCGGTAACTGGGGCGTTGTCCACGTCACGCCGTCGGAGCTGAAGGCGAGATCGAACGAGACATTGAACCGTTCGGCGGCGATTGAGCCATCGTTGCGAATCGCAGCAGCGAGCCGAAGCGAACTTCCTTCAGGCACCGGCGATGTCGGCAGGAGACTGAGTTCCGTGATATGAAGTTCTGCCAATCGTTGGATGGGCGAGAGTAACCTGAGACTGGATTGAATGACGTTGTTGCCTTCGTCCAGCTCAAGAATGTGATTATCGGGATCGACGACCACGCGTATCGCATAGGTCTGGGGAGGCAAGTCGGTTGTATCGAGAATCCCCTGAACGCGAGCGCGGTCATCCTCTTCCAGTCCATCTTCCGTGGCCGCAACGGCCTGATAATAGAACGTGTCGAACCGCATATCATCGATGTAGAAACCGACAGTGAAGTCGCGTTGGCTTCGTTCGCCCGTGTTTTCGACAAGCGCGACGACGGTGATGGTATCGCCTTGATGGACAGGTTCGGCGGGAAGGTCAAGCGTGACGGGATGAAGTTCCGTGCCTTGGACGGAGAATCCGACGATCATCTCATTGTTGTATTCGTTTCGTTCTTGAATGAGGTTGGCCTCGTCGACCGCGATGCGTAGCTCATAGGCTCCGGGGTCGAGGGCCAGTTGGCTGGGGCGTGCATCGATGGTGATGTCAACGGACTCCGTATTGGAATCCTCTTCTGCCCCCAACTGCGCGATCGTCTGAATCTCAAGAGGAATCCATGCCGTTGCGCCTTGGGCGCGGTAAGAGAATGAGACCGTGATGCTGGTCGCGCCAAGTACGGCGGGCGCGGCGGAGCCGCCTCGATTCGTCACCAGGACTTCCACATCCACATCGTCATCCCAGGCAAGCGGCAAATCTTCATCAAAGATGGCCTGAATGGGCAGCAACTCGGGAAGCTCAAGGGTAGATGGTTCGACGGAAAGCGCTGACTGGAGAAAGTTATTGGTTTCATCCTGCTCTGCGGTCCCGACAAGATGGGTGATTGTGACGCGAATGGCGTAGGTGGTCACGCAGGTTTCCAAGCGCACCATGTCGTCAATCGAGAAGGGCAGCATGGTTGATCCATCGATAGTGCCGGATTCGGAGACAGGCGTGGTAAGCTGTTGCCGCAGCCAATCCCCGGTTCCGAGGACGCCTGAGAGTTCGATTGCCTGATCGCGGGCCAACCCCGGGACCTGCAGCCGCGTAAACGGAATCCATGCGTCTGCGGGGACGGCGCTCGTGGCCTCGGTCGCCGATCGCGGAGCCGAGACCAGGTTAAAGACCCAATTCCCGATGCCGGATTGCCCGATGATGGGCGAGATATCCCATCTCTTCCCCGTGCTCGGATCGACGCAAGATAGAGGGAGCAAGGCGAAGGTGACATGGAATGCACCCGCGGCCAGATCGCCTGAATTCTCGATCTCCGTTTTTAACGTGACCGTCTCTCCCCAGGCAAGTGGGGTGGCGGGAATGGTTTCCAGGCGAGTGGGGTGCAGCTCGGGCTGAGGCGGACGGATATCGAGAGACGTTGCGAGCCGATTATTGATTTCGCTGATCTCGGGAATCCAGTTGTCCGGGTCGGCGGTGACGGTGATTTCGTACGTCCCGGCGATAAGATCGGAGGTATCGATCCACGCCTCCACCCGCGACGAGAGCAGAGATGCATCCGACGCGACCGTCTCCCACGTGGTTCCACAGGGTTCTTGCTTATCGAGACGTCGCCATGCAATCTCGACGCGAATGTTCCCGGTCAGAGGAGCTCCGGACAGCGTCAATAAAGCTTCGACACGAACCAGCGATCCGCGCACGACCGACGATGATGGGCCGATCGCGAGGTCGGAGATGGCGAGATCGCTCACATCCTCTTGAGCCATCGCCGAGATCGAGATCAGCCCCATCAGAAGGAACCCCCAAATGAACCTTGGGGTCCTCTGCCAACGAATTCGAACCATCATGCCCCCTTGCGCTCGTCCTCGGCGTGCGCTGTGATTGCGTTCCTTTCTTATTCGAACTGTCCCAGGTCAAAGGCATAGAGATAGCCGTCCGATGACGCCACGAGCAGTGTGTACGTATCCGGGTCAATTACGGGTGTCAAGAGTTCGGCAGGAATGGTGCCGTTCTCTTCGGGTTTGAAGATGAAGGAGACCGATGTGTTCCAAACCGAGACGGTCTCATATTCCTCCAGGTCTTTTTCCCACCCCTGCAGGATCGGACGATCCGTACGCCCATCGCGTGTCTGACCCGTGAGGAAGACGATCTTCGCATCCTTTCCATTCGATGTGGGGAGGATAACGGGTGCCGCCGCGATTTCGCGAGGCTCGTTTTCGTCAACTCCATTGGCGAATTCGTCGTCGAAGCCACGCCCATCATCGTATTCCACGCGCACGATTTCTCCGATGCTGCTCGTCACGTAAAGGACGGCATCACCACTGTCGCTGACGACATCGAGCCCAACGATCGTCCGCTTCAAGAGGGCGGTTTCCTGGTCGACGAGCGGGCAGGTTGAACCGGTTCCCGCAGCGCCGATCGCGAAGAAGTCGCCGGAATCCGTGCCGAAAAAGACGGCGGTTTCATCCTGATTGATGCCCAGGTTTGACGTGATTTGGTCAAGGATCGTGTCGTTCGAGCAGGACGAACCATCGGAGCGAAACCCGTGGATCGTCTCATCCGACGCATACCACACGGTACCTGTGGTATTGGCGAAAACGGGACGCGTTGTCACGGCATGCTGCGTATCGCTCCGAAGGACGGCGCCATCTAGGGCATTGAGCACATGGACACCGGTTTCGGATGCAACGATCAGCATGCTTCCATCCGCCGAAGTCTCCAGATAGGCGGGCCCTGACACAAGACCGGCCTCGGAGGTCCAGCCGGGCGTGAGGAACGACCCTTCGTCCTTGTCCACGCCGTCCAGCGCATAGACCGTGCCATTGCTGCCGGCGACAAACGCACGGTAGGAGATGGTCTCTGCGTCATAGGTCGCGGCGAGGGCGCGGATGGTGGTCCCGGCGGGAGCCGCCCATGGATCGGGCTTCTCCTCTCCGGACCGTACCTTCAGCACATGAAGGCGGTCTCCATTGGTGCTGGAGACGGCGTGGAAGACCAGGCCTCCGGCGGGGACTGGGTCAATGCTGACGGATTCGATATCGGCATAGTCGTCACAAAAGCAGTGCGCGCGATTTGGGAACGTCCATAGATCGACCTCGGAGTAGAATTGCGATAACGCGAACTGGCTTGGCAGGTAGATGTCCTGGGGCGTTCCTCCCCCAATCGGGTTGAGGGAGATGCGCAGCTGGGCGGGGTTGGCTTTCCCCAATGCATCATTGGGATCAGGCTGGAACTGGGCACCCAACAAGGTGTAATCGAGTGTGATCCGGACGAATCCCTCCTCTCCAGGATTGAGCAGGGAAACGATTTTAAACAGCTGTTGGGCTTCGTTGCCGGAGCGCACGAGCGATGTGAAGTCATTGGCCGGCGGAGTCAGCGAGAGCCGATAATAGCCGAACACATCCAGGTCCGAGCCTGTCAGGGCGAAGGCTTGCGTTCCAACATTGTGCGCTTCTAGGATCAGATTGCTCTCTAGCTCGCCCATTTGGCAGATCTCGAACGCATTGGTCAGGCTCGGTTCCGAAATGTGGCTGCCTTCTTGCAGGAGCGTCAGTTTGTATCGGTCGTCGGACTGCTCAGCCGCTCCTGCACAATCCCCAAGGGGGGCGAAGTTGTCGCAGCGTGACGTATCGTCCAACACCCTCTCCGGGTCCGCTTCAGCGGAGAAGATGTAAATGCCCGGCGCGAAGGCCGTACTGTCGAAGGTGACGACGGGGCGGCGCTGTTCTCCAGGCTCCAACCCGATGACGGCCTGCGATCCGATTTTGCCATGTTCGCCGGAGATCGTCTCAGTGAAGAAGAAGTCAACGTTGAATTGCCCTGCTGTGGTGGTCCCCGCATTCCTGACAGTGGCGCTGACTCGAATCGTATCTCCGACCAACGCTTGATCCAGATTGAGGGCGGTGCGGCTTTCGACATCCGCCGTCTCCACCCAGCTAATGTGAAGAGCATCAATGGCGATGTCGATCCCTTGCCCGAAGGCAGACAGCGATGCGCCGATGACGATCAAAACAAAAAGGGAAGCGGCCGTAGCGCGCTTCCCCAATTCATGTACCTGGTGCATCCAACTCCTCGGCACGTCCCGCTGCATTCCGCCTCCTTATGCTCGACTCAGTCTCATCCCTTATGCCGGAGAGGGTCAGATGGCCCTCTGCAGGAACACGCCTACATTATCATAGAATATGCCGATGCCTTCCGGGATCGTCCCTAGGCCCGGACGAACGACACCGGAAGCGACACCGCCAACCACACCGGCACGCAGCAGATCGACGGCGATGATCCGGTATGCACTAGCAGGCAGCGTTAACTGCTGCTCAAGCAGGTATTCCCGGGGATTGGCCAGGAACTCAAGCCGCCTTGGATCATCGGCATCCAGCGCATCCAACTCGAGAACGGCTGCGCCAACGAGATCAAGGGTGTCTCCCGGGAATCGATCCCCAACGAAAGTGAGCATATCGGTCTGGTGGTCGCGCATCTCGGGCATCGCTCCTTCATCCACGGGCTCAAACGCCTCTTGGATGAACACGGCGACGCTGTCAAAGAACACACCGATCCCCTTGGGTTCATAAACAAGCCCCTCAAGTGGCTCGGCGATGCCAAACCACGGATCTCCTTCAACCTCCGGGAGGATAGAGAAGTCGAGGCCAATGACTTGGAAGACGTCCGGCGCAAGTTCGATACCTTCTGCAAGCAAGAACTCGCGTGGAGCTTCAGTGAAGGCGGCAGCCATGTCGGTGTCAGCATCCATCATGGCCATCAAATCTACCAACTGGGAGAAGTACTCATCGGGAAGCGCAATCAGCGTCGAAAAGACACGTTGCTTGAAGTCTTCCGCCTGTGCACTGACGATGAGAGAAGGGATGGCCAACGAGGCAATCACGACCCCAAGAACGAGCGCGAGACGAAAACGATGAGCGGACAAGCCAGAACGGACGATGTGCATGCCGACCTCCTTCCTAGCACTATAGCCGGAAACGCCTTTCCTGTGAAGACTTTGTCGACTTCGGAAGAACATGTCGACCTCCTTTCAACGTTCAAACCCGAATCATCTACACCGCAGTGTGGATCAGGTTTCGCGACAGGCTGTCGAAATGACGATCGGTGGTCTAGGTTTTAGGCGTGGGCTCAACGCCCTCTTGGTAGCCCACGCCGACCGGTGGGCCGACACAATAGTACTGGTTGTCCAGGGCGTACAGAATGGGATCCAGACGGTTCAAGCTCGCAATCCTTCGGCCACCCTCCGTCTCGGCGACGAACGATGGGCTGACGTAGCATTCAAGAACCTCCGCAATGAAGATGCGCCGCTGTTCGATTTGGACGGTCTCGCGAACGCGGCACTCCAATCCCACCGGGCACTCTTCAATGAGCGGAGTCTGGGTCTGCTCTCCACGGAAAACGCGAAACAGGGCGCTTTTGTCGACATCACGGCCGGAGACCCTTCCGCAATAGTCGGTGATGGAAAGCTGCCCCGTGTGGGGAATGTTGATGCTGAAGGTTCCGGACCCATCGATTCCCCCTGTGGTGTAGTGAGCGGCATTGAGGGAAATGGCAACGAGCGCCGGTTCAATGCCCATGATGGCGCAATCCCCCACCTCAGTGAAGTTAGGCCTTCCCTCAACATCCGCGCCGATCAACACGATGGGCGTGGGGTAAACGAGGGGAATCACGCCGAGTTTGATCTTTTCCATGGTCCTCCTTGCCTCTTGAGCGGCAGTATCCCAGATCACCGTTGCGTCAACGTATCAGCCTGACAAACGATGCTGTGTGCACTAGAATCGGCTATTCGTTCAAACTTCATAGGAGGAGCAGAAAATGGGGCAGTAATGGAAAACACCAAAGATAGGGAAGGCAAGGATTTCATCCGCAGAATTGTGAGCGAGGATATCGCCACGGGCAAGAACGACGGTCGCGTACACACGCGATGGCCGCCGGAACCGAACGGCTATATCCATATTGGGCACGCCATGAGCATTCTTCTCAATTACTCCGTCGCTCAGGAGTTCGGCGGACACTTCAATCTCCGATTCGATGACACGAACCCGGCCAAAGAAGAAGTTGAGTTCGTGGAGGCCATCCAGCGCGACGTCGCTTGGCTTGGCGCGGACTGGGAAGATCGGCTGTACTTCGCTTCGGGGTATTTCGAGCAACTTTGTGACTGGGCCATTCATCTGATTCGCGAAGGTAAGGCCTATGTTTGCGATCTGACCGCCGAGCAGATTTCGGAGTACCGCGGCACCGCCATCCGCGATGGGAACCGAATGATGACGCCGCCCGGTGTCGACAGCCCCTATCGCGATCGGATGGTGGAAGAGAACCTCGACTTGTTCAATCGTATGCGAGCGGGCGAGTTCGCGGATGGTTCAAAGACGCTTCGAGCCAAGATCGACATGAGTCACCCCAACCTCAACATGCGCGATCCGGTGCTGTATCGAATCATGCACGTCGAGCACCATCGGACCGGCGATACTTGGTGCATTTATCCGACCTACGATTGGACCCACGGACAGTCGGATGCCATTGAAGGGATTACCCATTCGCTGTGCACCCTGGAGTTTGAGAATCATCGTCCATTGTACGATTGGTTTATTGAGAACCTTCCCGTACCACACCGGCCGCGGCAGATTGAGTTTGCCGCCGTGGGCATCGGCTATACTGTGATGAGCAAACGTTATCTTCGACAGCTCGTTGAAGAAGCGCATGTGCGCGGTTGGGACGACCCTCGCATGCCGACGGTCGCCGGCATGCGCCGGCGCGGGTATACGCCCAAAGCGATCCGCGCCTTCGTCAAGGGGATCGGCGTGACCAAGGTCGAGGGAACGATCGAGATGGCTTTTCTTGAGCACCATCTTCGGCAGGATCTGAATGCGAGGGCGCCTCGGATTATGGGCGTGATCAATCCGCTCAAGGTTGTGCTCACCAACTATCCCGAAGATCACACCGAGATGGTCGATGCGGTCAACAACCCCGAGGATCCTGAAGCGGGAACGCGCGAGGTTCCCTTCTCGCGCGAACTCTACATTGAGCGTGAAGACTTCATGGAGGAGCCGCCCAAAAAGTTCTATCGCTTGGCTCCGGGCCGCGAGGTCCGGTTGCGGTATGGGTACTTCATTCGTTGTGAGGATGTCGTCAAGGATGCCGACGGAAACGTCATTGAGTTGCAGTGCACGTACGATCCGGAGACCCGCGGCGGGAGCGCGCCGGACGGTCGCAAGGTGAAGGCGACACTGCACTGGGTGTCCGCCAGCCATGCCGTTCAGACCGAGGTTAGGCTCTATGATCACCTGTTCGATATCGAGAACCCGATGTCGCCGGAAGATGAAAAAACCTGGCTGGAACATCTCAATCCGGACTCGGTTGAGGTTCGTGAATGCTGCTGGGTGGAGCCCAGCCTTCGAGGAGCGGCCCCAGGAACGCGTTATCAGTTGGAGCGCCTGGGCTATTTCTGCGTTGATTTGGACAGTACGCTCGATCGGCCTGTCTTGAATCGCACCGTCACACTGCGAGATTCGTGGAAGAAGGCCCAACGGAAGGCCTAAAACGAAGGCATCGGGCGGCCTGACCGGTCGCCCGATACCTTGATTCCACAGCATCTTGTTGCGTAAGCTCTGTTCCCGAACCAACCTTGAGGGGAGGCTCGGGTGGAAGACAAAACAAACGATGCTATGCGCGCGACCCAATGCGGGTCGCGTTTTTTCTGGCAACGAGGGCAACTGATCGATCGGCGATTGTCGGCGAAGTATGCGCGCGTTCTCCTACGAGGTCCCACTGTCCCAACGGACGTTGAAGTGGGGCAGTTCGTCCTCGTGCGCTATTCTGAGGATCCCTGTTTGCCGAGGGCGTTCTCCATTCTCTCGGGAAGCGATCTGGGACTTGAACTGTTCGTCAAGACCGATGGCCGAGTGCGCGAGAAATTCGCGACTGCGCCCATGGGTACGGAGTTTGACATCCGTGGTCCGTACGGAACGGCATATCGGGATACGATTTCCTCAGACTGTCAGTACATCCTTGTGGGCGGCGGCAGTGGCGCGGCGCCGTTGCTTCACTTTCGAAAACGCTATCCGCACTTGGTAGCGGGCGAGGTCTATGGATTCCGGACGCGTGATCCCGTCGATCTGCTCCCCGAAGTCGTCTTGACCGTGGAGTGCGATGGTGGACAACGTGCGCATGAACGTTTGGCGGAGATCTGGACGCCTGGGGTGGGCATCATCGCCTGCGGCCCGGAGCCCATGCTGCGGTTGCTCGGCGAAGGCTACGGCAATGAGCCCCATGTCTACGTATCCTTGGAAGCGAGAATCGGTTGCGGGATTGGAACGTGCTTGGGCTGCAGTATCGAGACGCGTTTAGGCATGCAGCGGATCTGCAGAGAAGGGCCGCTGTTTGCGTTGAAGGATCTGCCATGGCTACGTTGACGTGCGAACGTTTCGGGAAAGCCTTCGCTTCGCCGCTTGTCCTTGCGTCGGGTCCGGCAGGGTTCGGTGTCGAACTCTCTGCTGCGCTGGATGCATCAAGCGTGGGCGCGATCACGACCAAGACCATCACGCCGGAGCCTCGATCAGGCAACGCCCAGCCCCGGCTCGTCGATTGCCCTGCCGGGGCCATCAACTCCATCGGCTTGGAGAATCCCGGCATCGAGAGCTTCGTACGCAACGATCATCCAGCCATCGAGCGCTTGCCCATTCCTCGGCTACTTAGTCTTGCCGCGGCATCTGCTTCGCAGATGTCGGCGCTTGTCCGGCGCGTGGGGGACTTGGATGGCTACGAGGCGATCGAGCTCAACCTCTCGTGCCCCAACATCGGAGGCGCGATCACGGGAGCGGATGCCGGTGCGGTGGGTGAATTCACCCGGGCTGCGGCGGGAGAATCAGCGCTGCCCGTTCTCGTGAAGCTGCCCGGGGACACGGGCAATCTTGTTGAGTCCTGTGAGGCGGCGCTTCGCCAGGGAGCGGCCGGGCTGACGCTGATCAACTCCCTCCGTGGACTGCGAATCGATTGGAGCACGGGGGTGCCCTGTCTCAGCCGCATCTACGGCGGACTTTCCGGGCCGGCCATCTTCCCCATTGCCTTGGCCAGAGTGTACGAGGTGAGGCGCGCTTTCCCCGAAACCGTCATCATCGGAACCGGCGGGGTCTCCGATTTGGGGAGTCTGCTCGAGATGCTGCTGGCGGGTGCGGATTTCGTTGGATTGGGATTTGGAATGATGGTCGATCCCCAGCTTCCAGAAAAACTGTGCGGCAAGCTCGAAACGTGGTTGGACGACCGGAGTTTCAAATCCGTGCAAGAGATCATGGGTCTGGCTCACTCAGGAGGCTTCAATGTTCATTGATCAGATACAACGTGGCATTCAGGAAAGTGGTGGCGCGCTCTGTGTGGGCTTGGATCCGCATCGGGATCGAATCCCAGCTCAATTCGGCTCGTCGGTCGACGGAATTCGCGATTTCATCGATTGGATCGTTGACGAGACGGTGGAGCATGCGTGCGCGTATAAACCGAATAGCGCGTTCTTCGAAGTCCATGGGGCGGCTGGGTGGACGCTTCTAGAGCATGTGATTCGACGAGTTCACGCGATGGGCCGCCCGGTCATCCTCGATGCGAAGCGAGGCGATATCGCCTCGACGGCGGCGGCCTATGCCGAAGCCGCATTCTCCGGATTGGGCGTCGACGCCATTACGTTGGTTCCCTATATGGGCGAAGATGCGATCACGCCGTTCCTGGACGCAGGAGGGTTCGCCTTTGTCCTGACATCGCCGTCGAATGCCTCGGCGCCCCAGATTGTCGACCACGGATCGGTGCCGCTGCATGAGGTGGTGGCCGAACTCTCTGTGGCCTTGGACGCTCGGTTCCCTGGACAGGTGGGCCTCGTTGTGGGAGCAACTCGACCTGAACCTGTCCAGCGTTTGGACGAGCTGGGCGCGACGCTGCCGTGGCTGGTCCCCGGTTTGGGGGCGCAAGGCGGCCGTGCAAGCGACTTCTTCGAGCAGGTTGGATGCAGCCGATTGACCGTCGTCAACGCATCCCGATCGATCCTGTTCGCCGATCGCCCCAGTGAAGCAGCCGCACGGATGAAGGCCGATATCGAGGAGGCCCGCCATGCGTGACCCACGCGACTGGGTGAATCTTCTGTCTGCAACGGGCGCGCTGCTTGATGGACATTTTCTGCTGTCATCGGGGCGGCATTCCACGCGATATGTCCAATGCGCTCGGGCACTCGAACACCCCGAGAATGCGACGGCGATGGGACGTGCGCTTGCGCAACGGGTTGACGGTCCTGTGGATCGTGTCGTGGCTCCGCCGTTGGGCGGACTACTTATCGGGTACGAGGTGGCGAGACACTTGAAGGTACCTTTTAGTTTTCCAGAGCGCGATTCAACGGGGAAGTTGGCCTTGAGGCGGGGCTTCGAGTTCCATTCCGGTGAGCGGATCTGTCTTATCGAAGACGTGATTACGACGGGAAGAACGACGATCGAAACGATCCACCTGATCGAGCAGCTCGGAGCGATTCCAACCGCCCTCGGCGCAATTGTCGATCGGTCGGCTGAGCATGGTGTGAACGGCCTTCCGATTCGTTCGCTTCTGCGCCTGGAGATTCCGACATTCGAGCCCGAGGCGTGCCCGGCCTGTACGTCGGGCATTTCGCTGACAAAGCCGGGGAGCCGCGCCATGACACAGGAGGACCGGCCATGAAGATTCGCATCCTCGAAGAGCATGGGTACGCATCAGCCCTGCTTGGGCTTTCGCTGTCATACAACCAGGAGCCGGGGCGTATGGAACGTGTTGCCGAGAAACTGCGCTTTAAGGGAGACGGACACAACAAGTTTCTGGAAACGATCGTTATTTGGATGGATGTGGACGCCCCAAGGTACTTCTGGCAGCAGTTCGATACATACCGTATCGGCGTCAGCAAGCAATCGGAGTCCACCATGCACACGATGACGCGGCGGCCATTGGAACAGGCGAACTTCGAGCATCCGATTCCCGACGCCCACCTTCAGCATCTGAACGATCTCATTGCCAACGAGCGCTGGCAGGCCGTAAAGCGCGATCTTCCCGAATCCTTTCTGCAACGGAGGATCGTTTGTTTGAACTACATGGCGCTTCAGCGGATGATTCGGCAACGAAAGACGCATCGCCTGGCGGAATGGCGCGGCTTCATCGGCGAAGTCCTTTGCCAGGTTCAGCACCCGGAACTACTCGATGAGGGGGATCCAGAATGACGATGTATGGTGTGCTTTCCGATCATGAGATTGCGGAACTCTGCGCAGGCGATCAGCCGATGCTCGATCCATTCATCTCGGACCAGCGGGGGAAGCCTTCCTATGGACTGGGAAGCTTTGGCTACGATCTCCGATTGGGAAAGCGTTTTCTCGTGCCGCTTGGGGGTGTCAACGAGATTCTTGATCCCGTTGACTTCCCAATCAACCATTTCCGCGAGTACGAGGCCGGAGAAACGTTTGAACTGCTTCCCAATTCACAGGTCTTGGCTGAATCGACGGAGTGGTTCAACATGCCTGACGATGTGTGCGCGGTGTGCTGGGGGAAGAGCTCGTATGCACGATGTGGTTTGCTGGTCAACGTCACGCCGCTGGAGCCTGGATGGAAGGGCATTCTCACGATCGAGCTGGCCAACGTCTCTCCTCTGCCCATCCGGCTGCATGTCGGAAAGGGCATTGCTCAAGTCGTCTTCTTCAGAGGGCGTCGGCCGAACCGGACCTATGCTGAGAAGGAATCCGGCGGCGGCTATCAGAATCAGTCCGGAGTGACCCTGCCGAAATAGATTGGGCAAGGGTCAATGTCCTCTGCCATAATGAAATGAGGCAAGGACCCGGATGAAGGGGGAGTGTTCATGAAGAAGAGTCTTAGTTTGCTGTTGATTGTCTGCATGGCAATTGGATGGGTCGCGGCTGGGGGGACGGGGCAGTTCGTGTCCGTCGAAATCGAGGCTTTTGAGTCCTGGGGCATCCTGCACTGGGGTGCATGGGAGAGCCTGCCGGATGATCTCCTCTCCATGCGAGTGCTTCAGATCCCCGATCGCGAGGCCGCACGCGTGGCCGACCTGCAGGAACGTTGCGACTCCGCTCCGGATCTTCTGGGAGAGAGCGAACAGGCCTGCGATGTGCTCGCGCGATGGCTGTTTCAACGGGAGAGCGAGTTCGATATCGACCCTCTGTTGGGAAGACCCTACCGCATCCAGTTGCAGAATCTGACATCAAGTGAAATCGGGGTTGTCGTTTCAGTCGATGGGCTGAATTCCAATGGCAATGCCGAGATCGCTGGAAACGCATCGGATAAGAAGTGGATCCTTCGCCCCTTCCAGAAGGTGGCGATTTCCGGCTGGCAAGTCTCTTCGGAAGAGGCCCTCCGGTTTGAGTTTGCTCCACCGTCTCAAGCCCACTCCAGCCTCGAGGCGTTACGGGGACTCATTCAGATTGCCGTCTATTTGCCCGATCCCTTTGCTGGCGATGATGTCAAGGGGACGCAGGCCGGTCAGATGATCGACCAGCCGACCGTTCTGATTCCGTTTGCATCGGCAACTGATCTTCCTGTCGAAACCTTGACCTTCGACTATTCGCGGGATCGAGTCATCCTCGGCGTGCAGTGCGAGGAAACCGACGGGGCAGGGATCCAAATTGCTGCTGTGGTGGAAGGAACAGCCGCTGACGTCGCGGGGCTTCGAGCCGGCGACGTCATTACCTATGCGAATGCCCTTCCGATGGCTCGCTGCGCGGACTTGCAAGAGCTGCTCTCAACCAAGAGCCCCGGGGATCGAATCATCCTCAAGGTGCACCGGACGGACCGAGTACGGTTGATCGTCGTCGAACTGGAAGAGTAGGACAGCTAGTCGCGATCCGAGGCCTCGGGTTGTGTTCGAAGCAGCACGACCCGAGACTCCCCCTCTCCCATGAGTTGCGGGGTTTGAACCTCTCCACGTTCGTTTTTCACGAATGTGGACACTTCAGCGCGAACGTACTCGAACAACTCCCAGACCGTCACATGGGCATCTGTGTTGAGGTCGGCGTGGCCGTTCAATCCTTCGAGCAAGAAATGCGTCAGAACGCCGTGCTCAAGTTGGGGAGATTCGAAGGCATCCTGATTCTCCGAGGATGCGGATAAAATCAACCTGCCCTCAAGCTGGAAATCGCTGAACACGTCGATGTCGTCGCTCGTCGTCCGAGATCCGGGGGTCAAGCTGCGCGAGAGGCCTCCTGAGTAGCAGCTGTCGAAGAAGACGAGGACATGCTGAGATTCGATACGATCGAGGAAGCGTCCGAATTCATCGTCGCGCAAGGCGGTATCGTCTTTTGCGGCGGCGGCGGTATCGTACAGAACGAAGAACTCGTCGACGCCGTCGCGCTCGTCGCCATTGTCATCCACTCCCTGATACCCATGGCCTGAGAAGTGAATGATCACGAGGTCGTTTCGGCGCGCATTCTGTCGTAGCCAACCCAATGCGGCGCGAACGTTGACCAAGGTGGCAAGCTGGGAGGACAGCGTCACACCGCCCTCCAGGACCAGTGAGGTTTTCCGGTCCGTGAGCCAGCGGGCGTTTTCGGGATTCACCCCGTTCGAGATCCACCACTCCAGCATCGCCTGAGCATCCCGGTCAGCATAGGACAGGTCCTCAACCTCCGCGTAGTTGGAAATGCCGATCGCCAGTAACCAGACGTCCTGGATAGCGACGAGCTCGGGGTTTTCGGCCACCGTGATCCGCCGACTGAACGTGGATTCAAGACCGAAGGCATCGCGCACCGTGAGCTGAACCGTATAGATCCCGCTGTTCATGAATCGGTGCGTGGGCTCGCGAAGATCCGAGGCCTTGCCGTCTCCGAAGTCCCAGTTCCACGCCACGATCGGGTGGTCCCGTGGAATTGACGCATCGCTGATTCGAATGGGATCCGCGACCGCAGGGTTCGTCGGGGATAACTCAAATCCTGCCTCAGGAGGCTTGCGCTCCTCGATGAGGACAACGCGCATGATGGAGTCCGCATGTCCCGCATCGTCCACCACGCGGAGGGTGATCGGCCAGGAGCCCGCGGAGAACGGTTCTCGCAACACCCGTGGTTCAGCCGTCGTTCGGTCGAAGACGCCGTCGGAGTCGAAGTCCCATCCGTATTCGACGATGCTGCCGTCCGGGTCATAGGACTCCGCGGCATCGAGCAGCACATAGTCGCCGGCGCGCGCAGGGTGCGGCAGCCGAGTGCCGTCCGGACTTGCGGCCGCCCAGATGAAGGAGGCTGCCGGCGTCGACCTTCGTTCAACAATGCGAATTGTGCTGACGTGCGATGTCACATCGCCGTTGTCATCGGAGATGAGAAGGGTCAGCGAGTATTGGCCTGGGTCGGCGTAGGTATGCTGAACGCGCTCTCCGATGGCGACACCGCCATCTCCAAACTCCCACCAGATCTGATCGATCATTCCATCGGGATCAAGCGATTCCGAGGCATCGAAGTAGATGAGCTCGCCGGCCTCGGGTTCGGAAGGACGGATCGAAAGCGCCGGGAGGGGTGGTTGATTCGGACGAGGCAGAAACCAGCTGGACATGGCCAGCGTCAGCGCGATGCGCAGGCGGGGACCTTCTAGTGCATGCGTGCCGACGAGCCCGGACAGGGTCCACCCACGAGCCCGAATTCGCGACTCGATTTCGAGATCATCGAAACGGCCTTCGCGCAGTGCGAGCGCCAGGGAGAGATCGAGGGTGCTTGAATCCGTCCAGTCGAAGCGAAACGAAGACGTCGTCCACTGCTCCAGGTAGGTCTCGGCTTGCAGTGAGGCGGTTCCTTCTTGAAAGGGCCAGCGCGCGCGAAGGACGGCGCGGGACTGAGGAATGAGGTCCAGACTGGCACTGAGTGACAGTGCAAACCGAGGGTGGTCGAACTCCTGGGCCCACCTGATCGCCAGATCGTTGAGGAGAAACCCGGTGGCATCGGCACTGAGAGAGAGGTTGCGAAAATCAAGCGCGAGGCGCTGGATCGAACGTCCGGTGGGGAGTTCGTAGGAGGTCGCCACACGCAGCACGGATGCGCGCCCGACAATGCTCAAATCTCCCCATGCGCTCCATCGCGAGGCGTCTCCATCGAGGACGCCGCGAATGCCAAGGGAGGGATGGAGCACGCCCGGACGGCTCTCACGGGGCTGAGATGGCGCATAGGCGATCGTCAACTTCGTCCGCTGATGCGAAAGCCAGGCCCATTGCGACAGAATGCCGGCCTGAACCCCTTCTCCATCGAGGTCCCAACGCACCGTTCCCTGGGATGGCTGCGATCGTTCCCCCATCCAATCGACCGAGGCCTCCCAGTCTCCAAGGGGCGTTTCATGGCGCGTGAAACCGAGACTTCCACGTGCGCCGCGCTCCCACTGCGGATTGGCGGCAGCGCCAATGGGTGTGCCATATTGCCCCGCCGTGCTGAAGGGTGAATCGAGCAACAGGGAGAAGTTACCGTTTTCAGGGGCGGCGTACTCCGGAGCCATGGAGCTGTCCGAAGAAGAGGGGTTGATCCCAGAGAACTCGCCGGCGCGATTTCCCCAGACGTTATTGTAGGAGAAATCCTGGGTGGAGCCGACAAGATGGGTCAACTGTATGTTCAATCCGATTCCCGCATTGAGCGTGATTTGGCTGTGAGAAACCGTGATCTCTGAGCCCTTGAAGAACAGCCCATCGCCGCCATTGGATGAGAGCGTGGATCGCATGATCGCGACGACGCCCTCCGTGGTCGCCGAGACTCCCGTTCCTTGACAATGCGCAAGGGTCCCGTAGTTCATTGAAAGTGCCGTGTGATCGGACAGGAGCAGGCCGTCTCCTGCCGCAGACAGAACCGAGGATCGAAGAAGGTCGATCGAACTATCTGCCCTGGCTTCGATGCCCGCGCGTTGTCCTCCGCTGAGGTCACAGCGATCGAATGATGCTTGCGCATGATCTTCGAGCAGGACATTGCCCAGGGCCTGTGTCGATAGCTCGGTCCTCGAAAGCTCGAACGACGAGGTGCCCCCGCACTCGATGCCCCATCGTCCGTTGTTGGCAATCGTAAGGTCTTGTCCGCTGAAGGTGCTGCCGGCCTCCATCAGCACGCCGTGCGTCTCATTCCATTCCATCGAGCCGTCGCTGGCTTGGGCGACGGCTTGAGCGAGATGAAGGCCGGGACCGTCGTTCTGTTGCAACGTCGAACGAAAGAGCTCCAACCGGCCGCCATCGGATACTTGAACGCCGAAGCCGTCGTTGTTCGTGATGGTACAGTCGATCATCTCAAGCCGCGCCGTTCCAATCGAGCGAACCCCCCCGGCTTGCCCGCCTCGGATGATGCAGTTATCGAACACGACATCCGATGATTCGAGATCGATCACTGGGGCGGCCAACAGGGTGGCTGTGCGTTCGATGGTCAGGTTACTGAGAGTGACGGCGCCCACGATGCGCCCGCGAATCACGGGATCGTATCCATAGCTGCTCCGAATCACCGTACTTGCACGACCGGCGCCGGAGAGTGTCACCCCGGACTTGAGGATCAGCGTTTCCTCATAGATGCCGGGGTTGATCCGAATGACATCGCCGTAGTTCGCCGCATCGAGTGCGCGCTGAATCGACGTGAAGGCGCCTTCACCATTGAGAGAAACGACGATCTCCGCCCCCCATCCGCATAGGGAGCAGACGGTAAGGACGAGGATGAGTGTCGCGAGGCATCTTCCGGCCGGTCGAATCATGCCGGTATTGTAGCAGCATCCCGTGACCTCA
This sequence comes from Candidatus Bipolaricaulota bacterium, assembly GCA_028277345.1. Taxonomy (GTDB): domain Bacteria; phylum Bipolaricaulota; class Bipolaricaulia; order UBA7950; family UBA9294; genus SPBW01. The sequence continues at coordinate 54,206 of JANQGM010000023.1, read as the reverse complement.
CAACGCGATGAGAGGCCTCAACGGCGCTCGGCTCGTGTAAACTCAGAGTATCATGAGAGCGTTCCTTGCCATTCCGATTCCGCAAGCCGTCGCCTCGACGGTTTCCGATCTTGCATTGAGGATGCGTGAGCAGTGCGTGATGCGGGCAAGCTGGGTCCCCGCCCGCAATTACCACCTGACCGTTCGCTTTTTGGGTGATATCGACCCCGCGTTGACCGTCCCTCTCTCTCAGCTGAGCGCTGAGATTTGCTCTCGCGTCCAGCCCTTTGCCTGCGAGCTGAATCGATTGGGCGCCTTCCCTTCCCTGGATCGAGCACGCGTACTCTGGGTAGGAGGGGATGCGCCGGATGCCTTTCGCGCCCTCTGCTCGGCCTTCTCCAACGGCCTTCAGGCGCTCGGCTTCCCTAAAGACCGCCTCGATCATCGGATTCACGTGACAATGGCTCGTGTGAAAGGCCGCCCTGATGCGAGCCTGCCCGCGGCCCTCAGTTCGCTATCCCCGGCCCCCGATTTGCGGTTTCTGGCCGAGGAGGTGCAGTTGATGGAGAGTGTCTTGTCTTCTCGTGGCGCCGTCTACTCACCGGTGTTTACATCGCGCTTCGAGGATGCATCCTGATGGTTGCCGTCGAGTGGGTCGATCACACGGCCGACGTGGGATTCCGAGTACGTGGGGACAGCCGAGAGGCCGTCTTTGAGTCCGCCGCACACGCGCTGTTTTCGATCATGCTGGACGTCGCTACCGTTCGCGTGCGTACCCGCCATTCCGTTCAGGTCAGTGCAAACCGTCTTGAGGAGCTGCTCGTTGAATGGCTCTCGGAGTTGCTGGCGCAAAAAGACCTCAACGGACAGGTCTTCTCGCACTTCCAGGTGAACATCGACGAACGCGATGGATCGTACCGTTTGATCGGTGACGCATGGGGCGAACCGCTTGATCGGGATCGCCATCAGCCCAAAACTGAGGTCAAGGGAGTTAGCTATCTCGGGTTGCGGGTCGGGATGGAGCAAAGCGGACTATGGATTGCCCAAGTCGTGGTCGATGTCTAGGAGGCTGCATGAGAACGGCGCTTGAGCTTGAGAGAATCGGGCCAGGAGAGTGGCACTTGCCGGCTGACGCCGAGATGTGTGTGCCGGGGGCCGTGTTCGCCGATCGTGACACCGTCGAACAGCTAGGGCGGGACGAAGCAGGCGGTGCCCAGTGGTCGGCGCTCCGGCAGCTACGCCATGTCGCGATGTTGCCGGGCATTGTCGGCCGAGCGATCGCATTGGCTGATGTTCATCCCGGATACGGGTTTCCCATCGGAGGAATCGGCGCCTTTGACCCTGCTGACGGCGTCGTTGTGGTGGGAGGCGTCGGCTTTGACATCAACTGTGGCGTGCGAATGCTGGCCACTCCGCTGATGCGACAGGACGTTGCTCCGCTTCTGGAACGGCTTGGAAAGCGGCTGTTCGAGGCGATTCCCGCTGGGTTGGGTGCCGAGGGAGCGTATCGCCTGACGGTCGCGGAACTCGATCAAGTTCTGATCTCGGGCGCGGAGTACATGGTGGACGCCGGCTATGGTGTTTCAGAGGATCTTGAGTGCATTGAAGAGGGCGGCCGCATGACGGCGGCCGACCCGGCGACGGTCAGCCAGCGCGCCAAGCAACGGCAGTTCAGGCAAATCGGGACGCTGGGATCGGGCAATCACTATCTTGAGGTTCAAGTCGTTGAGGCGGTTTTGGATCGAACGGCGGCCGATGCCTACGGATTGGCGGAAGGGCAAGTCGTTGTCTCCATCCACACCGGATCGCGCGCATTGGGGCATCAAATTGGGCAAGACTATCTAAAGATCATGGCTGCCGCCGCCGCGCGATACGGACTCGAGGTTCCCGAGCGTGAGTTGGTGTGCGCGCCCATTGATTCGACGGACGGCCGCAACTACCTCGCCGCTGTCGCGTGCGGCGCCAACTGCGCCTTCGCCAACCGCCAAATGATCGCGCATCTTGTGCGATCGATCTTTCATGAAGTTACATCGCTTGGAATGTCGGATATCCGAACGCTGTACGATATCGGCCACAATAACGCCAAGTTCGAATCACATACGGTTGACGGCATCTCGCGTCAACTGCTCGTTCATCGCAAAGGATCGACGCGTGCCTTCGCTCTCGGAGCTGGGGAAGCGCCGAACGCCTACCGCGCCGTCGGCCATCCCATTCTTGTCGGCGGCACGATGGGGACCTCCTCCTATGTGTTGCGGGGAACGGAGGTTGGAATGCGGAAAACGTTTGGAAGCGGTATCCACGGCGCGGGCCGCGCACTATCGCGAAAGAAGGCGGCCAAGAAATTCTGGGGAGAAACCGTGCAGACGGAACTCGAATCTCAGGGCATTCAGCTTTGGGCACATTCTCCTCGCGGGATCGCCGAAGAAGCGCCCGGTGCCTATAAGGATATCGAGCAGGTTGTTCGTGCCTCAACGGAGTCGGGAATCAGCTGCTCCGTCGCCAAGCTTCGTCCCTTGGCGGTTGTTAAGGGATAGAGACGTCGCTTGGACGTCCGGTATCCGAGAATCGATGCTGGGCGAAGGTTCGCGTGTGCTTGGCGATCGCGCGAGCCAGCTTCTCCGGGTCGTGTTTCACGGTGTCTTTTCCGACCCACTCTGCGGTTCCGAGCAACTCTTCACGGATGGCCACGAGACCGTATTCATTGGGCTCGCTCAGATCGTCCATCACCGGCTCAGCATCCTCAACGCGGTACTTGGCCAAGAATTCTCCGCTCGGCGCCTCGGAGTTGATCAGGAGTGTGTCGAAGCGCGACAGTCTGAGGTAATCGGAGAGCTTGTCCAGGTGATCCCTCAGGCTGAGAGCGTCGGTTTCGCCGTGCTGCGTCATGAGATTGGCGATGAGAACCTTTTCTCCGGGAGCTTCCTCGATCGCATCAGCGATTCCGTCGATGAGGAGATTGGGAATGAGGCTGGTGAACAGGCTACCGGGACCAAGCAAGATGAGATCGGCCTCCTGGATGGCGTCAAGCACACGGCCATAGGGTTGGATGGAAGCGGGAGATAGTTGAACGGATCGAATGGCGCGCGTATCCGCCGCGATGGCTGTTTCTCCTTCGATGCGTGAGCCATCTTCCACAATGGCAACGAGCTGGGCCTGATCAAGGGTGGCGGGAAGTACGGTGCCGTGAATGCTCAGGAACTGGCTCATGGCCTCGACGGCGCGATCGAATCCTCCGGTGGCTTGTTCGAGTCCGACAAGCAGCAGGTTTCCGAGCGCGTGTCCCTCCAGCTCTTTAGGCCCACTCAATCGATACTGGAAGTAGTGCGAGAGCTGTTCCTCATCGCTGGCCAGGGCCAGCAAGCAGTTTCGGACATCGCCAGGGGGAAGAACATCAACCTGTTTGCGTAGTCGGCCCGAACTTCCGCCATCGTCCGTCACGGTGACAACGGCGGTGATATTGGTTGTGATTTGCTTGAGCCCGCGCAGCAGCGTAGAGAGCCCGGTGCCTCCGCCCAGGGCGACGACCTTCGGACCGCGTTCGAGAATGCGGCGCTGGTAGATGAGGCGGGACGCCTTCTCCGTCGTCTGGGGGGCAAGGGCGCGGGTCACGGAGCGGACCAGGTGCAGAAGTGAAAGCGAGAACCCGAATAGGCCGCTTCCGATCATGAGGAAGGTGAAGGTATGGCGCGCGGCCGTGTGGAGCGGCAGCACTCGAGCAAGCACGGCGGCCACATCCGCGCCGAACGCATAGAGCGTGGCAATGACGACGAGTCCCATGGAAACGAAAGCCAGCGTGATCCAGCGCTTGATCCCCAGTCCGGGCATCAACCAACGAAACAGGCGATGAAGCGGCGGTCTCATCAGGGCTGTCCGTTCTTCATGATGACCTCAAGAACACCGGTGACCGCCGTGAGGGACGAGCGCAGGTGTTCGCTTGGAGAGACGCAGAAGCGCGGATCGGCGAGGACGACGATCGATCCCAGTGTGTCCTTGACTTCGATACGCACGGGAGCGTCGCCCGGGTACTGCAGCAGCGTATTGGCAAGCATGGATAGCTGAGGCTCGGAAAGCACACTTCCATCGAGCTTGAGGGTGACGGCGAGTTTGGCGCGCTGGGGGATTTCGGTGAGCGGGAAAACCTCCTCGGCCACGAGATTGAGTTCCCCATTGCGCTCACCGGCGGTGACCATCATCCCAACGAGCGCGTCGTCCGAAATCTGAGCGTCAGCCGCCTCAAGGAGTTTGGGGAAAAACGTTATCTCGGTATCTCCGTTTCCATCTTCGAGCGCGACAAAGGCCATCTGGTTGCCCCGTTTGGTGTCAATTCGCCGAATGGATTTGATCCGACCTCCCACCAGCACTTGCTGGCCGAGGTTCAAGGTGTGGATCTCCCTCAGTGATAGACAGTAGAGTTTTAAGTTCTCTGCGTGCTCGTCGAGGGGATGGGCCGTCAGAAAAAGCCCCAGAAGCTCTCGTTCGAAGGACAGCAGGTCGCGTTGCTCAAACTCCTCCTCCGTGATGACGGGATCGGCAAGAACCGTCTTTTCATCCCCGAAGAAGGAGGTCTGCCCTGTAAGGGATTCGCGCCGCGCGTCCTGCATGAGCTCAATGCCTTCGCCCATGTGACGGAGTAGCCCGCGTCGTGTGGCGCCTGTTGCGTCAAAGGCGCCCGTCTTGATCAGTGAGTCGAGCGATTCACGATCCAAGCCATCTTGCTTCACACGGCGGCAGAGATCGAAGAACGAGTCGAACGGATCGTCCCTTGTCGCCAAGATTGCATCCACAGCGCCCGTTCCCACGTGCTTGACGGCTGCCAGCCCGAATCGAATCTTTCCCTCTTCGATAGGGGTGAACTCGCGATGGGATTGGTTGATATCGGGGGGAAGAATGTCGATCCCCATCTCTCGGCATTCGGCGACATAGGCGGCAACCTTGTCGAGATCGCCTTGGACGCTGGTGAGCAAGGACGCCATGAACTGCGTGGGATAGTTGGCCTTGAGATAGGCGGTCCAATACGAGATGAAGGCATAGGCCGTGGTGTGCGATTTGTTGAATCCGTAGCGCGAGAACTTCTCCATGTCCTCGAAGGACTGTTCGGCGATTCGCCGGGCGACGCCCTTTTCAGCGCAGCCTTCGAGGAATTTGACGCGCAGTGAGGCCATGAGGGCCTTGTCCTTCTTCCCCATCGCCTTGCGCAGGATGTCGGCCTCAGCGAGCGTGAATCCAGCCAACGCGCGCGCCATCAGCATGATTTGGTCCTGGTAGATGGGCAAGCCGTACGTGTCTTCGAGCACGTCCTTGAGCGAGGGGTGGGGATACTTAACGGGCAGCTTCCCGTTGCGGCGGTCGACATAATCATCCGTCATTCCGGATTCCAGCGGACCGGGCCTGTAAAGGGCGAGCAGGGCAATGAGATCTTCGAACCGATCCGGTTGTACGCGGCGGATCAGGTTCGTCATGCCCGAACTCTCCAATTGGAAGATCCCCGAGGTCTTGCCCTCGCACAGCATCTCGAAGGTTTTCGCATCATCGAGCGGAATATCCTCGACGCAGGTGTCGACATTGGCGTATTCTCGCAAGGCTCGCCGGGCCTCATCGATCAAGGTCAGGTTTCGCAGACCCAAGAAGTCGAACTTGAGCAGACCGACGGCTTCGACATCTCCCATGTCAAACTGGGTAACGAACTCGCCTTCGCCCAATCGTAACAGCGGAACATGGGCGGATAGCGAATCAGGGGCAATGACAACACCGGCGGCGTGGGTGGAAGCATTTCTCGTCAAACCTTCCAATCGCAGTCCGATTTCGATGAGTTGTTGAACCTGAGGGTCGGAGTTGCGAAGCGCCTTTAGCTCAGCCACTTTTTCTGCGGCATCGCCGAGGCCCCACCCAAAGGGAACCAGCTTCGCCACGCGGTCGGTTTCGGAATAAGGAATGCCAAGGACGCGTCCGACATCGCGCACAACCGAACGCGCGGCCATTCGATCGTAGGTCGCGATCTGTGCAATCCGGGTCCACCACTTCTCTCCGCCGTATTTCTGGCGGACATAGTCGATGACTTGATCGCGACCCTTGACGCAGAAGTCGATATCGAAATCGGGCAGGCTAATACGATCGGGGTTGAGGAAGCGCTCGAAGATGAGGTTGTACTTCAGCGGATCGACACTGGTAATTCCCAAGCTATACGCGACGAGACTTCCCGCCGCTGAGCCGCGGCCCGGCCCCACGGAGATCTCATGCTCTTTCGAGTACCGGACGAAATCCCAGACAATCAGGAAGTAGGTGCTGTAGTCCATCCGCTCGATGACAGAGAGTTCGTACTCCAACCGCTCGCGTATTTCTTCCGTAATCTCCGGATAGCGCTTGGTGGCTCCAGCATAGGCCAGCCCATGAAGGTACTCGTTGGCCGTGCCCTCTCCCGCGGGAATCTCGAACGGAGGGATCATGGCATTGTTGAACTCAAGGGTGAGTTCGCATCGATCGGCGATCCGCCGTGTGTTCGCAATGGCTTCAGGCGTCTCGGCGAAGAGCACCTCCATCTCTTCTCCGGAACGGAAATGATAGCCTTCGCCATCGAAAACGCGGTGATCCGGGTCGTTCAGCGTCTTGTTGGCGCGGATATTGAGAAGAACCTCGTGGGCCAGTCGGTCCTCCAGCGTCAGGTAGTGGACATCCGAGGTGGCGACCAGCGGGATGTCCAGTGACGTGGCCAACTCCACCAACTGACCTCGAAGCTTGGCATCACGTTCCGTGCCATGGTGCTGGATTTCGATGTAGAAATTGTCGTCCCCGAAAATGGACTGAAACTCACGGGCGACCTCGGCGGCGGCATCCGGTCGCCCCGCCTTCAGCATTCGAGGGATCTCGCCGGATTCGCAGGCCGAAAGCGCGATCAATCCTTCGGCATGTTCCCGAAGCAAGTCCTTGTCCGCACGTGGGCGATAGTAGAATCCCTCGGTGTGTGCGCAGCTGACGATGTTGAGGAGGTTCCGATACCCGACCTCGTTTTTCGCCAGCAGGACCAGGTGAAAGAAGCGCTGTCCGGCCTTGCCCGAACGATCGCGGCGATCGCCGGGAGCGACGTAGATTTCGCAGCCAAGGATGGGTTTGATCCCGCGGCGAAGCGCTTGGCGGTAAAACTTGATGACGCCGCTCATCACGCCGTGATCGGTCAGGGCAATGGTGTCCATGCCAAGCTCTTGCGCACGGTCAAGCAGCTTGGAGATCTTGCACGATGAATCCAGGATGCTGAATTCCGAGTGCACATGAAGATGGACGAATGAACTGCTCACCCTACTCCCCCTCGTTTGATGCTGTCGGCGGTTCGATAAAGATCACGCGTTCCTCGCCCGGCAACACCCATCCCAATCGTTCGCGAGCCGCATCCTCAATCTCGGAGAGGTCGTCACGCATGGCAAGACGTTCTTCAAGATCCACACGATCGACCAATGCCGCATCGCGCGAAGCGATGGAATGCTCCAGTTGCTGCCGAAGGTTCAGGATGCGAACGCTCCGGACGGTGAACAGGGCGATCAGCCCCCCGAATACAACCGCACAACCCAACAGGATCCAAAGGACGCTGTTGCGTTGCGTGCGATGACGTCGCCGGGTTTCCCCGATGCGTGTGCGGGTATGCCGACCCCCTACCATCTTCCCCCCCGGAACTGGTTAGAGTGTGAACCGTTTCGGCCAAGCCGCGAACGGCAACTCATACTCATCTTCGATGCGGAGCAACTGATTGTACTTCGCGACACGTTCTGAACGGGACATCGAGCCGCTCTTGATCTGTCCACATCCCGTTCCAACGGCGAGATCGGCAATCGAAGTGTCCTCAGTCTCGCCGGAGCGGTGCGATACGACGCAGGTATAGCTCGCGAAGTGGGCGATATCCATCGTGCGTAGCGTCTCGGATACCGTGCCGATTTGATTGAGCTTAATGAGAATCGAGTTGGCGATCCCCATCTCGATTCCACGTTCGAGCAGCGTGGGATTGGTCACGAACACGTCGTCTCCGACGATCTGCGCCTTGCCGCCGAGCTTCTCGGTGATCAATTTCCAGCCATCCTTGTCTTCTTCGCCGACGCCGTCTTCGATCGAGAAGATCGGATAGTCCTTCAGCCATGTTTCATAGGTATGAACGAGCTGTTCGGAACTGATGGGTTGAACGGCGCCGTCAATCGTGAACTGGTAGGCGCCATCCTTGAGGAAGGAGGTGGCGGCGACATCGAGCGCGATCGCGACATCTTCGCCCGGACGGTAGCCGGCGCGGTCGATGGCTTCGACCAAGAGAGCGAGGGCGCTGCGATTGTCCTCAAGATTGGGAGCAAAGCCGCCCTCATCGCCGACCGATGTCGCCAATCCCTTGAGCTTCAGAATGCCCTTCAAGGTATGGAAGATTTCCGAACAGGCGCGCACGGCTTGGCGGAACGTGGTCATGCCCACGGGCAACAACATGAACTCTTGAACATCGACGTTGTTGTCGGCATGCTCACCGCCGTTGAGGACGTTCATCATGGGAATGGGCATCGAGACGGCGCGCGCGCCAGCGATGTAACGGAACAAGGGAAGCCCCAGGCTATCCGCCGCTGCGCGTGCTGTTGCCAACGAGACGGCCAGCATCGCGTTGGCGCCCAAGCGGCCCTTGTTCTCCGTGCCGTCTAGGTCGATGAGAAGGCGATCGATCTCCGCTTGATCGAATGCGCTACGTCCGAGCAACAGTGGCTCGATTTCCTCTTGGATATTGGTGAGCGCCTTCGTGACCCCCTTACCGTGGTAACAGTGTGGGTCTTCATCTCGCAGCTCGTGAGCTTCGAACTTTCCCTTGGAAGCGCCGGATGGGACAGCGGCTCGCCCGAACCCTCCGTCTTCCAAAAAGACATCCGCCTCCAAGGTCGGATTGCCGCGAGAATCTAGAATCAGTCTTGCTTCGATGGCTTCAATAAACATCCAAGAACCCCTCCCTTCGATTTCCGCCTTCAGTATAGTGACGGGTTGGGCGGTCAGCAATGGACAGTTTGCGCCCTTGGGGAACGGGATCGATAATCCAGTGAATGGCAAGACAAAGGAGAAAATGATGAAGGTTTCGGATCTGCGAACTCGGTATCTTGAGTTCTTCAGCGCGCACGACCATATGAGACTGCCAAGCTCGCCCTTGGTGCCCAACGACTCCACCCTGCTGTTCACGTCGGCCGGGATGGTGCAGTTCAAGGACTATTTCGCTGGGCGCGCGGCAGCTCCGCACCCTCGAGTGGTGACCTGCCAGAAGTGCTTCCGAACGACTGACATCGAAAACGTCGGTAAGACGGCGTTTCATCAAACCTTCTTCGAGATGCTCGGGAACTTCTCCTTTGGCGACTATTTCAAAGAAGGCGCGATTACACTGCAGTGGCAGTTCCTGACAAAGGAACTCGGCGTCGATCCCTCCCGGCTTTGGGTTTCCATCTACCTGGATGACGATGAGGCATTCGTCATCTGGTGCGACGTCATTGGGCTTCCCGAGGATCGCATTGTGCGCCTTGGGAAAGAACACAACTGGTGGGGGCCGGTTGGCGATTCCGGGCCGTGCGGCCCCGACTCGGAGATTCATTTCGACAACGGCCTGGACGCAGGATGCGGGTCACCGGATTGTGAAGGACCGGCCTGCGATTGCGACCGGTTCTCGGAGATGGGCAATCTCGTCTTCATGCAGTTCAATGCCACAGAAGACGGCAGTCTGGAGCCGCTGGCCAACAAGAACATCGACACCGGCATGGGACTGGAGCGAATCGCCGCGACGCTCCAGGGCGTTGAATCGAACTTCGATACCGACGTGTTCCGTCCCATCACGGAGGCCATCGAATCGTCCAGCGGACGGCCGCTCAATTCGGACGATCGCATTTACCGCAACACCATTGCCGACCACGTGCGTGCGGTCGTGTTTCTCCTCGCCGAAGGCGTCATGCCATCCAACGAACGGCAGGGGTATGTGCTGCGACGCATCTTGAGGCGGGCGATACGGGCCGGTGAGTTGATCGGGCTGGCCCCCGGCTCGCTGGCCGAACTGGTCGATCCCGTGATCGAATCGATGGGCGCGGCCTATCCGGAGATTGTCTCAGCCGGCGATTTGTCTCAACGTCTGATTGCACGAGAAGAAGAAACCTTCCGAAAAACCTTGCGCGAAGGCGAGCGTCGGTTGGGTAAGGTTCTGGATCAACTGAAGGCGGACGGCGTTGCCGTGATCCCTGGTGACACTGTCTTTGAGTTGAACGACACGTATGGTTTCCCGCTGGAGATGACTCAGGAAATCGCTGCGGACAGGGGCTTTGATATCGACCTCCCCGGGTACGAGGCAGCGCTTGAGCAGCAGCGGATCCGATCGAGGCGCAGTGTGGCGGAAGCACATTTGGATCTTGAGGTTCAAGAAGCGCAGAAGGGCGGCGAAACCCAATTCTTGGGGTACGAGAGCCTGACCTCCAATGCTGTCGTTCAGCAGGCGATTTCGGATTTCTGTGAGTCCGGCGAATGCCCGTTGCGCGCGATCGTCGTGGATCGTACGCCATTCTATGCAGCCAGTGGCGGGCAAGTGGCGGATACAGGTCTCGTCGAGAGCCTGACCCTGCCGGGACAGATCTCGCGAATTGTGAATGTCGTGAAGCTCCCCCATGGGCCTTTTGTGCATGAAGTGGAAGACCCTTCCGTGCTCTTTAACGTCGGAGACGAGGTCACGCTGACGGTGGACGGAGCGCGGCGAGATCGTATCCGCCGCAACCACACGGCGACGCACCTGCTTCATGCGGGGCTGAGGAACGTTCTTGGATCGCACGTCAAGCAGGCGGGCTCGTTGGTCAATGACGAGGAGTTGCGCTTCGATTTCTCGCACTTCGAGAAGATGACGGACGAGCAGATCGCCGCTGTCGAGGATTTTTCCAACGCAGCCGTACTCGCCAATGAAGAGGTTCGCACCGACTTGCTCTCTCTGGAACAGGCGACGGAGGCGGGCGCGATCGGTCTTTTCGACGATGAGTACCGCGGCAAGGCGGAAGTGCGCGTCGTCAGCGTTGGTGACGTGAGCAAGGAATTGTGCGGGGGAACGCACGTCAGCCGGTCCGGCGATATCGGCCTCATCAAGATCGTGTCCGAGGAGTCAATCGCCGCGGGCACGCGCCGCATTCGTGCGATCACGGGCGATGCCGTGATGGCGTACCTGCGCCGGCAAGACGCCTTTGCTCAGTCGATGCGAGAGGAGCTGGGCGACGATCCGGTCGTTGGCGTTTCCCATCTCAGAGATCGCGTGGCGGAACTTTCGTCCGAATTGGAGAGCGTCGTCGTCGATCGGCTTTCCTCGTTGGCTAAGGAGCTTTCGTCGTCCGCAACTGAGCACAACGGAACACACCTCATCGGAAAGCGGGTCGATCTTCCTGCTGACCAGCTGAAGCAGCTCGCTGATCTCATTGAAGCGAGCGTGAGCCCTGCCGTGATTGTGCTCGCGGGTGACTTCAACGGCCGCGCGCTCGTCGTCTGCAAAGTCACAAAAGGGATTGACGCCGTCAAGGCCGGCGACGTTGTTCGGACGATGTCCAAGGCGCTTGGCGGCGGCGGCGGCGGCGCCCTGACCTTCGCTCAAGGTGGCGGGGGGGATGTCGATCAAATTGACGTGGTGTTGGACAACGCGTTGCGCGATATTGCCGCAGCATTGGGCGGATAGCGCGGCCTTGAAGCATGAAAGAAGCAACGCCCCTTAGGGCGTTGCTTCGTCGATTCTTCCATCGTTCGTTGGTGCGCTAGTTGCTCAAATTGACGGGCATGCAGACATAGAGGAATCCGTGATCGGAGTCCGGGATCTTCTCTCCCGCCGGCTCCATCAACGCCGCTTGCAACGGCGCAGCCAACCAGAAACCCACTTCATCCGAGGCCAGATGTTTGAGTCCATCGATGACCAGGCTGGCATTGAAGGCGATCTTGATCCCTTCGGTCGGGACGTTTTGCAAGCGCACGCGCTCCTCAGCTTCACCCTTGTCTCGCGAAGACGAGGCAACGATGACGGCGGACTCGTTCGGCAGCGCCTCCATGGAAACCGCCCCAGAGTCTTCGGCGGCCGTAATCTCAATGCGTTGAAGGGCTTCCAGCAACGCCTTGCGGTCAAAGATCAAGGAAATCTGGTTGTTCTTGGGAATGACGCGATCGAAGTCCGGGAACTCCTCGGCAATCGTCCGAGCCATGAACGTCACCCCGGCGGCTTGGAAGAAGAGTTGGCCCTCTCCTCGGTAAAGCTCAACGGTATCGGCCTGCAGCTGAGAAAGCACACGATCGAGATCAGAGAGGATGCCGCCATCGATCAGATACTCGCCCTCTTCTTTCGTATCCTGGATGGGCAGCGTCTTCATGGCGAGCCGGTAGCCATCCGTCGTCACCAACTTAAGATGATCGGACTTCAAGACGAGGTTCACGCCAGTCAAATTCAGCCGGGTGGTCTGCCCTGCCTTCTTCGCGGCGAACACCGTCTGATTCAGCCCTCGCTGGAACTGAGCGATGGAAACGCTCGCTGTCTTCGATGACGGCAGCGGCGCCATTTCCGGATACTCCTCAGCTGGAAGCGTCGGGAGGTCGAAGGTGACCTCGCCACACCGCACTTGGATGGACGTACCGTCTTCGGCTTTGCTGGTCAGGCTGATCCGCTCATCCGGGGGAAGGTGCGAGGCGATCTGATTGAACACGGAACCGTTGAGAACAATGGATTCGTCTCCGGCCTTGTTCTCGATTGGAATCTCACAACGGACGGCGCGTTCCAGGTCGGTTGCCAACAAACGAAGCTGATTGCCTTCGATTTCCAGTTTCAGTCCGGCGAGAATCGGCATACTACTGCGCGTGCCGAGTGCATGGCTGGCGAGCCGGACGCCGAAAACGAGATCATTCTTTTGACATACAAGGTCCATGAATCCTCCCCCTATACAGAAACGTCGAACTCATCTTACTCCAATCCCTCGGCAGGCGACAAAATCAAAGTTGAAGATATCGTGCCACATCCTCCTCAATCTGCTCGGGCGGCCGGTCTCCATCGATGACAACGGCATGGGGATCTTGCGCCACGAGCTCAAGAAAGCCGTGCCGAACGCGCTCATGAAAGGCCAAGGCTTCGATTTCGATGCGATCATGCTCGGATTTTTTCCGCCGCACCGCTGTCTCGGCGGGCACATTGATGAAAAAGGTTAAATCGGGATGGAGGTTCTCCGTTGCGTGATCGTTGAGCGTACGGATCAAGTCAAGGTCCATCCCGCGCCCATAGCCTTGGTAGGCCTCGCTCGACATGCGATAGCGCGACACGATCACCGTTTTGCCGGCCTCCATCGCCGGGCGAATGACCTCATGCGTGTTCTGGGCACGGCTGATCATGAACAACAGGAGCTCGGAGAAGGGAATCATCGCATGATAGGCCCCGGGCTTGGAGAGGACGATCGCTCGTGCCGCGTCCCCGATCGTCGTTCCGCCTGGTTCAACCGTGCTGACAACGTCGTAGCCCGCTTCATCCAAACGGCGGATCAGCCGCCGCTCCTGTGTCGATTTTCCACAGGCGTCCAGCCCCTCAAACGCGATCAGCTTTCCTCGTAGATCGATCGCGCTCACCTCCAAACAGAATGGACAGGATGATAAAAACGGCGCCTACCGTAATGCAGGCATCGGCGACATTGAAGATGGGAAAGCCCCTGAATTCAAAGAAGTCAAGCACGTATCCCCACTGAATCCGATCGACGAGGTTGCCGACAGCACCCGCCAAGACAAAGGCCATGCCGGTTCGAATCAAGCGACTGTCGATATGCATCGTAAGCAGGATCAGGAGCAGGATGACGGAGACGACGCTGGAGACGATCAAGAAGACCACCCCGCCTCCCGGAAAAATCCCGAAGGCGCCTCCTTCGTTGTGGACGCGCGTCAGGCGAATGACATTGCCAATCAGGTTATTGGGTCGGCCGAACTCCAGATGGGTGAAAACCCACCATTTGGTCAACCGGTCGATAAGAAGAAGTAAGATGGCTAGAGCTAGGTAGCGTGTGCGTGCCATGATTCCTCAGGCTACCCGTTGGTATTGGGCGCGTCAAGGACAGTGCGCACAGCGCCGGATCAGAGGAGAGTCCAAGGGGATGGCAGGGAAGCGGAATCAGGTTTCTCGATGCCACCCCAAGCGACAACTTTGGTACGATCAAGGTCCTGGAACCGGGTGTCCGATGGGGTAGGGGAGGGCTGATGAAACTTCGGCTACGATCGGTGGTAGAGTGGGCAAGGGCAGGGTGATCGTGATGAAGCGTTTGATGATAACGGGTTTACTCGTGGCGTCCGTTGTCGTGTGGGGGGCGGCAATGGCGGCCGGACAGACGGAACCCCAAACAGAGAGGCACTTGCTGATCAATGAAATCGAGATCAACCCGCCTGGAGTCGACTCGGATCGGGAGTGGGTCGAGTTGCTCAACCCAACCGATCAAGCGATCGATCTTCTTGGTTGGCGAATCTCGTACTCTTATCGCAGTGAGGGCTACCTCGAGATCGCCGAGACCTCTACCATCATCCCCTCTGGCGGACGATACGTCTTTGTCTATCCCGGACTCCGGTTGAGAAACGGCGAACCTCACGTCTTCCGGCTCCTTGATCCGGAAGGCAATATCGTCGAGGAGACGGCGCCGTTCTTCGACGAGCGTGATGACGACAAGACGTGGCAACGGTTTCCAGACGGTGGGGATGATCCGTACTTTCACGATCTGTGGTTCATGCGCGATCATACGCGCAACAAATCGAACAGCTAGATCTCCCTAGACGTACGCTCGGCAATGGCTGCTTCGAGGATGACGTTCATGGCATTGTGGACGAAGACGACATGGCCTTGTCCAAGATGATCCCCGATTGGTCCTGCATAGGCCGTGCCTACAAAGACGTGCTCATCAGCGGACAATTGCTGCAGGTATCCGGTCACCGCATCCCTGCTGTCGATGGCATAGACCAAAGCGGAGAGTCCAAACGTTGCCGTGATGGGCTGGGCTGCTGTCCCCCAGTTGCCGCTGATGCCGGTGTCCGGCAACAGGAGCACGGCCACAGGATAGTCTCCATCAGCTGGTGCATGGTTTGCGAACAGCTGGGCAAGATTCACACCTTCTGCTAGTACCTCGTAGGTTCGGATATCCTTGGCCATCTGTGCGAGCTCTTGGATCTCTCCATCCGAGAGATTCGAGAGATCGGCTTCTTCTGAGCCGTTCCAATCCACCAAGCGAAGAGCGATGGGGAACGCAAGAGCTACGTCGTAGGAATAGGTTCTCCGGAAAACAATCGAGTTCTCTAGATCCTCCAAAACGACCTGGCCCTCGTAACGTTTGCCCGCCTCGATGGAGACACGCGGAGATATCGTAGAAATGGCCGGCATGGCCACCGACTGCGGCCGCTCTCGCGAATAGCTGTCAATCAGCGTGCGGGTTCCGTCGTCGATGACGAAGACCTGCCAGCTGATTCGCAGTGCCATCTTCGCGGGAACGTTATCGTAGGCTACAGTGGCATTGAAGGCCACGGCTGGAAGCCCGGAACCCCTGTCCGTGACGACAGTGGCTCCGCCATCGATTTCCTTCCACTCGACTCCCGAGCATCCGATCGCGATGGACAGGATCAACGCTCCAATCGTTCCAACGACTCTGTTCATTCGCCCCTCCTCATGACGGCGACACGTTCACTACGCTAAGCCTACACCGAATGGCACAAGAAGGTGTCTTCCCGGATCGAAATGTCGGTGCAACGGCATGCCGGCAAGCTTGGCCAGGGGGAACGGGTATCGGAGGATGAAAGGAGTCGTATGCGTGGTTTTTTCGGCGGCTGTGCCTTAGGGTTGGGTTTTGTGCTTGTGATGTTCCAATGGGGGGGCGGTCCCCGATCTCTCGAATGGGATTCAAGTTTTTTCTATGCTGGCCTCGCCCTATGGCGCGAATACGCTCTTGCTTGTGGACCAGTTTGAACGATTGGGGTGGGAGGTGACGCTGGCTGGAATCGCCGATAGCGTTCCCGCCTGTTCCAGGCTCTGCTGCACTCTTTAATGCGGCAGCATTGATGGGGGGCGGCCGCCGCGTTTGCCTCGCCTTTTCACATCAGTCGTTGTACCCTCTCGCCCATGACTTCCTCACTGGCGCCAAGAGACATGCTCCTCATCTTCGATCTGGATGGCACGTTGTATCGTACCCAATCCTCGTTCATTCCCACGATGAAGGAAGCCTACCGTCAGCACGGCATCCCCTATCCAGGCGACGAAGCCGTTCTCAGCAAGGTCGGGGACACGTTCTCATGCTTCTTGGCCTGGCTTCAGGAACAGGGCTTCGAAGGCACAGAAGAGGATCTGGCGCACGATATCGCCACCTATGAGCACACGACCATCGCGGAGGGTGGAGAGCTGTATCCCGGTGTCGAAACGACCTTGAGACACTTCAAACAGCGTGACTACAGACTCGCGATCTGTACAAATGGCGACGTCCCCTATACCAAGGCGGTACTCGGCAAGTTTGATCTTTACGATCAGTTCGACGGAATCAAGACCCATGGCGATGCAGGACAATCCAAGACCGAGATGATTCGCGAGCTTCTTGCTGAATTTGAACCGAAATGCGCCTTCATGATTGGCGATCGGCATCACGACTTCATTGCCGGACGAGCGACCGGATGTGTCGTCGTCGCAACCTCATATGGGTTTGCCTCTGCCAACGAAGCAGAGGATGTGGATCATCGGATCTGCGATTTTCAGGCATTGGCAGACATCGTCGAGGCGACTCGAGAGAAGGGCATTGGCTAGCGACCCGTTTCTAGTAGGCGGCGCTTCCCTAGAGATCTTGCAGCGAGCTTTCGATCAGGCGGCGAGAGATGGAGTTCGTGCTGGGAAGAACCAAGGCCCCGGAAGCGAGGTCATCGTGGACTTGCTCCCGCGTGTACCAATCTGCTGCCTCGACTTCCTCTCCATCCAGACAGAGGCAAGGAAACTTGGCAGCGGCGGTGAAACCAACCATCAGGTTCATGGGAAAGGGCCAGGGCTGCGACCCGAAGTAGTCGATCGTCGTCAAGGTTAAGCCGACTTCCTCCATGACTTCGCGACGAACAGCGCCTTCCAACCTCTCACCCGGTTCGAGAAATCCGGCCAACACGGAGCGTACGCCGGGCTGGAATCGAGGTTGTCGAGCGAGCAAACAGCGGTCGTCGTGCACAACACGCACGATGATGGCTGCATCGGTTCGAGGGAAGTGAAGGGTTCCGCACTCAGGGTTCGTGCAGTCTCGCTCCCCGCCATTCGAACGAGCGAGTGTTGGAGAACCGCATCGGGGACAGTAGCCGTAGGCGCGATGCCATTCCAGCAGGGCTCGGGCGCGGCTGAGCCGGTTCCAGACTCGTTCATCGAGCCTGTTCGGGAAACGCCGAAAATCCTGGAATCGGGCGGAAAAGTGCTCCTCAAGCTGCGCGGCTAGGTACTCGTCCTCGACCTCTTGGACAAAGAGATGCGGGGCGTTGTTCACATCAACGGGAATCGAGCGATCGAATCGAAGGCCGAGAGCCTCCAGGGCCGATCGTGTGATTTCGAGGGCCGCCTCGCCGCGCTCCGGGCGGGAAAGCACCCTTCCCTGATGGAACACGACCGTACGATCATCGCACGAAGTCACGCGGACGCTTCTTCTCGGAATTGCGGAATCAACTCATGCAAGGCGGCCGTCAATCGCTCCAGGTCGGCGCGATCGTTGTAGGCGTTGACCGAGATGCGAAGGAGCGTGCGGTCGTTCCACCATATCGTTGGCGCTTCAACGCCATACCCGTCGTAGAGCGCGGCCTTGAAGGCCTCCCAACGGGATGTCGGGATCGCGATTGTCGCCATCTGAGCGAGCCATTTCGGAGAGAGCGAAGCGAGCGCATCCTCTCCCGTGGCCTCCAGCCACTGAGGAACGAACTCCGAGAGGAGCGTGTGGCATCGGGAACGCACCGACGTCCAATCGTTGTTCTGCATGAAGTCGATGGCGGTGGGCACGGCCAAGAACGCGGAGATGTCACGCGTGCCTTGCCATTCGTGATAATCGACGAACTGCGATCCACTGGGTTCATCCGATTCCCAACCCCACGAAACCACGAGCGGATCAATCATGCACTGGATTCCCCGGCGTACATGCAAGAAGCCGGATCCCTTTGGCGCCAACATCCACTTGTGGCAATTGCCCGAGTAGATGTCCGCCCCCAGTTCATCAAGATTCAGCGAAATCTGACCGGGCGCATGCGCCCCGTCGACCACCGTTGTGATCCCTGCGTCTCGTGCACGCTCGATAAGGGGCTGAATGGGAAGGATCAGCGCGGTCGGCGAGGTGATGTGGCTGATGAACAACACGCGCGTCCGATCGGTGATGTGCGACCAAACCTCTTCTACAACGTGCTCAGCAGACAGGATAGGCACTGAGATCGGAGCCCGCACGTAGTGTGCGCCTGCTTTCTGGCACAAGAATCTCCACATTCGATCGAGCGCGCCGTACTCATGATCGGTGGCGAGGACCTCATCGCCGGGGCGAAGCGCAATCGATTGTGCAGCCATATTCAGGCCTGTCGTCGTGTTGGGCACGTAGACGAGATCATCGGCGTCCGCGCCCACGTATTCGGCCAAGGCCGTCCGTGCCGCCGCCATTCGATCGCGGAACTCGCGCCCCAAGAATCGCACGGGTTGAAGCTCCAATTCACGCTGGATGCGCTGGTACTCGGCGAACACCGGCTTGGGACATGCTCCGAATGATCCGTGATTCAAGAAGGCGACATCCGGATCCAGCTGAAAGCGTTCCTTCCACGCAAAAGATTCGTTCGGTTCGCGCATGCTTGAACTATGGCAGTTTAGGCCAGCAAAGGAGTTCGCGAACCTTCAGATCGAAGAAGGCGTTCATCGTTGCCGCGCGAAGGACGGCGGCGGCATCCGCCCCCCGTCCGCTGCCTCCGACGCAAATGATGTCGCGGCCAGCGGGCACATGCCCTGCATCCGCAGCCATTACCGCAATCTCGACGCAAACCTTCATCCCTTGGCCAAATAAGCGAAGCGTGTTGGCGATCAACTCGGGAATAGAGATGCCGCCGAATTTTCTCGATACCGAACGTCCTACGCCTGAGAGCGCATGCGACATCGTCAGGATGCGGGCGCCGCCTTCGCGCAGTTGGGACGATAGCATGGGCTCCAGCTCAATCTGATTGGGCTCGCGGAACCCCATATGATGCGTAACGCAGATCAACTGCACCTGAGATTCCCTCAGCGCCTCCATGAACCGCACGCCCGTGTCACCGGTGGTCGTGGCCACCACAACGTGCTCGATATCGCCCTTCTCTATCCGCTCAAGCACGCACCGAATGACGGCATCCGTATTCGCAGTGCCTGGCGCTTCGAACTGAACGGTCATGGCGCCTCCTTTGTACGATCTAGTGATCGCATCCGCCGTGTTGTTGGCAACCGGCGTCGGGAGACAATTCTAGCAGATCTTGGTGCGCGAACGCGTTCAAGTTGGATTCGATGGTGCCAGGAGCCGAACGATAGACGCGAATCCCGGAGGCATTGAGCTTGGTGATGGCGCGAACGCCGATTCCACCGACGATGATGGCATCCACCGTCCGTCCATCAAGTGCCTTCAGGGGCTGGCAGGCTCCGTGGGCATGATGCTGGTTGGCGTTCTCTAGAATCTCCGCCTCGCCTGTTTCAGTGTCATGGATGACAAAGAACGGCGCGGATCCGAAGTGACCGTAGGCTTCGCTGGCGAGCCCTTCGTTACTCCCTGCGGGAATGCAGACTTTCATGAGTCCCCTTTCATCGGACTGCGACGCTCGCAGCCGCGAAAACGGAGGAAGGGTAGCCCCCAACTGTTTGGACCTTCAAGGCCAATTAATGATCGGTGATGGGAAGCGTTTCAAGCCACGCGCGAAATTGCTTGGGGGACTTGAAATGCCAAATCTGGATGTGCTGATGCTCGGAGCGCGCCAGGATTCCGGGGTAGTTGCGGCGTCGCGTCCAATACGTCTTCAAGCACCACAACAGGATGGAGTCCCTGGAGAAAAACGACGTGCGAAACCGTTCCCGGCATCCGTTCCACAATTCTTCGCGCGTGATCGACCTCCGGATGGTGCGGATCAGCAGCTGGCGAAACACCCGTGGAAAGCTGTAATCCAACCAGATCAACGTATCCAGCTTGGGCCAAAGCATGGGGCGAAGCTTCGAGTAGTTGCCGTCGATGACCCATCCGTCTCCCTGCGTAGCATCATCGACGAGTTGAAGAAGCTCATCATGGGGCGTTTGCTCCCAGTTGGGACGCCACGATAAGGCATCCATCTCTATGCGCCGATACCCGAGCCGTTCGGCAATCATGTCGGCCGAAGTCGTCTTGCCCGATCCCGTTGTGCCGACGACGTTAATGCGTTGACCGATCGATCCTTGAGCCCTGTCTTGGCGCACACTGCCTCCTCATCGTTTGCTTTCGGAAAGCAGGAGTTTCGATGAACCGACATCTTGAAGCAAGCTTCGTGCGTGGACGGCTAGGTTGGAGGATCGGGCAGCCGAAGTGCGGGGTGCGAGGCGCCGGAAACGCCTTGGGACAGTCGGGCGTAGTCAAGCAGCTTCTCTTTCAGAGCGCCTGCCGACAACTCGGGATGGGCTTGCCATACCAGCGCGGCTGCGGCGGCAACGTGCGCTGCGGCGACATCGTGGCCGGAGAGAGGGTAGATGCTCTCAGCATCGTCGCTGGGTTCGGCGCCAAGCGTCAGGGTGGGAGCAGTTCCAGGGGCTGAAATCAGAGCGTCGGCAGTCGATTCGGACATCTCTGACGAGACGAATCGGGCGACTTGAAGTCCTCCACCAAATACTGGCGATGTCATCGATATCCCTTCTGTAGGCAGATCGGTGACGATCAGAAGTTCAAGGTGGTGCATTCGGCGAATGTGCTCTTCGACGCGACGGCGTGCATCTTGCGAGAAGCCTGCAACCAACGTTGACGGAATTAGAAGAATAATAGGCTCCTCACTAGACAGTTCTTTCAATGCACGTAGGAGATGTCCGGCGTCGTCGGTGATGTCGATGAGGATGAGTGTGGCTTGTGGGGCGATATCGAAGAGGATCTCTGCTAACGCCGTTCCTCTTGAGATCTCTTCAACAGTACGCTTCACTTCGCGTCCATAGGTCAGCTTTTGAATTTTCCAATAGGCAGGAAGCTCGCGAAACGCCCGGCGCGCATAGTGTCGAAAGCCGGTTGAGGCTATTGCGATGGCGATTCCTGCTCCTTGATAGCCGGCTTGGTGCCATGCTTCGATGTTCATCGAAAACACAGCGTCTGTCTGAACAGCATTTCTCCGCCCTGGAAGGCCGAAAGTGTCGGCAAGATGAACTGTGCCGGTAATTAATCCGAAAAGCAGTATTCCGCGAAGAATCCATACCCAAACTGCGCGAGCTTCGAAAATCGCTTCCAAAAATCCGCTTCGTGGATAGGGTTCTTTCTCGCTCACAGTCCCTCCTATTTCGATCGAAGGGAAGTATAGGCGAGCTGAGGACGATATGTCCAAGTTACAGCGGTTCGAATACACAGCACGACACGGTCGGAGGTGACGATGGAGATTGCCCGCAGCCCGTTGGGTTCCAGCTGCCGGACTGCGGGCCGGTGCTTGAGGTTCCCGCTAAGGGATGGAGTCTTCGCCACTAATACGGCCGACGGGAGCGACGTACAACGCGATCTCATTCTCCCCGTCAATCCCCAGAAACCGGTCGAGCTCATCTTGCTGATAGGCCACGGTGGCACAAGTGCCTAGCCCCAGGCCCTCGCAAGCCAGGTAGAGATTCTGGCAGATGTGTCCCACGCTCATGAGGATGTCCTTGAGTGTGTCTTCGCCGTACCGCCATTCCGTGCGATATGGACGGACAGTCCAAATGAAGGTGGCCGCGCCTTGGCCGACATAGGGCTGCTGATTGCAGATCTCCGTGATCTCCACTCGCGTGGTGCGAACCTCCCTCGATACGCGGAGTAATTGGTGTTCGATGGCCAGATAGCGGTAGATGCCGGCATCCAGCTCAGCGACATTGTGAACTGCAAGATAGGTTTCGAACGGATGCATGCCTCCACCGGAAGGCACCGTTCTCAGCGTGACCAGGCCGTCACGGATGAGCCCTTTCACGCCCTGGGTGCACCACAGCAGAAACGACAGTTCGGCCAGCGAGACCGGCTCATCGGAGTAGATGCGGCGGCTCTGCCGGTTGGCGATCGCCTCGTACAGCGAGGCTGTGGACAGCCCGCGAAAATCTTCAGGCTTCGGGAGATCTACCAACTTCGCGCCGGCAGGATACGGCTTCTGAATCGGCGGAAGCGGACGCCGCTTCATCATGTCGGTCTCCATCTCCGACATGCCGGGCAGTGTCTGGTTCTTGAAATACTTGCGATAGTCCGTCATGAGGCTCCTTGGGATTCTGGTGTTTCTGGTAGGTGAGTGAAGGAAGCCTGGGGGTTCATTTGGGCCCCTGCTACAGATCCCGGCGCCTACTGAGACGCGCGGCCGCGAAGTTCGCACGGCCGCGCGCGGTGCACTACTGTTGCGCAGTGGGTTCTCTCAAAAACGGACTGCTAAATGCCTTCAATGCGAATGCTCCCGTTGCTCGTTCGCAGCTTCAACGTCTGCGTTGCCGGTGCGTTGAGGACAGCATTCCAGTCGCGGCCTTCCGTATCGCCGGTCAAAGCGAGATTCGAGCTAATGCTGCCAATGCTGGTCGACGCATCAATGGTCACGGAGGCATCGAGCTGCACGCGAGCCGTGATGGCGCCATTGCTCGTTCGCAGGGAGTGCGAATCACCGACCAGTTCGCCCGAGAAATCGATGCGCCCATTGCTCGTCCGTGCGCTGATCGAGGCCGAGGATTCGGAGATGTCAATGGCACCGTTGCTCGTTTCGATATCGAGTACGCCATTGAATCCGCGAACATCGATTCGCCCGTTCGAGGTATCGACGTTGAGCACACCGACCAAGTCCGACAAGGTGACGGCGCCGTTTGAGGTATCGAGGTTGAACTCGCCTTCGATGCCGCGAACCGTGATCTCGCCATTGGATGTATCGACTTCAACGTCGGCTTGAACAGGGACCGCAACCTCGAACGACACGCCCGAAGAGCGGCGCACCTCCGACGATTGCTCCGATCCGCGATAAATGAGCTCGATGTTGTTTCCCACTTGGTTCATGTGAATGACGATCGCGTTGACCCGCTCTTCCGCCTCTTCAAGGGAGTTGCCGCGCGAACGCAGCTTGGCGGTCACGAGCACGTTCTCGGCCTCGTGCGATTCGACGATGACGTAGCCGTTTGACGTGTCAACGTCCAAATCCGCCAATCCCGTCAATTCAAAGAAAGCCGTCTCCTCGCGCACCGCTTCGATGTTGCCAATAGCGCCGTCGATCACTTCCTCAATATCGCAACCGAACAGCGCGAACACCACCACGGCGCTTAGCGCGACAACCGCAATAACTCTTAGGTTCTTTTGTGCCTTCATGGATCCTCCGTGATTCTTTTGTCTATTCAAAGGGTTCTCGTTGCGCATCATTCCCACGTTCCGAGTGTCGTTTGCCAAATCAGCATGAGGGTGAACATCACGCCCAGTACGCGCGATGTCCAGCTTCGCGTGCCTTTCCAGAGGCGGTAGCCCCAGAACAGAAACAGCGCGACAAATAGGGCGCGCAATACAAACAGGAATACCTGTGTCATGCTTCCACCTCCTGCCAGATTCGGCCGGTCACAACCAGCAACACGATCGTGAGTCCGATCATGATCAGTAGCGGTTCAATGGGCGCGCCGGCATAAATGGCGGTATTGATCTCAGTGCCAATCTCGGGATCGATCTGTCCGAACCGCTCGATGATGGCGGCCGGCGCATTCACGAACAGCTTCCATCCCGGCAGTGTGTAGGCCACCTTGACGATCCCCTCGCCCAACCAGCTGTAGGCAAATGGTGAGGCAAGCAGCATCGTCAATCCCGGAATCCAGCCCGAGCCGGAAATCCGGAAGGCACTGATGAATACCATCAGCAACAGCACGTACGCCAGCATCGGCAGAACCGTAATGTTCAGCGCGTAGAACGGTGTGAACAGGATCAGATCGAACAGGCTCCTCGCGTCCAAATGCAAACCAGCAAGCTCCAGGATCCACCAGAACATGAATCCAATGGCGATGTAATAGGCGAATCCAATCGCTGCGGCGTACGCAAAGCGCGCGCCGATGTGCGCATAGCCGGACGGCGGCGTCATCAACAGGACCTGATACTGTCCGTTGCGCGTTTCCGAACGGATGCGGCCGACCATAATGGCCAGCACGACGGCGCCGATGACGGCGGCGGCGAGCAGCAATCCCGATCGGATGGCCAGACGTTCGGCCACGTCCATGATCAGCACTTGCTTGATGCCCCAGGCCCAGAACAACAGCGAACCGAGCAAAGGCAGCGACCACATCCAATTGCGGCGATGCTCAAGCCAGACGAGCGTCATAAAGCGTTTCATGTGAGCACCTCCCGGAACGTATCGACAACGGACTTGCCGCCTTCACGGAGCGATTCCGCCGACACATCGAGCGCCAGCTTGCCGTCGCGCAGATAGACGACGCGTTCGAACAGGCCCTCGGCTTCCGCCACTTCGTGCGTGGACAACAGGATCGTCTCATCCGTATGCCACTCCTGTACGATCGAGGAGAGAATCTTCTCTCGGCTGATCAAATCGATGCCGCCCAACGGCTCGTCCAACAGATAGAGCTTGGCATCGCGCGCCAGCGCCATCGCCAGCCGCAGCCGTCCGCGTTCGCCCTTGGACATCGTCTTCGTCTTTCGACGTGGCACTTCCAGGGCATCCAGCAGCTCGTTGAATCGGGTCCGATCGAAATCCGCGTACAGGTTGCCCATGAAGCGCTCAGCATCCGTTGGCTTCATCCACGGCCACAGCGCATCGCGCTCGCCGAGGAACACGATGTTCGATCGCTTGGATCGCGGCTGGCCGTCGAACACCGAAACGTGTCCTGACGTTGGGAACAGCAGTCCCGCCAGCAGCTTCAACATCGTGGACTTGCCACTCCCATTGAGACCGAGTACGCCCACGACTTGCCCAGCGGGAAAGTCGAGCGTGAGGTCTCGCAAGCCTTCATTCTTTACATAGCGTTTGGTTACATGGTCAAGCTTAGCCAGCATCCCAAACCTCCTTCAGCGCAGCGATGGCTTCCTGAATGGAGGCATCTAACTGTCTGCTCTCTTCTGCATACGCCGAGGCGGCGCCATGCAGCATTTCGTGTTTCATTCCTGTCACAGGAGCGTCTTCTCGTACGAACGTTCCCAGACCGCGCCGCTTTTCGATGACGCCGTCCGCTTCCAGTTGTCCGTAGGCGTGCACGATCGTGTTTGGGTTCACCGACAGCCTGGCCGCCAATTCACGGGCTGATGGGAGTTTGTCTCCCGGCGTCAGCGCACCGCGAGCCAACATCTGGTGCACGTTCTTCGCGATTTGCTCGAAGATTGGGCCACTGCTCATATCGAGGCTCCATCCATCGTGTTCTGTCATGGTGACACCACCTTCATCACGGGTGTTTCCGTCCGATGTCCGTCATGAGTCATCTCCTTCATCCGCATCCGTCGCCCAAGGCCTGTGAGCGGGAGGGCCGCGAGCAGGCTGATGGCGGGGGCACCGAGCACCTGCTCGCGATGTGCTGATTTGTCTTCTGTATGGTGAATGCCGGCGTGGTCAGCCGGGGTCGTTTCCATCTTCCATGTCGTCATAGTGTGTTAGTATACTAGTACGCCAAAGAGTGTCAAGTGTTGCGCTGGATAAGCTAGATTTGTATAGTCTTCCAGATGGATGACTTCGTTTCATGTAATTAGGAGTGGTTGCGTGGAATGCGTGTATGTTGACGAGCGCTTGTCGCAGAAGGGATTTACGCAACCCGGCTTTCCGTTTCTGAAACCAAACACTGCTCGATACAAAACGCTGATACTTCAGCCTCAAGGACCGATCGAAGTCAGCAACGTGGTCCGCAACTTAAATAGGCGATTGGCGCCAAAGAAACATGAGAGCTTTCTCGAGCTTGCACTGCAAGAGAATCCAGACTTGGCGGTCATTCCGGAGTATTCGTGCCCGTGGGAAGTTGTCGATCGTCTGCTGCGGAGGGGCAACGCTCCGAAACAAGGAACGCTTTGGCTCATGGGGTGCGAAGGCATCCGTCCAGATTCGCTCAAGAGCCTGATCGAATCACATCCTGAAATAGTTTGGATATATGACGAAACGTTGGACACCCCGGAAAACCAGAAAGGATACCTGGACCCTGTGTGTTGTGTCTTCTCTTTGAAGGACAAGAGCGGACAGATGCGAATCGTGGTTGTTGTTCAGTTCAAAGGCCAGGAAATGGCTGACAAGGAATACCGATTTGAGCCTGACAATCTGATATTGGGAAGCACACGGTTTATCTTTCGCAATCCCAAAGATCAAAACACCATTAAGCTTGTGCCGCTAATCTGTTCAGACAGCTTGGGAGATCTCAAAAACGAGGCGTGGTCAACCGATTATCACACTCCGTGGCTCGTGGTTCATCTCCAGCTATGCGTTGCTCCGACTCATACTAGCTTTATCTCATTCCGCAGTCATTTGTATGATCATGACGCAGTGCATGTTGAATTCCTCTCGGTTAACTGGGCGAGGGATTTCGTTTTTGCACATGATAAATCTCGATCGCCCTACGGGGGATCGACTATCCTGACTCGAGCGCCAAGCGCGGATACCAGTGATCTACATATACAAGCCTTGCATGACAAGGGGTTGTACTACATACGCTGTTATGAGCCAAGTGCCCATATGTATTCCCTCAATTACAATGAGCATGTCTTCATGGTGCAACAGCACAAACCGTCGCAAAAGGGATCACGAGGACCTGCGCAGGGGAATGGTAGAACCGGGCCGTTCAGACCCGTTCTCTACTCTTGGGATAGGGCAACCACAACCTGGACTGAGGCAAACAAAGCTGACGATGGATATGTTGATATGTGCTTGAGGGATGGCCATAGCTTTGATCTTTCGTTGCTTGAGAGTATGTCTGTTGTAGACAGAGAGAGGCTCTTGCTGCTGTCTAGTGGTTGCCTTGCTGCTCTCACAACAACAGATTGGGATAAAGTGGAGAATTTGAGGTCAATGCGTTCAGATAGAAGAAGGATATCATTCCGACTCGCAGTTGCTCAAGACCCTCATGAGGATTCCGAGGTGTTCAGGACGGATACCTACGCGAGATTCGATGCATTGCAGACAATTCTGACGGGCCCTGTCGAGGATCTCCCAATCTGTATAAGAGACTTGGCGGGTAAAGGTCTGCGGCGGATGTCTAGTGCCCAGCGGAAGATTAGACAGAACGTATACGATCCTGTTAGGGAGACTGGAGCAACAGTCGCATTCATAGGTCACAAGAGCGATACACAGGCCCAAAGGCACTTCGCACTGGCCAAGAAAGCGATTGATGATGAAAAGCGACTTGTAATCTGGCATGCAACCCCGGAAGGGAATCTACCGATCACGGATCATGTGGAACCAATAATCACAGATGGAAGCGAGGACAGGGATGCAATCAATCGAGAACATGACTTCTAGAACGAGCAGAATTCTGCAAGTCGTATCATCTTTTGCATCGTCTCCCAAACTGGTGAATGACCATCTAGTGTCTGCCCCGTTTTTCTCCAATGGACTGGCCGGAAAGCTTTTTATCGAATCTGATGCGTCATCCATTACATCGCAAGAGAAGTTTAAGGAATACCAGGATACTACACTTAGCGAAGAGTATTACTCTTCTCCAGGTGCGCTGAAGTGGAATCTCTATTTGGTTCTCGTTTATCCAGAAGAGCAGTGTCGTGCAATTCGAACCTCTGGCTTCGCTACTGAACTTGAAGAGGATCTGACATACGCAAGAAAGCTTGTGGTTGCTGAATCTGAGGTGTTCTCAGAGCTTCCGAGGAGATTCGACAAGCTGAGATCCTCTTTGTCCATTGCCCCTCCAGATCTGATTGGTGATTGGATCCAACGATTGCACAATGCAGATCTTGATGGCGTATATATCGAATCGGAGGCGATGGACAAAGTTGTTGGTCGACTCATGGAAGGGAGCCCGATTAAAGGTGTGAATCCTTCTTCGGGATCTCCCATTCAGATTGCCCCGAAGAACTCAGTTCATAGCATTCGATCCATGTCTCTTCGGAAATACAGGCCCTGTCTTCAAAACAAGGTGTTTGATTTCGGACAAGTAAATCTGATTGCTGGCCGAAATGGAGCAGGCAAAACATCGCTGCTCGAGGCCATTGAGCTTTGGACGTGCGGGAAGACCTATCGAAACCCAAAGGATCCTGAGGCGATAAGGCAGATTGGATTAAGATTTGCGGGAGCTAGGAGATATAGATGGAATCGATCTCTCAAGCCCGCTGAGTACCGTTCCCGGGCACTCTCTTGGTATGGGATTCACAAATCCAGAACCAATAGACTTCACGAAGCCTTTGGGAGATTCAACTTTTTTGACACAGATGCAGCGACAAGGCTGGCCAAAAGCACTGGGCGAGATGAAATCGGTCGGGCATTGGAAGGTCTCGTGCTTGGTCGTGAGGCTGCTATCATCCTAGAGCGGGCAAGAGGCATTGGAAGTCGATTAGCAGAGAGGCTACGATCTCACGAACGGCTTCTGGAGCAGTATTCTCATGAGCGCGCTCGGATTCGATCGAGTTTGACACAAGCAAGAGATGAAGCCACTGGGTTTGAAAGTTCCCTCTTCCCTAATCTCCGAAATGAACTCAAAAGCCTCAAGATCAATGCCGAGTGGTTGGAGACTCAGGAGGGAATACAAGAGTTGGAAACTAAGATCCCAACTCTGATAGATCGCATTGAGTTGGTTGGCTCTGCAAATCCGTGGCTTCTCGATATTCCACTCCGTGAGGTTGATGAAGAACGGGGGGAGTTTAGGCAGATCGCTTCACATGTAGAAATCAGGGATATAGAGCTAGGAAAACTGGAATCGAAGTTGAAGAAGGATCGCACAGATGCAGCAATCTTGCAGCAATCGCTCGAAACGCTGGAGGAACTCAGGAAGTACATGTCTGCTCCCAATGGAGGCGAGCTAATCGGGCTGTCTCAGCAAATAGAAAGCGTTTCGGAGCAAATTCAACATATCTCATCCTCGCTGAAGGATGTAGACGAGATAGGCTTTGCAAATGCAATTGCGGGGCAAGAGGCCATTGGCAAACTGATTGCTGACACTCGTAGTGAACTGCGCAGAGAGAGTGCAGCACAGCAGCGGAGATCTGAGAAGCTTGAGCGATTGCGCAACAAAGCAGGGGAGATCACGAGATTGCTCGAGGAGCTGATCTCCTCGGGAACAGAAATACTGAATATCCAACCGGATAGAAAAGAATGTCCGTTGTGTAATCACTCTTATCAACGGGACGAACTTGAACGTCGAGTTATGGATCTTCGGACTGATGATGCCTTGGCCTCCTCTTTGGCTGATCTTGAGCTTGATAGAGCGGAGCACCTGAAACAGATTGACCAAATACAGCGCCGATTGCACATTCTTCAAACTGCCCAGGTTGCTGCCAAACGCCTGCTTCCAGATGTGTTTGTTGACGATCTTGGAATCCGTGATCTCAACAGGAGGTTTCGGGCATTTCGCTCTGCTCTTACACGTTATGAGAACACGCTGCTGGAACTGAAATCAGTTCGCACTGATCTGGAATCGAGAGGTCTAACTGAAGTCAGGCTAGCTGAACTAGAAGACGAGATAACCAAGCGCTATCCGAAACTGAAGGTGGGCTCAGAGCACCTCGTGAAATACGATTCGCAGTTTCAAGAGACCCAACTCAGTCTCGTTCAAGTAGAAAGTGATATTGAATCAACCGAGTTGAGAATCTCGAACATCAACTCCGAGGTTAAGGAGATCCTTCAGAAAGCCAGAATTCCGTTCGGAGAGATGGACGTCAAGAAGCGAATCTCTCACATTGAGGACAAATTGGCGGAAATCGCTGACCTTGGTAATGGGCTTCTTGAAATCGCTGGTGACGCGGGGAGACAAACCGTGGGCGATTCCCTCGAACTGCTGAGAAAGATCGCAGCTCGAATTAGTGCATACAGAAGAGATAGCGATTCATCGAAAGCAGCCAGCCTGTTAGTTCGACGACTAGAACGCCAAGCGGACACAGCGCACGAAAAGGCAAGAGAAGAGAAAAGAATCTGCGAGTCTATTGAGTCTTGGCAGGAGGTTCTTCAATCAATAATTGAGGGGGCAAGCAGCGGGACAAAGATTGTTGGGATGTATTTGGAGTCCAGCCTTGAGCTGCTTGACGAGTTATTCTCCATTCTTTGCTGGCCAAGGGATTTCAGCGGAATCAAGTTGAGAAAATCCGGACTAGTGGCCGTCCCCAGAGAGCAAGGAAGTCTGCTTCCGATCACACGCCTTAGTGCGGGGCAGAGAGCAGCACTGGCGCTTTCACTGTTTCTCGCAATGAATAGCTGTGTAACTACTGCTCCACCATACATCTTGCTTGATGAGCCATTGATGTACTTCGATGACCTAAATGCATTGGCGTTTTTCGATGTTCTTCGACTGATTGTAAGAAACTCTGACAAGCAGGTTTTTCTCGCAACTGCGGATCCCAAGCTGTCAAGCTTATTCCGAAGGAAATTCGACTTCTTGGGAGAGGCGTTTCGGTCGATCGAACTGCCACGTTGAGTCTAAGGGTTCGACGCAAAGATTAGGTTGGGGTATGAAGAAGGTTCCGAATGGCGATTGAGGATTAATCCGATCAAATGCCAGAATTGCGTTGGCAACGCTCCGCAAGCAGAAGAACTCCTTTCGAATCTACTGACCAAAGCTCAGGAATTCCGGGGACACAATACTCAATTCACTTGGACTCTCACTGGATACTCATCGCCCGACTAGAGGAGAAATCCATAGTTTGAAGAATGGGCTGTTCGACGGCACATTGCTCGCACAGCGATCGATTTGCTTTGAAACTCCCTGGGTTTGCTGTTCTATGGGGCGCTAGATTGATCCATGATTGCATCATATCATAATCGGGCACACGTCACCCTCTATCCAGCGATGCAAGTGGGAGATGATCTGGAAGGCAACAATTCAGCTGCAAGCGAGCAATTGACCAGCATCTCTTGCGTTCCTCATGATTTCATTTGATGCTTCCGCATCCCCAAAACCGTAGACCCCAGGTGCGAGAAGGGTGGCGGCAAGCTCAAGTCCGATGTAGTCAAACGAGCGCACGAACATGTTGAGCGTCGGATCAGCAGTCGATGCGTCAGTGTCGCCCATGGTGATGACGAGGGCGATCTTCTTGTTCTGGAAGGCCTTCTTGGGTTCGTTGTCATGCCACGGGCCATACCACCGGTCGAGGAAGAGCTTGAATTGAGCGGTTGCGCCCCACCAGTAGACGGGCGTTCCCAGTACCCAGATGTCGCTGTCTTCCATGCGCTGCAGGATGTGGTCCATGTCATCGCGCTGGAAGCATACGCCCGTGCCCTCACAAGCATCGCAGGCATGACATGGCCCGATGGTCGAACGTCCGAGGTAGATCTTCTCAGTGACCGCTCCCTTCTCTTCAGCGCCTGCCAACACTTCGTCGACGAGGACATCCGTGTTCCCGCCAATGCGGGGACTGCCAACGACGGCGAGGATCTTCGTCTCTGTACTCATTGCCCTCCTCCTCGGACTTCAGCAAGGGCTTCGGATGCCCCTCGATACATGAACGTCGTGTCAGCGGCAAGGCAAATCAGCCGGAATCCTCGCTCGATGTAGCGCTTGGCTGTTGGGGCATCGACGGCGAAGATACCAAGGGGAATGTCCGCCTTCTCACAAGCGATGCGGACGGTTTCGATTCGTGCCTCAACCTCCGGATGCGTCGTTTGGCCAAGCAGCCCTAAACTCCCGCTAAGATCAAAGGGTCCGACAAGAAGGGCGCCAATGCCGGGGACGTTGACGATCTCGTCGACGTTCTCGACCCCACGCACGTGCTCGATTTGGAGGACAAGGAGCAGGCGGTCGTTGATGGTCTCCACATAGTCGTTGAACGCTGTTCCGTACCCTTGCGCTCGCGTGATTCCCACGCTACGAGTTCCCATCGGCGGATAGAAGGCACTAGCCACGGCACGGCGCGCGTCATCTGCGGAGTTGACTTGAGGCACGACCAAGCCGTCGCAACCCGTATCCAGGGCCTTCTTGAACCAGACATCGGCATTCTCAGGAATCCTGACGATGGCCGGACAACGTCCTCCGATGGCTTGAATCAACGTTTGGATATCACCGAACCCCATTGGCGAGTGCTCGCCTTCGATCCACAAGTAGTCAAATCCAACGAGTGCCATCACCTCGGCGGAATCCGGTGCATTGGCACTGACGATGGACCCGATCACCGGCTCTCCGCGTTGCAGGCGTTCCTTCAAGCTGGATTGCGACATAAGTTCCTCCAAAGGCTTCTCGTGCTCCCAGTGGACTGCGTCAGCGAGGGAAGTCCCCTTTTCGCTATGCTGTGGCATGAACCCGAAAAGCTTGTGCCACGCATTCTTGATCTGCGGGCTGGTATGCCTGGGCATCAGCTTCGCGGGGCTCCTCGTTTGTGCCGATCCTCCTGCGAATGTCCCGACGTCTATTGAGGAAATGGCCGGGCGCATAGAACCTCTTTCCGAGGACACGCTGGTTCGTCGCCGCCTCGCCCAAGCGACCTTCTGTCTGCCTCAGAACGTGCTGGGCACGCTGCTCTATGGCCTGCTGCAATTGATGGGGACGGTTTGAGGACACAGCCCAGATGAATGAGGTGACGGTGATTGTCACGCGTGCGCCGATCGGCGTATCGCTCGGGCAGTACATCTTTCTTCATCCCTCGTTAGTGACGGAGAACATCCTACGTCACGAATACGGCCACACGTTACAGGGCTATCGCCGGGGCCCCTTCTATCTGCTCTTGGAAGGGGCAACGTCTTTCATTCAGGCGACGATCTCTTTGGTCGTTCCAGCCTACGCCGACGACTATTTCAACCGCTGGCCTGAGAACGAAGCCAACGAGCTCGGCGGCGTCACACCCTAACGCTCTACTTCGGAAAGCACGAATAGTTGTCTTGGGCTTTGACACAGCCGACTATCCAGTACCATACTGATTCCATCTATGTGAGAGAGTAGTGGACTCATCCACTACAGGGTAGGACCCGGTTCCGTTGCAGTTCACACACGGTTCGGCTCACACAATCCGGAGGTTGACTATGTCAGCAATGATTGCGTTTGCCGTGTTGTGTGCGGGTACAGGAATTGCCATCCAGATGCCTTTGACGGCACTTGTGGCAGAGAAATTGGGGTTGCTGTGGAGTGTGCTATTGGTCAACGTCACTGGACTCGTTGTCGTGGCGCTGATCATCGTTGCACGCGGGATGCCGATTGCTCCAGCATGGAGGACATTGCCCTGGACTATGCTGCTAGCGGGGCCACTCGGCATGGGCGTGATGGCGACGTTGGCCTTCGCCATTCCACGAATCGGCATCACAGCTACACTTGTCTTGAGCATTGCCGCTCAGCTGATTGTCGGTGTTGTTTTTGATCGATTGGGCGTTCTCGGGCTGGAGGTGCGCACCCTCGACTTCTCAAGAGTGGCTGGAACCATAATCGTCGCATTAGGTGCGTGGTTGGTGACTCGTTAATCCTCAAAACGTGAACAGTCATCCGCAGCCGATGTTTGAGAAACGCGGGGATGATCTTCTTGTGGGATGCGTTTTCTCACGCTCATTGACGATCTATTCGATCGAGTGACCAATCCAGGGAGTGGAAGAATCGGCGGTATTACCTTCGTTCAGCTAGTCATAGAGGTAGGCTTGTGGTGGCCCGGCGTGGAGCTACACGACAATCGTCTCACCCAGTTTCGCGACGTGCGATTCCTTCGACAGATCGGCCTTGATCTTGGACGCAAACGTGTCGAGGATCTCGTCTTCCCCATGGATGAGCACGAGATGCTCGGGATCGGCACGACGAATCCAATCGAGCAGGATGGGTTGATCGGCGTGAGACGAGAAACCATTGGTCGTCCACATCTGGGCCTTGACGGCAATCTCTTCCCCCCAGATCTTGATTGACTCTGCCCCATCGACGATGTGCCGCCCCCGCGTTCCCACCGCTTGGTAGCCGACGAACAGGATGCCGGACTTGTCGTGCCACAAGTTATGGCGCAAGTGGTGGATGATGCGTCCGCCCGTACACATGCCACTTCCCGCGATGATGATGTTGCCTCGCCCGGCGCGGTTGATGGCTTTGGATTCCTCGGTCGACTGCGTAAACCGAAGCGGCGTGAAGCTGAAGGGATTGGGCTCGCCATCAAAGACGGCACGTGCTTCGGCGTCGTAGTAGTCGCGATAGCGCGCGAACACCTTGGTCGTGCTGATGGCCAGTGGGCTGTCGAGGAAGATGCGGCACCGAGGCAGATCCTTGGCTTCCCACAGCTTGAAGATCTCGTAGAGCACCTCTTGGGTGCGTTCCAGCGCAAAGGAGGGGATCATCAGGTTCCCGCCATTGGGGATGACGGTGTGAATGGCTTCGCGAAGCTCGGCCAACGTGTCCTCCATACTCTTGTGCGCACGATCTCCGTAGGTGGACTCGATAAGCAACACATCGGCCTTGGGCGGCGTGCATGGGTCTTCCACGATCGGCTGATCGCGATTGCCGAGATCCCCACTGAACAACAGGGTTCCATTGGAGGTACGCAGCTCAATCGCGGCCGATCCGAGGATGTGACCGGCATCGTGGAAGACGGCGGTGACCTTGTCATTGAGTTGAACCGGCGCGTTGTAGCCGGAGACCGGCTGGAACAGGCGAACGGTGCGCATGACGTCATCCATATCGTACAAGGGCGGCTCGGGTTCGCGTCCCAATCGCTCGGCCTTGCGTGCCTTGTAGGCGGCTTCGCTCATTTGCAGGCTGGCGGAATCGGCCAGGATCAGTTTCGAGATGTCGGCGGTCGGCGGCGTGCAATAGATGGGACCAGAGAAGCCGCGATCGACCAAGAGCGGCAGACGTCCGCAATGGTCGAGATGGGCATGTGAGAGCAGAACAGCATCCACGCTCTTGGGATCAAAGGGAAACGGCTCTCGATTCAGGTCCTCACGCTTGCGTCCACCTTGAAAGAACCCGCAATCCAATACCACCCGGAGTCCATCAACTTCGACCAGATGGCATGAGCCTGTGACGGTTTCTGCCGCACCACCAAACGTGATTTTCATTAGTTCTCCTCGCCGCCGTGTTGGAGTAAGTGTACGACGATGCGGATTCTGTAGCCATAGGAAGTGTCCAGCGATTCAGGTCAGCTGTAAATCGAAGCTTCTTGAACCGTTTTTGACGCACACTCTGACAATTTCTAGTATGTGATAGAACGTTATCACCAGGAGGTCATCATGGGGAAACTGAAAGTTACGTCCTGGAACATCAAGCATCTTCACAAGCTACTGCCTAAAGACACGGACTCGGCCCAGCAACGCCAAGCAGGCATCGCTAAGACGATCCAGGAGATCGACCCGGATATTCTGTGCGTGATTGAGGGACCGGCGCATGCTGTGGGTATCGATCAGTTTTCCAACAACATCCTCAATAGCGAGTGGGTGCCCGTGAAGGAGCCGACGAAAGACTACAAGATCAACGGCACACAATGGATCTGGTTTTTAGTCAAGCCGGCGCTGGTTTCGCAAACGAGTTTGCAGCCTGCCTCCACGTGGGACACGTTCAGCAGTGCCTCATGGCCCGTTCATTACATCCAGAAGAACAGGCAAACCGGTGAACGCGAGCGGATCTCCAAGAAGCATCGACACTACCGACATCCTCAAGTACTGGTGTTGGATTGGCAGGGAACGCGTATTGAGTTCATCGGTCTTCATCTGAAGAGCAAATTCGTTCGCAGCGCGCAAAGCAAATGGAAAAAGGGCGGGGAAGATCGGGAAGAGGTCGTCGACGGCGCCGTCAAGGCACGGTCGAAAATGACGACGGAAGCTTCCAATGTCCGCGAGTATATCGATGCCAAGTTCGCGCAGGTGGAGAATCCCGGGATCTTTGTTCTCGGCGACCTAAACGACGGTCCAGGCAAGGAGCATTTCGAGCGAGAGTATCTGCTGCACGATTTGATCTCGAATATCCAAGGCGACATCTTCTTCGCGCGGCGCTTCCTTAATCACGCTTTGTTCGACAGCGCCGATCATTTGAGATGGACAGCCAAGTTCAAGGACTTCATCATGCCTGAGCGTCCGGAGACGATCTTGTTGGATCACATTTTGTTTACCCAGGGGTTGGTCAACGGCAGCTTGCCTCTTCAAGTACCAAGCAAGGCGGGTTGGGTGGAGCACGAGGTTTTTGATGTCGTCAATAGTACGCTCCCAGCGAGCGCACATGTGAGCGACCACCGTCCGATTTCCGTTGTTGTCGAAACAAGCGGATAGAAGAACTCCTAGCCGAAGATGAACAAGAGCTTGCCGCAGTGATGGCCCATCATGTACACGCCCTAGGTGCATTTCTCTAGTCCAGCAGAGGGATCAGTGCGGTGTCGTTGGGGTCGGCTTATTTGAAGTCTATATTGATCGTATTATCAGAATAGGGTTGACAGTAGTTTTGTTCACGAATATAGTATGTTCACGTCACGTGAACAGGCGATGATCATGAACAAACAAGAGGCTGAGATAATGAGGAAGGCGATCACCGAAATCGGGACCGCTGTTGAAGCGAAGGTCAAGCGAGGCCGGATTCCGCCCGACCTCGCGAATCGAATTGATGCGATGATCCAGCTGCAACGTGCGCAAGATGTAAACATCAAGGTCTTTGTTGAGATCAAACGTACATTGAGACCAGCACACTTGCCTGAGCTTGAGTACCTCAGGGACCAGTGCAAGCGTAGTGATCCCGAAGCCGATTTCTTGGTTGTCACGGAGTCTATCACCGAGCCGTTGGCCCAGGAACTAAAGGCCAGGCACATGTGGTTTGTTGACTCGGCAGGGAATCTCCACATTGACTTGACAGGCCAACTGCTGTTGTTCGTCACCGGCCGCAAGCTTGCGCATGAACCCAAACGTTCGGTCGGATGGCGCTCAAGTGAGCAGTCCGCGAAACTGCTGTTTCAGCTTGTTCGTAGCGGTCCCGACGTCGAGGCCACCTATCGCGATCTGGTCGATGCATCAGGCATCTCACTCGGAGTTGTATCCAAGCTCTTCTCGATATGGCGCGAGCAAGACCTTCTTCGCCGAGCCGGACGAGGTGCCTACAGGATCATTGAACCGGACAAGGTGCTCGAACACTGGTGCGATGACTATGCAGGGCAACTCGCTCCAAACGTACAGTTTGGACGGTTCACGTCACCGAGTGGCGAAAATCTTGGAGCACTGTTTGAATCTGCGGATCTCCTCAAAGGAGTCGTTGTGGGTGGGGAGTATGCAGCTGATCTCCTTACCGGCTACCTGCGAGGTAGCCGCGTGCATCTATACGTTCCGAAGAAGGCGGCGGATGAGGTGAGAAACCGACTCCGACTTGTACCGTCAAGAGAGGGCAACATTGAGCTTAGGGATTGCTTCGCCACTAACTTGAGATACAAATCGTCACGAAGGGAAACGAAAATCGCCCACCCGGCTCTGATCTATGCCGAGTTGATGGCAGGCGAGCATCGGCGGCTTGCCGAAACGGCAATGCGGCTTAGAGAGGAGTACCTTGCATGGACCTTGTCCAGCAATTGAGTCCGGCTGTTCGCGAAACGCTCTGCGACCTCTCCAAGCTGCTGACGCGCGAGGGCATTCCCTTTGCCGTCATCGGGGCGACGGCGTTGCTGCTTCAGGACCCCCGGTTTATTCGTGGGACACGCGACCTGGATCTTGCCATCGCCGCTGCAGGAGGTGTGGGAGCCATTCGTACACTCTTGATTTCGCATGGATTGCGTGACACAGAGGCGGAGCACAGATTCCGTACGCCGGGCGGCATGGATGTGGACGTGCTGGGATTTGATCCGGACTGGACGCCCACACACGAAATACCGCAACAACTGGGCGGGACGATTTCCGCCGCTGGGGTTCCGGAATCTGTGGGACACGCAACCGATTTTGACTTGGGGGATTGTAGAACACGTATCGCACCGTTGTTCTTGCTGATTGCCGTGAAACTCGGTACGTCCGTCATTCCCGCCCGGAGAGACGATCTTGACGATGCGCTGTACGCCATGCTGTCCTACGAGGAAGGCGGGAGCCGGAGATTCGAACTCGACTACGAGAAATATGGAGACCTCGACATCGATCTGAGAGGCGCACTGCTCGCTGGAATGGATGCTGGAAAGACACTATCCCTCGAAGGGAGAACGGCCATTCAAAACTCGGTCGACACGCTGATGGAAGACCTTCGTCTGAAAGACAAGGTCATCGAAGGGGTTGAAGCACGCGAGCTGATCGATGCATTTCGAAGCGGGCTCATGGGGGAACACGAAGGCATGCAGCCCTAGTTGCCGACGATTCGCTTTCCCATCACCGTGTTGCCGAGGATCATGACAACGAATCCGAGCCCTGCGATTCCCGACATGACCAAGAACATGCCCTTGAACCCGACAAGCGGGGTAATCGCCCCCGCAATGATCGGACCGAACAGCCCCCCCAGCCCGCGAGACGACTCGTACAATCCCAGCATCTGCCCATGCCGGTGATGGGGGACGCGATCGCCGATGTGCGCGGCCGATCCGACGTACAGAGAGCTGAACGACAAGCCCAGCGTGATGTAGCCAACGATCATACCGGGAATGTTGGCGGCGAAGACGAAAAAGAGGGGCACCGCTGCCGACAGGAAGAAGCCGAGCATGAAGATGCGGCGGCGGCCGATTCGATCGGCCAACCAGCCGAACACCAGCATGGCCAGCGTCTGAGTCGCCGTATTGGTGGCGCTGATGATGCCCATGATGCTAATGGGGATGCCAACTTCTTCCATGTAGACGTAGAGCAACGAGAAGGTTCCGAAAATGGCCATCTGGCGAAGCGCTGTCGCCACGTACAGGTCGAGCAACCCGGAGGAGAAGATGGCGCGCCAGGCATTGACCCGGTTCTTGTGAACGACAGGGTTCTCCGAGGGCAACAGCCAGACGGCGGCAAAGGCCAGCAACGGCAGCATCGCGTAAAGGATGAAGGTGGGACGGAATCCAAGTTGCGCCAGCGCGAGCCCTGCCAGCACGTTTCCGGCGGCGAATCCCAATGCCTTGGCGGATGAAATGTAGGAGAGGTTCTTGCCTCGCCGTTGAACGAGGCTGGATGCGGAGACAACGGCAACGGCGACCACACCAGTGCCCGCGAACATCATCGATCGGAGGGCGCCTGCGATCAACACGACCTCGATGGGGGGAAGAAAGATGAGCACGCCCAGGCATGCCGACATGCTCAAGGTCAGAAATGCCAACAAGCGTCGGCGCTTGATGTGGTCGGATGCTGTTCCCCACAACCAAGACCCGACTAACATCCCCACGCCGTGAATCGTTGTAGACAGACTGATCAGAAACAGCGGCGTGTCGAGGGATTTGAGGTAGAGCTGAACGACGAGGCCGATCCCACCCAACGATGTGGCGACAAACAGCGACGAGATAGCCAGCGGTATGGCGCGACGCCGACCGCCGGGCTGTGGTAACGACGTTTCATCCACAATGGCGCGGAGTCTATCCCCGTAGCTGACTCGAATCCATCAGAACAAACCGATGTCCCCAAAGAAGCACAGCGCTCATGGGCTATAAAAACCGGGAGATCTTCTCGTTGCACAGTCGCGCAGCCTCGCTGAGCCATCGACGTTCATCATCCTCGATAGGGAGTTCGAAAACGCGATCGACGCCCCGGTTTCCGACGACGAACGGCACACCGATGGTGCCGCGGATTCCGTAGGCGTTGCCATTGAGTGCGACTTGTCCGGAGACCAACGCATCGGCGCCCTGGGTGATCGTTCGGATGAATTTCATGGTCGCGCGGGCGGTTCCGACCACGGTCTTTGCTCCGCTGTAGTGGGTTACGAAAGGCCGAGTGACAACGCGCACATCAGGCGGATACCGATCGACCACGGCATAGGCGTCCTCCACTCGGCCATCGGCAATCAGCGAGCGTAATTCGGCTTGAGCCTTTGCCACTTCCTCCCACAGGGTCCTCAATTGGACGCCATTGCGAATTCTGTTCAAAGCGACTTCTGTCTCCACCTCGGTCAATCCATAGATATGAACGTCGCTCCACAGCGGCACAGCCAAGGATCCATGCTCGCCGGCGATGAAGGCGTGGACCTGCTTCCGATTGAGTCCCAGACTTGAGGCGATTTCTTCCCGAAAACGCAATGAGTCGAGGAATGCGCCCATACCCATGACGCGCGTTCGCCCAAGCGCTTGAGCGAAGATGGCGACGGACAGCTCAACCGGATTGGAGACGCAAATCACGATTTCGTGACCGTGTCCGTGCTTGGCGATCGCGTTCGCATAGGAGTGAAAGATCGCAGCATTCGATTCAGCCAGTGCGTCGCGATTCAATGGGGACGCACCTGGCGAGGGCGTCGGCGTCATCCCGGCGGCAACAATGATGAGATCGGCGCGGATTTCCGAGGCGTCAAGGGAGACCTTGATGCCAGGAGCAATATCGGAGTAAGCATCGCGCAGATCGGCGGCCAATCCATAGGTGCTTCGAGCGGATTTCCCCTCTCGATTCCCAACAAGGACCAGGCGTTCTGAGCGATCAAGCTGCCGCGTGACGACGACTTGCTGCGCCACCTGGCGGCCGACATCTCCACTGGCTCCAATGACTGCAATATCCATGCGTCCTCCCATTCGAGGCTCATCATACTCTATGCGATCATGCAGCAAATCCCTTGACTTCGCGTTGGCGTTGCCCCTACAGTCATCGGGAGCGGCGATCTTGCATGAATTGCCGCTTTGAGAGGGGCGACGGGGGTTCTTCTCCTCCCATGTGTTCGATCTCGAAGGAGGCTTCTCGTGAGGCGGACGGCATGTGTTGCGTTGGTGTCAGTGTTCGCGCTTTTACTTTCGCTTGGTGCAGTCGCAACCAGCGCGGAAATGTACTTTGCGGTTGACAAGAATGGCGAACAGCGTGTGACCCACGTTCAGGAAGGCGAAGAGGTCTGGATCGTCGTGATCGACAACGATCAAAACCTCGATTGCGATGTTCGCGACAAGATGTCGCCTGATCTGAAAATCATGGATTTTAAGACCGGCGCCCTCAGCGTGTGGATCTTCGATCCTGAGGCGGAAGATCCCACGGACTACGACTATTTGGAAGAAACGGGTCCCGATACCGGAGTCTTTGTCTCGCATCGCGCCTTCCAGATCGGAACAAGGGAGTCCTTTGCTGCCGCCACGCCGAATCTCCATACGCACGTCGTGGATCGGCCTGACGAAGGCATCACGGATGATTTCGTCTGGGGCCATTACTGGTACGGTGGCCCGCCCAATGGCTACGCGGACAATCGAGGTTGGATCGCTCCAGGTCCGGAGTACATCGGCGGCCTCATGATCCCCTTCTTATGGCCTGGATACGGCATTGAGCCATCTCGATGGGCGGATGGCCCAGCCGGCCTCGACGAGTACATCATCGGTCGGTTCGAGAACATGAATACGCTCATCGGCATGTATGCCGATCCCAATGAGCTCACCGATGTGGCTATCGCCATGATGAAAATCATCGATACCGAAGCCACGATCGCGTGGAGGAGCGAAGTCGTCGAGGATCATCACAGCGCGGCGACGATCACGGTCATCGATCCGGATGAGAATCTCAATTGCAACGAAGTCGAGTACGTTCCGGTGTTCGTGATTGTCAATCCTGGGTCCTGGAATTCACTTCATGCCACCGAACCGAGTCCAACGACGTTCTGCACGTTGATGGCAACAGGGGGCGTCGACGCGACGACGGCGACGCCAGCCCAACTCATCTGGCAGCGCATTCGCTGGTACAACATCTACAACAGCGCAAACGATGATGGTCGCTACTACATTCAGTATCCCTTCGACGCTCCGTTCGATCCGGTTCATGAATTCGGCGTGACCCCTGTCTCCTTCTATGCGCAAGAGACGGGGGCGAACACCGGCGTCTTCCAGTTGAATTTCAATGACATTGCCAGGGACTTGAGGTTCAATTCCCTCAACGTCCGCGATGTGCTGGTGGCCTATTATCTCGATCCAAACGATGACGATGACTTCAAACTGGCAACGTCCTACATCGAAGAAAAACAGCATTCCGTGACGCGTTTCACCAACAGTGCGCGAGACGATGTGGACACGTATTGGATTGGCCGCGATTCCGTGTACATTCAGGTCCTCGATGCCAACGCCAATGTCGATCCCTGTTCGCCCGAACAGGTGCTTGTTCACCTCTGTGACCCCCATGGCGAGGATGATGCCGAGTGGCTCATTCTGGATGAATCGAGTTCCAATTCCCCTGTTTTCTATACCTACGCGGGCACACAGCTTCGCCCTGTATGGGATGGACTGGGTATTGGATTTGCGGATTCCACAGGGGGATTCTGGCTGCGACTTGACAATTGGAAGCTTGAGGTCTTCAACGAGGATGATCTTTATGCGCGCTACAACGATGTGCACTATCAGGCTCCTACTGCAGTGACTTCATCGGGCCAAGATTTTAACGGACTTGGCGACAGTGATATCGATACAGCTTTCCCGCCTTCGATTGGACATGCTCGCGTTCACAACGATCTGAGTTTCGGGACCGTTTCGATCGGGGATACGCAAGTCTTCGATGGGAACTCAACGAACATGCGCTTTCTCAATCGCCAGGGACAGCCGGTTGAGCAATATGGCGCGTCGGACTGTGTGTTCATCGAAGTCATTGACCCCGATCAGGACGAGGATATCTATCGCCGGGAGCGAATCGATGCCTATTGGGATGGCGGCCAGAATGTTCCCTTCGGTGCGCAGGCGCTTAACGAGTTTGTTTGCCCGACCGAAGAGATCGACGGGCATGGCCACTACGTCAACATCCTTCTTGGCGATACGAACATCTTCAACGATGGCCCTGCAACCAGTTTGGACGGCGAATGCTGGGCCGAGGATTGGGACGGCGACCATGCGGCATGGCCCAAGCTCTACATTCTCAACCCTGGAAGCGGAGGATGGGCGGCCGTCGATCTGCTTGAGACAGGGCCCAACACAGGAACCTTTGTCTCCGTTATCTGTGTCGATCTCGTCAGCCAGTACAGTTGTGTCCCCACGCTCGCGGTGTGGCCGGGCGACACCCTGGTTGCCGTTTACCAAGATCCCTCGAACCATTCAGACTCTGCCATGATCTCCATTCAAGTTGGCATGGGTGGAGGCGGTATGCCGCCATCTCAGCAGTCGACGACCCAGTTCGTCGATGACGCTGGCCACGCTGTTGAGTCCTATTTAGATGCGGATGCTGTCTACGTGAAGGTCATCGATACGTCGCATGCCGGTGTGACGTTGCTGACCGATG
The DNA here is from genome assembly GCA_028277345.1 of Candidatus Bipolaricaulota bacterium. Classification (GTDB taxonomy): domain Bacteria; phylum Bipolaricaulota; class Bipolaricaulia; order UBA7950; family UBA9294; genus SPBW01. The sequence goes on along the minus strand of JANQGM010000023.1, from coordinate 10,739 downwards.
CAGTTGAGATCGAAGGGATGACCTATGATTTGCTTCCGCTGGGAACGGGTGGCGAGTTCATGACAGCGCCCATCGATCTGGATCTGCAGCCAGGAGATGAACTGACGGCGACGTACACAGACCCGACGAATCCGCTGGATACGAGTTCAGATACTGTGGGCATCGTGACCAGCGCTTTTGAGGTGGCATCATTTGTTGTGAGTCCGAATCCCTTTGAGATCGATGCGGCATTCTCTTACAACGGAACGGGCGTTGCCAGCACCATTGCACTAGCGATCTACGACCTCTCCGGTGCTTTGGTCCAGGAACTGTCCGTGACGGATGCCACCGAGATCGTGTGGGACGGAACCAAGGGCGCCCGCTGCTCGCCGGTCGCCAATGGCTGCTACCTGTACGTAATCACGGCATCGAATGGAGCAAGCACATTCAATCAATCAGGAAAGGTGTTCGTCAACCGGTAGACTGCGAACCACGTTGGGAAGCAAGAGGAAGGGGCTGCGGCCCCTCCTTATTCTTTGGGAGAGCCTAGGCGTAGATGTAGTAGCAGACGTGCCACGCCGTATTGAAGATGAACATGGCGGCGACAGACACATTGAAGGCGGCTGCGATGCGCTTCCCCTTAACAAAGATGTAGAGGGGAACGACCAATGCAATCATCCGTAAGAGAATGAGGAAGGCTAGCTTCCAGCCTTGGGATTGAAAGGGTGGAAGGAAGACCATGGCTTGAACCATGTAGCCGGCCAACGACATGGCGATGAAAACCCACGGATTTAGCTCGTGCGATTCCGCTAGCTTCCACAGGCGGACAAACGGACGAATCAGAAATGCAGCGGTGCGAAGCACGGCCCGCGTGTCATCGGCCACCGGTCTTCCGCTCAATCGTTCGACAAGCAAATTCATTCAGTTGCTCCACCCGGATCTGTGATTTGCGAATCGTACATGATTCTGTCCAATTGCGCACGCAAAGTGGCAATGTGACGCCTGTTGCTAGATCTTCACACCCTTGCCTTTCTTCCCTACACTTGTGACAGTGTTCGGGGGAAAGGAGGCAGGATGCCCGTTCAGAAGCTAAGGACCTACCTTGACGAGAATGGTGTGAAGTATTCGGCGATACAGCATTCCAAAGCATTCACCGCGCAGGAGATCGCCGAACTCACACATATCCCGGGAAAAGAGCTGGCCAAGACCGTGATGGTGATCCTCGCGGGTGAATTGGCTATGGCCGTCATCCCGGCATCACATCGCGTGGACTTCAAGTGTCTCTCCGATGTTGCCGGATCGGTCGCCGAGCTCGCCGAAGAAGGCGATTTCGTGGAGCGCTTTCCGACGTGCGATGTGGGCGCGATGCCGCCGTTCGGGAACCTCTACGAGATGGCGGTCTATGCCTCAGAAATCCTGACGGAGGATGAGTTCATCGCCTTCTCCGCCGGTTCACATGCCGAGGTTATTCGCCTGTGCTACGCGGACTTCGAACGGCTTGTCAATCCGGTTGTCGGGCGTTTTTCGTACCGTTATCCGTAGTTACTCCGTGAGCACTCGGGCGAGTTCGCGTGCGGTTGCTCCGTGCGAGTTGGGCAGCATGTTCACATCGGTACAGTGAGGAAAGACAAAGATACCACGATCGTCCAGTCGGGTGTAATTGGCATAGCGAGGGAAAGATTCACGGATTAAATCGGCATTGCCTGCATCGGGTCCCCCACACGAAACGAGAAGTGTCGCCGGCGTATTCTCGATCAGCGAGCGATGTTCTTCGCCGCTGTATCCACGTACGAGACAAATCGAACGATCGAGAAGCGCCTTCATCTGAGCTGAGAATCCCCACATGTACAGAGGCGTCGCATAGATGATGGCGTCAGCATTGATCATCTCGCCAAAGACGCCGGGCGCATCGTCCGAAAGCACACAGCCAGGGGCGTCCGGGGTTTCCGCACAGGCGAAGCAGGCCTTGCACGGCTGGATGTTCATTGCGCCGAGATTGATCCGCGTTACGTCGTGACGCCAATCCTTGAGCGCTCGCTCCGACCAATCCAGCAATCGATCCGTGTTCCCGTCAAGATGAGGGCTGGCTTGTAATGTAACGATCTTCATAGGTCTCCTTCTGGCCGCTGGGTTAGATGATGATTGCGCTGTGCCCAGTGTACCGCTTTCTTGACCTCCTGCTCCACATAAGCCTGCTTGTAGGCGACATAGCCTTCGGGATCGGTCGCGTGTTCAGAGCCGGCTTCCATCTTTATTGCAGCGTAGGATTCGACGGCCTTTGGGTGCGCGCGCAGGTAATCTCTAAACGCGAGATGGCGTGCGATGTGGCAATCCCCAACAGCGAACGCATGGATGTGATGCGTCCGTTGATCGCCTCCCTTGGGATAGTAGCGGCGGCCAGGGATGCCGAACTCTCCGCGCGGAACATAGCCAAACGATTGCATGTCTTCGTCACGTGCGTCCAGTGCTTCCAGATTCACCACCTCAAGCAAGAGGTCGATGATGGGCTTGGCGGCCAATCCGGAAACTGCCGTGCTTCCGATATGGTGCGCCCGCACGAGCACGTCACCTAGCGCGTTTCTCAGCCTTTCCATTTCACGTGTCGCGAGTTCGGGCCACTGCTCCGAGTAGTCCACAACCGTCATGCGCCGAACCATGTTCACCTCTCACTCAAGCGTACCCGATGAACGCGCCGATGCGGGCGGCGCGAAGGTCCCCTGGTAAACCCGCATTTCTCCTGGAGTCTCTGCTATACTTCACAGTGAGCACGCGCTCGATCGATCCAGAATCATCCGGAGGTGTCGTATGCGAACTCGAAAAGCGGCCGTGTTTCTTCTCCTCATTTGTTGCATTGCGGCGATGGGACATGCTCGCTCTTATGTACTCCACAAATCAGGACACAACATTGGAACGTTTACGAATGAAACCCGCCAAGAGGTCGATGCGCTCATATTGACCTTCTCCGGGGATGTTGAGATCATCAGTATTTTGGCCATCGGCGGTGATATGGCGATTACGTCCAACCAGGGGGACTTCGTCATTCTCAAGGGATCCCTCGTTTCATCCGGTTCGATTCTCGTGGAGTGGACGCCATTGGGCGAGCCGGCGCTGATTGCGGCGACATGGCGGACGGTTCCTTTCGCTCTGCATCAGATCGACATCACTTCGCCATTCGCCAACATGTTTGTGCGTGGCGAGTCCGAGGTTCGTGAGGACGATCCTGATACGCACGAATACGAGTTCAGCGCGCTTGGGTCCAATGATCCGGATGGAGAGATCGTCCAGTATGTCTGGACATGGAGCGACGACGCTGTCGCTTACGGGAAAAACGTCACTCGCAATTACGGGCGATGGGTCGAGGGAGATTACACCTACACGGTCACGTTGACCGTCATCGATGCTGAGGGGAACTCCGATTTCGTCAAGCAGGTGTATCGCTTCACCTATATCCCCGTTCCGCCGCCATCGTAGACGCCAGGGGGGTACACATAGCCAACTGCGAACGGCCTACTCGTCGTTCCAGGATGAAGGGGGTCCGATCGAATTACGTTGTTGCTTCTGTCTCAGCATTCAGCGACGTGCAACTACTTGTCGATGCGGATGGTGATGTGGCTGGTGGTGTCGGCCCAGATGTTCCCCAGTGTCGGCGAGGTTAGCCAGTAGTTGGGATTGCCTTCGGATCCCAATGTCTTGGACCAGTCCTTGTAGTTAATCTTGGTGACGATTACGTTGGTCGTCGCCCCATCGACGATGTAGTACTTGGAGTTGCCTTCGGCATGCGAGTACAGGATATTGATGCCCTCGATCTCGTATAGGCGGCTCCAGCTACCAAATGCATAGGATTCGATCTGCCGGGCGTAAAAGTACTCGACGTACTCCTCGGTTGGATTGAGACGCACGGTCATCTGCGTGTTGGAGAATACGTTGTTGTCCCACGAGGCGGTGAATGTGCGGGTGGATGGATCGTACGTTCCCGAGCCTGATGGAAATTGGCTTCCCAGCGGAAGTGGCGATGTCCCTGAAACACCCTGTTCGGAAACATTCCCCTGTAGGGAGAATGCGATATAGGTACTGACGATATCGCCAGATGCCTGACTCCCCCCTCCGGAGACGGCTCCCGTAATCTGATCGACCAGCTGGTCGATGAATTCACAGCTAGTCAGCAACAGAGCGAAACTAGCGATGACTAGGACAGTTAGGATGCGCTTCATGGTCCCCCCTTGGGCCCTTCTACCACATCCTAGCAGAAGATCAACAGCCAGGGGAAGGGACGCCTGCACCCGACACCATCCGATCGGTAATGAACATATGTCCGGGCGCATGCGTGATTAGCCACGGAATTTGGGATTCCTGAGCCACCTGCTGCGCGGTGACACCGCAGGCCCAGAAAACGGGCACCTCATCGGCATGAATGGAAACCGGATCACCGTAGTCCGGTTGGCTCAAATCGCGGATGCCAAGTTCAGCTGGATCGCCGATATGCACGGGTTCCCCGTGTGCTAGGGGTCGATTCACGGTCAGTGCGATGACGTCATCCAGCCGGTTCGTGGGAATCGGACGCATGGTGACGACCAGCGATCCATGCAGGCGGCCACTTGGATTCACCTTCCTGTTTGTCACAACCATGGGAACGTTGCAACCCAGTTCGATGTGCCGTACGGGGATTCCCGAGCGCAGCATCTCTTGCTCAAAACTGAAGCTGCATCCGATGAGGAACGCAACGCAAGCATCCGTCCACAGCGCATTGATGTGGTTTTGCTCACGGATCAAGCGTCCTTCCTTATATAGCCTGTATTTGGGTAGATCGACGCGAATATCGGCGTCCGATGCACATTTGACTGGATGAGGGGATCCGGCGGGAAGACGCTCAAGCAACGGGAGAGCTTGGGCATTCGTCTGGCAGAGCCCCTCAAATTCGTCAGCCCACTCGTGATTGACGATAACGAGATTGGCTTGATGCGTTCCCGTTCTCAGGCCAGCCGTCGGACTCTGCCAATAGCCATCTCGAATTCGCTGTCTTGCTTCACGGGCTGATTGTGTTGTCAGCACACGACCCCTTGGTGGTATATGCAGCGAGGATTTCTCCGAAGAGGACTTGGTGGATGTCTTTCGATTCGTAGATCCGACGAACGTCTTCGGACTCAATGTTGCTGGGTCCCAAGTCGGTTCTCGCGAGGATCTTGCACTCGAAGTGCAGTCCGCAATCTGCGAGGATAGGGACACCGATGCTTTTGCCATCCTCAAGCGCAAGGTTGCAGTCCGCGATTTTGTCATGGTCGCGGCCGGATTTAGTGCCGCAATAGAGCAACTCCTTCGAGAGCTCGCCAACCACAGGCACGCTGACGGCAAACTCTGTCGCCCCTTTCAAGCACTCGTAGCTATACCGGCTCGGACGCACGTAGATGGTGAAGACCGGACGTCCCCAAACGACGCCGATTTGCCCCCATCCGATGGTCATCGGGTTGGCACTTCCGTCAGGCTTGTTCGAGATCAAGAACGCGCCATCCTTGGCAAAGGTGTCCTTGATCCACTGCGCGCGCTGCTCCCATGTTGTTTCATTCATGTGTGTCATCCCCTTTCTCAGTTGACGCGTCGAGGTCTGCCGGCGCTGTCAGGCACCTAGACGTCTACAATCATGTATGCCGTTTGCGGATGCCTTCGAAAGACGTTTCTGGCGGAGCTTGGATAGGCACCAAGCATCTCCCTCTTTTCGAGATGGTACTCCAACGCCGCAAGGGACCACAGGGGAGCTAGAGCTTAAGCATACGTTCGATGGCCATACGCGCATGCTGCGCACGGGCATCGGCGATCGGCTTCATCGGCGTCGCTTGGCTGGAGATCAAACGTTCGATGAGGTGATGAAGCGACTCCAATGTCACTTGCGACATGGTTCGGCAAAACGAGGGGACGTCCGATAGGCTGACGATTCGCTTGTCAGGATGCTGAGCGGCCAGCCGATTGATCAAGCGGTGTTCCGTGCCGATGGCCCAATGTGTGCCGGGTTCGGATTCAGCGACCCAGTTGATGATTGACGACGTCGATCCCACACGATCCGCGACGGCCGCTACGGAAGGCTTGCATTCCGGGTGAACGGCAATGGTCGCATTCCCGTTGGTGCGAATGGCGTCAACGTGCCAGGCCCGGAATCGCTGGTGAACATTGCAGCTTCCTGGCCAAACGATGACTCGCACGCGTTGAAGCGAAGATCTCTCAAGTCTTCGATCCGTGTTCCATGTGAGAATCTCGGAATCGGGAATCCCAAGTTTGTGGGCGGTATTGATAGCCAGGTTTCGATCGGGGAGGAAGAAGGCGTAGCGCCCACGTTCAAGCGCCCAGGCCAGGGCGCGTTCTGAATTTGCCGATGTGCAGATGAGTCCTCTCTTCTCGCCGACAAATGCCTTCACATCGGACGAGGAGTTTACATAGGCAATGGGAACGATGCTGGTCTCCGATTTGATGGTGGTGCACAGCTGGTTCCATGCCGCACGGACCGCGGGAAGGGAGGCGCACTCGGCCAAATAGCAGCCTGCCTTGCGGTCCGGCAGGTAAATGCGTTGATGGGGCTTGGCCAGTAGTGCAGCGGTCTCGCCCATGAAGTGAACGCCGCAGAAGATGATGTATTCGGCATCCGTTGTCGCGATCAACTGCGATAGTTGCAAGGAATCTCCAAGGACGTCAGCGAACTCAAGCACGTCGTCGCGAATGTAATGGTGTCCGAAGATCTTGACGCTGGAGCCGAGGTGAGCCTTCCAATCCACGATCTCGCGGCGCATCGTCTCGATACGCTCCTGTGGATCTTGGTCAACGGCGTCCATCGAGATATCGAGCGCTCGAACAGAATGGGTCAGGCGCCCCACAGAGATCGAGTCAACGCCCGTCAAGGCAAGGGCCTGTATGGTTTGATCGGACACGCTTCCCGAGGCTTCCGTCGCGATGCGCCCGGCAATGCGTTGAACCGCTCGTGCGACGTCTCGGGAGCGAAACTCATCCAGCAAGATGCGCTCAGGCCGGGGCGAAAGTGCAAGCGTTTCGTCGATCTGCTCAAACGATTTGACTTCAATCTCGACGGGAAGTTCAGGCGAACGCGCTCGGAATCGCTTGTAGGCGTTAGCAATACCGCCGCTTGCCGCAATGTGGTTGTCCTTGATCATGCCCAAGGTGCCCAAGTCGATGCGGTGATTGGCGCCTCCGCCAATCCGAACGGCGTATTTGTCCAGGGCGCGAAGTCCGGGCGCCGTCTTGCGGGTGTCGAGTAGGATGGTATCCGTCATGGCGATGAGATCGCAGTATTCGCGAGTCATCGTCGCAATCCCTGAAAGCCGTTGCAGAAAGTTCAGTGCGGTCCGTTCCCCGGACAGCACGGAGGCGGTTGGGCCGATGATTTCGGCAAGTACTTCTCCCGGCAGGACCTCCTGCCCGTCTTGAGCGACTGAGAAAAACCGGATGGAGGAGTCGATGGCTGCCAAAACCTTCTCAGCAACCGGCAACCCAGCAACAACGCCGGGTGCCTTCGCCCGGATGACGGCATGAATCGATTCCGAGGCTTCAAGTAACGCTTCAGAGGCAGGATCACCCTGTGCAAGGTCTTCCTCAAGAGCCTGTGAAACGATCGCATCGGCCGCATCAAGCAGCCGAGTGAGTGGAACTTGCTCAATGCCATCAATCCGCACGACCATGTGCCACCTCCTTGTTGGAGCTACAGCAATCCTCTCGGAAGAGGCGGCAGCTCAAAACGGCCAGTGCGGCGCCGACGACCGGAGCGATGAGGTATACCCAGAGACCTTCGATGTGTCCGGACAGGATGGCTGGCCCGAACGAGCGAGCCGGATTCATGGAGGCGCCACTCAACGGTCCGGCAATCAACGCCGCCATGGCGACCGTGCCGCCAACGGCAACACCAGCCATGAGACCCTTTTCCTTGGCGCCTTCGGCAACGTGGATGATGACAAACATCAAGATGAAGGTCAGCGTTACCTCAAGCAGTGCGGCCGACCCAAGGGAGATACCGCTTGGCGCTGTGGCTCCGAGCGTGCCATGGACGGGGAAGAGAACGAGGATGAGGGCGCTTCCTGCGAGGGCTCCGACAAGCTGACTCGCGATGTAGACGGGCACACGACGCAACGGGAAACGCCCAGCAAGCCAGAAGGCGATCGTCACAGCGGGGTTGATGTGTGCGCCGGAGATGTCGCCGATCGCATAGATCATCGTGAGTACGGCGAGACCAAAAGCGGAGGCAACCCCGGCGTGTGAAATGAGGCCGCCAGTGACATCGTTTGCGACAATGCCGCCCGTACCGATGAAGACGAGGATGAAGGTTCCAAGAAACTCCGCGAACACGGCCGATGAGAGTCGAGTCATGTCAACGCACCGTCATCACCGAACGATTCGCGGATCCATGCATCGATTTCATCTCGCACCCGACCGAAGGCAGCGAGCTTCTCTTCGTCCGTTACTCCGTCTGAGGAGGGATCGGTGAACGCCTTGTGGATCGTCCTCACTGCGCCGGGGAAGAACGGGCACGCCTCGCGAGCGCTGTCGCATACCGTGACCACGAGATCGAATTCCTGGCCGATGTACTTCTCGATGTGCTCCGATGTGTGATGCGAGATGTCGATCCCAATCTGGGCGAGTGCGGCGATGGCATGAGGCTTTACGATCGTGCGTTCAGTCCCTGCTGAATACGCCTGAAAGCGATCGGGAAATCGCGCATTGAGGAGCCCTTCCGCCATCTGAGAGCGAGCGGAATTGTGTGTGCAAATAAACAGCACCCGCGCTTTATCTGCGTTCGTCCTTGAGGTTCCCATTTCACTACGAAGTATATAAATCTGCAGCCGTCTCGCAACTTCAGCGTGTTAATATAGATTATCTATAGTGAATGGGTAGAGCTATGGCGCGTTCCCGATCAGGGAGAGATCGAGAGGATCTGCTTACGTTCGTCCCCCACGATGTCCTTCAAGGCATACAGCGTGATCACTGAGGAAACGCCTCGGCGGCGCAACTCACGGACATAGGCGAGCACGGGCTCTCGATCGCCTCGCATGAGGTCCTTGAGCGCCCATCCGACGCCCTTGCGAACAAGATCGTCGCTATCGTTGACAAGCCGTTCACAGGCAGCCAGCCCTTGGGCGGTGTACTCACCGGAGGCACCGATTTTGCGGGTAAAGATGACCACGCTGGCGCGCCGCTTCCAGCGATTGGACGCATCAGCCCACGCATCGATCATTCGCAGCATCGCATCAGGAAATGCCCTGAGCAGCGGCTGCAAGACTTCGATGCAGAAGGCGTCGGTGACGGACCAGCCGCGAAATCGATCGATGACAGCCTCAAGGTTGGGTCGATCGAAAGACCGGGCATCGCTGATGGTGAGCCCGAGCAGGAACACGGCCAGATGGGCGGCTTCGTCGCTGCCATGGTCAAGAAGATCGACACAACGAGCGATCCGCATTTCCCACGGAAGGTCCGACAACTGTCGAGCGAACCGTCGCGCCAACTGTCGGACCTTGGCCGTTGCGATGCCGAGGTGGAAATAGTCGTCTGTAGAACAGGATTTTCGAAGTTCGCGAATGGAACGAGATGACAGTGATTCAAGCGCGGCAACAAGCTTCGAAGATTCAAGCATGAGTCCTCCTGACGTGCCTCCTAGTTTACCTGAGAGGGAACGGTTGCGGTATGGTGGGGAAATGGTTGGAAAGCACAGGGGGCGAGCTCTGAGTCTGGGGTTTCTTTGCCTGTTGAGTTGTCTCTGCGTCTGGAGGGGCGTGGGCGCATCCACGGCCTTCCATGACCGCGTGCCCGTTGTTCTGGTCTATGGCTTTCAACCCGTTCCCGGGTTTCAAGCCGCCAAGCTGTGGGTGGACTTCGCACATGCGTTTTCGGGACGCCCCATCGAGGAGCTTCAACGCATTCCCATTGGGCCGGATCAGTCGCTGCTCTACCTTGCTGCCGCCGATGCAGAGCATACGGACGTCTACATCAGCGATTATGCCCTTAACCTGGAGCCAACGGCTCGGGAGTTGTCGTTTTACATTAAACGGCTTCTCGACGAACTCATCGCCATCGCGACGGTTCATGGGACTCGAACGATAGATCTCATCGGACATTCGATGGGGGGATTGCTCGGGCGAGCCATCGTGGAGAGCGCCGACCTTCAGGGTGCCGCATCCCATGAAGCATGGCTTCCTCGCGTTGATGAGGCGCCGGATTTCCGTACGCTGATTCTGCTGGCAACGCCCAACCATGGGACGGAGTTCGCCACAGTCAACGACTGGTTCAGCCAGCTCAGCCGTCAACTTGCGCCACGATCCGATTTCTTGACGGCGCTTAACGCAGACCGCTGGGTGAATGGCGGTCTGACCTCGCTCAATCCGGACGTGCGCTACGTGTCGATGGCCGGTCAGACCTGTTTGGGGTGTGGGCTGCGGTTGGATGCCGATGACTGTCGTCAATCGTGCGTAGAGGAAGGCCTGGCATGGGAAGGATCGGACTTGGCAATCATGATGCGGTCGGCCTATTTGTCCGAAGGGGAGAATGTCGCCTTGATCGGCTTTGACCACGCCCGCGTTCGCACGGATGAAGCCGTGATTCGCGTCATTCGTTCAATTCTCGCAGGAGCACCCGTACCTCGCGCCATCTTCTCAGCGGATCTCGAACGCTTCGCACCTGAGATGGCCACAGATCCGTAGCTTCTTGATAACGCGAAGCGTTGCCGCTTTCCAAGCAACTCGCAGAGTTGCCACGTTCCCGTCCCTTCTCAACTTTGG
>JANQGM010000013.1 GCA_028277345.1 Candidatus Bipolaricaulota bacterium | reverse complement strand
TGTCCAGTCTCGGAATGGTGTTGACACATCAGACCTCCTCGTGATGTTGTTTGCCGACGGCTCCCCAGAAGATCTCGGCAGGCGTTCGTCCTTTAGTTCGGTAGCCCTGGTGTGGTCGTTCGAAGTTGTAGAAGCGTAGGAACGAACGTAGCGATTCCTGTAGCTGGTAGCGTCTGCGAAAGTAACGTCTTCGAAACTCGATCCGCCAGTGCTCGTGAAGGATCGTTCCCTGCAATCGCTCAACGAATCCATTGGTCCACGCATGCCTTGGCTTCGTCCGAGTGTGCCGGAGGTTCAGCTCTCGACACATCTCATCGAATGCTCCCTTGAATTCACTCCCCCCATCGGTCAACACACGCCACAGCTTCCATCCTGCTTCCTTCAGTTCGACCGCTACCACATCTCTCAAGAACAAAGCGGCTTCGGTGGCGTTGTTTGCTGGGACAACCTTGGCGATTGCATAAGAACTGGCCGCATCACAGGCTGTCAACTGCCACATCTTCCCCACGCCCTTGAGATTCCCGATGTAGAACGTGTCGATGCACACGAGTTCTCCTGGCTTCTCAGCCTGAACGTGACGTGCCTTGCGACGAGACAGATTCCGTCGTGTTCGCTCGGTGAGGAGTCCAGCACGCTTCGCACTGTGCGTTTCGAGAACAAGGAGCCGTTGAACTCGTGTTCCCAAGTTCACTCGCCGAAGTGCTCTCCAGATCGTGCTGGGAGAGACCACAAGCCCTTCTCTTTCCAGTTGCAGGCTCAATCGTTGAGGTCCCCAAGCAGGCCAAGCGAGAGCCATGGCGATGATTCTTCGCTGCTTGGCGGGATCCAGTTGAGTTTGACGTCCCGGACGATTTGCTGTTCTACGCGGATGCAGTCCGTCGACTCCATACAGGATGAATCGCCTTCTCCAACGGTAGAAGAGTGTGCGTGAGATCCCAGCTTCACGGCATGCGGCACTAACATTGCCAAGCTCTTGAGCTCGTTGCAGAACACGAAGTCGAGTACTCTGTACTTTGTCTTCGAGGGTCATCGACAGTCCTCCCAGGTATCTTGGTTGTTACCTAGAGATTCTGCTTCGGTGACCCTCTTTCTTCCCCCTTCTTCAGCTACGGACCTGTAAACAGTACCGTGAAACTCGACATTCTAGTCATTCATCGCAAAAACATCACTATATACACGTCCAAGATGCACGAACAAGTTCCTCAGACACCCAGAGACCATCACAAGCGCACGTCCCGCCATCGCACTCTTCCTCCCCGCAAACCAAAGAAACCGGGTAGAAATTGATCCTCCGAATTGAGGTATGTGTCCCCAGTTTACCCAGTTTCTCAGCGAGCTCCGATTGGAAGATGGATGGGCAATCTCTTGGACCTAGAACTAGTTTGGATCAACCGTGCTTGCCAAGAAGAGTGTGCTCTCGTAGAAAGAGAATAGCCACGCAGTCGTATTCGGATGACGATCCGCGTCTGCAACTTGAGACCACTTGTACCGGAACACACCTTGCCCGATATCTTTGTGAGGAAGCTCCGAAAGGGCTCGAACAGTTCGTCCAATCGTGCTATCAGGTGAGAGATCCGTGGCATCGAATCTCTCAAGAACGAACGCCCTGTAGTAACAGTTGGAAGGCAATCGCCTTCCGATCTCGTGGTAGAAGAGGCCTCTAGCAATACGAGACGCAACCACCTCGAGTCTCTCGAAATCCACGTCGTACGCACCAGCCGTACCAAGGAATATCCCGGCTGGTGTCTTCAACTCAATCTCACGAACGGTATCCAAGAATGCGTGCTTGAACCCAGCAGACTGTGGACGGCTCAGACGGGACATTGCTCGTCGCCACACTTCCTGTGCAGCAGGGTGGTTATAGGCGGCATCTCTCGTTGTAAGCATGAGCCTGAAATACTCGTCGTCCAAAGATGCGCCCTCATTGCACTTTCGGCAGCTTGGGACCGTAATCAAATCTGAAGGTCTTGGTGATGGAAAGAGGTTTTTTGGCGGGATGTGATCCCGCCCTTTCGGCTCTTTCCGACCGCAATACACGCACTCAAGAATCACTGATCTTGCCCGGACGCTGGAAGAGCATCGGAGTTGTTGCCTGTGGAATCCTCTTCCTCCAGAGGAGGTAGCAGATTGCCCAGAATCGAAGCAGCCAGGGCTACCACGCCCAGCACAAGGACTAGATTGGCCAGCTCCTTCTTCTTCTTGCGCTCCTCCAAGAAGGCAACTAGATCCGTCATATCGGAGACATCCCAGGCCCGTATGTAGCGGGCGTCTCCGACAAGTGGAGGTGCTGGCAATCCTGGCTTGAGCATGATCGGTATGACTAGCTTGCCGTATTCGTTGGACAACCCAATCTCCGCTCCAACATAGGTGGAATTCTCGGAATCCTCACTCCACAAGAGTAGAACCAGATCTGCTTTGCGGAGTTCTCGCCTGATCGCCACCTCGAAACTCTCGCCAGGTGCAACATTCCTCGATGCGAGAAATGCCTTCATTCCCCGAGTCGCCAAGCCTTGCTGAACACCTTCAGCCAATGCCAGATCTTCGTGCCCATAGCTTATAAAAACTCGCAGAGACATAAGCCTACTACCTCCATTTCAAGCGGAATGTATAACAACAGCGAATTTCATACCGCAGTTTCACCTCAACCTCCTAGATTGATGAACCGAGATATGGAAACCTCAACCCCAACTGCCCCTGATCCAAAATACCCGTACCCTGTGAGCAGGGGCTGATCAAAGAGAGCAACGACACTCACTCTTGCCCAGATATCCTCAAACACTTCTGCCATGAATCCGGCTTCCACACCTAGTGTCCATCTAGTTCTAATGTAGAACCCACTTACGTAGGGTAATTGATGGACTCGTGCACCGATCGCTAATCCGATTTGCTCACCAACCGGATGAACTGAACGATACTGAATCCCGCCGAAGCGGACTGTTGTCTCCCATCGAGATAGTCGGATAGCAGATAGTTGATAGCCGAACTCTGATGTTGGATATCCGTCTCTGAGATAGGACAGCGAACCCAAACCAAAAGTGAAGTGAGGATCTCCTGCAATCCCAATGCCCGATTGCAGAGAAATCCCGAAGGCAAAGTTCGTCGCTGCAACTCCTGGGAGAGCTTCGGTAGCTTGAAGATTCGCACCAAGACAACACAACGCTATGACAACAGCAGTTATTCGCTTCACAGATTGGCCTTCTTTCATATTCGTATGGTTTTTCTGCTATCTGCTCACCATGCTAAGCGTGCTTTCGCCTGGAATTGCTCTTTTTCGCGAAGAGCACTACACCCAATCCGTCTCATCACACTTCGGACAAGGTGGTAATCGATCATCAGCATCGTCCAGTGTTACTTGTGTCTCACAATTCGTGCATGTGTACGTTCCAATCCCAGGCTTCTCTCCTGTCGCAGGCATTCGTTTTGTCCTTTCTTCTACTGTTTTGTCCTTGCTGTATCGTTTTCATAATAGCCTAGTCAAGATGGCATCGTCAATCGCTCACATCTAACAAGCACACCATAAAGAACGCGGACAAGAAGGCTACGCATGCCGTGGAAAGGCGCCCCTTGACTCATCGTGTGAGGTTTACTCGTTCTGCTTTTCCATTCCCCCTCTGCCAATCAACTATGTTGGACTAGTGCACTAGACAGACGGGCTCATCCACGGCAGACTCTCTGAGTCTTTGGTCTTTGCAGACGACTCAAGGAGGATGAGAGAATGGCGCACGTCTTCGGTGGGCTTGAATGGCTAACGCTGGATCAACTTCACAGAACGCTAGGCTGGTCACACAGTAGAGCTCGCTACTACGTAGATGTCTTCCGCACGATGTTGGACGCAGAAGGGTTGTTGCGCCGCGGCACAAAGGGGGCCTCTGGGCTCATCCTTCTTCATCCGTCGGTCCTTCGAATCTTCGATAGAGTCCAGTCTGAGATGACCAAGCATCAACTAAGCGTTCCCATGGCATTCGTCCAAATGTACGGAGGTAAAGCCTTTGACATTCTGGAGGAGGACATTCAGGAACGCGAGAAAGCTATAGCCGCACGTGATGAGAGGATTGCTAATCTCGAAAGGACGCTTGCCAAGCAAAGACAGTCACAAAAGGCTTCTACTTCGCAAAAGCAGCGGGGGTTAATGCGAAAGCTGGCTGACGTATTGAGCTCAGACGAATAGCCTCCCACGGTCTTCTCCAGGAGCCTGAGCTTTTCGCAACACAATCCACCTAAGCTGCTCTGGTGCCGCGCTCAAGGCAATCTCCGGAATTAGTGAGCAGATTCAACCCCGAATATGTCCTGCCTATTTGTTTTCCGCACAATCACTCGATCCGATTCCATGCGCCCTTGGAATTGAAACTCGATTTCCCATGTTTTATCCAGGTTATCAAACAATCCTAGAGCTCTCTTGTCGAAAGTTTGGAAGTATCCCCGGACGTCAAACAGACCTTCTGCTACCAATCGCTCAACACTTCGCTGATTCTCAACGACCATCTTGAAGCGTTTGGCGTATCCACCTTCACATGTGAGCCGCCCCTTAATCGCCACTGCATTCTTGACTGCAATCCACGCATCTTCCGTTATATCTATAATCTTGATCAATGAGTACTCTTCAGCCATGCTATCCTTTCCCAGTTCCTCCACATCTGGGGCACGTTACTGAGCCAGTTCTATTGCAATGCTGGCACTTGCTGTTTATCAAGATCCCAACCTTCTCACCACGCCCCCCACACTGCGGACACTCAATGACCTTGTTCCCATGACACTTAGCACATGTACCCATGAATCCTCCTCACTGTCTCGCATCAGCTCGGAGCGGAGCTAACGCTTCTTTCGTCCGAACAAACCTCGTCGCTTCCTGGGCTCACTCACCATCCTCTCATAATCCTCCGAGAGCTCTCTTGCTCGTCGTTTCTTCTCCTCCTCTTCCGGAATCGTCCGAGCCGTGGAGCCGTCCTCGAAGATGAAAAGATCTGAGATCTTGCCAAGCGCGAACATTGTGTCATCGGGGCCAATCTCGGAATCCAACTTCCTGAAGAAGATTACGTGGACATACCGCTTGCTCTCCTGAGTCTTTCCAACCTTCATTATCAGCGCAGTCCGCGCGATTTCGTCTAGGGATATCCATGCGTCCCCAGCAATATTGAAATCCTCAGAAGACGAAATGCAGTTATTGAATACATGAATTCGTGAAGCTCCGAAGTACCTCAGCTTTGTTCTCCCCAGGATTTCTTGGACGCGTCCTGGGAAGAAGGCCTCAACCACACGCGCGACGCCATCAACCTTCAATTCTCCACGTCGATCCCCATTATCATGCTCGAAAGCCGAGAGTGCGCCAGGATGATGATTGTCAAGCTGCTTGATATAGGAGAGAGACTTCTCAAGATAGCCCAGGTGCGAAACCTGTACTCCGAGCTCGAATCGCAGGTCGTCCGCATCTGCAGTGAGTATGTCAACTATCGGATTCTTCCTAAGCAAGGTGTAGAGACCCTTTGATCCCCATGCCATTGCTCGGGCAAACAACACAAACGCATCCTCCTCAAGCTCGAGATTAGCTGATTGCATTCTGTCAAGTAGCTCTAGCGCCGAATCCGGGTCTGCGTCACATTGATTGAGAATATCTGCGAGGATATTACCTGCGTCATCGTCTGTCATGGTCACCTTCTTATCAAAGCAGACTTTTCTTCCTCTAGTCTATTACAGAATTAGAATTAAACGTAACATCTGTGATGTCCGCCAAGGCGGAGATAGGTCTGTATCACTGGGGAATCGTGGATACACACAGAAATTCCAGATCTGGGATTGGTTTATGGTTTGCTTAGGGGATTGTTCTTCTTTCTTGGCGTTGACGTCCCTCACGATATGGCACGCACGAGATGCACGAATGAGTTCCTAAGCTACCCGGAGATAATCATCGACGTAGGCTTCGCTTTCGCAAACCTGGCCGGAAGCCGGATTCCGGGGACACAATACGAAACTCTGAATCAGCTAGATAAGTACCGTGTCACCAGAACCCCACCAGAACTCCTCCCTCAGCAAAGAGAACGGTTTGGTGTTCAGTCTCTAGCCTGGCGCCTCATGGCCAATCATGCCCACAAGCCATCAAGCTCATCAATGCCGATATGCTCGCATAGCCTTAGAGTAAACCCCGTGAGATCGTTTGACAGGCTAGCGATTCCCTCTTCCAAGAGCAGCGTACGGTAGCCGCGGAGCAAGGCTCCGCGGTAGGTAGATAGAACGCAGTGCTCGGAAAGAACTCCCACAATCAGGATGGCTTCAACTGCTTTCGCTTGAAGTTCGCTATCCAAGGAACTCTTCCAGAACGCATCCGGATGGGATTTCATCACACGAAGATCATCGTCTTGCACATCGAATGCCTCATGAATCTTCCATGCATCCGACCCAACAGGTTTTGCCTTCGATGTATGCTGGACGAACACAATCGGGTCGCTATGCGAACGGAAGGATGTAATGGCCCGATTGATCGCAGGCACTATCGACTCAAAAGCAACCAAGTTTGGGTTGTCATCCGAAAAGAAATCCTTCTGTAGATCGAGTGCAACGAGAGCAGTCTTCATCCCTTTCCTCTTATACGATCCCATATCAACATATATGCTTTTCGTGCCATCCTACATCCGTCCAGAACCAGGGTCAAGCTCTCAAGCACAATCACGAGTAGATGGCACTTCACTCAACTACCCTGGGATTGAGAATCGGAAGCAAAACACCGCGTTTCCGCTCGCAAATCATTCGACGCGCCTAGTGACATGAGAATTCTGCAGCAGAGAACTCTCATGATCCCATGGACCGCGGAAAGCACACTCGAACTGGATGACCAATCTGCTCTGAGGGAATCTTTGCTCGTTTGGAGAAGCTCAATGGTATGACGTGTCTCCTCCGAAAACCCAGGAGACAAGTATGGCTAGATCCTACGGATTGAGATGTATGTACCCCGATTCCCTGACGCCTCGATGAGTACCAGAAGGAGTATGCTTCTCTCTAACTGCACGCGTGACTCAAGAAGCACGTTCCAAACAGACGCTAGTCAGCTAGGTATGTCAACAACCAGCACCTCAAGTCTCCACCTACCTCCCACGTCTGCTTCGTCCTCTTCTCCGTTTGCCAGTCTGTCCCCCACCGGCAAGAGCTCGCTCTATCTGCTCGAGAACCTCATCTACTTCCTTGCCTGCCTTCTCATACCTTTCCTGAATACTCCGCGCGTCTGCAAGTGTCATTCGTATGGTTCTCGATCTGCGACTACCCGGCTCAGAGAGATCCTGGAAAAGCCAAGGCAGCTCATAACGTGAGATGACGTGCGGTTCAGGCAGTTCCTCATCTGACCACGTAGGTTCAAGCTCACTTGCGCGTTTGCGCACTTGCCTCTCGTTGCGAGCAAGGTTCTCACGAATGGCTCGGAGTGCAGTAATTGTGTGTTGCGAAGCCTCTGTCGCCTGACAAGCTTCGAGCAATGTACGTGTGTGATCAAGACCGTAGGGAATGTCTCGCAATGAGGATGCAGCAAAACATATTCCTACGTTAGTTGCACCTTGTGAGACGCACTTGCAGAGTTCCGCAACAACCCGAGCTTGCCTTCCTACTGACTCCTGTGAATTCAGTCTGTCTACATGGACGAGCGCCTCATGGTCTCGAGCTATCGCAGAGATGAACGCGGCCTTGTGAGGGCCATGGATGCGAGCTGGTGATTGCTCAAGAAGGGTGCCTGCAATACCAACATCACCACTACTTGCATAGAGGATCTTCAGAAGGTCACCGGACAGAGAGTTCTTTCCAAGCAAGTAGGACAGCGCCATGGAGTAGCGTTGGCTCGGTGTTGGGTTGTTCTCTTCAATGAGTTTGTGGAGCCGTCTTAGCGCAAGGCGACTTGCGCGATCATTCCTGCTAGATAGGAGGTCGCACAATGCCACATAGAACGCAACTTGGATTCTTCCTTTGGGCGAAAGAATGTCCTCCAAGTGCTCAAGAATGCGATCACCAACAAGATGTACAATCGGCACAGCCTCCTCATCGAACCGGATGTCCCCTCTGGTCAGCCCATGAATGACAGAGTCAACGATCTCCTTCTTCAGTTTGCCTGGTGTCCGATTAGCTTCGATCGCACACTCTAGATTGAGAAACGGAATACGCTTCAGCTGCTCAAGCAAGGAAGCTCCAGCCACATCAAGTCTCTGCAGAAAGCCGAAGTAGAACTTAGCGACACTCCACCAGCTCTGTTTCGGCAGGTTTCTAGTCAGTCTTCGCTCGTCTCGGAACTTGTAGCAGTATCGGGCGGCCAGGAACTCCCGTAGCGTCGCGTGTGTGAACTCAAGCAATCCTGCCTTATTGCGTGTAAGAACACCGTTTCTGCGGAATCTCGCAAGAACACCGTCAACTCCTGATGTACCAGGATCCGCGAATCCCTCTTCTCGCAAGGTATCGCCGACGCGTGCGAGCATAGCATCCCCAGCAGCTGATATCCCCTCCTCAAGCATCGAAATACCCAAGTACATCAGGAATCTAGTTAGCTCCTTCTGTGAGTACGGGACAGCAATGCCTCGCCCAACATCCCACCGGAACACCATCATGTCTAGGGTCGTCTCGTATATGTCCGTTCTGCTATCTGGCAACTCGTCGATACCTCGCTCTGCGAGTGCAACCATCATCGTGAGCAAGAGCGGTGTAGATGCCAGGTGGACAAGATCCCTTCGCCCCTCAAGGAAGGAGCGAAACCTACCAAGCGCAGCCTGATCTGTCCCAAACCAGCGCAAAGCAAATGCATCGATCTCCTCATAGCCGAATGGCCTAGGAAAGACAGTGCGATACCCGGGGATCGAAGCGAGTGCGTAACTTCGGGAAGTTACCACGCAGGCGGAGAGCGGCTTCCCAAGGAGATTACTTCCTGGCAAGCTTGACAGCACAGCTTCAAAAGCTTCCCTCGCTGACGCATTTGAGATTTCATCGAATCCATCCAACGCAAGTACCCAATCGCGAAAACCCGTCAAGGTCTGCTTGGCGCAGATGTCTTCGCCCAAATGCCCCTTGAGGAACTTGATGAAGCTTCTCTTGCTGGCTAGCTCCGAGTCAGTCAGATTCCTTAGTTCAACCAAGATCGGTACCGTCGATGTCTCTCTCTTCGGCCGAACCGAAGATTGACCAACCATGTCAAGCACAAGCTTCTGAAGCATAGTTGACTTCCCTGACCCTGGCGGTCCGCAGACTAGGACATGCTTCCCTTCTTGTAGGACATCCTGGATGCTTGATCCCCGCATGGCTGTAAGAGCTTTCCCTTGACCAGACTCGACTTGGCCGCCTGTGTAACAGTAGTGGAGAGGGATCTCCCTAGTGCAGCCAAACAGCTGGAGATTCTTGGTGAGGTAATTCTCACGGAAAAGTCGGGCAAGGTAGAATGCCAGGGCTGAGGAAGCACCCTCAAACATCTCCGGCATGTGTTTCTCCACTAGCGTGAGGATTCTTGGAAGATCTATACACGTGACAGTTCGGCCTTGTTGTCCAAGAACTCCCTCGATCGATTGAAGAGCCTGCTGACTCACTACCGAGTTTACAAACAGGTAAACCTTCCGTACTGAGTGTCGCCTTCCATCTGGTAAGAGGAAATCTGTATCGAACGCCTGCTGCGCCTGAAAGAGGATCCCCCTCAACGATTGGCTGGAAGTCACATCTCCCGTCACTCTCCCAGTCTTGACAATAGCGCAACAGAAAAAGTCATCGTCGAGAGGTGTGTGTTCTCTAAATACCACGTCCTTCCCGCGTTCCAACACCCCATGCAGTGATCTGACCTCCTTGTAATCCATCTCTTCCAGCAGAGGGATTACAACAAGCTCTCGGAACTCGTCTTCCGAGAGCTGCTCCAGGAATCGCTTGGTTTCGTTGGAGTATCTCTGCGTTAGGTGTCTTACATTGCGATCTATACCGTTCCGCATTTCCTACAGCTTTTCTTGACCGGGATCACACTACAGTATTCCTCCTTCAGCTGTCTGCTTTTCCATCAACTAACTTTTTGATTATACGAGATTGGAGGAAATCGGGGCACACATAGCTAATCCCAGTGTTGGTTCATGCAACGCCTAGTGTCTTAAGGGAGCGGGTCCTGCTGGATATGACACGACAAAACCAACCCTACTCCCCCAATCCCCCCACCTCAACAAACCCCTTCACCCAATCCGCTATCTTCTTCTGCAGCGCTTCAGGATTCTTGATCGCTGCCGCTTCAACCGTCATCTCTCCAACCACATTGGCGCCTGAAGCCTCCGCTTTCATCGAGGCAAAACCTTCTCTTGACCACTTCCCCCTCATCGAGCACAAGAGAGCAACGTCGTGGGGACTCCGGGGACACAGTGTGTAGCTCTTAGTCACCTGACAAGAACTGTTTTCCCAGAACCCCGGATTCATGCTCTTCCGAAGCTTCGCGAGCTCTAACTTCGGCCAGGGGTTGAGGCTAGAATGGCGAAACACGAGAACTGAGCAAATAGAGCATTCAAGGTTCTCTACATTGCTATTCTTTCTACCAATTCGTGAATGGAGTCAGATTGCGAAGCGGCGGCTGATGCCCATATAATTGATGATATTCTCCTAACGCATAGTCATCGGTCATGCACGCAATATGATCAGCTATCGTTCGGGCCAGTGTCGCGGTCAACAACTCGTCGTGAGTACGTGACAGCTGCAATCGCATCTCGCCGATTTCCTTCCGAGAGAAGGATCCAACCTGCTCATAGTGTCCATTGTACGCAGCCATGGCATACGCAATAGTCCGATCCGGAAGCTGTTGAGGATTCGTCAGATAAGCTTTGAACAGTTTCCTCACTACATGACTTCCTGAACCATCCATTCGTTGCACCGCATACGACTGCAGGATTCTGTCTCGCAATTGTGTTTGCAGCGTTTCGTGAACCGACTCAAACTCGCTATCAAATTGAAACACACGCTGTGCTCTGTTAACGTCGAGTTCCTTGTTGTACTGATCCTCGAAATCCGATCGATGGGGTAGTATCTTCCCAATCTCTCGAAAACCTGCATCTACCGCATCCACAAGCTTTCTCACCAGCATCTCAATTGTCAGTCTTGAGATGCATGAGAGGAAATGCTCAGGATCCGATTGCTCTGCTTGGGCAAAATTCTGTCGATCCAGGTCGGAGAAGTGCGAACCAAGAGTGTCCGACAGGATTCCTAGTACATCATCTCGATCAAATATCTGAGCTAGATAAGCGTCCTCAATGTCATGATGTCTCTGAGCAATTTCATCAGCCATGTGCACTGCAAGAGCTTCGAATGACCAAGCTTCGCCGCACTCAGTGTGATCGCACTGCTCCGACTTGCACGTCCGATATAAGTACAAGTACTGATCGTAATACGTTGTGGAAAGGTGGCCAGCTTTCTCGCGCGGACACGCTCCTGCGTTGGGGTACAAGGTGCACTGTCCCGTCTGCCTATCGAGTATTCTGCATTCGGACCACTTCATTCCAGCATGATTAGCGATCCCCCACATTACATATCTTGTTAGGTTAATCCCGCCGTATGCACGATAATACTGGAGGTGATCGTTCACCACCCTCAGACCTTGAAGATTGTGTTTAAAGCCAGCTCCATTGCATTTTCGTAGTTCTAGATTTAAGGGGGTCGAAATCTCGTGACATCCATTCATGATGTAATTCAAGGATCGCTCCCCCACATGACCAAATGGCGTGTGCCCAAGGTCATGCCCAAAAGCAATCGCTTCTGTAAGAGGAGCGTTCAAACTAAGTCTCGCGGCGATGCTGGATGCAATCTGTGCTACTTCCAAAGCATGCGTGAGTCTTGTCCGAATGTGATCCGCAGATGAGGAAAAGAAGATCTGGGTCTTTCCAGCCAACCGCCTGAACGCTTTGCTGTAGAGGATTCTATCACGGTCCCTCTCGAAGGGAGATCTAGCGTAGTGGGGTTCCTCCTGGTGGATTCGGAGTGAGTAATCTTCGTTGGGACGCAAGGAGTTTCCCGGAACAGCATAGATTCCCTTCTCACACATACAGCTTCTCACCTATCCTCTTCAGCATTCCTCAGCCAATCATCTCGCTGCTAATTGACCTCTAGCAACTGCCACTTCACAGCACGGCTCATGTAAATATCTCTCTTTCACATTGATTCTACACATATATGCCTATGTCCCCAAGCCATACATAACACATCCCTACTCTGTCCCAAATAGGCAATCCATTCGGTTGAGGGGGACAAACATGACAAGCACTCGCAAAGTCCCAGCAGTCATATGGACGATCATCGGATTTTTCGCGATCTGCATCGTAATCTGAATCATCGGACAGGGTGGGGGTTCCGGGGACACAATACGAGACTCCAAAACCAATTGTGCAGACAAGCACGGCACCTCCGAAACCACAGATTTGCGTTTGTGATCAGGAACGAGCTACTCTTATTCAATGAACATCTCGGATGGTTTCCCCAACAATGCAATCGAGTGGATCCTCATAGTTATCGCAACTGGAGTTACGTGGGGTATTTGTCGTGCACTGTTCAACATGATTTCGTGTGGATTCGGGATAACGAGGAATTCGAGAGCTAGCCAAGCTGAGTCCTTGCGAGATCGGTACTCGTGTGCGATGTATGTGGCAGAGCAGTCATCAGAACCGCTGTTCTCCTCAGACGATGAGCACAAACTATTCGTCAATATGCTTGAAGAGAATCTCGATTGGGCGATTGAACGATGGGCCGCCGAGCGAACGCGCCGAATCTGGGAATCTCTTCAGCCTTGGAACCCTCCTCGTCCGAATCTGGTGGAGATGCTTAGATCTCCCGGCGCCCGAGTTATCCACAAGCTCAATCGACATCCAGTCCATCATAACTGGGAGTCCGTAGTGAACGAG
Organism: Candidatus Bipolaricaulota bacterium; assembly: GCA_028277345.1. GTDB lineage: Bacteria > Bipolaricaulota > Bipolaricaulia > UBA7950 > UBA9294 > SPBW01. The sequence continues at coordinate 36,563 of JANQGM010000013.1, read as the reverse complement.
CTTGTTCAAGAGGAAGCAACTTGACACCAATCCAAGCTTGTGCAACCGGACTTAGACTTCACTTTCGCAAACCTGACCGCAAACCGAGGGAGTAATCAGAGCTTGATCCTACTGATTGAGGTATGTGCCTCTTGATTCCCTTTCCCGATTCACGCACTGCACGTACCCCTCATGTGAGCTTCCCTCTACCCGGTCTTGCCACGCCTAGGGAGAGGTTTTGTGGACCAGCGATGAGCGTAGTGTTCTAGGTGTTGATAGATGGTATCGCGCCTGAAGTAATCTCTCTTCTCTTCAATAAAGGGACGGAATAGCCGGTGATACAGAATGGCGATGCCTCCCACCATTTCTCGACAAGTCTTCTCGTCCGCAATGCGGTTCTCGATCGCGACACACATATACTCAAGCTTGTTGAGCAGAAGAGTAATCTCCCCTTCAACTTCTGGATATGTCGAGCTTGCAGCGTCTTGGATTTGCTCCAATGTAACTTCTCTAGGAGTCCTGTCCCCCCCAACATCCAATTCGCGGTTCAGGCGGACTCGTATGGCTGTGATGGAAGGATCATCACCAAAACCGAACCGCAACGCGGTGACCCGGCGATTCCAGTCATGATCAGCCCTCAGTCGCCAACCAATAAAGAGAAGCTCAATGACTGCAATGACGGCTCCGCCGGCGGCCGCAACCAAAGCCCAATCCCTAAGATTCACTTCTATACCGCCTTTCATTCATGTTAGCTTTTCTTCTTTTCGCGCATACTAGCCTACCGCTTCTCCACGGTATTGTGAAGAAGGACGACAGGTCTTGCATTGGAACTCCCAATCAGAAAGAGCTTCTCCCGTAGATTCCCTGGATCAGATCTTCGTTTCACCAAGGAATCAAATCTTCTCTCTTGTCACTCACCGCCCTACGCATTCAAAATGAAACGACCTCTATGAATTGCCCAACACAACTCCAGACAATTCACAGAGGTCGTACGTGGTACAACTCAAACCCTACCCAGCCGCTCCCCCCACCTCACCAAACCCCTTCACCCAATCCGCAACCTTCTTCTGCAGTTCCACCGGATTCTTGATCGCTGCCGCTTCGACCGCCATCTCCCCCACCACATTGACATTCGAAGCCTCGTCTCGCATCGAGGCAAAGGTCTTCTCCTGACCACTGCTGCTCATCGTGCAAAAGAGGGCAATGGGCGTTGATCCGAAGTCGGTCTGCCCAAGATAACTGCGCACAGCGGGTGCCAGGTTCCATCCCCATACAGGCGTTCCCACAAAGACCACGTCGTAATCCGCCGGATTCTTACTCGGAGTCTCGATCTCGCTCTTCTTCTTGGACATGGCACCACGTCCGGAACGTAAGTACCCCAACAGGCCTTTCCGGTTGACTCCAACCTCCACGAGTGATTCGAGATCCGCAGAAGCGGCCCCCGCGATGAGTTCGGCGACAGCCTTCGTATTCCCTGAACGTGAGTAGTAAACCACAAGCGCTTTCATTCCATCCTCCTGCGATGCGTTCCCTATGAGCTTCGCCAGCATATCATCGGCAGACAGCCCTTTCGCGACAAGGATAGGCATGCATCGCGTTTGCCTGAGATTGGGAGCCGTTGTTCTTTCAACCTCCAGCAAGTAGAAGGCAGAGACAGGTTCGGCGTCGCAACATCAAACGACCTTTCCACCGAAGTTATGCAACTGGAATCTCGTCGCGTATTGAGATGGGTTTCTCAGCGGACGCAGCGGGCACAAGCCAATTCGTCTGATTGAGAACCACGCGTCCGGCAAACCTCTCAAGATTCCACTTCTCTGTACGATCGGAACGATCTCGCGCAAATGCCGTAATAGAGTTGAGCACGTCATACATTGTTGGCTGAGCGTCATCATGCCACAGTATGAGATCAAGCACGCTATCCGTCAGTCGGGATGCAGATTCGCGAGATAGCCCAGGAAGCATTGCAAGAATACGGAGCCCAAGTTCAGCCGGGTGGTTCTTGAGATCTTGCATTCGCTCTACGGCCTCTAAAAGCACGCTGGGAGCAGTGCAGGCCTGCACTCCAGACTGAATGATCTCAATCGTCTTCTCAGGGTCTCGTGGTACAGAATCGCCGATCTGTCGAGACATCATGACCCGCGGCCGAATCATGCCATTGCTGCACACCAGTCGGAATATGTATGGATGTAATCGCAGCTGCGTTTCAGAGTAGCTGAGCGCGACGCCATTTTGCACACGATCCCCCGTCGCAACGTTCTCGAATTCAGGCAGCACAGCTCTCGCGAGCAATCGCTCACCGTTTTCAATGAGTTCCCGAACCTCACCACCTATTTCCGAAATGACTTGAGAGAAGATCTCCCCGATGTCGCGTACAAACAGACAGGCAGGATCAGACATGAGCACTCCTCCGGATACGATGTAACCCATTCTAGCATACGGATCCTACGCATCAGCCGATATGAGTTCTGCCATGCCACCGCTTTGCAGCCGCAATGTCATTCGCCAAGGCGGTCCCAGAGGTCTTGTCTACCGCATCTCGTTGAGCCACACTTCGGTGCCCCCTCCGTCCGTTCCATACGCCGGGGCAAAGACGTCGAGATCACCATCGCCATCGATATCGCCAAGTGCTGTACCTCCAGCGAAGAACGAGCTGGGTGCGACTATGCGTTGCGTCTCATGGAAATCTGTGCCTCCTGAGTTGAGGAATACCGCGTAGCCTTTGCCCGTTTGCTCATGCTGAAGGCAGATGGCATCTGCATCGCCATCTCCGTCCAAGTCGCCTCAGGTGGCCAACCTGGGAAGCCAAAACCCCGAGACCTCCATGAGGACGCCATGTCCATCGTTGAGATAGAGGCGGCTCTGGCGATGACTGAGCGGATAGTAGATGCCAGCATCGAGATCCCCGTCGCCATCCCCATCCAAGTCGTCCAGCTCAATGCCCCGTGATTCGCTCCCGATGTTCTGGTAAACACTCGTGAAGCCGCCGTTTCCATCATTCATCCAGACCTTGCTCCGTCCAGGGACGTTGGCGAACACAGCGTCCAAATCGCCGTCCCCATCAAGATCACCTAGCGTCACTTGGAACGTTCGCGCAGTGCCGTACGTACCCGCGCTTTGGAAGGCGAGTGAACCAGAAGGCGGCGCTTCAGCGAGAGACGATAGGCTAAGAAACGCGAAGCAACCAAAGACGCAAGCAAGAACTGCGAGGTGACGGCGGGATGTCATGGGCGATGCCCTCCTTTAAGTGGTAGCGCATTCGATGGTTCCTGTAATCTCTGCTCCAGATGAGCTTCAAGATCATACATGCTCATCCTGCCGATTGGGTTTCGCCTGAACTTACACCCTCCTTGTAATCCGTGATGAAATCCGGAACACAATGCGAATCTAGCCTAAATGTATAATCCCCCCAGGAGGTCGTGCTGCATGAATCGCAAAGCCATTACACTGTCTTCTGTTGCCTTAGCTATTGCAGGACTGCTTTTGCTTCTCGCCGGATGTTTCCACGTCCCGGGTGACTTTGCCTTCGTCGCTGCTCCTTCCCCACTCTTCATCACCTTCGTCAACAACTCGGACGACCCTGCTCCAACGGTCTTCGTCTTCGCTGTGAACGCGATCCCGGGATTCGATGCACTAAGGGACGCGATCGTCTGGCGCGTGATGCCGGACATCGGCAGAGGCTCCTCTCACGTGTTCACGGTTCTTCCGATGTGCACCGTTCAGGCGACGTGGGGCGGTGGGAATAAGACCATGCCCCTTGCTGCGGAAGTCGGGGTGCGATACGCCGTGGTTGAAGACGACACGGGCATTGTGCTCATTGCCGACGGAAATGCCTCTCAGCCGAACGCCATCGACGTCGTCTCCCAGGTGCAGGTTGCGGGCGGACTGAACGTCCATCTCCTGAATGACTCGATGCTGTTCCTACAGGAAAGGGTCACGGCCTACGGTCAGAAAGCCACCTTCGTTTTGGAGTCCACCCTGTATTGGGGAATTGCATCTGACATCCAAGAAGGACAGATCCTCGAATCAGCCGTATCGGATACTGCCGATTTCTTCGAGCAGGATCTGGATGGCGTGTTTGGCGCCACCGTCACCCTAACGGGAGACGCGCAAAGTGGATACCAATTTGAGGTAACAAACGATTGATGCTCGTTCTGGAGCAGCCGGGCCGGATGCCGGGTGCACCCAGCCTGGCTGCTCCAACCTTCCTACCAAGAAAGGCTCTCAGACGCCACTGTTGCATTCAGGAAACGATCGTAAACGACAACGCGAATCGCGTGATCACCGGGTGCAAACTGTGAAAGCGACAATTCGATGTGATCGAACTGGCCGACCACGAGCTCGTCGAAGCGACGATCGTCAAGCCACACTTCCGCTTTCACCGCGTCTTCACCAACGTGGAGCGATAGCATCATCATGTCATCGGAGACAGACATGTCGCGAATCTCCAAGGCCGGAGCCTCAAAATCGGAGTAGAAGACTTCGCCCTTCCTGTTTTGGAACTGCTTTCGCACGGATACCGGATCCGTTCCATTCACACGAATCCCGGCGGTGTCCACGCATCCCGCGTCGCTGTTGTGCAGATGCACCAAATGCCCGATCTCCTGAGGATCGTAACCCATGACAATTGAAGCCACGGCATCGAGAGCAACGGAATCACGACTCGCAAGAATGAGTCGCATGTTCATCTGTGTGGCAGCGAGGTTTGGACTTGAGATTCCGGCCGGGCCGTATTCAGAGCCCTGTAGGCCATCCATGATGGCGAAGTCAGCCGGGCGGCAGAGGTAATAGTCGTGAATCCACTGATGCAGGTAGGTCCGACCGTGGTGGATGATGTTGCCCTCGTACCGGCGATTGCTATTACGGTTTCCACTGTAGATGTTGGTTGGAGTTGCTCCAATGCCAACGTTCTTCACAGCGCCAGTGACTCCCGTGATGGCATGATTCTTTAGAACCGGAAGGCTGATGACGATATCCGCTTCGTAGTAGAGGCGATTCAGGTAGAACTCGGGAGATCGATTGACCTTAAGATTGTCCGAATACATGCCGACGCCTTCCGGGAGGATAACCGGTGCAAGGAGGGGCGAATCGTACTCGCGCCAACCTCCGCTTCGATCCTCCAGGTGCACGAAATCGTTCACATCCTGGATTTGCTCGGGGACATATCCCAGCGATTCCATGACTTCTACGGTCGTTCCATTGCAGACGCCTTCGAGAAGGATAATGCGACCCGTTGGGTTCGCAGCTCGAACCATCTCGACAACGGCTTGAGCCACCCGCCAATCCGTGGTCATGCCATTGACCTCTTGAGGCAGATCCCGCGATCGAACCGTCATGTCATAGTCGGAGACCAGATTCGGTTTTAGAACAACGACATCTCCGTCTTCAATCAGTTCGCCCAAGCCGCCGGCGAGAGAAACAGCTTCTGAGACAAGTGCGCGAATCTCGTCCATATCAATGTCGGCTGCCTGAGCTTGCTTGGATTGCGAAATGCCAACAACGGCGCGGGGAGCCGCCGTAGTCAGCGGCAACGAGGATGCCTGAACCGGCGGCGGCGATGCAATATGCGTTTGATAGATCATGGCTGCTACCATGAGGAGCCCAAGAATAACAAGACTACGCATTCTCCAGCTGGACGTACGCTTCATCATCCCTTCCTTTCACACTTTCGTTGTCCAATCCGTCCTTCTGTCGCCATCTCCTTCAGCCGTCCGTACGTACGCTCCGCCTAAATCCGATCGAAGGCCCATCCTGCGAATACCGAGAACAGCAGGAGTGAGACCACGTAGGCGACGATCGCCCTTGCTCGCAACACCGTCTTCATCGCCACGAGCGGGGTTGGCCGGGTCGCAGATCCCACCAAGAAGAAGGCGAGGGCCGACCCTCGTTCCATGCCGCTATGTAGAAGTGCCCGGATCATCGGAATGGTTCCGCCCCCACAGGCGTAAAGAGGCACCCCCAGAACGGCCGCCAGCGGGAGAGCAAACCACTCTCCTGGGTCGAACAGCCGGAGCACCCAGGCACTCGGTATGAACGTCTCGATCGCAGCACCTACCAAGATGCCGATGGTCATGTAGAAGGCAACGAACCGAAAGCTTCTCCAGACCTGCACCATGAAGCGCGCCAACGTGGGTATTGCTCGTTCTCGATGTGTCTGCGGTTGGACTCGGCTGGCAGCCTGTGGTTCATGTATCCAATGCGCGGGAAGACGCCACAGCACGAGCCCCAACAGGATTGAATAGACGGCAACGGAGAGCAGCCGAGCCAGCGCCATGTCCAATCCGACGCCTCTCCACGTAAGAATCAATAGTTGCGGATTCATCAGCGATGAGGACGCGAGAAACGAAACGAGAGGAAAAACGGGCGTACCCGTTTGCAGCAGCTGCACCACGATGGGGATCGTACCGTAAGTGCAAAGCGGAGAACCGATCCCAATGAATGTCGCGAGAACGACGGCGGGAATCGGGTGCCGTTTGCACGCCGCTTCGACAAATCCCGTCCAGCGCCCCAGCTTGAGCAGTTCGCCCAGCAGGGCACCGAGCCCTACGTAGGGCAAGAGTCGCACGGCAAGTTGCCCCGCAGTCGCGAAGGCAAGGACAAGCTTCTCTGCGAAGAGGTTAATGTTCATCGGTTACCGTTCTTCACTTGCGGATTCTTCGAACCCTCAGAGTCTGTTGATTCCGGACACGTCAGTTTGCTGTTTCAGCATCGGCGCTCTTTGCACGCCGAACGAGCACGACTCACTCCTCTTCACTGGCCCACCCTGCAAGGAGTGCGAGCTGCCTTGAGATATCGGAAAGCGTCTCCTCTCGGATGGAATAGAGCTTCTTCCCGCCTTCCCTCCGCTCGTTCAGAACCCCGGCGATGACCATCAGCTTCAGATGGCGTGACACCGAGGGTTGTGAGATATCGAGACGATCAACGACTCGCTGCCCATAGAGCTCGCCGTCCGCGAGCATCGCCAGGATCTGTAAACGTGTCTCATCGGCAAGCGCCTTGAGCGGAGGGAACAAGGCAGGAAGAGCGGTTGCCGGATGCCCCCCCTCAAGCGCTTGGGATCGGGCATTGAAGATGACGAGAAGCTGATCATCCTTCATCAAATCGGGGCCGATCAGTGCATACGGCCCCGCATAGCAGCACGGGACAAACGTCACAAGGCGGGGGTTGGAAAACGAGTCTCGATAAGGAGCAGGTAAAGCTTTTCCGGTAATCGCCAAATAAGCGTCTAGGAAATCGCTTGGATAGGATGCTTTCTTGAGCATGGCAATCACCCGTTGGATCCCCCCGCGCGTTCTCGCGTACTCCTCTTGGTACACAACATTCCAGAACCCTCGGCAGGTCCTGATCAGCCGCGCGCGGAAACGTCCGGGATCGGATAGCACCGTAGCCATCTCGCGCACGTATGACTCATCGGCGCGCATCTCGCGAGCCCAGGCTGATTGAGATGCCCCAATGTACTCCGCAATCTCGCCGGGATCCTCTTGATTCGGAGTCAGTAGCGGGGATACGCCGGTAGCAGCCCCATCCTTCCGAGACACATGCTCCCAGAAACGACCAAGCAGAGTCCGAATCGTCTCATCAGACAGGCTGGCCAGCCAATCCATAAACGCATCGAAGCCGGAGATGTCCGGATGCTCTTCGGTCAACCTTGAGAACACAATCGGAGCCCCGCAATGGTCGATGAATACTCGGATATCTCTGCGGAGATCCGGAGAAAGGGCAGCGAAGGCGACGTACGCCCATTGATCGAGCCCCTCGAAATCGGGGGCCGTCGCGACCACTCCAACTGTTGCCATAAAGGCGTGGGCAAAACCTCCGTCGAAGCGGATCTCCGATATTCTGTCAGGACGTTCTATATGTTCTTGTTCCACAAGACTCCGTTCGGATAAGTGCCACGCCTATTTATAATAGAATTATACGCATAAACGTATATCCGTCAATACAGCGATTCAGAATACACACACGAAGTGTTGAGCTTTCCGTTTCTAGACGCCGCTTTTTTCCACGCTCATCCGGCCATCAGGATCAATGGTCACCGTCGCTTCGCGTGCGCCCTCTTCGAGCTGGACAGCGATACTCTGCGGGATAAGATCGACGTTCAGGAGCATGCCTTCCGTGAAATGTCCGAACGCCACATAGTACGTCGAGCTGGGCCTGTAGGTCCATTGCACTCCGGGAGGCGTTGAGACTACAAGGCTTGGCTTGCCATCGATCCGAACCGCTACGGCGCTTCGCTCAGCCGTACTGTCTTGCAATACGCTGACTTCCAGAGCGCCTGCCTCAACGTTGCCTTGCTCCGTGATCTGAAGCGTACTCGCTGAAGGATTGGCGGTGACTTGAACACCCGCCACGAGATCAACTCGTAGTGTCGTTCTTGGAACGAAGTGACTGCCAACGGCCACGTTTCCCGTTTGCCCGAGAGCGACGCTGTAGTCCGTTGACCAGTGAAAGGTCGCCCGAGAAGCCGGGGCAACGGAGAGGGCTTGCCAAGCCACAACCAACGCGCCTTCCATCGCGATGTTCGGAGGATGTTGGTAGACGATGACAACCCCGGAATGTGGGGAGTTGTTCACAAACGAAATCACATGCTCGCTGGCATGAGCCACCACGGGCAACAGCATCAGACTGATCAGTAGACTCGCCTTCAAGAGGGCTGTTCTCATTCGCTTGCTCATATCTCCTCCTGTCAAGCTTCCCGAAGCTCGCGACTTATTATGACACATAAAGAGGAATCCGATATCCGATTTACGCAATCGGGAGATAAAGGCTCATACCGAACAACACGATGCGCCACATGGTCCATCCAACCCCAGGGCTCCCGTCAGCCCTGCTGGTTGCTGAGCAATGGCCGTGTAGATCGTATTACTCCACACCCTTCGTTGCTGACAATGAAAAACGCGGCGCACCGAAGTGCGCCGCGTGTCAATGTCTAATTCAGTGTGCTTAGATAGCGGTAACGTCAAGGGCCTGAGGGCCTTTGTCGCCCTGGCCAAGCACGAACTCGACCTGCTGGCCTTCCTGCAGTGACTTGAAACCTTCACCGCGAATCGAGCTGAAGTGCACGAAGACGTCTTCGCCACCTTCACGTTCGATGAAGCCAAAACCCTTGTCGTCGTTGAACCATTTCACCGTACCAGTGATGCGATCGGACATAATAAAAACCTCCTCTATGCTGGGAAAACTAGATGGACAGATCAACATCGAGGAGTTCTGGGATCAACCGGACTTCCTAGAAGTGCTGTACAACTACCAAGCAACACTGGAACTCTAGCGGCCAGAGCATGGAAATACAAGGAATCGGGGGCCAAGCACACATTTTCATCACTTTATGCAGAGACGCTCACGTCACAAAACACGCCCAAATGCCGCTAGCGCAACGCTCGATTAGCCCGAAGAATGGCGAGCGACGAGTGTATCAATGAGCGGTTGGTGAGCTTCGATCTCGTCCAATGTGTCCCACTTCCAGAGTTGGTGTGCCAAGTTGAGTTCCAGAATGCGCCGCAGCTCAGCTCGAAGAAGTAGCTGATCGAAGTCCTCAATCGCACAGCCGCACTCGATGAGAGACATATCCGCATCGCCCCAAACAATGGCATCGGCGATCACAACGCCAACGGCAAATCCCGCGGGACGCCAGCTGGGAGAGAGGTCGATGATTCCAGGAGGTAGTACAGGATGGAAGAGCACATTGCCACCGAAATCACCGTGGATCAATTGAGAAGGCGTCGAAATATCGGACAAGCAGCCGCGTAATTGCGTGACAGCTGGGGCAATCCTCGGATGCAGTGTCACTTCCAATTCTCCCCACACGGCGCGGTCGGCGAGGATCCAAGGATCCTCGTTCTTCAAGCGATCGACCCAGTCCGGCTTCGCGCAATCGGCGATCGCACGGTGAAAGCACGAGCAAAGCTCAACAACCTCTTCCCAGTTGCCGCTTCGATGCTCGCCCGGCATCACTTCCCACGCTTGCCATTCATTGAACACGACGTCGCCATCGCCGGTTCTCACCGGTTGAGGGAGTCGAAACTCTTCGAGCGTCGTCTCCAAACAGAACTCCGAGATCCAGCGGGTTCGTTCATCGTTCGTCGCCGGCTTGAGAATCACGTCTCCCGAGCGAAAGGCCTGTCCTTGTCCGCCCGGAAGGCGCACAAGGTCCTCGCTGAGGCCGAAGGCCTTCAATACAGCCGATGGCGGGGTCTTCACTTCACGACGTTTGGGCTTTGACACGCGCACACTCCAGAGGGATTCGTTGATTTCCTCAAGCGTATCCGATAGGCGCATGGCCTGCCGCCACGAGCACGTCGTTGCAAGCAAAGAACGTTCCACATTCTCCATTTTGTATTATGTCTTAACTTACATTTGAAGGAACTCGGGAGCAGCCATCTGCGTACGTTCGTATCGATGCCGAGCGTTCACAGGCCGTGCTTCATGGATTCAAGATGATGGCGATGGACCATTCGGGCATGCAGAGGAGCTTCGCTGGACCTGCGATTCCTCGTAGCGTACCTAAAGAAATGTGGCAACAGAGGAGATCCATATGATTTGCGAATTGCAAAAGGATGCATACTCAAACGCGATCGCATTGGCCGGCGCGCTCAAGGACCATGGGACGGCGCAAGCCGTCCTCGCCGGAACGCGTCCCGGTACAGTGATCGCGAACCGAAAGTCCGATCCAACAGCGTTGTTCGTCATCGCTCCAGACGATCAGTTCGCCTGGGGCTATCTCATCGGATGCTCTCCCACCGACGCGTTCACTCAGGAACTGCGCGACTGGTTTTTCGAGAACTACTGCCCAGAACATGGGATTGGACTGGCCTTTCTCATTGTTGACGCCGAGGATGGGGATCCCATCGTCGGACCTTTTCTTCAGCCCCGTGATCTCATTCGCGACCGGCGCGCGTACTATGCACACTGTGGGGCTTCCGAGGGGGAGCGCAAGACCATTCCCACCGATTACGACATCCGCGAAATCAATGAGGACCTCTTTTCCTCCGGAATCGAGATCCCTCCCCAGATGCTTGAGTATCTTGAGGGTACTTTCGGATCGCGCGACGCCTTCCTGTCGCAAGGCTTCGGTTCCGCCGCTGTACGCAACAACGAAGCTGTCTCCTGGTGCCTGACTGATTCTGTCCTGGATCATCGCGCCGAGATCAGCGCCGAGACTGTGGAATCGCACCAACAGAAGGGACTGGCATGCGCTGCCATAAGCTCCGTCTTGGAGACGGCGCGCCATCGCGGAGTCACTCAGATCGGCGGACATTGTCATCCCTCTCATGCTGCGGCAGTCAAGACAGCTCTCAAGGCGGGGTTTGAGCAACAGAATGACTACGTGCTCTATCCCGTCTACGTCGATCTAGCGGAACATGCGCAACTCGTCGACGTTCTGGCGAACAACGCGGCAAACGACTGACGCTGTCATGCGGACGCTTCGCGTTGCTAATCGCAAGACTGAGGGCGTTGGCTAGATCAACGAAAGCCGGTTTGTCAGCTTTCGTCTCGAAAACATGGGAGGAGACTGCCATCCAGCTTCTGCATTTGCTTCATGGCATCGACCGTCAGGCAACTGTGAACGGGCAGCACGCCAAGCACGTCGCCAACCTTGACAGAAGCCAGCACCTCAGCAGACATGCTGACAACAGCCAGCTCCTGAGACAACCGAGAAACATGACATCCCGGCAGCATGGGGCCCCAGCCATCCTCGCACAAGCGGACGATGCGCCCGAAGGTCGGTTCATCGTTCTCGCCGGGCAGCGACGCCAGAGAAAGCCGGACAGCGCCGGCATGAAGAACGATCTCGCGCCGCGCCGTACTCTTCGAGACAACGGGACACGCCAATGCCACAGCAATGTCTTCTTCACAGCACGATCCGATCTCAAGCTGGGTAAGGTCGAAAAACACGAAGTTGCCGGGACGGAGTTCGTCGATGTCACCCAAGTTGTCGATGAGTTTGCCGGTTGGCGTATCGCCAATTGAGATCAACGGCCGCTGTTCGGTTTCCTCCCATACGTATTCCGCCAGATTGCCGAGCACGTACGTTGTCGAACGATAGATGGCGACAATCTCTTCGACCGTGCTCGCCTGATAGGTCTGTCCGTCATGCGCAATCAGTCCGCCCAAGGTCAGACGCCCCGATTCAACAATGCACCCGGCCACCCGGGCGATGCACGCCCGGTCGGAAGGTTCGACCCCCGTGCGGTTATCCCCCGTGTTGATCTCAATCCAAACGCTGACGGGATGAAGGACATCACGCTCGAGGTGCTCGACGGCATCGACGGAATCCACGGTCACATGGAGTGTAATGCGCTGCGCCAAGGCATTGAGCGCATCCATGTCACGCACGTTGATAGGCGAAGCAATCGTGATATCGTCCCATCCGTGGCTAGCAAAGTAGTCGGCCATCGGAACCGATGAAACGGTGATGGCGCTCACTCCCACCTCGCGAAACCATTCGCCCACATCCGCGGATTGGTGTGTCTTGAAATGGGGGCGAAAACGAATGCCGGCGGCAGCAACCCGCTCGGCCATCTCCCGAATGTTTCGGCGAACGCGGCCTTCATCAACAAGAAGCGTCGGGCGAGCATAGGCAATGTGTGTGTGCATGGACGAGAACCTCGCTCGAAGTATACGAGTCCATTGAAGGCATCTCGACCGCTGACGATGAAAATGGACTTGATCACACGTGCTTTCCACCCGCAAGATACGCGGAGATGAAACGGAGGCAGACATGACACGTTGCTCAAGATCCCGCGCGCCCGGTCTCGTGACGCGGCAGCAAATCGCGGCAGAAACCGGACACCTCGGCGTTGAACCCGGAGACACCCTGATGCTGCACGCATCGGTGGGGTCGATCGGTTGGATTGTCGGAGGCCCGGATCAAGTTCTTGCAGGACTTCTAGACGTTCTGAGAGATCGTGGGACGCTGATGATGTATGCGGGTTGGGATGGATCACCCTATGACATCACGTGCGGGATGCCGGAGGTTCCCCCTCAGCTTCGCGCCGTCTGGCCTGCCTTCGACATCAAGACATCTCGTGCGGTTCGTGAATGGGGCGTGCTCCCCGAATACCTGCGCACGTGGGAAGGCGCTCAACGCAGCGAACATCCTGACAGTTCGTTCGTCGCCGTAGGCGACAACGCATCAGAGCTGACATCGCATCACCCGCTTCAGTACGGGATGGGAGCGGGTTCTCCACTCGAAACGCTCTGCACGTTGCGGGGCAAGGTCCTTCTCCTGGGATCCCCGCTCGCGAATGTCACGCTCCTTCACTACGCCGAACATATCGCGGAGGTCCCCGACAAGGCAGTCGTCCGCTATCACATGCCTGTCCTGAAAAACGGGGAAACGGTTTGGGAATCCATCGAGGAGTTCAATACCGGAGGGGATGGATGCATGCCATGGGGCGGCCCCGTCGATCTCTTCGAAGCCATTGTCGATGATTATGTCAAGGAAGGACAAGGCGCCGTCGGGCCTATCGGAGGTGCGACCAGCTACCTGTTCGATGCCCGCGATCTCTCCGATTTCGCCGTCCGCTGGATGGAGGATGAATTCCGCGCGCCCGTCCAACGTCCGGACGTTCGCTATGAACTGCACGCGGCCAATCACGACGACCATCGGGCGCTGGCCGTTCTTCTCGCTGAGGCGGACTCGGAGATGACGGGGAAATCCATCCCCGAAACCAAGGCCTACTCCGTCGCCGACCATTGGCTCGAATGCGCGAATGCGCGCGTTTTCCTTGCGACATCTCAACAGGAGCCCATTGGCATGATCATCGCGACGCTCCAAGAGCCAAAGCTCGGCATCATTGAGCATGCCTTCGTTCAGCCTGCCTATCGCCGCCGAGGCGTGTTGCGAGACTTGGAAATCGAGGCATCGACCTACTTCTTGGAAGTCGGATGCAGCCACATCCGACTTCAGTTGGATGCGGAGAACGAGGTCGCACGCGAGACGTGGCGAGCCCTCGGCTACCGTGCCACCACCGAGACGATGGAGCGCCCGCTTTGACCTACCGTCTCTTGCGAAGGCTCGGACGCGCATCGAGTGCGCCCAGCATGCGGCCGACGGCCTCACCCCTGGTTCTCATTGGCATGGGCACGCCATCGTTCACAGAGCTATGTACTCACCCACCCTTCGAGCATGAGCCCCCGTTAGCCTGTAGGGACATCGTCTCTCCTCTGCCATACACGACTGACTCGCGCGAGCCGGTGACATTCCCCGCACACGACCTAGCGCCATCTTGCCGTCGGATCGGTTACCGGAACACGACGTACGCGAGGAACGAAAGAAGAACAAAGCCCACTGCCATGAGGATGAAGACGCCAAACGAACAATAGAGCCCTGTCCTCGATTCCCCAACACCCTCTCGTGGAATCCGGAATTCGCGCGGCACGTGCTGAAGAACGCTTAACGCGTGCTGGGTATCCTCATGAGAGACAAGAAGACTCCAGGTGGTCGTCGGTGCCCGCACCCCCTGATGCTGCCGCGCAACATGAAAGGAAATGCGTTCCGTGTTTAGCGCTTCCACGGCCATCTCAATCGTCGCAGGGCTGGACGATGTCAACACCACAACGCCCCTTCGTTTTTCTGATCTCCTCATGTCTTCGATTCTGTCCGTTTTTCACCCAAATGACCAGCCTTCGATGCAGCATCGTGATCCGAATACGCCGCGCGCGCCATCCTATCGCCGGGATTGTGCTCAAACAGCCATCCAGCAACCCAAAAGCAATCGCTGCGCACCCATCGGACGAGTACCGCAGAAGCTTCTTGGAGAGGGCTGAACGCCGCGCCGGTTATGACGGATTCACTCGATTGAGTATGATGCTTCCGAAGGAGGGGAGCAATCACCTAAGGTCCCATGCCTGCTGAGATCATGCGCCGAATGGCGATGCTAGCTCTTGTCGTTTACCTCGTGTCCGCGTGCGCGTTCGGGTACACATTGCCCGAAGACCCCGGAACCTGGACGCAAATGTCGCCCTCTAGCCATCCGTCCGCCCGGCAATCCCACGCCATGGCGTATCTTGGGGATGACAAAGTATTGCTGTTTGGCGGCTGTACGCAGGATATCTTCGACGATCTCGATGGCTGGACGCCGCTTCCTGCCGAAACCTGGATCTACGACCTCAGCAACGATACGTGGACCCTGATGAATCCGGCATCCCAGCCGTCCGCTCGTGCTTATCACGGGATGGCTCGGGTCGACGATGGGGTGGTCGTTCTCTACGGTGGTGTATCCGAGGCCAGCGAGGAAGGCACACATAGCGATACCTGGGTCTACGATCTCGACTCCAATACGTGGACGGAAATGACGCCCTCGAGCATCCCTGGGATGACCGTTTTCTTCGCCATGTCTTATGCCGGAGACGATCAGGCGATCGTGCTCAGTTCCTCTGAAAGTGATGATGAGGGATTGGTGTGGAGCTACGATCTCAGTGAGAACGGTTGGGCCGATGTCACCCCATCGCCAGCCGGAGATTCTCCAGATCATCGGGTGTATTCCGATATGGCCTATCTGGGGGAGCCATTTGATTCATCCTGGGTATTGCTATTCGGCGGACAAGATGATCCGCAAACCCCATCAGAGACGTTCTCGGACACCTGGGCGTATCGTGTGTCTCAAGCACAATGGGAAACGGGAACTTTCAATCCATCGCCATCCGCTCGAGCCAAGCACGCGTTGGCTTCGCTGCTTAAGGACTACGTCTTGCTCTTTGGCGGACAAGATGTCGGAGGAAGCGTCAACAGAGAAACATGGATCTTCGATGGCGACGAGGGGGAATGGATCGAGCAGGCCACGGCAACGAGTCCGCCAGCGCGAAGCCGGGCAGGAATGGCGAAAATCGGCAACGGCCTTGCGCTGTTGTTCGGAGGGGCCAATGGAAGCACGAACTTCGATGACACCTGGGTGTTCGACGCCGGCCTCCCCGGAATTACAGTCACCCCCGTCGACGGCCTCGTCACAACGGAGAACGGAGGCAAGGCCATGTTCATCATCTCGGCCCAGACGCCGCCGACCGATGATGTGATCGTGCCCCTGACGAGTTCAGATCTCACCGAAGGAACGGTGCCCGCATCCGTCACGCTGCCTGCAGGCAGCACAAATGGGGTTCTCGTGACCGTGACGGGCGTCAATGATGCCTTTGTCGACGGCGACATCGCATACACGATCATCACCGGAGACCCTACAAGCGGTGGCGAATTCTACGATTCATTCGACGAAGAGGACGTTTCCGATGTCTCGGTCACCAATTGGGATATGGACGTTCCTCGCATTGAGGTGGAAGGAGGGGGAGACGTCATCGCCAATGGGGATAGCACGCCTTCGACGAACGACAACACCAACTTCGGTCCCGTCGCCATCGATGATTCCACCAGCGAGACCTTCACCATCCGCAATGTCGGCGGCGTCGACCTGTGGCTGGACGGCGATCCCGTAATCACGCTCGACGGATCAGACGATTTCTCGGTATCCAGCCAACCCGGGCAAACGCTACTCGATCCGGACGACGCCGTTGAGTTCGCGATCCGGTGCCGTCCTTCGGACGAAGGCGCACGAACGGCCGTCGTCAGCATCTCCAGCAATGATCCTGACGATGATCCGTTTGAATTCACGGTTCGCTGCACGGGTGGGCTGGCACCCGAAATCCGGGTTCTCGGCAGCGGAAGTGAGATCCCCTATCAGGACACCGATCCCTCGACAACGAAGAACACCGTGTTCTCCGCCCTCGGCGATACGGCCGTCACCAAGACATTTACCATTCAGAATCAGGGCAATGCGGAGTTGCTGCTGCACAACGGCCCCAACTATGTAACCGTCGATCACGCTCAGTTCGCCGTCACCCGCCAACCGGAGGTCGCCATCGATGAGGGGGAAGCGACATCCTTCGATCTGACCTTCACCCCCAGCACCGATGATTTTGTGATCGCCACGGTCAGCATATGGAATTCGGATGACGACCAGACTCCGTTCACGTTTGAGGTGCATGGCAGCGTCGGTGGATCGTCTGAGCCCAGGCTGCGCGCGGATGCAGGCCCGGATCAAACCTTGCTCGTGGGCTCGACGGTGACCTTGGAAGGCCTCGCTTCGTACAGCGGAATCACGACACCGGTTACGGGCCCATTCGATTATAGCTGGGAGTTCACCGTTCTTCGCTACGAGGCCAACTCACCCGTTCTGATGATCCCGGCTGGAAGCCGCTGCCGGGAAACGGTTCAGGGCTTTGACACGGCCTCCGGCTCGTTCATTGCCGACCTCACCGGTACCTACACCCTGACATTGGACGTCACGGACGGAGAGGGAGAAACCGCAACCGATCAAGTGACCATCACCGTCGTCAATGATTTCTCGGAGGTCCCCGATTTCCGCTTGGAGCGCATCACATACGGCCCCAACCCGTTCTCCAGTATCGTCACCTTCGGATTTGATGGGGAGGGCGTTGCCGATCTGATCATGATTTCGATCTTCGACCTTCGTGGACGTCTCGTTTGGAGCCGTAGCGCCGTCAACACGACCTACGTTCAGTGGGACGGCCAAGCCAGCGATGGCGATGATGTGGCCAACGGCGCCTATATCGCCATTATTGCCATCCGAGGAAATGGGCTGATCCGTACACAGCGCGTTCTGGTCATGCTTCGTCGCTAGGCTCGGATCGACGACGCGCGCGGGGAGAGATAGATGGGATGGATCTCCATGCGTTCCCAGACCTTGCCGACCACATAGGGCTCGCAGTCCAACCATTCCGCGTGCAACGCATCTCGCGAGGGATAGTCGCAAACGACGAAGGACCCGATCATGCGGCCTTGGTCGTTCAAGAGAGCTCCGGAATCGAGCCACCGCCCAGCCTCATACCACCGGGCACTCCCTTCGAGATGGGCGTTGCGTGCCTGTCGACGGCGTGCCGACGCCTCCTCGTCGTGTCCGTCATAGCCGAGTATTAGGAAATGCATCGCCGCCTCCTTTGGTGGCACAATCTGTCCTTCCTGCTAACCTTCCCGCAGTTGAAGCGGCCGCTCATACCGGAGGAAGGCAATGAGCCTGAGGGCGCCCATCCACAAGAGACCGAACCAAAGTACGATCGGGGCAGTCCAATTGGAGCTGAAGAAGACTGACAGAACAGCAAGAAAGCCTCCCGCAATCAAGCTGACACTCACACGTCGGGAGTTGATGGGGATACTCCCCGTTCGTGGATGATGCCAGTAGGTTTTTTCCTTGTTGGCATAGCATAGTCGGCAATAGGCACGAACCGAAACTCCCCAGTGAGATACAACATACAGATCATCCACCTCGTCAATCTCCCGAGCACACGTATCGCACAGGACTGCGTGCTTGGACATCCATCGATCCAGGTATCTCTTCATATTCCTCACCGTTTCTCCGCATTCATCCTCAAGAAGGATAGGGAACCGAAGACAATCGTCAACCTCCACGGCGAGCGATGCGAACCCGATGAACCGCGTTCGCTGTAACGCCCACTCACTTCTTGATGACGGATCGAGAAGGAGCCACATGATACGACTGGAACCCATGTCCCAGGATGCGTGGGACGAACGAATGCGCACGGAGCTTCCCCGATACGCCGAAGACCAAACGAAGACGGGAAATTGGTCCCAAATCAATGCCTTGGAAAAGGCCAGAGAGCAATTCGAGACATTGCTGCCCGACGGGATCAAGACCGTCGATCACCATATGCACCATCTCATTGAAGAGAGCACGGGAAAGATCGTCGGGTATCTATGGTTTCAGGAGCGAACTGAGTATCCCCTTCCCTATACCTTCCTTTGCCACCTGTTCGTCGATGAGCCTCACCGCCGCAAGGGGATCGCAACGGCCGCCCTCAAAGCGATGGATCGTTTTGTCCAGCGCCGCGGGATGGGGAAAATCCAACTTCACGTCTTCGGTCACAATTCGGGCGCTCGCGCCCTCCATCGAAAGCTGGGGTATGAAGAGACGAATGTGATCATGACGAAACGCCTCATCGATGGGCCCGTTGCCTAGACATCCATCACTTTGATGCTATCATCTTCCCATCCGGGAGGTGACGTATGATCGCTGCACGCATCTGGAATCTCGTCATGTCAAACCTGATCGGTATCCGACGCATGTGCCCTCAATGCGGGCGGTTCATGCAACGGATCATCGCGGTCGATGAAAGCTATATCCGCCAGAAAACAAGCTTCGGCGCGTCGCGAGGGGGGCGTGGATACGGTGGCCATGTCGGCGTTCCCGTAAAGACTCAAATTCGCATCACCCCACGATACGACATCTGCAAGGACTGCAATCAGCGCATCCGCCATCGCAACACCAAACTCCGCTTGAGCTAGTCAACGTCATTCACTGCTTCCGGCGCTAGCGTATGACCCCACCCCATCCGGTGAAGCTATCGAATCCTTGAGCACGCGCTGCATTGGCCGCGAAGGACGATGACCGGCTGATCGCATCCTATCGAATCGGGTTCGAACTGGGGCTTTCGCAGGCCTGGACCGAGGAACAAGGGAAAGTTCACGCTCTCGCAGGGGCCAAGCCACCGTTAAGGCTATGCGGCAAACGGCTAACGGTTGTTCGAACTCTCACTCCAGATCTAATCCCGCGCGTCGATTTGCTCGGGGCGGCATCGTATACTCCGTTCGACGCCAGACCGCGGCTACGTCCTCTTCTTCGTTTGCGAACGAAGATTTTCTTGTGATGACGAAAACACCAACCGCTCCATTTACCCTAGGAGAATCATGGATCGACAAGATATTCAGCACGTTTTGGATACAGACTATGCCGTTCCTTCGGAACGCTCCCTTGAAGAATCGACAACCCAACTGGAGGCGCTTCTCGCCTCAACCGACGCGTTTCTCCGGGAGAATGCCCTGGAGATTCTGTGGCAATGGACCCAACGAGGGCACTACACCGACGAACAGATGCTATCCCTCGGCGATCGGATGGCAAGCCACCTGCTCAGTGGAACCGGCGAATCGGGCACGGATTCGGTCTTTCTTCGCGCCTTTGCCGCCCTCGTCCTAACGGGAGTTCTTGTCGCCGACCAGCGGGCCGTTGAAGAGGCTTTCCACACGCGCCCCCCGTTCCTACCTGAAGACCGAGTGCATGCCTGGTTTGACGCCTCCATCGCGTGTTTCCGAGGAGAGCAGGACCGCCGCGGCTATGTCGAGACGAAAGGCTGGGCACATGCGCTCGCACACGAAGCGGATTTACTCTCCGATTTCGCTCGCGGTCATCACCTTGAAACGGTGCATTTGGAGACGCTTCTTGATGCCATCGCGGACAAGATGATCGAACCGTGCAATACGGTGCTTTGCTACAACGAAGGCGAGCGTCTTACACAAACCGTCTTGGATATCTTGAGAAGGAATCTCGTTAGCCTGGAGTTTATCGAGGGCTGGCTTCAGCGACTGGCTCATACCTCCGAAGGCGGGCACTGGGCGGATGCATTCGGGATGGACGGCGCTAGTGAACGGGATAATCATGCGCGCATCAATGCCTGCTCATTCTTGCGCAGCCTCTATTTCCAACTCTTGTTTGGATCGAGGACATTCCGGGCAGGCTATCTGCCAGCTCATTTCGATCGGTCGATCGACCAGAAGGAGAGAATCATCGCGGCCGTTCTCGATGCCCTCAAGGCGACGGACAAGCACTTCTACGCTCGAGAGGATGGTTCTTAGTAGGTGCGGGGGGGGGGGAAAGACGTGGACTCATGCCTGCTCGGGTCCACGTCGACTTCCTCTGTCTAAGCCGTCTGAACGCTCTTGATGATGTAGCTTCCCGACTTCACATCCTTCTCAAGTTCGAAGATCCCGGCCTTGCCCGCTTCTTGAAGAAGATGGCCGAAGGAACGGAACCCATAGTACGATTCGCTGAAGCCGGGCTTCCGTCGCTTGAGCGTTTGCTTGACCATGGAAGACCAGATGTTCTCGCCTTCGCCTCGCTCTTCCACGAGTGCTTCGTAGGTTTCCACCACCAGATCCCACGCCTCCTGCTTCTTCTCGTCAACCGAAGGTATCGCTGGCTTGCCGGATTTCTTGGTGCTGGCTTTCTTGGGAGACGCCTTTCGCGCCTTCTTGACCGGCCGCTTCCGCCGCGCGAGATCGTCATAAAAGATGAACTCATCGCAATTGGCGGTCAGGAGATCGGATGTCGAGCTCTTGACGCCAACGCCGATGACGGTCTTATTGTTTTCGCGAAGTTTGCTGACCAACGGAGAGAAGTCGGAATCCCCGCTGATGATCACGAAGGTATCGACGTGTTCCTTGGTGTAGCAAAGATCGAGCGCATCGACGACCATGCGAATGTCCGCCGAGTTCTTGCCCGATTGCCGCACATGGGGGATTTCGATGAGTTCGAATGACGCTTCGTGCATCGGCTTCTTGAACGCCTTGTAGCGCTCCCAGTCGCTGTACGCCTTCTTGACGACGATATTGCCCTTGAGCAGCAGCCGCTCCAGCACTTTTCCGATGTCGAACTTCGGGTATTCCGCTTCCTTCACACCAAGTGCGATGTTCTCGAAATCGCAGAACAAGGCCATATTGACGGTCTCGATCGGTTGATCCATGTCACGCCCCTCGCGGCGGCGCCTGTACGCACCTCCCGCTACGTCACCCTAACGGAGATGGCGAATCTGAGCAACCCGATGTCTGGTCCGCCGTTGCCTGCCGCAAGAGCCAATCATGCTCTCGAATAAGGTGGAGTTGCACGCGTGCGCCGGCTTCGTGATACAGTTTGGAGCAACAAGGTGAACCATCTCGACGCCATGAAGAAGGGGGGATGAGGAGCTGAGTGTGACCGGATATCGAATTCAGAGGCGTATTACACCGCTCATCGTCGGGTTGATGGTCGCTCTATTTGCCGTCGCCTCCATGGGCACCCTATCTGACGTATCAGATGATGAGGCCGGCGTTGTCCCGGATATGCTGACGCCGGTGTACTATCTTGCCGGCAGCGCGGCGCCGTTTCGCATCGCCGTCGATCAGTTCATCGCCCACGCCCGGCAGATCCGGTTCTCACATCCGTTCGATGACGGAACCGGCATGCTGCCCGATTTGCTGACGCACACGACGGGCGTATTCGGAAGCGTCAAAGGGCCCAACCAAGGAAGTCAGCATCACCCCGCCGTCGATCTGTATGTGACAGACCGGATATCCGATGTGGCTCTCTATGCCGCCCATGATGGCCTCGTACAAACCTATCGCGATGCGGCGAAGTATCGACACTACCTCTCCATTACCAAGGAAATCGTCGATGAAGGCGGAAGCCTGCTGGGGCTCATCGTCACGCTCTACGCGCATCTCGACCTCGATCGGGATGAGGCCAGCGGACTCAATCTTGATGGCGATGTCGTTCAGCAGGGCGATCTGCTTTCCCGCCATCTCTATGCAGGCACGGTCGGTGGGCCTCACCTGCATCTTGAGATCCGCTATTACCGCCCAACGGATCTGGGCGTTGAAACCTTCTATGGAAGCCGCTTCGGCCCCAGTGGAAATACCAACCTGACCCTGGCATCGGAGGGCATCTGGAGCTATGGGTCATGGCATCCCGATGTCGGCTATGGGTTCGCCGATCCCCGCAATCACGGCTTGAACCTTCCATGATCGACGTTTGCGAAAGGAGCCTCATGGCGTATGACGAAACCCTAGACGCCCGAATCACGGAATACATGACGACCTGGGACGCAACGCGAAAGAAGATGTTCGGCGGCACGTGTCATCTCATTCGCGGCAACATGGCATGCGGTGTGTACAAGGACTCACTGATTCTTCGCCTCGGAGAGGAGCGCGCTTCAACCGCTCTCCAGCAGCCGCATATCGCGCCCTTTGATGTCACGGGGCGGCCCATGAGGGGCTGGGTTATGGTCGAGCCCGCAGGATATCGTGGCGATCTCCTCTGGCCATGGCTTGATCAGGCGAGAGCCTTTGCCGAGACATTGCCCCAAAAGTAGCTGTCTAGTCCGCAAACGGCTGATCGATGGCGGGGCTCGGTTCGGTGAAGTACCGAGGCCCTTCTTCAGTCATATACATGCAATCTTCAAGCCGGATGCCGAACTCGCCATCGATGGCGATCATCGGCTCATTGGAAAAACACATGCCAGCGGCCAAGGGAGTCGCGTTGCCCTTGACCACGTAGTAGTGCTCGTGGATATCCAGGCCAATGCCATGTCCGGTTCGATGAGGAAGTCCGGGCACCTCGTAGCCGGGGCCGAAGCCTGCATCAACGATCACCTTGCGCGCGGACGCATCGACGGATTCCATCGGAGCTCCGATTTGCGCTGCGTTAAACGCGGCCGCTTGGGCGCGCTTCTCCAGCACCCAAATCTCGCGCTGCCACTTCGTGGCTTTTCCAAAGACGATCGTACGGCTGATGTCCGAGCAATAGCCTTCGACCGTGCAGCCCCCATCCATGAGCACAACATCTCCCGCCACGAGGGTCGTCATTTTCCGGCTTCCATGCGGAAGGGCGGTGGACTCGCCAAACTGAACGTCGATGTGTCCGCGCACCCCCATCGCCTTGTGCGCAGCCACGCTCAGCTCCACGAACTCCACCTGGGACATGCCTTCATGCAGCTGAGCGATGCACGCCTTGAAGGCTTCGGCGGTGATGTCCATAGCGCGCTGAATCAGGGCAATCTCGGCGGACGACTTGATGCCCCGGCACGGGATGGTTATCGGATCGGCGCTCACCAACGTCAACCCTGAACACGCATCCCGGATTCCATCCACAAGAAAGAAGCGCGTCGATGCCTCCACACCGAGGCATCCGCGAGCGACCCCCATTCCGGAAAGCGCTTCAGCCACGAGCCGGAACGGGCTCTCATGTTCTTCCCAGACCCGAACCTCATCTCCGAAGAGGAGCATCTCGCGCAAACGATCCTCCTCAAATGCCGGGCAGAGGGTGACGATGTCTCCCTCTGCGGGAATGACGGCGGCCATCATCCGTTCGCTACGTCCCCAACGAATTCCGGTGAAATAGTCGAGTGCCGAGCCCGCCTCAAGAAACACCGCATCCATTCCATGCACACTCATGAGGCGCTGTGCCTTGGCGATCCGTCCACGACGCTCTTCCGGGCCAATGGGGACAATGCCCTCAAGCATGGGCGCGAGTCGAGAAAACGCCTTCGGTATCATCGGTTTCCTCCTGTTCAAGCAACTGCCGAGCATCCTCGGATGCGCAAGGCGATGCACGTTGGAAAGCTATTGACTTCCCGCTCTAACTCTGGATAGCATCCGCAGAATGAGTGCCGTGAGCCAGGGGCTGGGCTGTTTCTTATCCGCGAAATCCCAGCCTTTCCATGCGCGGTACATCGAGCGGGCTGTGAAACGTCCCTCATCATCGGCCCATTGACAAAGCGCCGCGAGCATATCCGCGAATCGCGGATCCTCAACCGCGCACGGGAACCGCGACAAAACCTCTGTGACATGCAGGATGTCGTACCATATCGTCGGGTATTTGATCTTCTGAAAATCCGTTCCAATCCCGAACATATAGAACCGCGTTGTCCCGCGATCCGCCCAGTGCCCAAGCACCATGTTCACGCCGGATTGCACAGCTGAATCTCGTCGTTCATTCGGCAGAAGCGATAAGACCTTCAGCGCATGCACGGTCGTGATCGGGCAGGGATCTTCGCGCTTCCCCGGTCCTTTGAACTTGCCAAAACGGCGCGTCGCCGCGCACGGCCATCCATTCTCCGCCGCCAAGCTCGTCAGCCGGTCGACGGCGGCAATGACGCGCGCGTCTTCACCGTAGCCAAATGCAAGGATCGGATAGAGCAGCGCGCTGGCGTCGCACGCCATCCAAGCCCATTCATCGAGGCCGCTTCCCCCAAACGGTTTGGGGACGTTGACCAGGGTCTCAAACAACCCTTCTTCAGAGATGTGCGCAGAGATCCGAGTCCAAAGGGCCTCAATCCCCGGATCGCTCTTGGACAGGCCGAAATCAGCCAAGACGGACAGCGCCGTCAACGGATGCGAGGCATCATTGTGCCGCTTCAGGGCCCGATCCCCCCAGCCAGCCGCGTTCATCATCACTTGCTGCACGGCGGGGTCCGCGACCATGTGAGCACGAAGCTTGCTGACGTCACGCGCATCGGCATCGGTAAGATCCGACGTCACCAAGTACCTGGCCGCAGGAGATCCTTCATCGAGAATCCAGTCGATCAATTCGGCTCGACGAGTCACCACGTTTTCGATCCCGGGATGACGCAGATCGTTCTGAGATGTCGGCATGTTCGCTGCTCCTCAGAGATGCCGTTGGACGGCCCCATGAACCTCTGAAAAGGCGAGGTTCACGCCCTGAGGCTTTCGTCCGAAGCAGACGCCCAGCCGTTCGTGGAATCCCACGAGCTCCAAGTCCACATGCCGCTGTGCGATGGCTTCGGGCGTCCCCATGTAGCGGATTCGTCCTCCGTGCACATCCACGACCGTGACGTTGCTGAGACCTTGAACCAACAGCTCGACCGCCGCCGCGCCGGCTTCGATGCCGAAGTTGACATCAAAGGCCGAGGTTTGGCCACAGCGAACAAGATGCCCCGGTGTGATGGTTCGAATTTCCGGGCGTTCGTAGATGCCCTGGATGAACATGCCCACCCGTTTCATCGTGTCTCGAATCTCTTCATCCTCATTGAACCGCTTCTTCAGTTCATTGCGAACGTATCGCCCCGCTCCGGCCAGGCGCTTGTGTCCGAACGCATCAACCCCGGCAGTTTCGTCATAGATCCCTTCGCCACTGGCGTTTCTGAGTCCTTCGGCGACAACAATGAGGTACGTTCCGGCGTGAACGTCGCTGCGCCGGATACGATTGAAGTAGCGCGTCTTGAGGTGGTCGTACACGATATTGAAGTCAACGGCGATCTCGGGGATCAGGATGGCATCGGCCTCAGCCGCAATCCCCCCTCGAAAGGCGGTGTGCCCGGCATACCGCCCGAACACCTCCATCACGATCACGCGGTTGTGCGTTTGACCGGTGGTTTTAAGATCGCGCGCATAGTTGGCGATCCGGCTGATGGTCGAGTCCGCGCCCACGGAATAGGTTTGAAGATCGAGATCCATCGTCTTGGGCGCATGGACGCAACGAATCCCGTTTTCGGCAAGGTCAAGCACCACGCTTCCCGTGTCGTCGCCGCCGCTGATCACCAAGGCGTCGATCTGGAACTTGGCCAATCCCTCGCGAATGCGCGCGTATTTCCCGTCATCCGCGATCTTCTGAAGCTTGACACGGGAGTGCCCGGCATCGGATCCGGCGATCGCCGCCTCGACCACCGTCAGCCGCTCCGGCGTCAACTCCACCAACTCGTCATACTCGACGAGATTGTAGAGTCCGGCATATCCGTGGGGAATCACGAATGAGCAGATCCCATGGTGGTTGCCCGCCAGCGCCGCCCCCTTGATGATGGCGTTAAGTCCTCCGCAGTCGCCTCCGCTGGTAATGATACCAATCCTCTTCACGCTATCGGCCATTCTTTCTCCTCTCCGTTGTGTCCATTGCCGATACGCCCCCTCATCACGAGGTCGCGCACCCTTATGGTACCTTAGATCGGAGTCGACCCGTAACGGTGGATGTCTTTGCCGCAGGCGATCCGAGCCCGTCAGCCGGGCCCGTTCAGCTCGCTCTGGGGACAGCTGTTCACGGCCCTGACAGGCAAGAAGACTAGATATTGAGCACGGAAGGACGGTGTCTAGAAGCGGAGCTTGAGCAATCCGGACAACAAGCCACCGCACACGTCTGGGAGGGAAATCTCAAGGCGATAGGCTCTGCACAAGAGGATGCCGATTGAGAACGTACCTCGCGTCGATTCCGCGCGGCTCGCGGAGGCGTTGCCATGCAGCGATGCGCGATGCTCCCGCGGATGTGGCAATGGAGCCTTTGTTGTGAGGGGCGAGGCCGCCGGATCGCGCGACACCGTTGATTCGAAACACGATTTAGAACATAACATTGTTCTATTATCTTATCGGCGCTATCCGTTTTGTCAAGTCCCAATGGTATTCTTCCAAATAAACGTAGAGGTTTCCCTGTATTACGCCACAAAACGTTGTTACCCTAAATGAGCCCCATCCGAACGTCAGTCAGTCATCGCACGAACCGCTCATCTTGACCGAGATCTGGTAGGCGGTTATATTCTACGAGAATCGTATGTTTCTTATGTCGGCATATATCGATGCGGATAGCCCCTCATCCGATTGCCCCATTGAAGGTGGTTCTCTGTCGTTCTTCGTCTTAACGCTGCTACTTTCCGTTCTACGGATTCGGCTTTTGACACCGACCTCGAAGCCTATTCGAGCTTCTCAGTTGAGATCCCATGACGTCTCTCCTACCCTAGGTGGGAAAGGATGAACCATGCCCCTCACCAGCACACAGAAGAAAACCTTCATGAAATGGCTCAAAGAGCACGATGTTCCCTCGGTTTGCCCGACCTGTGGAATGACGGGAGAGTGGAACCTCTACGACGGAATTGTGGGAACGCTCGATCTGGATCTGAAATCTCAGAAAGCCTCTCCATCCTCTCTGGGATTCTTAGTCCTCACCTGCAAGCACTGCATGCATTCGCGATTCTTCGCCGCCGGCCCAATCCTCGGACTCGGGAAACCCAACTAGCCAGACCACTTCCCAGGGGACATCCGCGTCATCCGGTTCGATAATTTGGCACTTCGTGGAGCGATAGCCGACGACGCTCCAAATGTTCGTCCATGGATCGCCCACGAACCGATTCAGTCGAATCGTCGCTCCGTCCTCAACCTCCCAATTCAGCCGAAACCCGTTCCGCGAGAACGAGAAGGTGCCCTCGATCTCCGGTCGCCCGCCCTTCTTGATCCGCAGCCTGGATGGCTGATAAGCCACCTGCTCCCAGAGCATCAAGCAGTTTCGAATCTGAGGGGATGCCATAAACTCCCACGTTGTCCTCTCTCCGCGGGAGAAACAAACCCTTCGATACTCGATGCCTACCCTCTCGTGTGCTATCGTCTTTGAGTGAAGGGTGGTTGAGAAACGAATGAGGGACACTCGAACGATCCGGCGAGCCATCGGCGCGGTGCTGCTCTTCGTCATAACTGCCCTACCGTCGGCGTCCCAAAGCCTCTGTAGCTTCAGCGCGCCAACGACGGATCTTGCCAACCTTTTTCTTACGCTGAACTACACCTACTTGAACATTCCGGATACTCCAACCGTTGATGTCAGCTCCGGCCGTGTTTCGTTTACCTTCTCCTATATCCACGATGAACCGGATTGGGCGTTCAGCGCTTCCTCGGCCAACGAGCTGTCATTCGAGCACTTTCGACTGGACCGGGTTCTCGGCGACGCAACCCTGACGACGCGCTACTACTTCCCCCTCTCCCAACCGCTGTATGTCTTTTCGGAAGTCAAGTCCGATTACACGACCACCATCGCACAAACGGGCCTTGAGCTTCGTCTAGGCGCGGGCATCGGCCGTCTCTCCGATGTCACACCCCTTGCACGCGCCATCCGCATCGACGCCCTACTCCAAGAGGACCTGGTTCTTATCGTCCCTCTTCGGCCAGATACGCTGCAAACCATCGCCCAGCTGATTAGCCAGGAGTCCTCAATGGCGGGCATCGGGGAGCTGGTGGGACGTATTGAAGCGGTGATCGAAGGGGAGGCGGGAGTGACGCTCAATGCTCGATCGCTACTTGCCATCGCCGAGCAAATCCGAGCCGATGTCGTCTCCCAGCGCTGCGGATGGGCCACCCAAGCCGGGATCGGCTACGAACTGATTCGGCGATTCGGAGGCTCGCGCCAACTGCTCTTGACGGTATCCAGCACTTTCGCTCGACCCCTAAGCCTTGCATCGCAGGTGGGGATCAACGCCGACTTCTCCTACCCACTGTTCGTGGGAGGCGCCAACGCGCTGACGGCCAGCGCACACTACAACCGCCGCTTGTCCTCGACGACGCGGTTGGTCGCCGAGTATGCGCTCCAACGCTTGCAGCAATCACGGAGCGAGGTGAACGTCGGTGAACGAATCGATGTCCAGTTGCTCTTCGATCTCGGCCGCGTCGATCTCACGATCACGGCATCGCTATCCAGGGGTACGGGAATGCCAGGTTGGATAGAATCCTTGGCTGTATCTGCGGATGTTGATCTTCTCTAAGGAGATAGGGCATGTGTCATTCCGTGTCTAAACCCAGCGCAATCCGGCGGCGGCCTCGATATAAAGGCATGTTGCTAACGCTCACGATTGTTCTTCTTGGAACATTGATGGCGAACGCTCGCGATGAACTCATCGAGATCGAGGTGGACGGCATGCTTCGAAGCGCCATCGTCTCGCGACCCGACCAGCTGGACGCCGCCGCCAGGCTTCCACTCGTGTTCGCCTTCCACGGATCCGCGTGGAACGGACGACTTATGCAGACGACGACACAGTTTGCTGCACGTATCGATCAAGAGCATCTCATCGTTGTCTATCCCCATGGGAGCGGTCCGACGAACATCTTGAGCTGGAACGCAGAGTACTGTTGCTCATTCGCTTTGGAGCGAGACATCGACGATATCCGCTTCGTTGATCGGTTGCTGGCGACGCTTCACGAGCGATACCCGATCGATCCCGATCGCGTTTACGCCACGGGGTTCTCCAATGGCGGCATGCTGACCTACCGCCTTGCCATCGAGCGTCCCGAGGTCTTCGCCGCCGTTGCGATCGTTTCAGGGGCGATGTATCCCAGCCAAACGATGTCCGAGGTCCCCGTGCCGCTGCTTCTCATCCACGGGACCCATGACAACATCATCCCCTATGAGGGAGGATGGGGTGCCCTTCGCACCCTGAGCGGACGAACGGAACCGGCGGTTTCCACCAGTGAGGCGGCGGACTTCTGGGTCCGCAACAACAGCTGTCAAGCATCGTCCGCGATCCTAACGCATGAGCGAAATGCCCGAATTCTGACCTACTCCAGTTGCGCCAACGATGCCGAGGTCGTCTTTATCACATTGCTCGAGGGAACGCATGCATGGCCGACGATCACAAGCAGCTCCGACACGTTTCTACTGACAGACGAGGCAGCCGATCTGTTTACGGGACTATTCGATGCCTCGACAGGAGACGCCCTTCCCTGGGATGTGTTCGAGTCGGGAATCGATGCAACGCGCGCCATCTGGGAGTTCTTCCAACGTCATTAAGACAGTGCAAGCCTGCCTCTGAGTGGGAGCGTTTCGCTTGACTCAGGAGAGGGTCAACGGGGGTTTCCCGCGTTTTTCCCGAATCCAGTTGATGGATTCAAACACGCTCTTGCGCGAGACAATCCACCTTTGCATCTTGAATTTCCCGGGGAAATCGAGAAGCGTCAGCCCGAGCAAAATGGTCAGCAAGCCTTGCCCAGGCAGGACAAGCATGAGCGCTCCAAGAACGAGGAGCGCGAGCCCGATCACGTTCTTCACGATCAGCCAAATCCACCGAAACCATAGATATCGTCTCGGATACTTGGCGTCAGATCGTTGAGGATGCGCGAAGTAGTCCGTGGGAATCCGTGTCACCAGCACGGGAACAGCGAGCAATGCCAATCCGAACATACCCGCCGACAAAACGGCGATCCACCAAACGGCGTTTGAAGAGAGTCCAATTCTGGCAAGCATTGTCCGATGATACTCACACCGCGGTTTGACGAGCAACCCTCGCTTGGAGCGCCTCCGCGCTCACAGGGCGTCATTCTCGTGTTATGCGACGGTGAAACCTGCGTTACAGCCCGCGATTTCGCTTGCTTCTTCGATCGTCACCCGCCATGAATAGGACAGATCCTTCTGATCCGCTTTGGAGGTAGTCCATGGTTTTTCGATCCCGTCCCCGAACCTTGTGCGCCATCGCTCTTCTCTGTGGTTTGATCTTTTTCTCGGGCTGCTCCGAACGCTCAGGAGCCCCGCTGCCTAGCGCCATGGCAACCGATCCTATCCCCCTTCAACTGGCTGCCTTTGCGCACCTCTATGGGATCGTGCGGTGGTTTCATCCGAGCGACCAGGCATTCGAAGCAGATTGGAATCATCTCGCGATCGAGGGCGTGCAGAGCATTATCCACATGCCTGAGGGCCAACCTTTGGACGTCCTCTTGGAAGACGTCTTCTCTCGCGTCGCGCCAACCCTCCGCGTTTTCCCCACCGGGCAGCTCGATGGCATCCCCAGCACACTGAGGAAGCCTGAGGATGCTTCTCAAGTTCACATGCTTCAGTGGGAACACATCGGTCTTGGCACGGAACACAGTCCGAATCTCGGCGGCATCTATTCCAGCCATCGCCGGCATCTGAGCGATGTGATATCACACGATACGGTCGATCCGCGCAATCCGCTGAGAATTGATCTTCCCGCATCGATCTCCGCGTGGTGTGCGACCGCGCTGTACGCGGATTCTCACGGCACGTTTCCTCAGGTTGAAACGTCGCCGGCGCGAGTGCCCGCTTCGACATCGGAGATCGTGGAATATGCGCCCATGCTGGCGGATGCCATCGTCGTCTGGAACGTGATTCAACACTTCTATCCCTATTTCGATCTGTTGGACTGCGATTGGGATAGGGTCCTGATCGAAACGCTGAGCAACATCATCGCCCATCAAGCCGACTACTCGCTTGACGACCTCAAGGCGGACTTGCTTATCCCTCTTCGAGACGGCCACGCAAGCCTTCGGTCGGGCATGCCGATCGGGCCGCGGGCGATTCCAGATCTCGCGATATCCCAAGTTGACGGGAACATCGTCATTGCAGCGAGCGCAGGCTCGGCTCGCGAGCAGGGATTGCTCCCAGGCATGCGGATTCAACGGATTGACGATCTCCCCGTGGAATCGGCCGTCTCCAAGACACGCGCACGCTTTTCAGGCGGCGAACACCGCGTGGAGGCCCTCGCCCTGTTCTATTTGCTCGTCGGAGATCTCGATTCAACCCTTGAGCTGGTCGCGGAAACAACACAGGGGCAGTACGAGACGTTCACGCTTTCTCGAACGCGAAGAACGCCTCTGATTAACCACTCGTTTGACCCTGTCGAGGAGCTCGAGCCCGGAGTCGTGTACGTCGATGTCACGCGTGCCTCCGAGGAGGACCTCAGCCTCGCTCGACAACAGGCGCAGAACGCCGAGACGATCATTGTCGATGCGCGAGGCTACCCGAGAAATCGCTTCTGGGCTCGTTGGCTTCTTCCCAGCGAAACGTCATCGATGAGGCTTCGAATTCCCGTCATCCGCGCACCCTACCATCGCCACATCGACTACAAAGAAACGACCATGCACATCGCACCCGTTGACGAGGCCGCCATCGACTCACACTTCGTGTTCCTCATCAATCCCCTCACCCTGAGCGCCGGAGAGCACCAACTGAGCTACTTTAAGGAGGCGGGCATTGGAACATTCATCGGAACACCCTCCGCAGGTGCCAATGGCGACATCAATCGCCTGACGCTGCCAAGCGGCGGCACCTTCACCTGGACGGGCATGGTGGCGGAATGGACCGATGGAACCACCTTCCACGGCGTGGGAATTCAGCCCGACCTGTTCGTCGTTCCCACACTCGAAGGGATTCGCCAGGAATGGGATGAATGGATCCAAGCCGCTTGGTCATTGGTCCGCGCCGGCGACGTTTAAGCTTCTTTCGTGGAAACCTCGCCAAGGATGCGGGGGCGTGCCGTCGTACTCAGCCTCTGGTCGGGATTCGTTTTCGCCTCCTGGTTCCCCACGTGAAACGGTGGGATAGCATGATCGGTTCACTGCTCAGGAATCGTACTTATTTCCGTTCTTTGCTGGTTTTTTCTGCATGTCTACATTTTCCTCATATACCCAATAATCCAATTGGAAAAGTATTCCACTGATTGAAATGACGATCGCGCAGCATGGCGATCTAGATGATGGCCCTGGATGATGGAGGCATCTCATGTCGGATCCACAGCAAACGGCAATGCACGCGCTCGATGAGAGGGGTGACCGCAGACTCGCGCCGGAACGACTGGACCTGTTTCTGCACATCTTTCGCCGAATCGAGAGTGCGCGGGCCGGAGCGTCCCCCACGATATCCGACTGCAGGGAGCTTGCCGATTCCATATGCCATCAGTTGACTGAAGCCACGGGCTATGAGTACGCGCAAATCTTCGTCGAAAGCAAGGACCCTCCACTTCATTTCGCGGTTCCGCCTCCCGCACTCTTGGTTTCCGAGAACACGAGCGCGTATACCCCGGGACGATATCGCAACAATCAGATGTCGTTTCCAATCGAGGCCGCATCCCCGCCATTGGGACAACTTGTGGTTCGCCCACACACGGACTACGCGCCGCATCCCATCGAACGAGCCTTGCTTTCTCACATCGCCTCCGACTTCGCTGCACTATGCGCGTCCGCCCTGTCACAACCTCCTCCTGGCTTCACCGAGAAGCTTCAGGCCAATGAATCCTTGCTTGAGGAGTGCTTCGAGGGCATTTCGTTTGGGATCGCTTTTTTACAAGGGCATGACCGCCCATTGGCGATCAACAACGCCTTCGCTCAGCTTCTTGGATACACCAAAGTGGAACTGGAGAAACGTCCCGCGATGGAAGCCTTGAAGTTGATTACCCATCCCGATGAGCTTGAAACTGAAATGAGACTCTTGCACGACTTGAAGAAGCAGCAGAGCCACTCGTACACCATTGAAAAGCGCTTCATTAAGAAGGATGGTTCCGTCCTTCCTGGGCTAGCGACCACGACGCTCTTTTTCGATCCTAGCGGAGATTTCCGCTTCGGGGTCAGTTCGTTCCAGGACATTTCAGAGCAGCGTCGCACCAAGGCAGAGCTGAATCACGCCTATCGAGGCGCCATCGACGCGCTCGTGGCCGCGCTTGAGTCGCGCGACCCATATACCGCCGGACACCAACGCCGCGTCCGCCAACTGGCCACCGCGATGGCTGAGGCGATGGAGCTTCCCAGAAGCCGGAGAATGGGATTGGGCGTCGCCAGCATCCTGCACGATATCGGCAAAATCGCCATTCCGGCCGAGATACTGACCAAACCTTTCGGAGTCACGGCGACGGAGTATTCTCTCATTCGCGCCCATCCCGTCGTGGCATTCGATATCCTAAAAGAAATCTCATTTCCTTGGCCCGTCGCCAAGATCGTGCTTCAGCACCATGAGCGTTGGGACGGCTCCGGCTACCCTGCAGGGCTTGCGGGCGACGATATCCTGCTTGAGGCGCGCCTCATTGCGGTTGCAGATACGGTTGAAGCACTCGCATCCCACCGACCCTATCGCCCCGCTGTGCCGATCGAACACGCCATCGCGCATGTTCTTAAGAATGGCGGCACGCTGTTTGATCCAGAAATTGGAGAGATCTGCGCCAAGGTTTTCGAAGATGGATTTGCCTTTGAACACGATCCGGAACGCAACATCCAAGACCGGGACCTTGATTAGATCGCGGGGAGGTCCCGCATGACGATGACCTTCGGCATTCGTATGCCTCGATCCGCACAACCGCATCCGATGGGACTTCTACCGTCCCGCGCCCTAGAGTTCATGGAGAAAGCGCTTCATTTGCTCGCGATAGGAAGACAGTGCCGACTTCCCTTGAGGCGTGAGCTTCGCAAGCGTCCTCGGAATCTTGTCCACAAATTCCTTCGTGATCTCGATGTATTCCGCCGACTGCAGCTTGGCGAGATGAGACGAGAGGTTGCCTCGTGAGAGACCGGTCTGATTGAGCAGAAACACGAAGTCGGCGGACTCGAACCCATTAAGAACGGATAGAATGGCCAATCGAGCAGGTTCGTGAACAAGGCGATCGATTGACTGCATCGGATGCTCGCCCGCCTCCTCCGCACTATGGCGAGACATGGATCGCATCCTTTCGAGGCGTCTTCCTGAGGAACAAAATGAACAGAGCCATCCCGAACAGAAACGATAATCCGCCAACAATCACAGACTGAAGCGCGATGGCTGCGTATCCCTCCGCAATGCCAAGCAGGGGAATCGCCACCCCGCCGAATGCAAAAAGCAGCGCCAGAACGTACCACCGCGCCAGGCGATAGGACCAAGCGATCGTCCAAGGGCCAATCGCCATCAGCAAGCCCCCGACAGCAGGAACAAAATGGCTGAGCCACAGGCTGCTGCCGCGCTCTCGGCCAAGGAGCCAGATGAAGACGCCGAGCACGCCGACGAGAATCGCGAGCGCGACAACGGCCGTCATAGCAATCCCGCGAGCGGCTCCCTTTTTCTTCGCCACCTTGGCATACCCAGTTCGCGGATAGACGTACCGGCGCTTCAACATCTTCCCCAGCGGATTCAAAGCAAACGGCAACAACGCACCGAGGGCCGCCAACGGCGTCTCCAGAGCGAAAAGGGCGCCGAAAGTGATGAGCAGCAGCCCAAGTAGGATTTCCGTGATCCCATCGCGTGCCGTCGCGCGTAGCGCCGTCAATTCCAGACGATCCGTTCTCTCCAGCGATTTCATACCCCACCTCGCAGATTAGTTTGTATCAAAAACATGTCTAAACGATAGCAGACGGATCGCCGTTCGTCAAATCCCACATCGATCGGATCGCGATGTACTTCTCACCCACCATCCCAGCACCGTCATGTCGCATGCTGCGATGGGAGAAGCGGGATGAACGAGGTGTTGAGATCGGATGGGTTGTCCTCAGCCACGGCGTCGGATCGATGCGCGTCTCCTTCCATCGCTCTTCATCGTCATTCACACCCTGCTCGGCCTGTGGCCGGTCGCCGCTCGTTCGGCACGGCACTGGGCATCGCCTTCGCACAACGATTTCAACGTCACTCCTGGCACGATGCTGTCGGCGGCGCGCTGGGCATTGGCGTCGCCGCATGGACACGCCATCTCTCGAAGATGGCCGTTGTCTTGACTGGCGCTCCCGCGTTCGACCCGTCAATCGCACAGTGCCGTTTGCATGAGACGTCTTCTTCGCCACGCGCTCGGACTCTCCTCTGTCCGTCTTCGCACCGGGGAAACCGAGCATTGTCCCATGTCCGTCTGATCATGGGACGGCCACACGCATCCTTCTTCTCACAAGCCATCATCTCTAGCGGCAATGGCGATTGCGACGCCCGCACGAGCCCCGAGATGAGGAATTCATCCCGCGGAAGCCCGACGTCCTGGAACTCCAAGCGACGTGGATTCCAGGACGTATTGAAGCCGGAGCATGGGTCAGATAATCTCCCAGAAATACGCGATTGAAGAGGTACGCATGCTTACAGTCAACGAGTATTTCGACGGCAAGGTGAAGTCGATCGGATTTGAGGACAACGTGGGTCCTGTGACCTCCGGTGTGATGGAAGCCGGCGACTACACGTTTTCCACGACCCGCCAGGAACTGATGATCGTCGTCACGGGAGCGCTCACGATCAAGCGACCCCAAGATACCGATTGGATCACCTTCTCAGCCGGGCAATCGTTTGATGTCCCCGCGGACGTCTCGTTTGCCGTGCGCGTGGATCAACCCGCTGCATACATCTGCCGGTACGGCTAGACAGCAGCTTCGCTCCGGCTCTTTGTGCCGATACAGCTGAGACAGGTTGTCACAGTTCGACCTTCATCTCCAGCTACAGCCGGACGTCCGTTGTTGCTCCACCCAAGCGATCGCTTCCGCTATGCTCTCTAGCATAGGATTGGGAAGGATGCAAAGGAGGAAACCGGATCGAATGGCGACCAGGATGACG
>JANQGM010000026.1 GCA_028277345.1 Candidatus Bipolaricaulota bacterium | reverse complement strand
CCTTCGTGCGGCACGTTCAGCCACAACTGACGCGCAGCGATGACGATCAGCCATCCCATGACGACGTAGAGGGCGGTCGACGTCTTGCGAAGCCGGCCGATAAACAGGCTCTTGAACACGATGCCGAGGATGGCCATCGTCCAGATGGCGATCATCAACACGAGCCCCCATCTGCCCCACAGGGAAAGCAGCAGGAAGGGAGTGTAGGACCCGGCGATGAGCAGATAGATGGCGGCATGATCGAAGATCCAGAACACGCGCTTG
This sequence comes from Candidatus Bipolaricaulota bacterium, assembly GCA_028277345.1. Lineage (GTDB taxonomy): Bacteria > Bipolaricaulota > Bipolaricaulia > UBA7950 > UBA9294 > SPBW01. The sequence goes on along the minus strand of JANQGM010000026.1, from coordinate 201,985 downwards.
GCGCGCGGCGCGTGCAGCGCATGATAGAGCGTTGACGATAAGTGGAGCAGGAACAGGCTCAGTCCGTAGATGATGACGCTGACGATCTCGATTGCTCCGCTGTAGAGGGCGGCGCGCACGATCAACAGAACCATCCCCGCCACGCTGAGCAAAGCGCCGACGCCGTGCGTCACGCTGTTGGCGATTTCTTCCCCAAGGGTGAACTTCGGAGGCATGTGCCGTGTCGATCGTGCGGTCATATGTGTGATGGTATCGAATCCAGGGGACGGAATCAGTACTCCCCGTTGAAGTTGCGAAGGTAGCGGATGCCCGATTTCTTACGATCCATGGCAACAATGGCGCCCATTTCCCGCAGGCAGTAGGCCATCTGCTGTGCGACGCGGCGTGGCCGTCCGATGGCACGGGCGAGGTCTGCGGTGGTAAACGGTTCTTGCAGCGCCGTTGGGATGGCGGCAAGGAAGTCGCCGGGATGGTGGAGGCTGATCCGATCGTAGACCTCGACGAGGCGGCGCTCGTGAACCTCCCAATCCTTCCAGCGTCGCCGACGGGTACGTGGCCGGCGCACCTCCTCCACGTGAATCAAGAGGACGTCGATGGATAGATTGGCGTCTCCCAAAAACTCGCGCAGGTTGACGAGCTGATCGAACACATCCAACAGCTGTCCTTTCCGGGGAGATTTGGAGGTTCGCAATTCGTTGTGATCTTCATCTAAGGTCACGATCGTCTTGCGCTGGGTGACGGGAAGTACGAGACGAACGGCATGGCGCTTCAGCAACGTCCCCAACTTCCGCTTCAAGGGAAAGGTCGATCCGGTTTGAACCTCGATGATCAGCGCATCGCGTACGATGTCGGCGACAAAGCGCCCGACGCGAACCTCGAACCGATCGCCCGGCTCGGCGATCCACTCTTTCAGCGCGGCGTGCAATGGCTTCTCGTTGAGTGTGCCGATGTGGGGGGCTGCGTCTTGCGCGGGCATCAACGAACGATGAGCCACGTGCCTACGAGGAGAACGCCGATGCCGAGAATACGGGATAGGGTCAAGGGTTGGTGTACGGCGCCCAACCATGCGAAGTGTCCGAGCACGGCGCCGAGAATGAGTTGGGATGATACGGCGAGGGTCATCGATGGGGCGAGGCCGATGCGAGGAATTACGATGGCGTACCCGCCAACGATGATCACGCCGAGCAAGCCCGCGAAAGCGATGACGTACCACGGGGCCGCTCTCCAGGCTCCCAGGTTCCCCCCGCCGGCGAAGAGGAGGAAGGCGCCCGAGGCGAGCAAGCCGCCAAGGTGGATGACGAAAACGGATTCCATGACGCCGAGATGCTGACCGAGTACGCCGGCGAACAGCGTTTGTGTCCCGATGGCCATACCGACGGCGGCGGCGAGTAGAATTGAAACCAGAGCGATCGACATGGTTCCCCCCTCATTGACGTTGGCTGACGCGCGCCCTCTAGGCGGGCAGTGGGCTATCCAACGCTTCGAGTAGATGGTAAACGAAAGCGCACTGCTCGGGAAGCAACATGAAGAATCCGAGGAGTTGGTCGCGTGTTACGACGGCAACGCGCGGCGACCCATCCTGGGCTCGCGCGTGTTGCATGAGCGCCAAAAGCCCATTGAGCTGAGGCTCGACGAGATCCAGAAGGGCACTCGGTATGTCCCGGTGTTCGAGGGCATGGATCACAGCTTGCGCGCGGCTGCGAGAGAATCGAGAGGCGGATTCCAGCCGCTTGGTTCCCTTCCCATCGCGAGTGCCGGTGCGGATCAAGCTATCGGCGAGCTGATCGAACAGGTGCTCGGCAATGCGAGCGAGGTGCACGGCGGTTGCTGAACGGGTGCTCCCATGGAACACTGACAGCGCATCGCCGAGGGTCTGCGTGATGAACGCATCGGTTCGATGACCGGTGATGCGATCGAAGTGCTGGATGTAGCCATCCGGGTCGTGAACGAGGATGCGCCCATCCTCCAGACACTGAGCTCCGTAGGGCGTTACATGAACGAACGGAAGGTTCAGATTGAGCGAGTTCTTCCCCGGCGCCAGTACCCCTTGGACGAGCAATTCCCACAACACCTCTTGGAGAAGCAAGACATCATGGCGTTCGTAGGTTTCATCCAGCCGGCGCACATCGTTCTCAATCGCATGGAAGTGCGTTTGCGGCGTCTTCTTCAGCAATTCAAATACAGTTGTCCGTAGCGTCTCTTTGTCCATGCGGTCTCCAGTGGTCAGACAGCTTACGAGGCGACGGGGGCAAGGACAACTCAGTTCTCGATGGCTAAAGTGGGGTGGCGTTCGCCAGCTCCAGCGTCAACAGCGAGAGAAGCCGGGTCGCAAATCCCAGGGCGTTCTCATCGAAGTCATACACTCCGGTATGCGCCGGAAGCACCTGAGAGCGGTCCGATTCCCCATGCCGGTGTCCGCCGAAATCCGCACCGATGCCGATGTTAGTGGCGAGGCCACCTCGGTCTTGGACCCTCGTCATCATCTCCGTGAAGTCCTCCGAGCCGCCAATCTTCTCCAGGCGATGAAAGACCGTCTTCTCCAACTGGCTGGCGATCGATTGAACGCGATCGGCGAGCGCATCATCCGACGATGCGGTTCCGGCGCCGCCCATGATGCGAACCGTCGATGTGCAACCGTGCATCGCAGCGGCTGAATAGACGATGGCGAGCGCTCGGTCGTACATGGATTCGCACAAGGCAGAGGTCTCGCCGCGAACCTCCACGACGAGCTTGGCCTGAGCGGGAATGACGTTGCGGCCGGTTCCGGCAATGAGCTGGCCGACGTTGATTCGAGTAAACCCCTCGCGATGGCGGGGAAGGGCCTGGAGGTTCAGTGCGGCCGTGGCGGCGGAGAGCAGGGCGTTGTGTCCGCCATCCGGCGATCCTCCGGCATGGGCCGGTTCTCCCTGGAATTCCACATCGAATTTCGTTGTTGCCGCGTAGCCGCTCATTCCGGGGAAAAGTTCTCCGACAGCGGCGCCGGTGACGAGGTGGTGGCCGAGCAGAAGGTCGACGTCATCGACGACCCCGGCGACAACCATCGATCGAGCGCCACGGACCCCTTCTTCCGCCGGTTGAAAGATGAGTTTGACGGTTCCTGAGATGTGCGAACGCAACTCGGACAGCACATGCGCGATGCCCAAGCCCGTCGCCGCGTGACCGTCATGTCCGCACGCGTGGCACACGTTTTGATGAATCGAACGAAACCCCTCGGCGGCTGGACGATGGGACGCGGCCTCCGATTCGACGAGGTTGAGGGCATCGATGTCGAAGCGTAATCCGAGGGTGGGGCCGTCGCCGTTGCGAAGAACTCCGACAACGCCGGTGTACCCTCCCCGAAGCGGTTCAAGGTAGGTCGGATCCGCGCCCTCATCACGGGCGCGGACCCAGTGCGACTCCAGGTCCTGCGCGGGTGGCAGTCCCATACGAGATGCCTCGTCACAGACCGAGCGTCCGGAATGAACGTCCCATCCGAGGTGGGTGAGGCGCTCGGCAATCCGGGCGGCGGTTCTGAATTCCGTCCATCCAGCTTCAGCAAAACGATGGAAATCGCGCCGATCCGTTCGCAGCTGGCTGTCAATCGAATCGACACATCGGGTCACATGATCCAGCAGCAAGTTGCTCACGCCATCTCCTTGCTCATGGACGGTCGAGCCTGATCTATTGAAGCTCCGGGATGAAGGCGCCGTTTTCGTAGATGAGGTCCTCATCCGCCCATATCTTGCCGCCTTGGGACAGATCGCAAACCATGTCCCAGTGAATGGCGGATTGATTCACGGAGCCCGTCTCAGGCATCCCCCGGCCAAGCGCCATATGGAAGCTTCCTCCGATCTTCTCATCGAATAGGGTGTTGCCGGTGGCTTTGGTGATGCCGACATTGGTGCCGATGGCGAACTCGCCGAGGAAGCGAGCGCCTTCGTCGATATCGATGGTTTTGAGGAGGAAATTCTCTCCCTTGTCCGCCGTCGCCTTGACCACCTTGCCCTTCTCAAACCACAGGTGGATGCCTTCAACCTTGCGCCCTTGGTACGTGGAGGGATAGGAGAAACGGACGTGCCCTTCAACGGAGTCCTCAACCGGTCCCGTGAACACCTCTCCATCCGGCATGTTCCGCGTTCCGCAGCAGTTGACAAAGGTTCGGTCCGCGATGCTCATACGAAGATCGATATCCGGTCCTTCGACACGAATCGAGTTCGCCTTGTCAAGATGGTCCACGACTTTCTGTTGCTGCTCGGCCACCCGGCGCCAATACCCGATGGGGTCGTCCATATCGGGAAGGCATGCTTGATAGACGAAGTCCTCATAATCGAGAAGGCTCATCTCAGCGTCTTGTGCGGACGCGTTGGTGGGAAACAGCGCGAGCGACCAGTTGAACTCTCCATCCGCGGATCGCTTCATGATCGTTCCGAACAACTCTCCTTGCGCTTGATTGGCCAGCGCGATTTTTTCCGGCGGGATGTTGGTCATGGCCTTGGTATTCACTGCGCTGATGATGTTGATGAGCGCGTCGTAGGTGGTCATGGCCTGCTTGATGGGCTCGGGGATGTGTTGAATCTGCTCATCGCTACCGTGCTTATACAGCAGTTCGCCAAGGCCGGGAAGCGCCGTCATCACCATGGGGTGTCCTCCCGCCTTCAGGACCTCGACATAGAGGGCCTTCAGCAGAGGCTCGGCGATAGGCCCCCCTTGAAGGATGACCTTGTCGTCGGGCTTCACGGCAACGGAGTAGTGAACGAGGACTTGGGCAAGCTTTTCGATTCGCGGATCGGGCATCGAAGCACTCCTTACATGCATGGATTCTTAGGACAGTTTCGATTGTGGGTACCTGTGAGGAGGGTATCGGTTCACGCCAAACGGGGCAACTGGTCCCGCTAGATCTCAATCAACTCAAGATCTTGAACTGACACGCCGGTGCTCCCGGGCGTCCACCGTGCAACGTGCCTTGGCCCGCCGCCATAGGCGGAGGAGCTGAAGATCGTCAGACAGCGATCATCGAACTGTCGAAGCGGAGAGGAGGGTTGATGGGAGCGGACGAGGAGGCGAACGCCCAATTGATTCGCTCGTCTTGAAAAGCTTGAGGGGCCGAAAGCGGGTCGAGGCCCGTCGAACGATTCGTGGGCATCGTCGTCGACCCAGTCTCCCCACGTCATCGCACGCCAAGCATCCGACCCCAGGTCGATATCGCGAATGCTCGTCAGATTCGGAAGATCGGGAAGCGCGCCATGCACGCCAAGGAGCCCTGAAGGATGCCAAGCCGCATACGGCAGGGGTCGCAGCCCCTCGGCGATGTGATGCGCATCTTTCGAAGCGAGCTCCAGCCAGAATCCGGCGGGACGGAACTGAACGGCCGCCCATGCCTCATGATTACCCATTAAGAGATGGGTGGAATCGGGATGTTCCGCTTTGCGTCTAAGGATAACCTTGAGCGATCCAAGCGAGTCGGGTCCTCGATCGAGGATATCTCCGAGAAACACGAGAACCCCGGATTCCGGAGGGAACATCGACAAGACATGTTCAGCGGCGTCTCGATCTCCGTGAATGTCTCCGACAAAGATCGTGGGGCGGTCGTCCGGAAGCTCAATCAGCCGGTTTTCTCTCTCCCACACTGGGGCGAGGGTTTTCAGAAGCTGGAGCAAGTCAGACGAGTGATTGTCAGATCGAGAACGGAACATGCTGCTCCCTTAGACACTGAGATGGCAAAGATGATACGTCTGCGAATCGGATGCGTCGATCCGCAGCCGAAGAGAAGGGATTAGCTTGCTTCCAGCTCCGAGGTGCAGTGGGCACAACGGGTGGCGGCCACTGGAACCGCTGACAGGCAGAACGGACAGTCCTTTGTTGTGGAGGCGGGAGCTTCTTCCGGCTTCTCCAACCGCGTCGCCGTCCTCACCAGATAGAACATCACCCAGGCCACAATCAGCAAGGTGATGACCGTGTTGAGAAATGCGCCATAGTAGATGGCGGCGGCTCCCGCTTCTCGAGCGGCGGCGGCGGACTCGTAGGCTTGTCCGGATAGATTGACGTACAGGTTTACGAAATCGACGCCTCCAATGAGATTGCCAATGATGGGCATGATCAAATCGCCGATAAAGGACTTCACCACGGCGCCGAATGCTGTCCCCATGATGAAAGCCACGGCCAACTGCAGCAGATTGCCCTTCAGCACAAAATCCCGAAACTCCTTACGCATGAGACCTCCTTCTCATACTCGCTCTTCCATCTTCATGATAGGGAGAATGTCCAAATAGGGAAACTTGATGCGCCCGACAGGGATTGACGATCGGTTCGGTTTCTTGTAGGGTGTGCGTACGATGAACGGGAAAGGGTCGATCGCATGCAGTTTGGGCTTCGCTGAATTGAAGTCCGGTATCCTTTTCCAGACCACGACGACGAGCTAGCCCCCTCGAACGCAGGCGCGCCTGCGTGATGAGGAGGGCATGAGGACTACAGGCGACAGCCTGTGGTCTTTTCTTTTTGGAAAGGAGTGACATGAAAGCCATACGATGGAACCCGGACCAGCTCCTGAAGGGAGCGGATCGCGACTCGGATCGGTTGAGCGACCTGGTTCATTCGGCCCAGCAGGGACGGCGCATGAAGGTGCTGATCGAGCGGGTGGATTCCGGGCGATTGCTTCGCGACAACGAGCGATCAGCCCTCTATCAAGCCCAATTCCGGCGTGGATGCGTCGGGATCGTCCAAGCACGGCTGGCGCCGTCCGCGCAGAGAAGCCGGATCATCTCCGAGATTCACCGCCGGCTCGATTCCGTCATGAACGGGGATGACCGTTCTTGGGAAGATGAAATCGGAATCGTGTTCGCCTATGTTGGCGCTTGGGTGCTGGCCGCGGATCTGCAAAAGGAAGGGGTGTCCGTTTGCGTTATTGGCGAAGGTCAAGATGAAGCGCATCCCGCCGGAGATCCGGCGCGGACTGATGTGGAGATCGTGCTCCCCATCGGTCCGCGAGAACGAGCTAGCTGATGGTGGGGCGATTTCCTCCCAACCGGTCGAGGACGCCGAGCAAGCGATCGGCAAGATCGGGTTCAACCTGCCGGAGCGATGCGATGAATGCGCCCAATTTGGCGCCGCCGTTGGCAGAGAAGAGATCGAGGAAATTGTCCACTTCTCCGGTGGAAACGAGCTTTAGGTCCGCGCCTTGCAACGCCTTTGCCATTTCCAGTCCGACGCGCTCGTCCTTCTCGATGTTCCGGAAGAAACGGCCTTCGTCCTGGAGGCGATTGAGGGCTTCGACGCGCTTGGCGATGGCCTCGGCTTCCGCCATCCCCTTGTTCCGCGTGACCTCGGCTTCGGCAAACCCAACGGCCTGCACGCCTTCCGCTTCTGCTTGGCGCTTGAGAATGGCGGCCTGCCGCTCTCCTTGGGCGCGTTCGATGGCGGAATCGCGATCGATTTCCGCGGCGCGTACCTGCCGGATTCGTTCGACCTCCATCTCTTCAGTGGCCACCTTTTGCTGCGAGAGATACACTCGCTGTTCCTTCTCCCGTTCACGAACGCCGATGGCTTCCGCCGCCGCCGACTCGCGCATTTCGGCTTCTTGACGGTTCTCCGCTTCCACGACGCGGGCTTCTCGTTCCTTCACAGCCACGATCTGGCGGCTTTCGGAATTAATCTCCGCTTCACGCTTGCGCGCGATGTCTGAAATCACGGTATTTCCCGGCGCATCGGTAATGTCGACGATTCCGACGTTGGTGATAATGCAGCCGTACTCGGCCATGTCGGCAGACAGTGCATGCTGGAGTTTGGAGGCGATTTCGTCCTTCTTCTCGATGATGTCTTCGGCGGCGAATGCCGTCGTCGTATTGCGGATGGCATTCTCCATCAGTTCCTTCACACCCCCGACGAACTCATCCACGTGGCGGCCGGGCCAGCGCTGAGCCGACTTCAGTGGGTCGGTAACGCGGACGAACACGGAGGCTGTTAGCGTGAACCGCGCATTGCGGGCGGCGAACGTGACCATCTCGGGAACACGAAGCTCCAATACGCTCAGCGGAACCATCGTGACGTCCATCCCGAGAAGGGGGACCGAACTCGGGAATTGGTAGTAGGTCGATCCCTTGAATCCGGCGATTTCGGGCGTTCCCGAATAGACGACGACCTTTTTGCGTTTGATGACAACGTGCGCTTCATCTCTGGGAACGACGCGGCGCTGGCGCGGCAACGTCAAGATCAATACCAGCGCGAGAAGAAAGGCGCCGGCAAGAATCAGAAGGGTTTGAAGTGGCAAAGATCCTCCTTTTTACGGGTGCCAACATCGTGAAACCAATTACAACATGATAGGCTGATTATAGCACGACAAGATCGAGATTGTGTAGAGCAGGAAAGCGATGATGAGCGTTGTCCGTATTACACGAAATCGCCATATCCTTCTTGTATACTATGCCCATGGCCACACTGGAAGATGTTGCACGATTCCTTGGTCTGTCCAAGCGTGCAGTAAGAAATCGAGTGAGCGCCTTGGGGGAGACGTTGGATGCGTACTTGTCTCGGGGCACACGAAACCGCCTGATTTTCCAGGGTGAAGCTGTCGCGATTCTTCGCCGGCTCGAAGAACTCCGAGAATCCGAAGGACTTCCCATCCAAGAAGCCGCCGAACGATTGAAGTGGGAACTGTCGTACACCGAGCAGCCTCCCGGCGTCTACATCATGCTGCAATCGAACGTCGAAGCGGATGTTCTCAAGGAAGTCATCCAAGAGATTTGCGACGAGCGTGATATGTGGCGCAATTACGCCAAGATGCTGCAATCGGTTCTTCCTTCCAGCCTGAAGTGGCTGACCAAGATCAGCCCCTCGGGGCCCGCTGACCCCCGTTTGAACTGACGAACCCGCTCGTTCGAACGTCCCTCTGCTTTCGTCCTATTCCTCGCCTGCTTGGGGATTCGTTCCACGTGCCATGAAGCGAGAGAGGATCCTGCCGGCAATCGGCGGCGTCATCCGGTCTCCGAGTTGGAGGTCCGTCTTGACTACCGCCGCGTTCCCGCGGGGAGGATTGATCAGGCCGACGTCGGTTCCCGCGGGCAGGTCCATCTTGTTGACCAATCCGAGGCCGATTTGGGTTTCTCCGAGGCTGACGCAGCTTGTCACATGTCCGATCACCGTGCCGGAACGATCAATGACGGCGGCGCCGGGTTGAACGCGGCGTGCGCCGGGGTCAACGTGGAATCGGACGGTGGTGCGGGTGCGTTCGCAGTAATCGCTGACGCACGTCGCTCGTCCGGCAAAGAACGGCTTGTGCAGCTTGACGTACGACCCGAAGCTGGCTTCGAACGGATTCATGGAATAGGGACCCGCGAGCTCGTGTCCGTACAACGGCAGTCCGGCTTCCGTTCGCGTCGAATCGCGCGAAGCCAATCCGCAGGGAAGCAAGCCGTGGGGAGCCCCGGCCTCCAGAAGACGGTTCCACAACCATTCCACAGAGTTGCCGCTGACGTAGATTTCATAGCCGCACTCTTCGCCGGTGTATCCCGTCCGGGCAATGATCAGCTGGTGACCTTCCAGATCCATCTCCACGAACTCCGTTCGCTGCAAGGCGGCGAGCTCCCGCTTCTGCGCCTCATCCGCCAATTCCGCGAGGATGATGGGGCTGGCCGGTCCTTGGAGCGCGATGTCGACGACGCCGCGCGACGCCTTGAGATCGGTGATGTCAACAGCCTTCGGCCGCCGGCTGGGGATCTCTCGATCCACGGCATAGGTTCCGGCATTGACGCCGTTGAGCCATTCCCAGTCCTTCTTCTCGTTGGCGGCATTGACGACGACCAAGTAGCGATCCCAGGCGCGGCGATAGATGAACACATCATCGATCACGTTCCCATCGGCATCGAACAGATAGGCATATTGAGACTGACCATCCATCAGCCAACTGACGTAGTTGGAGCACACGGCGTTCAAGAATTCGGTGGCATGGGGACCGGAAATCTGGAAAACACCCATGTGCCCGAGATCATAGAGCCCGGCCGCTGTGCGGACGGCGCGGTGTTCTTCCAGGGCGGAGGTGTACCACACGGGCATCTCCCAGCCTGCGAAGGGAACCAATCGTGCGCCAAGGGCCTTGTGGACCTCGTACAGAGCCGTTCGCTGCAACTCGCCTTCACGATCTTCCCATGACCATGTGGAGCGCTCCGAGTCATCTTGGCGCTGCGTCACGAGCGATTGCCCGACGAAATAGGGTTTGGTGAGATCGAAACGTTCCGGCGAGCGGGCATACACATCATTGATGGTGAGGCCGTTGCTGGCTCCGAACGTTGGGATGGACAGCCAGTCCCTGCGGTCTGTGGGAACATCCGATTCGGACCACGTCTCCACAACAGCGGGACCCTGTACCTTGCGGAACACATCATCTCGATCGAACAGAATGTACCCATCGGCGATGCCGCTCAGCCATTGCTGCACGGTTCGTCCGACCTCGGTTGGAGCGAGAACGAGATAGTCTTCATCGCCGAGCATACCAACGACAATCTCCGACAAGAGTGCGCCGGTTTCATCAAACAGATAGGTACGGCAGGAATCGCCAACCTGCATAGAGGATAAATCCGTTGGCGTGACTTCGTTGAGAAGGGCGCGAATCCGCCCGCCATAGAGACGCAGAATCGCCCAAGGAGATTCCTCGGACGCGGGCCTCGATGGGCTGGTATGAACGGTGGAATCGACGCGAGCAATCAGTGTGCGCACGTCGCGTTTGGCGTCCTCAAGCACAGCAAGTGGCAGCTTGCCGCGCGATAGCGGACTGAGGAGGCCGTCATAGGTGAACGGGCGAATGCTCTTGAGAATGCGGGCGATGATCCCGGCGAGGATTTCCATTTCTTCGGTTCCCATACCGCGTTGCGTCGCCCATGTTGTCCCCAACCGAATGCCGTGGGCATCGGCCGCGCTGGTGTCGCCCGGCAACGTGTTCTTGTTGCAAACGAGGCCAACCAAATCCAAGATGCGGGAGGCGATTTCACCCATCATGGTGAATCCGCTTTCCGTTGCGATCTCGCGCAGGTCGACGAGCAACAAGTGCGTATCGGTTCCACCATAGGCGATGGTGAGTCCCTCCGCTTCGAGGGACTTGGCCAAATGGGCGGCATTCTCGACGACGCGGCGTTGAAGGTCGCGGTACTCCGGCTGTTGGGCGAGCTTCAGGGCGACGGCGAGCGCCGCGAACTTGTTGACATGCGGTCCGCCCTGCTGACCTGGGAAGACGGCCGTGTCAACCATTGCCGCGATCTTGGGATCGGTGGAAAGGACGACGGCGCTTCGCGGTCCGCAGAGGGTCTTGTGGGTGGTGAAGTTGATCACATCGGCGATGCCGATCGGATTCGGATATTGTCCGCCGATAATCAAGCCGGCGGTGTGCGCGACATCGGCGAGGAGGATGGCTCCGACGGAGTCGGCGATCTCCCGGAACGCCTCCCAATCAGGCTGCCAGGGATATGACGTGAAGCCGCCGATGATCATCTTTGGGCGATACATTTCGGCCAATTTGCGCATGGCGCCGTAGTTCAGTCTCCCTGTGCTCGAATCGACAGCATAGGACACGATGTTGTAACGCTTTCCGGTCACGTTGAATTCCGAACCGTGCGTGAGATGTCCACCTTCGGTGAGCGCCATGCCCATCACGGTTTCGCCGGGGTTCACAAAGGCATCGTAGATCGCGAGGTTGGCGGCAGCTCCGGACAATGGCTGCACATTCGCGAAGATCCGATGGGCCGGAAACTCCGGTGTGGCAAAGCACTCCGCCGCCCTGCGGGCAGCCAAGGATTCGACGATATCGGCCAACTCGGTCCCTTTGTAGAACCGGCGATCGGCATACCGCCGATAGCTGGCCAGTTGTACATCGAGTTCAGCAAGGTCGTCAGGATCCGAAGCCATCATCGCCTTGCGCGGATATCCCTCGGCATACACGCTGGTAAAGACCGATCCGAGCGCTTCTCGCACCGGCTTCGGCGTCAGGCTTGATGAGGGGATGAGAACGATCTTCTCGCGTTGGCGGTGTTCTTCAGCGGCGATCAGTGCCGCGGTTTGGGGATCAATGTCGATCAGATGTTTGTCCGGATTCTGACTCATGCTGTCTTCCATCTCCTTTGTACGGATCGGGATGAAGTCTACGTGGTAGATCTCGCCCTTTCCAGCAGATCTCAGAAAGCAGATAGAGCCCTCCGCTGACCAACGAATGGCCTCCAAGAAGAATGGGTATCTTGCACGTCAGAGCCTGCTGCGTGAACTCGACCCAACGAGGGTCGCGAAGCGCCGGGATATCGAATAGGTCGCTGGAGAAACGCTCGTGTGGATCGGGCAACTGCCCCTGCCGAGCGAGCAGCGGCCGCGTATCGATGATGGCGCCGTCGGAGGAATCCTCCAACGTGTGGAAGAACTCGGAGAATCCTTTGTCCGAGAAGAGCGACGATAGCACCGGAGGCTGGCGATCGGCATAGGCCTTCATGCCTCGGCCCTCGATCATCCCCGCGGTTCGACAAGCCACTTGGCGTTCGAAGGCCTGCCACGTCACCGGACTCACGCGCCCGACGAGATAGACAAGCGCTGTGCGTTCGGCGAGCAGCGGCGACAATGAGTCGAGTGTTGGATGCGAAAGATCCAACGTATCCAGAAACGCTCGAATTCGAGGGCCGCCATGGCCGGCCGCTTTGAGCAGCACGAGATCGATGGGCGTATCCAGATCGAATTGCGATGCCAACGAACGCGGAAGGCTGTGGCAGTGAATGCCGGAATCGGCCAGCAAGAAGCCTATTCCGTTATCTCTTTCAGGTAGGTGAAGCGGGAGAAGCGCCTTGGCATCGGCAAAGACGGCGAAATCGCACGAATAATAATTGTTGAATAGCGCGGACGCATCCGCTCGTTGCGAGAACGCAAAGAGATCGGCGAACTGCTCCTCGGAAAGCAAGGTTCCTGAGCCGCTCCCGAAATAGATAACGGAATCGAGCGCGTGTTCTCGGATGACCTGTTGCAGGTGACGTCCGAAATGGAAGATCTCGGAATCCTGAGTTGGGATGATATGGGCATTCAACGTCTCGAATTCAAAGACATCGTTGCATGAGCAGACGATGATGCACGCGTCGACGCGGTTTTGCAGCTGAGTTAGCAGGTCGTGAACCGATGCAATGCGTGCGCGGTTGACCTGCTGCTCAAGAACCGATTCGCCCGATGGCGCATGGAAGATGACGATGCCCGTTTTTTTCATGGGGAACGGCGAACGCGCCGCACGAGCGAAAGGTTGCTTAGCAACCCCATCGAAAAGAAAGAGACCCCAGCGTTTTTATGCCGGGGCCTGCTCATGTTTTTTTGCACTGCGGTGTTACCTGCGCATCTTCATGGGCTCGCGTTCCCCAACGTAGGGAAGAAGTGCGATCTTGCGAGCACGGTTGATCTGCAAAGCCAGCTGTCGCTGATGCTTCGCGCACAGGCGCGTCGCACGCTTGGGGAGAATCTTTCCCAAACGATTCATGAACTGCTTCAATTCCTCAGGTCGCTTGTAGTCGAGCTTAATCTTGTTTTCGCACACTCGACATTTTCGTTTTCTTCGATGGAACATAACTTAGAACGGAACCTCCTCCGTTGCGCTCGCTTCCGGCTCTGCCACAGAAGGCTGTTGTGCAGGCGCAGGACGCGGCGTATCGCCGCCGGACCGGGGCGAGCCGCCAAGGAACTGAACCGTTGAGGCAACGACCTCAATGACCTTCCTTCGCTCTCCCTGATCGTTTTCGAACGAATCGATTCGCAAACGACCTTCGACAGCTACCGATCGTCCTTTGCTGAGGTAGTTCGCGCAGTTCTCGGCCTGGGAACCCCACGTGACGATGGGTACGAAGGTTGTTTCTTCCTGCAATTGTCCGGAAGCATTCTTGTACTGTCGGTTCACTGCGATGGAAAACTTGGTCCGAGCCGTGCCGCTAGACGTGTAGCGAAGCTCCGGATCGGCGGTCAAATTGCCGATCAGAATGACGCGATTCAAGCTAGCAGCCATAGTGTCTCCCTACGCGTGAGAAATGATCTGATAACGAAGGATTTCTTCGTCGATGTTCAGGCGTTCTTCAACAGTCTTAACGCTCTCCGGGGCGAGCTGGAACTCCGCGAGTCCATAATATCCGTCCGCGCAATGCTTGATTTCATAGGCCAGCACGCGCTTGCCCCAGTCTTCCACCTTCCCCAACTGGCCACCGTTATCGGTGATCAGGGAATGGATGCGTTCAATCTTTGCCGCACGGTCTTCATCAGAAAGATCCGGGCGGACGACATATACGATTTCGTACTCTCTCACTCTAACACCTCGTCCTCAATCTGCGGGTAACTTTATCGGGGCGCCGAAGCGAAGTCAAATCCTGGGAATGGCGTCGTAATACGCATTACCGTCGTGCGATCGGGGCGCAATCTCAGGCTTCGTTCTTCGGGTTTTCGATTTTCGAGAATGCTGTTCCCTTGGGAGATCCAGCATAGGCGCGAAGTTAATACGATATTATGAAAAAATAGTGAAAATATCATGGAAAAAACTTGATCGTCAATATTTGCTAGCCTATTAGTTACTCAATTGGAAACCCTAAGATAAAGCAGTCTCCATCAGCTTTGTCACGATTCTACCTAGTTACAAGGAGGTTTAGACATGAAATGGGGCGGATACAACAGAAAGGGAGAGGAAAAGATGAAGAAACTGATGAGCGGACGAGCGATGTACTACCTGCTGACGATCATGACACTGGGCATGCTGTTGGCTGAAAGCATCAAGTGGCGGCCGGGCGGACGCTAAACCAAGAACGCTGAAGGAGGACGACCATGAAATGGGGCGGATACAACCGAAAAGGAGAGGAAAAGATGAAGAAACTGATGAGCGGACGGGCGATGTACTACCTGTTGACGATCATGACGTTGGGCATGCTGCTGGCTGAAAGCATCAAGTGGCGGCCGGGCGGACGCTAAACCAACAACTCAGAAGGAGGACAGACATGAAATGGGGCGGATACAACAGAAAGGGAGAGGAAAAGATGAAGAAACTGCTGAGTGGACGAGCGATGTACTACCTGCTGACGATCATGACACTGGGCATGCTGCTGGCTGAAAGCATCAAGTGGCGACCAGGTGGCCGCTAAATCGGGGACAAATCGGAGTTTTTCTCATGAAGTGGGACAGAACGAATCGAAAGGGAGAAGAGAGAATGAAGAAGTTGCTAAGCGGAAAGACGATGTACTACCTGCTGACGATCATGACGCTGGGCATGCTGCTGGCTGAGAGTATCAAGTGGCGACCGGGTGGTCGATAGGCTTGAGTTGATAGAGAAGGAGGGATGGGATGAAGTGGGGCGGATACAACCGGAAAGGTGAAGAGAGAATGAAGAAAGTACTCCAGAAGGTATTTGGCACACGAACCCTATACTACCTTCTATCGATCTCGACGCTGGGGATGCTATTGGCCGAAAGCATTAAGTGGCGTCCTGGCGGAAGGTAGAGCTCCAAAACTATAGAAGAGTTTGAAGGACTGATTTCGTCGAGCAGTTTCCGCATCTGCAACGAACAGTTGGGTGGCCACGAGGAGGATGCTACTATTCGTGGCACTTAGTAGTTGTCGTTGAGGGGGCTCGATGAAGGTTCCAAACACAGCAGTAGTCTACATAGCTATTCTTACGATTGCCGCGCTGGTTTCCGTTGGTTTTGCTGTGGCCAGCAGAGATCTACCCACTGCTGAGGAGCTCTCGCTTTTTGCTGTCTTCGTTGTACTTGCTGTCTTTGCAGAGGTTTATGCGACTTGGATCCCAACCTATAATTGGGAAATCTCTAGTTCGATTGCGATCTATCTTGCGGCGCTCTTCATTCTTGGTGGACATCTTGCAGTGATCCTGGTGTTCCTTGCGTCTTTGCTGTCGGAGTTTTTTCTTCGTTCCCCAGATGATGATTCTCCCCTTTCAAGCAGGATATTTCCGATCTCTTTTAACGTTAGCCAGCTTGTACTTACTGTGACGATCTCCGGACTTCTTCTCCAAATATTCGATCGCCATACTCTGACCCTAGTGCGAGCAATGGATTTTGCTCTGGCGGTGGCAGTTTTCCTGCTCTACTTGTTGCTCAATCTCACGTTCGTTACGGGAATCGTCTCGATAACGGAGCGTAGACCTTTCTTCAGTTCACTTTGGCAAAGTACTCGCCAGTTCTTTATGCAATACATGGTATTGTGCGTATCAGCATTGCTGCTTACGGCGCTTTACTCCATTTCAGCGTGGCATGTCTTCTTAGCTCTCTTCCCGTTGATCCTTGTTCACGTGTCCTTCCGAGGGTATGTGAAGCTTCAGACCGAGGCCCGGAAAACGTTCGAGCGCATCTCTGATTTGCTCGATGCGAGAGACCATTACACAGCTGTTCATTCATTGGAAGTGGCGGAACTGGCGGTCAAGATCGGTTGGGAGATGGGACTCGGACAGAAGGAGATCGAGCAGATTGAGATCGCGGCGCGCGTCCATGACATTGGAAAGGTTGCCATTCCGGATTCCATCCTGCTAAAGCCAGGAAAACTCTCTGAAGATGAGTGGAAGAAGATGCGTGAACATCCGGTGATCAGTGCTGAATTGATCTCCGGATTGGAGATCTATGCGCCGGTTGCGGATGCCGTTCGGCATGAACACGAGAAGTGGAACGGAACGGGCTATCCATCCGGATTGAAGGGAAAAGAGATTCCCCTTCTGGCACGGATCATCGCTGCCGCCGATATTTACAATGCCTTGACCACGGATCGTCCGTATCGAAAGGCTTTTAGTCGAGATGATACGATTCGCATGATTCGCGACATGACGGAGGTTGAGTTGGATCCCACGGTTGCCGCCGCCTTGCTTCGCGTCATCGATAGGTTGCCGGAAACGCGGCCTTCCATGGCTTCGGATCCTCAGCTCTCGGAGGTTTAGCTAATGTTCTTCCTGATTGTGGTTGCTGTGGGCGTTCTGCTGGGCTATCTCTTCGGAGGTCGGCTCTCGGGGCTCGGCAAGCTTCAGTTGCGGTGGCTGCCGCTCGTTTTCATTGCTCTGGTGATTCAGCTGCTGATCTTCCCGTCCTTTCGAAGCACGGCCCTTCTGATGGTTGCCCAGGCGCCGCTTCATATTGTGTCGTACGTTCTGCTCGTCGGATGGCTCATCGTCAATATCCGAACCCTTCCCGTCGTGCTTCTGGGAGCCGGTGCGCTGTGCAATTTCGCGGTGCTGAGTCTGAACGGGGGCTTCATGCCGGCATCGAACACCGCGCTTCAGCGCGCGGGTCTGGACTTTCTTGCCAACCGATTGCTGGAAGAAGGGACGTATGCGAACTTGATTCCCATGACACCCGATACGCACTTGAACGTCCTTGGCGACGTTCTCTACCTTCCGGCATGGATTCCGTTCTCCACGGCCTTTAGTATCGGAGATCTACTGATTATGCTTGCGCTGATCTGGTTGATCGTGAAAGGCATGAGAATCGATGCAAAACGAACTAGCAAAGCTCCTTAGTCCCAAGGCGGTCGCCGTCGTGGGGGCAAGCCCGCGAGAAGGGTCTGTGGCTGGAACCATCTTACGAAACCTGGATGCATGCGGTTTCTCCGGAGACATTTTCGCTGTGAATCCGAAGTATGAGAACGTGCTTGGATTCACGTGCTATGCCACCATCGCGGAACTTCCCGAGTCGACGGATCTCGCGATCCTCGCTATCAATCGCAGCTTGGTTCTTCGCGCTGTGGAGGATTGCGGCAAGCGGGGCATCCGCCACCTTGTCATCATCACGGCGGGCTTCAAAGAAGCGGGTGAGGAAGGCGAGCAATTGGAAGGGGCTCTCCGAGAGCTTATCGAGACGTACGATCTCAATGTTGTGGGCCCCAATTGCATGGGCATTATCCATCGATCCGAACGTGTGAAACTGAATGCGTCGTTCTCCCGCTGGTTCTTGCCGGGGGGCGGGATTGGATTTATCTCACAAAGCGGGTCCTTGGGTGAAACGTTGCTCGAGAGTTTTGAGGAAGCGGGACTTGGCGTCTCGACGTTCATCAATCTCGGCAACCGAGCCGGATTGACGGAGAATGACTTCCTGCGCCAACTGGCTAAAGATCCGGCGTGCCGCGCCATCTTCCTCTACCTTGAGTCGTTTGCCGATCCGGCGGAGTTTCGGCGGATCCTCGATTCGATCAACCGCGACAAGCCCGTTGTCGTTCTTAAAGCGGGGCGAACGGAAGCAGGAGCAGCGGCCGTGGCGTCGCATACGGGCTCGCTGGCCAGTCCAGACGCCATTGTCGATGCGTTTCTACGCCAGTGTGGCGCGCTTCGTGTCACCACGATCGATGAAGCGCTGAGCGCGCTTCGCGTCTTGCAGAAGGGCATCGTTCCTGCTGGTAACCGGGTCGCTATTCTGACCAACGCGGGGGGCGCCGGGATTATCGCCGCCGATGCCTGCGAGCGGCTTGGCATCGACGTGCCGGCGCTTCCGCAGGACATTCAATCGAAGCTGCGCGAATTCCTTCCGCCTGAAGCAGGATACGGAAACCCCGTGGATATGATCGCGACAGCCGGGAGCAGTGACTACGAAAGCGCCCTGAAAATCGTGCTCCCCGCCGTCGATGCGGCCATCGTCATCTTCCGGCCTCCCATGGTCTATCACGAACCGGTTGAGAACGTGGCGGACGGCATCCTGCGTGTGTTGGAGAAGATGCCGGACAAGCCAGTGTTGGTTTGCACGTTGAGCCGGGATGCTATGGTGCTTCCGCTGGTTGAGCGGCTCCAGGAGCAGTGGATCCCAAGCTATGTCATGCCTGAAACCGCAGTGAGCGGGATCGACGTGCTTTGCCGGGTCAAGGCCCTTGGAGCGCGTCGACACGAAGAAAGCCCCTCGGACACGCACGATGCGAACGCTGCTCGGCGCATTCTAGAACAGGCCGATGGCGAAGGGCGATCGGGGCTCTTCTTCAGTGAAGGCGCTGATATTCTCTCCGCGTACGGATTGACCGTGTGCCCCTTTACCTATCTGGAGTCGCTGGAAGAGGGCGTCCGTTTCTTCGAAGGGGTCGACGGGCCGATTGTCTTGAAAATCGATTCGCCTCAACTCCTCCATCGTTTTGAGTTCAATGCCGTCATCACGGACATTGAAACCCATGCCGATCTGATTCATGCCTATCTCCGGCTTCGCGAGACTCTCGATTCGCTCCAGATGCCCGATGCACGTATCTTGGCGCAGCAGATGCTGGAGGGGCGCGAGCTGATTATCGGGCTGGATCGCGACCCGTCGTTCGGCCCCGCCATCATGTTCGGGATTGGCGGAACCCTGGTGGAAGCGCTTCGCGATGTTGCGTTCGGCGTGGCGCCGATTTCTCGCGCTGAGGCCGAAACCATGATTCGATCCATTCGCGCCTTCCCGCTCTTGCAGGCCTTTCGCGGGCAGCCGGCGGTGGATCTTGAACCGCTGATCGACATCATTACCGGCCTATCCCAGCTTGCTGTGGATTGCGAGAGTATTGCCGAACTGGACCTGAATCCCGTCATTGCAACGCCTGAAGGGACTTTTGCGGTGGATATTCTATTCAGAATTGAAAAGCCCGCACCACAAGGTACGGGCCTCATCATTCGCTAGGGATAGAGCCGATTGATCTGGCGAGGGAAGGGAATGACTTCCCGAATATGCGAGACCCCTGTGATCCAGGCGATCACACGCGCCAATCCCATCCCGAAACCCGAATGTGGAACGGAGCCAAATCGCCTCAGATCGATGTACCACTGGTACGGTTCGGTTGGGAGTCCGGCTTCTGTGAGTTGGGAGACGAGTTCTTCTTCCGTATCCACGCGCTGGCTTCCGCCGATGATTTCGCCGTACCCTTCCGGAGCGATGAGATCGGCGGCCATCACGCGCGTCGGATCTGCGGGATCGCGTTTCATGTAGAAGGGCTTCATCTCGACGGGGAAGCGCTCGATGAAAACGGGTTTCCCGAAGTGATCGCCGAGAGACGCTTCTTGCGGAGCGCCGAAGTCGTCACCGAAGCTCACGTCATGTCCCAACTCCTGAAGTAGGGTGACGGCGTCGCCATAGTCCAGTCGTGCGAAGGGTTCGGCAACTTCGCGCTGGAGTTGCTCGACATCTTGTCCCAATTCCTTGAGTTCGGGTCCCCTCTCCTCGATGACGTGCGTGACGATATAGCGGACGAGATCCTCTTGCAGATCGAGGTTCATCGCATGGTCGTAGAACGCCATCTCGGCTTCGGCAATCCAGAATTCCGTGACATGCTTGCGCGTCTTGGACTTCTCGGCGCGAAAGGCCGGTCCGATCCAATAGACGCGGCCGAGAGCCATCGCCGTGGCCTCCAAATAAAGCTGCCCGGACTGGGACAGATAGGCGGAGTCTCCGAAGTAGTCGAGCTCGAACAACGTTGTTGTTCCCTCAACGGACGTTCCCGTCAAGATCGGGGCTTCAGTGGCGACGAACCCACGTTCATGGAAGAACTGACGGAAGGCATAGAATGCCGCGTCGCGAACGCGCAGAACGGGAACCTGCCGGCCCGTCCGCATCCAAAGATGCCGATGGTCCATGAGGAAGCCGGGCGTTTGCTCCTTCAGCTCGATAGGGAAGTCAACGGACGGTTGATGAATGACATCGGCGTCTTCAAGAAGCAACTCGCAGCCGATTGACGCGCGCGCGTCCTCCTTGACCACGCCATGGACGACAAGGGACGTTTCCCTTGAGAACTGATCCGCCTTGGCGAAGAGATCGGGATTGTCCGACGCTCCCAAAACGGCCTGGATCACTCCAGATCCGTCGCGAATCTGTAAGAAAAGGATCTTTCCGCTCGATCGTCGATTGTAGAGCCACCCCTTCAAGGTGACGCGTTGACCGATGTGGCGATGAGCTTCTGATACGGTGATGGTCGGCATATTCCCTCCCTTCGGTACGACAGGTTTTGGGAGAGATTAGGGGGTAGGCAGAAGCGGTGCAAGGATTCTGCCTAGGCGGCGCTCATTTCGTCAGGAATTGTTTTGATAACTTGCTTTGCCCAGTTCCCGGTCAGGAAACAGCCCAGCGAGACGAGGGCGGCGCCGAGATTCGACCAGAACATGGCCCACCAGACGCCGTCGGATCCCCACGCAAGCACATACGCAAGCAGATAGATCAACGGGATGCGCAATCCCCACAGCCGGAAAAGACCGAAGAACATGGAATAGGCCGTATGGCCTGAGCCTTGATAGACGCCGATCATGACTTGAATGATGCCCATGAATGGGAACGCGAATCCCACCAACAGAAGCATTCGGATTCCAATGGCAACGACTTCGGGATCGGTCATGAAGAAGCGAATGAGGTGCGAGCGAAACGGAATCACGAGGGCAGCGGCGGCGACCAAGATGATGGATGAGATGAGAACGCCGTCCCACGCGACGCGGCGGGCGCGATCGGGTTTCTCGGCTCCGAGATTCTGCCCTACCATTGTTGCGGTGGCTTGGCCGAGGCCCATGGCCGGCATGAGTACGATCGAGATAAAGGCGGTGCCGATTCCGAATGCGTTGATCACGGCGGTTCCTAGCCGGGCCAACGCGCCGTTGAGAATCGTGAAGCCCAGAGCCGTTCCCGTTTGTCCGATCGACGACATGGTGCCGATGGAGGCGATCTGACGAAGCATGGGCCAGCGCGGACGCAGATGGGAGAAGCGGATGTGGATTCCCAGCTTCCCGGAAAACAGCAGATAAAAGCCGACGAGAGCGACCAATCCGCGTGATAGGACTGTGGCCACGGCAGCTCCGGCGACGCCCCATTCGGGGAAGGGTCCCCATCCGAAGATGAAGAACGGATCGAGCAGGATATTGGCGCCGACAGAGACGGCCATCAGAATCATCGGCGTCACGGTATCTCCGCTTCCATTGAGAAGGGCGGCGAACAAGAAGGTCGAGAAGATCAAGGGAGCGCCCATAAAGATGATCCTCAGATACTCGGACGCGGCGGCTGTGAGATCCTTGGCGGCGCCCATAAGCGACATGATGGGGCCGGCGGTGAAGAAGCCGACGACGGCGAGCGTGGCGGCGAGGAGCGCGCTGAACACGAACACCTGCCCTGCGGCCAGGTTCGCATCTTCCTCGCGATTGGCTCCCGTGAATTGGGCGATCAGAGCCATCCCCGCCACCGTGAATCCACTGGCGACAGAGATGGTCAAAAAGACCAAGGGGAACGATACCTGAACGGCGGCAATCCCGACAGCGCCCCAGCGTCCGAGCCACAGGCGATCCGCGAAATTGTAGAGCGTCTGAAACAGGTTGGAGAGCATCACCGGCCAAGCTAGCTGAAGCAGCGAGCGAGTGATCGGACCGGTGGTTAGATCGTCTGGACGTCGGAAGAGCTGTCGCTTCATAGGGGTGCATTATACCGAGAGAGCCCGAATGTGCGCATGTGGGCTCGCGATCATTGTCTTTGTTGACAAATGACAACACGCGTCCTAGACTTCGCCTATGGCCAAAGCACGGTTCGGGGAACTCCTGCAGAAAGCGCGATCCGCAAAAGGAATGAGTCTTCGAGAACTCTCGGCTCAAACGGGTATTGAGTTCTCACGGCTTTCTCGCATGGAGCACGGGACGCGGCCGGCTCCCGGACTTCCCCACATGCGCCGCCTTGCCGAGCTTCTTTCTCTCGACCTCGTCGAGCTCCTCGTCTCCGCGGGAACACCGCGGGAAGCCGTGGAACAGTTGCTGTGGGCGGAGCGAATGCAACAAGCCAAGCGCATCAAGGGCCTGGCCGACTATCGTCCGTTGGAGCATCCCTCCAGTGAGAAGAACGGCTTTTTGGTGTCCGTTCTTTCCCGAGAGGGAGCGCTCTGCCGAGTTGAACTGGGAACGGAAACGTGGATCCTTCTCTCGTTTTCAGACGCGGACAGACTCAGGGTTTTCATCCCCCCTCAGGCGATCCAGCTGTTTCGCGAATCGCCTGAGCGTGTTTTGGTCTCACGAAGCAACGTATTCCGTGCTCGAATCAACAAGCTGCGCGAGGTTGGCCCCCTCATGAATCCTGTCATCGGCGTCGGGGGCATCGAACTCAACGGCTTGATGATGTGTGTGGAGAAGGGCTCGATTGAGCTGAGGACTGGCGAGCAAATCTATGTTTCGATACCCCCCGCCGCGATTCGTACGGAGCCGGTAACGGGGTGAAAGGGTGAACATGACGCGACGGTTGGGAATAGGATTCCTGATGATCTTGTCTCTGACGGCACTGGCCTGGGCGGTGGAGGACCTTTCGGTCTATGTTGAAACCCCCGTTGGGTTTGTCGAGTTGGCCTTGGGCGGCTTTCCTCTGATCGAAGGGACGGTTGCCTACGAGGGTCCCATTGCCGACGATGGAACCCAAAACTGGAAGACGGCGCATCACTATCGGGGCGTCTCTGTCGCGGCCATTCTCGAAGCGGCCGGCGATCTCGCGTCCTACGAGACCATGGGCATCGTCGCCATCGACGGCTGGGCCAAGCGCCTCACCGAACGGGCTTTGTCCGGCACGTCGGACGCGGGGGTTCCCATTCTCGCCATCGAGCGGAACGGAGAATCGGGCGAGGATTGGGAAGACGGACCGATGCTGGTTTTCCTTCCTGAGGATGAACGTTTTAGCAATGACGATATGCTGAACGCCCTGGGCGCCGATCTGGCCCACTACTTCGGCGAGGTGCCGTCAACGACTGGGATGATGGTGAAGGGCGTTACCTACTTGATCCCCGATTACGATGGGAGATCCCTTCCGCTTCAGCCGGAAACCGTTCCGCTCGGACAAACCAGCTTTCCGGATGAAAAAATCCTGTCCGTCATCCGCGGAGACGCGGCGTCGTCCTACACCCTCGAAGACGTGGAAGCCTTTGAAACCCTCGAAGGAGCGGGGACGTTTACGACCTCGACCAATGCCGAGTACACGGCAACCTATGTCGGCATTCCCATGACAACGTTGATCGGCAATGTGTCCGCTGAGGCGACCGTTCGCGTTACGGCGGCGGACGGATATTCGATGAACTACCCAGCATCACAATTCCAGGATACGTCCGAGGGAACATGGATCTTGGCGTACAAAGAAAACGGCGAGTACATGCCCTTCGATCCCGGCTACTTCCGCATTGTCCAGGTCGGGGACGACACGCCGCATTTCTCCAGCGCGCTTTCCGCCAAGATGGTGACGTTGATCGAAGTTCTGGGCTCCTATGTCAACTACAGTTTGACCGTCACGGGCGCCGTGGAGCGGATGTTCGCGCGGTCCGAGCTTGAGGAAGGCATTGGATGTCCGTGCCACAGTAACACGGTCTCGGTGACAAGCAAGGGCGTAACGAGTCAGTACACGGGAATCCCGCTTTGGCGATTGGTCGCCTATGTGGATGACGATGTGTTCCCGGCGCCGGAATTGGGCATCCATTACAACGACGAGGACTTCAATGATGCGCTTGCAGGTGGGGCTTATGAGATCACGCTGGTTGCCGAAGACGGCTACTCGCAAACCGTGACCTCGGATCTGATCGCCCGCGATGATCGGTTCATCATCGCCTTTAAACAGGACGGCATCTTCCTCGATCCGGCAGCGAGCGGGTTCATGCGATTCGTTTATGACGATTCGGTGACGTTGCCTGAGGGGATGAATCTGCGTTCCGTCAAGTTTCTGACCGAGCTTCTCGTCGATCTGTAGCCGGCGTGATGAAGAAACAGGGCGCGAGGTCTCGACTGGATGTTCGAGATCTCGTGCTCATTGCCTTGCTGTCCGCCGTTGGCGGCGTTCTATCGACGTATGTGGGGTATCTGGGCAACTTGATCAACCGGCTGTTCGGCGTTCCGTTTGGGGCGGGACAGTTGATCGCCGGCGTTCACGTTCTTTGGCCCCTGCTGGCTCACGCGCTCATCCGGCGATTCGGATCAGGGACGTTGACGGGCGTCATCAAGGGGTTGGTTGAGTTCCTCTCCGGAGGCACGCATGGCGTGGTGATCGTTCTGGTTTCGCTTGTCGAAGGATTGTTCGTGGATCTGGGCATGATGATGTCTTCCCGCCGATCGTTGGGCCTGATGATGCTGACGGGCGCGGTCGCGTCGGCCTCGAATGTCTTCGTCTTCCAAGCCATCTATTTCGCGGGCATCCCGTGGAGCGTCATGCTGGGCATGGCGGGATTGGCCGCGGTCTCCGGCGCTTTTTTCGGCGGTTACCTTGCTTGGGATCTGCGTGGCTTGGTCGAAGGCGCGGGCATCTTGCGAACATCGACGGCGGCGCGCGAGCGAACCCCGTCCGGACATTGGATTCGGCACAGTATCACGCTTCTTGTCGTTCTAATCGGGCTTGCCGGAGCCGCCGCGTATTTCGTTCAGGTTGTCGACCCGTCCTCTTCGCCGGACACCGTCTGGATCGAGGGTTCGGTTGATGCGCCCTATTACTATCGATTGAGCGAGTGGCGCGGCGAGCACGTCACGATTACGGCGGAACTGCGCGGCAGTACGACGACGATTCCTGCCCGCGCCTATTCGGGGCCCCTGCTCCGCGATGTTCTTGGTGCCGCCGATCCAAGACCCGGCGTGTCGGAAGTCCGCGTTATCGCGGCGGATGGCTATGAGATCGTGCTTCAATGGGGGGACGTGTTGGGCGATGACCGCCTTCTCCTCAGTCCGGAGGGCGATAGCATTCGCTTGGTCGCGGCGGACTATGATGGCGCCTATTGGGTGCAGAAGGTGAGACGCCTTGTCCTTCAGTAGTGCGGCGATCGAACTTCGCGATCTGTGCGTCCGGTTTCCTGGGAGTCGTGCACCTGCCGTCGATGCCTTTTCGGGCGACATCCCGAAGGGGCGTACGATCGCCTTAACAGGACCGTCGGGGTGTGGAAAAAGCACGTTGCTGAGAACCGTGGCCGGTTTCATTCCCGAGATGATCGAGGCAGAGGTGTCCGGGCATGTTCGCCTTGCCGAACGGGTGGTGGCGGATGCCGATGTGGCGGAGCTTGCGACAACAGTTGGATTGGTTCAGCAGGATCCCGATGCCCAGATCTGCACCCTGAGTGTACGGTCGGAGATCGCGTTCGGCCCAGAGAACCTTTGCCTGCCTGTCTCCGAGGTGCGTCAGCGAACCCAGGAGGCCGCCGAGGCGATGGGAATCGCCCATTTGCTTGATCGGGATGCCACAACGCTTTCCGGTGGAGAGAAGCAGCGATTGGCAGTGGCATCCATTCTCGCCATGCGCCCCTCCGTCATCTTGCTTGATGAGCCAACCGCCCATTTGGATCCCGATGGCGCATGTCACCTCTTCACTCGATTGAACCAGCTGCAGCGCGCGTCATCGTGCACGCTGTTGATCGCCGAGCACCGGCTGACTCCTCTGGAAGCGCTGAATCCCGAGCTTTGGATCATGGCAGCAGGGCGACGCGTGGAGCGCGATCCGGCGCGCACACACACCAGCCTCGCCCGCCTCGTGAAGCGAGACCGGGGCGCGGCGTTCATGGGGCCTTTGGAGAGCGCCTCGATAAAGGTCATGGAACTGGGGTACGGTTACACGGAGCCGCTGTTTCAACACCTCTCCTTTGAGCTCGGGCGAGGACAGGTCCTCGGAATCATCGGGCCCAACGGGGGCGGAAAGACGACGCTCTTGCGGTTGCTGGCGGGGTTGGAACGTCCTCATGCCGGATCGATTGCATGCCCTGAGGGCACGACGTTGGGCATGGTCTTTCAGCATCCTCATCAGCAGATTTTCGAGCGGACGGTTCGCCGCGATCTGGAGATCGAAGGCACACTACCGGATGACCGGCTGTGCGATGTGCTGACCCAGGCTCGTTTGGACGGCATGGCGGACCGAGCCCCCCATTCACTGAGCCTTGGAGAGCAGCGCCGCTTGACGGTGCTCGGAGCCCTTCGGAACGAACCCCGGCTTCTGCTTCTGGACGAACCCTTCATCGGGCAGGACCGCGACAATGTCGAGTGGATCGCCTCTCATATTGAGCGTGCTCGCCGCCGCGGCGCGATGACGTGCCTGGTCACGCACGACATTCCCATGGCAGGGGCGCTGTGCGATCGCGTGCTCTATCTCGGCGAAGAGATCGTTGAAGGAACGCCCGGCGAGGTGTTCGATCGCCTGCGAGCGGCCGGAAGGATCGCCTATACGCCAAAATTCTGGGATGTGAAACCATGATCCCCGGCATTCGGTATCGTGGAGGGAAACGGGGCTTGCATCGGATTCGACCCGTCACGGGACTTCTTTGGCTAGCCACTGTCTTGGTCGTTGCACTTGGCTTGGGCAGCCTCACCCTGAAGGCGGGGATGCTTGTGCTGGTGTTCGGGTTGGCCGTATGGTCCGAAGGGTCGGTGCGCCCATGGTTCAAGTCGATCCGATTTGTACTTATCTTCTCGTT
The DNA here is from genome assembly GCA_028277345.1 of Candidatus Bipolaricaulota bacterium. Taxonomy (GTDB): domain Bacteria; phylum Bipolaricaulota; class Bipolaricaulia; order UBA7950; family UBA9294; genus SPBW01. The sequence goes on along the minus strand of JANQGM010000026.1, from coordinate 174,670 downwards.
GTTCTTGTTTGTCGTTCAGGTGCTTGCGGTGCGTGAGGGCGAGATTCTTGCGTGTGTGGGCATGTGCGTGACGCGAGACGGACTTATCTCTGGCGCGAACATGGCGTTGCGGTTTGTGGTGATCCTCTCGGCGAGCTTTGCCTTTGCACTGACCACGGACCCTGACGCGCTGGCTCGGTCGTTCATCCGATGGGGGGTTCCCTATCGGTATGGATTCGCGCTGATTCTCGCCTTGAGGTTCGTTCCCTTCTTTCGTAGCGAACTTCGCGTAGTTCGCGATGCGCAACGCCTTCGGGGGATCGAGGTGTCCGTACGATCGATCTCCGGTATCCGGCGGGCCATTCGCTACACGTTTCTTCCGGTCTTGATGTCCGGGCTTCTTCGCGTCGATACGATCGCGATGTCGATGAAAGGACGGGCATTCGGCCTTCATCCGACGCGAACGCTGGATCCGCACGGGGCGCCATCATCTGTGGATGTCGTGATGTGGCTGCTTATCCTTGCGTCCGCGTTAGCGGCGGTTCTGGCTAGGAGGGCTCAATGGCTCTAACCGATCGATCGAAACGAAGATGGGCCCGAATGGGGTTCGTTCTGTTGCTGGCGGCATGTTTGATCCCCATCCTGCTGCATGGACTTCGACGAGACAGCGGACCGGCCATTCAACTTCGTGATCGTGCTGGCAACAGCCGCACCCTGTCTCTTGAAGCGATGAAGGGCCTTTCCGTGCTCACGCGTGAGGGGACCTACCAGAACCAGTATGGGAACTGGCGCGATCATGGAACCTACACGGGCGTGATCTTGGCTGATCTGCTCGCATCCATGCGCTATGACCGCGTTGAGGTCGTGGCCTCGGATGGGTATCGCCTGACGATTGACAAGGCACGCATCGTCGACAGCCGTCATCCGATGGTTCTTGCGTTTCGCTTCGATGGCCAGGAGGTTCCGGCATGGGAGGACGGGTTTCGCATTGCCGTTCTTCCCGAAGACGGGAACATCAGCAACGAAGAATACGAGGCTGAATCCGCAGGAAGCTACTGGGTCAAGCGTGTGAAACAGTTGATTTTATACGTCGACGAAGATGCCTAAACCTACCAAAGCACGCGGAACGTCCAGGCCAGCTCCCAGTCGCCCCCACCGGCCACTGTCGGCAGGGAGGCTTCAAAACCGAATGAGAAGCTCTTGAAGAGCTGAATGTCGAAGCTTGCGGTCACCAACCCCAAGCCAAACAACGTGTTCGATGGGCCAGGAGAGCGCTCGAAATAGGCGTTGATTTCGAAGGCTCCGGGTGAGGCACAGCAGGACGGCAGACAGCCGGCGATCGTAAACCGCTCGAAGTACTCGGCTTTCCCCGTGACGGCGCTGTTCTTTGCTTCATCCAGAGAATCCGCGAAAGAGAAGGTGATGCAGTCGCTGATCTCGCATTCGCCGCGGAAACCGTAGATTCCCAGGCTATCGACGGAGATCGGAAGCGACGACACATCGAATTCGGCGAGAAGCTCAAGGTTCGAGCAAAAAAACCAAGAAGGTTCAAGTTTCAGTGACGGCGAAATGGCCTTCTCATCGAGGCCATAGGTGATGGTCATCCCCAGCTTCCCCAGGATGCCAAATTCGTCGAAAAGCACAAGATCCGACATGGATGTGGTGAAGTCGCGGAAACCGACTTCGCAATCGAATTTCGCGCAAATGCTCAGATTGGCGTTGCAGTCAAACCAGACCCATGTCGCACAGGCGTTGGCTTCCCAGAATTCGAAAGGACAGACTCCCATCTTGATGGTCGTCTGAACATTGGTGTCTTCGAATCCGCCCGAGATGGACCACTGCGTGTAGGATTCGGTTTGAGGTTGGAGCACGTTCGTTGTATTCGCGATGGCGAGACTAAGCAGTGTGAACGATGCGCCGGATTGCCAGGATACGAATTCAGCGGTCGAGGGATTGAATCGAAGCGCGGAGCTCCAACTGATGCTGCCCAGCGGACCGGTCGCCGACAGCGTCAGGGTGTCGAAAAACGTGTCCGTGAGGGAGGTATCCAATTGCATGGTGACATCTCCCAACCCCAATACCAGATTCAGAGATGTGTCCGACAGGTCGACAAAGTCGCTGGACGTGGTGGTCACCGTCATCTCAAAGAGGCCGGTCAGCGTGACAGACTCAAGTTGTCCGATCACAGGCAGGCTGACCCCCGCGATGAGCGTCCAAAGCGCAATCCACCGTAGGGATAATCGTTTGATGTTCACGCTCTCATTATCGATGGCGAGAACGGAAACTTCACGGAAACCTCGCACAGCGAAACGAGACCTAGGCAAGTAATGGGCGTTACATTGAGCGAGGCGCTTTCTGTGGAACGTTGCTTACGGAGACATTTACCGGAGCTGTCGCAACCAGGCAGGCAACTCGCCGCGGTGGAGCGCGAACACGGGAGCGATGCCTGCACACGACGTTTGGGCGTGGTGCGTCCAGAAGCCGTCCGGCGGAAGAAGCTGAACGCGATCTTCGAGAACCTCGGAAAGAAGCAATGACTCTGCAACTCGACGGGCCTCGGGGTCCTCGCCCGGAACGCGTGCCACAACGGCAAGAAGGTCAAAGATGAGGGCGAGTTGTCCGGGCGCGTGGGCCCAACCGCGGACGGCTTGAGGCGCCAGCACAATGGGGCGACTTCCATCCGGGAACGTCGTCTGCCTCAGTTGATCCCAGCCTTCGATGGCGGATGCACGTGTCGCTGAATCGTTTGTTGCTTCGGCTGTTACGAACAAAACCAGCAAGCGTCCGGCTTCCTCGCTTCCCCAACGTTCTGCGCCTTGGCGTGTGGCCTCAGCAGACAAGGCTCGAAGGACCTCGCGGAGCGCGTTCCGCTGCCTCGTAAACGCTTCCATGGCCTCGGCGAGCGCACGGCTGGCAATGGCCTGATCGGACCAGGCGGCCCTCACCGGCGGCGCGTCGGACTCAAGGGGACCGATGAACGCGGCCTGCTCTCCATCCCAATGGCGTAGGAGTTGATCCAAGGTATCTTCGGCGATCTGCTCGGCGAGACGACGGGTTCGAGAATCCAACGCTTCGGTTTGAGCGACTTGGAGAAGGCCGATCAACAAGGAGGCTTGACCATAGACGGTGCTCCTCGGGTCGCTTATGCCGTACTCGGTGCGGTCGGGCGTTTCTGTCGCGCGAATCTCCTGTACAAGATACGGGGCGGATGCGTCGATGGCCTCAATCTGCTCAGCAATCCATGCGAGCTGTTCGGCGAGAAGTTGCTGGGTCCAGGCAACGGCAAACGTGGCGATCGTGGTGTCAATGGGGTGGCAGGACTTGACGTATTGCGCTTCCCGCGCCAACGTCCATCCGAGCGCTGCCGGCGTAATGACCTCCGATTCGGGAGACAACGTGCCGTCATTCCGAAGGATCGGTGTTCCCGACTCGTACGGGAGAACGATGCTGTTCTCGAAGGCTGGCGGCGAGTCGATGCCGGCATCGTGCGCGATGGCATCGATCCAGTTCTGGACCCCGTCTTCTCGACTTGGCATGGCGTCGAATTGCGGCAGGGCGAGGAGGGAGACTCCGAGGCCGGATTCGCCGAGCAAGAGGCCAAGGTTCGTATCGGCTAGGTTCTTGGCGTCGGAGGCATAGTCCCACGTTGCGCCCCAGGCGCAGCCGAGGTCGCTGAGCGCGGCGGACAGATGCATCGCCTGATCCGTGACATAGTCGGCGTTCAATGTGTCAAGAAGCTGTGAGAGTCCGTCATCAGAGGGCACGCGCTCGACCGTGGCGCAGGCGTCGCGCGGAGGTTGGGGGGTTCCACCTTCATCCGAGTAGGTTAAGGTCGCGCAGTTCTCGAACGTATCGATGTCGGATGCCGCCTCATCCACCTGGACAAGAAGCTGCCAGGTTCGCGTTTCCGAAGGCGCTAGCTCGTCGAACGTCCACGTCACGTTGCCGTTCTGCGGCTCGCCGGCAGGGTCGAGGGCGAGTAAGCGAACGCCATCCGGCAGCCGGTCTAGGAGTTCAAGCGCCGTGAAGGTCATCTCGGTGGCGTTCTCGGCAGTGACGGTATAGCGGATTCGGTCTCCGGGTTCCGCCCATGCCTGCCCCTCGCGAAGCGTGGTCGAGCGCACGCAGACGCGCGCATCGAAGACCGGCGCAAAGGTGCGTTCGCCGATCGCGAACTCTCGGCGGGTGGAATGGATGGACGACAACTGCAGCGGCAATGCATCAAGGAGGCGATCGACATGTGCGATCAATCGGGTGTCCAAAGTGCGACGCTCGGCGGTCTCAACAAGGGACCGGGCAAGTGACAGCGATTCCACGGCGATGCCGAGATCGAGCGGCGTCACGCACCACGTCAGATTGGCATTCACCCTTCGGTAAATCTGTAGATCGGCATCCCAGAAACGAGCGTCAATGAGGCGTAGTGCGTGCAAGGCCTCCGCTTCTGGAATGGACGTCCATTCAATTCCAGCAAGCAACGCCCGCAGTCCGGCCAACTGCCCCGTCAGCGTCTGCTGATCGCATGCGGGCTCGTGGCTCGACTGCGGCCAGGTTTCGAAGAAGCCGCCGCTGGGATCCAGAAGTTCGGTTCGCAGGAAGGTGACCTCTCGATCGAGCACGTCGACAAGCCGCCGGCCGATCGAGGAATCGCTCCCAAAGACGACGAGGGCGCGATCGATGGCGGCTGTCAGTAGGCCGAGTTCGATCACACTGACGGCCTCGTCCTTCACCCACACCCCTCCCGAGGGACGGGTGTGATCGACGAGTCCTCCATGACGGATGTCGCGATGCGCGCCATCAAGCGTCTCTAGCACGTCGACGAGCAATGCCTGAGCGATGTCTGGCCACGCTGCGGATGGGAACGGCTGCTCGGCGAGCAACGCTTCGGCCTGAGGGTGAGAGAGAACGGCGACGGCTTCGGAGAGTCCATAGATCAGGGACGTTTGATCGAACAGGGTGGACGACGCATCGAGAACGGACCAGGCAAGGGCCTCTGATTCGTTGCGCACCATTTCATGGGGGATGTAATCGATGCCGGCGGGCCCTTCAATTTGCCATTGCTGGAGTGTGACCAGTTTTTGCAAAATGGATGCCAACAAGATGGAGGCATGCAGTCGCTCATGGGCCTCGAGCGAGTCCACTTGCAGCCATTGCCCCAATTCCTGCGATTCACGAAGCAGCGTCATCCCTTGTGCCGAAGCCACGAAGCGGGTGTCAAAGCCGTTTGGATCCCAGGCAAGGGAACCGGAGGATAAGCGAGGATCTCCGCCTGCATACGGAATGGCGATCGGCGCCAGCTGCGCTGCGTCGTGAGGCGCCGCGGCCGCAAACCGCTCCAACGCCGACTGCAATCCGGGGATCGCATCGAAGGCAATGCCCAATCCTGAGTGCTGGGTCACGGCGACGAGATTGGCATCAGCCACATCTTCGATGGCGGGTTGGCGGTTCTGAATGACGTAGGCGGCGAACATGGAAATGTCGGTACGATACCGTGGATCGTGATCCTCGACAGCCCAGTCGGCGCAGGTGGCGTCAGGCGCGTGATCCGACAGGCACAATCTCTGTTGGAGGACGGGAGCAAGCGGTCCCAGCTCATCATCCGAACGGATGGGAGCGATTCGACCCTCCCCGAAGGCGACGAAATCATCGCGTCCTGGGACGGCATGGGTCAGCTGAAGCGCGGCTTCATCGACCACGCTTCGGATGAAGCCGCTCAGTCGCGACAACAGATGGGCGGTCCGGTCAGCCTCCGAGACGTGCGCCAGTTCACGGAGTGCGCCAGCCGCCAGGCCGATCTCCAATGGGGTATAGCACGTGGTTTTCCATTCCTCTGTTCCGCGATCGGCATACAGACCGGATCCGATGCCATCCATCCAAAGCTCGCGATCGAGGGCGTCAAACGCGGTCTGGGCCCGATCGATCAGGCTAGGCTCTGAAAGGAGTTGTGCGCCAAGGAGGAGTCCACGAATGCCTGCCAATTGGGAGGTGAGAGCCCAGGGCGCGCCCTCCTCCGATTCAGCAGAGGTAGAGAGCCAGCCGGACGCTCCTTGTCGGCGAACGAGATCATCGATCGAGGTGCGAACGAACGACTCTATTGTTGCGCGGTCCGCGTCTTGGACAACGGAACGAGCGGCGTCGAGGGCGATGAGAAGCAGCCCGAGGTCCACCGTGGTGGCGGGGTTCGCATCGTTGATGCCGGGGCCCCCACGATCGAGCCACGTGCCTCGGTCCGAGAGATGGTAGGCGTCAAGTGCCGCGAGGATGTCGCGCAAAAGCTCACGAGCCGTCGTCAGCGTCCGCTGGCGGCGATCCGCTTCGCCGGCCGGCCAGGCGAGGTCGTTGGATTGTGCGAATTCGATGACGCGGGCGACGCCCCACAGCAGGGAGAGTTGGTCAAAGAGTACGCTTGCCCGGTCGACGGTTGTGAAGAAGCCGGTCTCATCGTCCCATTCCGTATGGTGAGGCACGTAGGCGGCAGTTGAGTCGCGGAGCATGAGATCGCTGTCCAGTGACGCGATCTTGTTGTCCATGGCGTCGACGATGACCCATCCGACAAAACGATCGAGCGCCTGCGCGCTTGAAAGAAGCCGCTTGGCCTCCATTGTTTGCTTGACCAAACCCATTCCCAGTGAGCTGGGGTGAATGGCCGGATCGAGGAGCGTCCATTGTCCGCTGGGACCCAAGTCCGTGTCGAGCCAGGTGTTGTAGATGGGTTCGCCTCCGGCGGTTTCGAGGAAGATCCAGTCCTGAGGAAGCGGGAGATGGAGCGATGCGTCATCCAATCCTGCGCGCGCGGCCAATTGATCGAGCCGCGCGGTCAGCGCTTCAATGGGGCTGTCTCCGGAGGCAGCGGCATGCTCGCGGACGAGCGGGCCATGAGCGAGCGAAACCCCGATCGACGAAAGGGCGTTGACCTGAAGCAGATTGCTCAGGGCATAGGTCTGAGTTTCATCGCGAACCGTCCGCCACCACGTCGGTAGCAGCGTGTCGGGAGCGACACTCGCGCCAGAGGGCGCGTCCAGCAAGGCTTCGAACTCGGAGGCGGCGTATAGCGCGATGTCCGTTTGGAACCACAAGCGGTCGACCGAGGCGCTCCACGCCTCACAGACGTTTCCGGTCAAGATCTCTGCGGTCTTGCGAAGGATGGGCACCGCGACGAGGCCGCCTTCTCCCTGGATATAGGCGGAACGGCCAACCAACGTGGTTTGGGAAGCATCGTCAGGGTCGATGTCCGAGGGCACGGCCGTGCGTTGATCGGGAGGAATCGGCGTTCCATCCGGACCTTCTCCGGTTGCTTGCATGACGTTCGTATAGGCGGAGCCGTCATAGATGGGACCCAGTACGAACACCATGTATTGGAGGACCAAACGATCGCCTGGTCGCAGGGTGGCATCGAGACCCCAACGAAGCTCTCCAAATCCCGAGGGATCGTCGAAGGAGCTTCCCAAGGGCCAGGTCGCACTGCTGGTGTCATCGATGTAGCCGAATTCAGTGGGAAGACGATCGGTGATCGTGACCGCATAGGCTGTGGTTGTGCCCACATTCTGAACCGTCAGCTCGTACTCGATGATGTCGCCTTCTTCGATACGGCCATCGGCGACGGGTTTCCCCGCTCGGATGAGATCGGTAACCCGTTTCGTGGTGATCAGGGCAGGGCCCTCGGTGACGCCGGTAAGAGAAACATCGTCGCGGTCATCGGGATCGATGTCCTGAGGGACATCGCTGGCGTGATTTGGAGGGATGGGCGTCCCAGCACCATCTTCTCCCTCAGCACGAAGGATGTTCGTGTATGTGGCGCCCGGGTCGACCGGACCGTCAACACGCGCTTCAAAGGTGAGCAGAAGGGTATCGCTGGTTTCAAGCGTGGCGTCGGTATCCCAAAGCAGCGTCGGGCCTGGAGCACCGGACGGATTGCGGGTATAGACGCCGACACGATAGGGCCAACGCCCTTGGGTCGAGTCATCGATGAAGGCAAAGGGCTCGGGCAGTTGGTCGGTGACGTCGACGGCATAGGCCGTTCCCCCTCCCACGTTGGTGATGCGCAGCTGGTAAAGAATGCGATCCTGCTCACGAACCGTGGACTGCGAGCCGAGCGAGCGTCCGTCTCGAACGATGTTCAAGATGGTTTTTTCAGTGACAAGCGCGGGGACGGCGCCCAACAGGCTTGCTTCGCTTGCATCGTCGGGGTCGTCGTCTTCAGGGATGATCGAGCGATGGTCCGGCGGAATCGGCTGGCCGGCGCCATCCTCTCCCGTGGCGCGGATGACATTGATATACCGCTCCCCCTGCACGATCTCCGGGGTGACTTGAGCATCGTAGCGAAGCACGAGCTCATCGCCGGGCTCCAAGTCGGCATTCAATGGCCAGTCGAGCGTCGGACCGGGAATGCCTGAAGGATCGGCTGATGAGCTTCCCTGCGGCCAGGTGGCGTCCGTGTTGCCCTCATACACGAAGCCGGTGGGAAGCGTGTCATTGAGATTAACGCTCTGAGCGGGGCCGTTGCCGACATTGGCGACGCCGACTTCATAGGTGACGATGTCCCCCGGTTCGACGCCCGTATCGTTCAGTACCGTTCCCGCCCGCGTGATGGTGAGCACGGACTTGCGTGTGACCAGCGCGGGAGCGCCGACGCGGACGGATGCGATGCCGGTATCGTCGGCATCGGGATCTTCTTCGTCGTCATCCGAGGTGTCGCCGGTTGCCGCATTCTCTTCGGGAATGGGCGTTCCGAACCCATCTTGGCCCCAGGTGGCAGCCACATTGACGAGGTCTACGGCCGGCAGCGCGGTCGGGGTCACGCGAACCGTGTACACAGCCGTCAACGTGGCCCCTCCTGCCAGCGTGGCGTTGATCGACGTGGAGAAGACGGCCACGGCATCCGGTACGTTCAGCCCTCCGCTGGCGACGGGAGCAGAGACGGTGTAGGCGCCGCTGGTTCCGGGGGCTTGGGCCTCGGTCTCCAAGCCGGAGGGGAGGGTGTCGTCGAAGTTCACGTTGTATGCCGTTCCCAGACCGACGTTGCGGATGGTGACTGTGTATTCGATCACATCGTCGTACAAGACGGGCTCCACGACTCCGATGGAACTGCCCCCGCGAATCACGTCGGTGATTTGCTTGTCGATAGTCAGGGCCGGTTCCTGGGTGGCCAGGATGGTGATGCCGGTGTCGTCGGCATCCGGGTCTTCGCTGTCCCCATCGCTCGTATCTCCGAGGTCGGCGTTTTCTCCGGGGATGGGGTTCCCCGCGCCGTCTTCTCCCGTGGTTGCGGCGATGTTGATGAGATCGGTTCCCTGCTCAATATCGCTGGTGACGACAACGGTGTAGTCGGCGGTGAGGGCTTCGCCTCCGGAAATGGTGGCAGCGAGACTCGTCGTAAATATGCCGACGCCATCCGCCAACCCTAAGGAACCGCTTGCAGTGGGATCCGTGACGGTGTAGCTGCCAGCATGTCCTGGAGCATTCGTTTCAGTCACCATGCCTGTGGGCAGCGTGTCGGTGAAGTCGACATTGTAGGCGGTGCCCAGGCCGACGTTGGTGATTGTATAGCGGTAGAACACGATGTCTCCGGGCTCAACCGGTCCGGTTGTCCCGATGCTTGACCCTCCGCGCAGAATATCGGTGATGATCTTGTCGACGGACAGCGCGGGTTCTTCTGTGCCGACGACGGCAATGCCGGTATCGTCGGGATCGGGGTCTTCGACATCTCCGTCAGCGGTATCGCCGAGGGCGGCGTTCTCGTCCGGGATCTCCGTTCCCGCGCCATCGATTCCCGATGCTTCGGCGATGTTGACGAGGTCGGTTCCTTGCACGATCCCGCTGGTGACAAGGGCGCCGAAATCCGCGCTCAAGGCTTCTCCTCCGGCGATTTCGGCATCCATGGCCGTCGTAAAGCTGGAGGCCCCCGCTATCAGGCCGAGGGAGCCGGAGGTTGCCGGGGAGGTGATGCTGAACGTGCCGCCGGCACGGGTTTCCATCCCTGGAGGGAGCGTGTCGGTGAAATCGACATCATAGGCTGTTCCGGCGCCGATGTTCGTGATGACGAAGCGATAGAGAACGATATCTCCGGGTTGTACGGGGCCGGCGATCCCGAGGCTCGACCCTTCGCGCATGATGTCGGTGATTGTCTTGTCGACGGACAAGGCGGGTTGAAGAACTGTGACGGTAACGATGCCGGTATCGTCGGCATCCGGGTCTTCGACATCACTGTCGCTGGTGTCCCCCAACAGCGCATTCTCAGGAGGAATCGGCGTTCCGTCTTCGGCTTCGCCATAGGCGTGGGCGGTGTTGGTCAAGTCGTCGCCTTGAGACACGTTGCTTGTCACCCTCGCCGTGAAGGTCGCTGTCAGCGTCTCTCCCGGATTGACCGTCAAGCCGAGAGGAACGTCGAAGATCGTTGCGCCATCAGAGAGGGCGAGCGAGCCGCTGGCCGCCGGATCCGTGACGACATAGCTCCCGGCGTTTCCCGGAGCGTCCGTCTCGATGACAACGCCGGCGGGGAGTGTGTCGTCGAAGCCGACGTGGTAGGCGGGCACAGGTCCGACGTTCTCGATGGCGAACTGATAGACGATGACATCCCCGGGTTCGACCGGGCCGGTGATGTTCCCAATCGAGACACCGTTTCTGAGAATGTCGGCGATCACCTTGTCAACGGACAGGGCCGGCGAGGCATAGCCGAAATCCTGTTCCCGATTGTGTTCGCCTGCCCCCAGCGTGTAGTCGGAGGTGTGCGGACTGCCGAGTCCGTCATCATCGTAGGTTTGGCTGAGCCCGTCGGGTAGCGTCGTCTCATCCACCGTGATCGTATACGGTCCTGCGGGAAGGATGTCGAACAGATAAAGGCCGTCGGCATCGGTGGTCGTGGTCAGGGTCTCGTTGATCCCATCGCCGTTGAGGTCGCCCTCCAACGTCACCGTGACGCCCGCAATGCCCTCTTCGGACGGGTCTTGAACACCGTCGGCATTGGCGTCGATCCAGACGTAGTCGCCAATCGAGCCGAGGCCTCGATAGCCGAAGTCCTGTTCCCGATTGTGTTCGTTTTCGCCCAGCGTGTAATCCGATGCGTGAGGCGTGCCGAGACCGTCATAGTCGTAGGTCTGGCCCATGCCCTCAGGGAGGGTGGTGTCGTCGACAGTAATCGTATAGTCGCCGGCCGGAAGATCGTCAAACAGGTACTCACCATTCGCATCCGTCGTCGTCTCCGTCGTGTAGTCGATGAGGTCGTCCCCATCGAGATCGGCTTCCAGAATGACGGTGACGTTTGCGATCCCGAGTTCTCCCGGATCTTGGTCTCCACCTGCATCGGTATCGAACCAAACGCGATCGCCAATCGAGCCGATTCCGGGATAGGGGTCGAGGGTCAGTGCGTTGTCGCCGTCGCACTCGCACAACGTGGACGTCGGGTCGGCGGTGACCGTAAACGAGCAGTTCCAATCGGAACAGTTCGGCGTATAGGAGAAGACGATGTCCTGGGAGGCGCCCGCGGCTAGGTCGATGGGCGCGCTGTCGGTGGTCGGCGCACAGCCGGAACTGGTTAGCCGGAAGACGACGCCGGTGGCATCCCCGCAACCGATATTGCCGACCGTTGCCGTGACGGTGGCTGTCCCTGCTTGACAGTCGATGGACGGGACGACGGCGGTTACCACGATATCGGGTGTCTCGGAGGGGATGGAGGAGAGGCAGAATTCGTTGTTCGTGCCATCGCATTCACAGATGTCATTCCCGGCGTCCACCTCGAAGTGCGCGGAGTAGCCACAATCGCCCGCACACAGCGACTGGGCCAGGATGCGCTGAGAGAGCGAAATGACACGGGATCCACCGGAGACGATGGTTTCGCCGGTGATCGTTTCGATCCACGTATCGACAACGTTGCCTGTGCAATTGGCGCCGTCGTAAACGGTGACGCGAATGTCGAAGCTACCGCTTACGTCGGCGCAGCCGGCGTTCGCAATGGTGACGTCGGCATCGATAGTCGCATTTCCATCGGATGCACATCCAAGAGAGGCGACGGCCCCTGAGATTGTTAGGTCGGGGAGAACCGATGTATAAGGTTCGGAACGCGCGTTGTTCGCGCCATCGCACTCGCAGACATTGCCATCCGGATCGACGGTTGCCGTGAAAGTGCACGAGCAATCGGCGCAGTCCTCCCAAGTTCCGGCTATGGTGAAGTCGACGGTTGTCGAGGCGCCCGCGCTGAGGTTGGCCACGGTTTCGTCTGCAAACGACAGGCAACCGTCGGTCTCAAGTCGCAGATCGAACGGACCGGAGTCGCCGCACCCGGTATTTTCGACGGTGACGCGGACGACGCCGGAGAGGGTGTCCGCGACGCACGTGACTTGGCTGAAGTCGATGTCCGTGATGGTCATATCGGGAGTCGCGATGGCAAAGGTGCCGGCGCAGAGCGCGTTGTTCGTGCCGTCGCATTCGCAGATCGAATTGCCGTCATCGGCCTCGATTCGGATGGAGAGCTGACAATCCGGCAGGTTGCAGGCCGCGAGCGTGCGTGTGATATCGATGGTGTCCTGATCGATGCCTCCACCGGCAGCGAGGGAGAGGCCTGTGAAATCAACGGTGAAGGTGTCGATTTCGTTACCTGTGCAGTTTGCGCCGTCGTAGATGCGGAAGCGGACGGTGAGGTCATCGGTCAATGGGACGCCGCAGCCGTCGTTGCGCAACGTAACCGGTCCCTGGATTCGAATTTCCCCGTCTCCGGCGCACGTGACCGATAGCGCGGCGGAATCGACGACGAGATCCGGCAGCGTAATGGTTTCATTGAGCGTCGCCAAGTTGTCGTCTTCGCGGCATTCGCAGATCTCGTCGAGGAAGTCGAGGGCGACGACGAACGCGTAATCGCAGTTGGCGCAACCCATATTGATGTTGCTGAAGGTCAACGTCTGCGTCGTGCCATCGGAGAGAGGAAGCGTGCCTCCGAGGTTGGTGAACCGATCGGACACGCTGTATCCGGTGGTTGTTTCTGTGATCGTGACTTCGAAATCGGAAGTGATATCGCCGTCACCATCGTTTCGAACGACGACATCGATGGTTCCTGATGATGGGGCGACACCGTCTCCTGTACATGTGAAGTTCGGCGTGATGTCGGACGAAGCGATCGAGAGATTGGGAATGCGTACGTTAGCCTGATCCTGAACGGTCGAACCGATATCGCATGTCGCTTCTCCCGACGTGTTGGGATCGCCGTCGAAGGCGCCGCACCCCCACAGCACGGTGGCCGTATTGCGCCGGGGAGTCAGCGAACAATTGTCCGAAGGTTGAATCATGTGGGCGGTGACAGTGGCGGTGAAGGATTCGCTCGGGGCAAGCGGCCCGATCTCCCATCCGACGACATTGGCGCCCATGGAGATTCCGGGACCTGCGGTTGGGCTGTCCGATCCATCGAGAACGAGGACTGAACCGAGGGTATCGGTGATGCGTACCCAGTCGGCGGTTCCCGCTCCCGTGTTTTCGACTGTGATCGTCCAGGTGGCCGTATCCGCCGCGTTGTAGCAGTCCAGCGTGCTATTCACCGGCGACTTGTCGACGGTCAGCGACGGCAACAGCGAGGTTAGCGACACGGACGTTGACGAGGTGTACTGGGTCAGTCCGCAACAGTCGTAGAAATGGACATCGATGGGGATGTCCTGGGTGGTGAAGTAGCACGAGACGACGACGTCGAATCGAAGCTGAGCGGTTCCGCCGGGGGGGATGGAGGCGCAGGCATCGTTGACTCCATCTTCCGCGGCGATGTCATACCAGGTCAGTGTCTGTCCGGATGTGTTGGGATCGTTCGCCGCGACGAAACCACCCCCGCAGTCGATCTCGGTGCTGCCGGGGATGTAGCTCAACTCCGCCGGGAGATCGATCACCATGTCAATGTAGGAGGTCGTGGCCGTTGTGCCCGTATTCTGGATGGCCAGCGTCAGCGTGGTGGAGTCGTCGCATGCCTCGATGGATCCCGGAGAGAGGTTGGCGCTCAAGTCAAGCGGCGGCTCCCGTGTCCCCGAAATCGTCGCGCTAGCGGGGGATGTCGTCGTGCAATCGGCATCGAAGGTGTCCGAGGCTCCATCAACGGCACCGCATCCCCAAGATGCGTCGACAAATACATCGAGGGCTTCGCAATCCAATCCTCCACCTGTGGATGCGGCGGTCATCGACAAGGTGGCCACAGCGTCGATCGGGAGATTGGCAAGTTCCCATACGACGGTTTGCCCGGTATTGGAGCCTCCATCAGCCGGGCCGTAGGTGGGATCGCCGCTGGAACTGACGAAGGTGAGGCCGTCATCCAGCGTCGCGATAACTTGAACGACGGGAATGATCACGGACCCATCGTTGGTGACGTCAATCTCCCAGGTGGCTTGGCCGCCGCAGTCGAGCGCCTCGCCGGGCGCCGGGCTCACTTGACGGAAATCCACGAGCACTTCGGCGGGCGTCAATCCGATAGTAAAGCGGCCGATATTGGATTGCTGAGGCGCGGCACACGGGTCCTCGTAAGAAGCCTGGAACTCCAGGTCGTCCGTCTCGAATCCGCATCCCACCGTGTAGTCGAAACGAATTTCGATGACCTCATTGGGATCGGCTTCATCCAAGGTTGGCGTTTCCGTTTGTGTCCAGGTGAGTACCTGGCCGGCGACAGAGGGTTCGCCGGTTGGCGACCAGCCGCCGCCATTGACCTGAACCTCCGGATTCCCCAGATAAATGAGGCCTGTGGGCAGCGTCACATTGCCCACAAGGTTGTACAGGGTACTGACTCCCGCGTTCTTCATGGTCACGATGGCCATGTTGTCCGAACACATAGGAACGGGGGTTGGACTGTACGATGTTGCGACAAGGTGTCCAGGCGGAATGACGACAGACGAGCTGTCCGTCCGAGGTGTCTGACAGCTGACGCCGTCGCATCCCCACGCTGTCGAGACATCGTTGGTCAATCCGTCGCAGGCGACCAATTCCGCGGCCACGGTGATCGTGCGCACGTCTCCCGGCGCCAGTTCATCGATGATCCAAGAAACGCCGTTGATGACGGTTCCTTCGTGGTCCAGGTTGGGGTATTCGGTCGCGCCGGTGGGGTTGTCAATGGAGGAATTGGCGGAATCATAGACCAATCCGCTTCCCAGTACGTCATCGACCCACGTGTTGTAGGCGGTTCCGTTGCCGGTGTTCTGAATGGTGACCGACCACGCCACCTGGCGGGTGGTGGCATAGAGAATCTCCGGTGTTTTGCTGATGTACACATCTGCCGAGAGCGATAGACTGGCCTCATCATCCGATGAGGTCGAGCACGAGGCGTCATACACGGCGTCGTCATGGCACAGATCGTCGTAGGTCGCCACGACGGAAAGATCGGCCAGCGGGCCGCCACAGGGAACGGTGACGGGGAACGTGATTGTGGCCGTGTCATTCTCGTTATCAAACAGGTCCGCATAGCGCCATTCGTAGGTCGAGCCGGCTTCGATGGGAGTGGTACAGGAAGTTCCATCCGTGGGACTATAGTTTCCGCCACAGGTCGCTTGTGACATATCCAGCACGGAGCCGCCGTTGTTCGACAATACAAGGCGGGCGTCATAGGGCTTGGCCAACGCCGACGTGCGTGTCAGCGTAATCGTGACATCGTAGGTTGCGCAGTATTCCTGGATCACGGGAATGCCGTCGATCGACACATTCATCGAAGGGGGCTGGGCGGTAATGGTTGGGAATGGTGGATCTGGGTACATCGTTCCACAGACACCGATGCTGGTGGCGCCTGGATCGAGTTCGACTCCCGCCTGGATCGGATAGCTCGTAACTTGGCAACTGGCAGCATCGAGGTCTTGGGCAATCAGCGTGTACTCGTACACCACCGTTTTCCCACGCACGGATGTTGCATCGGCGAGCCGAACGATCAGTTGCCCTGACGGCGTCGTATCGGCGATGGAGTCCACGGAGGCTCCGGTGACCGTCAGGGAGCCCGAATCGTATTGTAGATCGCCGTTGCCGTTGAGGAAATACTCAAACTCATTCAACAGAAAATCATCAAGCGCGGGATCGTCGATGAAGGAGTAGGTGTGCGTGACTGTAATCGCATAGTCCGATGAACAGCGCACGGTGGTCGTGCGATTGAGGGCGATGCTCGAACTGAAATAGGTGACATCGTCGCCGTAGCCTTCACAGAGCAGCTCCGTCTCGACGGACCCTTCTCCACTGATGGGACATCCGCAGCAGTCGGTTCCGGTCGCTGTTAGGGTGTTGGAATTGGAGGCGCCCCCGGGCTGCGCACAGTAGCTACAATCCGTCGGCGCTTGAAGTTGGATTGATTCGTCAAAGGGCGGATCGGTGTTGGGGTCGTACCCCCACGTGATGGTGCGTGCTCCGCTGTTGACGGCGCCCCCTGCCGGGTCGATAACCGTGAATCCTTCGGGATAGGTGTCGACGATGGTCACGGGGCCCGGGCTGCTGCCGCCACACGTGGTGCTTCCGACATAGCTGACCTGAACGTTGTATGTTCCGATTTCTCCCAAGCGAAGGCTGTCCGGCCCTGTCTTGGATACGGCCAGTGATGGGCCGGCCTCCGAGGACAGTGTCGAGAATTGGGGAAAGGCGACAAACGGGATGTTGCAATCGTTGGTGTACGTTAGCTCGAAAGTATCGGTTCCGCTGGGGCCGCCGGAGCACCAATCCCCCGAGAATAACAGATCGAATGTCAGGTTGAATGTTCCGCTGGGGGCGATGTCGGGAATCGTGAAACACCCGCTTGAGTAACTGGCACCGCCTTGGACGTTGGCCACCGTCATGGTGGGAATGTCGACACAGAGTTCGACGTTCCGCGCGGTTCCCGCTCCATTGTTCGTGATGGGAATCACAATGGTTTCTTCTCCCGCGCAATAGGGAATGACGATATCCGGTGCAGACATGACGAGGTCCGGATTCTCGACGATGAGGTTCAGAGAGGCGGTGGCCGTTCCCTCGTCGATGGCGGTATCGAAGCAGATATCGCTTGGCCCGCAACCGAACGAGGCATCAACATCGTTGGTCAGGCCGGAGCAGGCGATAACTTCGGCGGTCAGTTGAACGGAAACCGTTCCTCCTACGGCAATTGAGGTCAGTCCCGGTGTTGTGGTTTCATCCCAGGTGGTGATTTGACCCGCATTGAGCCCGCCATCGGAGGCGGAGTCAAACGCGAGGCCGGACCCGAGCAGATCGACAATTTCCACATTGGAGATGGTGCCCAAGCCGGTGTTCTCGACCGTGATCGTCCATGTCACGAGATCGCCCACGGACGCGTCTTGAACCGACGGTGTTTTGCTAACGATAATGGCGCCGGGGAGCAGTTCGATGGAGGTGGAACTGACGTTCTGTAGAGGAACGCCGGGGTCGTCGCAGTCTTCAAAATCAACGGTGATGATGTCAGTTCCAGAAACGGCGGCGCACGTCGTTTCCATCTCATAAGACAAGGTGATCGTCTCACCGGGAGGCAGTGCGTAGGCGGATCCACGTAGGGCGTCGATATCCCAGACGTTGTTGACGGGATCGTCGGTGAATGTTTCAAGCGTCTCATCCAAGATGAGGGTGGTTGAGCCGGGGACGTACAAGAAGCCACCGTTGGGAAGGGTGTGCGTGATGGTGAGGAAGCAGGCATCTTGGGTGGCGCTCTGGTTCGTGATGGTGACGGTGAAAGTCGCCTGATCGCACTGATTCATTTGATCGGGTCCGACGATACTCTGTCCCCACACCGGGAGGACGATCGCAAGCACCCCTAGGAACACTAGCCCTATCCAACCCCGCTTTGTCAACGTCCCTCCTGTCGGTCTATCCGCGATCAGTTGTCTTCCGTTTTTTCGACATCGATGTTCAAGAATCCACGATCCGGGCCAATCGGATTCCATGGCCACAGGAGGGCGATCTCCTGTCGGGTTTCACGGCTTAGCATCACGGTCGCGGTGAGCGTCAACGGTTCCGCCTCGCCGTCCGTCGAGGAAGACGCGGGCTCGCTGATCGTGACCACGTGCTCGCCGAAGGTGACGGAGAGGAAGAAGAACCGTCCCTGATCGTCGGTTGTGGTCTCGCGATTCCCGTCAAGGCGGACGCGCAGCCCCTGAAGTGGCGTGTCATTTTCTTCCGCGTACTCGCCGTCTTCGTCCAAGTCGGCATAGACGTAGCCCTTCAGTGTGGATGTGGTTTTGCTTACGCTGAGGGCGACGAACTCAATGTCGCTTTCATCGAGCTGCACCGAGGCTTGGGTCGTCGGGATGGCATAGCCCCGGCTTTCCAACATCGAAATGGAGGAAGGCGTCATGGCAATCTCCCACAACCCGGTGTCCAACTCCAGACTGATCCCGCCGTCAGCCTCGGTTTCGATGCGTTCGTTGCCGACCGTGAGTGCGATTCCGGGAAGTCCGGGCTCGTTTGAGTCGCGAACCCCATCGCCATTGAGATCCTCGAAGACCACCACTTGAATGGATTGGACCGAGGCAATGCGCACCAAGGCTGTCGCGCGAGCGATCTCTCCGGTGGGGACGCCGCGATACAGGTCCCTGACCTCAAGGGTGACTTGTCCGAAGAAAGGCTCGTGGTAGGTGGCGACATAGATGGGCGACGCGAGCCAGGGGGTGTTCGGAACGTCGCTCCCATTGAGATCCCACCGATATTGCAACGTGTCGTCGATATCCGGGTCGCTGCTGAAGGATGCGTTGAATGTCAGAGGCTCTCCGACGACGCCCTGGTAAAATCCGCCTGCATGGGCGGTGGGGGCATGATTGGTGCGTGTGACATCGATCTCAACCCAGCCGATGGCTGTGGCGCCGCATGAATCCTCAACTGTGTAGGAGAAGCCGTCGTCCCCCTCGTACCGGACGTTCGGGGCATAGCGAATGACATCGCCCTCAATGACGGCCGTTCCATGGCGGGGTGTCTCCACCGACTGAAGCGCAAGCGGACCCGATCCTGGATCCAGGTCGTTGTCCAATACGCGGATTGAAAGAGCCTCTCCTTCTGGCGTGGTCTCGCGATCCGTTTCTGCGTGAGGGGACAGGTTCCGAATGGTGATGGACACGGTGGCTGTATCGGTCTCTCCGCGTCCGTCGGACATCGTGTAGGAGAACGAGTCGCTTCCGCAGGCCCCTGGGTCGGGCGTGTATTCGATACGGTCGTCGGGAAGGATTGTGGCGGTTCCGCGTGCCGGGTCGGTGGTTGATACCAACTCCATGGCATCGCCATCCGGATCGGAATCGTTGTCGAGGACGTCCAAGGCGATGGAGCTGCCTTCATCAACGGATGCCACATCATCGGATGCCGTGGGCGTTTCGTTGATATCGGCGATGATAATCGTGAACCATTCGCTATAGGTGTTGCTGTCCTCGTCCTCAGCTTCGATCTGTAGGCTATATTCATCGCGATCTTCGTGATCGAAGCTGAGCGCGGTCAAGAGCTGAGTTCCGCTGATCGAGAAGCCGGCGATATCACCGCCAATGAGAGTGAAGTCATGGCTGGGTGAATCCGAGTCGATCGCAGAGAGCGTGCCGACCAGCGTCAGCGCGGGCAGATTCTCGTCCACGGTCGACTGGCTGAGCACGATGTCGGTTGGGGGCTCCGAGGAATAGGTCCACGTCGTCGTCTTGACTGCCTGCTGTACGCCGGTGGTATCGTTGAACAAGTTGGCTTCGATCGTGAAGACCTCACTGCCGGAGGGTTCCGAAGGCAGGGAGACGGTGTTGAACCGCGTCGCGCTGGATCCGCCCGTCAGGCTGAACGTGTCAACGGCGATGTCCTTGTTGTTGCTCGAGCTATCCAGCAAGTTGATCTCAAGGCGGTAGGTATCGGTGTTGGTGGCGGAAACGTTCGTTTGAACCTGAATGGCATTCCATTCGCCGCTGGCTGAGACGGACGTGATATCGGCATCCTCAGCGCTTCCTCCATCGATGAGAATCTGTCCCCAATCGATTTCCGCCCGCCATGTGGTGTCTTCTCCGCCGCCGGGGTCGATGCAGATGCGCACCGTGTTCGCGGCGCCGTATTGAACCACATGGGTAATGTTGAATGAGGTTGTGCTCCAGGTGTCGTTGGTGCCTGACAGATAGCCTAGATAGGTTCCATTGAGGTAGACCTCGTCAAGCTCTCCAGCTTCTTCGTCAACATCGTGGACACGAAGCGTCAGCGTCGCCGAGCTGCCTGATCCCTGAGACACCGTGATGTCGAACTCGAAGCAATCCGGTTCGGTGACCTCGACATTTGGAAAGTCGTTCAGATAGGTATTGCCCGCCCACATCGATACTCCAATACCGATCAATAGAAGCGCCCCGCAGGACAGGGCTTTGGCCATCCGACCGATCATTGATTTCATCCCCCTAGTGGCCGTTTCACGTGCATTCAAGTTTACCATATCGAGTTCACAAGCGGAGTAATCCAGCACACGTTGGAACGCAAAAACGAAAAAGGGAGGGCGAACCCCGGCTGTGGAGGCCGGAGTTCGCCCCGTCAGGAGGCGTTACGGGCTAACGATAATGGGAACAATCACAGCGCGGCCGTTTCCATACACGATCCAGAAGTTGTATGAACCCGGCACAAGGTCTCCGGATCCGATGCTCAGCTGATAGCTGCTCGATCCTTCATGTTGGCCGGAGAACGAGTACCGCGCGAAACTATCGCTTCCGCCGGCGCCCGCGGCGAATCCCGGGCGTGAGACACTGATCCACGGCCATCCTGTGTTTCGTCGTGCCTGCCGCGACAGAGCGAAGCTGACGGACACCAGCTCACCTTTCCGGATCGTCGATGCCGTGATCGATTCTGGTAAGGATTGCGCGTCGATCCGTGGGGAATTGGCGGCTCCGGGCGTTGCGCGAAGCGGATGCTCATCCGCGTCCAACCCCGTGATGGCCAACCCCAAATTGGTTTGCCAGTTCTCTTCGACATCCGGTCCGAGTGGATCGATGCGTTCCATCGTTCCGAACGTGGCGGCGTTTCCGGCCGCCCAGCCGTTGCGCCCCAAGTTTGAGGCATTCGCGCTGTCAACGACCTCTCCATCTGGGTTGAGAAGCATCACGATTTCTCCGCGATCGGAGAGCGCCAACCCAAGCGTACGGCCTGTATCGTAAACGAGATTCGCGGACTGACCGCGAACAGTATTGTCGGAACGTCGCTCCAGGGTGAAGAACCCGCGTTCGGTGCGTACCGGAGGCGCTGTGACGAGCCAGGCGCCGGAGGCATCCGGTGCGTACGAAACGGTTGGAGTGGATGATGGATCGATCTCACACGCTGCGATGGGAGCCGCTTCCATGATTCCGGAGAGTTCGACGATTTTCCAACGCTGCTCATCGGGTGTGGCGGGATGAGACGCTCTCCACTGGATCGTCCACCCTGCGAGATCGATGGGTTGCGCGCTGAGATTGCGAAGTTCAATCCACTCGTCACGCGCATCGGCCGCAGTTCCTGCCCACGCGAGCTCAGAGATGATGATACGGCCCTCGCAATCCGCTGCTGTCGCGCCACCGGCTCCTGCTATTAGCGGGTCGACGCCGACGGTGACAGTTGCTCGGCTTGTCGCGCCCTCTGCATCTTCGATGGTATAGGCAAAGCTATCCGTGCCGACGAATCCCGCATTCGGCGCATAGAACAACGTCGATCCGGCGATTTCGACCGATCCATTGGCTGGTTGCTCGACGGCGATGATTTGCAACGCCTCGCCTTCGGGATCGGTGTCGTTGTCAAGAACGGGGATCGTCGCGGATTGGCCCGCACGAATTGCCGTACTGTCGTTTTGAGCGACGGGAGGATCGTTGACGGCGGCCACAGCGACGAAGACCAGCGCCGTATCCGTTCCGCCGAGCGGGTCGGTCACGGTATAACTGAATTGGTCGACCCCATCGAATCCAGGGAAGGGTGTATAGACGATGTCGCCGTTCTCGATGATCGCGGTTCCATTCTCGGGCACGGTGACGGACTGAATGGCCAGCACATCATCATCGGGATCCGAATCGTTGAGCAGCACGGGGATACGGACGGCCAGTCCTTCATCTGTGATGGCGGAGTTGTCTTCGGCCAGGGGGGCGTCATTGACGCCGGCGACGGACACCGTCACGGTGGCGGAATCGGAGCCTCCGTTGCCGTCCGAGACAATATAGGTGAACGAATCCACGCCTTGGAATCCCTCATCGGGGATGTACGAGAGACCCGTTCTTGAACTAAGGACGCTTCCGTTGCGCGGTTGGGAGAACGACTCCACGAGAAGGAAATCGCCGTCAGCATCCGAATCGTTCGAGAGCACGGAAATCGTCACCAGAGTGTCTTCATCGGTTGTGGCTGAATCATCTTGGGCGACCGGCGCATCGTTAATGGGCACGACGAGGATCGTGACCAAGGCGCGGCTCGTCTTTCCGTTCCCATCCGACACGGTGTAGGCAAAGGTATCCAGGCCGGTGAATCCGGGATTCGGGGTGTACGTCAAGGCAGAGCCCAGGTTTTCAACCACCCCACCCGAAGGGCGCTCGATCGATTCGATGCGAAGGGGATCTCCATCCGGGTCGGAGTCGTTGTCCAGTACGGAAACCGTTGTTGTTTGCTTTTCGGAGAGCGTCATGCTGTCCTCTTGGGCGAACGGAGGATCGTTGGTTTCCAGAACCGTCATCGTGACGGTGGCAGTGTCCGAACCGCCATTTCCATCAATCAGCGTGTAGGCAAACGAATCCGGTCCCGAGTAGTTGGGATCCGGCGTATAGAGGATGCTGGAACCGCTTCGCACCGTCGTTCCGTGGTCGGGTTGTGTGACGGACTCGATTGATAAGGAATCTCCGTCCGGGTCGGAGTCATTGGAAAGAACGTGAATGCTGAGGGCGACATCTTCTCCGGTGGAGGCCTCGTCGTTGACGGCGATCGGAGGATCGTTGCGAGGAACGACGAACACCGTGACCGTGGCCGTGTCCGTTCCTCCCTGTTCATCGGTCACGGTGTAGGTGAATGCATCGGTTCCGTCGTAGTCCTCATCAGGAAGATAGACGATTGAAGAACCGGAAAGGGTTGCAGACCCGTGAAGCGGATCGTCCACGGATTGAAGGATCAGAGCGTCTCCATCAAGGTCCGAGTCGTTGTCGAGTACGGGAATTGCAACAGAGACGCCCTCGTCGGTTGATGACGAATCATCCTGAGCGACGGGAGGGTCGTTGATGGGGAGAATCGTGACCGTGACGGATGCCGTATCCGTGCCTCCGAACCCATCGGAAACGGTATAGGTAAACGCGTCGTTTCCATGGACATTCGAGTTCGGTGTGTAGACGAGATCCGATCCCGTGTTGAACACGGATCCCTGCTCGGGCTGTGTCGCTGACTGAATGGAGAGCGCATCGCCATCCGGGTCGGAATCGTTGTCCAAGACGGAAATTGTGAGGGCAGTATCCTCATCGGTCGTGGCATCGTCGTTCTCCGCATTGGGCGGGTCATTGACCGCGGCAATGGCGATGGTAACCGTGGCGGTATTCGTGCCTCCATTTCCATCGGACAACGTGTAGGTAAATTGGTCGATGCCGTTGTAATTGGCGTCGGGCGTGTAAACCACGTCTGACCCGTTATTCTGAAGGGATCCATGCCCCGGTGATTCAACCGATAACACGGCTAAGGTATCGCCGTCCGGATCGGAGTCATTGGCCAGGACGTCAATCGTGACCGCGGCTCCCTCATTGGTGGATGTCGAATCATCTTGGGCGACTGGAGGATCGTTTGTCGGAGACACGTCAATCTCTACGGTGGCGGTGGCCATGCTTCCGTTTCCGTCTGTGACGGTATAGGTGAAGGCATCTTCTCCATACGTGTCGGCATTGGGTGTGTAACGAATGCCCTCCCCAACGATGACGGCGGTTCCGTACGCAGGCTGGGTGATCGACTGGATGGACAATGCATCGCCATCCGGGTCTGAATCATTGTCGAGCACATCGATGGTCACGGGAACATCTTCGGGCGTTTGAGATCGATCGTCGATGGCTTCAGGCGGGTCGTTGACTGCGGCGACGGAAAGGGTAACCGTGGCGGTGTCCATCCCGCCCTGCCCATCCGACACGATGTACGTGAAGCTGTCGATTCCATTGAAGTCGCCTTGGGGCGTGTAGGTGATGTCGTCCCCATGATTGACGACCGTTCCATTGGAGGGTTGATCGATGGACTGAATCGTCAACGCGTCTCCATCGGCGTCTGAGTCATTGGCGAGCAGATCCAAGCGAACGGGGACGCCCTCCTCCGTCACTCCGGAATCATCTTGCGCCAGCGGCGGGTCGTTCTCCGAAGCAATATCGATGCGGACCTCGGCGGTCGCGGTTCCTCCATGTCCATCCGACACGGTGTAGGTGAACGTATCCGTGCCGTGGTAGTTGACATGAGGAAGGTAGGTGACGTGATTCCCGTGATTGGTGACCGATCCGTTCGAAGGTTGCGTGACCGATTGAATGATCAGCAAATCTCCGTCGGGGTCACCGTCATTGTTCAGGAGGAAAACGTCTACGCTTGTATCCTCAGAGGTGCTCGCCTCATCGTTTTCAGCGCGAGGGGGATCGTTCACCGGAGCGACGAGCAGCGACACAATGGCGGTCGCTGTTTCGTCATCTTCATCCGCAATGGTGTAGGTGAATTCGTCGAGCCCGGCGAAATCCGGATTCGGCTGATAGCGAATGGACTCGCCTGCGAGGGTCAAGACGCCATGCGCGGGATCGCTTGTCTCGATGATGGTGAGCGTATCCCCATCAATGTCCTCATCATTGACGAGGACATTGATCGATACACCGATATCTTCCTCGGTGGAGGCGGAGTCATCCCGCGCGATGGGAGGATCGTTGCCGGGACGAACCCGAATCGTAGCTTCGGCATGATCCGTTCCGCCATTTCCATCCGAGATCGTGTAGGTGAAGCTGTCGGGTCCGTTGTAGTCGGCATCCGGGGTATAAACGACCTCGACGCCACGGTTTTCCAGGACGCCGTGAGAAGGTTGGGTGACGGCCTCAATATCCAACGCGTCTCCATCCGGATCGGAATCGTTTCGAAGCAGATCGATGGCAACAGCTTGGTCCTCTTCCGTTTCTGCGCTGTCATTCGTGGCGACGGGAGGATCATTCACCGGAGCGATGAACACCGTCACCGTGGCCGTCGAGGTGCCTCCTTGACCATCACTTACCGTGTACTCAAACTGATCGGTTCCATGGAAATCGCTGTCAGGCTCGTACCGTATCTCGTCCCCACGGATGTCAACGACGCCATGGGAGGGCTGGTTGACGCTTTGGATGGACAACCTGTCGCCGTCGACATCGGTGTCATTATCCAGTACGCGAATCATGACGGGAACATCTTCGTCCGTCCCTTCGGAATCATTCTGAGCGACCGGGGGGTCGTTCTGCGGGGAGATTGAGATGGCGACGTCGGCAGTATCTGAGCCGCCATTTCCATCAGACACACCGTAGGTGAAGGAATCCGTTCCATGGTAGTCCGGATCGGGGATGTATGTGATGGCGTTTCCTTCGTTTCTGACTGATCCATGAGATGGCGGCGAAATCCAATCGACTGAGAGTTCGTCTCCGTCCGGGTCGCTATCGTTGTCCAGGACGGACAGGGTGACCGGTTCATCTTCATCTGTTTCACCAACATCCTCGGTGGCCGTGGGTGGATCGTTCACAGGGACGATCACCAAGGTTACGGTGGCACGGTTGGAGTCTTCGGTACCATCGTTTCCACGATAGCGGAATGTGTCTGAGGTGGTTTCGCTTCCATCATGAACATAGACGAACGATCCGTCCGATCGTAGCGTGAGTGAGCCGTGAGACACATCGCTTTCAAGGATGGCGGACAGCGGTTCCCAGGGACTGGTTTCGTCGTTACTGAGGATTCCAGGCGCCGCGACGGACAGCGTCCCCCCTTCATCCACCGAATAGAGATCATCGATGGCAAGCGGTGGATCATCACAGAGAATCTCGATTGAGACAACGGCCTCATTGGAGTGTGCGCCATCGTCATCCTGAACGGTGTAGGTAAACATATCGGAGCCGCAGGCGCTGGATTCAGGGGAATAGGTGATCACGCCGGTCGAGGGATGGATGCTCAGCTCTCCTGACGCAGGCGCGGTGATGATGTTCACGGAGGTCGCATCCAAGGTGCCGTCCGAATCGGAATCGTTCGAGAGAATGCTGATTCCCACTGAGGAGTTTTCATCGGTCGTCGCATCGTCATCCTCGGCCCTCGGAGGCAGGTTACATGCGATGTCGATGTCGACCCGGGCTTCATTGGACGAGGTTCCGTCAAAATCCGAGACCGTGTAGGTGAAGGCGTCCGATCCGCAGGCGCCCGCATCCGGTGTGTAGGTCACGATGCCACTGGACGAGGCAATATCCAACGAGCCCTTTGAGGGAGCATCAACGATGATGACGGTCGAAGCATCGATCTCGCCGTCGGGATCCGCGTCATTGGCCGTGATGTCAATGCTGACGAAGCTGTTTTCGTCTGTGGATGCGGAGTCATCCGCTGCGATGGGGGCGTCGCTGACGCATTGGATCTCAATGCGCACGGTTGCTGTGTCCGTGCCATTGGCATCTTCGATGGTGTACTGGAACTCGTCCAATCCACAATAGTCGTCGTCCGGGGTGTAGGTGATGGTTCCATCGGCATTGGCGGAGGCGGTGCCATGCGATGGATTGCTCACCCAAACGATGTCGAGTTCGCCGGAGGTTCCTTCAACCGTGAGATCGAAGGTTTGAGATTCAGGATACCCCAAGTCTCCGCAGCACAGGCCGGGGCCCGTCGTGCGCCGCAGCGTTTCAGTGACAAACGCTGCGGATGAATCGGTGCTGCCGTCTAGAGTAATGCGAAGCGAGGCTTCGTCATTGGACATCACAGAGATATCGACGGGGGTATCTTCCTGGGTGATTTCCGAATCATCGCTGGCATTAGGCTGGGTGCTGTAGGAGCGAAAGTCGATGTAAAACGTCGCGATGTCATTGTCCTTGCACCTTCCCCGCCTGTTGCACCGGTCGCTTGTGCCATCGATATTCGATTGCTGCGGCCAAACGGCGGTCACCGTGAACGAGTAGTCTCCCGGCGGAAGATAGAGGAAATGGGGATTCTCCTGGTTCTCGTCGGGGCCGGCGTAGAAATCGTAGGACGCGGGTCCTGAAATTGACACAAGAGCCCCGTCGTCTCCTTGAATGCTCGGTCCGGTATCCCAGACGACAACTTCTACGTTGTTCTGTTGCGCATTTCCTGGAATAACGAGCCCCGTGACCACGAAAAGCAGTCCCACGATGAATAGGCCTTGCCCACGTCGTGATCGGATCGGCCGTCGGTTGATTGAGCGATCTTTCTGCCCCTTGAACATGTCGCCTCCTTCATTCCTTTTCAAGGGTGGCAGCCCAGCGGCCTGGTTGGACATCATGCCCGCGTAGGTCTGTGGCTTTGCGTCCCGCTCTCACGAACGGTTTGCCTTTCTCAGTTACCGGTTTTAGCTGGTTGCTATGCGCCGATTATTCCTAGAATCCTCTGATTTCGGACGAGAGTGCAGGATCTTGTCCTCTCTTCGGTGCCGCTTGGTCCGTTTTTCCATCACTGGAATTGCGAGCGGCGCTGAGTTCACTATGATGGAATGCGACACCGAGTGCGAGGTCAAAGGAGCGGGTATGTATCGAAGTTCAGTGAGAAAGTTCGTTCAAGGCGTTTTGAGCCTGCTGGATGAGGGGCGGGATCTCAGTTTCGAGCAAATCGCGGAGTTGCGGGACTTCACGGTCGCGGACATTCTGACGAAATTGCGCGTGGACAAGGCTCAAGAGATCCGCGACGGAATGCCTGCCGAAGATTGGGATGAGATTATGGCCTATATCGGCCGCTTCACGACGGCCCATGGCCCTCAATCGCTGCGGTTCTACGATTCGAACATCGAGAAGAGCTTCCTGTGTTGGCTGGCGGCGATTGGCGTTGAGATGCTGGCGGATATCTAGCCGAGCGATCATTCGATGTGCCTGGTTTGTGTGAAACTTTCCTGATCCCAACGTGCGAGTTGAAGAAGACAGCTGTCCGGCGGACCTCCCTATGGATTGAGATAATGGTGGCAGTGGATCCGAGGAGGCAACCCCCGTGTCAAATGATGGTGTGAAACGCAGTTTCGATCACTTGGTAGAGAATGCGCTCAATGGAATTTACCAGTGCGATGTGGAAGACGGGTTCTTGACCGTCAATCCGGCCCTGGCTCGAATGTTGGGCTACGATTCCTCGGACGAGCTGTTGGATGAGAAGCTTCATGGCCTGCTCGCCTCAGAAAAAGAAGCCGATGTCATCTCTCGGGGGCTGAAGGATAAACAGCATCTCGAAGGCATGGAGGTGACACTCAAGGGCAAGGATGGGCCGATGATCCAGGCGGTGCTCAACGCGCGCTGGGTGCCGGGAGAAAACGGCGATGAGGCCTATCACGAAGGCATCCTAACGGACATCTCGCACATCCGCCGCGAAGAGGCCCAACTGCTTCATCTGGCGACGCACGATCCCTTGACGGGGCTGCTGAATCGGCGCGAATTCGGGGCGATCCTCGAACGGCAGCTGTCTCGGGTGCGGCGATATGGCAATCATGGAGCCCTGCTTTGGATGGATCTTGACGGCTTCAAGGAAATCAATGACGGCCTTGGACACAAGGCTGGAGACGAGCTCTTGTCCAGTCTTTCACATCGGATGCGGGCAACGGTTCGCGATTCGGATGTTCTCGCTCGATTGGGCGGCGATGAATTTGCTGTGTTGTATCCCAATGTGGATGTGGATCAAGCTCTGTTGGCCGCCGGCCGGCTGTTGGAAGCGATCCGCCAACATACCGCCGTTATTGAGGGGCAGTCGCTTCGTTCGACCTCAAGCATGGGGGTCGTTCTCTTCCCGGATCACGGAACATCGGCCGGCGAGTTGCTGATGAAGGCGGACATGGCGATGTACCGCGCCAAAGCGGCCGGGAGGAATCGTATCGTCATGTATTCGCCAGACGATGAGAAGGTGGAGAACCCCGAGTCGCGCATCGACTGGCTGCGTGTCATTCGTGAAGCCCTGGAAAACGACAACTTCGTCCTTTATGCCCAACCGATTCTGGACCTCCGCACGAATCGGACGATTCGATACGAGATCTTGCTTCGACTGCGAGACAAGGCAGGAAAAATCATCCCGCCTGGCGCGTTTCTTGACGTTGCCGAGCAGTTCGGCCTTTCCGGAGATATTGACCGGTGGGTGTTGCGCAGGGTGATGGCGGTGCTCGGGGATGCCTCTCTCGGAGAGGAATTGTCCTTTGCCGTCAACCTCTCTCCACGATCGCTGACGGATCCCGAGCTTCTGGCCATGGTGTCGGAGAAGGAAGCGCTAACGGTGATCGGTCCAGTCCGGCTGGTTCTTGAGATCACGGAGACGGCGGCCATCTACAATATTCATGTCGCCAAAGATTTCCTTCGAACCTTGAGATCCCAAGGCTACGAGTTCGCGCTCGATGATTTCGGGATGGGCTTTTCATCGTTCTATCAGTTGAAGAATCTCGATGTCGATTATCTCAAAATCGACGGAAGCTTCGTTCGCAATCTCAGCAAGGATCCGGTCGATAAGCACCTGGTCACTGCCATGGTGCATCTTGCAGGCAGCCTTGGGAAGCAGACGATCGCCGAGTTCGTCGAAGACGAAGAAACGCTCGATATTCTGCGAACGATTGGCGTCGATTGCGCGCAGGGATTCCATATCGGCAGGCCGCGTCCGTTGGACGATGTGCTCGCTGAACTTCCTCAGTAAGCGGGAGGCCCGCTTACTCACGGTGATTCAAATCCGGTAAGCTGGCGTCGATATGACCCCAAGCAGGCGATTCGATGATTGAGCGGAGTAGACGACCCAGTCTGACGGATGAGGGAGCCTCATCGTGCAGTCCCTTCAGCTTGAAATGGGGCGCGCTTCTTCTCGCTGCTGTGATTGCAGGGAGCGTCAACCTCGGGGCCGTGACTGTCTCGGTCAGTGAGTTCTCTCACGACACACGACCCTCTGAGACGATCGATGATCAGTTCACCCTTTTCAATGGGGATGCCACAGCGGTCTCCGGGACGATCCGTGTTGTCGACTGGGATGTCGCTGAAGACGGGACCACACAGATTCTGGATCCTGGAACCGTCAGGCGCTCGTGCGCGACATGGCTGACGGTGTCACATCGGGAGGTGGTGCTGGCGCCCGATGGAGATCTGACCGTCTCGTGGCAGGCAACGATCCCCGAGGACGTGCACGGAACCTATTGGGCGGGGGTATTGATTGATCTTCAGTCAAGCGGTTCAGGGTCGGGCTTGGGCGATCCGGTCAGGCAGTTCCTGATCCGCATCTTCTTCAACGTACATCCGGCAACTGCGGTAGGCCGCATATCGGATGTTCAGATTCTTGGACATCAGCCGCTAGGCGTTCAGATTGTCTTTGCCAACGGCGGCGACCTTCGGCTGACGGAGGTCACGGGGCTGGTGGCCATCGAATCGGCGGATGGGCACGATCTCTTCGAAATCGAATTGATCCCCTTTGATGTGCTTCCGGGGCGCTCGAAGCATCAAGCTGTTTACGGAACGTGGCCGCTGATCGACGCCGGACTCTATTTGGTTCGGGCCGTTCTCGATTTCGGAGCGGAGTATCTGGTGGGCGGCCAAACTGTCTTTCGTGTGACGCCTCTTTCCTTGGCCCCGCTACGTAACGATGAGGCATTGCCGCGTGACCTGAACGGGGACGGGCGGTACGAGGATGTGAATGGGGATGGCACGCTGTCCCCGGAAGATGCCCAGGTTCTTCACGAGCACTTGGAATCATCGGCGGTTCAGAACAACGTTCGAGCCTTTGATTTCAACAATGATGGCAGGATCACTCGCGAGGATGTCGACTCGCTTCTCGCCCTCGTCTCGTCAGCGTCCGAGTAAGGAAGAATCGAGATATCGCTCTTGGCGGCGCGAACGGGGTGAATACGTATGACGAGTCGAACGAAACGATGGATTTGGATCCCACTTCTTGTTGGGGTTCTCGCGGTTTCGGCGCTCGCCGTTCAACGGTCTGTGGTTGTTCGCACTCAGTGGAAGGTCCTTCCCTATCAAACATTGCAGTTGTCGGATGCCGAGCATGGCGGGGGAGAGCGTGCGTTTCGTTTTCCGGATCCAACGCCGCTCGATGAAGCCCGCGGCTACATTGAAGCGGAGCATGCTGTGCGTCTACACGTGGTGAGTAACACGGCATGGACGATACAGGCACGCTTGGCAAGCGACGCCACGCCAACGGATTCGGGGGTTCTGGTAAGGCGGCGTGGAAGCGAGTACGTCGAACTGACTCACCAGCCACGGGTTTTGGCCCAGGGAGACAACGGGGTCTTTGAGATCAGTGTGGACTATCGATTGCTCGCGGATTCCGAGGGCGCGTTCCATCCGGAGCCCGAGATCTCCGTCGTCTTTACCATGATGTCAAATTGAGCATCGCTTCATTTACGCCTTCTCACGCACCGAGATGCCTGTGTCTGGACGGCTGAAGAAAGGGTATGGTATGGTGGGCCAATGAAAACGCGTACGAAGTGGATTCTGGGGGCGAGTTTGGGCCTTGCTGTCGTGGGCATCATCGTCGCCGCTGTGGTGTTCTGGCCCACGTTACCACCTGATTATCCCGAAGACGCCATTTGGGTGCCAAAGGATGTGTCGACGCTTCGCGACGCCTTGAAGCAGGCATGGCCGGGCGCGACCATCGTCCTCGATGCGAACGCCGACTCGATCGCCGGTCCCCTTTCGATTGACATCGCCGATCTGACGTTGACCAGCCACAATGGCAGGGCTCAGGTTCGTGGGGTGGGTGGAGAGCCGGCGCTCTCCATTCTCGCGGACGGGGTTACCCTCCGCGGGGTTGATGTCTCTTCAGAGAGCATCGGTGTGGTCGTGGAGGCGGCACGTTGTTGGATCGATGATGTGCTTGTTCATTCCGCTCCGATCGGCATTCAGCTCAACACGGCATCTCACTGCGAACTCACGGATGTCGAGATGAAGGAGGGAAGAACGGGGTTGGAGTTGGTTGATTCCAGGGGGGCTCGCATCCAGCACGTGACGGCGACGGGAATGACGGAATACGGTATCCGGATCTTGGGGTCTTCTTACAATCGCATCGAGGATATCACATTCGTGGATACCGCCGTCGGAATCTCCGTTGAGGGAGGCTCGTCGAATAACAGCCTTGTTGCGGGCAGGCTGGAGGGTGCCTCCATTGCCGGCATCGAGATCCGCGGATCCAGTGAGAATTCTGTTGAAGACGTTCGATTGCTCGATCCCCGAATCGGAATCCTTGTCGATGGCGCAGCTGGGACTGAGATTGTCGCCTGTGACATCGTTCGACCCGTGGTCGCCGGTATTCACCTTCAGCAGGCGGTCCAAAATCGGTTGATTGAGGTTTCGGTTGAAGAAGGGCGCGGCAGCGGCCTACAGTTATCCCAAAGCACGGAGAATGCGCTTCTCTACAATCGAATCAGGAACTGTCGCGGGACCGCGATCCAGTTGACCAACAGCCACAAAAACCTGTTGGCCGGGAATGTTGTGAAGGATTGCCTGGTCGGATTTCACCTGAGCCGTTCCGAAGAAGGGCGCATCCTACGCAATATCATCCAAGACAGTGAACAGGTTGGGTTGTGGGTATCGGGCGGGGCCGCTCACCGTGTTCTAGACAATGAACTCTCCGGTGGAGAGATCGGGCTTCTGCTTTCTGATGCGAGGGCGACCACGCTCTTGCGTAACGAAGTCTCGGGCAGTGTAGTCGCTGGATTGGCTTTGGTGAATACGACCGGCGAGAACCACATTGCTGATAATACACTTCGCTCTTGCGGTTGGGGGCTCGCCGCCCTTGCTGTACCAGCAGAGCGACTCCGTTACAACCATACCTCGGACAATGAAACGGGGATCGCTGTCTATCAACTTGATGAAGGTCTGCGAATTGAGGGAAACGTCGTTCAGGGCAACGAGGTTGGCGTTCACTCCCAAGACTCGATCGAGAAGATACAGGGTGTGTTGGCGTCGCTTGGATTGGAGATTGAGAGCGATCGATCGGGTGCGCAGCCGATTCTCGCCAACAACGTCTTCTATGAAAACAGCACGTTCGATATTGAAAACTCGATCCAGCGGCCACTCAAGGCGGCCGGCAACTGGTGGGGAGACGGCGGTGTGCGTGATTCGAGCACCGCGCGTGTCTCCGATGGCGTTGACCTGGATGAATCGGCTTGGACGGGAACGCTTGCCGTGGGAACGGACCTCAATGACTTGGGAATCGTGTTGGGGCGCATTCTCCAATCGGCGCTGGCTGCAGGTGGGTATCGTGTGATTGACTTGATCGGGATGGGCGATCAGGAGCGCGTTCAGGACGCGCTACGAGCGATGGATGTTGATCTCATTTGGTGGGGCGGCGACATTGATACGATAGTGGGAGCGTCCGATGCCGAGGAAGCCTTGATCATCACTACCGAAGCGCGCGAGGGGTGGAGCGCCGTCGTCTCTTCTCGCATCGCCGATCAGTTGGACGACTGGACTGCAACGCGTCTGGCTGAGTGGGCGCGTGTCAACGGAGAATCGCTGCGTTGTGCGGCGACCTCGGACTTTTCTGACGACGCATTCAATGCCTTCGTGGAAACGTACGGGTTGCAGGATTCGATCCGCTCGCTGACGCGGTCGGAGGCCCTCGAAGAGGTTGAGGCGCTTCTGAAATTCGGCGCCGTCGATATCGTGTTCGTTCGAAACTTGGAGGAGACGCTCACGATCGCAGGATTCACTGCGATCATCGACGTGGATGCTGTGCTCCCAGAAGCCGCTATCGCCATGGTCGTCCACTCAACCCTGGTGGAAACACAGGCAGAGATCCCTCAGTTGCTCGCCGCCTTGGCCGGGCGTATTACGGATGAGGTCGTCCACGACATGCTGAGCCGGATTCGCCTTTTGCACGCGGATCCGAAAGACGTGGCTCGTGAGTTTCTTCAAAAATAAGTGAAAAGGAGATGAAGATGGAGTCCAGCAAAGAGGCTGTTGTTCAGCAAGGTTCAAAGGCCGGGCTGATCAAGCGTCTGCGATCTTGGCTGAGATACAGCACGAGTTTGCGGGGCAAGCTGGTGGTGCTCGTGCTTGCGATCGCGTTGCTGGTGGTGGGAGCGTTGTTTTGGTTCTCGCTGACCTCCCTGCGATCCTCGATTGTCGCCATCTACGAATCCCGGGCTCGATCGGTTGCCGCCGTCATCTCGAAATCCATTCAAGAAAAAGACTACATCCTCTACTACTCGGATGAACTGGATGCAGACATTGGACGCCTGTTAGAACGGTACGAAGCCGTGATGGGAATCACAGTGGTTGGGATGAGTGCGCGCGGATTCCTGGTGGTGGCGAGCACGGATCCAACCGATGTCGGCGTATTGGCTACCGAAGACGAACACGTGCGCTACGACCGGCTTAGCCGTATCGAAGTGGAACGGGAACGCGCCGGTGACGTTTCATTCCTTCGCGCCTATCAGCCGATTTTCTCAGGCGGCGATTTGCTGGGTGTGGTGATCGTCGATATGTCGCTTGCTGAACAGACCCGGTATATCTCTCAGCTTTCTTGGAAGTATGGACTGGCTTCATTGGGCGGGTTCTTGCTGCTCGGCGGGTTGTTGTACCTTGCCTTGATCTCGATTGTGACGAAGCCGATCGGCCGGATTGCCCAAGCGATGGGGGCCGTGGCCCAGCATGATTATGAAGTCGAAGTGCCGGTCCCGTTCCGCCGAATCCCCGGAACCAAACAGCGGGATGAAGTCAGTCAGCTTATCGATGGATTCAACTTGATGACCAAGGTCATTCACTCTCACGAGCAGGAGCTGATGAAGCTTGTTGTGCTGGATGAATTGACGGGAACCTACACCATCGATCATTTGCAGGCGGAGTTGGAACGCGAACTCCACAAGACGCGCCGCTACAAACACGCGACCTCTCTTCTTGTGGTGGACCTCAAAGGATTGGAGGAGCGAGCGGAAAGCGATGTGAATGAAGCGCTCGTGCGGACGGCCAACTTCCTGGTGGGGAATCTGCGAAACGTCGATGTGCTCTTCCGCATTGACGATCGTCGATTTGCCTCATTGCTCCCTGAGACACCGCATAACGGCGCGGCCGTGGCGGCCGAGCGGTTAAGAACCTTGATTCCAGATGTTACCAGCCAGCTTGGCTTCCCCTTCGATTTGGTCGTCGTACCGGTGGGGTGGGGCGAGGATGGCGCTCCGGCGATCGAAGATGTGATGAGCTTGTTGACAGGGCCGATCGACGCATTGTCTGGATGAAACCGGATTGGCGAGTTTTCGTTGTCGCGATGGCCTTCGCATGGGGCGTGGCCATGATCGGATGGGGGCAATCTCCTGCTAGCGATTGGATCTCCCAGATCGATGTGCTTGAGCTGCGGCCCTTTGGGATCTCGTTTCGCCTGACGAATCGTGGCGATGCGGCCATGGGAAGTGTGCGCGGACAAGCCATTCTGTCCGATCAATTTGGAAGAACCATCGAGACGCTGCAGATCACATCGCTATCGCTTCTCCCCGGAGAATCGCAGACGATCATCTCTCAGAGTCGTTGGGACTTTCAACAGACCGGCGTCTTCCTGTTGGAAATCGCGCTTGAGTCTGACTCTGGAGTCCTTTTCTCCAATTCAGTGGCCTTTCGCATTCTCCCCATTCAGTTGCCTCTGGCGCCGCCCGACGATTCCTTTGGTGAAGGGCTGCGGACGTTGTATCAACAGCCCGTCAATTGGGGATTGGATCGCCTGAACGTGCAAAGCGCGTGGGCGTTTTCACACGGCCGTCGTAGCGTCCGGGATATTGTCATCGCCGTTATTGACACGGGGATTGATGGATCCATTCCTCAGCTGCAGAAAAGCCTTTGGACCAATCCCGGAGAGATTGAGGGGAATGGCATCGATGACGATGGCAACGGCTACATCGACGATGTGCATGGATGGGATTTCCGTGATGGCGACAATAGTTCGCTTCACGGCAGCGCGCTCCACTGGCACGGAACCTTCGTCGCGGGAATCCTTGCCGCACAACCCGGTGAGTTGCCGATTGTCGGCGTGGCTCCGGGCGCTCGGTTGATGGACGTACGTTTTTTGGACTCCAACAACCAGTTTTCGTCTCGCGACTGGACGATGTTCGCTGCAGCCATTGACTATGCTGTCAGCAATGGGGCCGATCTGATCAACCTCAGTATCTATGCCAACGATCGTCCGCCGACGATCCTGGAGACGGCCATCCGCCGGGCGGCGCAGGCCGGCGTTGTCATCGTCGGAATCGCCGGGAATACAGGACAATCCGGCGTGCTATTCCCTGGGAAATATGACGACGTCCTTGCCGTATCGGCGACAACGGAAAACGATCGGCTTGCGGATTTCAGCTCGCATGGTCCGGACGTCGACCTGTGCGCGCCAGGAGAGGGCATCACCTCGTTCATTCCCGGAGGCGGTGCGGCGACGCGCTCAGGGACCTCGTTCGCCGCTCCCCATGTCACTGGAACCTTGGCCCTTATTCTCTCAGCTTATCCATCTCTCAGCGCGATGCAGGCCGCCGATATCTTGATGACATCGCTGACGGATTTGGGGACGCCGGGCACTGATTCCTCATATGGGGCCGGGCTTGTCAATGCCTATGAGGCAGTCGCGAACTGATTGGGCCGCTCGTAGAAGTGGACATACGCCCCGCAAAATAGCTGAGAATAAGGGCTTGAACGACTTTAACTAGAGCCGCATACTGGCCGAGGAAGGAACGAGGTGAGGGGATGAGAGAGCTTGTTGTACTCGTTGGATTGCCGGGTTCCGGGAAATCGGCGTTCCAAGAAAAACAGGCAAACTGGGCCGTTGTGTCAAAAGATGCGATTCGGCGGGCGACATTTCGCGTGTCATTCGACTCGTCTTACGAAGGGGCCGTTGACCGTATCTATGCCTCGACATTGATTGAGGCGGCAGAATCCGATGCTCCGATCGTCTGTGTCGACGATCTGAATTTGCTGCGCAGCGAACGAGCGTCGCTTGTGGAGTTGGGGCGCATGACGGGGCGAGAAACCGTTGCCGTTGTCATGCCCTACGAGCCTGTGGATACGATCTATCAATTGGCGCAATTTCAGTTGGAGGAATTGACCAAGCAAACGCCCAAACTCGCCGTGGCTGGGTTCCCACGCGATCGCTTTGACGCCATGTTGCGCTGCTATGAAGCTGTCCAACCGGACGAAGGATTCGCGCGAATCGAAGTTGAGACGATGCTCCCGCTTGTCAGCGGCATTACGTCGTTAAAATCGCCCTCACGACGATCGCGGGTGAAACGAGAAGAGAAGCAGAATCCGATTCCGCTATTTGCTGCCTAGACCGCAGCGACGATCGACTGCGGCCTGGGCAGAGCAGTTTATTGAAGCCCCAGAAGCGAATCGATACGGTCTCGATCGAATCCAACGACGATGTTCCCATCGATTTCGATGACGGGAACGCCATATTGACCGCTTCGCTCAACCATCTCACGGGCCCGATTCATGTCTGCTGCAACGTCCACATCCTCAAATTCAACCCCATTTGCGCGCAGGTGTTCCTTCGCGATCTGGCACCATGAGCATGCTGGCGTGCTGTAAACGGTTACGGTGTGTTCCATGGTCCTTTACCCTCCTCAGTCATCAGTCGTACGAGGTCTACGACATGGCTCTGCAAGCGATAGCAATTCCGAGTTCCACGGCGTTCCTTCTCAAGAACACCGGCCTGTTCCAGCTTCGACAAGTGATAGGACACCGCCGGCTGGCTTAAATCGAGCTCCGATAAAATGTCCTGACACTGGACCGTTCCATGAGAGAGCAATTCCACAATATGAATGCGGGGTTCGCTCGCAAGAGCGGAAAACACACTGGTCCACGCGTGTCGTCGTGCTCGGTCATCCATCCGGCCTCCTTCGTTTGCTTCCATGACGGAGCATGGTATAGTATGGCGTTGGAAATTTCAAGTATTTAAATATTTGGATATATTGAGGAGGAAGCATGGGAAAGACCATTGTCGAACACACCGGTGGAATGGCGTTTGTCGGAAAAAGTGCAAGTGGACACGACGTACACATGGATGCGGGCGAGGCTTCGGGAGGCGCGGATTCCGCCGCTCGTCCGGTCGAGGTCCTTCTCAGTTCGCTGGGGGGATGCACGGGAATGGATGTTGTCTCCGTCTTGCGCAAAATGAAAACGGAGCCAGCGTCGCTTGAAATCGAGATTCGCGATGAGCGCGCGGAGCACTATCCCAAGGCAATCACCAAGCTGCATCTCATCTATCGAGTCACTGGAGACGTTCCGAAAGACAATCTGATTAAGGCCGTTGATTTGTCGTTGGCGAAGTATTGCCCGATTGCCAACTCACTCAACGGAGTGGCTGAGATTTCATACGATGTTGAGATCCGCTCGGGCTAATTGTCGCGAGCTTTTTCTAGAATCCTGTCTACATCGATGTTGTAGCGGACATAGTCGACCGCATAATCCAGAGCGGGCCCGGGACGGATCCACGTGCGCTGCAACATCTCTTCGCATAGTGTGGCCGTCACCATGGTGTTGTGCCCCGCGAGGATGACGGGTACGTTCCGTTCGTTTGCAAGATCGATGATTTCGCGACTCGGACGGTGAATGCCGGTTACGATCAAACAGCGTAGACTGGGAACTTCGAAGGCTGCCCGGTGAATTTCTTCTCGGTCACCCCCCGTAATGACGGCGAGGTCGGGGGTTCGGCGGAACAGG
Organism: Candidatus Bipolaricaulota bacterium; assembly: GCA_028277345.1. Classification (GTDB taxonomy): domain Bacteria; phylum Bipolaricaulota; class Bipolaricaulia; order UBA7950; family UBA9294; genus SPBW01. The sequence continues at coordinate 135,980 of JANQGM010000026.1, read as the reverse complement.
CGAAGCGACTCCTCTCGCCCCATGGCGCTGATCGCGAAATGCCGAACATCGCGCTCGATATGCGATTGGGTAAGGAGGCGGCCGCCGAGCCGCTTCATGATCTCCGCGGAGCTGACGGTCTGGAGGTTGTGATCATAGGGAATGATGCCAAGCACCTCCGCCCCCCGGCTGGCCAAGAATGACACCAGGACCTCGGACAACGTGTTGAAGGACCGATCCATGGGAACGTCCTTGAGGATGACGCCCATGATGCTTGGGCCTTCGAACATGCGTAGCGCACACATAATGCGATCGATGGCTTCTTCACCATCGTAGTGCGTGATGAGCAGAACGTCGGCATCGAGCAGTTCCGCCAAGTCGGGATCTGAGAGTCCGGCGCTGGCGCCCAAGCCCAGATAGCTTCGTCCCTCGATGAGGGCAACATCGCGATCGACGATCAAGCGATCGTAGGCTTCGCGGATTCGATGCCGGAATCCACGATCGCCGGATTCGATGGTTTCGCGGAGGAAAGTTCCTTCCAGCGGGACGGGCGCCATATCTCGCAACGGCGCATCCAGCGAGAGCAACGATCGAATGGAATCCACATCGCGATCCACGGGTTCTCCGGTGGCGTATGAAACCTCGAAGCTGATCGGCTTCATGTAGGCCAACTGCAAGCCGCGATCCTGCATGGATCGGCCCATGGCCAGCGAGAGGAGGCTCTTTCCAGAGTGCTGTTCAGTAGAAACGATGAGTAGTCTTTTCATGGGATCGATGGGCACGAGTTTCGGCGCATGGCCACATGGTAGTTGCCGTCTGAGTGGAAAGCAATTCCGATCCGGCCCGATCCCGTCGAAACTTCACGCCGTTCTCGCAAGATCTTCACTTTTTTCCCAGAAACTGTACGATGGAGAGTGGCGACCTTTAAAGGTGGGCGGGGGTGCAGGTATGCATCCACGCCTCTTTGAGGAATCACGACAGAGGACTGTGGATCACTATGAAACGAATTCTCATCGTTGACGACGAGGAAATGATTGTTCGGACGGTCAAGGCGTATTTGGATCGGGAAGGTTTCAAGACCTACACGGCGTTTGATGGCGAGGAAGCCCTGCGAGCGTTCGATGACAAGGGGCCCGATCTCATCGTTCTCGATCTCATGCTTCCCAAGGTCAGCGGGATTGAGGTCTGCCGGTCGATTCGCACCAAGTCTTCCGTTCCCATCATCATGCTCACGGCCAAGGCCGCCGAGGCCGATCGCGTTGTCGGCCTTGAACTTGGCGCCGACGATTACGTCGTTAAGCCGTTCAGTCCTCGCGAGCTCGTGGCGCGCATCCGCGCGGTGCTGCGCCGGTTTGAAGGCGAAGGCGCCGAAGTGGAGCGCATCGTCGTGGGCGACCTCGAGATCGATCTCAAGACGCGCGAACTGAAGGTTGAAGGACGGGATATCGAGTTGACGCCGACGGAATTCGATTTGCTCGCCTATCTGGCCCGGCATCCCGGGCAAGTCTTCACCCGATTGCAGCTGCTGCGAGAGGTTCAAGGGTATACGTACGATTCCTTCGCTCGAACGATCGATACGCATGTCAAGAACCTGCGTCGCAAGATCGAGTCCGACCCCAAGAACCCGCACTACATTCTGACTGTCCACGGCGTTGGATACCGATTCGCGCGGGAGTCCTAGATGCGGCGACGCATTCCGCTAGCAGCAAAGCTCGGCGTTTCGTTTGTCTTGGTTATTCTGCTTGCCGTCGCCCTCGTCTATTCCTTGACCGCCTGGTCGATTGCGCGACAGTTCAGCGAATACAGCCGAGAGAAGCAAACCGCACTTGCCGAGCAGTTGGCGGAACAACTTGCGCATTACCGATCTGCTAACGGCACGTGGGATGGGATCATTCCAACCCTTCTGCAGCGTGAGGTCTACATCCCCGTTGGCGAGTACGGGATTGAGGGCTCCGACTGGATGGTGGATGTGCCCTTCATTCTGATTGAGGCAAATGGTGTCGTCATTACGACCAACATCCTTGACTGGGCCCGTGAACAGCAGTTGCTGAGGGACTTAGGTCCCAACGAATCGATTGTTCTCTCTCAGCAGGAACTGATGGAGGATTTTTCAGATGGAATCCCCATTGTGGTCAATGGCCAGAGAGAGGGAGTTCTTGTCGTCCGCGATGCCGATGTGATGGGGCCATCCGAGCAGGTCTTCTTGTCAGCTGTCAGCCGGTCCGCGCTAATTGGAGGAGGCATTGCCATCGCCTTGGCGCTCTTCTTGTCCACAGTTCTCATCGTTCAAATCCTTCGTCCGCTTCGTGCCTTGTCGCGAGCAACGGAGAGCTTGGCCGAAGGTGACATGCCGGAGCAAGTGCGGCTGAAGACGCATGACGAGTTGGGCCAGCTTGGCGACTCGTTTAATCACATGTTGGAAAGTTTGCGGGTGTCGGAAACCGTTCGGCAGACGATGACGGCGGATATTGCCCACGAACTGCGAACGCCGGTCACCATCATCCAAGGAACGCTCGAAGCAATCCTCGACGGCATCTACGAGGCCTCCGAAGAATCGATCGTCCCCATCTATGAAGAAACGTTGCATTTGGGGCGGTTGATCGATGACCTGCGGGATCTGGCCTTGGCGGAAGCCGGAGAGCTGCGCCTGGAGAAGGCACCCGTTGACCTCCCGGAGCTCGTTCAGCAAGTGGCGGAGACCGCGTTCCTCTCACGCGAGCATGCGCCCAACCTCCATCTCGATCTGCCAGCTTCCTTGCCGAAGGTTCCCCTGGATAGCAAACGGTTCCGCCAAGTTATTGCCAACCTATTGTCCAATGCCATCCGGTATACGCCTCAAGACCGCGACGTCTACATTCGCGCGCGCCGCCTGAACGGCGATGTCGAGCTCACTGTCGAAGATACGGGGCCGGGCATCGATCGCGAGGATCTTCCGCATCTGTTCGAACGGTTCTACCGAGCGGATCCGGCCAGAGGGCGCTCGGCGGGCAGCGGCCTTGGACTCGCCATTGTGAAGCAGTGGGTGGAAGCCCATGGGGGCACCATCGAAGCGGGGAATCGGACGACAGGAGGGGCACGGTTTACGATGCGGCTGCCCTTGAGTTGATCTTCTCGCCCGCCTGACGCTAGGATGGGGCATGCTCGATCAAACGTTCTACAATCCCAGTGAAGGCCGAATGACGTTTGATGATGTGATTAAAACGCTCGTCAATGTGATGGAGGGGCAGCCCGGCCAGCAGTTTGAGCTGCTGATCGGAACGGATTCATCATCGACGACGAACCACATCGATCTCGTGAGCGCCATCGTCTTGCATACCGTCGGCAAGGGCGGCCGGTACTTTTGGACGCGGAAACGAGAGCGAAAGACGGCATCCCTCCGGCATCAGATTTGGCGGGAGGCGTGGCTTTCGTTCGAGCTCTCTCAGCATGTGATGAAGCGACTGGAGTCCGAATCTCTCCTTCAATTCAACTTGGAGATCCATGTGGATATCGGCGAGAACGGGCGAACGAAGGAGCTCATTGACGAAGTCGTCGGAATGATCATTGGCAATGGCCTCGCCGTTCGTATCAAACCTTACGCCTACGCGGCCTCCGCGGTTGCGGACAAGCACACCTGAATTCGCGACGAATCCGCCTAGTTCTTCTCCGCCGATTCATTGTCGGAGGAGCGATGAACGAGGGTGTAGGCATCGTTTCGCGCCATGCCCAGTCCCTTGGAGAGGATTTTAGCGATCGTCTTGTTGGGAAGGTCTTCCTCCCGAAGCGCTGCGAAAACCTGGTTAACCAGCGTACGATCGAGGGAGAGCTCGTGCTCGCTGCCGCGAATGAGGAGGACGAATTCTCCCTTGATCCCTTCCCGCGTAGCGAGAAGGGCGTGGATATCGGAGGCCGTTCCGCGCAAGACTTCCTCATGCACCTTGGTCAGTTCCCGAGCCACGGCGATCGGGCGATCGGGAAGCACGGCGTCGAGAATCTGCAACGAATCCATGATCCGATGGCAGGATTCGTAAGCAATGCAGGTCTCGCGGACGCCGGCCAACGATTCAAAGAGACTGAGCCGTGCTCCGCGGCCTCGGGGAAGCGATCCCAAGAATCGGAACCGATCGGTCGGAAATCCGGATGCCGACAATCCGGCAAGCGCTGCACACGCGCCGGGAACTGGAACAACGGCGAATCCACCTTCGATTACGGCCCGCACGGTGGGATAGCCCGGATCGGAGATCAGCGGCGTTCCGGCATCGGAAATCAAGGCGAGCTGCTTGCCGCTGCCAAGTAGATCGAGGATGGAGGCGATGCGTTGGCGCTCAGCTCCCTGATACACCGAGGAGAAAAACGGAGTTTGGACATCGTAATGCTGAAGGATGCGCAAGGAGGTGCGTGTGTCCTCGGCGAGGATGAAATCAACCGAACGAAGGACGTCAACAGCGCGTAGTGTCATATCCGCGAGATTGCCGATGGGGGTTGAAACCAGATACAGCGTTCCGCTCATGGTGTCTCCTCGCAGCGACTCTAGTTCATCGGATCGAAGGCGTCAACCGTAAGCCCTCTGGCTAGGCGACAAATGACGCACTGGAGAGAGACATGCGCTGTGTCGCCGGAAGGGTCAAGCGGGTAGCGTGAGGCTGGAGATGGGCTGGACCTCATCTCGGTTTGAGAACGCTTTGGGAGGCGAAAGCATGGCTAATGGCAATTCAACCATTCTGATTATTGCGGGGGTCGGTGTCGCCCTCCTGGCGTTGCTGTTGTTGTTGGGATCGGGCGAGCAAGCGGCACCTGAGCCCGTTGTTGCTCGTGCTCCAGGAACATCGCTTGTTCTCGCTCCGACACCTCATACTGCGGCCCCTCCCGTCGTCCATGCAGGTCTCGATCGAACTGTGGGAGAGCGCGAGACCATTGAGCTCTCTGGCGAAGGATACGATCCCAGCGGTCGTGCGGTGACTTACTTGTGGACCGCAGAGGGCGGACTGGGATTCTTCGAGAATGCGCACGCACCGGTGACGAAGTATACGGCGCCCTCGGCGTGTGACTGTGATGACGCCGTCGTTCTCACCCTAACCGTGACGTCGGAAGCTGGAGAGCGTGTTTTCGATCAGATGATTGTCACGGTGCGTGATCCGCTGGCGTGCCCTGTTCCGACCTACGAATCGAGCGGGTACTATGTCACGATGCCGATCGATACGTGCGCGGACAACGGCGCCGAAGCGATGTGTCCGGCGGAGCCGTCCGAGCCATGCGATGCGCCTTGTATGACCGACGTCCCCGTTGATGACGGATGCCCTGAATTGCCTGTTCCATGCCCGTGCGTCGAGGAGTCGGACTGTACCGAACCCTGGCAGACAGGGTGGCCTTTTGACGAGCAGCCCGGGCATCCGAAAGATCGGGCGAAACCGTCGATTGGACGTCAATTCCCTAGGGAGATCAACGAAACAAGCTCCATCCCCTTGGTGGGGTATATCCGAAATCCCGCATGTCAATCGGTCTGCTACGCTTGGTCTGTGAGCAAGGGCTGGCTGGAAAATGCAAACACGTTAACGCCTATCTACCATGCTCCTGAGTCCGATCGTCTTGAAGGCGAAACGGTGACAATTAGCCTCATTGTTTACGATACAGCTCAGGGGCGAAGCTACGACCAGATTCGAATTAAGATCAGGAACACGGATCCCGGTTAATCCCGATTGAGTTGTCTCAATCCAAGCGAAAGGCCCCAGCAGGGGCCTTCTTTGGTCCGGAGACTGGCCAAGGAGGTTGGCCAGATGCGTAGTCCATTATCGAACATCGGCGTGAAGAAGACGTGGTTGGACGATGAGAGGGATGTGGAGCATCGGATGAGAATGAGCGACTGACTGATGAGCAGAGTCTCCGATGTCGATGCGATGAAGGTTGAGGGCGGGACCATGTGCTACAGAGAGAGCAGCCCCTCTCCAGCCAACGCAACGCCAAAGGGAAAGAGCTCGGCTCTGAAGACGCTGGCCATAACGGCGGGATCCTTTTCCATGATCGCCCTTGCCTCATCCTCTGAATCGGCGATAAGGATGACGAGCCCGTGGCTCGACGCGTCAGTCGTCAACGTGCGCCCAGCCAGCAGAACGACTCCCTGAGTTGTCAGTTCCTTCAGATAGGCAAAGTGGTTGCTGACGATGGCGTCTTCTTCAGGCGTGCTTTCGATCAAGAACCCTTCACGGGTCGGCTGGATGCGATACAAATACTGTGCAGCCATCAACGAACTCCCTTGCCTTTTCTCGCGCACACAACGTGCTCACTTTCGTCCGATAGGGTGGTGTGTAGACGATGCCAAGTATATCGTCCATACGTTGTTGAGAGTGAAAACGATGTGATGTCACTTGTGTCGCTGAGATGTTGAGGCGATGGCGAGAATAGAGGATAAACGAGCGTGGTGATACGTGGTCTGGGTTAGAAAAGGAGAACCTTCATGAAGCAGAGCCGATGCCGCATGATGTGGTCGCTTATACTTACCGTGGTTGTGACACTGTCTCTCTTTGGAGTCGCTCAAGAGTCGAATGACTGGATTCGTACCTACGAGGGAACGGCCTATGGCGCCTTCTTCGACATCGTTCAAGTGGATGGCGACCGCGTACTGGTCACAGGAGCGACATATCACTCCCAGTCTTCGACGCGCCTCGGCGAGGTGCTCATCGCCGAGTTGTCTATGGATGGCGACATTGTGTGGGAAAAACGCCATGGCCGGGAGGCTCATGACCAAGGTCTCTATCTTGAACCGACCGTGGACGGCGGCTATCTCATTCTCGGTGAAACGGAGTCGTTTGGCGAAGGCGGACGCGATCTCTACGTGCTGCGCGTGGACGAGCAGGGCGAGCTTCTTCAGGAATGGACCTATGGAGGGGCTGGGACGGAATGGGCCAAGGACCTTGTGGCACTTGAGGATGGCGGATTCCTTCTGATCGGCGAAACCAACTCCTTCACGGATAGTTTTGATGTGTATGTGATCCGTTTGGATTCGGAAGGGAATGAAGTCTGGGAAACGACATTGGATATGGGGCACAATGAATCGGGAACAGCGGCGCTGGAAGCGGCGAATGGCGAGCTTCTCGTGCTTGCTGTTGTTTCCTATGCCGGGGGCAGTTCAGGTGCTTACCGAGACTCACGCCTCTTTCGGTTGGATCGCAATGGCGACGAATTGTGGAGCGTCCTCTATCGCGGGGCGGATAAGCAGGCGGGCGATGCCATGTCCTGGACATCGGATGGGGATATCGTCATCGCGGGATTGTCGGAGAAACTTTCATTGAGCACATCGGTCTTTGATTTCTGGCTCGCACGCGTTGATGGGGCGACGGGCGAACTGCAATGGAGTCTGGCCGAAGGCAGCCAATATGCCGATGACTATGGAATTGCCATGTCCGAGGAATCCGACGGCAAGTTCGTCGTGGCGGGACTTGGCCCCGGATTTCCCATTCTCGAATTTACGGAATCCGGCATCGTCTTGCGCCGAAGGACCGCGGGGCCGGATACCGTCATTTATGGGGGCTTTTCGGTGCTCGCCTTGGAAGACGGGAGCTACTTGATCCCAGGCTTCAAGTATCTGCTTCGCTCGGGAGACATGTTCGATGCGGTTTTGCTGCGCTATGGCGTTGACTGAATCGGCGTACACTGTCGACAGGGATGCCGTTTGCGCGGAATGTCTCTCACAGGGATACGGTGATCGTCCTTAGGCCTTGTAGTCATCCCGTGGAGGAGACCACGCATCATAGGCTTCGGTGATTTCATCGAGAATGCGAGCACTGTGAGGTTGATTCGGAGGAATGCACACCCCATCGCCTGCATGGAGCGTTCGCGTTTCCTCTCCGAGCGTGAATTCCATGGCGCCACGCGTGACGACGGTAATCTGTTCGTTCTCGTGATCATGCTCGGGCACGATGGCATGCGGTTGAAACGTGAAGAACGTGAGCATAACACCCTGTTGCCAAACGGCGCGGCGCTCGATGCCTGGAAGCATGTCGGACGCGGGCAGCGCTGGGATCCGAAAGAAGCTCATGACGCCTTTGTGGTGTCGTCGATCCGCTCGACAACGATCGTACACTCGGTCACGAGTGCGGCCAATGCGCCTAGAGCCGCGAGGGTTGGAAGGAGTAGGGCCCCCACGACGCCAAGCGTCAGAGAGATCTCCAGTAGGTTCTTGCCATCTTTGTTCTGAATCGTAATTCGGCGAATGTTGCCCTGGCGGACCAGCTCCTTTACCGTGGATACGAGGTCTTCACCATTCAAGCTGAACTCCTCGGTTCGCGTCTTTTCGTTTTTCATCCAGACCTCCTTTAAAGCTCTCTTCTTACGTCTGACGCTCTGGATAGTACCGCGAAGCGGCGTTCCTCGCCGCTGTGCTTGAGGATTCGTATGATGCCTCGTATAAAGAGCCTACGATGTATACGGAACAGCTTGCACAACTGCGCCAAGCCTTGGCGAGAATCGGTGATTCCCTTTGACCCGGCTACGATAACGGCGGAAATCTCTTTGCTTGAGCAGCAGATGGCGGCTCCGGGTTTCTGGGACGATCGCAAGCGTGCGGCGACCATCTCACAACGTGTGGAGCGCAAACGGGCGTCCGCGCAGCGATTCGAGCGGCTGTCCGAGGAATTGGATGACATCGATCTTCTTCATCAAATGGCACTGGAAGTGGATGATCAGGGCGAACTGGCGGCGTTGGCGCAGCGCGTGTCCGAGCTCGAACGCGTGGTTCGCGAGTATCGGATCGAACTGACCTTCTCGGGGGAATACGATGCTGGTGACTGCTATTTGTCGATCAATGCCGGAGCGGGAGGCACGGATTCTCAGGACTGGGCGGAGATGCTGCTGCGCATGTATGGTCGATTCTGCGAGCGAAAGGGATGGAAGGCGGCGTTGCTCGAAGCCAGCCCCGGCGATACGGCCGGCATCCGCTCGGCCATGCTCGAGATCAAGGGAACGTACGCTTATGGCAACCTGAAGGGAGAGCAGGGCGTTCACCGTTTGGTCCGACTGTCACCGTTCGATTCCGCGCATCGTCGACATACGTCGTTCACCGCGGTATCGGTGATCCCCGTTGTTGAGGAAACGACCTTTGAGATCGACCCCAAGGATCTGCGAATCGACACGTATCGCGCATCGGGCGCCGGAGGGCAGCACGTCAATGTCACCGACTCCGCCGTGCGCATTACCCACCTTCCGACCGGAATTGCGGTATCATGCCAAAACGAACGATCGCAACATCAGAACAAAGATACAGCGATGCGAATTCTCAGCGCGCGGTTGAATGAGATCCTACGCCATCAACAAGCCCAACAGTTGGAGGAAATCCAAGGCGAATTGAAAGATAACGAATGGGGGAGCCAGATCCGGTCGTACGTGCTCCACCCCTATCAGATGGTCAAGGATCATCGCACCAACCACGAGACGGGAAACGTGGAGGCCGTGTTGGATGGCGAACTGACCGGGTTTGTCGAAGCCTATCTTGAAAGCGCCACATCCTCTTCTGAAAGTTGACAGCAGATTGCGGTTCCTAGCAGAGATTGTTAGAATCATTTGGTCATACAAAGAGGGGAGGAACACGTGGCAAAGCAGCTTTTGGACAAGATTTCCATCTACGTTCCCAAGAACAAGATCCAGCATCGCCCTGTCGAGCGACTGATCGCGTTGGGTAAGAAGGTCGATCGCTCGGTCAACTACCTTGTTGTTGAAGCGATTCTCGAATATCTCGATCGAGAAGAGAAGAAGGGATAGGGCAAGCTTCGCAGCTTTCCCCTACTCGCTCTTTCTTCGGCTATCCAAGAAGCCCTGGAGAATGACGGTGGCGGCCAAGCCGTCCCTGAGTTGTCTTCGTTTCTGCCGTTTGACGTGCCCTTCGAGTAAGACGCGTTCGGCCTCTGCGCTGGACAGTCGCTCATCGTAGAGTTCAACCGGACGCTTCACGACCGCCTGCAATTCGCGGGCAAAGGCCTCGACTTCTCGCGCCATCTCCCCCTTTGTTCCATCCATATTCAGCGGGAGCCCGATCACGAGAGTGCCGGCATGCTGCTCCTTGGCGATCGTGGCGAGGGCGTAGAGATCCTTGCGCAGATACACGCGCTTGTAGAACGGCAACGGACTGGCTAAACATGCGTTCTCGTCGGAGATCGAAAGCCCAATACGCTTTCGCCCGTAGTCGAGGCCCAGAACTCTCATCGTCCGCGCCCGAGCAACGCAAGGGCTTCCCGGACGAGCGCTTCTGCTGGCAGGGTCTTCCCCCTCAATTGGGTGATTGCCTGGCGCGCTTCTCGGACGGAGAATCCGAGTGCTTTGGATGTCAGTGCTTGGAGGGCCGTTTCTTCAGCGGGTTTCAAGAACAGATCGGCCAAGCCATCTCCGGTGCCGTCTCCGATCTTGTCTCGAAGGTCGATAAGAATGCGCTGAGCCGTCTTTTGTCCGATTCCCTTGATGGTTGTCAATCGAGGGACATCGTTGGTTGAGATGGCTTCGATCAGGACTTCAGCGGGCATGGAAGACAGGATTTGCAGCGCCAACTTCGGTCCGACTTGCCCCACGCTCAACAGTTTCCTGAATAGCTCCCGAGCGGTGGTCGACACGAAACCATACAACTGCACAGCATCGTCACGAAGGACGAGGTGCGTGTAGAGAAGCTGCTCTTCCGGCTGGGCGTGGCACGCGCGAACCGTATCCGCGGGGCAGTAGATCTGATAGGTAATCCCCATGGTTTCAATGCAGACGAAGTCCGCTCCCGAATCCGCCAGCCTGCCTCGGATGGCATCAATCATGAAGGACCTCCACGCACGCACGCGCGCCGGTGCCTTCAATAAGGGCGGCCCGGTAGGCCTCGGTACGCGACGGAGGCAGCGCTGTGATGACGCGAACGGATCCCTCGAAGGCGAGTTCGATGATCTGGGCGGAGAAACGGTGACTAATGGACATGACGCTAGAGTGTACCTCAGCGGGGCAACGAATGAGGATTCGGTCCAGAAGCAACTGTTCGTGGATGTGAACGTCGTCCAGGGCCTCTGACACGGCGTCTGCGTAGGCGCGAACCAAGCCACCGACGCCAAGCTTAGTGCCGCCGTAGTAGCGAACGACAACTGCCAACACATTCAATAGGTCTCTTCCGGCGAGTTGGTGAAGCATCGGTTGGCCAGCTGATCCTGAGGGCTCGCCATCATCGTTCGAACCCTCGACCAGCGCGTCGTCGACGAGCAGACGGTACGCACTACAATGATGGGTTGCGTCATGATAGGTCTTGCGGGCGAATCGCAGCTTCTCGTCGATTGCATCCGGCGTGCGAACGGGAAACACGAGCGCGAGGAACCGCGACTTCTTGCGAGTGATTTTGTGCTGAACCGGTTCCACCAGGGTCAAGTAAGAATCGATCATGCTCGACCTGCGACCGGAACCTCCGCCAGCTTCGCCAGTGCCTGAATCCGCGTGTAGGCCGATTGGACATTGGCCTCGTCACCTTCGATCAGAAGCGAGACGCTACCGGCGCCGACCCCCATGCCGTGCGAGCAAATATGGGTGGCTTCCACCGCATCGAGCCATCCCAGGGCTTCAAGTTCGGTGACGACGTGCCCGGTCAAGGGGTACATGCCGCAGGGCAGGCCCATCGATCGATCAATCTTGCGGCTTCCAAGATCGAGCGCAAGGTCGGCGATCGAGGTGTGAATCGATTTGGCGACAGAGATAGGGATGATGATGTCGACGCCGCGTGCAAGGGCTGTGGGGATATAGCGTCCCACCGTTCCTCCGGTGGAGGCCGCCATCAGTACGCCGACGGTGCCGAAGGGGTCGAGGGCATTGCCTCCCTTGATGATGACGTCTCCTGCGGTGAGAGAATCCAGGACGCCCTCAGCGTCGAAAGGCTCTTGAACTCCCTTCTTCAACACGAGATCCGAGGCTTCACCGAGGCGCGAGTTGACGTTCCAACGGTCGTCGATCAGCCCGGCGGCAAAGGCGCCTTGATCGATGGGAACGCCCAGCAGCTCCGAGGCCACATAGCCGTTGGTCGTTCCGAGCGTGATGATGATGGTTCCACGATCGACGGCGTGCGAGACGATAGGATGTGCCGCAATGCCCTGCGCGATCAGTCGCTTGGCTGTGGCTGCGTTGAGAACGACGGTTGCTTTCATGAGACACCTCGTGCGGATGCGGGATTCGCCGATATGCTATAAGATGCACCGTTCCGAATCAAAACCCCTGGAGTAAGGTGGTCTGACAGATGCAATACAACAGAGAGCTGTACCAGCAGGAACTTGAGCAGTTCGTATGGGATATTCCCGCTGACTACAACATTGTTGATGTGGTCGAAGGACACGCCCGTAAGAACCCGGATAAAATCGCCATTTTCTGGGAAGACGGAGAGGGGAACGAACGCCAGGTGACCTACGCGGAGCTGGTGGAGGGAACCGGCCGGTTCGGCAGTGCGCTGATCAAGTTGGGCGTTCGGAAGAAAGATCCCATTCTCCATGTGCTCCCCCGCTTGCCCGAAGCGCACATGGCCCAGCTTGGCACCTTCGTGGCCGGCGGCGTTGCCGTGCCGTGTTCCGAGATGCTGAAGGCCAAGGAGATCGCCTATCGCTCTCAAGCGAGCGGGGCCAAGGTTATTGTGGCCGATGTCTCCATCGTTGAAACGGTGGAAGCCGCTCGAGGCGACTGTCCGTTGGAAACCTTTATCCTGATCAACAGCCCTGAACCGCGCGAAGGATGGGTCCGGTTCGAAGATCTTGTCGCCGAAGCGGATGAGCGCGTCGAGAAGGTTCAGCTTTCTGTGGATGACCCGATGACCATCAACTTCACCTCCGGGACGACGGGTAATCCGAAACCGGTCGTGCACAAGCACCGATGGATGTATTGTCACAATCGCATCACGGCCCGATATTGGTACGGTGCGGATGAGAACGACATCATCTGGGCAACGACGGCGCCCGGGTGGGCCAAGTGGTATTGGAGCCCGGTCGGCGTTTCATTGACCACCGGAGCTACGCAGTTGATGTACAACGGCCGTTTTGACGGGGAACGCTACATCGAGTTGCTTGAGAAATATCAGGTCACCAAGCTCTGTTGCACGCCGACGGAGTACCGTTTGTTCGCTCAGCTGCCGGATTTGGCGAACCACAATGTCGTTCTCAAGGATGCCCTGTCCGCAGGAGAACCGCTGAACGTCGAGCCGATTGAGGCCTTCAAGCGAGCCTTCGGGGTTACGATTCGGGATGGGTACGGCCAGACGGAATCCGTGTGCTTGGTGTGCAACCTCCCGGGCATGCCGGTTAAACCTGGCGCCATGGGAATGCCGACGCCGGGCCCCGGCGTTACGTTGATTGATGAGGATGGCAACCCCGTTGGCAAGGGAGAAGTCGGTGAGATCGCGCTGAAGCCGGATTCTCCCGCCATTTTCGATGGGTACTGGAATTCGCCGGATCTCGACAAGGAGGCCTTCTCAGGCGGCTGGTATCGCACCGGCGATCTCGTTCGTATGGATGAAGATGGGTATTTGTTTTTCGAAGGGCGCGCCGATGACGTCATCCTGACATCCGGCTACCGCATCGGGCCCTTTGAAGTTGAAGACGCGCTGGTCAGCCATCCGGCCGTTGTCGAGGCGGCGGCTGTGGCATCGCCTCACCGGGACCGCGGCGAAATCGTCAAGGCCTTCATCATTCTTGCCGAAGGATACGAAGCCTCCGATGAACTCACGAAAGCGCTGCAAAATCACGTTAAGGCGGAGACCGCACCCTACAAGTATCCGCGGGCCATCGACTACGTGACCGAGCTTCCGAAGACGACGAGCGGAAAGATCAAACGCGCTGAGTTAAAACAACGCGAATGGGCGGGGTGGGACCGACGATGAGAACCCGACCCGTCCGCGCCACGGCAGTCATCCTCTGCGTGCTTGTCATGAGCAGTGCATCGGCGGGTGCGGGCGGGTTGGTTGTCGGCCTCCCTGTTCAAACGCTCGATCTCACGCTGACGTTGGAGCGTCTGCCCGTCGCGCTGAGTGCCTCCTTCACTGCCTTGGAAACGATGGCTGAAGACCTGGGCGCCTCACCGTCTCAGCTCGACGAGTTTCGATCGATCACGGATGACATCGTGCTCGATGTCGAGGCGTTCACCGAGGACGTTCCGAGTTGGATTCCGATTCCGTTGATCGGAGGAGGCGTTGAGTTCCGACTTCCCTTGCTCGTTATCGATGGCATCCGCTTTTCCGGAGGCCTCCTGAGTGGGGGCATGGTGCGTTCGTTTGCGGCGTTGGCTGGCCTAGAAATCCCGAATCCTCTTTTCGAGGCGGCTGTCGAGTTGGCGGATTATCAGGGGCATGTGCGCGCGGATTTGGAGTTCTCAGCGTATTCGCTTTCGACGGATGTCATCAAACGCTTCGATCTGCTCTTGCTTTCACTCAACGTTGGCGCTGGCGTTGAACTGACGGGTGGACGGCTTCGTCCGATCCTCGTGTACGATGCCCCAAGCGAGTTGGAGACAGGCATCGCGGGCGCCCTTGAGGCGCTTCATCTTGAGGAACTTGCTTGGTCTGCATTTGCCGTTCATGGCATGATGGGCATGGAAATAGGTCCACCGTTTCTTCGACTCACAGGTGAACTTCGATGGTCGGTCATCCTTAGCGAGCAGGAGACATGGTGGGGGATACGTCCGGGGGCGATGACGGCCCTGTTGGGATTCGTGATCCGATTTTGATGAGTGACGAGCAATTGATGCAGCTGGCCAACGACGTACGGGAAAAAGCCTATGCCCCGTACTCCAATTTCAAGGTTGGGGCGGCGCTGCTTTGTGCCGATGGATCGGTCATTACTGGAATCAACATCGAAAGCGCCACGTTTACACCCTCGATCTGCGCCGAACGAACCGCCTTCTTCAAGGCGATTTCGGAAGGCCATCGGGATTTCGTCAAGATTGCGGTGACCTGCGATAAGGCGTATTGCTCCCCGTGTGGCGTCTGTCGACAAGTGATGGTCGAACATGCGCCGAACCTCGAGATCTTGCTGGGCAATCCGAGTGGAACGTTCAAGCGGATGACCATCAAGGAATTGCTTCCCGAGAGCTTCTCGCTTCGAGATGATGGCGAGTGTGAATCCTGCTCGTAGGCAGCGCCCGAGGTTAACCCTCGGGCGTTCCCACAATACGTTCGACGATCAAGGCCGGAGGCTGGTGCGGATCGCCTGAGGCATCGATTGTATAGGCGCCTTCGACCATCCGGCATGCCTGATCCAGATGCTCCTCGGAATTGACGTGCAGCCAGGCGAGAATGTCGTCCTTTTCAACCCGATCGCCCACCTTCACGTTGAGTTGAATGCCGACGGCCGGATCGATGTCGTCTTCTTTCGTGAAGCGTCCGGCGCCGAGCAGATTGGCGGCACGTCCGATTTCCAGCGCATCAAGACGGGCAACGGAGCCGGCGTGGAGGGCACGGGCCTCGACCTTGCGTGCGGCGCGAGGAAGCAACGCAAGGTCATCGATGACGGCCGTGTTGCCGTGCTGTTGGCCGATCAATTGACGAAAGGCGTCAAGGGCCTTTCCATTCATCAGGAGTTGATCCAGTTTGAGGACGGCCTCTTCTCGCGTGGCGGCCTCTCCGGCGAAGACGAGCAATTCGGCGCCCAGCTCGCAACAGAGGGTGGCCAGGTCAGAGGGGCCTTCTCCGCGTAGGGTGTCGATGGCTTCGATGACTTCAAGGGCATTCCCCGTCATCAAGCCCAGCGGCTGAGACATGTCGGTGATGAGCGCGGACATCTGGCGGCCCAGCTTGGAGCCAATGGCAACGAGCGAGTGGGCTAATCTGCGTGAATCCTCAAGCTCGGGGAGGAAGGCGCCGGCGCCCGTCTTGACGTCGATGACGATTCCCTGCGCTCCGCCGGCGATCTTCTTGGACATGATCGATGCGACGATGAGGGGCAAGGAATCGACGGTTGAAGTGACATCTCGTAACTCATAGAGAATGAGGTCGGCTGGGACCATATCGTCGGTATGATCGGCCAAGGCAAGGCGGGTGTCCTGAACGAGGCTAAGGAATTCATCGAGGTTCAGGTCGGTGCGAAATCCGGGAATCGATTCGAGCTTGTCGATTGTTCCTCCGGTATGCCCCAGAGCGCGCCCAGACAGCTTGCCAACCGTCAGACCGGCGGCGGCAAGCAAGGGAATGAGAACCAGCGTTGTCGTATCCCCAACGCCACCGGTTGAGTGCTTGTCGACCGAAAAACCGCCCATGTCTTCCGGTGTAAATAGCTTCCCGGAATGCGCCATGGCATCCGTGAGCACGGCGGTTTCTTCGTCCGTCATGCCCTGAAGGCGGATGGCCATCAGCAGAGCCGAGGATTGGTATTCCGGGATGGATTTGTCGCTAACTCCCGCGATCCAGTATCGGATTTCCTCAGGCGTAAGGACGTCTCCATCTCTTTTCTTGCGGATGATGTCAACAGTATTCATGCGAGTATTCTAGGACTGAGTAGGCGAATGATCAAATTGGAACTGGTAAAAGAACGTTTCGTTTCCTGCGAATCCGACGGACTCGTACAATCGGCGGGCCGGGGCGTTGTCGATGCATGTCAGAAGTCGAAGGCCACGAAGACCGTGCTCGGCGGCCAGTTCGATGCTTCTCTCCAGGAGTGCCCTTCCGACTCCGCGACGACGATAGGGGTGGAGCACGTGCAGTTCATCGAGGTACAGGTATCCCTGGCGGGCGTCAAGTTTTGGGATACGTATCAGAATGGCGATGCCTGCCGGGTTCGTTCCCATGAAGGCGAGTACCAGCCAGATCGAATCCGAGTCAAAGACATCGTACCGAGCCAAGCTCTGACGCAAGCCGGCTGGGGCAGCCTCCGCAGCAGCGGGAACATCCGGGTGATCTTCGGATTCGATGCGCTTAAGGAGCGTCGACAAATCATCCAGATGCGATCGATCGGCAAGAAGGATGGAAAGGTTCTCAGTCATATGAGGCAACGTACTCCTTTTTGGAGAGCCTGTCCATGCGCCGTTCGGGTTCGAGGGCTATACTTTCAGCATCCAAGGAGGGATCCCATGGACGTCCCCAGATTTTTATTCCGAGTCAAAGACCGACAGATTGAAGAAGAAGCTCGCAAGATGGTCGCCTCGTTCGGCCTGAAGAACGTGGAAATCCGGCGAGATGACACGATCAAGGATGCCTGGTTCGAAGACAGCGTCGCTCTAAAGACGACATTCGGTCTTGACGACATCCGAGACTATATCGAAGAACTCACGAGCCGGTAATCAAGTTATCAGGGCGATCACCAGCGCGAGCCAAACGTGCGGTTCGATATTTCGGTCTTGAGCTTGAGCGCGTAGCTGGGCAGCGCTGGATTGCTGGATCCGGTTTCGATGCGTTCGCGCAGCCTGGCCGACAGCGTATCCATCGCCCACACCGCCACCATGATCAGCATCATCAGTACAACGGCATCGCTGTAGTCGCTGACGCGCATTTCCTGAAGCAAGCGCTGACCGATCCCTCCGCCTCCCACCATGCCGACGATGGTCGACATGCGAACGTTGATATCCCATCGGTAGATGGTGAAGGACATGTAGGGATTGATGATCTGCGGGATGATGCCATACATGATCACCTGTGACTGGCTTGCTCCCGTGGCTCGAATGGCCTCAACCGGTCCCGGATCGATCGATTCCAAGCGTTCGGCATAGAGCTTCGTCAAGTCGGCAACTGAGTGGATGAACAGGGCGATCACGCCGGCCATCGGCGCATTGCCCGCCTTCACCCAGACGATCAATACGATGACCCAAATGAACGGTTGGATGGAACGCAAGATGCTGAGAATGCCGCGGACGATCGTGTATACTGCGCGTCCGACGAGGCCCTGGGTCAGGTTTCGCGCCGCGACGAAGCTCAGCGGGACGGCGACGATGATGCCGAACAAGGTGGCCATGAAGGCCATGAAGAGGGTGACCAGCAGAAGCTGTCCTCCCTCAAACAGCACGCCCCAGTTCGGATTCGCAATCTGAGCACGGATGTTGGCCGTATTGTCGAACTCTGTGAAGAGCTTGACGAGGTTGACGCGTGTAAAAATGACGGACACGGCAAAGGCCGTCAGTGCAAGCAAGGCGATGGCGACGGCCCAACTCCGCCGGTACCACGGACTCTTCGGATCGACGACTTCGGTGGCGGACTGAGTCTCAAATCCACTCCAACGGTCGTGAATAGGCACGTACCGGGCGGTGACGAGCACAGGAAGCACGAGCAGCGGGCTGAACGGGAGCAGCAGCGCTCTGAAGAGCCGCCGCGCAAAGGCCGCCGCGCCCGAGGCGTCTTGGGTCGCTTTCAAGCGTCGCCCCAGCAGTTTCATGCCCGAACTAAGCCCAAACGACTGCCATAGTCCAGCGAGGACGGCAACTACGAGCAGCATCAGCCACCACGGGACAGTCAAGAACACGAGGACGCCTCGATCCGGAGAGATCGCGGCGTAGGTGATCAGCATCCACAAGCCGGCCAAACACGCGACATCGGTCAGGAAAACGAGCACATCGCGTCGCCAGAGTTTGAGTGCCTGTCCCCAGTTCGGCTTATCGCTCATGAATCCAGCATGATAGGTCTTGGTCATGTCTATCCGATCTTCTCCCTGATGCGTCCACTGATGTAGTCCATTACCCAGACAACGGCAATGATCGCCACGACAACGCCGGCTACCTGTCCCCAGGCATCGGCATATCGGCCGACTTCATTCTTCCAATAGAAGAGCAAGGTTCCGATTCCTCCGCCACCAACCAGAGCGATGACGGTGGCCATACGGATATTGATGTCCCATCGGTACAGCGTGAACGCCAGATAGGAAGGAATAATCTGAGGAATAACGCCATAAATGACGACCTGCCACCGGCGGGCGCCGCTTGCGGCAATGGCCTCCAAGGGACCCGGATCCACGGATTCGACCTGTTCAGAAAACAGTTTGCCCAGTGCCGCGACCGTGTGAATCAGCAACGCCAGCGATCCGGCGAACGGATTGCCGAAGCCGACCCAGACAGCGAAGATGACGGCGATGAGCAAGGACTCGATCGACCGGATGGCATTGAACAGGAATCGCATGATCAGATAGATGCCCCAGCCGAGCGGGCTGAATCCCATGATGTTGCGGGCCGCCAAGAAACTCAGCGGGAAGGCGAGGAGCGTTCCCAGAGCGGTGGCGAACAAGGCCATGAAGATCGTTTCGGCCATGTAGTAGGAAATCGAGAACAGCAATCCCTTGGTATTGACATCGGCAAAGAGGTAGTTGAGCCGGATGTCAAAGAGTTCGCCCCAGATCCGCGACGCGTAGGACCAACCGGAGACGAGCTTGGAAGGCGCCATCTTCGACACGAGCCAACCCAACCAGAAGGTCATCGCCAGCAGAAGCACAATGAAGATGCCGCGGTACGTCAAGAACCACGGGCGGGGCTTCTTGGTGGGGATGACGTCCTTGAGCAGGGCAATGGGAATCACGATGCCCGTGGCGGCGGAATCGTGCATCAGCCGCTCCGGGCCGCGCTTGGATTGGAAGAAGAGGACCGGTTGCACGAGGAGCATCAGATTCATTCGAAGAAAGCGATGGATGCGCATCGCCCACGTTGGATCCTGTAAATCGGTTCCAACGAGCCGAAGACGAAAGGCGGCCATGCCCGGACTCTGGGTAAAGGCGTGGGTGAGCAAGGCCATCTCTAGCGTCCCCAGGATGACGACCGGCCATCCCCAAGCAGGGAGCTTCAAGGGATTGTAGAAGTCAACGTAGCGCCACCAGTATCGTTGGAGGAAGTACATGACGGCATAGGCGATGTATCCCCAGATCATCCAATCCAACATGAATGCGAAGAACCGCGGTCGGATCGCATCGAAGCGATCTCGTATGGGACGCGGCTTAACGTACTTCGACTTCTTCGGCGTCCTCACCGTAGATCTCCTTGAACTTGACCTTGTCGATCTCTGCCGGCGAACCTTCAAAAACGATCTCTCCATCCTTCAGGGCAAGGATCCGAGCGCCGTACCTTCGGGCCAATGAAAGGAAGTGAAGGCTTGTCACGACGGTGACATCATCCTCCTGATTCATTTGCTCCAAATACTGCATGATCGAATGCGCGGTGGCCGGATCGAGAGCCGAGACGGGCTCATCTGCCATCAGGAGATCGGGTTGCTGCATCAATGCGCGGGCAATACCGACGCGTTGCTGTTGTCCGCCGGACAGCTCATCGGCACGTTTGTAGGCCTGTTCGGGGATGCCCACACGCTCCAGGCACGCCATGGCATCCGCAATGTCCTGTTTGGCGAATTTGTGGATTGCGGAGGCGGCAGGGTTGACGTAGCCGAGTCGGCCGGACAACACATTGGTTAAGACCGACGATCGTTTTACGAGATTGAATTGCTGGAAGATCATGGCCATTCTCCGGCGAAGGTGCCGCAGTTGCCGGCTTGACGCTTTGGTGACATCCTTTCCATCGAACACGATGGTTCCCGCTGTGGGTTCGATGAGGCGGTTGATGCAACGCAGAAGCGTGGACTTGCCGGATCCGGAAAGACCGAGAAGGACGAGAAATTCGCCTTTCTGAACGGTCGTGCTGACGTCGTTGAGTGCGAGAACTTCGCCTCGCTCGTAGATCTTGACCAGATTTTCTATGCGTATGAGATCTTCCATGATGACAGACACCTTTAAAAAGGCGGGAGGGTTGCCCCTCCCGCGTAGTTACGTTCTGTTGTTTCCCTACCCCTTCACCTAGTTCCGGTCCGGGACAGGAAGGCCGAGGATTTCGCGGTAGCCGTCATAGAACGAATCGTCAATGTCGGCCACAGCCGTCCACTCGTAGAAGTTCTCGTCGCCCCACAGCGCGGCGCCTTCCTCGGTGTCGATGTGGATCTTGATGGCTTCAACGATCTGATCGGCGAGGTCCACCGGGAAGTCGGGGCCGAAGGCCAGACAGTCGTTCGGGATGGGGCCGATATTCAGGACGACACCGATGTCGGTGAGGACCGTGTCCCAATCGTAGGTGTTGCGCACGGCGCGGCGCAGGTCGAAGTTGGTGCCGCGGAAGTCGCCTTCAAAGAGCTTGTTGTTCCAGCGGTCCCACAGCCACATTTCCGGGTCGTCGCCGTATTCCCAGCGGCGGCCGGTCCAGGCATCCGGAGCGCCAGGCGCGGAGCCGTAGCCCGTGCAGAAGTCGCCCTGGCCCTCGATGAGAGCGACCATCGAGTTGGTGTGGCCACCGGTGGTGACGATGCTGGCGAACTCGATGCCGGCATCCTCGAACACCATGTTCGGGAAGACATAGCCGGACGTGGAGCCGGTGTCATTGTAGATCCAGATCTTGCCATCGAGGTCGTCGACCGTTGTGATTCCGCTATCGCGGTGGGCGTAGATGCTGGAATAGTAGTACGGGTAGCCGTAGCGGACCGATCCGAGCCGCGGGCTGACGTTTCCGCCGGTGCGGTCATAGATGCGGATGTACTGATCCGTTGTCGGCATTCCGAACGTGTCGCCCTCGGACGCGGCGAACGCTTCGATCATGGCCGTATAGTCCGCCTGAAGGCTAGCGACGATGTAAAGGCCGGTAAGATCGAAGATTGCTTCGGCGATGGCCTGGCCGACTTGGTCGACGGTTGCGCCTTCGGTGGACGGGACGAGAAGCATGTAGATCGGCTCATCCGGGCTGGAGCCGGGCTGAGCGAAACCGATGACGCTGAGACCCATGACCGCAATCAGCGTCAAAGCCAAGAACTTACGCATGGTGCACCTCCTGGTGTTGCAGCAGAAACCTCGGGAAATGGGACTGAGCGCACCAGCCCCATTCCCCACAGTAATCCTCATAACACTATCATAGGTTTATAGCTCTGCGTAGTCAACGCGTTTTTTGAGTCCTTTCACGCCTATTCACGCTTATAAGGCACCCCCAGGAACTTCGGGAACCGTACGCGTCCGATGGCACCGGAAACGACGAGCAGTGTCACGATGTAGGGAAGCATCGACACGAATTCGAATGGAATGGGTTTCGATGGAAGCGTCTTTACCCACTCGGCTAGCGCCTGGAAGAAGCCGAAGACGAACGCGGCCAGCAAGGCCAACAAGGGATTGAGTCCGCTGAAAACAACGCATGCCAAGGCGATGAATCCCCGTCCGGCGGCGAAGCCTTTGGTGACCATGTATAGCCAGCCGACGCTCATGTAGGCGCCCGCCAGTCCAGCCATGACGCCGCCGAAGACGGCGGCGACCAGTCGAATGCGATTGATGTTGATCCCGGCCACATCGGCCGCTTCCGGCATTTCGCCGGCGGCTTTGAGCATCAGTCCGGCGCGTGTGCGCTTCATGAACCAGTGGATCACGAAAGGTAGAAGCAAAGCAACAAGGATCATGGGACTGAACAGGCCGAGCGGTGTTCGGAATTTCATCAGGTGGCCGGTTTCGGCGACCACGTGATGGCCCGGGATCCCCAGCTGGATAAGCCCGAACGCGACAAAGCCCATGGCAAACAGATTGATACCGACACCTGTCACCATCTGCGTTCCCTTCCAGTAGGTGTTGATAATGGCAAAGAGCAGCGAGACAACACCGCCTACGGCCATGCCAACAAGCAATCCGACCAAGGGGCCGCCGAAATCCGCGCCGATGGCTCCGGCAAAGGCACTCAGAAGGAGGATGCCTTCTAAGCCGATGTTGAAGAGACCGGCTGTCTCTCCCACGATCTCGCCGACGGCTGTCAATGCAAGCGGGACCATGGCGTGTAGTGCAATCCGGATAAGATCGACGATATTGCTAAGACTCATGTGGATCCCTCCTCAACGGCCTTGCCCTTCCCATCGCGAAGGGATCGAATGAGCTTGTAGGTTCCATTCTTGATGGCCGGGAAGACGCGAATGAGCTCTGGAATAGACATGGTGAGCACGATGGCACCCATGACAACGTTGACCATCTCCAGCGGAACTCCAGCCAGGATCTGCATCCAGCCCCCTCCCGAACTCAACCCACCGAAGAAGATGGCGGCGATGATGATGCCGATGGGATGATTGCGTCCGACCATCGCGACGGCCATGCCATTGAATCCCATGTTCAGCATCTGTGGGAATCCGCCAAACGCCGCATACGTGGGCGGCATTCCCATCATGATGGTGGCCCCGGCCAGGCCGGCGGCCATCCCACCGAGAATAAAACTCAAGAACATCGTACGTTTGTTGCGAATGCCGCCATAGCGGGCCGCCGTTGGATTCAAGCCGGCCGCTCTGAGTTCGTACCCCGTGGCCGTATGCCACAACAGGAAGTAGATGACAAGGGCGAAGGCGACGGAGACGAAGATTCCATAAGACAAACTGGTGCCTTCGACCAGAACAGGTAGCCGAGCCGATGTTGGGATCGAAACGGACTTCTCCGAACGAATGGGGTCGACCAAAATGTTGAGCGTCAAATACAGACCCAGCCATCTGGCAATCCAGTTGAACATGATGGTCGAAATGACCTCGCTGACCCCTCGCAGAAGTTTCAGCGCAGCTGGGACCAGGCTCCATAGCGCCCCGGCAGTGGCGGCGAACAGCAGCCCGACGAGGTGGTGAATGCCCGGTGGCAACACGAAGTAGGCGATGCACACGGCGGCGAGCGCGCCCATATACATCTGGCCTTCCGCCCCGATATTGAACATGCCCGCCCGCAGGCACATTGAGAATGTCAATGCAGTCAGGATGAGGGGCGTGGCCCAAGCCAGGGTGTTTGATAGCTCGTAGCCGCCGCCGTAGGCACCTTGGATGAGTGCGCGATAGGCCTCCCATGGCTTGAATCCCCAGATTTTCATGAGAATTGCGCCGACAAGCAATCCGACGACCGCTGCCATGAGTGATTCCAGTGCCGGATGCAGGCCGGTCACCGTCCGATGGATCCCGCGGAGTAGGCGTGATTTGCGTTGTGCTTCTTGTGGACTCATGCGGTCTCCTTTGCTTCGGTTACGCCACCCATGAGCATCCCGACGCGTTCTCGGGTCAAATCAGCTGGCGAACAGACTTCCATGAATCGACCCTCGAACATGATGGCGACGCGGTCGGCGTGGGCGAGCACCTCGTCCAGATCGGCCGACACGAGGAGGATGGCTCGCCCCTTTTCGCGCATGTCGAGCAACGTCTGTCGAATGTAGTAGGCGCTTCCGATATCGAGGCCCCGTGTGGGTTGGGATGCGACGATAATGTCCGGATTCTTGGCCAATTCCCGTCCCACGATCAGCTTCTGTTGATTGCCTCCGGACAGGCTCTTGGCTGGAGCGCCTGGCCCGGCTGCACGGATCTCGAAGCGCTCCATGAGTTGCTTGACGTGCTGATTGATGCGTCCCCATTTCAGAACCGACAAGGCGCCGCGGAACTGTTCCCATCGATGAACCCCGAGAATCGCGTTCTCTGCTAATGTGAAGGGAAGCACCAGTCCGAGTTCCCAACGATCTTCGGGAATATGGGCGACGCCCAGTCGATAGATCTGTCTTGGATCGACGCCCAGGATGTTGGTTCCGTTGATCGTGGCGGTTCCCGAATCGGGAACGCGCAACCCGGTCAATGACTCGACGAGCTCGGTTTGTCCGTTCCCCTCAACGCCAGCGATGCCAAAGATCTCGCCGCCGTGGATCTCGAAGGAAATGTCATCCACAGCGATCTCTCCGGTATTGCCTCGAATCGTGAGGTTCTCCACCTGCAAAATGCTATCCACCGTCCGATTGACGGCCTTCAAGGTTCTTGAAGCAGGCAATTCTTCATCACTGAGTTCGACGGCGCCTGCCTCTGCCTCAATGGCTTGACCGACCATCATCTGCGCCAGTTGCTCGGTTGTCGCGCTGGCCGTTTGAACGTCGCCCACCAACTCGCCTTGGCGCAAGACGATGATGCGGTTGGTGACGTCTTGAACTTCCTTGAGCTTATGCGTGATCAGGATGATCGATTTGCCTGCATCTCTTAAACGCCGAAGCAGATTGAACAGCTCGTCAACCTCGAGGGGGGTGAGAACAGACGTGGGTTCATCGAGAATCAATAGGTCGACGTTTCGTGAAAGGACCTTGAGGATCTCGACACGTTGCTGTTCTCCTACCGCGAGCTTCTCCACAGGGACGTCCAGTGGAACCCCAAGTCCGCTTTCTTCCATGAGCGCCTCGAGCTGCTCGATCGTTTTCGCCAATTGGATTCGCGAAAATGGTCGAGCGTAGCTCAGAGCGACGTTCTCGGCGGCCGTGAACGTGCCCACCAAGGCGAAGTGCTGGTGCACCATTCCGATCCCGAAGTCCAGTGCTTCTCGTGGACTGGAGAATCGAACAGGGCCAGCAGGAGAAATGACGCGGCCGCTCGTCGGCGGCAGCAGGCCGGACAAGATTTTCGTAAACGTCGTCTTCCCCGCGCCGTTTTCTCCCAGAAGGCCGATGATCTCATGGGAGCGGATTTCGACGGATGCTTCCTTGAGTGCTACGGTGCCATCCGAATAGACCTTGGTGATCTTCTCGGCGCGGAGGAACATCTCGCTGTTCCGTGCTGCATGTTCGTCACTCATTCATGCCCCCAACCCAGTAAATATTCCCTGAGAAAACAGAAGAAACGGGAGAGAGGAGCCTCCCTCTCTCCCGCGTTGTTACTCGATTCTCATTTCTAGTCGAGCGGGAATTCCGCCCGAACAGCCTCGATTTCCTCGTCGTTGTTCGCGTTGGACACGACGATGGATCCGTCAAGAATGCCGGCTTCGAGCTCGTCGACGGCCTGCCAAATCCACGTCGGAACCGTGGCACGGTTGGATGTCCAGTTGGCAACGATCAGGTTGCGAGCGGACTGGGTGTCTTCGACAACACCCGCAGCAACGCCGAATTCGATCGCAGCGTCAAGGTCGGCGCGCTTGCTGATTCCGACGCCACCCTCGGCAAGACCGAGGCTGGTGACGCCAGCTTCGAACGTGCCCTCAATGACGGACTTCACGGCGGAGTAGACGGCGACATCAACACGCTTCATGCCACTGGCGAGGGCGTGTTGTCCCTGGCCGAAGTAGTCCTGATTGGCGTCGACGCCGAAGTAGAAGGGAGGACCGTAGGTCGTTCCCGCATTATCGTGGAATTCGACGATGGCTTCGTGGTCGCCCGTACCCAGCGGACCTGCGACGTTGTAGATGCCGACCGAACCCTGGGCGAGCATGGCTTCGGAAGCTGCTTTGCCCAGTGCGATGTCGTCAAAGGTACCGGTATAGGTGTAGAGCATGGCCACGTCAGCGGCGTTGCCCGTCAGTTCTTCGTACTTCTTGAGTCCCCAGTCCTGACCGAAGCGATACCCGGCTTCGAAGTGATAGAGCACGGGGATCGGGATACCCAGAACAACGCCTGTGGCTGCAAAGCCAGCGTCCGCAGCGGCCATACCGGCGAGCGCGCCAATCAGGGCCGACATTTCGTTTTCTCGGAACACGAAGTTGATAATGTTGGGTCCGACGATCCAGTCTACGTCAATGATCGCGAACTTCTGCTCAGGAAACTCGGCAGCGACGGTTCCCAGCGCATCGCCCAGCAGGAAGCCAACGCCGATGATCAAATCAAACTGCCCGGTTCGAGCCAGATTGCGGAAGTTCGGAAGGTAGTCGGCTGCCGAAGCGCTCTGAACTTCAGTGAGTTCAAGCCCGAATTCCTCAGCCGCCCTATCAGCGCCGGCGAAGCCCATGTCGTTGAACGAGAGGTCGCCTCGTCCGCCAACGTCTAGTACCATCGCAATCTTTCCTTGTGCTAGACCAAGAACCGAGATTCCCAGCAACAGCACGAGCGTGAGTGCAAAGAACTTCTTCAATGAAACCTCCTTGAAGCGCAAACCTAATCTCTCACCGTTTCCGGTGCCCGCCTTATGTAGAGACATTCTAGTCAAATGCGAGTTGCATGGCAAACATTCTTCTCTCTCACTCTGTGGGAAATCGCGGGCGGAAACGTCCTGTTTATGCGTTATTGAGAAATTGTCAGAATTTGTCATTCTGTCTGACAGCCTTGCTGGTTGATGGGCGCGGTGTCGAATCCGAGCGGAGACCGTATGCTGTACGTATGAAACTCATTCTGGGACTTCTCGTTATCAGCCTTTCGGTGGCGGCATGTGCCAGTCCGAGCGCGGAGCTGGGAAGCCGGTTCGCCGATGCCTTTGATGGGTTCGCGCCACTTGGCGTCTTGCACCGGTCATATTCGGACTACCTCTTCTATGGAACGGATGTGGCCATTCCAGGGGGACTTGATACGAGCTGTCCCACCACGGGAACCCTCTTGGGTCTTCTTCACATCGAACTTCTGACGCAAACGGGAGCGCACGTCGTCGCCGGGCTCCCGCGGCTGGCGAGGCTTCGAGCGGATCTGGCGGAGTTTTGCGCGCGGCAATCGGAGAATCTCGTGACGCTTGCTCAGCTTCAGTTGATCGATCTGGATGTTCTCAAACGCGCCGGTGACGAGGGGCTGTTCGCGGAAATCTACGCGCTCCAGGATGAGCTCCAGATCGCCTTGGATGCGGTGTTGGAAGAACTGCCGGACGCTGTTCGGATGTGGGAGTTTGCGGTGGCATTTTCATTGCGAACCCTGCTCAATGCGGGTGAAACGAGCCGGCTCGAGCCATCGTTGAGATCAATCCTCTACGGATCAGAGGAAGCGTCCGAGCCGCCAGCCTTCCTGCCGGAAGAGCTGTCGCAATCGATTATCGAATTGGCGGCGTTGATCGGCGTTCCACTTGATGATGCTGCGCGGTCCCGCGCGATGGAGCTTGCGGAGACGGTCTATCATGACGTGATGGAGCGTCCCTAAAATGGGGGGAGGGAAGGCGGGCTGCTGAGTCCGCCTTCCCGGGGTAAGAACCGTTGGCTGTTCTACCGTACTCGTATCACTTCTTTCCGCTTGTTTCTCTGCGGACAGCCTTCAGCTCTTTGAGGTTCATGCGCAAGGAGAGGCACCGCTCGTACGGTGCGGAAGTTGGTAAGGAGGTACGATGGATTGCTCCGATCGTTTTCTCCTCGCTTGCACGCGCCTCAACGTTCTTGTCTCAAGCACGAAGAGCATACGTTGATCCCGCGAATGGGGGGATGGAATCGGGCTGTTCAGCGCGACGCGCTTACGACATTCCGAGAGGTCATCGATCTGTGGGAAAAGGGACAGGTGTCTTTTGCATCGGCTGCCTGCCGCGGAGAGGCAAGCAGCCGTGTGAGAACTGTCTATTCGGGCGCGCGCCGTGCGATGCGCCAATAGTCTTGAACGGTTTGAATGAGGCGCTCGAAGTCCTTCGAGTCCACGGGTTTCGTCATATAGCTGGCCGCGCCGCTGTCATAAGCCTTCACCATGTCTTCTTCTCGTTCGGAGATGGTCAACACGATGACGGGGATGCGCCGCAAGCGTTCGTCTTCCTTGATCTTGGCCAGCACTTCCAAGCCATTGATCTTTGGAAGGTTGATATCCAGCAGGATGAGATCCGGACGAGGGGTGTCTTCGAATTCGCCCTTTTGCGCCAAGGCATCGAGGGCCTCCTCACCGTCAGCGGCGAAGTAAAGCTCGCATTTTAGATCGCTCTTGCGCATGGCGCGCTTGATAATCGTGACATCATTGGGATTGTCCTCAACCACCAGGACTTTCATTTTTTCTAGGTTATGCATGGGTTTCCACCTCTCTTGCTCGGGGGATGGTAAAGTAGAAGGTGCTCCCTTTGCCAACTTCCGATTCTACCCAAATCGTTCCGCCGTGTTCTTCAACGATCCGCTTGCAGATCGCCAACCCGGCACCTGTGCCCTCGTAATCCTCCCTCGGATTGAGTTTTTCGAAGATTCCGAACACGCGTTCCTGGTATCGGTCTTCAATCCCGATGCCGTTATCCTCTACGAAAAACGTTGCCGAGTTGTTGTTGCTGCGTGCGTCCTTCTGCCAACCGACACGGATCATGGGGAGAGCCTTGTCGTTGTATTTGATGCCATTGACGATGAGATTGCTGAACAGCTCGCCGATGCGCACCCGGCTGCCCCGTACCGGCGGCAGGTCGCCGGCGACCTGAAGGTTGACGCCACGGAGGCGGATTTCCAGGTCTTCGCGAATCTCTTCGAGCATTCGCTGGGTGTTGATGCGTTCGAATGACTTGGTATCCATATGAATGCTGGCGAGGGAAAGCAAGTCGTTGATCAATTGGCGCATGCGTGCCGACGTTCGTTTGAGGGTATTGAGATAGTCCACACCCTCTTCATCCAGCTTATCTTCGTAGTCTTCCAACAGGAAGCCGCTGAAGGTTTCGACGGTCCTCAGGGGTTCCTTGAGGTCGTGTGACACCACGTGGGAAAACTCTTCCAACTTTTCGTTGCTGCGCTCCAGATTGCGCGTTTTGTCACGCAGGCTTTCCTCCAACTGTTTGAGCTCGGTGATGTCGATATAGTGATCGATGCGGCCGCCCTTGTAGCGGTCGGTTTCAATGGGGATCGATCGATATTCCAAGATGCGCTCGGCCCGGCTCAACGTCGGGCGGACATGGCAGACGATGGACTCGATACGTTCTCCCTTGTCGATGGCTTCTTCCATCACTTGGGAAAGGCTCTGGGCATCCTCGAATGCACCGACATAGCGGGATAGGGCCCGCTTGGCGTCGATGCCGATGAGACGATCGCGATCGATCCCGAAGAACTTGCCGATGGTGGCATTGGCCCAAATCACCTCACGCTTTCGATCGGTCAAGATGATGCCGGAATCCAACGTATCGATCGAATCTTCGATCAGACGGCGATGCGGGGCCTCGGTTTCCATGATTTGCCGCTCGAGCTCCGCTTCCGTGGAGCGATCCCGTGCTTCGATAATGGCGAGCCGTTCGTTGACGCGCGAGCCGCGAATCTCGACGGGGAAGCTCTTTCGGTCTTCGGAAACGAACCGGGTTTGAATGCTGCGGATCTCCCCCCGGTCGAACAATCGGATCAGTTCGGTCTTGATCTTGGTGCCTTCGCTGGGGTGGACGTATTCCGTCAACTGAAGCGACCGGCGTGTCGGATGTCCAATAGCCGTTCTTGATGCCTCATTGCGCCGGACCACCGTTCCTTCACGGTCCACGAAATGCACGATGTTCAATGCCGGTTCAAACAAGTCCTCATCGTAGCGGTCCTTCAACGAGCGCGGTTGTTGCCACATGGCGCGTTTGGCATGCCGGCGTTCGTTCAGCCAGCCGATCAAGCCGCCCGCCGCGATCGTGACGAGAGGAAAGGCAAGGGTCGAAAGCAAGGCATCGGGCTCGTAAAACAGGAGCAACGCGACGCCGGTCACGGCGATGCCTGCGGAAACGAGCAACGCGCCTCGCATGTGCAGGGTGCGCGTTGCGAACACGAAGGGGATGGCGAAGGCGGCGAACAACACGGGAGTGAGCGGAATGCCGGTTCGATTGATGACAATGCTCACAACTAATGCGACAACGTAGGACACGCTGCCCAGTATCGTTCGTTCTGTCGAATTCAGTCCGCTAGCCAATTTCCACCTGTCCTTGAACACATGTCAGAGCAGGCTCGTGTGATGTGCGCCTAGCAGGACAATAAGTACGTGGCTCACGTAGAGAAAGGACAACGATCACCCGTGAACGGGACGTTGTTCGTTGGCGCCTCAGATGATCAAGTTGGGGTTGAGACCGGCTGCAGACGGCTCGATGATCTTCTGCAAGTACGGTTCTCGGAGGATCTTGATCTTTCGGCTCTCAATGGCAATGATGCCACGGCTTTCGAGTTCCGATAACGTGCGGATCGCCGTTTTGGACGAAACGCCCGCCATCTCCGCGAGCTCGGCGCGGGACAACTCGACCCCGCTCTTTCCGAGGTGGAGGATCAGCCGGGCCAGGCGTTCTTTGCTGGACGAGTAGGATCGCTCGGCGAGCTTGTTCTGGAACGCCTTGAGTTCCTCAGACAGGCGCTCGTAGAGCCGGAAGATCGTCTTCGGATGTCGCTCCAGGAAGTAGAAGAAATCGCCGCGCTCCACGAAACCGACGGTGACGGCATCCAGCGTTTTGGCGTAGGCGTTGTGGCTTCCCTTGTCGAACAGGGTCGTTTCCCCAAGGATCTCGCCCGGCCCCACGATCTTTAGAATTTGGCTCTTGGCACGCATGCTGCGTTTGACGAGTTTGACCATGCCTTCAAAAATGAGGTAGAAGCCGAAAGCTGGCGCGCCTTCTTGGAAAATGATTTCTCCGCGACCGTAGTTGATGGTTCGAACGGTTTCCTGTAGTTTTGCCAATTCCTTGTCTTTGAGATCTGAGAAGATGCGAAAGTCCTTGAGATCGACCATACCTACCCCCTCTGGCGAGATCATCGCTCGAGAATGAAACGTCTGTCCCCCCTGCTTCTGTTCGCTCATCACCCGTAGTTCGGGGTCAGACGTCCAGAAGTGTAACCGATATTACAGTCGAAGCCAAGCCAAAATCGCGCCTTTCGCCGATCGAATGAGAGGCATTCGGAGGTGGACGAACATCCCATCGGAGGCGCTGTTGCTACGCTGACCGATCGACGTTGCGGGGCCAGCGGCGTTCAGTGTTCGCGATCCTCAGCCAAGACATAACGGACGCTCTTGAAACTGGCCGCACGTCGGCCTAAACTTCGTTGAATCGCCGGAGTGGCGGAACTGGCAGACGCGCAGGATTCAGGATCCTGTGAGGTTCACCCCTCGTGTGGGTTCGAATCCCACCTCCGGCAAAGCGGATCCGCACACACTCATTCCATCCCATTCCACGCTACGCTCGCCCATACGGCGATCACGACAAACACAACTTGGAGAAGGATAAACCGCATTGTGACTTTCGTCTCCGGCCATGAAGGAGAGGGGATCATAAAATCGACGCCGGGGCGCGGCGCATCTTCGAAGTGATGATGCAGCGGGCTGATCTTGAAGGCGCGCCGTCCCGTCAATCGAAGCGCGCCGACTTGGAGGATGACGGAGCCTGCTTCCAACACAAAGACGCCGGCGAGTAGGGGCAAGAGAAAGGCCAAGCCTTGGGACAGCGCGAACGCCCCGATGATTCCACCCAACCCGAAGGAGCCCACATCACCCAGGAAGAGATCGGCAGGGTAAGCGTTCAGCCACAAGAATCCAAGGAGGGTGGCCATCAAGGGAAGCAACAGCAGCGCGTTCCCAAGGGAAGGGGAGATGATCAGAAAGCCGCCCAATACCAACAGGGAGACGCTTCCTGCCAATCCATCGAGCCCATCCGTGAGATTGGCGCTATTGGTGACGGCGAGAAACAGAATCCAGTGAAGGAAGAACATGGCGATCCACGGAAGGCCCAACTGGTGTTGGGTGAAAGGGATGCGTTGAGGAACTAGAATCTGATTTCGAAAGGCGACGAAAAGGCCAACGGCGATGAGGCTTCCCAGGACGATCTTCTGAAGGCCGCCCAGGCCCATCGATCGTTTTCTACGCAAGCTGAGGGCATCGTCGAGCAAGCCCATTGCTCCGTAGCATACCCCGGACGCCAAAATAAACCCGCACGACGGGGGCCACTCCAGCAGAATGCCGAGCAAGACGACGCCTCCCACCCAAAGCAAAAGGACGACGAGGCCACCCATGGTTGGCGTCCCCGCCTTTACGGCGTGCGTTTGTGGACCGACATCACGGATGTGTTGCCCTACGGATCGCGAGGCCAGCCCATGTGCAAGGCCATAGCAGCAGAGCGCGGAGGTCGGAATCAGGAGAAGGCTGAGAAGCAGAATCGACGTCACGTAGCGTCGGCTCCGCGGAATTCGCCGTCGGTCTCAATGAGCTGTCGCCGCACCTTCGCATGATCGGCGCGTTTTGATGCAAGCGCGGTCACCACAAGCTGGAACAAATGCGTGCTGGACAGAACGCAGTACCCTTGATCGGTGCAGCCGCGGAGAACGCCCTCGGAGAACTGCGTCGGTCGCCGTTTGGGATCCAGCTCGCGTGAACCACTGACAACCAAGATGCCCTTGAGCCGGCCATCCCCATCGGTGACCGCGCGATCGATCGCGTGAAGCAGCTGCCGGTACGCGGGCAACTGTACGGTTGCGCCTTCAGCGGCTGCCGCAACCACTCGTGCATCTCCTTGTTCAGAGCGAAGCGTGAGCATCCCCTCGTCGATCTCGACATCAAATCCGAGGGCGCGGAAGCCGTCGGCAACAGCGGGCAAGAAGGCGAACCGCCCACGTGCGTACAGCATGCGCTTGTATCGAGTGATTTCTTCGTGCCGTTCACTTAGCTCTCGAAGCTTGTCGTTGAGGGCGTCTCGGCGCTCCACCAACCGAACCAGCTCGTCGTTAAGGGCATCTTCGCCTGGCAGTGGATAGCTGGGCAACCAATCCGGACTTGCGGAAAAGGCCGGACGTTCGGTCATCCGTTCAATGACATCAGATAGCACGGCAGCCTCGTGACTGGGCGACACGCCTTCTATCGGAGGAACGAGAATCAGCCGTCCTTCGTCAAAAGGAATCTCCAAAGCGAGGACATCCCCGACCTTGTTGCGAGCCAGAACCTGCGCGAAGCGGTCGATCGGCGTCGATAGCAAATCTTGATAAACGGCATCGTAGACAAAGGCATCGCGAAACTGCTCGATGTACTCGGAAAATGGGCTGGTCGAGTCCTCCACGATGACATCGCGGCCTCGGCGGGGCACGAACCGGCCGTTCGACGGAAAGACCAACTGATGATGGCGATCGACCAGCGAGATGCTGGGGAGCCAACTGTAGCGATCGACATGTTCGGGAGGGGCATCGCCGGAGCGGAGTTCCAACGGTTCTCCGCGGGACCGCAAGCGGCAGACGACGATTCCACCTGCAACCTTGAGCAAGTCCTCCAATTCGGTTCGCCGCTTGGTCATCCACGCAGTCAAGGTGCGTCCCAGTCCCCGGTCGCGTTGGACATCAACGCGGCGAACACCATCCGGGCTAAGCCCGACCTCGGCCGTCCAGCGGCGGTCGATCTCGTGCGGATCGATGAGAACGGCATCGTAGGCGGAAAACGCGTATCTTCCGAAGAAGGTATCGCGTTGAATGTTCGGATGGTCCAATCTCCAATGGATTGACAGGGTTCGGTTTTCCATGACGTTTATCTTACTGATAGAACGAAAGGATCGACAAGAAAAAACGGGCCGCCCGAAGGCGGCCCGTCGTGTTGATGCTAGGTTATGGAGCCTCCAAGTTGGAGATCGTGGTGGTCCAGAAGACGAACCGGCTGGTCTCCGTATAGGAGATGGCTGAACCGACGCGGAAATTGATGCTCGGCGTCAGTTCATCGCTGCTGCCGTTGGGCAACCCAACAACGAACGGAGAGGTCGGCGGACGCACCATCGAGTGGCGCAGGTAGACGAAGCTCGATGAAGTATCCAGGGTGCCGTCTCCGTCGATATCCAGTTGGAGCTTCATCCACATGCTGCTCGAATTGGGAACTCGGAACTCATAATCCACGCTTCCGGCTTGGATCGTGCCCTCGAAGACGAGGGTTCGTCCTTCATCCGTCGGTGCGGGGAGAATGCCAAGCGGAACAACGCCACCGCTGGACGATTGGTCGATGTTCTGGAACGAGTCATCCGATCGCAGTTCCAGGCGGTACGCGCGCGGCGCGCTCCATCCGGCGCCGGCATTCACCGTGACGTGCCAGGAGTCCGATCCCCAGACGAAGATGCCGGGCGTCGCTCCCATGGCGGGAACGCCGGGCGTCCCGCCCGATGACGACACCACAACCGCTTGGGTCGATGTGGACGACAGGCCGTCATTGTCAATGACCGTCAATCGAACCATCGCGACGCCGGGCGAATTGTAGGTCGCGTTCACCGTCGGAACGAACGCATCATCGACGCCATTGCCATCCAGATCCCAGCGATAGCTGACGATGACGCCATCCGGATCGAAGGAACTCGATGCATCAAAGGCAACGGATTGTCCCACTGCCGGGGCGGCCGGCGAGAAGTTAAACGTGGCCACCGGAGGCTGTTGAACCGTTCCGATACTGACGGGCTGCGACGCCGTGTCGCTTGCGCCGTCGTCGTCCGCCACGGTCAGCGAGACCGAGTAGACGCCGGCACTGGTGAATTGATGGTAGACGATGGGACCCGTCACGGGAGCTGAGCCATCGCCAAACGACCACTGATACGAGGCAATGGAACCATCGCTGTCCGAGGACCCGGTTCCGTCAAACCGGACCCACTCGCCAATGGATGGCGAGGCGGGCAGCAACGAGAAGCTGGCGGATGGCGCGGAATTGGCGGAGCCGCCAACGAGAATCGACTGTGTCATGATATCGGTGGCGCCATCATTGTCCGTCACCGTCAGGGTCACGATGTAGGTGCCCGCGGCTGGGAAACGATGCCAGACCACGCTGCCGATGTCGGTGGTGCCATCCCCGAAGTTCCAGGCGACATTCGCAATGGTGCCATCGACATCCGAAGACGAGGTGGCATCGAATTGGACCCAGGCGTTCACACCGGGAACGGAGGGCGAGAACGCGAAAGCCGCGTTCGGCGATTGGTTGGAGGGGCCGACCTGAATGGCGAGCGACGTCGAATCGGTACTGCCGTCATCGTCGGTGACGGTCAGGGTGACGACATAGGTGCCGGCGGCAGTAAAGCGATGCCAGACCTGGGTGCCGGTTTCCGTCGACCCGTCGCCGAAGTTCCAGGCATACGTGACGATGGAGCCGTCCGCATCCACAGATCCGGAGGCATCGAATTGGACCCACGCATTGACCATCGGGTTGGTGGGCACCGCGGTAAAGACGGCACTTGGCGGCTGGTTGGACGATCCGACCTGAACCGCTTGCGTCATCGTGTCGCTGGCGCCGTCGTTATCCGTCACTGTCAGGCTGACAATGTACGTGCCCGGCGCATTGAAACGATGCCATTGGGAGACGCCCGAATCCGTCGAGCCATCGCCGAAGTTCCAGCTGTAGCTGGCGATCGTACCGTCTGAATCGCTGGATGACGATCCGTCAAACTGAATCCACGCACCGACCGGAGGATTCACTGGCGAGTAGGTGAAGTTGGCTGTCGGATCGGCATTGGATGGAAACAGGGGCACGAGTTCGACGTTGAGCGTGCGCGTGATCCCCCCGATGACGAGCGTTGCCGCCTGCCAGCCAAGGTATCCCGGATGGCTTACGGAAATCTGATGGAATCCTTGGGCGACATAGAGCGTCCGGGGCGTATAGCCAACGTACTCGCCATCGATGGAGACCGAAGCCCCGGCGGGCGTCGAATTGATGATCAGCGTCCCATAGGAGCCCGGAGCACCTTCGAGAATCTCAAAGGACGTGAAGTCCCAGCTGGTTTCCGTCGCAGGAAGGATGCCGAGAATCTGGGCTTCGACTTGCGATTGGAATGCCAGGGGATCCGGCGTGAAGAACGAAAAGGGATCCACGGGCGAGGTTGTGGCCAGGATCTGCACGTATTCCGTTCCCAACGGCGGAGCGATGACCCAATTGCCAGGAACGGTGTGTTCTCCGGCTTGGACGAAGTTCTGCGATCCGCCCGGAGCGGGATTCGGGAACATCTGAACAGCCGTTCCATCGGGAAGAATATCCCAAATGTAGATATAGGCCGGCTTGTTGACGCTGAAATGAATGACGATCGGGTCGCCGACCTGATAGGCGGCCTGATCGACCCACACGCGGACGTCCAATTCACTGCTCTCAGGAGGTGCGGGGAAGATGCCCAAGGGGGCGACATTGTCTTGACCCAAACTCGTGAATGCAGCGAACGCGATCAAGAATAAGGCTGCAAGTGCCAGCCTGCTTGTTCTTCCTTTCATGTTCGCCTCCTTTGCTCTGATCCTTCTATGTGAAATCACGTGATCTGTCTTAACTTACAGCAGCCAATGCAACTTGTGTCAAATCCGAGGGCTCGATTCGCTCAAGGACGAGCTGAACGTCATCCGGAACCAGCGTGACGCCCTGAAGCATCGTGAGCCGGTTATAAACCTCTTGATACAGGACGTGTCCGTCAAACGGACTTCCACCGCCCTCCAAGAAATCGCCGATCGCTTCCGACATATGAATCAGCAGAAGGTTGAATCGCGGCATGGGAATGGCTGTCGGCACGGTCTGAGGCGCTCTGGAGGGCGCGCTGAAGATGCCCTTCGAATAAAGAAGGTCTCGCGTCTCAGCGAGCAGCACCATCCGTTGAGACAACCAACTCTCCAATTGATGAAGTGGAATTCGGCGGGCCAGCCCCTCAAAGGCCTTGTTTACCAATCCTTCGATGGGAAGTCCGACTTCCAAGGCATGTGCCAGCACATTTAGAACGGCGTCCTTCTCGAACGGTTCGCCCGGGTGTTCGGCCAGTCGTTCGATAAGGCCAAGCAGCTGCTCGGCGGGGAAGTCCTCTTGTGTCATGCCCAGCTCGATCGTGGAAAGAAGGAATTCCGGATTGGAAGCGGGAATAGAGTAAAGTGCCCGCTCGAACTCCTGAAGCGAAACCTGAGCCGAGGCCGCACACATTACGACGGCCGTCAGCAATACGAGCACACCTGCGGTTCGTGCTGTTCGCATCCTCATGCGTCATCCCCTCCTCGTCCGATATAGCGGACGGAGCTGTATTGCCCAAATGATTGGATGACTTCGTCCGCGCGTGGATCATGCCCCTGCCATTTTCCATCCACGACAAAGGCATATTCGTAACGTCCAGGAGCGAGCGGAATCTGAGCGGTCCAGATACCGTCCCCATCCGGATCGGAAAGATCGGTTCCTTCCCAGGCGTTGAAATTCCCGACGACGGCGACCGATTCGGCTTCCAACGGCGCGGGCCAGACAAAAAGGACGCTCTGCATCCCGTCGGCGGTACCGAGTCGCTGCAGAGAAAGCTGCGGCGCGGGGGTGTTCGGAGCGATCCGATCCGACAAGGTCAGTCCGAGGAACAGAAAGACCGCGGCGGTGGCTCCGACGACGGCGATCTGGCCCCAACGCGTCGCCCGCGTGGGTGCGGCCAGTTGTCCCAGCCACTGGAACCAACGCAGTCGTGGTCGGCGATCGCCCAACTCCATAACGACCCGCTCCTCCAGATCGATGATGCGATCGGATGCCGCGGCGACCTCAGCCCGTAGCGTGTCCTGCAACAGGACATCCAAATCGTCATGTTTCATGCTGGATCACGCCCCTTCCTCTAGTAGGTCTTTCAACATAGCTTTCCCTCGATGAATGCGAGTCTTAACGGTTCCTTCTGGAATCGAGAGGATCTCCGAGATTTCTTGATACGGCAGTTCGTTGTAGAACCGAAGGACAAGCGGTGCTCGGTAGCTGTAGGGAAGCTGGTTAAGGGCCCCCCGTACCTTCGCTTGCCGATCTTCCGCTGAGACGAGCTTCGCCGGATCCGTTCCTCCCGCCATCTGAAGCGGTTGTTCGGTTGACGGGTG
The DNA here is from genome assembly GCA_028277345.1 of Candidatus Bipolaricaulota bacterium. Classification (GTDB taxonomy): domain Bacteria; phylum Bipolaricaulota; class Bipolaricaulia; order UBA7950; family UBA9294; genus SPBW01. Next base: position 97,725 of record JANQGM010000026.1, on the reverse strand, counting down.
GTTCTTGCGGTATCGAAGCTGATTCCGGCAGAGGTTGGCGGCAATGGTGAACAGCCACGTTGAAAACCGGCGTTCCAAGTCGTACTTGCGTAGATTGATGTAAGCGCGAATGAACGCGTCGTGGCTGATGTCCTCGGCATCCGCGCGATTTCGCATGAATCCGAGGCACAACCCGAACACAGCATCTTTGTAGCGGCTGACGATTTCACCCCAAGCTCCTGTTTCTCCTTGTAGTGAGGCTCTCAACAAGCTCACCTCGTCTTGCACACGGTACACTAGTACTGCCTCCTCGGTGTGCCCAATATACACCCTTTTCTCCCACAGGTTTCGCGGACGACATTGGTCACCTCCGGCCAGGACGAAGCCCCCGAACGCAACGGTCCGGCGTTCCACAAACCCGGTTGCAGACGTGGGTAGACTATTCCGGGCGCAGTTGGAGGCCCATAAACGTTTGGATGAGGTAGCTTAAGGAGGTCACAACACATGTCCGCGACACGAGCCAAAGCGGGCCAAAGGAACGTGAAACTTGCAGCCGCTGTCTGCCTGCTAGCTGTACTGGCAATGGGGCTGGCCGCTTGTCGTGGTTTCTTCGGCCAGGCGCCGATTGCACTGTTGATTGCCGATTCGGCCGGAGACAGCGAGGTGCCGGTGACATTCACCTTTGACATCAGCGGGTCCAATGACCCGGATGGAACCATCGTCTCCTATGATATCGATTTCGGCGACGGATCGACGCATGCGACAGGAACCGATGTTGCCGATGTCATCACGCATGAGTATGACGAACAAGGCACGTATACGGTCCTGCTAACCGTCACGGATAATGACGGGCGTATTGGCATGGTCAACGGCGTGCTGACGATCGGCCCGGTCATGATTACTTTTGCCGCCAATCGCGTCGCTCAGTACGACATCTACCGCATGGAAGCGGATGGATCCAGCCAAGGGACTGTTCGCAATACGGCGGATGACGAGTTGTTCCCCGATCTCGTTCGAGGCACGCGGGACAAGATCGCCTATGCCGCTGAAGATGGGATGAGCTGGGATATCCATACGATGACAGTCGAAGGGCTCAGCACCAATCCGCTGACGACGCAGACCGCGTCCAATCAGATCCAGCCGAGCTGGTCTTCGGATGGAAGCACACTGGCCTATGCCTCCAACGAACTCAACGGCGCCTCGACCACTTCGTGGGAGATTTATACGATGACGGCGCTTGGCGGCAACCAGACGAAATTGACGACGCAGACGCCCTCGTGGGCGATCGCTCCCGCCTATTCGCCGGTCAATGACGATGTCGTGTTCGTGTCCAACGAAACGGCGACCGGAGGAAGTTCAATCTGGCTTTGGGACGATTCCTTGAATGCCGCCATTGAGCTGTATGACTCGGATGGACGCGATGGCGACCCTTCGCCGGCCTTTGCTCCAGCTCCGACAACGGCGCTGAACCTTCCTGCAGGCGCTGGGTTCTCACGTCCTGCATGGTCTCCGGATGGCGCGAAGATCGCCTTTTCCCGCGAGCGAACGACGGGAGAACTCGATATCTACATCATGGACGCGGATGGATTGAATCCGGAATCACTGGAAGACTACGTCGACGGACTGGGCGTGCTCAACACGGCGATCACGACGGATGATGACGAATTCTGCCCCTATTGGCTCGAGGATGGCAGCGGCATCTGCTACGTGAAAGCCGATGGCTCCGGCGATTACCAGGTGTATAAGGTGATCTTCGCGACGGGTGTGATCACGAAATTGACGGAAACGGGCAACAACGTTTCACCGACCTCCAAACGCTAGGGCATCAGTAGATCGACGGGGCGGGAGGCATCCTCTCGCCCCGTTTTTGTTTGAGTGGCCAGAGCCGGTGCGCATAAACTCCCAGCGCGATCGTGAGGCTGCCCAACAAGAGCGGGAGGTCTCCCCACCGGGTATAGACGGAGCGGCCCGCTTGCGCATGAACGCGCTCAATGAGAACGCCCTCGGCGTTGAGTGAGGCCACAATCTCGCCGCGAGGAGAGATGACGCCCGAGATGCCGCCGTTGGCGGATTGGATGAACCAACGCCGGTTTTCTACCGCCCTGAAGACGCCGGACGCGAAGTGAGCGGGCAAGGCCGAGCTTTCGTTGAACCAGGCGTCGTTGGTGACCGTGATCAACAGGTGGGCGCCGTTTTGCGTGAACTGGCGTGAGGGCGCGGGAAAGGTCGATTCGAAGCAAATGGGCGTCCCCAAGTCCTCCAACGGATCAAAGCCGTCCCCGCGGCTCAGGTCGAGGGGGAGGAAGGAGCGGGCCCACCCGCCCAGTCCGATCCATTCCAGCACGCGGCGTCCGGGGATGTACTCGCCAAAGGGAACGGGCCATACCATGTGATAGGTGCCCACAAGCGCGCCAGCTTCTGAGAATAGCGCGACGGCATTGAAGATGCTGCGGTCTCGATACTCGCCGGTTCCAAGCAGAACGCGCATCCCTCCGTCGCGTGCGAGATGAGCGAAGGCATCTTTGAGCGGCTCGTTCTGAAGGATGTACGAAGGCAGGATGGATTCCGGAAACACAACAAGATCGGGCTGGGACTCCAACGCCTTCGTTCCCAACGCGAGGTACCGTTCGGTCAGGGCGTCGAGATTGCGTCCGTCCAGCTTGACCTTTTGATCGACCTTGGAGGACACCACCGCGACATCGAGCGGCGAGAGGCTCTCGCTTCTTGACGGCATCCATTGGAATCCGATCAGCAGGGCGGCCAGCCCGACGGAGATACCAAGGTACGCCAGTCGCCGCTTCCGGAGGGCGAGATACAGAGCGCCATTGATCCCTGTGAGCGTAAAGGAAAGAAACCAAGGACCCAGGAATGCGGCTGCCTGGATCGCCCATGGGGCTCGATAGAGGGTGCTGTACAAGGTGGAGAAGCCCAGGCTCAGCGGTCCCAATGTGCGGATGAATTCAGCCAACGCGAAGGCCGCCGGCGCCAGCAAAAGCCACGTCAAAATTGAGGATCGTTTTTTCCAGGCCAGGATCGTGCCCAACAGGCCGCCTCCGATGCCGAAGATGACGATCAACGCGAGATATCCTGCAATGACGATGGGGTGAAAGCGAGCCAAGGTCACGATCCAACGCAAGTCGATGCCGAAGAAGACGGCCCCGAAGAACCATCCCGGCCAGAAGCCGCGTTCCTCATCAAGCGCGAAGAACAAAGGGATCAAGGCACCGACGACGAGCGGGCCGAACCCAAATCCGGGCATGGCGAGGGCAAGGAGAGCGCCCGAAGCCGACCCCAGCGCGGCTTTTTTCCATGTGAATCGCGTCATATACTGCCATCATACTGCCAATGAGGGGGACGTATGCATCCGATTCTTCTACAGGTAGGCCCCATTACGATTCGGTACTACGGTCTCATGTATGTGATTGCCATTGCCCTTGGTTTCTTTCTGCTATCCCGGGAAGCTGCGCGCAAGAACCTGGGGCTTTCCACGGATAACCTGCTTGATCTCCTCTTGTGGACGGTGCCATCGGCCATCATCGGCGCCCGCTTGTACTATGTCGTGTTCCATTGGGAGCACTATGGAACACGGCTGCTCGATATTCTCAAACTCTGGCAAGGGGGGTTGGCCATTCACGGGGGTGTGCTCGCCGGCGCCCTGGTGGTCTATCTCTATGCTCGATTCAAGAAGGTTCGATTCTGGGCATTGACGGATGCCATTGTGCCGAGCCTTATTCTCGGGCAGGCGATCGGGCGGATCGGCAATCTCACCAATGGCGATGCTTATGGGTTGCCGACGACGTTGCCTTGGGGGCTCCGTTTCCCCGCCGATTCCCCTGCGGGCATGGCGTTTCCGGGACAAGCAACGCATCCCTCCATGATCTATGAGATGATCTTGAATCTGGCGATCTTCGCGGTCTTGTGGGTGATACGAAAACGGGAGTACCGGGACGGCTTCTCAACCGCGCTCTATTTTATCCTCTATGCGGTCGCACGGTCGATCGTCAGTTTTACGCGGGCTGACAGCCTATGGTTGGGCCCCATCCGCGCCGCGCACGCCATCAGCATCGTCTTTGTTGTGGGGTTCGGGCTGATGATCTGGGCGAAGAAACTCTACGTCAGGGAGCGGCGATCGAGCGGCCGAAATCCCTCGCCCAAATAAACGCGGCGCGCTTCCGGATGGGCGATGATCTCATCCGGCGTTCCTTCGGCGATCAAGCATCCCTTATCGATGAGCAGTGCCGAATCGACGATGGATAGGGTATCCCGGACATTGTGGTCGGTGATGATGACGCCGATGTTTCGCTCTTTGAGCGCAATAATCTCATTCTGCAGATCTGCGATGGAGATGGGGTCGATGCCCGAGAAGGGCTCGTCGAGGAGGACATAGCTGGGATTTGTGGCCAGCGTTCGCGCGATCTCCAAGCGGCGGCGTTCTCCTGAGGACAGCGTGCCCGCCCGGTGGCCGCTGAGCGCGAGAAGTCCGAATTCGTCCAACAAGCGATTGCGTGCGCGGGGATCGCTACGTTTCTCTCCCTTCCATTCCATGGCGAGGTCAAGGTTCTCAGCGACGGTGGCCTTGGTGAAAACGGACGGCTCCTGAGGCAAATAGCCGATCCCCAATCGAGCACGTTGAAAGAACGGCAAATCGGAAATATCTACATCATCCAAGCGGACTTCTCCCGCGTCCGCCGAGATGAAGCCGATCATCATGTAGAACGTGGTTGTCTTGCCCGCCCCGTTCGGACCGAGCAACCCGACGATCCGTCCGCGATGAACGGCCAGCGAGAGTTTCTGGACGACGGTGCGTTTGCGATACGACTTGGTGAGGCCTCGTGCTTCAAGAGTCATGGGACGTCATTCTAGTCAGATCGAGGTCGACGATCACGTTTCCGCGAAGCTGAAAGCCCTCATCCGTCACGTGCGCTTCGGTCGACGAGAAGGCCATGTTTTCCCAACGGCCTTCGACATCGTGCGTAAACTGAAGCGAACGGTCAGAAGGGCGGTAGGTGAGTTGACGTGCGCGAAGCTCTGTCGCCGATCCGGAGACGGCTTCGACATCTCCGAGAAGGCGAAACTGTTGGTCTTCGAACTCCGCGGATTGCGCGGTTGCCCGAACGGTTTCCTGAGCGCGAATAAGTTGCACGTCGATGCCTTGTGAGAGCACCGAACGATCCGATGACAGGTCGTGATGGAACGACCCCGCTTCGAGGGTACCGTCCTCGAACTCAAGCTCAATCGCACCGGCTTCGAGAATGTCGTGGCCTTCATCCCAAAAGGCCTGCTCCGTGCGAAGCGTGGATCGGCCGGGCTGTTCGATGATGACATCCCCCGACAACGTGCTCCCGCTGGAATTGCGAGACAGACGATCACCGTAGACGCGCATGGCTTCATCTCCGGCGTCGTAGAACGTGAGTTCCACCTCTTCGAGGATACCGTTCGGGGCATCCAACGTTCCGGAGGTCGCGGAGATCCTCCACGCCGGCGTGCCGTTGGCGTGATGACCGAGAAGCTCAAGTCCATCAGCGGAAAGGATGGAATCTTCTGAAGGTGGCGGGCGCCGGAGCAGAACCCAGGCGCCGATGGCGACCAGAACGAGAATCAGGACGAGGCGCGTTGTTCGAGACATGATCGGATGAATCCACGGAACAGCGGGTGAGGAGACAAGAACCGCGACGTGAACTCGGGATGGAACTGAACGGACACGAACCACGGATGGTCTCTCAGTTCGACGATCTCCACCAGTTGGCCGTCTGCCGAGGTTCCGGCAATGCGCAACCCCGCCGCTTCCATCTCTTGGCGGAACGCCGCGTTGAACTCATACCGATGCCGGTGCCGTTCGGCAATCGTATCCGTTTCATACCAACGGCGGCTGATGCTGTCGGGGGCCAGGGTCGATTCATAGACGCCCAGCCGCATGGTGCCGCCCTTTTGAGTGACCTGGATCTGCTCCTCGAGTAGCGCGATCACAGGATAGGGCGTCTCGGGGTCGTTTTCAGTGGTATTCGCGCCCTCCCATCCAAGCACGTTGCGTGCGAATTCAATGACCGCACATTGAAGTCCGAGGCACAAGCCGAAGTAGGGGATCCGCTGCGCGCGCGCGAATTCGACGGCTTCAAGTTTGCCCTCGACGCCGCGATGTCCGAATCCACCGGGAATCAGAATTCCGTCCAACTCGGCAAGAGAAGCTGTCCCACCGCCCTCCGTCAGGCTTTCGGCGGAAATCCATTCGATGTCGACGCCGATGTTCTCCCAGGCCCCGGCATGGAGCAGCGCTTCGCTCACGCTAATGTAGGAATCGCGCAATTCCACGTATTTCCCGACAAGCCCCACGCGCACGCGGGAGTCGGGATGTTCTGTGCGTCGAACGAGTCGGGTCCATTCCTGAAGCGGCGCATCGGCCACATCAAGCTGAAGGCCTTCGGCCACGCGATGGTGAAGTTGGTAATCGGACATGGCCAGCGGGGCGTGGTAGATCGAGCGAAGGTCGGGATCTTCGATGACGTTTTGCAAAGGGACATCGCAAAACAGAGCGATCTTTTCTTTCACGGGCTCGGGAAGCGGCTGATCGCAGCGTGCGACAATGGCATTGGGCTGAATGCCGATGGCGCGCAATTCCTTGACCGAATGCTGGGTTGGCTTTGTCTTTACCTCATCGGAGGTCGACAACCGGGGCAGCAACGTGACGTGCACGAAGAAGGTGTCCTCCCGTGGGAGTTCGTCCTTCATCTGGCGCAATGCCTCGAGGAACGGCAGGCTTTCGATATCTCCGACGGTCCCGCCGATTTCGATGACTCCGATTTCGGCATCGTTTTCTTCGAGCGGGAGCCGGATGAGCCGCTTAATCTCGTCGGTGATGTGCGGAATGATCTGAACCGTCTTCCCCAAGTACTTACCGCTTCGCTCCTTGCGGATGACGTTCCAGTAGACCTGTCCGGTGGTGATGTAGTTGGAGGCGGTCAACTCCTCATCGAGAAAGCGTTCGTAACGTCCGATGTCAAGATCGGTCTCCTTGCCGTCGCGGGTGACGAAGACCTCACCGTGCTCATAGGGATTCATCGTCCCGGCATCGACGTTCACGTAAGGGTCGATCTTCTGAAGTGAAACCACGTGGCCTTGAAGCTTGAGAAGAAGTCCGATAGAAGAAGAAATGACACCTTTGCCCAGTCCTGAGAGGACCCCCCCGGTTACGAAGATGTACTTGCGCACTGGCTGCGACACCCACCTTTTCGACATCCGTTTTCATAGCTTACGCAACCCCCCGAAGTGGCGCAAGCCTCGTTCATTTAAGGTATTGAGCACTCTGTTTCTTTATGCTATAATCGTTCGCGACTCCAGATATCTCTAAGGGATTCATAGAAAGGACCCGCGATCGATGATAATCGTGCAACGTATTCTTGAGGTTTTGTTTTTCTTGAACTGCTTCGCTTTGATGGCATTAATCCTTCTACAGATGAGTGAACACTCGGGGTTAGGAGGCGCGTTCGGAGCAGGGATGTCCAGCACGGTTTTCGGACGCGATGAAGTGAGGGATCCGAAACGGACATTGACGGTGGCATTGGCCGCCGTTTTCTTTGTATTGGGTCTTGTACTATCAATCCTTTAGTGTTGCGACGAGGAGGTTGGACCGGTGCCGCTAATCGAGGTTAGAGGTCTCAAAACGTACTTCTACACGGAAGATGGAATCGTCCGTGCGGTAGATGGAGTGGATTACACGATCGAACAAGAGAAGACGCTGGGCGTCGTGGGGGAAAGCGGATGTGGAAAATCCGTGACGGCGCTATCGATCATGGGATTGGTGCAGTCGCCTCCCGGAAAGATCGAGGACGGCGAAATTCTTTTCCATCGTGATGGCAAGGTGATGGACTTAACCAAGTTCAATCCCAAGGGTCGCGAGATGCGTTCCATTCGTGGAAACGAAATTGCGATGATCTTCCAGGAGCCGATGACATCGCTCAATCCTGTGTACACCATCGGAAACCAGATCATGGAAGCGATCATTCTCCATCAAGAGCTAAACAAGGCGGAAGCAAAGACCAAGGCGGTTGAGATGCTTCGCGCCGTTGGTATTCCGCTACCCGAACAACGCGTGGACGAGTATCCGCACCAACTCTCCGGTGGTATGCGGCAGCGCGCCATGATCGCCATGGCGATGTCTTGCAACCCGTCGCTGTTGATCGCAGACGAACCGACGACGGCACTCGACGTGACGATTCAAGCTCAGGTTCTCGAGCTCATGAATGCTCTTCGCCAAGAGTTCCAAGCATCCATTCAGTTCATCACGCATGACTTGGGCGTCATCGCCGGCATGGCCGACGATGTCGTCGTCATGTATTTGGGACGCATTGTCGAAGCCTCCAATGTACGCGAGGTCTTCCACAATTCGAAGCATCCGTACACGCAGGGATTGATGCATTCCATCCCGTCGCTGGCTGCGGACAAGGAACGGCTTGAACCGATTAAGGGCGTTGTCCCTGATCCGTTTGAGACGCCGCCGGGGTGTGGATTTGAACCCCGCTGCCCGCATGCGATGGAAATCTGCAAGACCAAGATGCCGGAACTCAGAGAAGTGGCCCCCGGACACACGGCGGCCTGCTATCTCTACGAATGACAGAAGAGGTGATTACGTTTGCCTTCCGATAATATTTTGCTCGATGTCAAAGGGCTGAAGAAGTACTTCCCTGTACGCAAGGGCGTTTTCCGCCGAACTGTCGCTCATGTCAAGGCCGTGGATGGAATCGATATGTTCATCCGTGAGGGCGAAACCCTTGGCCTCGTCGGGGAAAGTGGTTGTGGAAAAACGACGGCCGGGCGCTCGATTCTTCGATTGATCGAGCCAACCGAAGGCGAGATCGTCTTCAAAAGCAAGAAGATGGCGGCCTCTGGCGAGGACTACAAAGAGGTTGATGTCGTCCAAGCTCAGCGCAAAAGCCTGAAGCTGCTTCGCCGAGAGATGCAGATTATCTTCCAGGACCCCTATTCCTCGCTCAATCCGCGAATGACGGTCGGTGCGATCGTCGGCGAGCCGTTGCTTGTGCATGGATTGGCTCAGGGCGCGGAACGCGAAGATCGCGTGAAGGCGCTGCTGGCGGCGGTCGGACTGAAGCCCGACCACATGAAGCGCTATCCGCACGAATTCTCCGGCGGTCAGCGCCAGCGCATCGGCGTCGCTCGCGCCTTGGCGCTTGATCCGCAGCTCATCATCTGCGACGAGCCGGTGTCCGCACTGGATGTTTCGATTCAGGCTCAGGTTCTGAACCTGTTGGAAGATTTGCAGGGCGAATTCGGACTAACGTACCTGTTTATCGCGCACGACCTGTCCGTCGTGAAGCACATCTCCGATCGCGTTGCCGTCATGTACTTGGGCAAGATCGCTGAACTGGCGACCACCGAGGCCCTGTTCACGACGCCCAAGCATCCCTACACCGAAGCGTTGATGTCGGCGGTGCCGGTACCGGATCCGGATTGGAACGTCGAACGTATCCTGCTGGAAGGCGATGTTCCCAGTCCCGTGGCGCCTCCTCCGGGTTGCTACTTCCATCCGCGTTGCCAGTACGCGAAGGATATCTGCAAAACTGAGGCTCCCGTCTACCGCGACTTGGGAGATCTCCACTTTGCAACCTGTCATTTCTCGGACTCGCTGAATCTACAGCCGATTCGATCCGAATGACACGGCTTCTCCTCGGCACACGCAACGAGGGGAAGATGCACGAAGCGAAGGGGCTCTTGGCCGATGTGCTCGGCCTGGAGCTCCTTACTTTTTTGGAGGTTCCGTTCTCCGATGTCGATGAAACGGGAACAACGTTCTACGAAAACGCCATTCTGAAGGCGACGTCGATTGGACGGGAAACGGGGCTTCCCGTGTTGTCGGAAGATGCGGGTCTTGAAGTGGCTGCCCTAAACGGTGCGCCCGGCGTCTACTCGGCACGATTCGCCGGGCAACCCTCGGATGCGTCGCGCAACAACGCCCTGCTCCTACAGAAGCTAGAGGGAGTCGATGAACGAACGGCTCAGTTCGTGACCGTCGCGTGCCTCTATCTTCCGGACGGACGACTGTTCATGACCAGCGGAACGTATGCCGGTACGATCGCGCGCGTTCCGAGAGGGGGCGGTGGATTCGGCTACGATCCGCTATTCGTCCCTGAAGGCGAACATCGAACACTGGGTGAGATGTCGTCGGAAGAGAAGAACCGCGCCAGCCATCGCGCCAAAGCCCTATCGCGCATGCGCCTTATCCTCTCTGATTTGCTCCGTTCCGGGGACTTGTAGGTCCAGGACGGCGAGCTACAGGGTTTCGGCGTAGGACTCCAGCGCCTTCTTCTGCTTGGATGAGAGTTTGCGGGGAACCTCAACCGTGATGTCCACGAAGTGGTCACCGCGGCCGGCGCCTCGATGGATATTCTTGATCCCTTTTCCTTTCAAGCGGAAGGTGGTTCCTGGCTGCGTTCCTGCAGGAATGGACAGCGTCTCCGGCCCCCACAGCGTTTCGACCTCGATCTTCGTTCCGAGCGAGGCCTCGGGATAGCTGACGGTGGCTTTGGAGTGAATGTTGCGTCCATCTCGAACGAGCGATGGATGTTCGATGAGTTCAATCACAATGAACAAGTCACCGCTGGGGCCGCCTTCAATGCCTGCGTTGCCCTGCCCCTTGAGGCGAAGCCGCGATCCACTGTCGACGCCCTCGGGAACGGAGATCGAGATCTTGCTCTTCTCCTTTGCACGCCCCGAGCCTCGGCACTTGTGGCACGGTTGCTCAATGATCTCACCGGCGCCGTGACAATCGGGACATGCGCGGACGTTGATGAAGCTTCCCAACAGGCTTTGCTGGCGGTACTGAATCTGACCCTGACCTTCGCACGTTGGACACGACTGTTTCGATGACCCCGGCGTCATGCCCGAGCCCGAGCACGTTTCGCAGCGAACCATTCGGGGGACGGTGATCGTCATCCGGGTGCCATGTGCCGCATCCTCCAACGTGATGCGAAGCTTGTACTCGATGCTTTCGCCCCGCAGCACGCGCTGTTGCCGCACGCCGCCTCCACGTCCTCCTTGACGGAAGAACATGTCGAACAAATCGTCAAATCCGCCGAAGCCGAATTCTCTGTAGGCTTCGCGCGCACGGTGGAAGTCGGAGTCCCCGAACGTAAATCCCTGACTGGGGCCCGCGTGGCCATAGCGGTCATATTGCGCGCGCTTTTGCGTATCCGACAGGACTTCGTAGGCCTCGGCAATGCGTTTGAACTCCTCTTCGGCCTTCGCCCGGTTTTCGGGATTCCGATCCGGGTGCAATTCCTTGGCTTTCTGTCGGTACGCACGCTTGATCTCGGCATCCGATGCATCTTTCGAGATGCCGAGCGATTCGTAATAGTCTTTCTTGGCCACGGTGCCCCTTTTTGGTTTGTCCTACGCTTGCTCGTCGTATTCCGCGTCGATGTATTCGCCGTCATCCTCGGATGCAGCGTCGTCGGTCGACGACGCGGTTGTGGCGTCTTCGCCTTGTCCGCTCGCCTGCTGGGTCTCTTGATAGGCTTGCTGGGCGATCTCCTGCGAAACCTTGGACAGGTTCTCCATGGCTGCCTTCAACTCGTCCAACCCGGCGTCCTGAGACAGTTTGTCGCGCAGTTGCCGGACGTGATCCTCGACGTCCGACCGCTTGGCCGAGTCGACCTTCTCCCCAAGATCGGAGAGCGCTTTCTCCGCCGCATAGATGAGCTGATCGGCCTGATTGCGGACCTCGATGAGTTCAGCCTTCTCCTTGTCCTCATCAGCGTGGGCTTCCGCTTCCTTGCGCATACGCTCGATCTCACTGTCATCCAACCGAGACGAGTCTTGAATGGTGATTGAGGCCGATTTGCTGGTGGCCTTGTCCTTGGCGGTGACATGAAGGATTCCATCGGCGTCGATGTTGAAGGTCACATCGATCTGTGGGATGCCGCGTGGCGCCGGTGGGATGCCGGCCAATTGGAACGTTCCCAGCGACTTGTTGTCCGATGCCATCTTTCGCTCACCTTGGACGACGTGTACCTGAACGGCGGGCTGATTGTCTTCGGCCGTGGTGAAGGTCTTCGATTTCTCGGTCGGAATGGTCGTGTTGCGCTCGATGAGCGGTGTGGCAATGCCTCCGAGCGTTTCGATGGACAAGGTCAGCGGGGTGACATCGAGAAGAACGATCTCGTCCACTTCGCCAGCCAAGACGCCTCCCTGGATGGCGGCGCCGGCGGCGACGACTTCATCCGGGTTGATCTCGCGGTTGATCTTGCCGGGAATGCGGCTGGAGATCAGTTCTTGGACCTTGGGAATGCGCGTCGAGCCTCCGACGAGGACGACCTGGTCGATGGTGGTCGAGTCCTTGCCGGATTCCCTGAGCGTGGCATCGACCACGTTGATCGTTCGCTGGAGCAGGTCATCGATCATGGCCTCGAACTTGGCGCGGGACAGCTTCATCTCCATGTGTTTCGGACCGGAGGCATCGGCGGTGATGTACGGTAGATTGATGGTTGTTTCCATGCGGCTGGAGAGCTCCTTTTTGGCGGATTCCGCCGCATCCTTCAACCGTTGCATGGCGCTCGCATCTTGAGAAAGATCGATGCCCGTATCCTTGCGAAACTCTTCGGCCAACCAGTCGATGACGCGTTGGTCGAAATCGTCTCCGCCAAGGCGCGTATCGCCGTCGGTGGCGAGAACGTCGAAGACGCCGTCGCCGATCTCAAGGATCGAAACATCGAAGGTCCCGCCACCGAGATCGTAGACTAGGATGGTCTGTTCATGATCCTTATCCAGCCCATAGGCCAGGGCGGCTGCCGTGGGCTCGTTGATGATGCGTGTGACCTCCAGGCCCGCGATGGCGCCGGCATCCTTGGTGGCTTGTCGTTGGGAGTCGTTGAAATAGGCGGGGACCGTAATGACGGCCTTGGTGACCTTTCCTCCCAGATGGGCTTCTGCATCCGCCTTTAGCTTCTGAAGAACCATGGCCGAGATTTGCTCGGGAGAATAGTCGGAGGTCTTTCCGTCGAGCGTGATCTTGACGCGATGATCGGTTCCCATCTCTCGTTTGATCGATGCGATCGTATTCTGTGGGTTGGTGATGGCCTGACGCTTGGCCAGCCGGCCGACCAGGCGTTCGCCGGACTCGGAGAAGGCGACCACTGAAGGCGTGATGCGCTCTCCCTCCGCGTTGGTGATGATTTCGGGCGACCCTCCCTCAAGGACGGCGGCACAAGAGTTGGTTGTACCCAGATCAATGCCAATGATTTTTTCTTTCATTCGGAATCCTCCTTGCTTTGCGGGCCCTGGCTGACGGAGACCTTGCTGGGACGCAGGACGCGCTCATTTCTTAGGTACCCAGGCATGAACTCTTCGATAACCGTGTTCTTTGCCGCATCCGAAGGCACGCTTAGCATGGCTTCGTGCCATTCCGGATTAAAGATCTGGTCAATCGCATCGATGGGACGAACATCCTTGGCTTCGAGCACTTGCTGAAATTGAGCGAAGATCTGCTCGATGCCGGCCACGAATGTATCCATATCGTGGTTTGAAGACATGGCATGGAATGCGCGCTGCAGGTTGTCATACAGAGGAAGGAAATCGAGGATGACACGATCCTCGATCCGATCCGCGAACACCGCGGACTCGCGTTGCGCTCGCTTCTTGTAGTTCTCGAACTCAGCCTGCAATCGCTGTAGCCGATCGACGGTTGTGCGGAGCTCCATCTCAGTCCCTGATGTTCCTTCAACGGGAATATCGGTCGAGGTAGATTCCTCGGGGTTTTTCTTGATTTTCTTCTTCTCTTTAGCAGACATGGTTCCTCCGGTTGTCACGCGCTACGCCGGTGCGGCTTCCTCATCGGATTCGATCCAATCCTCCGCAGTACGAAGGTGGGACGGCGTCAGGAGCGTCTCAAGTCGGTTCGCTAGATAACTTGCCGTCGACAGGGCGCGTCCGTAATCCATCCACAAGGGGCCGATGATGCCGAGGATGCCGGCGTGTGGGCGATAGTCACAACTAATCACACTGAATGCGTCCATCCCCTCGAATGGGAAGTCGCCGATGCTGGCCACGATGCCTTTGCGCTGATGTCGGGCTTCGGCCAGGGCGTCGATGAAGGCGGATTTGTCTTCAACGGCTCGACTGAGATGGGAAAAATGGCTCATGGCGTGCTCGGGAACGACGTTTTGCAATGGCACAGTCAAGTTGAGCAAGCCTTCGAATTGCACCGAACGGTGCATGCGGTGCTGAAGCAGCCGGCCGAGAACGAGCATGGCTTGCCGTACGGGACGTTCGTACCAGCCTTCCAAGCTGTCTTCCAAGGACAGGGATCGAATATCCGCCAAATGGATGCCGCGCAGGGTCTCGTTGATCAAGGCCATGATGCGCGTTAGCTCATCCGGGGAAAGGTCCTCTTCGAGATTGACGTAACCGTGCTCGACGATGCCGATGTCGGAAACGATCAGCAAAAACGCCAGCCGATGGGCGACCTTGAAGAGCACGACGCGCTCCAGCTTCGTTTCCGCAGGACGGGGAGGAATGACAAACCCGGCGCAGCCGGTCATGTTGCCCAGCAGAAAGGCGGTCTGGCGCATCGTTTGCTCGACATCCAGCTGTTGAGTTTCGTAGGCCTCAACAATCTCGACGCGGTCCTCGCGCGTCAGTTCGGAGAGATCGAGCAGCCATTCGACGAAAAACTGATAGCCCTGCTGGGTGGGAACGCGGCCGGATGATGAGTAGGGCTTGGCGATGAAGCCGGCGGCCTCAAGATCGTTCATATCGTTTCGAACGGTGGCCGAGCTGACTTCCAGGCCGTAATCCTCCAAGATCATGCGTGAAGAGACCGGCTCATGAAGCCGGATATAGCGGTCGACGATCTCTTTGAGGATCAAGCGCTGGCGCTCGGGAAGCCCTTTCATCACGTATTAGCACTCTCCATATGAATCTGCTAATGGTAGTGTGTGAATGGGAGTCTGTCAAACCTTGCGATACACCGAGAAAAGCTTGCCAATCCGTTTTCAGGACGCGCCGTGGCACTTCTTGTACTTCTTACCTGACCCGCATGGGCAGGGGTCGTTTCGTCCGGGTTCCTTGCCCGCGGAGATGGGGGCCTCGGCATGCGCCCCTGAACGAGGTGCGGTTGACGAAACGGTGGACGAGGGACCGGCGGGATGGACATAGCGAAGATGACGCTCCGGTTGGCGTGGGGTCGGGCTCTTCGTCAACGTCAAGCGGGGATTAAGCAGGGACCGGCACGTCTTCTCGGCGGCACGGGCGAGCATATCCTGGAACAGGGTAAATGACTCTCGTTTAAAGGCTACGAGGGGATCGGTCCCGCCGAATGCCGCCCAGCCAATACCGCCCTTGAGGTCATCCAAGGTATACAGATGCGTTCGCCAGGCTTCATCAATCGTATGCAGGATCATGTAACGTGCAAGAAGGGGGAAGGGTTTCCCAAGGCGGCGTTTCTGATTCTCCAGCGCCGCATCCAGATGCTCTCTCGCAAGTGATTCCAAGTCCTTGGGAGAACAGCCATCCAATGTGGACTCAGCGATCGTTCCAAAGGAGGAAAGGTCTTGAGCCAGGCCGTGCAGGTTCCATTCGTCTTGCGGGCGGGAGGGAACGACATAGGCCGAAACGAGATTGGCGGCGATCTCATCAAACAGCTGATCGAGATAGCGATCCAGATCGTCTTCAAGCTCGGTAACCTGATCAGCCACCTGATCCTGAGGGGGAAGGAGGAAGCGGTCCCGGACCGCATAGACGGCGTCGCGTTGACGGGACAGCACGAGGTCGAATTCCAGCAAGCGCTTTCGAATCTCGAAATTCCGGCCCTCAACGCGTTTCTGCGCGCGGCGAATGGCGCTGGTGAGCAGGTTGTGCTCAATGGCTTCGCCTTCTTCCATGCCGATCCGATCCATCAATGGGCCGATGCGATCTCCGCCGAAGACGCGCAACAGATCATCTTCCATGGACAAATAGAACTGGGATGATCCAGGATCGCCTTGCCTTCCAGCTCTCCCGAGGAGCTGGTTGTCGATGCGGCGGGATTCATGGCGCTGGCAGCCGATCACATGAAGTCCGCCAAGATCGGCGACGCCGTCTCCGAGCTTGATGTCGGTCCCGCGTCCCGCCATGTTGGTCGCCACCGTGATGGCGCCATGTTGGCCCGCTTGAGTCACGATCTCGGCTTCCTTCTCATGGTATTTGGCGTTGAGAACATGGTGTTCGAGCTTCCGTTTGGTGAGAAGCGACGAGAGCTTCTCCGAAATCTCGATGGAGTTGGTGCCGATGAGGACAGGACGTCCCTGTTGGTGCATGACATCGACCTCATCCGCAATGGCGTGATACTTGGCGGTTTGGGTTCGAAAGATCCGATCGGGCTTTGCTTCGCGCTGAAGCGGCCGATTGGTCGGCATCACAAGAACGGGCAGGGCATAGATTTGCTTGAACTCGTCTTCTTCCGTCTTGGCGGTTCCCGTCATCCCACACAGCCCACGATAGAGTTGGAAGTAATGTTGCAGCGTGATCTGGGCCAGTGTTTGCGATTCCCGCTGAACCTTGAGTCCTTCTTTGGCCTCGATGGCTTGATGCAGGCCGTCGGAGTAGCGGCGGTCGGGCATGAGTCGGCCGGTGAACTCATCGACGATCATGACGCGGCCATCCTTCACGATGTACTGCTGCTCCTTCTTGAAGAAGTGAAGGGCGCGAAGGGCGGTCTCGATGTGGTGTAGCGTTTCGGTGTGCTCGGGGGCGAACAGATTCTCAACCGATAAGGCGTTCTCGGCCTTGCGAATGCCCTCATCCGTCAGTGTCAGTCGGCGGGACTCTTCGTCCATCTCGAAATCCTCATCGCGCCGATACCGCTTCACCAAGCCCGCAAACTTTCGGTAGCGGTCCAGGGCGTCGGCGGCCGAGCCGGAGATGATCAGTGGCGTGCGCGCTTCATCGATCAAGATGTTGTCGATTTCATCGACGATGGCGAAGTCAAGCGCGCCTTGGACCTTTCGATCGTAGGAAAGGACCATGTTGTCACGCAGATAATCAAACCCAAACTGGTTGTTGGTGCCAAATGTGATGTCGGCATGGTAGGCGGGCTGGCGTTCTTCAGGCATCATACCGTCTTGCAGGAGTCCCACGGACAGGCCGAGAAATTCGTAAACCGGGCCCATCCATTCGCGGTCTCGGCGTGCCAAGTAGTCGTTGACCGTCACGACATGTACCTTGCCGACGAGGGCATTGAGCGTCGCCGGCAGCGTGGCAACGAGGGTCTTGCCCTCACCGGTTTGCATCTCAGCGATCTTTCGATCGTCAAGCGCGAATCCGCCCAAGATCTGAACATCGAACGGCCGCAGGCCGATCGTTCTCCACGCGACCTCGCGAACGACGGCATAGACGTCAGCACGAAGCGACGCTTTTGATTCGCCGTTGGCAAGCCGTTGCCGGAACTCATCGGCTTTGGCGCGAAGGGCATCATCCGACAGCGCTTCCGTGGCGTCCGCAAGGGCGTTGACGGCCTTCAGTTCCTTCTCGTATCGCTTGAGCTGCTGAGCATTGGTTTGTCCCAGCATACGTTCTACAGCATGTCGAATCGATTCTATGGCCATGGAAATCACCTGTCAGTATAGGAGACCGTGGAGGGCTTTCAAGAGAAACGAACTAGCGCGGAAGCTGGCGGAGCTGTTCTTGTAAGAGCGCTCGCTGCTCAACGAGCCTCGCGATTCGGTTTTGCGCGCGACCGATCTGCTCCGGGGACAATGACGTGGAACCGGTGGCCAGCTTGTCTCGGTTCTTGATCAATTCCTGCTCGATGATCTCAAGTCCGCGTTGGTACACCGCGCGGGCTTCTTCGATCCGGCCCTGTCCGGCGAGTAGGCCGCCCAGTCCGTAGTAGGCGGAATCGTAGGTGGGGTGCGCTTCGATGAGGGTCTCAATCGTGGCAATGGCCTCTTCAGGGTTTCCGATCTGGCTGATGGCCATGGCGTGCAAATAGGTGGCGCGTCGCTGAATGTCGTTCCTAGGATGGCTGGCCAGGAGTTGCGCAAGAGGGTCGATGGCACGCTGCGAGTTGCCGGTGTTGATCAGCACGTTCGCATAGTTGAGGAGGACGGCCTCGTTGACGTATCGCGTCAAGCACTTCTCTAGATTCTCCGTAGCCTCGGAGAGCTTCCCAAGCTGAATCTGGGCGATGGCCAGATAGTAATAGGTTTGCCGAGGGGCAAAGTCGAGAGCGAGGCTTTTCGTGAGAAGGCGCGCGCTCTCATGGAATTGGCCGGCTTGGAAATGCGCATACCCGCTCTCCATCAGTCGATTGGCGTGAGCATCCCGCACGGCTAGGATGCCAAGTGCGAGGAAGACGACGCCCAGAATTACACTGACGATCCGCCCGCTCCGTTTGCTCAGGGAGACGCGAAACGAGAGGTCATCACCATAGACGCTGGAGAGCGCTAATCCGATAAGCAAGACGAGAATCATACTTGAGCTGACAAGGTGCACGGGAAAGCTGATTAATCCGTGCACAAGGATGGACAGGATCCCCGATGTGATAAGCAGAAGATCGGCCCGGCGATCCTCATCTGCCGCTCGGAGCCGCCGCCACAAGGATCCGGCCAAACAGGCGAGCCCGGCGATCAGAGCCAAGACGCCGATGCTTCCCATTTCCGAGGCGACCTGGACATACTCATTGTGCGCTTGATCCGCGATGGGAAGATAGGTGTCATGCACGCCTCCACGTTCTGTTTGGAGGAATGTGACCTTGGACGGAAAGAACTCCACCTTGTAGTGGCCGAGGCCGATACCGGTGATCGGATGCTCAAGGAGCAAATCGGCGCCGATCCACCAGTCCTGGGTTCTTGCATCCCCGGAGTTACGTTCCCACAGCTCGCCGAGCGAAGTGGATGTGATGAAGGCGCGATCCGAGCGCGTCGCGATCAGAACGATACCCGGAATCGCAATGGCGGCGATTAGCAGTGCGATCAGCCACCCCCGGTTCGCGCGAATCGGACGTCGGGTTCGGAAGATCATCCATCCGACGACCAATCCGATCGCGACGCCTGCCAACACAACGCGTGGCCCCGTTTGCCTTAGCAGCAAAACCATCGTATAGGAGAAGGTGATGGATCCCAGGATCACGGCTTTCAACCAGACGTGCCGCGCTCGAAGGAGAAGGATCACGGAAGGAAAAAGCAGATAGAGCAGAAATGCGCCGACATGATTCTTGTTTCCCAGGGTCGAGATGGCGGAACTGGTGCTGCTCCTCAGACCTGAGGGTCCTGCGAGAAGGCCGAGGTACTGCAACAGCCCATACGCAGCGATGACGACACCGACGGCGAGAAGGGAACCGAGCAGCCAAAGGACGTCTTTTTCACTCCGTACAACGTTCAGTACGATCCACATGAAGCTCAAAAAAACCAAGAGCAGGGCAAGGCTCTGCAACGCAATCCGGACGTGCTGGGCGGAAACGAGCGACAGGCCTCCCGCGGCGACCAGCGCGACGAGTGGCAGAAGTAGCCAATGCCCTCTGAGCGAATACCCCGGCATCTTCCACCACGATACGCTCCAGATCACCAAGACAAGGGGAATAAGGATCAAACTCAAAATGGACTTGGCGTAATTGTAATCGGTCAAACCGGGCCAAAGGAACAACGGAAGGACGATGATGCAGATGGCAATGGCGAGGAGGGAAACCTTCTCGGGTGCGGGGGCGCGTGATCCATTCGTATCGGAAAGGCCGGGTTTCGTTGGCATGCTACAGTATACGCCCTTTGCGCTCTCAATGTGAATCCAACCTTTTCTATGAAAGATTAGGGATGATGGCGCGGGCGGCGGATCACGGGGCGGGTGAGGAAAGGCTGCTCAGGAGACTCTCGATGCGGGACGCCTCATTCATCAACGCCTCAAGTTCGTTGCGAAGCACGAAGAATCGATCGGCAGACATCGTCTGATTCTCCGCATTGATTTCGTCCTGAACATCGGCGATTCGCTGTTCGACAATGGCGAGGGCATGGAAGTACTGCGTCCGCGCGTCATCAGGGCGACTGAGGCGTACGTAGATACCGGCAAGGTCGACGTAGGCGTTGAAGTAGCTCGGATACGTTGCGATGAGGGTATCCAGGGTTTCGATCGCGTCAGCGAGGTCGCCGGATTGGCTCTGCACTTGAGCGCGCAGGTGCATGGCTGATCGTGTTGTGCTGTCTTTGGGGTTGCTGGCGAGAATTGTTTCGAGGAGCGTGGCGGCATCGCTGAACTGTCCCGTTCTGATGAGAAGGCTGGCGTATTGTAAAAGGACTTCCGCATTTCTGAAACGCGGGACGCCGCGTTCGAAGTTGCGTTCGGCTCCGAGGAGATTCCCGATCTGTGTTTGTGCAACGGCGAGGTAGTAGTAGGTCTGCCGCGGAAAGAAGTCGAGTTGAAGGCTCTTCAGAAGCAGGTTTTCTGCCTCAGAATACTCAGCTTTCCGAATATGGTCGATTCCTCGCTCCATGAGCCAATTCGCGCGGCCATCCGACAGCGCGAAAACCGAGATGACAATCGCTATGGCTGCAATCAAGAGATGCGTCCCTTTGGCCTTCCATGAGCGAAGCGTCGAGTGGAGCGTTAGCGACTCCCCATAGGGTGCTGAGAGGGCAATCCCCGTGATTACTACGAGGGCCAGGCTGGAACTGACGACGTGAACGGGAAAGCTCACGAGGCTGTGAATGAGAAATGCGAGGATCCCCAGCGTAAGTAAGAGAAGGTCTGCTCGATGCTCGCTGTCGGCACGCTTCAGGCGAATCCAGAGCGATAGGGCGAGAAGTCCCAATGTTGCGAACATGACGACGACACCCAAAGAGCCTTGCTCTGCCGCGACCTGTATATATTCATTGTGCGCCTGATCGGACGGCGGCATGTAGAAATCGAAATTCTCGCCCCGCTCCGAGGCCATCACATCGAGCTTCGAATCCAGGAACTCGATCTTAAAGTGGCCAAGTCCTGCTCCTGTCACCGGACGATCGCGAACCATGTCAACGGCGATCCACCAGTCCCATGTGCGGACGTCTCCCGAGTTTCTTTCCCAAACCTCCTGTAGGGACGTTCCTCCGCCCTCTGAGTTGGTTAGGAAGAAGATGGGGATGATAATGACGAAGCAGGCGAGGGCAACCAGCCACCATCGATTGCTTCGGCGAGAGATCTTGGGCTGGAAGATGAGCCAGCCAACCCCCAACGCTGTCGCGACAAGGACAAAGGCGATGCGTGTTGCCGTCTGCTCGATCAACCACATGACCGTATAGCTACCCACCATGGCCGCAAGAACGAGGGCTTTTTGCCACGGCCTCCTGGCTTTCAGCAGCAGGATGACGGAAGGAAAGAAGGCATAGAGAATCAGTCCCCCCAGATGATTCCTGTTGCCCAGCGTACTGATCATGGCGCCGATGCCCCCATCTACCCCCCCGGGTCCAGCGAGAATGCCGAAATACTGTAGGACTGCATAAAGCGAAGCGAGTGACAGAGATGCCAGAAGAGCGCCAAGCAGACGCTGAACGTCCTGATGGTTGCGAACTCGATCAGCCACCATCCACAGCAAGAGCACAAAGAAAATGAACAGGATCAGGCTTTGGGTCACAATCGGCGGCAGGCTTGCGTGGATCAATGAAAGGGCGCCGGTAAAAAGAAGCCCGATGCCTCCGAAAAGCAATCCGGGGATACGAAGTTCCCACTCCGGCTTCGCCCACGCCGTTGCGCTCCAGAGGATCAAGAGCACGGAAATCAAGACAAGGCTGGCGATCGTTTTGGCATAGTTGTAGTCCGTCAATCCGGGCAAGAAGACGAGCGGAATCAAGAAGACCGTGACAGCAAGTACGTTGAGGAACGCGCGATCGAGGACGTAAGAGAACCGATTCAAAGACGGGTGTTTGGTTTTGGAACGAATCGGCATAGTCTCGAAGTATAGGGGATTCTAAGAGTTCCGATCAATAGTGCGAGAAAGTTCGTTGGCTTAGGGAAGCCCCTCCAACCGATCGACAACAAGGGATCGCTGTTGAGTGAGCAGATCGATTTGAGAACGAAGTTGCCCGTACTCGGCAACGGTGATGACGTTGCCGGCTGCCAGCTTCTTGTCGGCGGTTCTCAGTTTGCTGTCGATGATTCGGAGCGCCCGATCCAGATTGTCGCGGGCGAGGTTGGACAATCCCTGGGATGCGTAGACCTCCCCCAGAGCGAGAAAGCCGGTTTCGTACTTGCGATGGTCCTGGGTGAGGGACTCAAGAAGCTGGATGGCAAGCTCAATCTGCCCACGGCGGATGGCAATCCCTGACTCGATATAGCGTGCCTGTTGATCGATAGCGCCCTTCATGGGGCCGGCCAGCAGAACGTCGATGGCGGCTTGGGCTGTGTCGAGTTCGCCGCGATTGGCGGCCAAGTTCGCATACGTTAACAGAACGGCCTCATCGATGAATCGTGTCATACATCGTTCCAGGTTTTCCCAAGCCTCTTCCAGCCTGCCTTGACGTAGCTGGACCGAGGCAAGATGGAAATAGGTTTGGCGAGGCGCGAAATCATAGCGTAGGCTTCGGGTGAGCAGGGACTCGGCTGTGAAACTGTTGCCGAGTTGTGATTGCTGAATCCCTTCGTACATGAGCACGTTCGCGTGCAGATCAGACACCGCGAAGATCGAAACGACAAGTCCGATGCAGGCGGTGGCGATGACACGGCCTCTCAGTTTCCACCCTGACTGTGCGATCTTGAGGATGGCGGCGTCTCCGTAGCATCGAGAATGAGCGAGTCCGACCATGGCGATGAAGATCAGGCTTGATGCCGGCAAATGCGCCGGGAAACTGGCCAAGGCATGGATGAGGATGGGCACGACACCGCACGCGAGAAGGATTAGCTCCAGCTTGCGCTCCGATGCTTGGGTTCGTCGCACACGGAGCCAAAACGAGAGGACCAAGATGGCGACAACCCCCAGAACCGCTGCTCCGCCAAGAATTCCTGTCTCAGAAAGCGTTTGAACGTAGTCATTGTGCGCTTGCGCGGCTCGAGCAATATGGAAATCGTAGGCTTCCCCTCGCGGAGTTGCCAGGAACTGTGCTTTGTAGTTCATGAAGTTCAGCTTGTAGTTTCCGAGCCCAATCCCCACGATGGGTGCGTCGGTGAACATCTCCCAACCGATCCACCAATCCCAGGAACGCGTGTCGCCACTGTTGGCACGCCAGATGCGCCCAATCCATGAGGGTTCACCCTCCGAGGAAAGACCGAGAACCGAGTTTAGTGGGCTGGAGGGGGCTCCGAGGAAGAAGGTGAGGGTCAAGAGCGCGAGAAGGATCATCAACCATCGACGGCTTTGACAGAGCGCATCGATGGGACGGAAAATGGCCAGTCCGACCAGAAGCGCAACGAAGGTCAGAATCAGTGCGATGGTGACCCCGGTTTGATTCAGAAGCAAGACGACGCCGAAGCAAAAGGCGATCATGAACATGGCGACAACACGCAAACTTCGGCGTCTTGGCGCGATCACGAGGATCACGGAGGGGAAAAGCAGGTAGGCGAGAAACCCTCCGAGGTAATTCTTGTTCCCAAGCGTGGAAATCATCTCCGCCGTTCCCGTGCCTCCGAAGGGACCGGGGGCGACGCCAAGATACTGCAAAAGACCGTACAGGCCGGCGATAAACCCTGAGGCAAGCAGCGCGAACAACAGAAGGTGGACATCTTTTCGTTCTCGGATGACGTTGGCAATGATGAGCAGCAATTGAAAGAAGAACACGACAAGGACCAAGCTTTGGATAACGACGCGGCCATTGATGGCGTTGATCAACGAGAGGGCGCTGGCGATGACAAAGGCCAGAAACGGAACTGAAATCCAAGGGAATCGAATCTCCTGTGAACGCGCGATCCACCCACGCGCGCCCCAGAGCATCGAAAGGAGGGAAATTCCTACGAGCGCAAAGATCGTCTTCCCGTAGCCGTACTCCGAGATGGATGTCAGCAGAAACAACGGAATCGAGAACACGAGCAGCGAGGTCGCATAGACCAGGGCGCGATCAAGAAGCATCTGAACGGACGATGACTGGGACGAGGATCTTCGTTTTTTGGCCATGCGCGGATTATAGCTTCTGCTGACGGTGGGATGAATCTTACTCAGTTTGAAGCATGACGGGGCGGGAGGAGAAAGGGGATCGCGCGCAGTAGCGTCGACCAGAGACTCGGTGTGGCGGCGAGTTGATCGGGCAATCGGTGAAAGGCATCGATATCGGCATGGTCGGCCAGTACCTGAAGAAAATGGGGATCATCCAGCGAAGCGGCGGCGGAATCGATGGCCTCATCGGACAGGGCGGCCAGCTGGCCTCGAATCGATTGGCCGAAGGCCAGTTCCTTGCCGATGGCATCCAAGCAGTTTGCCCGATAGTGGGCTCCGGCCTCCTCAGAGGGCGCGCCCTCTACGATATGTCGAGCGGTTTCTCCCGCGAATCGTGCGCAGAGGCCGCCGGTGTACAAGCCGCCTCCGGAAAGGGGCTTGGTTTGACCTGCCGCATCCCCGACCAAAAGGACGTTTTCTTTCGCGATGCGTGAGGGCATATCGAGAGGAATGTGGCCGGCCGAGCGCGTACGCTCTTTCCCTTCCGAACAGTGTCGCTCCAAGAATCGATCGAGGAACGGTCCCGGTGAGTGAGGGGCGAGAACGCCGAGGCCGACGCGTGCGATACCGTCTTCAGCAGGCACCTTCCACGCAAAGAAGCCGGGTGCCGTGTCAGCGCCGACATAGACGTCAACGCCATCCTCGACGCACGGAAGGTTTTCCATTTCGACTTGAATGGCTGAGACAACGTCAGTGGGGGGCGGCATCCCATACCACTGAGCCATGGCGCTGTGCGGTCCGTCGGCTCCAATCAGAACGGAGGACCGAACGCACTTTCGTCCGTTCGGTGATGCGATCTCAATCCCTGATGGCCCGGTTGAAATGGCCGCATGCCGGTAGAAAACATCCCCTCCGGCGTCGCGGACGCGACGAACGAGTTCTGCGGACAAGGCCGCTCGATCGATGACGAGCGCCTTCGTCTTTTCGGAACGAAGATCCATGGTTCGGCCCGACGGCAAATGCAAGCAGACGGCCCGGATCTCCCGGTGCACGCAATCGGAGGACACGCCAAGGACATCAAGCGTTTTGGGGCTTACGAGTCCGGTACAACAAGACGGGCGATCGGTTTCTGAGTTGCGTTCGTAGAGGGCGATCGTATGGTCGGACGGCGACGCAGCCAGTGCGGTGGCGAGCCCGATGGGTCCGGCTCCGATAATGGCGATATCCGTTCGTTCCGTCATCGCTTAGAATTCTTCGCGCTTCGGCCTGCGCGTCATCATCTCATTAACCAGCGAAAGCGGATCCGCTTCAGAGTGGAGCAGCTGACGAACCGCCCGGGTGATTGGCATCTCGATGCCTCGCTCATCGGCCAACGCGCAAATGACCTCGGTGGCGAACACCCCTTCTGCGATCATGGTCATCTCGTCGAGGATTTTGGCCAGCGCCTCGCCACGTCCCAGACGGACGCCGACGGCGCGGTTTCGACTGTGCGGGCTGGTGCAGGTGGCAACCAGATCTCCCAATCCGGAGAGTCCAAAGAACGTGGCGTCTTGGACACCGAATTGGCGGCCGAATCGGACCATTTCAGCAAGGCCGCGCGTAATCAATGCGCCGCGGCTGTTGTCGCCATAGCCCAGTCCGTCGGAAATTCCAGTCGCTAGGGCGATGACGTTCTTGATGGTCGAGCAGGTCTCAACGCCACGGATATCCTCTGAGAGGTACACGCGGAATCGGGGCGTGGCGATGGCCTGTTGAAGCGATTTCCCAAGTTCCAGGTTTCTCCCCGCGAGCACGACGGCCGTAGGACTATCCCTCCCCACTTCTTCGGCATGGCTGGGGCCGGAGAGCGTGAAGACGTTCACGTTCGGGAAGGCGTCGAGGATCACCTCCGACATGGTGCGATGACTCTCACGATCCATGCCCTTGGCCAGATTGATGGCCGTGCTCGGTTCGAGTTGCACATCCTTCATGCGCTGAAGCAGATCGGGCATGCCGATGGTCGGGACAGCCAACACGACGGCATCTGCATCGGAAGCATCGTGAAGGCGGGAGGTCACGCGGAGCGACTCAGGAAGCTTAACGTGCTCCAAGTACGTGCTGTTGCAGCGGGACCGTCCAATCTCCCGCGCTCGCTCCGGACAACGCGCCCAGAGCATCGTGACGTGCCCCTGGTTTGCGAGGGTCCGCGCAACGGCGGTTCCCCATCCTCCTGCCCCCAGAACAGCGAACCTCATCGGTTCATGGATGCGGGGATATCAAAGGGCATCGTTCGTCCAGCATTAGCATGAATCCACTCGATGGCTAGATCGATCGGATCTTGATCCTCGGAAGCGGCAATGTCCGGGGTCAAGCCGATGCCATTGACGACGCTGCCTTTGGGCGTGAAGTACTCGCCCATGGTGAGCTTGAGGGCGGAGCCGTCTTCAAGGTCAATGAGCGTCTGATAGACGCCCTTGCCGAAGGATTGTTCGCCGATGAGAATGCCCATGTCGTTGTCGCGGATAGCGCCGGCGGCGATTTCCGATGCACTGGCGCTTCCTCGGTTGATCAAAACGGCGACCGGGAAGTTACGAATCTGATTTCCTCGAGCGTAGAATTTCTTCTCTCCGCTAAGGCGATCGCGTGTGATCACAATGACTCCATCATCAACCAGTCGGTGGACGATGGAAAACGCGACGGACATACTTCCTCCAGGATTGTTGCGAAGGTCGAGGACAAGTCCCGTGATATTCTTAAGATCGAATGCAGCAAGTGCCCCATCAAACTCACTTATTGTGTCACTCTCGAAGCGTAGTACGCGGATATAGGCGATGTTTCCGTCATCCAATGCATTGTACTCAACGGCGTCGATAACGATCGTATCGCGTATGATGGTGATTTCTTCCTGCGTTCCGTCTTCATGTTGCACGCCCAGTGTGACGGATGTGCCGATTTCTCCCCGGATCTTGAACGCGGATTCGGTGAGCGTGTTTCCTTCAGTCGATTCGCCGTCGATGGAATAGATCTTGTCCCCGACTTGCATGCCCGCAGCTTCAGCCGGGCTGCCAATCAAGGGGGTGATGACGGTAGGGATGCCATTCTCGAGTGTGATTTCGATGCCGACGCCGCTGAACTCTCCGTCCATGGTGGCGTCAAACTGCTTCTTTTCTTCGGGGGTGAAGAATTCACTGTAGGGGTCGCCAAGTTGCTCGACCATGCCCTTCATGGCACCATACAAGGCCTTCTGATCGTCGATGATCTCGGGCTGATAGAAGTGGTACTTAATGTAGTAGTACACAGAGAGAACGGGTTCGAATAGATCGTTTGGCGTGTCTTGAACTCCGGAAACGGCAAAGGCCAGCACAATAAGGAGTGCGGGGATCGTTACGGCAAGCGTTCTTCGAAGAATACGGCGTCGTTTCATGTTTTCACCCCAATCAATGTGATTGTACCACGCGGATGTGTGCGGTTTTTGAAGACATTCAGGAGGCCGTGCGTCCCAGATAAGTTTGCTGTGCTTCCGTGAGGGCATCGATTTCAAGCCCAAGCGTCTTCAACTTCATCCTCGCCACCATGTCGTCAACGTCCTCAGGGACAGCATGCACGGCCGGAGCCAGCGGCGCAGAACGAAGCACGTGTTCCAAGGTCAGCGCTTGGACGGCGAACGAGAGGTCCATAATCTCGACCGGGTGGCCGTCGCCGAGGGCGAGATTGACCAGCCGCCCCTCGCCGAGCAGATACAGGCGTCGGCCGTCGTCCAGCGTGTATTCCTCGACGCCATCACGGATCGTGCGCTGAGAGGCGGCCATATCGGCCAGGGTGTCGGGGCGAACCTCGACATTGAAGTGTCCGGCATTGCAGAGCACGACGCCGTCCTTGGCCGCGCGTAGCGCCTCTTCTGGAACGACATCCGCGCATCCGGTGACCGTAATCACGAGGTCGGCCTCGCGGATTGCCTTGGCGACAGGGGCCACGTTGAATCCCTCCATCCAGGCTTCCAGAGCGCGGACCGGATCGACATCGGCGACCGTGACGCGTGCGCCCAATCCGTCGGCTCGCTGAGCGATGCCGCGGCCGCACCAGCCGTACCCCACCACCAGCACGTTCTTGCCGGCAATCAGAAGGTTGGTTGATCTAAAGATGCCGTCCCAAACGGACTGTCCTGTGCCGTAGCGATTGTCGAACAGGGATTTCATGCGGGCATCATTGACTGCGAACATGGGGAACAACAGCTTGCCTTCCGCGGAGAGCCGGCGCAGCCGACCCACGCCCGTGGTCGTCTCTTCACATCCGCCTAGCACCTGCTCCTGAGGGTCGGCGTGCAACAGCGAGATCAGGTCCCCGCCGTCATCAAGGATGAGGTGGGGTTGGTGGGCCAGCGTCTGCACGAGGTGCTTGGTGTAGTCGTCTGTACTGACCCCGTGCTGGGCGAAAACCTCGATTCCCTCCGCCTCGGCCAAGGCGCCGGCGATGTCATCCTGCGTCGACAGTGGATTGCTTCCGGTGACGTGAACCTGCGCTCCTCCATCGCGAAGGAGAATGGCAAGGCAGGCGGTTTTTGCTTCCAGATGAATGCTCATCGAGATGCGTTGATTGGCGAACGGCGTTTCGCGGCGGTAGCGCTCGCGTAGCTGATTCAGTAGGGGCATCCGTGATGTCGCCCATTCGATCTTGTTGCGTCCGTTTTCAAGGTTG
Organism: Candidatus Bipolaricaulota bacterium; assembly: GCA_028277345.1. GTDB lineage: Bacteria > Bipolaricaulota > Bipolaricaulia > UBA7950 > UBA9294 > SPBW01. The sequence goes on along the minus strand of JANQGM010000026.1, from coordinate 69,041 downwards.
ATGGCCATGCGTTTGCTCCTTGTTCCAAAGACTGAGAGTGATGCCAACGAGTATGATGGCGGCCCCGATGAGGTTCAAGCCGGATGGGAATTCGCCGAAGAACAGGAGCGCGAGCAGGCTTGCGCCGACCGGCTCACCCAGGATTAGCGTTGAGATGTGCGGCGCGGACAGATGCTTCAGGGCCCAGTTGAAGACCGAATGTCCGATCAATTGAGGGACGAGCCCGAGCAGAACGAGGAACCCCAGCGTCGAGCGCGAGTATCCGACCAGTGGTGTCTTCGTCACTGCACAAAGCAGCAGCACGAGAACGGCGGCGGACCCATAGCTGAGGGCGATATAGTCGGTCGCGCGAACCGAGCGCCGAACCCGACGTCCGATAAGGAAGTACACGGCAACCGCCAGTCCTCCGGCCAGCGCGAGCAGATCGCCTCGAAAGGCCGTGCCGGAAAGCCTGAGATCTCCGATGCCAATCAGCACCATGCCGGAAAACGCGAGCACCATTCCGATCCACAGGCTTCGGCCCGGTCGTTCACGGGTCAAAAGAAGCGTTCCGATGCCGACGAAGAACGGGTGGGTCGTGACGAAAAGAACGGAGCTGGCGACTGACGTATAATGCAGAGATAGCATCCAAAGCACGAAGTGAGCGGCCAACGCGAGGCCTGAGAGCAGGCTCAGCAGGATTGTTGCGGGGGTGAGCGTGCGCTGCTTCTGGAGCAGGGCAATGGGGACGAAGGCGGCGGCGGCGATGGTCAGTCGCCACGCGGCAATGGCAAGAGGGTTGGCCTCCGAAGCGAACCGGGCCAGGATGGCGCCAAAGGATACGGCGATGACGCCAAGGACGAGGCGAGCATAGAGTGCCGGTTGCCTCATTCCCCTTCACCCTCTGTTTTATCCTCTCTGGATCGTCCAAGCCGGCGTAGGATCTCGGGAAGGGCGTTGATCGCAGCGCGCTCGCCGGCTTCGATGCCGCATCCGACGCGGCGATAGCAGGGCGGATCTGAGGAAAAATCGGGTTGCATGAGCACATCGGCGGGATGCTCCGTCAATCGAGCCTCGCTCAAGCGCTTTTGGAAGATGGTGGACATCTGGAACAACACGTTGAAGACGCTGGGGGCAAACGGGTGTGTCTCGGGGGAGATGCGCGCCTCGCTTCGAGTCATGCCGAGCATGCGCCCTGAGCCGACACGCAACGGAAGCCCTGAGAACTGAACATCAGACGGATCCACCAGGACATCGCAGGCGATGACGAATTCGGCACCCAACTCGCGTGCTGCATCGACGGGAAGCGGGTTGGATACGCCGCCGTCAACATAGAGTCGATCCTTGAGCCAGACGGGAGAAAACAAGCCGGGGACGGACAAGCTTGCGCGGATCGCTTCGACAAGCGAGCCTTCGGATAACGTCACCGGTCGTCCGCTCTGCAAATCCGTGACGACAGCGCCAAACCGAATGGGCAGATTCTCGATCGCACGATTTCCGCACAGATTCTCAAGAAATCGGCGGATCGCATTGCCCGAACTCCACCCAGACCAAGGAATCGTTGGGAATAACGATTTGGCAACGCGTCCGAACGATGTCGTTCTCCAGAGATCCTCAAGCCGATCGAGGGGTACCCCTGCGGCATACGCGCCGCCCAGCTCGGCGCCCATGGAGGCGCCAACGATGACATCCGGGATGATGTCGGCGGACTCCAGGACCTTCAAGACGCCAACATGAGCCGCACCCCGCGCTCCTCCGCTCGATAGGACGACACCGATCCGTGGATGGTTCAAGAGACTCACCGGTGAATCCTAGCGTGCATGCGGGCTGAGCGACAACCGGGAAAGGAGAACGGGCAAAAAAGCAGGGGACAATGCGGCGTCCCCTGCGAAGAAGTTTAAGCGGTAATTGCTGCGACAGGGCACTGATCAACGGCGTCCTGCACACACGCGGCGCCCGCGTCGGCGCCCGCGATGATGCCGGCCTTGCCATCATCCTGCATTTCGAAGACGTCAGCACAGACTGCAGGGCACAGTCCGCAACCGACGCAGAGGTCTTTATCTACGCTTGCCATGGTCGATTCCCTCCTTCCATGCCATCGGAATTCGCCTGAAGGATATCAGATCCACCCCGATCAAGCTACTGTCTTCAAATGGAGAAGGCTATGGGAAATGAGGCAACCTTCCAGTGCACGGCAGCGTCTTGAATCGAGGAGGAGGGCTCCAGCAACGAGGCTTGAATGCACCGCGAAAAGCCCTCATAGTGGATGAACGACAAGAAGGGGGTTCGAGAATGATCAAACGTGGGCTGTTCTTTTTATTGTTGTTGATGCTTTGTTCTGCCATCGCGTTCGCGGCAGCCGACGATGAGGTTGCCGCAGCGCTGGCGTTGTTCCCTGATCGAGCGGATGTCAATGTCGCGCTGACTGATGAGGGACGTATGGCGCTTGAATCGGCGATCGAGGTCTTGGAAACGGCGTTAGGGATCACTGTTTTATTCGACCACACGGACGAAGATGCCTACATGGCGCTGGCGATTGGTGTCGAGAAGAAATCCTGGGTAACTGCGCTGTCTCAGGGTTACTACACCTTGGCTGATGTGTTCTTGGAAGACGACGGGGAAAAGAAGGCGGCCTTCATCCGCGGACAGTATTGGGGATTGAAGAGTCTGCGAATGTCGCCGGCCTTCGCGACCGCGGAGTTGCGGCACGGATTCATCGATGCGGTGAACCTTGAGACGGATGTAGCGGCGCTATTTTGGACCTACGGGAACTGGTCGCGAAAGGACGAATACGATCCCCTGGGCGCCATTGCCCGCAACGATCCTCCCAAACTCGTCGCACTCATTGAGCGTACCTTGGAGGTCGACCCCGGCTATTCGGCGAATGCGCCCTATCGGGCGTTGGCCGCGTTTTGGGGAGGACTCCCTCCGCTTCCGCTGATTACCTATGGTCAAAACCTGCCTCGCGCGTTGTCCTACATCTGCCCCGTCATCGTTGCTCCGGATGTGTGCGCGGACTGCGTGGACTGTCCAGTGGCGGACGATGTGAACGCGTATTTCGAGAACCGCCTGATTTACGCCGAGTACTACCTGATGGAGAGTGAGCTTTGGGAAGATGCCGAGGAAGTGCTCAGAAGCATCCTTGACGATCCCATTGGCGAACGATTCGCGTTGTACAACGCCTATTGCGTCAAGCGGGCGCAGATCTTGCTCGATGAGGTGCTTGAACACCTTTAAGCACCATGGGAATAGACCTACGAGCTTCTCCTGGTTGCCGATTGTTGAACTTCGTGGGTTTCGGTATAGTGGTCGCAATTCCCCTCACAGGAGGTCGAAGAAGATGAGGAAGCTGTTGACGTTGTCTGTTGCATTGATGGTGGCGATCGGGTGTTCCGCGATGGCCATGACGCTGGACGAAGCACTCGGGTACTACTCCGATAGCGATTTGATGGTGCCCTATGCGCCGGAGAGTCAGGCGATCGTCGAAGACATGATCGCGGCATTCAAGACTGCGTTGGGTGTCCCGGATGATCTGGATGAAACCGACGAAGATGCGGTGATGGCATTCAACGTAGATGCCAGCCTTCTGAACATCGTCAACCAGCTCTCCCATACCTACTACGTGCTTGCCGATGCTTTCCTTGGGGAAGAGGAAGCCGTCGTCAAGCCCTTCTACCTCAGAGGCAAACATTGGGGACTGAAGTCGCTACGAATGGATGCGAATTTCGCAGCGACCGAAGCATCGGATGGGTTCGTCGCCGCCGTTCAGGTCTCCGAAAACCTCGAAGGCCTTTATTGGACGTCCTCCAACTGGCTTCGCTCCGGTCAGTTCGATCCGCTGGCCGCCGTGTTCGCGGGCATGCCTGAGAAGACGGAAGCGCTGACCTTGCGTTGCATGGCTCTTGATGAGAGCTACACGCATTTCGGCGGCTATCGTGCATTGGGCGCATTCTGGAGCGGTCTGCCGTCGCTACCCGCAGGCAAGTACCGCAAGAACTGGAATCGCTCTCTTGGATACATGTGCAAGATTGTGGATGAGCCGACCATTTGCGGTGCGTGCGAAGACTGCGAAGACTATGGTCCGGTTGATCCGTCGGTGCACGAATACTTGGAAAACCGCATGTTCTTCGTCGAGTTCTACCTCATGCCGCGTGAAATGTGGGAGGACGCCAAGCGCATCATCGACTCCGTGATTGCCGATGGCCTTGGGGACAAGTATCCGCTGTACAACGCCATCTCGCTGGAGAAGGCCGAACAGTTCCTGGCCGAGGTGGAATCCAAGCTGTAGCAAGACGCTTAACCACGAGCAAACGAGAAGACGGCGTGACTCATCACGTCGTCTTTTTTTATGTCAGGGAGTTTGCGCAGAAGCACCCCGTCCCTCGTGTTTCCATCTTGCACCATGCCCCAGAGAACGGCTGAACGCCATTCTCGGTGCAACGGAAGCTTGACTTCCGTTGCCGTTTTCCAAGCAACAGAAGCGACGCTTCTGTTGCCAGCCACAAGCTTGAAGTGAAGACGACTATCCACTTCTTTTTGGGCGGTAGAGAATGGCGTTTCGCCATTCTCCAAGCCACGGAAGCGACGCTTCCGTGGCCAGCCTTAAGCTTGAAGTGGGATTATCCACTCTTTGTCTATTCTAAGAGGACGACTATGCACTTTTCTCTTTGGGCAGCAGAGAATGGCGTAACGCCATTCTCCAAGCCACAGAAGCGTCGCTTCTGTGGCCAGCCTTAAGCTTGAAGCGGAGCTATCCACTCCGCTTCAAGCGTCCCGCCCGCTTCGCGTACACCTCAACGTGCCGGAAGATGACGAGCCCGATCGCAATGACGACGAGCCCGATCCCCACCAATAGCCCGACGGTCGGCAACAGCTGGGTCGTGGCGCGGCCGTCGATCAGGCAGTCACGCATGCCTTGGATCACGTAGGTGGCCGGCGATGACTTGGCAATGGGCTGAAGCCACATCGGGAGCGTCTCCACCGGGTAGTACACACCGGAAATGAGTAGCAGGATGGCGGCAACGGCATTGGTCATCTGCGCGCCGCGCTCCGGATAGAGTAGCGGCAGTACGGCGGCCCATATGCCGAGACCGACGAACGAGACACTGCCCGCCAGCAGCATCAGCACGGCGCCGAGGATGTTGGCATTCGACAGATCGAGCCTGAAGAAGGCCGAGACGATGGCCAAGATGGCCAGGGTTCGAATCACACCGTACCCGATCGCGAACAACGTCGTTCCGACGAGATGCGTGGGGCGCGAGACCGGCGCCATGAACGTGTACTCGATCGTCCCTTCCCAGCGCTCCCAGGCGATCATCTCCGAAATGGCGTAGAAGATGACGGACAGGTATTGCCAGATCAGGGCGCCGACGAGCAGGTACTTGACCACGGCTTGGGTATCGATTTCCTGCCCCGTGATGGCGCTCATCCCGTTTCCTATGTAGGTAATGGCCAGCGCGTTGGTGAGGGAATAGATCAGCCAGACCAATTCCCATCCCCAGTAGCGCTTGATGAGGTTGATGTTGCGCTCGACGAAGGCATAGGCGCCGCGCATCTCACGCACAACGGCTCTGGATCTCATGTTCCCTCCTCGTTCTCGGCTTCCGCGTCCTCAAAGGAGTGCCCGGTTAGCTCGATGAACACATCCTCCATGGTGGTCTTTTCACCGTTGCTCGACGGCACGAGGGTCTTCAATCCTTCGGGCGTGTCGAGGGCGATGATTCGTCCGTCATCGATGATGGCGATGCGATCGCAAAGACGGTCGGCTTCTTCCATATCGTGGGTCGTGAGCAGTACCGTGGCGTCATGCGATTGTCGGATCTCATGAACGAAGGCCTGCACATCTCGCTTGGAGTGTGGATCAAGCCCCGTCGTCGGTTCGTCAAGCAACAGCAAGATGGGCGAGGTGAGAAATCCCCTTGCCACAGCCACCTTCTGTTGCATGCCCCGCGACATATGCTCCATCGGCTGCCTGAAGGTTGATTCCTTGAGGCCCAGACGCCACATGATGTCCTTCATCCTCGGACGTGCTTCGGATGGCGGCAGCCCGTAGAGGCGTGCTGCATACATCAGATTCTCAATGGGAGAGAACTTCTTGAAGAAGGCGGCGTCCACGGAAACGCGGTTGATCAGACGTTTGACGGCGTAGGGATCCTTCTCGACGTCATGTCCGAAGATCTCAAGCGTGCCCGAATCCGGGAGCAGCAGGGTCGATGCCAGGCGGATCAGCGTGGATTTGCCTGATCCATTGGGTCCGAGAACGCCAAAGACCTCGCCCTTGGGAACGTGAAGGTCGATGTCCTTGAGGGCGACAACAGCTTCTTTCTTGATGCGGCGGCGAACTGAAAACCGGGAGGCCTCCGCAGGACGGGGCATCCGTTCTTTGCGAGTGAATGTCTTGCGCACGCGCTTGATATCAAGTGCGGTCGTGCACATGGTGACTCCTTCAACTGGGGTCAATGAAACGTCGTCCGATGGGTTGGGTGTCAGGCAGATATGTGATCTGCGATGGGTGATTCATCCGCGGATTCGATCAAGGGATCAATCACAGAGATAACGAGGAGGGCAATAGCACGCTCGTCGTCGTCGGTGGCCCACGAGGGGCTTAGATACTCAGGGTCCTCATTACTACCTCCCGAAGGCCGGTGAGGCCGATGGACAGCCTAGCGGATTGATGCCGAGGATGCAAGGCGGGTGGCTTCATAAGTCCTTCACAACCCACTGGCATCCTGAAGTGACGAATCCCGAGATGGTGTGAGGAGGAGCATGGTGCGTACATCAACAGCTCGAGGGCTTCTGACCCTCATCCTGGCGTTAGCGATCGTGTTGGGAGGACTCTCGGTGGTGGCTTCGGATGTCCAGACGGCGTCGTGCACGACAGCGCTGTTGGTCATCGATGTCCAGCACGTGTGGCTGAGAGGCCTTCTGTTTACAGTAGACAACGTCTACATTCGCGAGAAGATCGCCGAGCTGCTTCCACGGGCGCACGAAGCGAGTGTCCCCGTGGTTTACATTGTCGATGTGCGCAAACGTGGCCAGGTTTCTGAAGCCATGCTCGGCATGCCGGCCGTCATTGCACCGCAAGAGGGCGATATCGTTTCTGAGAAGACGTTGGGAAATGCCTTCTCCTACACGGATCTCCACGACACCCTTCAGGGGCTTGGCGTGACGCGGCTGCTGATTTCAGGAATGGGAAGTCACTCCTGCGTGAGTGCAACGGTTACGGGAGCCCTGATCAAGGGCTATGAGGTCGTGATTCTCGAAGATGGACATTCCGGGGGGCAAAACGGAAAGATGGCGGAGCAGCAAAATCAAATCTGGGCCTCCCAGGGATTGGACGTGATCAACAGCAGAGAACTGGATTGGGCCGGGCAATGCTCGGTTGGGAATCAAGACGAAGACAACACGTAGGATTCCCTTAGATGTATCACGAGTCGCATGGGGCCGCCTGGGCGGCCCCATTTCGTATGACGTCTACGACAGTGTCGCCTGCTTCTGAACACGGAGTATCCGGCGGCTGAGAAAGGGCGCTGCCAGTTTGCGCTCGTTTCACGCACTGGCACCCCAACGGCCGTGGTCTTGTCGGATCACGGATGTCCGGCGGGATATGGGTTCATGCGCGGCTAACGATGCCAATCCGTGAGGTCTTCAACCCCGATGGAGGCCAGCGGTCACTCGCCGATGAAAAAAACGAATTCTGGACGACGTTGCAGACTAGAGGTCCGAATAGGTGGGAGCGACCGCTGACTCTCGTTGTGTTGTCATGCGCATCACCCCCTTCCGTCCCATTGGGACGAATTAGATACACCCATCATAAAAATTCCTGCGGCGGGAGGCAACGCGGTTGCCGTTAACTGCCAAAGCTCAGCAGCAGCCACGCCGAAACCAGTACAAATACGCCGGTGACGATCCACTGGATGGAGGGGCGATTCTGAGTGAAAAAGGTTGATACCTTGGATGGGCTTCGTTTCGCACGTTTTTGCTGAGCAAGCCGCTGGGTGGCGTTCTCAACGGCCACCAACCCTTCCAGACGACTGGGAGATCGTACGATCGAACTAGAGATGAGAGCATAAAGTATGAGTAGGCCTCCTATGGAGAAGAGTGGGGCCGTGAGCGTATCAACATCGGTTGCGCCGAAAGCGAAGCCAAGCGTCAGAACAATGCCTATGATGGCTTGAGCGTACAGAAGCGATCTGAGCGCAGTTCTGATCATGAGAACTCCTTTCGTTTGGACTGATGGGGTGGGTTCAGGAGCGCTGGCGTCATTCGAGATCAGAATCACGACAGGAAATACAGCAGCGCGCCGGTTCCGATGACTGTTGTCGCGGCAATGATCGCTTGCAGGACGCGGCCGAATCGTGAGGCCGATTCGGAGATTCGATATTGCGTTTCGTTCGTGGTGGCCTCGACTGACATCGCGACGGAGGGAACGGCGCCCTGGCGGCGATCCGTCTGAGGATTGCCCGTCATGGCGGAAGCTCCGAGTGCGATGATGATTCCCGCTCCAACCACGGCGGTTGTATTGAAGACCGTCTCGGGATGGGTCCGGCCAAGCAAGAGCAAGAGGGTCAGCGTTAGCCCGACAACGGCTTCGCCCCAAAGAAAAGCGCGAAAGAATCCTCGTAGCATGTTCTCGCCTCCTGAAGATCTTGAGGCAGTGTAACGTAAAGAGGAGAAACGAGAAATAACGATCTATCCCGGCAACTCCACAAGGCTGCGTCTAGGTTGCCTTGTATCCGAATGTCCGCAATAGATCGACGCGCCAGGCGATTCCTTCAGCATCCTCGACACCGGAGGGCGAGGCGCCGTCGATAACACCAAGAATGCCGCGGCCTTGATCGGATTCCGCGACGATGACTTGAACGGGGTTGGCGGTGGCGCAAATGATGCGGCAGACTTCGGGCACGCGCTTGATGGCATGAAGGACATTGATGGGGAAGGCGTCCTTGAGGAACACGATGAACGAATGTCCGGCCCCAACCGCTTCGGCATTTCGAATGGCCAGTTGCTCCAACGCTTCGTTCGTTCCGGAATGCCGGATCAACGTGTGCCCGGAGGCTTCACAAAAGGCGACGCCGAATTGGATGCTGGGCACCGTATTGACCAAGGCTTCATGAATATCTTCCACGGTTTTAATGAAATGCGATTGCCCGAGGATGAGATTGAGATCGTCAGGGTTCTCGATTTGGACGAGTTTCAGCTCCATTAGGCCTCCTTCGTGAGGTGCTCGACGATGGCATCGGGCGTCAATGCAATCCCGGTTTCTTCGCCACGCTCCATCTGCTTGATGCGACCACGACGCGAGGCGGCCTCATCGTTGCCAAGGACGAGCAAATGGCGGGACGACAGCTGATTGGCCAGCGTCAGCTGTTTCCTCAGGGCGCGATCGCGATGATCGATGTCGACGGAAAGACCCGCCTCGCGGAGATGCTTCGCCAAGGTGACGGCGAGTTCTCGTCCCTCGGTTCCCAATGATGCGAGAAACAGATCGATGCCCTCTGTGGGGGGCTCGGCGCCTTGACCTTCCTGAAGCACGATGACGAGCCGCTCGAAGCCGCCCGCGAACCCCAATCCCGGCGTCGGAGGGCCCCCGAAGGTTTCGACAAGGCCGTCATATCGTCCTCCGCCGAGGAGAGTATCTTGCGATCCCAAATCTTCGGACATCAGTTCGAACACCGTCCGTGTGTAGTAGTCGATGCCGCGCACGAGGCGAGGATCGATGCGGTACTCCAAGCCTAGCCTATCCAGCCAATCGCGCACCTTGCCGAAGTGATCGGCGCAGTCCGCGCAGAGGTGGTCGGCGCTACCCGGAGCTTCTTCAATGAAGGGTTGGCACTGCGGTTCTTTGCAATCAAGAATGCGTAGCGGATTCTCATCGAGACGGCGATGGCAATCGGAACACATCTGATCGACGAATGGCGAGAAATGCGATGTCAAGATGTCCCGATAGGTCTCCCGGTCCTGCGCGCAGCCGATCGAGTTCAGGCGGAGCCAGAGTCCGCCGATGCCGAGGCGGTCCATCATCGACCATGCGAAGCTGATGACTTCGGCATCGAGGCTTGGATCGAGCGATCCCAGGGCTTCGATGCCGAATTGATGGAACTGACGGCACCGACCCTTCTGCGGTTTCTCGTATCGGAACATGGGGCCGATGTAAAACAGCTTCTGGAACGGCGCTTGGGTCGCCCAGCCTTCGTTGAGATAGGCGCGGACAACGGACGCCGTTCCCTCCGGTCTCAACGTCAGACTGCGCTCCTTCCGATCCGGGAACGTGTACATCTCCTTGCCCACAACATCGGTGGCTTCCCCCATGCCTCGGGCGAACAACTCGGTGTACTCAACGATAGGGAAACGGATTTCGCGGTAATTGAAGCAGCGAGCCGTCTCGATCATGGCGGCTTCGGCCAGGCGCCACCATCCAATGTCTACAGGAAGGATGTCGTACATCCCCCGAATTCGCTCGTACGTCATGGGCTGGCCCTCCTCTACAGGGAGCGTGACTAAACGCCGCTGAGTTGATGCCCGAGTTTCTCTTTCTTTGTCTTCAGATACTGACGATTGTACTCGTTCGCTCGAACCTCGAGCGGAATTCGCTCGGAAATGGTCAAGCCATAGCCGGAGAGTCCGGCGCCCTTGTCCGGGTTGTTGGTCAGCAACCGAATCGATGTCAGCCCCAGGTCGCAGAGGATTTGAGCGCCTGTACCGTAGTCGCGGAGATCGGCCTCGAACCCCAAGCGCTCGTTGGCCTCCACGGTATCCAGTCCTTGATCCTGCAGCTGATAGGCATGGATCTTGTTGGGAAGGCCGATGCCGCGCCCTTCCTGCCGCATGTAGACGAGAACGCCTTCCTCGTGTTCTCCGATGATTTCCATGGCGCGACGCAGTTGATCGCCGCAATCGCAACGGAACGAGCCGAAGACATCGCCGGTCAGGCATTCCGAATGGATGCGAACGAGCACATCCACCTTGCCGTCGATGTCTCCCTTTACAAGGGCGACGTGTTCGGCGCCATCGATGCGATCGACATAGCTGATGATCTTGAAGGTGCCGAACCGCGTGGGCAACTCGGCCTCGGATTCTCTCTCGACGAGCTGTTCGGATTGCTTTCGGTACTCAATCAGATCGGCGATGCTGACCATGGCGAAATCGTGCTGCTTCGAGAAGGCTTCAAGCTGGTCCCCGCGAGCCATGGAGCCGTCTGGGTTGAGGATCTCGCACAGGGCGGCGGCCGGTTTGAGTCCGGCCAGGCGCGCCATATCCACGGTGGCTTCCGTGTGCCCGTCGCGCCGTAGAACGCCGCCGTCTCGGGCGATGAGCGGGAAGATATGGCCCGGACGGGCGAAATCCTCGGGTTTGGCCCTTTCATCGATGAGTTGACGGATCGTCTCAGCACGATCGGCGGCGGAAATGCCCGTGCTGATGCCGTGGATGGCATCGACAGTCACCGTGAAGCCGGTTCCGTGAATGGCGGTATTGTCGGAACACATCGGCGAGAGGCCCAGTTCGCAGGCACGCCCCTCTGTGATGGGCGCACAGACCATCCCACGGCAGTGCGTAATCATGAAGTTCACGGTCTCTGCGGTCACATGCTCGGCGGCGATCACGAGATCGCCCTCATTCTCGCGATCTTCATCGTCAACGAGAATCAGCATTTCGCCGGCGCGATAGCGACGCAGTGCTTCATCAATTGGAATGAACAACGTGCATCATCCTCTCACGGTCTTCGCTGTGATTCCGAACGCGGAATCATCCCAGGTCCAGTTTCATCGACGCTCCGCATTCCGGCGGAGGCGCTCACCGCGAACACATGGGAAAGGACCTCGATGACAGACACACGTCAGTGACTGCGATTCTGCCGCCGATATCCAGTCGTGCGCGCAGGTATGAGGGGATCTTAATCGCCAACGTGCTCGGACGCACGGAGTGCATGACTCCGAGTTCTTGCACGATCCCCGTATCCATCGCGGGAAGGAGTGTACAGTAGCTGAATTGCGTGTTCAACGAAGTTGCATGGGCTTTTCCCACACGATACCCTCTCCTCAGGAGGTCATTGTGCGTACTCGATCTTTTAGCATTGGACTTATCTCGATTTTTCTTTTATTGACATCGCTGTTTGCATTTGCCACGGAGCCTGCCATCACGCATGAGCGAGTTGATCGCGACGGGATCACCGAGATCCTTGTCACGACTCCCTTGGGCAATTACGTGTTTTCCGAAGACGGCGGAACCCTGCGTAGCGTTCTGCTGACATTCGCGCCCTATGGATCCAATATCGCTGAACTGGTGGCGGGGACAACCACCAATTCGGACACCCTGGCGAGGGCCTACCTCGCGAGTGCGGAGTTTCCCTTCGAGATTCTTGGTGATGAGTCGGCCTATTCGTACACACTCGCTGAACCTGTGTATACGGAAACCGGCGCCATCCTGTTGGAGGCACGTGGTGGCGAGGGAGGCGGAACGTCAATCGTCAAGCGGTTCACGATCGAACCCGACGCCCTCTATACGCTGACGGCCGAGGTCGAGATCTCGGGCATGGCAGCAGGGAGCGAACCGCTCCAGATGGTCGTGTCCAACTACACGCCCAAGGAGAAAGGGCGGGAACTCACCTATCTGTACGATGATGAGGCGGGTATCGCACAGCTGGCACAGGGCTCCTATTTCGAATTCCAAGGTCTTGGCCTTATGGATGACGAAGTGGTTTTCTTCTTGAAGCCGGAACCGGAGACGCTTGTCGCACCTTTCGCCGAGCTTACGGATGCTGGGACACGCCGGTTCGGCGTTCTGCTTCCGGGTTCCGGGACCTATCGTTTCGAGCTGTATGGCGGCCGTCGACGCTTCATCACGATGGAAGCAGCTGAGCTGTCAACCCTTGACGAAACCGGGTTCTTCGCGCGGCTGATGGTGTACGTGATCAAATTCCTGAATTGGCTGTATCTCAAGACCGGTAACTTCGGTTGGTCGATCATTCTGTTCACCATCCTGATGCGCATCCTCCTGTTCCCGCTCATGCGCAAGCAGTATCACTCGATGGCACGAATCCAGCAGATTCAGCCTCGTCTCAAACGCATTCAAGAGCGCTACAAAGACAACCGAGAGGAAATGCAGCGAAAGACCCTGGAGGTCTACAAGAAGGAGAAGGTCAATCCGATGTCGGGGTGCTTCCCGATGGCGGTCCAATTGCCCATCATCGTCATCATCTGGCGCGCTTTGCTGTACGCGGCTGAACTGATCCACCTGTCTCCCGGATTCCTGTGGATTCCCGACCTCAGCCTGCACGATCCGTACTTCATTCTCGTCGTTGTGACCACGCTCGTGATGCTTCTCCAGCAGTATTTCATGTCTCCGATGACAACGGGAGACGCTGCCGGACCACAGAAGTACATGGGGTATTTCTTCCCCTTATTGATGGCCTTCCTGCTCTGGCGATTCCCCGCCGGCCTCTGGCTGTACTATCTGCTGACCACGGCGGCCCAGGTTGGGCAGCAAGCGTTTGTCAACTGGGAGATGGCCCGCGCGGGCGGCGGCACGGTGGCTGTGAATGAAGAAGATTTCATCGATGTCGATGAGCCGGAGAGCCCTGATGGAGAATCAGCATAAAGAGGTAGAGGCTCTTCTTCACGAGCTGCTGAGCATCCTGGAAGAGGATGTCACCTGCACCGTGGAAGACGATGCGCAAGACGGCGTCTACGTCAACCTGGAGGGTAGCCTCTTTGTCCTGCCCGAGGAACGACGGGTGTTGGCGGCCCTCGAACACTTGGTTCGTGGGGCCGTGCGCCGAAAGTCGGGCAAAGAGTTGGATGTCGTCATTGACGTCAACGGCGCGGTCAAGAAACGCCGCGCCGAACTCATTCGCTTCGCCTTGACCAAAGCGGAAGACGTGCGGCGGGAACACAAGCGACTTCGTTTGAACGCCATGCCCGCGCACGAACGACGAACGATTCACGTGACCTTGGCCAATTTCCCTGGAGTTAAAACCTACAGCGTCGGCGAAGGTGAAGGCCGTCGAGTGATGATCGAGCCTGACGCGGCGACATGAGTCACGAGACCATCGCGGCGGTGTCGACTCCCCTTGGAGAGGGCGGCATCGGCATGGTGCGACTTTCCGGTGAGAGCGCCGTCCGAATCGCCGATACCCTGTTTCGCTCTCCAGCGGGGACCTCTCTCGCCCGTGCCGATTCGCACACGATTCACTACGGCGTGATCCGCTCGGGCGAGCGAACGCTCGACGAAGTGCTTGTCTCCGTGATGCGGGCGCCACGCACGTATACGCGCGAGGATGTGGTGGAAATCAATTGCCATGGGGGCATGGTGGCCACACGCTCCGTGCTTGACGCGGTCCTTGGCGCCGGCGCTCGAATGGCCGAACGTGGCGAGTTCACCAAGCGCGCCTTTCTCAACGGTCGGATCTCGCTCGATCAAGCGAAGGCCGTTCTCGATGTTGTCCAGGCGAGAACGTCGCTTGGGCTGGAGGCGGCCATCGATCGCCTTGGAGGACGGTTCACCCATGAACTCATCGCCCTTCGCTCGGAGATCGCCGCGGTGCTGTCGGATCTGGAGGTTGAGATCGATTACCCGGATCTCGATGTGCACATCGACGCCATCGAACCTCGGATCGATGCGGTTGCGACTCGGGTGGCTGAGCTTCTTTCCAAGGCCGAAAGCGGACGGCTTCTCCGGGAAGGCCTGACGATCGCCATTGTCGGACGCCCCAATGTCGGCAAGTCAACGCTTCTCAATGCGTTGCTTTCCGAGGAGCGTGCCATTGTGACTTCGATTCCGGGAACCACACGGGACACGATCGAGGAATCGGCATCTCTGGACGGGATCCCTGTGCGCTGGATTGATACTGCCGGATTGCGGGAGGCGGAGGGGGCGGTGGAAGAAGAAGGCGTTCGACGGACGCACATCGCCATCGACCGAGCTGACGTTCTGCTTTTACTCGTGGACGGCAGTGAACGGATCACGGCCGACGACGAAGGAATCCTGGCGCTTAAGCCGGACATTCCCTCGCTCGTTGTCATCACCAAATCGGATCTTCCCAGCCCATGGCGGCAGCTTCCAGGCCATGGCGAGCATACGGTGATTCGGCTTTCTGCGAAAACCGGACGTGGGATGCATGCGCTTCACGAGGCCATCACGCACCGGTTCGTCCGAGGGGAGATCCCGACGCGCAACTCCGTTCTGTTGCTCGATACATGGGAGCGCGACCTCCTGCGCCGGACAGGGGAACAGCTTGAGGTGGCCCGCAACGTGGCTGACGAGAACGGGCAACCGGACATGGTCGCCGAAGAGCTGAGACTGGCCTATCGTACGGCCTCAGAGCTTCAGGGAATCGATGTCAGCGAATCGATCCTCGATGCGGTTTTCGCGCGCTTCTGCGTGGGGAAATAACGAATGCAGGCGAGGATAGATTTGCCTGCATTCGGACGAGAATGCTATGCATTCTCGTGTTGGAGTTGCACATAAGTTGCAGAGGCGCTTGGACATTGGAGTGTGCGAGGGGAATCGAAGATTCGTATGCCTGCATTCGGACGAGAATGTTTCACATTCTCGTGTTGGGGTTGTCTGCAAAAACTGTCATTGACCTCGGTGGCAGGAACGAAAGAGGGAGCATAGACGGGCGGTATACCTTTATTCAGACGAGAATGCTACGGCATTCTCGTGTTGGAGTTGTACATGAGTTATAGGTGCGCTTAGGGCGTTAGAGCGTACAGTCGAAACGAGGATTTGTGTGCCTGCCTTCGGATGAGACTGCATTGCATTCTCGTGTTGAAGCTATCCGGTGTGGTCTCGGGGAACCCGACAGTTGAAATGCGCCATGGCGCCAAGTTTCAGCATGCTTGCATTCGAATCTGTATGTGGAGTATTGAGGGAAGCTGTGATCGTTGCTACGCGTCGTGGTCCGGGGCCTCTTCTGGGGAAACGAGATCGAGAGCCCGGAGTTGAACGTCGTTCCGCCAGTCATCGAACCCTACTCCGCACACCAAGCGACCGGCCGTCGCGGCCTCGAACTCTTCCAAATACTTGGCCATGCGAAAGGCGATGAAGGGAACGGAATGTCCATTCTGCGTCACGCGGCCCTTCAAATGCTGTCGGCGGTTGCCGACCAGCGACAGGTCGGCGAACGAGCAGCCGTCGATCAGAAAGGTGGGTTCGCGATTTCCCGGTCCGTACGGGCCGAGTGAGGTGAGGTTGGTGAAGAGGCGCAAATCGACCTCTTGAATCGCCAGGCGGGCATCGATGGGGCTGGCCGCGCGAGTCTTCATGTCGTCACGGTGCGCTTGGGCATAGGACGAGAGTTGGGTTTCCAACTCGGCCACGTTCTCATTGGAGACCGAAAATCCGGCCGCCATCCGATGTCCGCCGTATTGAAGAAGAAGATGGCGATGGGCATGCAGGCAGGCGCTGATATCAAAAACACCGACCGAGCGGCACGATGCGCGGCTGACGTGGTCTCCACGCGATAGGACCACGGCTGGGACCCCATAGCGGTCGGCGAGGTTCGACGCGACCAGCCCTAGAATCCCTTCGTTCCAATACTCTCCGGCCAGGAATGCCAATCCCGCATCTTGCGGATTGAGTCCCTTCTCGCGGATCTTCTCCTCGGCTTGAGCGATCATATCGGACTGCGCGATCTCTCGATCCTTGTTGTAGTCGATTAGAATCTCGGCCAAATACTCGGCCTGGTCGGCGGCTTCGGTGATCAGCAGCAGGAACGCGACCTTGGGGTCCCCGGCGCGGTTGGCGGCGTTGAGTTTGGGGGCGACCAAGTAGCCGATATCCATGGCGCTGATTTGCTTCTTATTGATGGATAACTTCGAAAAGAGCGCGCGCAGGCCGAGTGACGATCCCGCCCCCTTGGAGATAAGGGAAAATGCCTCGCGAACGAATGCGCGATTCTCGGAGTCGCCCTCATGGGAGAGTGGAACCAGATCGGCGATGGTTCCTAAGGCGACGAGATCCAAGAGATGGAGGGGAAGCGGTCTCTCAAGCCGTTCGCAGAGTCCGCAGATCAACTTGAAGGCAACGCCCACACCGGCCAAATGCTTATTCGGATACCCGTCCCCATGTTGATGCGGATCGACAATGGCGACCGCGTTGGGCAGTGACCCTGTGGGAAGGTGATGATCGGTCACGATGGTGTCAATCCCCGCCATCTTCAGCTGGTCGATTTCCTCGACATTGCCGATGCCGCAATCCGCTGTAATCACGAGCGAGAAATCCTCTTCGATCGCGCGTCGCACAAAGGGGCGCGACAGGCCGTGCCCGCGCGATCGATCGCCGACATCGACCTTGATCGAGTTCTTCGGGAAATGGGGGCGCAAGCCTCGATAAAGCACGGCGGCGCCGGTCAGTCCATCCGCATCGAAATCGCCGTGAATAAAGACCTTCTCTTCCCTCACGATCGCCACCTGTAGGCGATCGAGGGCTTCCGCCATGCCGTCAAGGAGAAAGGGAGAATGAAGGCTGTCGAGGTCGGGATCGATGAGCGATGGCCAATCATCCCCTCCGCGTTGCGCCAACAGCACCGCGAACGGGGCGGCGCAGCTCAGCGAGGTTCGAATGGTCGAGACAAGTGATTCACTCGGAAGATCAGCGACTTCCCAAATCCTCCCCCTCCGGAGGATGGATTTCATTTGGCCGTTTTCGCTCCCCCGGCCTTCATCGTCCATGCGTACAGAATGGGATTGGCGATGTACATGGACGAGTAGGTTCCAACGATGACGCCGATGAGAAGGGCCATCGAGAATCCGCGGAGTACGGCTCCGCCGAACAGGAACAGAATGATGACGGGAATGAAGGTCGTGATCGACGTATTTAGCGTGCGGCTCAAGGACTGGTTGACCGAGTGATTGATGATCTCAAACACTGTCTTGCGGCGTTCCAGCTTGAGGTTCTCGCGAATACGATCGTAGATGACGATGGTATCGTTCAGGGAGTAACCGACGATCGTCAAGAAGGCGGCAATGGTCGCTAGATTGACTTCCACTTGGAAGATGGCAAACAGGCCGAGTGCAATGATGACATCATGTAGGATGGCGGCCACGGCGCCGATGGCGTAGCGGAGTCTGAAACGCCAGGAAATGTAGACGAGGATGGCGACCAGTGCGAGTAGGGCGGCTTGCCAGCCTTTTTCGGCAAGCTCGCGGCTGACCTGCTGGCCGATCAAGCGGCGGCTGATTCCTTGGTCGGCGACCGGGAAGTCACGTTGCAGCATGGAGACGATGTCGTCGGCAGCGTCCGAATCATCGAGCTGCATCGTAATGATCTTCTTATTGCCTTCGGCATCTTGGATGACGCTTTTGGTCAGATCGACCTCTCCGGCATTGATGTCTCCCAATGCCGCGCGTAGCTGACCGGTGTCCACGGCTTCGGAAAACAGAACCGTGAACTCCATGCCGCCGGTGAAGTCGATGCCCATGCGAAGTCCGCGTACCCCGGGGATCAGCACAATGATGCTGATGACGATGAGCACCAGGGAAATGGGTAAAAAGATCTTGGTTTTGCCGAGGAAATCGAACTGCCGCATGGATGGCCTCCCTATGCTGCCTGAATCCGCTGTGTCCAGCGGGACTTGATTCGAGCGGCCTTGTTCGGATGAATCGTGTTCCGCTTGGCTGCCTTGTCCACGGCCTTCGCCAGCTCGGGCAACAGTGCCGTCGCGCCCTGCTTGTCATTGGCTTCAAGAAGCAGGCGAATCTGTTTCATCACGCGGCGGATTTCGGCCTTCTTCGATCGGTTAAGCCCGCGACGCTTGACATTCTGTCGCAGTCGTTTCTTTGCAGAAGCTATATTTGGAATGGGTATCACCTCGTCCTAATCTCGTAGTGAACTGCCTTCTCAAAGGACGGGAAATGTTAGCGGACGAGGTAAACTGAATCAAGGCGGGAACGCGGTCCTCATCCTCCGCCCGGCTCTCGTCATCCGAAAGTTCGGGGCGCGGTTCCCATTAGCAGGCCGTGATGGATGTCCTGGTCACTCCAAGAAAACCCGTTGGGATTGCCTGGCGAAGCAGAGTTTGGAGGATTTTCGCTGGGATCGGGCGATTGTCGCACCCCCCTCGGGATGCTAGGATGGGCGTGCTGTCCGTTTTTAACTCCGGGGGGAGGGGTTCATGCAATTCATCGTTAAACGCGATGGCCGGGTCGTCGCATTCGATCGTGCCAAAATCACTACCGCCATTTGGAAAGCCATGCGTACGGTTAAGGATCCAGATGAGCAGGCGGCGGAAACGATCGCTCAGCAGGTCACAGCGTGCCTCGATGAGCGATTTGTGGATGAGAATCCGACTGTCGAGGAAATCCAGGACCTGGTCGAAGAGGCGCTGGTTCAGGCTGGATGGACGCAGACGGCCAAGGCCTACATCCTCTATCGTAAGAAGCACGAAGAGCTACGCGAGATGCGCGGGCGGCTCACGGAGTTGCCGCTGGTTGAGGACTATCTCAACGATCGAGATTGGCGCATTCGTGAGAACTCGAACATGACCTTTTCCCTTCAAGGTCTCAATACACACATCACGGACAAGATCATTTCTCGCTATTGGCTGGGCCGGATCTACGAAGACCACATCTGTGAGGCCCACGAATCCGGGGATCTGCACATTCACGATTTAGGGACGTTGGGTGCGTACTGTGTGGGGTGGGATCTGCGAGACTTGCTGCTTAAGGGGTTCCGCGGCGTGCGGGGAAAGATCGAATCCCGGCCCGCCAAGCGTTTCCGCGTGGCTTTATTGCAGATTGTCAACTTCCTCTACACGCTTCAAGGTGAATCCGCAGGCGCGCAGGCGTTGTCCAATCTTGATACCTACCTCGCTCCATTCATTCGTTCCGATGGGCTGACGTATGCTGAGGTCAAGCAGAATCTGCAAGAGTTTGTTTACAACATGAATGTGCCGACGCGCGTCGGGTTTCAGACGCCGTTCACCAACGTCACCATGGATCTTCACGTCCCCAACCACATGAAAGCGGAGCCCGTTATTCTGGGCGGCGTGCTCCAGGATTCCGTCTATGGCGACTATCAAGCAGAGATGGATCTTTTTAACCGGGCATTCGCCGAAATCTTGCTGGACGGCGATATGCAGGGGCGACCGTTCACCTTCCCCATCCCGACGTACAACATTACCAAGGACTTCGATTGGGATAACCCTGTGCTCGACCCCCTGTGGGAAGTGACCGCGAAATACGGCATTCCCTATTTCTCGAACTTCATCAACTCGGATATGCATCCCGAAGATGCACGCTCCATGTGCTGTCGTCTCCGCATCGACAATCGCGAGCTTCGCTCGCGAGGCGGAGGGCTTTTTGGAGCCAATCCCCTCACCGGATCCATCGGTGTGGTGACGCTCAACCTGCCCCGTCTGGGCTACCTGGCCTCGGATGAGGCCGATTTCTACGACCGGTTGGGACGGCTGATGGACCTGGCCAGGGACGCGTTGATGGTCAAGCGCAAAACCTTGGAAGCCTTGACGGAAAATGGCCTGTATCCCTACTCGAAGTACTACCTGAGCAAGATCAAGGAATCGTCGGGCGGGTATTGGAAGAACCATTTCTCGACGATCGGATTGATCGGAATGAACGAAGCCCTGCTCAATCTCAAGGGCTGCACGATCGCCGATGAGCAAGGACAAGCCTTTGCGCTGGAGGCGCTCAATTGGATGCGCGAGCGCATGGGCGACTATCAAGACGAGACGCACGACATCTTCAATCTGGAGGCCACGCCGGCAGAAGGCGCCAGTTACCGGCTGGCCATGCGCGATGTGGCACGCTATGAGGATCTCCGTATCTATAACCTCGAAGTCTATGGCGGGCAGGTTCCCTACTACTCGAATTCCACCCAGTTGCCCGTTGGGTTTACGAACGACCTCTATGATGCACTTCGCCTACAGGATCCGCTCCAGACAAGGTATACGGGAGGAACCGTCTTCCATGGCTTCCTTGGCGAACGGCTGCCGAGCACGCAAGCGACCAAACAGCTGGTTCGGAAGATTGCCGAATCCTTCCGCCTGCCCTACTACACCCTGACGCCGACCTTCTCGATCTGTCCCGAGCACGGCTACCTGGCCGGCGAGCAATCGGAGTGCCCGCACTGTCGTCAAAAGGCAGAGGTGTATTCGCGCGTCGTCGGCTACCTGCGCCCGGTTGAGCAGTGGAACGACGGGAAGCAGGCCGAGTTCTCCGATCGCCGGGAGTTCACAACGGTCGCACCGCATCGCTCGATGAGCTGATCGAGCGTTCGCCCGACGGGCTTGAAGAAGGGGTCGGATCGGAATGAGGGTCGGTGGCATTCAGTGGATGACATTACTCGACTATCCCGATCGCGTTGCAGCGACGGTGTTCACCGCAGGCTGCAATCTGAGATGTCCGTTTTGTCACAACGCCGAGCTCGTGCTCCCCGAGCTCATCGCGGAATCGAGCCAGGAGCTTGGCGACGTCTTCTTCGATGCGCTGTCCGAACGCGCCGGATTTCTCGATGCCGTCGTCCTCAGTGGTGGGGAACCGACGCTCCAGCCCGATCTACCCTCGGTGCTTCGCGAGATCCGTGCCATGGGGTTTCTGACGAAGCTCGATACCAACGGAACCTACCCCGATATCCTTGAAGCGCTTCTCAACGAGGGGCTCCTCGATTTCGTGGCGATGGACATCAAGGGACCTCGGGAGGCCTATGCTGACCTGGTGGGTGTTCCCGTCGATCTTGCTGCGATTGGCCGATCGATCGAGCTTCTTCGTACCAGCGGCCTTCCCTACGAGTTTCGAACAACCTGCGCCCCCGGAATCGATGGGTACGACATCGAGCAAATCGTCGATTGGATCGATGGCAGCCACTCCTATTGGCTGCAGCGTTTCCAGGCCCCGGAGGGAAAACGGTTGGTCGATGATGCGATGCGCCTGAACGATGCTTTGAAAAGAGACGCCCTTGAAACCGTGTGGCATCGGGTTCAAGGGCGGTTTGGCTCAGGCGGCGTTCGCGTCTAGTCGGCGCGAGTCCCGAGTCCCACCATCGATCGGGCGCGAGCGATCGTCTCCGAGGCAATCGCCTGCGCGCGCTGGGCACCGGAATGAAGCATGTCCAGTACCTCGCCGGAGGCCTCCAACTGGGCGCGGTGCTCTTGGATCGGACGAATGATCGCCATCAACTGCTCGAACACGGCGTCCTTGAGCTTGGAGTACATGAGCGTGCCGTTCTCGAAATCGGCTCTCAGCTCCTCGACCAAGCCGGTTTCTCCCGTCGATTCCACCGAGAGTTCGAGAACTTCAAAAAGGTTGGCCACGCCGGGGGACATCTCGTGTCCGGCTTCCAACCCCATATCAGTGACCGCCGAGCGCACCTTCTTGCGAATGGATGCCTCAGGTTCCATCACGCCGACATAGTGGGATTCTCCCGTCGACTTGCTCATCTTGGCTCCAGGATCGGACAGCGACATGATGCGCGCGCCCTTCTCGCCGACGACCGGCTTGGGTTCGGGAAACAACTCGCCGAACCGCGAGTTGAATCGCCGCGCAATGCGTCTCGAGAGTTCCAGATGCTGCACTTGGTCCTCTCCCACCGGCACGCCGTCAGCCAAGTACAAGAGGATGTCGGCGGCCTGAAGCACGGGATAGGTGAACAGCCCGGCGGAGACAAATGCCTGTTTCTCCGACTTGTCCTTGAACTGCGTCATTCGGGACAGATCGCCGAATGACGTGACGCAACCCAAAATCCAAGACAGTTCGGTGTGGGCGGGAACATCGGATTGGACGAAGAGAATCGTTTTCTCCGGGTCGATGCCACAGGCGATCAAATCGGTGGCCATGGCCAGCGAGGCGTGGCGCAAGGTCTTGGGATCAATATCGATCGTGATGGCGTGGTAGTCGACGATGCAGATGATGCTCTCGACGTCGTCCTGCATGGTCGCCCAATTCCGAACCGCCCCGAAATAATTGCCAATGTGAAGTGTGCCGGTCGGCTGAATCCCTGAAAAAACGCGCGTAACCATCATCGACCACCTCCTTGGATGAAATCGTCCATGGAGCTCCCATGGACGCGCAAAGTATAGGCAGGGCTGGACGCCGTCCGCAAGCGCGTTTGAATTGGTCATACATCTTGATCGTTCTTCGCCACCTGGCGTATCATCGATTCGGGTGAGAGATGATGGCAGGGCACGATCCAACGCGATCCGAAATCAGCCTCGAACAGCGCCGGCGGATTATCGAGGCGCTGTCAACGGCTGGAGTTGAGATCGTCGATCCCGATCGCACCTATGTTGATCCCCAGGTCCAGGTTTCTCCGGGCGCGTGCCTTTTCCCGGGGACGCATCTTCGCGGCCAAACCGTGATCGGACGTGGGGCGCGGGTTGGTCCTGATTGCTGGGTTGAAGACTCGGTCATTGAACCCGATTGTGTCATTCGCTATTCGGTGATCGAATCCTCGACGATCCGCGAACGGTCGACCGTTGGTCCCTATGCCCACCTTCGACCGGGATCGGACGTTGGTCCCGATGCGCGAGTTGGTAATTTCGTAGAAATCAAGAACGCGCAGTTGGCTCGTGGCGTCAAGGCCGGCCACCTGTCGTATCTGGGCGATGTCGAGATCGGTGAAGCGGCCAACATTGGCGCAGGAACGATCACTTGCAATTACGACGGGAAGGACAAGAAACGAACTTCGATCGGTGCAGGCGCCTTCATCGGCAGCCATTCCGCGCTCATAGCGCCGGTGACTGTGGGTGAGAACGCCTACATCGCCGCAGGGTCCACCATTACTGAGGACGTTCCACCAGAGTGCCTCGCATTCGGAAGGGCGCGTCAAGTGAACAAGCGCTCCGGCCCATCGGCCAAGGAGGACGAATCGGATGATCAATAGGCAGCTGAAGCTCATCGCCGGGAACGCCAATCCTCAATTGGCTCGTGAAATCTCATCCGAGCTGGCGACGGAGACATGTAGCGGCCGCGTCGAGAAATTCGCTGATGGCGAAATCCGAGTTCACATCCAGGAAACCGTCCGCGGCGCCGATGTCTTCGTCCTGCAGCCGACCTGCCCTCCTGTCAATGACAACTTGATGGAATTGCTGATCCTCATTGACGCGCTGCGGCGTGCATCAGCACGGAAAGTGATTGCCGTCATCCCCTATTTCGGCTATGCGCGGCAGGACCGGAAACATACCGGACGCGTACCCATCTCCGCCCGATTGGTGGCCAATATGATCGAAACCGCTGGGGCGGACCGTGTGTTGACAATGGACCTCCATGTCGGACAGATTCAAGGCTTCTTCAATATTCCAGTGGACAACTTGCGAGCGGACTTCATCTTCGCCGAATACATGCGAGACGTGGAAGCGTCAATGGAGGATCTCGTCATCGTGGCACCGGATACCGGGGCGACCAACCGCGCTCGTTTGCTCGCGGAGCGCGTTGACGCGCCGCTGGCGGTGTTGGAGAAACGCCGCTCGCAAGACAGCCGATCGGTCAAGGTGTTTAACGTCATTGGTGATGTCGTGGGCAAGCGAGCTGTGCTGGTGGATGACATCATTGCCTCGGGAGGGACGTTGGTCAAGGCCGGTGAGATTCTGCTTGAAACGGGCGCCACCGAGGTATCCGCCTATTGCGCTCACGGCGTATTCAGCGGGGATGCCGTCAGGATTCTTGAGGAATCGCCCTTGAAAAGGGTTGTGGTCACCAATACCATCACCAACCAATGCGCTTTACAGAGCGATAAGATTGATTATGTCTCTGTGGGAGCACACCTGGCGAAGACGATCCGGCAAGTGTTTGAGGATCGCTCGGTGAGTCAGTTGTTCCCTCACTATTAGGAAGACAAAGTTCGGGGTGTACGAATGCATACGTTGCAAGTTAAAGAACGATCAGCAGGAAAGGCTGGAGAACTACGCCGCTCGGGTTTCGTGCCCGGTGTCGTGTACGGGCCTTCCATCGAATCGACGTCGATTTCGATTGCACGGAAAGACCTGCAATCCTTGTTCTCCAAGATCACGCGAAGCTCGCTCATCAGCCTTGCGATCGGCGATAAGGAAGGAACGGACGTCTTTCTGAAGGTCGTGGATTACGATCCGATTACCGATGAACCGCTTCACGTTGATTTTTACCATCCGGATGTCGACAGTCCGCTCAATTTGGAGGTCCCCGTTCGGATCACCGGTGAATGCGTGGGACTGAAGTCAGGCGGTATCCTCAACGTTCTGTTCAATACGATTCCTGTCCATGGGTTGGCCAGAAACGTTCCCGCCTTGATCACGATCGATGTCACGGACCTCGATTTGGGCGAATCCATTCATATCTCGGATGTGGAGTTCGGTGAGGTTGAGCCCATGCTGCCACCGGAGCGCGTGATCGTTACCGTGATGGCGCCGCGCGGATTGCTCGCGGATGAAGAAGAAGCCGAGGGTGACGAGCTTGCCGAGGGTGAAGAGGGCGAAGCCGCGGAAGCCACGGAAGAAGCGACCGCAGAGGAATAGGGATGGCGACGCGGGCGGTCTTCGGGCTCGGAAACCCGGGACTGCCCTATGCCCTCTCGCGGCATAACATCGGATTTCAAGTCATCGACCTGTACCGAAAGGTGCGGAAGGTCAAACGGAAAGGGCGGATCGAAAACTCCGCCCTTGTCTATTCTCACGGTGACCTAGTGTTGGTCAAGCCGATGACCTACATGAATGAGTCCGGACGGGCGGTTCGACCGACATTGGCGAAATACGGGCTCTCTCCCGAGGACGCCTTGGTGATCTATGACGATCTCGATCTGCCGCTGGGGCGGCTAAGGCTCCGGGCCTCGGGAGGCGCGGGGTCTCACAAGGGCATTGAGTCGGTGATCGGCGCGTTGGGAACGGAATCGGTTCCGCGTCTTCGAGTGGGGATTGAGATCGACGGACGGGACGAGACCGGGCGGGACTTTGTGCTCGACCGGTTCAGCCCGACGGAATGGGAGCGCGTCCTCCCATCGCTTCGCAGTGCGGTTGAAGCGATCGACGCGTTCTGCGACCACGGCATTGACGAGGCCATGACTCGTTTTAACCGATGGGAATAGCGGTTGCTTGGGATTGCCCGCCGCGTATACTGTGTGCGAATTGAGGGACCCTTTCAGGAGGAAAGATGTACGATCGCTTCTCGCGCGAATCGATGGAAATCATTGCGGTCTCCCAAGAGGAAGCCGAAACTTGGCACCACAGCTATGTAGGAACCGAGCACCTGTTGCTTGCGTTCTTGAAGATTCCGGAATCGACGGTTCAGCAGTTTTTGACGTCCCAGGGCGTGACCTACGACAAGATCGCCTCACTCATTGAAGAAGAGAAGGGGCGGGGCGATGTACGCTTATCCGCCGATGATTTGGAGCCGACGCCGCGATTGAAACGCGTCATGAAGCTGAGCTTCGAGGAAGCCCGGCGCGCCAATCTCAATGCCATCCTTCCCGAACACCTGCTGATGGGGATGCTCCGAGACGGCGAAGGGACGGGCGCCGCCCTGCTGCAGCATCTGGACGTCGATCTGAACAAGACGCGCGCATTCTTCCTCCGGTCCTCAGGCATCGGAATGACGGTACGAACCGGACGGCGTCCGCAGAAGCGAAAGGGCGATCTGTCGGAATTCGGGCGCAACCTTGTCGAAGAGGCCGCGGCCGGACACCTTGATCCCGTCATCGGTCGCGATGAGGAGATGGAGCGCATCATCCAGACGTTGACACGCCGCAAGAAGAACAACCCGGCGCTCATCGGCGAATCCGGGGTGGGCAAGACAGCGGTGGTCGAAGGGCTCGCCCAGCGAATCGCGCAAGGCGATGTCCCGGCCATTCTTCAGTCCAAGGAAATCTTGGAATTGGACATGGCTTCGGTGGTCGCGGGGACGAAATACCGCGGCGAGTTCGAGCAGCGCCTGAAGGCGCTTATCACGAAGGTCTCTGAGACGGACAACGTGATTTTGTTCATCGATGAACTGCAAACGGTGGTCGGCGCAGGTGGTGCCGAAGGTGCGATTGACGCCTCGTCAATTCTCAAACCGCCGCTGGCGTCGGGCGCCATTCAGTGTATTGGAACCGCAACCCTCGATGAATACCGGAAGTCGGTGGAAAAGGACCCCGCGCTCAAGCGGCGGTTCAAGACCATCTATGTCGAAGAACCTTCGGTCGAGCAGACCGTTCGGATTCTGAAGGGCCTGCGGCCTCGCTATGAGAAGCATCATGGCGTCAGCATCACCGACGATGCATTGCACCAAGCCGCCCGCCTCTCTGATCGGTACGTGACCGACCAATTCTTGCCCGACAAGGCGATCGACGTGATCGACGAGACGGCAGCTCGGATCAAGTTGCAAGGCACGCGCATGCCGGATGAGATTCGCGACCTTCAAGAACAGGTTGACGAGATTGACGAACGCGAACAGGAAGCCGTTGCCGCTCAAGACTATGAGCAGGCGGCCGGGCTGCGGGATGAGAAGGATGCGATCGTCACGCGCATTCACGCGCTGTCCGAAGAGGCCTACGAAGGCGCCAAGCTGGAGACGACGGGCAAGGATATCGCCCAGATGGTGGCCGCATGGACCGGGGTGCCGATCGGGCACGTGCAGGAAGAAGAGACGGCGCGCCTGGTCAGCATGGAAGAGAAGATCCACGACCGCCTGATCGCGCAAGACGAAGCCGTTCAAGCGGTGTCCCGCTCCATTCGCCGCGCCTATGCCGGGGTCAAGAATCCGAAGCGTCCTGTCGGCGTGTTCATGTTCCTGGGACCGACGGGTGTGGGAAAGACGGAGCTATCCAAGACGCTGGCGGAATTCCTGTTCGGCGATGAAGACGCGCTGATCCGCGTCGATATGTCCGAATACATGGAACGATTCTCGGTCTCTCGATTGACGGGAGCCCCTCCGGGCTACGTGGGCTACGACGAAGCGGGCGAACTGACCGAGAAGGTCCGGCACCGACCCTATTCGGTGGTGTTGTTCGATGAGATCGAAAAGGCGCACCGCGATGTGTTTAACATCCTTCTTCAAGTGATGGAGGACGGCATTCTCACGGATTCGCAAGGACGCCGCGTCGATTTCCGCAATACCGTACTCATCATGACCTCGAATGTCGGGTCCGAGTTCATCACGGACCGTGATACCCTCGGGTTCACGGACAACGTCGACCATTCGGAAGAATCCTATCAGGAGATGAAGGATCGCGTAACTGCCGAGGGGCGAAAGGTCTTCCGCCCTGAATTCTTAAACCGGCTTGACGACATTATCGTCTTCCATCAGCTCAACAAGGAGCAGGTGAAGGAGATCGCCGATCTCATGATTCACGAGCTTCAGGAACGGCTGGTCGAAGAACGAGAGGTTACGCTGACGCTCGATCCCTCCGCATGGGAGCTGCTTATCGACAAGGGCTACGATCCCAAGTACGGTGCGCGTCCGATGCGCCGCACGATCGAACGCTACGTCGAGAATCCGATTTCCGAGGAGATTCTGCTTGGGAACATCGTTGCCGACAGCGAGGTCCATGCGATCGCCGATGGCGACGAGATTCGGTTCACGCATCCGGACTAGACATGCCGTTTGTCTGCGAGCAGTGCGGCCATCGATCGGTGAAGTGGTTCGGGCGCTGTCCAGGATGCGGGCAGTGGGATTCGCTGACAGAGCTGCGCGACGATGCCGCTGCCGGCGCACCGGACGTTACCTGGTTGGGCGAGGAGCTGCGGTCGATCTCCGATATCGATGTGGGGGACGTTGAACGAACCCCCTGCGGGTTGTCGGAAGTCGATCGCTTGCTCGGCGGCGGCCTCGTTCCGGGGGGCGTCGTGCTGTTCGGCGGCGAGCCGGGCATCGGCAAATCGACGCTTCTTCTGCAACTTGCCGAATCGATGGCGTGCTCCGTTGGGAAGGTCCTCTATATCTCCGGCGAAGAATCCGAGGGACAAGTCAAACTGCGTGCCTCCCGTATCGGGGCAACGTCCGACCGGCTATTCGTCCTTTCGGAGCAGGCGCTTCATCGCATGATGGCAGCCGTTGAGCAGGTCGAGCCGGTCGTTCTCATTGTCGATTCGATTCAGACGACGGCGGATGAGCGCGTGGCCGGGGAAGCCGGGTCCGTCAAGCAGTTGCGCGAGGTGAGTTCCGCGCTGATTCAACTCACCAAGGCCAAGGGCATGACGACGTTCCTCGTTGGGCATATCACCAAAGAAGGTGCGTTTGCGGGACCGAAAACGGTTGAGCATTTGGTCGACGTGGCCATCTACTTGGAGGGAAGCCGTACCGAAGATGTGCGCATGCTGCGCTCGGTCAAGAACCGATTCGGCGCGACCAACGAAGTGGCCGTTTTTCAGATGACGGAGGCAGGACTCGTGGAGATCGAGGACCCATCGCGTTTCTTTCTCGGAGAATCGGACCGCCCCGCACAGCCAGGCTCAATCTACGTTCCCGTCTTGGAAGGAACGCGCCCCATCCTGGTCGAACTCCAGGCGCTGGTGTCGCCGACCGGCGGGTACGGCGTTCCTCAGCGCCGGTGCACAGGGTTGGACATCAACCGTGTCCTCCTTATGCTGGCCGTGATGGAGAAGCATCTGGACGTCCACATCGGTTCCGCCGACGTCTATCTAAGCCTGGCTGGTGGATTGGATGTCAGGGAACGTGGGACGGACCTCGGCGTGATCGCGGCTGTACTGTCGAGTTTCCGAAACCGCGCATTGGCGGGCCGAACGGCCGCTGTGGGCGAAGTCGGGCTGTCCGGTGAGGTGCGTCCGGTACGGCGATTGAAGGAACGGCTGTCAGAGGCGCGCGAATTGGGAATCGAGAGGATGATCGTTCCTCGGGCATCCCGATTGCCTGTGATCAAGGGTCTTGAGGTCGTCGGCGTGGAGCGGGTATCCGAAGCGATTACGGCATTGAGTTTTGAGTAGGAGGACGGAATGAACGAAGGGCACTGGGCGAAACTGAAAAAGGCGGTTGATACCGTACGATCCAAGTTGGAGGGGACGCCGGACGTCGCCATGACGCTGGGATCGGGATTGTCCAATGCCTTTGGCCTTCCTGAGGGAGGCGTCACCATCCCGTGTGCTGAGATCCCCGGGTTCCCGGTTCCGACGATTGCCGGACACTCCGGCGAATTCTGGATTGGCCCGCTCTGTGGAAAGACGGTGCTGATCCAACGTGGCCGCGCGCACTACTACGAAGGAAACACGATCGAAGAGGTGAGCTTCGCGACGCGCATGTTCGCCTTGCTCGGGATTCCGACCTTGATCGTGACCAATGCTTCGGGGGCGATCAATCCTGATTTCTGCGCCGGCGATCTCGTTCTCCTGACCGACCACATCAACATGCTGGGGGTCAATCCGCTTCGGGGCGCCAACATCGAAGAACTCGGCCCCCGGTTCCCGGATATGTCGGCGGCGTATACGCCGGAGCTGCGAGCGCTTGCGCGCGCCGTAGCGGCGGATGAGGGCATCGACGTCAAGGAAGGCGTCTATGTTGCCGCGCTTGGCCCTTCGTACGAAACGCCTGCCGAGATTCGCGCCTTCCACGCGATGGGGGCCGATCTGGTGGGAATGTCGACGGTGCCCGAGGTGATCGTGGCCGCCCATGCGGGGATGAACGTGTTGGGTCTCTCCATCGCTACAAACTTGGCGGCGGGGGTCGATCCGAATGCGACACTGACCCATGAAGAGGTCATCGAAACCACCCGATTGAAGGGCGAGGAAATGCGCCGATTGATGATGGGGATTCTGGAAAAGCTGTAGCCCTCAACCCACCAAAAGCACGGATGTCGAGCCGTTGAAACCTGTGCCAGCGCCGGTATAATCTCGCCGCCGCTCGGGATGGATTCCAAGGAATGCAGATCGGGCGGTCATTGCTACAGACCCAGGAGGTTTCTGATATGTCTAATGCCCCGACGCTGAATCCGTTTGAGATTTCTCAACGTCAGCTCGATGCCGCAGCGAAAAAGCTGAACCTCGATCCCCAGGTCCACGCGCTCCTTCGCGAACCCCTGAGGATCTTGGAAGTCCATTTCCCCGTCCGCATGGACGATGGAACGGTCAAGACCTTCACCGGTTTCCGCGTGCAGTACAATGACGCTCGCGGTCCGACCAAGGGCGGTCTTCGCTTCCATCCGGAAGAGACGATCGATACCGTCAAGGCGCTCGCGGCTTGGATGACCTGGAAAACGGCTGTCGTGGACATCCCGTACGGCGGCGGCAAGGGCGGGGTTATCTGTAACCCGAAGGAACTCTCTCAGAGAGAGCTGGAAGGCATCGCCCGCGGATTCGTCCGCGCCATCGGCCGGTTCATCGGTCCCGAGAAGGACATCCCGGCGCCTGACGTCTACACCACGCCCCAGATCATGGCTTGGATGATGGATGAATACTCCAAGATCTGCGGATACAACACGCCCGGCGTGATTACCGGTAAGCCGATCCCGTTGGGTGGCTCGCTCGGACGCGGCGATGCAACCGCTCGCGGAACCGTCTACTGCATCATCGAGGCCGCCAAGGAACTCGGCATCGACCTCAAGGGCGCGACCGTTGCCATCCAGGGTTACGGAAACGCTGGGTACTACTGTGGAACACTGATGGAAGAGCTTGCCGGCTCGAAGATCGTCGCTATCACCGACTCACGTGGCGGCGTCATTGACGAGAACGGCATCGATCCTGAAGCCGCCTATCAGTTCAAGCAGCAGAACGGCTCGCTTTCGGGCTTCAACGGCCTGAAGACGATTACGAATGATGAAGTCCTCGAACTTGAGGTGGACGTTCTCATTCCCGCGGCCATTGAAAACGTCATTACGGACAAGAACGCCGCCAACGTCAAGGCCAAGATCGTCGCCGAAGCCGCCAACGGCCCGACGACGCCCGAAGCCGACGCTATCCTCCATGGCAAGGGCATCTACGTGATTCCCGATTTCTTGTGCAACGCCGGCGGCGTGACCGTGTCGTACTTCGAGTGGGTGCAGAACATCGGCGGCTACTACTGGCCGATCGATCAGGTTCACACTCAGTTGAAGGCCAAGATGGTGAAGGCCTTCCACGAGACGCACAATATGGCCAAGGAGCACAACGTCGACAACCGCATCGGCGCCTACATGGTGTCCGTGCAACGCGTCGCCGAAGCCATGAAGCTGCGTGGCTGGGTGTAAGCCAAACGGTAAGCGATTAAGGCGGGGCTTCTTCGGAAGCCCCGTTTTTCTTTGTCAGGCGTCGAATCGTCGTACACTGGGTGGGCTGGCTTGAGCGAACAGCGGAAGGAGGAAGCATGAGCAACGTGTATCAGACAGTCGTCCGGCAGTTCGATCGGGCTGCCGATCGCATGGGGCTTGACGCATCGATCCGCAAGATTCTTGCCGAGCCCATGAACGAGGTGGTCATCCATTTCCCGGTGAAGATGGATGACGGCCGGATTGAGATGTTCTCCGGCTATCGCGTGCAGCATAACGACGTGCTTGGCCCGTTCAAGGGTGGACTGAGATTTCATCCCTCCGTGGACATCGACGAGGTGCGCGCGTTGGCGACCTGGATGACCTGGAAGTCGGCCATTGTCGACATCCCGTTCGGCGGCGCCAAGGGCGGCATCCAGTGCGATCCGATCCTGTACTCGGATCAGGAATTGGAGCATATCACCCGTCGATTCGCCTTTTCGCTTGGAGCCAATATCGGTCCGGAATACGACATTCCGGCGCCGGATGTCAACACGAACGCTCAAACGATGGCCTGGATCCTCGATACGTATCTTTCGACGTTGCCGCCAGGGGAGCGCCATCGCTCGGTGCACGTTGTGACAGGGAAGCCGGTGGAAGCGGGCGGAAGCCTCGGCCGCGACAAGGCGACCGGGCAAGGCGTTGTGTTCTGCATTGAGCGCTGGGCACAGGATCGCACCGTTGACCTCTCGAAGGCAACGTACTTCGTGCAAGGTTTCGGAAATGTGGGCTCGTGGACGGCGAAACTGCTTAAGCCGTTCGGCGCATCGCTCGTTGCGGTTGAAGACCATACCGGCGCCATCGCAAATGCCGATGGGATTGATCCAGAGGAGCTTGCAGCCTATGTCGAGGAGACGTGCGGCATTGCCGGGTTCCCGAAGGCGGCGCCCATCGACCACGAGTCCTTCTTGCGAACGAAGGCGGATATGTTTATCCCTGCGGCGCTCGAGAATCAGTTGACCGCGGAAACAGCGCCGTGGCTGGATGCTCGCGTCAAGGTCGTGGCTGAGGGAGCAAACGGACCAACTGATTTGGATGGCGATCGAATTCTCGGAGAAAAGGGGATCGATTTGCTGCCGGATATCCTTTGCAATGCGGGCGGTGTTGTTGTCAGCTACTTCGAGTGGCTTCAGAACAAGCGCTCCGAATTCTGGGATCTTGAGGAAGTTGATGGCAAGCTTCGAAAGCGAATCATGGGAGGTTACGATCGCGTTCGTGAAGCCGCTGATGAGTATGACGTGAACTGGAGAACGGCCGCCTACATTGTCGCCCTCAAGCGCTTGGCCCGGCT
Source organism: Candidatus Bipolaricaulota bacterium (assembly GCA_028277345.1). GTDB lineage: Bacteria > Bipolaricaulota > Bipolaricaulia > UBA7950 > UBA9294 > SPBW01. The sequence continues at coordinate 35,641 of JANQGM010000026.1, read as the reverse complement.
GTACAAGCGACGAGGGATCTTCCCATAGCTCAAGAATTGGAAAACGGTTTTCTCTACGATAGCATCGGGGGGTCTTGGCTGAAGCCAAGACCCTTTTGATTGACGGAGGAGGTGCATGTGAACGCACGATCTGCCATGCATTCCGCGGAGCACATTCTCAATGCGGTGATGCAGCGCGACTTTGATGCCGGGCGAAGCGTCGAAGCGCATTTCGGAGACAAGAAATCGAAGTGCGACTACGTGACGGGCCGCATGCTCAGCGATGACGAATTGAAAGGCATCGAAGATGCGGTCAATGGTGTGATTCTCGCCGATCATCTCGTCGAGACCTATGAGGTTTCTCGCCAAGAAGCAGACGCCGCCTATAACATGGGGAAGGTTCCTGCAACGGCGAAGACCATTCGCATCGTGAAAATCGGCGACGTGGACATCATCCCGTGCGTGGGCGAGCACGTGGAACACACGAGCCAAATCGGACAGTTCGTTATCCGTAGCGCGGATATGAAGGATGAGACCACGCTTCGTATTCGATACGGGTTGGAGAATCGCGAAGGGAGCGAGAGATGAATGATGGACAGCTCGCGTTTGATCTGGAGAAGAAAGCGACGCCTTCGGAGACACCCTCTTCTGAGTCCTTGATGAACCCGCTGTTGCACCAGCACGAGAAACTGCTCAGTTTCGACATCGAGATCTCGGATGTGTTTGACCTTCAGCCGGGCGAAGACTTGGAGATCTACGCTCCCTTTCATATCTCCATCGCCGCGACCGCCATTCTCGGTGGCGAGGAAAAGCTCTGGTATTCGCAGAATGCGTCCGGAGTTCCCGAACTCAACCTCACTGAAGAAGGGGCTCGCGCGTTGCTCGCCTACCTCGCTGAGCGGCAGAACGACGGCTTCAAGATCTGCGCATGGAACGGCCTTCATTTTGACTTGAAGTGGATCGGGCATTGCGCCAACGATCGAGAGACGGCGGCGCGCATCGCGCTCAAGAGCTACGACCCCATGTTCCAGTTCTTCAATCAAAAAGGATTTCCCGTTGGGTTGGCCCGGGTGGCCGCCGGCATGGCCATCGGCCAGGAGAAGCTCATGGATGGGGCCGATGCGCCCGTTCAATGGCGAGCCGGCAACCATCAACAGGTGATGGACTACGTGATGGGCGATTGCCAGATGACCAACCTGATCGTTCGCAGCATCCTCGATGCCGGTGAGATCCGCTGGAAGACGAGCAAAGGCACGATCCGGTCCGAACCGATGCCGATGCTGAAGACGGTCGAAGACGTGATCGCCGATCCCGAGCCCGATCAATCGTGGATGGACCGCCCGCTCCTCAAGCACACGTTCTATGATTGGATTCCGGCAACGCTTTTGTAGTTCCGAGTTCCGAGTTCTGAGTTCCGAGTGAGGAGCTGTGAGTCTTGAGTTCCAAATCCGAGCTGAAATGCCTTGACCATGAAGGGCATGAAGAACGGGAAGAAAGACTCACAGAAAGCGAAAGGGAGAACCAGCCCCGATCTCCCACAGAGTGGCACGTGCGCTGTGAATTCCTAACTTGCCTTCATCGCCAAGACGGCGAGCCGTTGCTCGCAACTCGCAACTCGCAACTTGTCGTCTTCCTGCGGACGATGCAAGGGCATTAAGTTCTTGACCCTCGTGAGTGAATCCAGTCAGTAGAACATCTAGTGCGGGGCCCACACGAGAGCGATCCGAGGATTGACGCTCTCGTCGCAACGCGAAGCGTTGCCGCTTGTAGCTCGCTGCCTCTCCCCAATCGGATACAATGCTCCTCACCGAGCGTATACAGGAGGATGAGGCATGAGACGACGATTTCTGGCGGGTTTAGCCTTGGTCGGACTGGTGGGCGTGTTGGCGATGGCGGGCCCCATCGTCACGGTAGATCAGCCGGAATACGACTATGGAACCATCGGCTTGGGTAAGATGGTTCGCCACACGTTCACGGTGCGCAACACGGGCGACGCAATGCTGGAGATCTTCCGGGTGCGCGCCAGCTGCGGCTGCACGACGACGGAACTGATCAAGACACGCCTTCAGCCCGGGGAAACGGTTCCCTTGGAGGTGCTCGTGGTTGCGGACCACGGGACGATCAAGAACGTCCGGGTCTACCTCTATACCAATGCGCCCGACCAGGACGGCGTTGCCAACGTCGACCAGACCGACATCGATCTCACGCTCCGCGTCTATGGAGACGTCGATCCCAAGCAGGCGTATGAGCTGGCGCCCTTTGAGTTGGCCTATGACCTGATGCTGTTGATTGATGTTCGCGATGCCGCCGCCTATGCGTCGAATCATTTGGCGGGCGCCGTCAATGTCGCGCCCGATCAAATCGTTGCGTTGCTTGCGGGCTATCCGAAGAACGCGCTGATCGTGGTCTATGACTTGGCGGGTGAGGCCGCGGATGGCGCGGTTCAGCAACTGGTCAGTGCGGGATACTTGTCTTCTTATTATTTGCAGGGCGGCGTGAGTCGCTGGGTGGAGGTTCAGGGCGATCGATATCTTGCTCAAGCGTCCCCGCTCCCTTCATCCACGACGGGCATATCGGGAGGATCGAGCGGGAGGCCGTTCAACATCGGCGCTCTGAATGCCGACTACTATGTCCTTATTGACGTGCGCGATCCCTCGGACTACGCGGCCGGCCACCTCGCGGGGGCGGTCAATGCGCCGCTTTCTCAGCTTTCTCATTGGATCGCTCGCTTGCCTTCTGTTGCCCGCGTGATCCTGTACGACGATGATGGAGGATCGACCGCCGTCTCCGCGTATCAAGCCTTTGCCCGCGCGGGATTCTCACGCGTTTACACCCTCATCGGCGGGCTCAGCGAGTGGATTCATCAGTACGGTAATTCGTATGTCATACGATTGTAACGGCGATTTCATGGTGCAGATCTAGATCGTCACTGACACTTCTCACGACTTCAACGTCTTTGGAGGGTGAGATGAGATCTCGTCTAGCAATCCTGGTTCTGCTCGTTCTTTCGCTTGCCGCGCTGGCCAATGAATCGCCGCGCATTCATGATCTCGGGCCGATCGAGGTATCCGAGGGCAACGCGTTTGTGATCTTGAAGATGGATCGCGTCGCAGAGGATCCGGACCATGGCGTTCGCGATCTTGAGTTCAGCATCAAGGACACCGAGCTTCTTTGGCTTTCGACCGTCGGCGCGCAGGTGTACCTTGGCCTTGTGGATGCATCGTGGACGGGAACGGAGACGTTTACGCTCGTTGTTTGTGATCCCGAGGGCGCGTGCGCTGAGCGTTCGATGTCCTTCACGGTCCATGCGGTCAACGATCCGCCCCATCTCAACATTCCCGATCAGCTCATTCCCTCTCCAGGTGCGTTTCCTGAGCTGGATCTTTCTGGGTTCGTCGAGGACTCGGACGATCCCTTCGATGGACTGCACTGGCAAGTTCATGGCGCCGATCAGTTGGATCTTGAGATTCTAGAAGGGAAGCTGTCGGTTTCCATGCCCAGCGACGATTGGACCGGCGTCGAGATGATCGAAATCCGCGTTTGTGATGCCTCCGCCGCGTGTGATGCACAGGTTGTGACGTTCGCGCGGACGGAGGGTTCGGAAAGCGAACTCCATCGGATAGGAAACGGCGGCTTTGTGTTGGAAGCAGCGGGGATGAAGATCGGCTGGGACGCCCTCTTCTCCATTCGAGCCACCTCCGAGATGACGGCGTTGATGCGGGCCGCTGAGGCTCCGTTTGACATGGATCTTCTGCTGGTGTCCAACGACAGTTCGTATCGGTGTTCGCCGCAGATTATCGCGGACAATATGGTTGCCAACCTGAGTGCGCATCTGATTGCGCCTCAATCGGTCGTTGACGCCGTCCTGGCTCTGGCTCCAGAGATTGGTACCGAACGGTGCGTTGCACTAGAACTCGGTTCAGGAGAAACGGCTACCTTGGAGGCTGCCGGCGTGCGCGTGCGTGCGGCGGGGTATACGGCCCATCCCTCAAGGAGTCACGCCGAGTTCGCCTACGCGTTTGAGCTCGGCGAGTCATCGTTCCTCTATCTGGGCGGTCATGAGCTTGATGCCGATTTCTCGGGCGGCGCGAATCCGTTCAGCGGACAGCCCTTTGACTTCGCGTTCATCTCTATGGATCTCATTGACGGCAGTGGGGACGATTATGACGTCCATTCAGTGGATGCCTCCTGGATGATCCCGGTGTGCTCAAGTCTGCGAGCCAATCGTTGCGGATGCATTCAGAACTGGGGCGCGCGTTTCTTTGCGCTGTGCTTTGAGGAAACCCTGCAGCGTCGATATCTGCCATCAAACTAGGTTTGGTGGAGTCGCAGAAACGTCTCGTGGCCGATCCCGCGGGGCGTTTCTTTTTTCGGACCCTGTTTGGCGCACACCTTTGGTATCGGATACGATTCTCCCCGTCGACGCACGGATGATTCGAAAGCTGTCTGCTTATTCGTCCCGCAATCCTTTGCCAAGGGGGATTTCATGACACCTCACCACTCCAATGGGACGACGGTTCGCCCTGCCACAGAAGCCGATTTGCCGGAATTGGCGGCACTGGATGCCGCGCACACGAAACACGCCGTAGGCAGTGCTCAGCGTACGGAGAATGAGATTCGTATCGAATGGAAGGCCCCAACGTTCCATCCGGAGACCGATACCCGGGTCGTCTTGAATCGCGCGGGACGAATCATCGGTTGGTGCGAGGTCTACGATTCCCCTCCGCATACGAGGTTGAAAAGCCGCTTGCGCGTTCATCCGAGGCTTGAGCAGCCGCAGGTCATCAGACAGCTGGTTGCCTGGGCGATCGAGCGTGCCCGAAACGCTGTCCGGAAGGCGCCGGAGGGGGAACGCGTGATTCTCACCCAAGGATCGTACTGTTCGACGACTCCGCATACCGACTGCCTCTTGTCTGCCGGCTTCTCGTATGTCAGGTCGTTTCTAAGAATGCGAATTGAAATGCGCGAACGTCCGATGCCCCCGGAATGGCCAAACGGCTTCAGCATGCGGCCGTTGGTCCCAGGACAGGACGATCGAGCTGCCGTTCGCGATGCCTTTCGTGATCACTGGGGCTTTGTCGAGACGCCGTTCGAAGAGGATCTTGAAGAATGGAAGCAGTGGATTCATGAGGACGAGGATTTCGATACAGATTTGTGGTTCTTGGCCTTTGATGGGGATGAGATTGCTGGGTTCTGCCAGTGCTATCCCACGGTTGGCGATGATCCTCGGATCGGCTTGGTCGATGAGCTTGGCGTTCGACGCCCCTGGCGGGGGAAAGGACTCGCAACCGCCCTGCTACGGCACGCGTTCCGAACGTTCTATGATCGGGGAAAGCCGATTGTAGAACTTGGCGTCGATGCCGAGAGCCCGACGGGCGCGACCCGGCTCTACGAGAAGGCGGGCATGTCGCCGGTTTGGACGGACAACGTCTATGAACTTGAACTGCGTCCCGGATCGCTGTGAACCTCGAAATCAAGCGGCACTGTGACGGTTAAACCGGTCCCAGCGCCGGCTCAAGGAATAGGCTTTCGTAGTAGGCCTTGAGCACATCGACGATCTGCTGAATGGAATACTCGGGACGTCCGATATCGGAGATGAGAATGGGTTCCGCGAACCGAATCCGGATAGGGCCTCGATAGAAAAGAGCCGCCTTTAGACGAGAAACGGGGCCATCTTGGACGTGCGCGTAGATACGCTTGTTCGAGCAGTTCTCTTCATGAAACGGAAGAAGATAAACGGGTGTCTCTCCAGGCGAATCCTGCAGTTGCTTCACCAGCGATCCGATCCCGGCGAACCATTTGCGATCCTTCTTCTTCCCCCCGCCTCCGGGACAGATAATGGCGCTTCCTCCGCTTCGAATGTAGGCGGCGCCTTCGGCAAGGCTCTGCCGATTGCCGTCGCGAATTGCCTCAACGGACGGCATATCGTGCACGAGGGAAATGAGCCGATAGACCATGGCGCGGCGCCAGCCGCCTCGACGCCATTCCGTCCACGATCGAGTCAGCGGAACCTCCATCGGGAATGCCGTGGCCCCGATGGACGGAAGAAGATTGCAGACGTATTTCGTGGAGAAGAACCGGAAATCGTCCCGATCGATGCTGGCAGCGGTAAGAAACGGCGTGAAGAGCGAAGGATGATTGCCGAAGAAAAGGACGGGCGCGCTTTCTGCGACCGCGCGCACAGAGTCCGGCAGATGGCACTCCCAGGGAATGGAGAGGTTGGCGAAGAATCGCGCGCACCCCTCGTGCAGACCGAATTTAGCCATGGATGCTTCCAGCCGTGCCGCGAAGGCAAGGAATTTCTTGATAGGGTACACCGGTTCAATCAAGGAGAGGGTCGAGCCAAGCAGGCGCGAGTGCTCGCTGGCATGGGCGATGGCATCGTGGAGTTGTTGCGCATCTCCCTCGTTGTAGGCATCTCGAAGCGTGCCAAGCGCCCGCGCAAACGAATTCGACTTGGATTTGGCTGTCATGGCTCCCCCTCAGGTCGCTGAATGAGCCATCGTGCAGCAAAGTGTGTGAAGAAACAAGAGGAGCGGCGGGTGCCCGGCTTAGTCGTTGGAAGTCTTGGAAGGCTCGGAGCCGGATGACGTCTTGGAATCCGAACCTGAGGATTCGGTGGACGTGTCCTTCTCACTGTGGCCCTTGGTTCCTGCCTTGGACTTCTTGTTGGCCCGGTCGGTCTTGTAATACCCGCTGCCTTTGAACTGGACAGCGACGCGCGGCAATAGGCGCTGAACGTCTTTGCTCTCGCACTTTGGGCAGGTCACGTTATCTTCAACGCCAGCAAGGTGCAAGTGACGGAACTCATGTCCGCAGTTTTCGCATTCGTATCGGTGAAACGGCATATCCAAGAACTCCTTCGACGCCGAACGGCGTTTCACATGGAAAGTACAGGTGCAAAGGTAACGAACGAGAACCCGGGCGTCAAGGAAATAAGCGAATGTGGGACCAGCTTTCGATTTGACGCAAAGGCGGTGTCCAATGTCTCGAAAGGCATCGGATGCTCAGCCGGACGTTCAACGAAACCTTACGAATGGATGATCGACACAACCCCTCACGAACTGCGGTTATTCGGAACGTGCTGTAGATAAATCGGTGCCTGGACGCAGCTCAAGTTCGTATTCGTGGGACAGCTGATCCACCTTCATGCCCGCCTTTTCATAAAGCCGAGTGGCCCCTGTCAGGCTTTCGGAGTCGACATGAAGGGCGACCTTCGCTTTTCCCAACTGGCGCATGGTGTGGAACGTGTGGTGCAGCAAGGCGAGGCCCAACCCCTTGTTGCGCCATGGGCGGAGAACGCCGAGGCTTTGAATGTATCCGCCTGCTGGGTTGTCTCCCAGCTTCGGATACCCTAGACAAACGCCAGCAATTTGATCCTGCGCTTTGGCCAGGAAACAGAGTTCAGGGGTGTAGTCTGGATCGCTTTCCAAGTAATGCCGCTGCTGTTCCATACGTTCCTCAAGATCTCCCTCAATGTGGCCATAGTGATCGCGGAAGGCCTCGTTCAGCGCGCGAAACGGAGTTTCCAAATCTTTTCGCAAGTCAGCGGTCTCGATGGAGATGCCGCTTGGCCAGCGGGGAGAGGGGTCCGAATCCGACAACGCAATAGTCATTCTCCAGTAATGCCTAGATTGGGAGTACCCACAACTCTCAAGGAGGCTCATCGCGGGTTCATCAGCGTCATAAACGCTCTGGATCATGCAAACCCGGGTACCGTCCGGTGCTTTTTCTATCGCCTCGCGGGCTCGAGACTCCATCCAGCGATGAAGCGCCGTGCCAATGCCGCGTCCTTGTTCCTCGCGAGGCACAAAAGCCCACGCGTGAGTTCTGATGTGGGGCGCAATGAAATCTGCGACGACGGCATACCCACATAGCTGATCGTTGGAAGCGAGCACAACACGGCTTGAATCTCTGAGATCGAACCCTGGTGTGGTGAGGTAATTCTTCAAGTGCTGTTCGGTCGTGTAGGTTTCATTTGTTAGAGCCTGGGTGTAATGATTGATGGCCTCTGTGATCGCGGGGATATCGTCTAGCGTTGCGGGGCGATTGATATACCCTTGGAGTATGTTTTTCATGGGTTCTCCTTTTCAATAAGACAGTGCGATCGCATTTGAACGCATGCGAATAGAGATCCGTTAAGTGTGTAGAACGGATAGGGGCTAGGGTTCAACCGGGGTGTTTGACGGGGCTACAAGGTGCCGTCGTTGAGGGTGAAGGCGACATCCTGGGTCGAGAGTCTCAGGAGAAACCGAAAAGACGTCGGGCGGCACGAACTGCCGCCCGACGGACCTACAGAAGCGCGCGTTGATAGCGTTCCCAGAGGCTGGTGGCAAGGTCAATGGCTGAGCTCACGACACCATGAGATGCGAAGAATCTGCAGACGTTCTCCAGATCCCGTTGCAACAGCTCGAAGGCGTTACGGTTGAAGCGCACGTCGACAGCTTGAGGAAGATCGATGATGCACGGGCGATTCTTCCACATCAGGATGTTGTAGGCGGAAAGGTCTCCATGAATGAGATGCTCGGATAGCATGATCTCGATGTTGTGTAGGATGAGCGCGAAGTAGCGGTGTGCCGTGTCTGTATCAAGATCCGCGCTATGGAGATGAGGAGCGGGGCCGGCTCCATTTCCAATGTACTCCATGAGGATCACGCGATCACACTGAGCGATGGGTTCGGGGACATCGGCGCCCGCCTGCTTCAGCCGATGAAGCGCGTCATACTCTGCATGAACCCACATGCCGGCCATGATTTGATGCCCTAGTTCGGTGCCCTTCTGAACAGCTCGAAGCTCTCGTCCTTTCATGCCTCGCTCACGGCCTTCGAAATACAGGCCGCGACGAATGGAACGCGCCGCGTGCTTGCGATACACCTTGGCGGCGATAAACCGGCACCGCGTCGAGGGGTGAGCGCGGCAGCAATAGACCGTGCCTTCCTTTCCGCTCGTGAGCGTGGCATAGACCTCGGTCAACAGACCGCGCTTGACGAAATCGTCCAGTTCCGGAATGGCGATCTCGTGATCATGGGAGGATACTTCCCGGTCGCGATGTGCGATGGGATTCTGGTTCAAGGGTGCCTCCTTCAAAACAGTGGCAGTTTTTGATGCCGAGGCTGCCTCGCTTTGAAGGGAAAATGTGTCGCCGGTATTAGGCGCTATCCAAGGAGGCAGTAGGCTTGACGGTTTTCACGACAGTCATTCACAACCTCCTTTGGTCTGTCCGTCTGAACGTGATTGTCCTGACATGCGAAGGATAGTGGGAGGACACGGATTCTGCAAGCGATCATGAGATTGAGGTGGGTGCCGATCGTGGCGCCATACAATTCAGAGCCGCACATCCTGAGCGGATGTGCGGCTCGTCCTCTTGAATGATGCTATGCTAATTGCCGCAACTGCTACAGTCGGTGCCTTCGCCGTAGAATTCGCCGCCTTCGGCATCACAGCTCGTACTATCCATGATCGAGCACCCTCCGCCTGGGAAACAGCAGGCGCCTACCGGGTCTTGGGGAGTGGCCGGGGGGGCTTCCTGATCCGAGGAACAGGCAACGGTTCCACACGCGGTTCCCTCGCCATAGAACTCCCCTTGATGCGAATCGCATGTGGCGCTGTCAACGACCAGGCAGCCTCCCGAAGGAAGACAGCAGGCGCCTTTCGTTTCCGTCGAGGAGCCGCTCTCTCTGCCGCCGCACTGTGGGAGGCTCCCGTCGGGATCGATCTCCGCAATGCTTTGATCCGTCCACCAGTTGCAGCCGTTCTCATCCATCCACAGCTTGTGGTCGATCCATGGGAAGGCCTCGGGTTGCTGGTTGGTCGGATAGACGCCGATCGGGATCTCGAACGATTTGGTGACCGTCTGTCCGGTCGCAACGTCGGTCTCCCATTCGATATACTTGCTGTTGAGGAAGACCGTATTCGGGCTCATGTACCCAAACCCGGCATCGATGTTGGCCGTCACGTCATTGGCGTCCGCGGTTCCCGTGTTCTCGATTTCCAAGGTGACATGCAGGGTCGTGTTGCCGTCTGGGGCGACGCTGTAACACGCGCTGGAGATGCGCGCCACCAGTTTCGGGCAGTCGCCGACCACGGCCTTGCCGCAATCGATATCGCTGCAATCCTCTGCATCGGGGAAGAAGGCGCCTCCACGCGCATCGCAGACATAGGGGCCGAGCATTTCGCAGGTTCCGTTGGGTAGGCAACAGACTCCCAATTCCGGAGGTTGTCCACCCGGTAGGCCTCCATCTCCGGACGTTCCGGGAGGCGTGCTTTGACTGGATGGATTGCACAATGGAGCGGGATCCCACGTGTTGACCCACGCCTGCTTGATAATGGGCCAGCACGGTCGGCTTCCATCGGTCTGAAGCCACAAGGCGCCATAGAGGTAGCTGAGGTTGTTTAAATCAAGATTGGGGGCCGATGTCGTAAACACATGGTCGTAGGTATAGGTGCTGTTTCCGGGAATGTCGAGCCCGTATTTCCAATCCTGACACTCCGGCCCGCCTCCCAAACCGTTGACGCCGTCGTTGAGCCCCACGAGGCCATAGGCCGTGATATCCTGCGCCGTCACGGAACTGCGGTTGTGAATGGCAAAGGATACATAGACCGAGAGGATTCCTCGCTCGTAGGTGTAGCAGATGTCGGTGATTTCCCCCTCGACAGCACCGCACGTCTCAGAAGAGGAAGGGCACGTCAGCTCCTCACACGGGAGTCCGGAAAGATTGGAGATTCCTTCACGGGCTCGACACTCTTCGACGGAGAGGTCCTCGCAACTCCCATCAGGCAAACAGCAGGGCCAAGCCGTCTGACGCTCGTCGAAAGGATCCCTCGATCCTCCTGGAGTGTCTCCTGGTACAGGCGGTGGCGTTCCCGGTGTCCCTCCGTTCTGAGGATCGTCTCCTGGTCCATCACCAGGTTGCCGGGGCGTGTCTCCGGGATCGTCGCCGGGTTGTCCCGGGGTATCGCCTGGGTCGTCTCCCGGCTGGCCGGGCGTGTCTCCAGGATCATCGCCTGGGTCGTCTCCAGGATGTGAGGCTCCGTCATCCTCGCCTTCCGGAATCAGGATAAGGAAGAACTCAAAGGGAACCCATTCCGGACGGAGAAGGCTCCATCGCTCGTGTTCGAAGCGCATGAATGTATTCCAGACCTCTTCGTGGCCGAACTGCATGAAGCCCGAATTGACCAGATCGACGGGCCGACCTTCGGGAGCGTCTTCGGGAATGTAGGATCGGCTAACCGCGAAGTCGTTCCACTCGGGAACATCGTGGCCGATGCCGACGATGCCGGGACGACGCTGCTCGAGGTGATGAACGTAGAGTTCGTAGAAGGGATCCTCAAGGACTTCGATGGTGATCCCGGGGATTTCCTCGGGATGGAAAGACTGCCCAAGATCGCGTTCGACCTCCTCGGCGAATGAGGCGTCGTGAATGACCATCCGAAACGTATCCGGATAGGTTTGCGCGATGTATCGTGCCAGTGGATAGACGAGGAAGGGATCGGCCAGTCGATCGTTGAGAACATCGCTCCCCATGGCATCTCCCAACTCGCGGGCCAGCCAGCGAGTGTCCTCTTCATCGACTCGACCATCTTCGTTCAGATCGGGTAAGAGCTCCGGGTAGCCATGCTCGGCATACCAGGCCATGAGCACGGCCGCACTCACGGGGCCAGAGTCCGAGGGCCTGCCTTCGGGAATCTGCTCCCAATGAATCAGATGTAGCGCATCCAATGCGAAGGGTTCAGCTCCAACTGCGCCGAGCGCAAGGAGCATGAAGACCATGAGCAATGGGAAAATGAGCCTTGAATATCGCATACCAGCCTCCTTGGCGGATTCGTCTCAGCATCTACACGACTCCAGCCTAACTTGTTTCATCCTCCCCGAACAAGGGAGAGTCGCCCGCTTCATGAGGATCGAAACGGGTAGAATCATCCATCAAGGAGGTTGCTTTGTTATTCGACCCCATCCAGATTGGAACGATGACGCTACGAAATCGGATGATGCGTTCGGCGACAGCAGAAGTTCTGGCTGATGAGCAGGGAACTCCGTTTCCTCAACTGAGTTCCATGTACGCGGCGCTTGCCAAGGGAGGCGTTGGCCTCATTGTCACGGGACATATGTATGTGCAGGCCTCGGGAAAGGCGCATCCCGGCATGACAGGAATCCACGACGATGCATGCATCGAGGCGCTGGCGACCTTGGCCGATGCCGTCCATGCCGAAGGCGGCAAGATCGCTGTTCAGATCAACCATGGAGGGCGTCAAGTTCGCGAAGGACTCGTCGCGGATCCGATCGCTCCGACCGCTGTGGATGCGAAGCCTCCCAAACCGGCGGCAAAAGAAGCATCGATTGACGAGATCGAAGACCTCATCGATGCGTACGCTCAAGCTGCACGGCGAGGCAAGCGTGCGGGCTTCGATGCGGTGCAGATTCACGCCGCTCATGGCTATCTTGTCAATCAGTTTCTATCTCCGCTGGCCAATCGCCGCAATGACGAATGGGGCGGCAGCTTCGATCATCGCCTTCGCTTCTTGGAGCGAATCGCTTACGCCATTCGAGTTGAGGTCGGAGAAGAGTACCCGGTTCTGATTAAGCTTGGTGCGCGGGATGAAGCCGATGATGGGCTCTGCCTTGACGATGGGGCTGAGATTATCCGGAGGCTCCCTGAGATGGGAATCGACGCCGTTGAGATCAGCGGAGGGATTGCCGATTCCGGGGCCTTCAACATCGGCGCCGGTGTCGAGGCCGGTGTCAACGAGGCCACTTTCCGGCCCTGGGCAACGCGGCTTCGCGACGCCGCATCGTTGCCGGTTATGCTGGTCGGGGGCATGCGTTCCCAGGCGGTGATGGAGGACGTGCTAGAGTCTGGTGACGCGGATGTGATTTCGCTTTGCCGTCCGCTGATCTGCGAACCTGACCTTCCACTACGGCTTCAGAAGGGAATCCAGGATGCTGCTGCTTGCGTCTCCAAGAATCGCTGTTGGGCGCGAAAGGGCGATGTCGGCATCTCTTGCAAGTGTCCGGGCGTTGTTCGTGTGGCGGCGTGAAATGACTCTCGTCGCCTGCTGGATGCCTCCACAGTGGTGACGTTGAGAGGCAGGCATCGAGTCCGGCGCATCATCGCCGGGTTGCTTGTGGGGATCTACGTCGCAGGATTGTCGGAGGGCTGCCTTGGAGAACCGAATCCTGGGGCGCCATGTACGTTCCGAACGAGGCGCGCGTTGACGCCGGAATATCGGGATGTGTGAAGGCCTATTGTGGGACACGGGGTGCCGCCGTGTCGCTTGAGGATCTCTCATTCGCTCTCGAACATCGTGTTCAGCTCATCCTCACTCTGGGATCGGTATCCCCCTCCACGTACCTCGATGATGAGGGCCATCTTCGGCTTGAGGCCGTGGACCATGAACTGGCTCCCTTCGCTGAGCGCGCGGAGGACATCAGGCCCTATCTTGAGGCAGGCGTTGTTTGGGAGATTCGTTTCATGGATGAGCCGCAAGATCTCCGTGGGATTCGAGGATCCGATCGATTTCCATCGCCAGCAGTCTCAGCTGGCGCATGCGTTGGGATTGATGTATCTCGCGTCTCTCAATGCCAATACGAACGCTATCGATAATCTCACGTTCTTTCGTACCTATCGCGAGATGTGTGCCATCGAAACCGTTGATTTTGCGACGTCCTGGCAATGGCCGCGCGGACATCATCCCCTGCCGTCGTTTGAAGAACGATGGGGCGATCCATCCCCTGCCGTCCAAGCGGCGATTGCGCAGATCCCGGCAGTCTATGCGCGCGGACGATGCGCCAGGGAGCGGGGGCTAGCTACGTGGTCCGAAGAGAACGGTGCCGAGACGAATCATGGTGGCCCCTTCCTCAATGGCGACGCGGTAGGATGTGCTCATCCCCATGGACAGCGTCTTCATCGAGACATTGGAAATGCCTTCCTCGGCGATCGACATAAACAGCTGCCGCGTTTCGCGGAAGAGTGGACGTAGGTCTTCGGGATCTGCGGATAGGGGGCCCATGGTCATCAGGCCTTCGATGCGAAGGTGCGGGAGTGGGGCGATTCGGCGGATCAATGCCGTGGCACCATCCGGCGAGACGCCCGACTTTTGCAATTCGCGGCCGGCATTGATCTCGATGAGAACCGACATGATGCGATTTGCGCCCTCGCATGCGCGTTCGATGGCTTCAGCCAGCCGCAGGGAGTCAAGCGTCTGGATGCTGTCGAACAGCTGAACGGCGGCCTTGACCTTGTTGCGTTGCAAATGCCCGATCAATGTCCAGTGGGCGGCATCCCGTCCCACGGTTTCGATCATCACCTTGGCCTCTTGAACGTAGTTGTGGCCGAGCACGCCGATCCCGGCAGCCAAGGCCTGCCGAATCTCGTCGGCAGATCGCGTTTTGGCGGCGGCGACCAGATCGACGGAGGCCGGGAGATCGTCGCGCAGATCTCGAATTCGGTCACCAATGGATGGCATATCAATCCTCCAGTGTTTCGGAGAGGGACTTCCAGTCTTCGTACAGACGTTCCAGGGTGGTCTTGGCCCGCGCATGCTCTTGTCCAAGCTCAGAGACCCTCACGGCGTCGCCCGCTGTGCTTGCCTCTGCAAGCTCGGACTCCAGCCGCTGAAGCTGGGCTTCATGGGTTTCGATCTCGTGTTCGACGCCCTCTCGGCGAGCGATGAGTTCCCGTGTTTGGTACGCCGTCAGCTTCTTGGGCTCGGTCTCGGAGGTGGGGTGTGTTTCCTGACGTCGAGCAGCGGGGGTGGGCTCCGGCGCCACAGCGGATTCGGATCGACGCCGGCGATACTCCGTGTATCCGTATCCATGAATGTGCACGCGATCGCCCTCGACGACCCACACCTGTGTGGTCACGGCTTCGAGAAGCGCGCGATCATGGGAGACCAGCAGTACGGTGCCGGGGTAGGCCTTTACCGCCGCTTCCAGGATTTCCTGACTCGCAAGATCGAGATGATTGGTCGGTTCATCGAGCAACAGCAGGTTGCCCTCGACAAGCGAGAGCAGGGCAAGCGCCACGCGGCTGCGCTCGCCGCCGGACAAGGCTTCCATCTTCTTGTCGACGTCGTCGCCCGAGAATAGGAATCGTCCAAGCAGTCCGCGTGCTTCGGAGATGGTGAGCGAGGCACGGGATAGAATGGCATCCAGCACGGTTCCGCGGCCATGCAAGCCCTCCTGCCGCTGATTGAAAACGGCGTGACGCACATTGTGTCCACGGTCGCAACGGCCGGATATCGGGCGATGCTCGCCGATCAGCGTCTTGAGCAGGGTCGTTTTTCCGCACCCATTGGGGCCGATGATGGCGATCTTCTCGCCGCGGTAGATGTCGGCGTCCTCAAGGGTGAACAAGGGGGTGTCGTACCCGATGACGAGCTCCTGAAGCGAAAGCACGCGCTTCCCGGAGGCCTCTGCGATGGGGATCATGAGCGAAATGCGCTTGGCATCACGCGGCCGTTGAAGGCGATCCGATTCCAGCCGATCCAACTTTCGCTCGCGGTCCTTGGCTTGGCGATGCTTTTGCCCGGCCTTGTGTCGGCGGACGAAGTCCTTGTATTTCTCGATGGTCTCTTCCTGCTCCGCATAGGACTTGAGGCGTAGCGCGCGATCGGCATCTCGTTGGGCGCGGGATGAGGTGTACCCGATGTTGTAGACATTGATGTGCTCGAACGCGATTTCCCATGTGCGATTGGCGACCCGGTCCAGCAAGTGGCGGTCGTGAGACACCAGGATCAATGCTCCCGGGTACTGAAGCAGCGTCTCTTCCAGCCAGTCCAGGGCGCCGAAATCGAGATGATTGGTCGGCTCGTCCAACATGAGAAGATCGGGAGCTTGTAGAAGCGTCCGGGCCAATGCGGCGCGCGCTTCTTCACCGCCCGAAAGAACGTTGATGGGAGTCTCGAACTGATCCGGGGAAAAGCCGACGCCGATCAAGGCGGCGCGAATGCGTGCCTCAATCTCATATCCGCCTCGACGCTCGAACTGATGGAGATGATCGTCGTACTGATGTACATCGTCGTCTGAGGCCGTGCCTTCGGCGATCGCATGCTCCAATTCCCTCAGTTGGGTTTCCATAACGCGCAAATCCGAGAAGGCGGTTTCCATGGCCTCACGCAGGGAGCCATCCCCGCGAAGGCGAGCGGTTTGAGACAAATAGCCGATGCGAACATTCCCCAGCTGCCGTAAGGCGCCGCTCGTGGCCGTCTCCTCGCCGGCAACCATCTTCAACAGCGTGGACTTCCCTACCCCATTGTCGCCGATGAGCGCGATTCGATCGCCGCGCGCCACGTGAGCGGAGAACGGATCGAAGAGGACATCGGCGGCGAATGCCTTGGAGAGGTGCTCGATTTGCAGGATGGACATGGGGCTTCATGGTACGTCAACGTGACCCCGGTGCAAGCGCCTTCGGTCTTCATCACCGGTGTGCTAGCATGCAGCGGAGGCGACGATGATTGAAGCTATACTGTACGATCGGATCTCGGATTATCGTGTCCATTGCCGCCTTTGCTCGCATGGCTGCATCATCTCTGACGGGGAACGCGGCATCTGCCGGGTGCGGGAAAACGTGGATGGCCGACTGATGTCGCTGGTCTACGAGCGCGTGATCGCCCGTGATGTCGATCCGATCGAGAAGAAACCGCTCTTTCACTTCTATCCGGGAACGCGTGCCTTCTCGATCGCGACGGTGGGGTGTAATTTCACGTGCCACCACTGTCAGAATCACTACATCTCGCAGTATCCCCGGGACCACGCTGGCCAGATCGTGGGAGAACGCATTTCAGCCTCGAAGATCGTGAGAGATGCTGTAGCCTCTGGATGTCATTCCATGGCCTATACCTATACAGAGCCGACGATCGCGTTGGAGTATGTCCTTGAGGTGATGCGCGGGGCGCGAGAGGCGGGGCTCCGCAATGTCTGGGTGACCAACGGCTACTTCACAGCCGATGCGGCCACGGAAATCCTTCCATATCTGGATGCGGCCAACATCGACCTCAAGGGGATTTCCGATCGCATGTACCACGACATTGTCGGAGGCAACGTGCGTCCTGTGCTTAACTCCATGGAGCGGCTCGTTCGAGCGGGGGTGTGGGTCGAGGCGACTACCGTCGTGATTCCCGAGATCAACGACTCGGACGACGAGCTTCGTTGGACGGCGGAAGCGATACGCGGGATTTCTCCGTCGATCCCATGGCACATCAGCCGTTTTTTCCCCGCCTACCGAATGGTGGAGCAAGCGCCAACGCCCATTGAAACGCTGGAGCGCGCAGAGGGGATCGGCCGCGCTGCAGGCCTTCAGTTCGTCTATATCGGCAACCTCCCGGGTGAAGGAGAGACGACATCTTGTCGTCGATGCGGAGAACGTATCATCCTGCGCTCGGGCTTTCGGGTGAAGGAAAACCGCCTCGTCGAAGGGGCCTGTCCGGCCTGTGGAGAGCGTCCGCCCGGCGTCTGGTTCTCCGACGCGTCGCGTTAACGCCGGGTTAGCTGGACCTGACGATGGCTGTCCTCCAACAGTTCGATGGACACCTGGATATGGCTGATCTCAATCAGGCCATCGATGCGATCCGGCCACTCCACTACGCTGATGCCGGTGTCCGGGGGCAAGAAATCATCCAGCCCGATTTCAACCAGTTCATCGAGGCTGGAGATGCGATAGGCATCGATATGATGCATGGCCATTCGTCCTTGGTAGGTTCGCGCGATCATGTAACTTGGCGACACGACGACGTCGGTAATAAGCAGTCCCTTGGCAATGCCCTTGGAGAGCGTCGTCTTGCCAGCGCCCAAGGGGCCGATGAGGGAAACGACCATCCCATCCTCAAGAATGGATGCGAGCTCGATGCCGATTTCCTCCATGTCCAGCGCGGACTGAGCGATGATGGTCTTGTTCATCAGCTGCGAACGCGAACCTGTAGGGCGGCCAGGGCGCTCGAAATACGCCCCATGATGTCGGCGACATCAGTGTCCGTTAGCGTCCGGTCCGGCGCCCGGAACGAGAGCTCATAGGTCAGGGATTTATCGCTGTCGGCGATTTGCTCGCCTTGGTAAAGGTCGTAAAGCAGCGCACTCTGCACCATGGGCTCCTTGAGGAAGATGTCGCGTATCTCGGATTCCGGAAGAGCGCGAGGCGCGACCAGCGACAGATCGCGCTTTGACAAGGGGAACGTGGAGACGCGTTCATAGCGAATCGGCTGCTCCGTGTGCTTTGTCAGGTCATCGCCGGAGAATTCGAACAGGACGATCGGCACGTGCACGGCGAACTCATCGAGAAGCGAGGGATCGATGGCGCCGAGGACGCCGATCCGCTTCCCCGAGTGCTCGATCCACGCGCTTTGTGAGGGATGCAAGAAGGACGGCGTATCTTCAGGCACAAGATGAAGGTCGCTGAGGTTCAGTTGCGCGAACAGCTCATCGAGGATGCCCTTGGCCAACGGCAAGGAGATCATTTGCTTGCCCTTCATCGGAATGCCGGTTCGACCGAAGAGCGCGCCGCCCAAGGCTTCTTTCTCTCCTTGGGAGGTTGAGAAGATGCGGCTCCATTCGAAGATCATGCCGCCATCGATGCCTTGGCTCAGGTTCGTCTCCACAACCGCAAGGATGTCGGGAAGAAGCGAGTGCCGAAGCGCCGTCTGTCCCTGCGTCATCGGATTGCTGATGCGGATCAGATCCGCATCGGACTGGCCGAGCCGTTCTCTCCAACGCCGGTTATCGAACCCATCGGTAATGACTTCGCAGAAGCCCTGGCTGACCAGCCCATCGCGGACGCGGTCCTTGTCGCGTTCGATGCGATCCTTGCGTCCGATGCGAAGCGTCGGAGACGGTGAATGGGAAACGAGGCGGTCGTAGCCATAGATGCGTCCGATTTCCTCGATCAGATCGACCTCGCGTTCCAGATCCCGGCGATGGGGCGGGACGGTGACGTGGAGGCTGTCCCCCACGGCTTCTGCCGGAAGCTGCAAGCGTTTCAGGATATCGAGACAGACGGCACGATCAACGTCAATACCCAACAGCGCGACCGCGCGTTCGGGCCGGAGTTCCAATGTTGCTGCCGCGGCGGGCTGAGGATAGGAATCGGCGAGTCCGGCGTGAACCTGACATCCGGTGAGTTGCTGAATCAGGTGAGTGGCGCGGGCCGCCATGAGAGGAATCGTTTCCGGATTGAGATCACGCTCGAAACGCTGCGAGGCTTCGGAACGCAGGCCGACGGATCGGGCCGACATGCGGATGCGGTATCCGAAGAAGGTGGCAATCTCTAGGAGCACGCGGGATGTCGTCGGGCGGATCTCAGACCGTTCGCCGCCCATGACGCCGGCCAGCGCAACCGCGCCGTTGGCATCCCCAATCACGAGAACGTCTGAGCTTAGCTTGCGATCGACGCCATCCAAGGTTCGGAAGGCTTCGCCGTCGTTCGCTCGGCGAATGACGATCGGTGTCTCCAACAGATCGGCATCGAACGGATGGAGCGGTTGTCCCAGCTCCAGCATGACATAATTGGTGGCATCGACAACGTTATTGAGCGGACGCATGCCCGCTTTAATCAATCGATGCTGGAGGTTCAAGGGCGACACATCGATGCGGATGCCGTCCATGAGCTTGGCTGCGTAGCGGGGGGTGTCGACGGCATCGGCGATGTTGATTCCGACACGTTCCTCTACCGGAGGCAGCGTCTCCTCGACCGTGGTGTCGAGGTCGTCCAACGGCAGCTGAAGCGCGGCGGCCACTTCGCGCGCCATGCCGTAGATAGAGGCGCAATCCGGTCGATTGGAGGGCACCTTGATATCGACGATGTAGTCATCGAATTCGAAGATCTCGGCGAGGTCGGTTCCCGGTTTAAGTCCCAAGGATTCGGGGAAAGGCCAAATTCCTTCGGACTTGTCCTCCAACCCCAATTCCGCCTTGGAGCAGATCATGCCATGGGAGACCTGGCCCCGAATCTTGCGGCGCTCGATGGCGAAGCCGCCGGGGAGTTCGCCGCCAGGGGTGACAACGGGAACCGTCATGCCAGCGGCGACGTTGGGCGCGCCGCAGACGATCTCGACGGTTTCATCACCGACGTTGACCCGGCATAGGCTGAGATGATCGGAGTTGGGAAGCGGTTCGCAGCTTTCCACGTATCCCACAACGGCGCCCCGAAGCGATCCCGTTGCCTCGATGCCTTCCACTTCCAATCCGGCGAGTGTGAGACGTTCTGCCAACTGGTCAATGGCTTCCTTCGACACTTCAATATCCACGTAGTCCGCCAACCAGCGGCAGGGAACCTTCATGACGTCATCCTCCTTGGCCTCTAAAACGAGATGCTTCCGTAGAGGACGGTGAGCCCCGTACCGACGATCGGGGTGGCAATGCCGATCCTCGCGGTCATGGAGAGAAGTCCTCCAAGGGTGGAGAACCTGATGAGTTGCTCCATTCCGGCCTCTACATCGGGAGAGGTTGTACCGAATTCGTTTAGGCTTGTCCAACCGTTGCCCAGCGTCAGAAACAGCCTCGCGCGGATCTCATCAATCATGGCCAAATGAAACACGCTGTAGGTGATCGGGCCGGGAGAGGGAACGTCGATGGCCACCTTCCATGCGGCCACATGCTGGGAGCGGGGGGAGTGGATGCTCCTCAACTCGCTCGGTTTTAGCAACAGGCTTTCTGGGACATCGCCCAGCGACAGCCCGATCCGAAGCCCGCTTCTCAGGTAAACGCTGGGGGCGAGCCACGCTTCGCCTTGAACAGCCAGCTCCACCTGAAGGGCATCGTCAGGCACAAGCCGAAGGGTCATCGAGCGGCTGGATGAGGAGGTGACTGACGGAAGATCGGTTATTCGCACGCTCAGTGTGTGAAAGGCCTCGCTCTCTGAAGCCGATCGCCTTCCCGTCAGCGTCAATGCCCAATCCGGCTCCCAATAGACGGCGGCTGAACCTGTGTTGGGCTGATGATACTGTGTATACGTATAGGCGAGTTGTCCCGTAAAGGGTGTGGACGAAAACGACGTTTTCAAGGCGATCCGGTGGTTGCGATCGAGTTTGACGGATGCCGAAGCTTCTGTCTGGCTGAGCGAGACGCGCAGCCGGTCCAGGTGCGAGAAGGACACGCCTCCCGTCGCTTGCTGCGGCGCCAAGACGTAGGCGTCGAGGGGGAGTGCATTCTCGTTCACGGCGCCAACGATCTTGACCGGGTCGTGATTGTTGAGCCGGTCTCGATCAGGGATTTCGTGATCGGGATCGATGGACACGCGGGTCACGAGGGAGGGCGTTGTGAATTCGAGTTCTGCAGCGTCTTCTGCTCCGTCCCAGGTCTGGCGAACTGTGCCCTCGGAGGCCATGGTGGCTTCGATGATGATGGGCTGAGTGACGCCGCCTTCGCGGCGAACGGCGACTCGGGTCGTATGAACGTCGTCGCTCTCAGAGCGCTCGATGATGTGAATGGAGTAATCGGCGGCGCCGGGACCGAAGACCCAAAAATCGAAGAAGGCGTCCAAAGATTGTCCGGATGCGTCCTCAAGCAGGGCTTGGAAGCTTCGGGCATCGAGCAGGTCGCATCGCCGCTCGTCGATCGCACGCTGGAGGCCGCGCTCGAAGGCGTCGCTTCCGATTTTGGCTTCCAGGGCGCGGGCCACCAGATATCCCTTGTCGTAGAGGCGAACGGATTCAGCGTTGCCGAACTTGACGTTTTCTGTGGGCTTGATCAACTCCTCGTCGAAGCCTGCATAGAGTGTCAACAGATACGGGAGTTCAATGAAGTGCTCGCGGAAATTGAAGAAGCCCCATTGCCTCTGGACGATTTCACCAACGAGGCCAGGCAACTGAGGACCAAAGAGATTGGGCTCAAACGAGCCGTACCGGTCTTCGAAGTACCGGACGGAAAGGTACTGTGCGAGACCTTCGGAAAGCCAGGCTTCGGCATCCAGATCGATTCCGGTGCCCAATCCCACCCATTGATGGGCGATCTCATGGGCAAGAACGAACTCGGTGAGTCGGTAGAGGGCGCCGGGGAACAGAATGTCCTGATGCGTGAAGAACCGCGAGGACAGCCAAAGGATGCCGTCGGCGGCGAAGGCTTGCCCATGCGGCGTCGGGTTTTGGACGATGGTCAGCGACGAGCGCGGATAGGGTCCGTACTTCTCCTCGAAATCGGTCAGGATTTCAATCGCCTGGCTGGCCAGTACGCGAGCATCCCGCTCGTGCAGTTCGCGATAGTACACGAAGATGCGGGGGGTGGTGTCCGTTGTATAGACCGAGTAGCTTGGGCCGATGGTGAAGGCCAACGAGCGGCTCGGGCTAGTGTTGGAGACCTCAACCTGAATTGAAGGCGCCTCCTCCAGGTCGGCTGCCTCATCGGGATTGTGTGTAGAGACCGCGTCAGCGCCCGTGATGAGCCGCATATCCGCCGGATGCGTGAACCGGGCGGAGATCTGCGTCCATGGAAAGACAAGCGGAAGCGATTCCACGCCTGCATAGCCGATGACGCCCTCGCGTTCGACAAGTCGGCTCTGCTCGGGAAACAGCATCGGAAACCATCCGAAGCGCCACGTCAGGACATCGTCCGTGATGCCGCCATCGCCGCGCGTCGTTCGTGGTATTTCAGTGAAGAATTGACCCCTGAGCGTAATCTCGGTGCCCACGGACGTTTCGGGAAGGTGCACGGCCAAGACCGTGTCACCCAGCGAATAGGTTTGCCAGGAAGGCGGCATGGCCAGGTGGCGGATCGTCAAGGGGACGGTCTCGTGGGCCGTGATCTGCTCGACGGAAAGAACGGAGATCCGTGAGGGCTCGAACCCGAATGGATAGACCGCGTCCATCTGACGAGGAGATACGTAGGGATTGGGCTCGGCATCGAGGTTGGCGAGCAAGGAGAAGTATACGACGTCGGTTTCAGGGACGAGCTCGAGATCGAAAGATCCCTCGAGCGTTCGTGACTCGGCATCGTAGATGACATCGAGGGTATAAACGGGCGCCGGATCGGCGGCGTGGAGGAACAATGACAGCAATCCAATCAGGAAAAGAAAAATGGACAGGGTGCGCATGGTGACTCCTAACGGACTAGGCCTAGGATTCTGATTCGTCGGGTTCGAACGTCCGGTCAACAATGACGCGTGCGGTGGTGATTTCTCGATCTGAAGCGCGTTCGACAAGCAGTTGAATGCCATCGATATCGACACGATCGCCTTGTTTGGCCATGGTGCCCAACCGGCTTTGGATGAGGCCGTTGATCGTCACGCCCTCGTCCTCCGGGAGTTCGATATCGAGCGATCGGTTGAGATCATGAACGGCCATATCGCCGGTGATTAAGGCTTCATCGGCGGACAGCCGTTTCACGAGCGCGGTGGGGCGATCGTATTCGTCCTCGATCTCTCCCACGATTTCTTCCAGAATATCTTCGAGTGTGACGATGCCCGCCATGCCGCCAAATTCATCGACAACGACGGCCATGTGAACCTTCTGGCGTTGAAATTCCCGCAACAGGAGATTGATGGGTTGGGTGGCTGGCGCGAAATACGCCGGTCGTTGCAGTTGCTTCAAGCTGACACTTGAATCCGTCGGATCGCAGGCAAGCAGATCCTTGGCATAGAGCGTGCCCGTCACCTTGTCCGGCACTTCCTCATAGATCGGGAAACGGGAGTGGCCGTCCTGGGTGACGAAATCACGGGCTTCGGCAGGGGATGTGTTGATTTCGATCGCTTGGACATCGGTGCGCGGCACCATCACCTGTTCCGCCGTCATCTCATCGAAGTCGAGAATGCGGCGAATCATCTCTCCACCGGCTTCATCGAGGAGTCCCGATTCTTGGGACGCGTCAATGAGGGTTTCGATTTGCTCGTCCGACACCTCGATCGGCTCCTTCTCGGATAGGTCGATGCCGAATACGCGGCCGACGCCTTGGGCGATTCCGCGGAAGACGAAAATGAACGGCCTGAGTACGCGCGTGATGCGATAGATCTGATTGACGGTCAGCAAGGTCAACCGCTCGGCGTTGTGGTTGGCAAAATTCTTGGGCGTAATCTCACCGAAGATGAGCAGGCTCACCGTCATCACCGCCGTGGCGATCAGGCCCTGCACGCTTGGCGAGCGGGATGGTAGCAACTGAATGACGACCAAGGTCATCAGCGACGAGGCCATGACATTGGTCAGATTGTTCATTACCAGTAAAGCGGTGATGAGATCGTTGGGTTCATCGTGCAGATGGGTGAGTCCCTTTTTCTTCTTGGGATGGTTATTGATCAAGTACCGCAACCGCCCTCGAGCCAAAGACGTAATAGCCGTCTCTGTACTTGAGAAGTAGGCGGATGCAGCGATCAAGAGAACGAGCAGCGCAAATTGTGCGCTTATAGACACAGTCAGGTTCACCTCACGATTTCGTATTATAGACTGATGATGTCTCCATGCAACTTGGCCACGCGAATCGCGTTGCATGGTGCGATTGTTGCCGCGTTGCTCAAGTCGGTACAATGAGCGTTCTTGAGGAGGCGCTTATGGATATGCAGGAGTTGAAAGATATCATCCGATTGTTGAAGGAGGAAGGGCTGAGTGAGATCACCGTGGCTGACGGCGATCAGCGCGTCACGGTCAAGCGGGACCTTCAAGCAGCCCCCATGCCCACCGCATCTCCGGCTCAACCCGTGCTTCAATCCGCGCCCGCAACATCCCCTGAACCCGCGTCCGACGCTACGCTGAACGATCGAGAATTTACGTTGACGGCCCCCCTGGTGGGGACCTTCTATCGACGGCCGTCACCGGATGATGAGCCCTTTGTGGCTGTCGGAGATGTCGTCCAGGCCGGGGATACGATCTGCCTCATCGAGGCCATGAAGGTGATGAACGAGATCAAGGCCGAAGAGGCCGGACGCATTCGCCAAGTCCTGCTTGATGACGGCGAAATGGTCGACTTCGGAAAGACCTTGTTCATCCTTGAACGCTTATGACCTTCGATTCTGTACTCATTGCCAATCGCGGCGAAATCGCGCTTCGCGTGATTGAAGCGTGCCGCGAGCTGGGATTGAAGTCGATTGTCGCCTACTCGGAAGCCGACGCCGCCATGCCCTATTTGTCGTTGGCCGATCGTGCCATCTGCATTGGACCGCCGGAACCGGCCAAGAGCTATCTCAACATCGCCGCCATGATCTCGGCGGCCGAATTGAACGGCGCCGGCGCCATCCACCCCGGATACGGATTCCTGTCCGAGAATCCACATTTCGTTGAGGTTTGCGAGGATCATGCGTTGACCTTCATCGGCCCGCCTCGACGGGTGATGGAATTGCTCGGCGACAAGGTGGCGGCCCGCGGCGCCGTAGCCGAGGCCGGTGTCCCCGTTTTGCCGGGGATGCCGATGCCGGAAGATGCGGAGACGTTGATGGAGGCCGCCGAATCGATCGGCTATCCCGTGCTCATCAAGTCCGTCTACGGCGGCGGAGGCCGGGGCATGCGATGGGTCACTACCCCGGATGAGTTGCTTTCGAAGGCCTCGGCGGCGGCTGAGGAGGCCCGAGGCGCTACCGGAAACAGCGCCTTGTACCTGGAGAAGGCGCTGGTCGATCCACGGCATATCGAAGTACAGATCATGGCGGACGGTCAAGGGAACGTGATTCATCTTGGCGAGAGGGAATGCTCGATCCAACGCCGACACCAGAAACTGATCGAAGAAACGCCGGCTCCCAATCTGCCTCGCGAAACACGAACGGCCATTTGGGATGCCGCGTTGTGCGCCTCTCGTGCTGTCGGGTACCGCAATGCGGGCACTGTCGAATTCGTCGTTTCGGCGGACGGCGGGTTCTATTTCATCGAAATGAACGCGCGCATTCAGGTCGAGCATTCGGTTTCTGAGATGGTGTGCGGACTCAATCTGATCAAGGAACAGATCCGGGTTGCGCACGGCGAGCCGCTCTCCCATACCCAAGACGACGTTCTCTTCCGTGGGCACGCCATCGAGTGCCGAATCAACGCCGAGGATCCGGCGGCCAATTTCATGCCGTCTTGCGGCGTTGTCGGTATCGAGCAATGGCCGGGCGGACACGGGATTCGCTTCGACACGGCGCTCTATCAAGGCATGCTAGTTCAGCCCTACTACGATTCGCTGATCGGCAAGCTGATGGCGTGGGGCGAAACGCGCGAAGAGGCCATCGTGAGAATGGGGACGTCGTTGCAACGTTTGCAGTTGTCGGGCATCAAGACGACGACGCCTCTTCTGTCGGACATCCTTCAACACCCTGCTTTTGTTGCCGGTCAGATCACCACCGGCTTTCTTCCCGAACACTTTCCCTCGTGAGCCGATGGCTCCGGTTCGATCCTTAAGGAGACGGCATGTTTGACAGCCTAACGACGAAATTGACCGATCTCTTCTCGAAGCTGCGCGGCCGTGGGACGCTGTCCGAAGCCGACGTGACGGCGGCCTTGCGCGAGATCCGCCTCGCCCTGTTGGAAGCGGACGTTCACTACAAGGTCGTCAAGGAACTGACTGAACGGATCAAGGTTCGAGCGGTTGGCGAAGACGTTCTGGGGAGCCTGACGCCGGGACAGCAAGTGGTAAAGGTCGTGCGCGACGAGTTAACGGCAACGATGGGCGAAGAGCGTGCTCCCTTGGATCTGTCGAAATCGCCATCCGTCATCCTTATGGTGGGATTGCAGGGCTCCGGAAAGACGACATCATCGGCCAAGTTGGCGGCGCAATTGAAGAAGGACGGCCGCAAGCCGCTGTTGGTGGCCGCGGACATCTACCGTCCGGCCGCCATCGACCAACTCCGTACCCTTGGTGAGAGCATCGACGTCCCCGTCTTCTCACTTCCCGGCGCCCAGCCCGTTGAGATTGTCAGGGCAGGGTTGGACGACGCCGAGAGGCAGCTGCGCGATGTCGTCCTCGTCGATACAGCCGGACGGCTTCAGATTGACGAAGAGATGATGGAAGAAGTGGATGAGATCGCGAAAGCAGCCTCGCCATCAGAGATTCTTCTGGTCGCGGATGCCATGACGGGACAAGAGGCGGTCAACATCGCGGCGTCGTTCCACGATCGCCTGGGACTCACCGGCGTCATCTTGACGAAGCTCGATGGAGACGCGCGCGGTGGCGCTGCGCTTTCGATCCGGCATCTCTCGGGGTGCCCCATTAAGTTCGTTGGTGTGGGAGAGAAACTGGATGGGTTGGAGCCGTTCCATCCCGGACGGATGGCCGAGCGTATCCTTGGCATGGGCGATGTCCTTAGCCTGATTGAACAGGCCGAGGAAACGATTGACCAGGAGAAGGCGGAAGGGCTTGTTCAGCGGCTGAGAAAGAACCAATTCACGCTCCAAGACTTCCTAGAGCAGATGGAAGAGATGCAAAAGCTCGGCCCGCTGTCATCGATTATCGACCGTCTTCCTGGAGCCGCAAAGCTGAAAAACGCCGCGGTGTCTGAAGATGAGAGCGAGGTCAAGCGCGCGATGGCGATCTTGAGGTCAATGACCCTGGAAGAACGCCTGAACCCCTCTATAATCGGGGGAAGTCGCAAGAAGCGCATCGCCCGCGGAAGCGGTACCCAGGTTCGGGATGTCAATCGCGTCCTGGCGCGCTTCACAGAGGCCAAGCGGGCATTGAAACTGATCGGCGGACGCCGAGGCAAAGGAAAGAATCCGCTTGACGCGATGGGGCTGAACTGATCCCCGTTGCGTTGGGCGCTACGAAGTTTGAGGTGAGGTATGCCAGCAAAGATTCGTTTGAAGAAAGTGGGACGGAAGGGTCAGCCTTCGTACCGTGTCGTCGTTCTGGATGGCCGCAAGCCCCGAGATGCAAAGGTTGTGGCCGACCTGGGACCGTACGATCCGAAGACCAACCCGCCGACCTTTGAGATTGATGGCGACGCCGCGTTGAAGTGGCTGCTCGACGGTGCCAAGCCGACGCGAGCCGCTCGCAACATCCTCTCCAACGCAGGCGTGTTGGCAGCATGGGATGCGGCCAAGCGCGGAGAAACGGTGGCCATCGAAGCCAAAGAACTGAAGCCGGATGCGCCGAAAGCCAAGCCGCAGCCTGAGGCTGTCGCTGAAGAAGAGGCCCCGGCGGCTGAAGAAGCTCCCGCGGAGGAACCCGCCGAAGAGGCCGAGGCCCCGGTTGAGGAACCCGCTGAAGAGGCCGCTGAGGAAGCGCCGGCTGAAGATGACGCTGAAGAAGACCCCGAGAAGGAGTCCGCAGACGCGTAGCCTTTGTTAGGACGTTGCGGACGCGAGGAGGCGCCTTGCTATTCCGCCTTTGTCAATTCCTTGTCCACTCGCTGGTTGAGAAACCCGATGCGGTCAAGATCGATCGTATCGAAACGGAGCGAGTGGACATCTTCTTTCTGCATATCGGAAAGGACGATCGCGGGCGCGTTCTCGGCAAAGGAGGACGGACCATCGGCGCCCTGAGAACCTTCTTGGAAGCCGTGGCCGAAGGGACGGATCGCGAGGTCGTGGTCGAGATTATCGACTGAATGTCATGCGATTCGATATCCTGACCATCTTTCCTGAAGCGCTTCGTGAATTGCTGAACATCGGCATTCTCGGGCAAGCGAGGGCTGCAGGTGTGATTGACGTGCAGCTGCACGACCTTCGCGAATACACGGACGATCCGCATCGCCTGGTCGATGACCGTCCCTATGGGGGCGGCGCCGGCATGTTGATGAAGGTGGAGCCGTTCGTTCGTGGAATCGAAGCGATCCGTGCTGAGGTGGATGGCGATGTTCGCATTCTCCTGTTGTCTCCGCAAGGCCGGGCGCTGAAGCAGTCGGACGCGGCAAGCTGGGCAACGCTGGATGGACTGATTCTGTTGTGCGGGCGCTACGAAGGCGTCGATGAGCGGATCACGGCGTTTATCGATGATGAGATTTCCATTGGCGATTACGTGCTCGCAGGCGGTGAAACCGCGGCCGCCGTTGTCGTGGAAGCGACGGCGCGGATGACGCCGGGCGTGGTCGGGAAGTACGATTCGATCCAATCGGACTCGTTTTACGACAAACCGCGCCTTGGTGCGCCGCAATACACGCGGCCGCCGGAATTCAGGGGACTGAAGGTCCCCGACGTTCTGTTGTCCGGCGATCACGCGAAGATCGACGCGTTCCGCGAGGCGGAAGCGTGGAAGAAGACGATGAAGAACCGGCCGGAGTTGCTGGGGCTGAATCTTGAGGAAATGTCCGACAATGGGTAATTTGTACGTTGGTCTTCTGCATTATCCGATGCGCAACCGGCGGGGCGAGATCGTCGCCACGTCGACGACATCGATGGATGTGCACGATATCGCCCGGTCGGCCCGGACATACGGGGTCAACCGGTATTTTGTCGTGACCCCGCTGCCTACGCAGCAGGACATCGCCTGGAGAATCCGGGGATTCTGGACGGAGGGCGAGCGCGCGTGGGAGGCGAGCCGCCGCGGAGAAGCCATGGAGTATGTGGTTGTCGCGGAGGATCTGGAAGAGACCTTGGACTGGATCGAAGATGCCGAAGGGTGTGCGCCGTTGCTGGTGGCAACATCGGCCCGGGAATCGGGCAAGAAAGGCGTCTCGTTCGCGGAGGTTCGCGAGCAACTGAGAAACGATCCAAGGCCGGTGTACATCTTGTTTGGGACCGGCTGGGGAATGACGGATGAGCTGATCGATGCGTGTGACGCCATCCTACCACCCGTGATGGGGAAGAGCGAGTTTAATCATCTGTCCGTTCGCGCGGCGGTGGCGATCATCCTGGATCGCGTCGCCGGGGACTGGGACGAGTGTTGAGGAGGAGCAGATGGACGACATTCTGCGCGCAATTGAGAAAGAACAGCTGAAAGAGCGAGAGCCCTTCAATCCCGGAGATATCGTTCGCATTCACGAGCGAATCACCGAGGGAACGAAGGAGCGTATCCAGATGTTCGAAGGCATCGTGCTCAAGCGAGCCGGCGGCGGGACTCAGGAAATGATTACCGTTCGCAAGATCTCTTCGGGCATCGGCGTTGAAAAGACCTACCCCGTTCACTCGCCGAAGGTGGAACGGATTGAAGTCGTGAAGGAAGGCGACGTGCGACAGGCGCGCCCCTACTTCATGCGGCGACTGCGACGCATCCGATAGCGAGGCCATGTCCCGCCATCGGGAGAAGAAACCCGCGTGGATCGTTCGGCTCGCTCATCGTCTTGGCTGGTATCCGGGCAAGGTGATGAGCGAGGTTCTTGAATGGGTTGAGGTCTTGGCAGTCGCCGGTGTTCTCGCCGTTCTCGTCATGACCTTCGTTACCGTGCGGATGCACGTGCCAACCGAGTCCATGATCCCCGTTATCGAACCCCGTGACTCATTCTTCGTCGATCGCATTACGTATCAATTCCGGGAGCCGGTACCCGGAGACATCGTTGTGTTCTGGCACACCGATGCGGTTCTGATTCAATCCGTGGACGAGCGGCTCGCCGATTTCGGACTGAGCGAGGGCGATCAAGTCACCTACCTGAATGGCATTTTTCCCTCGGGAGCCTCTCGACCAATTGGAAATATCCGCACTCACAGAATACGAGTTGAAACGATTTTCGGGGGCCTTCCGTGCAGGCGCTCCGTCACCCCTCGCGTGTCTCCCTCGCGCGCGCCCGTTGCCCGGCCCCACCATGGGGCATTTATATTTGCGGCTTTTCCAAAACAAATGACAAATGCCCGGGGGAGGGGAATGCGCACGCTCGGAATTGACTGAGCCATAACACTTACTAGTCAATTTTTTTTAGCCTCAGGTGGCAAGTGTGGAAGTGACCCAAATGGAAGTCGATCAGAATCAAGAAGGTAAAGTCTCATCCATTTAGAGAATTTTAATTAAATGCGCACTACACCTGTTAGTAACTATTCGTGTATCTAAAGCCAATGAACTTTCCGATGTCTTAATTGTAAAGACAATTAATATTTTCAGGCACAGCTCTGCTTACGTTAATATTGGCTTTCTGCAACAGAGCTTGACAAGCCATTCAACTGAAATGGAAAAGTCAGCTATGAACTATAATCAATTTTCAGGTCGATGGATGACGTTAAAAATGATCTTTTCCGATCCAGCTAGGGTATTGAAAATCAGCCAAATAATCAATCATAATAGTACAATGTTTTTGGCAGAGCAGTAAGATGTGTGTGGGCAATGTCATAAATACATTTTCCAGATGCCATGGGTATAATCAATCTTCAAGAGGCACTACTCTACATCTCGCATTTGCCTGTCAGCGCTACTGAATTCCCTTATTTGATTCACAGATACAACAATTGCCCAAGGAGAAATCGTTTCTATTGACTCATTACTTGTAGAGTCCGCGACATCAGGGCAACAAAGTGTGGGAAACCGTTCGTTGCAAATTAATGATGGAAATGTTCAAGCAAGAGATACTTCTTGCCCACCGCTACCACATTCATACCAGCATGCGCAGGGCATGGTTTCATCAACATTGGAGGGGAGCGATCAGAGTGTGTATCGTATATTACCTAGTAGACAATTTTTTGCGCGTTTACCCTTTGAACAAAGTAAAAGTCCAGGTCAAGGTAACGTTGCATCAACGGAGATGCAGGTTGTCGCAGTCCATTCTCCTGGTCAACCAAAACAGACTATTGATGTAAATGCAAAGGTTACGAATTGGGTGGGAGAAGTTGAAGAGGCACGTCTCAGCGGGCTTCAGGAAAATAGAGGAGAATCAGGATCAGACTATGAGGTAAACACGTGATATATTGACTCCCAGCATATTTTAGCAGTCCCACTCTTAATTATGACTTGTCTTGCAGAATTTCCGCTGATCAATTTGCGTTCAATCCCGAGTTTCTTCAGTGGATGATTACTTTCAGTAGTAAATAAATGAAAAAGTAAAGTAATATAGAGGTAATCATTGATTATGGATCCGCGTTCGTCACTTGCGGAAACGAAATCGATTCGAAGAGTCCAATTTCCCGGCCGAAATGCTCCTGATAAAATTGTTGGGGGCGCGTAATTTGCAGCTCGAAAATTTCTGCCTTGTGCTGCAGGAACACTAGTTTAGGATGCGTACTGACGAACGCGATAAACAACAAAAAACATATTTTTAAAGAAACATAACCTTTTTAATTTTAAAATGTTTTCAATTTAGTTTTAAGTCTTGTAAGTAGTCCACTAGCTACTGAACTGCTGTGAAACCATAAAATATGGGCAATAATTGCAACGGGCGCCGCCAAAGCAGCGTGTGTCAACCAGGACCTAGATAAATAAAGAAAAAACGGGACTGTGGTTCTACAACGCTTCGTTCAGGAGGTTATTAAAAGTTGATTCAGAAATGATGGAATAGTTTTTAGTTAGAAAGAAACGATTCTTTCAACATACTTTTTAAAATACCGTTTTTGCTTTAGCGGAAAAAATTCTGTCATCAAAATTTGAACAACGAATGTTATCGAAAACGAATGTTGTTTCTTATTAATTAATTTTTTATTGATTTAACAGTCACAGTTAACAGACTCAGCGGCAGATTGGCCCACGGACTCTGGCATTGAAGCAAGTGATGTCTTTTGTGTTAGTGACGGTACGGATAACGATTTGATCATAATTAGATCTCGTTGCTAACATGTGGACAAATTCAGGGTTTAAAGTGGTCTTGTAATAATAATTCTGTTTTCCTCTATATTGTCGCTATGATGTAATGGGTGACAAATTACACCTTAAGTTTTGGCACGAAATTTTAGCCGGCTAACTTATGATTTAACTTGTGAAATAACAAATTAAAATTGCTACTGCAACTTTCCGTATATTAGCCCACATGTAGTGCCGAGATGGCATCAAGGTTTTGAAATGTTATGAATGAAAATATCACGGCATGCAAGGACGCTTTAGAAAACCTAAACACGCGAAAGAGCACACTAAGCCAGAAGAATTCAAACAGATTTTTTGTCAAAAAAAACGTTTCTGAAAACTGCCGTGATTTTAAGCCAAAATGTATGCTCTAAACTTTACATTGCGTGGGGCGGAGTTCTCGACAAGATAAACAAGTCACGATTATGAGCATAATTTTGTCACCCATGATATTAGTGGGAGTCAAATGGTATACTCGTGAAATTAGGCGAATAATTTTTCAATCAACTCGCCACCATTACTTTGATTACACAAACTAACTGTACCGGTATCTTGGTTATTGATTATTTGTTAATCACATATTTCCTTCAGTAAACATTCATTTCTATTGAAAGAAGTGAAATTTTGACTTAAATCCTAAATTTAACCATTTATCTTTGATAAATAATCTGTAACTTAAATAGAGCCTTCAGGAAACCGCCTCGAACCAGTTTTAAGACAATCTGTTCCTGATGTCCTTCCAAATGGTCCATGCTCAAATGGTTTTGAAGACAAACAGCACTTACCTTCATGTGTTACTGACCCTCCACCATCTTCTCAGGTAATTTAGTTTATACGTAAGTCCCCGTTCTACAGAAAGTACAAAGAAATAAACAATAACAACAGCAAACAAGCGAACAAGCAAGCAAGCAGAAACACGAAAAAACAAAAGTAAGATGAACTGTATTTTGTGTAGTACTCTTTGGCTTATAGACTGCGAGCAGACTCTCTTTTCGAATTCTTAAGATTTAGTGAGGGGAGAGACTGCTCGTAGTCTATTTGGTTTACATCTTTCTTGGCCATTTGGTAATCAAAGTTGTTGTGTACGTTCGTTGTAACAGTTAATAAATATCATAAAATAAACTAAGACAATTTTCATATTTTTCGGACACCAAGAACTTGTATGCTAGACATGAGAAAGAGTTTTTCAGAGGAGGCCATCTTGTGATGTGCAAACAATAAAGGTTAATGCATCATATGCGAGAAGGATTCTTTTTACTGATACCCAAACTATAAGTAATATACTAAGAGTTATTTTACTTAGCCCATGAAATAGAAATTGGAATAATGCGCATTATCATTCATTCAAAATATTTCGCTCTTATTGGCTCCAAATTCATGCACCCGGCCAATTCGTCATAACCATCTGGTGTTCACCAAATTTGGAAGATGCGAGCAGTACCATCAATGGATGGATATTTGCTCGATGCATGTTACTTCCTTTTAGAGGGGTATCTCCAAGAAAAAAAAACTGTGTATAAAATCTGAAACTGTGCCGGAAAATAGGCTTAATAAGTTTAGAAGAAATTTACAAGGCGGCAAGCTTGGAAAGAACTTAAAAATATTTTGAATGAATAATTATATCATTGAATTCGGCTTTCTTATGATGTGAAGAATTATGCAGACCTCTTAGGATGACTAACACCGTCGAGAAGACAACTCAAACATAAAACGCAGCAGAAGTTCAACATTCTGAAAAGCTGAGCCAAGAGAAATGCAGTAATATCTACAAGAATTAAGTTGCTTAGAATTATATGAATTGTTCTATTTAAATTGTTATCCCTAGATGAATAACAAAGGGAAACCTGACGAGGCTATGGAGGGAAACTCTTTTGATGGAGCATCATTTGATATCACTGCTCTGGTTGGAGGTACTGTGTAGATTAGAGTTTTCTGAATCATGCTAGAATTTACCGAAATTTGTGAAAATAAATCAATTTCAGTAATGTAGTGATTTTCAGACTGATCATGACTGAACCAATTGAACGACATGCTTTTAATAAAACTATAACATTCTTATGTGGTGGGGTATGTAATTGAATGTGATGAATTAATTTCTGTGGAAGCGTATCCCTTTTGGTTAAATTAGAGCGACCTACAGGGTATCTGTACCCCAAACAGCTTCATCAAGAAAGGTTTAGTTAAGGGGAATTCCTACTTTCTCCAACCTTTGCTTTTCACCTCTATAGAGGTCTTAGTATTTAGTCGGACTTGAATAAGGTTATTTTTCTCTATGGGTGGTTTTTGTGTTTTCTGAGGTTAGAAGATGCGGAACGTATTCCAGATTCAGGGAAGCCAAGGTAATCGTTAAGTTAACTTGAAATGTGCGAAAAGAAAATTACGCCTGCCCAGATTGAATTTCATTTATTAATACTGGTAGGTAGATTTGCCAATTTGGGTAATAACACTCCCACTATTTCCCACTCCCGCCTCCAGACGAAATGGCCCACGTTCGATATATATATTAAAATTCTAACATCACTCCTAAGTTTTCTAGTCATTTTTCTTTATTTGGTTGGGTTTTCTTTATGTTGAATTCTCTTCTAGAAATTGGGAGACAATGGAGTCTTGAAAAATTTGCAATTTTGACCTTAAAGCCTCGGAGTCCCGTTAAAATTTTGAGATATCTAACGTGGGCTATTGGGAGCTTACACGAAATAAAAAGCCTTTTTTTGCCATTTTTGCGAACAAGAGCATTTTATGTTTTTAAGACACCTGTTCTAATGAGATATGTTTTTCATGCAGTTGTTCAAGGAATCTTTCCCGCATCTGGATCTTTAAAGGTGAATCTCATTGTCACTAAATGTGAAGTCTTACCTCGTCATTTAGACTCTATAGGTTTCATTCTCTTGCTGTAATAATATATAGACCCCTTTACGGCTGTGAGGGCATGCTGGGTAATTTGGACAAGATGGTGGAAAAATCAAAAGTTTGTATGAGAATACAAAGTCATTTAATTCTTGCTAATAGACCTTTTTACCGATACAGCGGCCATATTGAATTTATAACATTTAAGGAGTATTATGGGATACCCAAGGGGCATTCGCTCAGTATTTACGCGCGCTTTTCGGGCAAAAAGAGAACTTCACTGTATATTTCTCGGGAAAAGGGCGATCATTA
>JANQGM010000008.1 GCA_028277345.1 Candidatus Bipolaricaulota bacterium | reverse complement strand
GAATGAGAAGATCTACGAGGCAACCCGCCAGCATGAGTACACGCTGGCCCAACTTGAAGAATACTTGGGACTGCACTATTCGACGATTAGCCGGATTGCATCTCGTGTTGAGACCGAACGAATATCAAAAGACAAGATCTGACGCTCACCTTGTTCCTTACCTCTTCTCGCAGCTTGATTCGGCACATCCCTGAGCACTTCCTACTCAGCAGCAGTCTTGAGACTGGGCATGAAGGGGCTGTTGGCCATAGCCATACTCCGCCATCAGCAGGTCTAGTCTTCGGGTGATTTGGTCTTCCTTTGCTGCCTCTCTCTGCATCACACTCTGCAGGATTCCCCAGTTCGAGAGGAGGATTTCTTCCGAGTTGCGCTCCGCGAATTCGACCGCGAACTCCATGGTGTCAAGGGCGGCCTCATTGCAGTCCCGTATAAGGCCCGAAATACAAGCTGAGTACTCCTTGGTATCAAACTCACCTGGGAATAACCTATCGAGAAGAAGACTGTCGAACTTGGCGAACCTTAGCCGCTCTACCAGACCGGCGTCATTGAAGTTCCGGAAGTTGAAGGTTTGAGAGAAGAACGCATGGAGCAGATCAAGTCTCGGATTGGCGAGTCGATAGTCAGGACTCGAGAGTGATCCGATCAATCTTCCTTCTTGCCTGAGGCGTCTTTCCACGGCAGTGCCCGAATATGGTGCCATCTTGCAGAAGTGCACCAGCGAACTGCTCTGATCGGCGATGTATCTCAAGAACCTGATGTTGTCTCGGATGCTTCCGAAACTTGTGTCAGGCGTGAACAGCATGAAACCAAACTCATAGGGTACTCCGAGGCGAGTTAGCAGGTCGACGGCTGCAAAGACAGCTTGGGCGCGATATCCCTTGTTCATGGCTTCCAGCTCTTTATCACTAGCGGACTCAATCCCAATATACACTGTTGCCAAACCCACTTCACGCATTCTCATCAAGTATTCCGGATGAAGATCGTCAATCCGACAGGAAATCCGCCACAGGACTTTATCACCAAGTCCAGATGCTGAGAGACCTGCTAGAAAAGTATCAAGCCACTTCCTGTGTTGCGGGCTTTGCGTGAATATGTCGTCGTCCTGGAAGATGAATACTCGCGTGTCGAATCTCTTATGAAGAGACAGCATCTCATCAAGGACATTCCGCGGCGAACGAGAGCGCCTTGCTGGGCCGGCAGGCTCACGGTAGAAAGCGTTGATGCTACAGAAGGAACAGTTGTAGTAGCATCCGCGGCTAGCGGCAATCGACCGGAAGTCGATCCCTCGCGATGCCTCGCTCTGCGATCTCCTGATCGGGAAGGGAAGTGAGTCCAGGTCGGCGATAAGGGGTCTCGCCGGGGTTCTCTCCAATCGCTGGCCTGCACGAAAACACAGCCCCCGTATGTGATGCCACTCCTCTGGCTTGTCCACGTTTTCAGTGAGTTCCAGAAGGGTCTCTTCTCCTTCATGAAGGACGACTGAGTCTAGATCTGGAATTGAAGAGAGGATTTTCTCCGGCGAAAACGAAGGGAAGTGACCTCCGATCGTGAAGTGAGCCTTGACTCCATTGTTACGTAGATAGGCTATCAGGTTGGCGAACTGCTCAAGCATCCTTTGGAAGATAAGTGAGAAGCCGACAACTTTTGGCCTTGCGAGAAGGACGCTTGCCAGGATGGCTTCTTCGGGAATACCTTGTATGGGTTGAATTTGCGCTGTCAGCCCTCGCTGTATTAGGTACGCTGCCAGCGAACGCATCCCAAGGTTCTCCTGGGACTCAAAGCCCACAAGAAGAACGTCACATACGTCTTGGCTGCTCGATTGCTCCGCTGGCGGAGCCGCGGGAGAATCAGTCGAGGACACCACCTCCGGAGAGTCATCCGTCTTGCCAATCACGTCTGGGGCTAGCCGATCTCGTACTGCTCCCTTAGGGCGTCGGCCGCAAGCCGAGCCGTGTCAAGCTGCATCTCAAGGAGTTTGATCTGCATCTCAATCTCCCGGATCCTGATCTTCGCGATAAGCTCCTTGTCAAGGAGCATGTCGATGCCAGGGTCCGCGACGTAGCCAAGCTTTGCCTGGATGATGTCATCGCGTGCTCGCAGCATTTTTCCTCCTTTTTTTGCGCGCTGATTACGGTTCACAAAACGCACGCTGCTATGTTAGCTCAATTTTACATCTTTCCACCTTTCTTGACAATACTCGGATAAAGGCCTTTCCCGACAAGGACGAGAATCACGGAATTCTGACTAGCTCCTCGCGTTTGCTACCCGCTGCGTAAGGAGATGGGCTGCTAATTCCGGGAAAGCTAGGTTGCGAACTGCAGATGCGCTTCATTGAGGGCCATCTCACGATTCCAAATTCGTCCACCGAGAGGGCCAGATTTAGCCGATGGACTCTTGGACTTGATGGCGAGACGCGGGATCAAAGAGAGCCGTTGGACTTCTGAGGCTAGAGCAATGACATTCTCGCCTACATGGTTTAAACCTGATCGAGGTGAATTCGGAGGCTCAATCGTACTCTTGTTTTACGGTGTCAACATCGCCGAGATCTGATCCGGCGTTTCAAAATGCGGCAGTTCGTCGCTCTTATGCCAACCAGGTATTACGAACTGACAGCCGCATAGAGAACCTCAAGAAATCGTTCGCGGGAGGCTTCTAGCACGACATCGGCATTCGGCTCTCGCCCAGACACGCGGAGATGATCGACCACGGTGGCGCCGCGTGTGAGCTCGGATTTCGTTTCGATGTCGACGCGCAGGTGTTGGGTCTCTGTCGCGACATCCGGTTCGAGGGCCACGGCCATGGCGATGGGGTCGGGAAGATCGAATCCGTCTTGCTTGAGGTAGCTGATTCCGAATTCTCGAAGCGCTTTCTGAATATCCACGCAGTACTCGGCAAGGATGGACACCTTTCGCAGTTCATCGGCTTCCTCCGAGGTGAAGGTTGCGTGCTTGTGAGAGATGTCCCATCCCACCATCTGAATGGGCAGGCCGGATTCGAACACGATCTTGGCGGCGTCCGGATCGACCCAGATGTTGTATTCTGCAGCAGGAATGATGTTGCCATACCCATACCCGATGCCGCCCATAATCACACACCTCTGAACAGCGCCGGCGATCGATGGATCTCGAAGCAACGCGGCCGCGATATTGGTCAAGGGACCCAAGGTCACCAGCGTGATCTCCCCCGCGAAGGCGTGAATTGTGTCCATAAGCACGTCCACGGCATGGCCGTCGGCGGGAACCCGGCCTGTCAGTGGGAGTCCAATATCGCCCAATCCGTCTTCACCGTGGCAGAACTGGGCCGTTTCCAACGGGCGCAGCATCGGCTTGTCCAATCCCACGTAAACGGACGTAGTCTTATTGCATTGCTCAACGGTATAGAGTGCGTTTTGCACGCCGTGCTCCAATGGCACGTTTCCGGCAACCACGGTGATGGCCTCAACCTGAACGTCCGGGTGTTGAAGAGCCATAACTAATGCAACGGCGTCATCCGATGCCGTATCCGTATCGATGATGAAATGCCTCACGTGGACCTCCTAGATCATGATTGTTGCATAACCCGCTTTGTTGGCCAACTTCATGGACCGAACTCTGCGACCGGTTTAGCCATTTCTTCCAACGAACCGTTGCATGTTATAATCGGAAATTATAACTCTCTAAGGTTATATTGGGCAAGGTGGGATAGACATGGACGTAACCACGATGAACGATGTCGCCGTGATCACCGGGGATCTTGTAGGCTCTTCTGAGCATTCGGATTCAGGGTTGGCTGACTCCGCTCTTTCCCACTTGAAGAATGCGCTAAGGTATGTCGCCATTGACATCCTAAAGGGAAATCTCATCGACTTCGAAATCTACAGAGGGGACAGCTTTCAGGGCATTATGGCCGTAGAGGACGCGCTCTACTCATCTCTCGTTCTTCGAATGCACATTCGGACACGCTCCGTACTGTTTTCTCCAGAGACTTCGACCCCGCTTGATGTCCGTATAGCGGTTGGGATTGGAACGATCACTTCAACCCATGTTCAGAAGACATCAGAATCGGATGGACCGGCATTCCGACGATCGGGCCCTCTTCTTGATTCGATGGAGAAAACCGACTCACGCCTTCGCTTCTGCGCACCGTCAGAAGAGATCACAGAAGAGCTGAACGCAGAGTGTGCTCTGCTCGACGCATTGATCGCAAGATGGACGTTTGAGCAATCCGAGGCTGTCTTCATGCATCTACTCGGCCAGAAGCAAACGGAAATCGCAAAGAAGTTGGAGGTTTCCCAACCCGCAATCGCGAAAAGACTTGGGCGAGCGGGAGTTTCTGCGGTCGATGTTCTGCTAAAGCGGTACGAACAGATTGCACGGAACATAACCCACGAAGGTTATAAGAACAACTAATAACCCTTGGAGGTTATAATGAGCAGTCTAAGCCTTCGCGATGTGCTTTCCGGCATCCAACTCCTACTCGTTCACCTCGCCATTGAATCGTTCATTCGAAACCGCATCATCGGAAGCGAGAAAATATCCGGACTCCTAAGACAAGTAGCCGTCATTGCGGTCCGCAGTGCTGTCTTTCTTCTTGTGCTGTGGCATTGGTCGAATGTCTTTCTGTACATCGCAATCATAATTACCAGCATCATGATAGAAATTCGCTCCACCGCTCCATCCCAGACCCTTCGAGTACTCAGTAGACGGTCCGCATTTCATCTTCTCGCGCTTCTCTCGATCTGGATTGTGTTCGTAACGCCAAGCCTAGACGCCGTGCTAAGGGGCATCCAAACGGTCTGGAACACGCCCCTCTATTGGATGATTGCTCTAGGATATGTCAGTGTAATCTGGCCTGTCGGATTTCTTACAGGGATCATCACTTCTCCATGGAGACAAGCGATTCAGTCTAGAGAAATCGAAGGTCTGCAAAATGCAGGTTTGTGGATCGGACGCCTTGAACGCATCCTCATCCTCACCGCAGTCCTTGTGGATCAGTTCGCACTAATCGGTTTTCTCATTGCCGCAAAATCAATCTTGCGCTTTGCCGATATTCAAACCAACAAATCCAGGCAAGAGGCCGAATACGTTCTAGTCGGGACGCTCTTCAGCTTCACCGTAGCCATTATTATAGCGCTTGTCATCAAAGCAGGGATTCGCTACCTCTCGATTCTTCCCACTGGATAAGCAACGTGCTTGACTGTCTGTCTATTCACAGCTCAGCCAACTATTCCCATTCGATGGTGCCCGGCGGCTTGCTGGTGATGTCGTAGACAACGCGGCCGACCTCGGGAATCTCACGCGTGATGCGTTGTGCCGCTCGATCCAAGACGTGATGCGGCAATCGCGCCCAGTCCGCCGTCATGGCATCGACGCTGGTTACGGCGCGCAGCGCGATCACGGAGCCATACTTGCGCTCATCGCCGGCAACGCCGACCGACCGTATCGGCGTTAGCACGGCCAGCGCCTGCCACGCGTCGTGATAGACATCGAACTCATGCAAGGTAGAAATGAAGATATCGTCCGCCCGCCGCACGATGTCCACCCGTTCGGGCGTGATCTCCCCAAGAATGCGAACGGCAAGTCCGGGCCCGGGGAACGGATGCCGCAATCGAACCTCATCCGGCAGCCCGAGCAAGGCGGCGATTTCGCGCACCTCGTCCTTGAAAAACCGCCTGAACGGTTCGATGAGCTCAAACCCCAATTCGTCGGGCAAACCACCCACGTTGTGGTGCGACTTGATGTTGGCAGCGCCTTCGCCGCCCGCGGACTCGATGACATCCGGATAGAGCGTGCCTTGCGCGAGGAACCGACAGGACCCCGCCTTCGCCGCTTCCTCACGAAACACATCGACGAACAGCTTGCCAATCGTCTTGCGCTTTTCCTCTGGGTCGACGACACCGCGCAAGGCGGTCAGAAAGCGTTCCGAGGCATCGACCGTGATGAGGCTCACTCCAAGCGGCTTGAGCGATGCTTCGACGTCTTCGCGCTCTCTCGCACGCAAGAGCCCGTGATCGACAAAGACCGCTCGATGCGAGATGCCTGCACGGGCCAGCAACAGGGCGAGCGCCGACGAATCCACTCCGCCTGAGACTCCCAACACCACCGAGGCGTCTGCAACCGACTGGCGCAGCTCACGAATCATCTGATCGAGATTCCGCTCGGCAGTCCAATCACGGGAAATGGCATGCATCGAGAGGAAATTCGACAACACCTGCCCACCCGACGGTGTGTGAACGACTTCAGGATGGAACTGGACGCCAACGTACAGCCCATCGGGGGAAGCGATGGCCGCATGCGGGTTGTGCTGGGTGGTCGCGAGGATTTTCCACCCTTGGGGCAAGGACTCGACGGAACTGGCATGGCTCATCCAAACGGGAAGCGCTCCACGCAGTGCGTCGAACAGCTCGCCGTCATGCGAGACGAGTTCGTCAGCGCCGTACGAGCGCGTGCCCGCATCGCACACCTGCCCCCCGAACTGTTTTGCCAACAGTTGCATTCCATAGCAAATGCCGAGAATGGGAAGGTTCAGTGCGTAGAGGCGCGAATCCGGAACCGGTGCACCCTCTTCGAAGACCGAATAGGGGCTCCCCGAGAAGATGAGGGCACTCGGGTTCTCGCGCTCGATCTGCTCCACGGACGCGGTTCCCGGCAGAATGACGGAATAGGCACCCAACTCGCGCACACGCCTGGCGATCAACCGCGTGTATTGGGAACCGAAATC
Organism: Candidatus Bipolaricaulota bacterium; assembly: GCA_028277345.1. Lineage (GTDB taxonomy): Bacteria > Bipolaricaulota > Bipolaricaulia > UBA7950 > UBA9294 > SPBW01. Next base: position 87,481 of record JANQGM010000008.1, on the reverse strand, counting down.
GAGGACAACAACGCTCATGGCATCTCCGCGAATTCGATCGTTCCGGAGCTCGGATTCATCGTTCGAATCGGTGCCAACGTCTTAATGGGCACCTCGAATCGCGCCAGGGCGTCCCGGCCTCCCGCGAACGTCTTCTCAATGACGAAGCCGAAGCCGATCAGTTCGGCTCCGGATTCCACGACCATGTCCGCCAACAGCGCGCTCGTCGTTCCCTGATAGAGAAAATCATCGACAACGATCACGCGGTCTTCCGACGAAAGGTAGTCACGGGAGATGGCGAGCTCCACAGCTGCACGTTTCGTCGGCGAAATTAGCGCTCTCATCAGCGGTCGAACCATCGTCGCCGCTTTTCCCTTTTTCGCGTATAGGGCGCGTACGCCCAGCCGGCGTGCGAGCTCATAGGCAACGATGTTGCCCGCCGCTTCGGCGGTCACGACGCAGGTGATTTCCTGATCGTTGAAGCGTCGCCAGAGCTCCTCGCCCACGCAGACGATGAACTCCGGATCGACGCAATGATTGAGAATCCCATCGACTCGAAGAAACTCCGGACCGAGCACCTCCGATTCTTCCTGAATCCATTCCCGGATGCTCCGCACGTCCCCCACCCCCAACTATCTGTAGTCTTCCCGGCTCCCTCGATAGGCCACGCCCGCTTGTTCCTCCGTTCGATCGGTCGCAGGCGCCGGCGTCGGAGACAGCGCCGCGATCTCGGCATAGAGCTCGGCGCTCATATCAAAGGACGCCGCTGCAAGCGAGTGCTCAAGCTGCTCAACGTTGCGCGCACCGATGATCGGCGCCGTCACGGCGGGGTGAGCGGCGGCCCAGGCCACGGCCAGGGTTGCCGGCGGCACGTTCTCCCTCACGGCCAACTCCCCAAACCGGTCCGCCGTTTGGTAGTAACTCTCGTTTCCGTAGCGTGTGCCGTACATCGTATTGTCGACCAGTCGCCCGGATTCAGGGCGCATATTCGTTCCGTATTTCCCGGTGAGCAAGCCACCGCCCAGAGGGCTGTACGAGATGACGGCAAGGTCCTCGGATTGGGCCAGCGGCAGTATCTCAACCTCAGCCTGCCGTTTGACGAGGTTGTACATCGGCTGAATGCAGGCAAAGGCCGGAAGATCGCGTTGCGCGCAGATACCCAAGGAAAGCGCGATTTGCCATGCCGCCCAATTGGAGACGCCGGTGTAGAGGATCTTCCCATCTCGAACTAGCTGATCGAGCGCGCGGAAGGTCTCTTCCATCGGCGTTGACGGATCGAAAGTGTGAACGAACAGGATGTCCAGCCGATCCGTGCCAAGCCGCGCCAGGCTGTCCTCAACCGAGGCGAGGATATGCCGCCGGGACAAACCCCGATCGTTGATGCCCTCGCCCATGGGGAAGCCGACCTTCGAGGTAATGACCAGGTCGTTGCGTTCGCCCTTCATCAACTTGCCGAGGATGGTTTCCGCCTGGCCTGCGGAATAGACGTTGGCACAATCGAAGGCGTTGATGCCGGCTTCCCGGCATTTGCGATAAAGCGCGGCTGACATCGCCGCATCCGCCGCGCCCCCAAACGACATCGTGCCGAAGCAGAGCTGCGAAATGCGAACGCCCGTTCGTCCCAGATTCCGTGTCTTCATGTACCCTCCGGAACTACTGCTGGTAAACGGTTTCGCCTTCGATGAGGACGTGCTCGACGCGGCTGTGAGCGACATCGAATGGATGCGCGCTGAGAACGACAAGATCCGCATCCTTGCCCGCCTCAATGCTCCCCACGCGATCGTCCACCCGGAGGAGTTCGGCCGGGGTCAGCGTGATGGCGCGAAGCGCATCGTCATCCGACATGCCTTCGCTGATGGCAACAGCGGCATCCAGGCGAATGTAACGAACGGCGGAGAATTGATCGGTTTGAATGGCCACCTTCACGCCCGCTTTTGAGAGGACGGCCGCGTTTTTCACATTGAGCTCGCGAAGCTCGTACTTCATGCGCGAAATCAATACAGGACCTGGGATACAGGGCACGCCTTCCTCAGCCAGGATGTCGGCGATTTTGTAGCCTTCGGTCGCATGAATGAGGATCAGATCCAAATCGAATTCCTTAGCCAGCCGAAGCGCCGTCATGATGTCGTCGGCGCGGTGGGCGTGAATGTGCGCAGGGATTTCGCGAGTCAGAATCTTGCCGAGGCTCTCCAGTTTCAGGTCAATCTCAAACGGATCGGGCTCTTTGGCCTCCTCAACCCCGGCGTTGAAATCCGCCACCTTCTTCTCGTGGATCGCCTTCTTCTCGAGATAGGCCTGTGCCTTCGTCAGGACCTCGCGAAGGATGGCGGCATTGCCCATGCGTGTGGACGGCGTACGCTTCTGTTCGCCATAGACGCGCTTGGGGTTCTCTCCCAGCGCCATCTTCATGGCCCCCGGGAAGCGTACGAGCATCTCTTCGATCGTGCGCCCGCGAGTCTTGATCACGGCCGTCTGCCCTCCCACAAGGTTTCCGGAGCCCGGTCCGGTACCAATGCAGGTGACGCCGGCTTCGCGGAGATCTTGAAAGGCCTTGTCCTCCGGATGAATGGCATCAATCGCGCGGAGGTGTGGCATCACGGGATCGGTCATCTCGTTGCCATCCGAATGATTCCAACCCACGCCATCGGCGAAGATTCCCGTATGGCAATGGGCATCGATCATGCCGGGGATGACGAACTTGCCCGTGGCATCGAGAACGTCCGCGCCATCGGGAACCGGGAGATCCGTTCCGACCTTCCGAATCACACCCTCTTCGATGAGAATGGTGCCGTTTTCGATCGTCTGATCAGGGGTTAGTAGGGTCGCACCCACGATGGCTCGCACGTTGAGGCCTCCTCGCACTCTCGGATCACAGCGCCGTCCAACCCTTCGGCAGCGAACGGTACCGCCAGCTTGTTTTCTTGAGCTTACCGTCCGCGCTCAGCCATCGCCACGCCAATCTTGTCCTGACAGCCAATCGGTCAGCGGCCCGGGCAGCGCGTATTTGGGGATACTGGCCTTGGCTGTTTTATTCGGATCGACCAATTGGCTGACCCCGATATCCACGGCCAGGCTCGCCAGCATGTAGGCGTCTTCCTTGGACAGGCCATGCGCCCGTTGCAGAAGGGAGACAGCGCAACGTGTCGCCTCAATCAGCGCCTCTTCAATGGTGGGCAGTGACACCAATACGTGAATTCGCTCAGAGGTCTCGACCATCGGCCAGGCGAGTCGCGTTGCCTTCAGGACCGCCGTCTCCACAACAATCCGTGCGGCCACTTCGCACGCCGAGACACACACTTCGCCGTCCCCCATCACGGCATGCACATCGCCCATCGCCAGTTGCGCGCCATCCTGGGAAACGGGAAGATAAACGGTGGATCCCACGCCGATTTCTTTGGTATCCATGTTGCCGCCGTGTCGATGCGCCGTTCCCGTCGCATAGCGTCCGGTCTCTGTCGCCACCCCGATGACGCCAACCATCGGTCGGACAGGCAGCTTCAGCCCTCCGAACTCCACAGCCGCATTCCGGATGGGAAGCATGCGAGTGGCATAGGACGTCATCTCATCGCCAAGCACGCCCATCCCGGGGCCGGTCACGATGGCGCCTTGCTCGTCCATCTCGATGGAATGAAGGGTGACGGAAAGCGTGTCTCCGGGCTTCGCACCGTCAATGGTAATGGGTCCTGTCGCGGGATTCACGCGGTCGAAGTCCAACCCCGCCAAGATGTCGGTCTCTGCGCGCACCTGCCCGCCCAACGCGTCGAGGGCATCGAAACGCACCATCTCTCCCGGCGCAATGTGACTGACGGGCGCCATCTCGGGAGTAAAGGCATAGACGTACTGGGCAGAATCGATCGTCTTGATCGTCTTCACGCCGCCTACCAAACCATGGGCACGTAACCGGCCTTGATGGCTTCCGAGATGGGGGCGCCGACGTATTCGATCTCGCATCCCGCGCGTTCGAGCAACTCCGTCACCGAGTACTTGTCAGAGCAGTACTTGCAGGCCACCGGTACGATACCGCTCTCAATCATCTCCTCAACCATGCCACGCAACCCCGGATCCGTGGCGATTTGGATCTCCGAGGAACCAAACAGGAAGACCTTCACATCGGACATCCAGCCCTGGACCGCTGAATTGCGCGCGTACATGAGACCCATTTCGAGAACCCGGGGATCTCCACTTGCCAAGATAACGGCCAATTTGTCGTTCACGAGAACTCCTTTCCACGCTCATGCTTTTTCCATCGAGAGAGTACACGATTTGTATCTTATGGAGACTTAGCGATTAACTAGGGTGGTATAGGGGAAACTTACACAACCCAATAAGGAAGGAACGAACGATGGGAACTATAAGTCAGTTTTGTCATGAACAGGGACGTTCGTTCCTGGAGGCGCAGCGCCTGACGAAGACCTACCAAGTGGGAGGGTCGACGGTCTATGCGCTCAGGGATGTCGATTTCACGGCGGCGCAAGGCGACTTCGTGGTCATCAACGGGCCGTCCGGAAGTGGAAAAACAACTTTTCTCAACCTGATCTCCGCCATCGATCGCCCAACAGAAGGCGAGGTTGTGGTCGAAGGCGTCTCGACGAACACGCTCAACGAAAAGCAACTGGCCCAGCTTCGGAAAGAGAAAATCGGCCTCATCTTTCAAACCTTCAACCTCATTCCCGTGTTGTCGGCGGCAGAGAATGCCGAATATCCCCTTCTGCTTCAGAAGCTGTCCAAATCGGAGCGGGCAAAGCGCGTCGACGCCATCTTGGGAGAAGTCGGGTTGCGGGATCTCGCCCGGCGACGGCCCAATGAGCTGTCCGGCGGGCAGAGGCAGCGTATTGCCATCGCGCGAGCGCTCATCACTCAGCCGAAACTCGTCCTCGCCGATGAACCCACCGCCAATCTGGATTCGGAAACCGGCGCGCAAGTGATGAATCTCATGCGAACGCTGAACGAAGAACACTGCGTGGTGTTCATCGTCGTCACGCATGACCCCGCCGTGACCCAGTACGCGCGGCGTCAAATCCGCATTCACGATGGTTGTTTGCAGGAAGGAGGCGCCCATGACGTGGTGGATACCGCTTCGCAGCCTGCTGCGTAACCGTCGCCGCACGCTCCTTTCTGTCGCCATCATCGCCTTAGGGACGGCCATCTCCTTGTTTGTCTACGGCTTCTTGGAAGATTCCCGTCTTCAGATCCAAGCCGCCGCCGTCAATGAGTACGGGAACCTCCAGCTCGCCTCAGCCGATCTTTTTGACGACACGGCAGACGGCTACGACTACCTCATCGACCCGGAGCGCGAGGCGCAGGTTCGCAATCTGCTCTCCCAACACGCAGCAGTGACCGGCATCACAACCCAGCTTCAATTCCCCGGCCTGATCGCCTCGGGCAAGCAGACACAAGTCGTCCGCGTGACCGCTCAAGTCCCCGGCAATTCGGTCCTGAATGCGGACAAGCTGGTTTTCAAAGGCCGACCGCTGGACGAAACCGATGTCGCCAGCATCCTGATGGGGCGCTCTCTGGCCGACCGCCTGGGACTCCACGTTGACGATGTCGTCACCTTGACCCTCACGACAGTCAACGGCGCCTACAACGCAACGCCGCTACGGATCGTGGGGATCTACAAGTTCACCTCGGAACAAGTCGAGCTACAAACCTTGTTCATGCCCCAGTCCTTTGCCCAGCTTCTTCTGGGAACCCGGGGCGTCGAACGATTGATCGTCGGGCTGGAGTCGATTTCGGCAACGGATGACGCCAAGGAAGCGATCGTCAGCCAGCTGGATCGTGCCTCCATCGAACTCGACGTCCGCACGTGGTTTGAATTATCGGCGATTTATCAGCAACTGTCGGGGTTTTTCGATCTCTTGTTTGGATTCCTCACCTTGGCCGTGTTCATCCTCGTATTCTTCATCATCCTTCAGGTACTGACGCTCGCCTTCCTGGAGAGAACACGAGAGATCGGAACCCTTCGTGCATTGGGGACCACCCGCTCCGAGGTGTTTCGCCAGCTTCTCATTGAAAGCGCGTGGCTGGCCTTGATCGGAAGCGCAGCCGGCGTCTTGACGGGCGTGCTCATGGGATGGGGGTTCAACGCGTTGGGGATCGAATGGCAGCCGCCGGGCACGGTTGAAACCAGTGTGCTGGCCGTTCGATTGGGATTGCTGACGGCGGCGCCGCCCTTCTTGGTGGGCGTGGTTTCGACGTTACTCTCCGCCGTGTTCCCCGCGATCCAAACCTCGGGAATCCGCGTGGTCGACGCCCTGAGGGTCAATTAGAAAGGAGGCGAGATGCAAGTGAAGAGCGCACTGAGAAATGTGTTCCGGAACCGGCGCCGCACCGCCTTCAGCCTGGCCGTGATCGTCATTGGGTTCCTCGTCCTCGTCTCGGTTCTGGGATTCGTTCAAGAAGCCCTTCAGTCGACCAAGGAATCGCTCGCTAGCGAATCGGGAGCCGTGCAAGTGGCCAGCGAAGGACTGTTTGAGAACACATCAAGCGATTACGACTACCTCATTTCACCCGAAACTCTCGATCGCGTGATCCTGGAAGCCTCGACACTCGATGGGGTCATTGGCGTCTCGTGGCAATTGAACTTCGCCGGATTGGTCGGCAACGAAGAAGGGAGCACGCTCATCATCGGCCAAGGCGTCGTCCCCTGCAGCGATGTTCAGGACTACGAATGCATCGTCATCGCCGGCGACCCGCTGGAGGAGATGTCCGATCGCCAGGTCGTTCTCGGAAGCGCGTTGGCGCGAAAGCTTGGCGTCGTTCCGGGCGACCGGATCAACATCGCGACCGGGACGGTGTCCGGAAACTTCAATGCCGCCACCGTCGATGTGAGCGGTGAAATGACCTATGCGTTTGAGGATCTTGAAAGTCAACTGGGACTTTTCCCCATCTCGTTCGTTCAGAGATTGCTGAAGACGGACGGTGTAGAGCGCATTCTCATTGGTCTTGAGGACCTTGATGATTCCGATGCCTTTGCCGCCGCCCTGCAAGCCCGATTGGATGCAGCCGGCATTCCGTTGGTGACCCGGACGTGGGAAGAATTGAATGCATCGTACGAATCGATCCGATCGTTCTATGCGGCCTTCTCGGGATTGGCCATGATCGGTATCGCCGTCCTCGTCTTTTTCAGCGTGTTGGAAGTGCTCACGATTTCGTTCCTCGAGCGCAGCCGGGAAATCGGCACACTTCGCGCCTTTGGGACGCAGCGCGGACGAATCTTTCGCTCATTCTTGCTGGAAGGCGCATTTCTCGGCGTCATCGGCGCCGTCCTTGGCGCAATCTTGAGCGCCATTCTTCTGCTCAGTTTCAATGCCATCGGCTTCACCTGGACGCCGCCGGGAGCTGCGATCCCTCAGGCCATTCAACTTCGGCTGGGAACCCAAGTTATCTTGATGCCGATCGTCACCGTCCTGGTATCCACGTTGTTGAGTTCGACGTTCCCCTCTTGGCGCAATTCTCGCATTCAGATTGTCGATGCGTTGAGGAGCATCTGACCGAGGAAAGGAGAATCATGAAACGATCGATCGCTATGACCCTGCTCGTCACCCTTGCGTTGTTGCCCGTTGTATCGGCGTCCTCCCAAGACCTCTCGGACCTCGAGTTGCTAACGAGGCTGGATGAGGTACGGTTCTTCGATGAAACCGTGACCCAGATCGCCGTTCGAATCGTGTCCGAAACACCGGATGAAACGCGCGAAGCGTCGCTCAATCTGTCGTTCCTCGATACCGAGGACGGCTCGTTTGCGCGGATTTCGTTTGACGCGCCCGAGGAACTGGCCGGACAAATCTTCCTCTCCACGCCGGACGCCACCTATTTCTACGGCCCCGACTTGGATTTTCCGATCAAGACCAGCGCGACCACCGAAGTCTTCGGCGATTCCGCTGTCGCCCAAACAAGCGGCATTCGATTTGCCGATTCGTACACCATCGAGGAGCGTCGGTCCGTGGTAAACGAAGAGGGCGAGGAGATCCTGGAGATCGACCTTGCCGCCATCGATTTCACGGTCGCCTTCCAAGTCGTCACGGTCAAGGTGGATGCCTCCACGCTCACTCCCATCTCCGCCATGTTGTACGCGGTGAGCGGCATTCCTTTCTACGAGGTGTTCTACGAGGTTTACGAGACCCGCGACGAGACAGACGTTTACGTGACCATGCAGCGAATCGTCAATCAGCTGCTCATCGGGCGGATCACGACATCCGAAATCTTGGACATCGGGACAGAAGCGCTCCCTCCGGAATCCTTCGACCCCGATGCCTTGGGACCTGGATAGACCGACTTTTCATCGTCCCTGATTTGTCGTACCATTCACGAGCTCCCCATGTCTGGGGAGTTCGTTTTGTACGTCAAGGGAGTTCTGATGGTCGATCACAGCGCACAACTCGGCACGACGCCGGTTCGTCAATTACTCATTCGGATGTCCGCTCCGGCCATGGTCGGCTTGATGGTTCAAGCCCTCTACAACTTGACGGATACCATTTTCGTCGGACATGGCGTCGGCTCCCTGGGGATCGCCGGCATCGCCATCAGCTTCCCCATCCAGATCCTGGTCATGGCGCTGGCACAGTGGTACGGGATCGGATGTTCGTCGATCGTCTCTCGCCGTCTTGGCGAGGGAGATCGTGAAGAGGCCCGCCTTGCGCTGGGCAACCTGTTTACCTTGGTCATTCTGTTCAGTACGCTCATCGCGACCTTCGGCAGTCTTTACTTGCCGTCTTTGCTCAAGATCTTCGGCGCCACCGAAGGCATCCTGCCCTATGCCGCCGCCTATTCTCGGACGATCCTGTTCGGCACGCCCTTTTTCATGTTCGCCATGGCCACCAATGCCGTTGTCCGCGCCGAAGGCAACGCACGCGTCGCCATGTGGACGATGATCATCTCCGGGCTGTTGAACATCGCGCTGGATCCGCTGTTCATCTACGGCTTCAAGCTTGGCATCCAAGGCGCCGCTCTCGCCACCGTCCTGTCACAGGCGACCACCGTCCTTTATCTCATCTACTACTTCTTCGGTGGGCGAAGCTCGCTGCGCAGCCAGCCACATCACTTCCGCCTCAAGTGGCACATCTTCTGGGAAGCGACCAAGGTGGGAATGGGCTCGGGCATTCGCGCGTCTGCCAGCAGCTTCACCGTGATCATCTTGAATACGGCATTGGCGCGATACGGCGGCGATATCGCCATTGCCACCTTCGGCGTCATCAACCGGATGATCATGTTCCTGTTCTTGCCGATGTTCGGCATCGTCCAGGGCATGATGCCCATCGTCGGGTACAACTATGGAGCGAAGCAGCTGAATCGGGTTCGCCAGGCTGTTCGCCTGTCGAACATCGTCACTTCCATCATGGCCACGGGGGCGACCGTCCTGTTTTGGGCCATCCCTGCGCTGTTGCTGCGTGTCTTCACCCGGGATCCAGCCGTCATCTCACTGGGCGCACCGGCGACGCGAATTATCATCCTCGCCTTTCCAACAGTGGGCGTCCAAGTCGTCGCGGCAGGCATGTACCAAGCCTTGGGAAGAGCATTTCCCGCCTTGGTTCTTGCCTTGCTTCGCCAAGTCATTCTTCTCACACCCTTGATCTTCCTGCTGCCTCCCCAGTTTGGATTGAGCGGGATCTGGATGTCCTTCCCGATCTCGGACGGCATCGCTGCCGTAATCACCGGCGTCATGCTGGTGCACTTGCTTCGTCAGATGCGGGATCCGCGTCCCGAGGGTGCGCCGATTCATCCGTCCTGAATTCCCGACGCCAACCAAGGACATCTGCACAGTCGCACATGACGTCACCTGCCCGTTTCTTGATGGACACGCGGTTTTTTCGGTTTGCCCCTCCCGTGCTAAGGTAGACCCAGCTGGTAAAGGAGGACAGTATGAAAAAGCACACCGGAGTTATCATTGGCATCGTCGCCGTCTTGCTCCTCGGCTCGGTGGGACTCGTTGCCCAAGACGCCCCTGTCGTTTCACCGGAGATTCAAGAGGCCGCATCATCGGCCTTGGATCAGGCCCTTACGTTTATCGACAGCTCGGCCAACTACCTTGGTCAGGGCGTGCTCTACATTCTCAATCTGGTCACAGGAGACCGAGTTTCTCAGGATCTGCAGAAGCCGATCGGGTATCTCGCGCTGATTACGCTCATTTTGATTCTGTTTGGCCTGCTCGATGTAGCGCGGCGCATTATCTGGATCGGCATCATCGTGGGATGGGTTCTTCTCATCGTTCGCATCATTCTGGATGCGCTCAATCTCTAAACCACTCCTAAAACACCCGTGCGCGGCCTGCATCACAGGCCGCGCCTTCACAGCTTCTCAACCAAAACCTCTGCAACGCCCCACGTCTTGGCTCTATGATGTTGTATGGAATCCTTGAGGAGGACTCATGAAAGCCATCTATAACGGTACCATTATTGCAGAAAGCGACGAAACCATCGTCATTGAGAACAATCACTATTTCCCGCCGGACGCCGTTCATCACGATTTCTTGAAGGCGAGCGATCATCGAACAACCTGCCCGTGGAAAGGCGAAGCCCACTACTACGATGTGATCGTCGATGGGAAGGAATCGCGGAATGCCGCATGGACCTATCCTCAACCCAAGGATGCGGCCGCGGGAATCAAAGGCTATATCGCCTTCTGGAGGCGTGTGGAGGTTACGGAGTCGTAGCCGCGTACTTCTCCCGGAAGATTCCCCATACGCCAAACAAGATGAGGCCCATGCCCGCGAAGATGATGGGGGAGAGAGTTTCCTGAAGCAACAGCCAGCCGAGCAGAACGGCAACCGCCGGGTTGACATAGGCGTAGGTCATGGCGATGTTGATCGGCAGCAAACGCAAGGTGCACACATAGGCCGTGAACGCAAGGATCGAACCCGCAAGCGTCAAGTACGCCAGCGCTCCCCAAGCTTCGGCAGTCGGCGTCGGCCACGGTTCGCGAGCGCATACGGCGAGGATCACGAAGCCGACACACCCCCAGAGATGAAGATAGGCCGAGCTCACCAAGGGGGAGACGGTCATGGGGCGATGAATCTGCATCAACGATCCGATGGCCCACGAGATCGGAGCGACCACCAACATGAGGATCGTCCACAGATCAAGTCCATCCGCCACAAGCAAGCGCGGCACCGTCAGCAACCCAATCCCCACGAACCCGATCCCCAGAAAGCCAAGCAGACGAAGCGATGGACGCTGCCGCCGCCAAACAGCGTCGATGAGCGTGGACCATATCGGAACCGCCGCGACGAGCAAGGCTGCATACCCTGAATCTGCACGTTGCTCCGCCCAACTCACCAACCCGTTGGCCAGCGGCCACATGAAGAATCCGGCCAGCGCCAACGTCACGGCTTCGGAGCGAGATACGCGAATCCGCACATGGCGTGCAGCCGCCCACCCGAGAAGGGCGCACCCTGCCAGCAACGTGCGGATGGCACCCAGCGTGAACGGCGGCATCCCAGATCCCTCGCGAACGCCGACGCGGATCGCCAAGTAGGTGCTCCCCCACACCAAATAGACGGTCAGGAGATAGGCGAGTCCTTTTGCAGAAATGCGTTTGTCGGGTTGTAATCGTGTCATGAGGGTCCGTTTCCGAAGATGCAGCGATTGTACGGTTCCCGTGTGAAGTCACAACCGGAAATGGATCCGATCGAGTCCTCCCGCGTGATCCATTCCGTTTCCGGCGCCTTGCGTTTATCATGGAGGATGCAGCGATGACACGAGGGGGGAAGAATGAATGCGAGCAATCTGAAGCGTGTGGCCGCCGAGTCGGCGGTTGATTTCATCCAGTCCGGCATGATCGTCGGCTTAGGGCATGGCTCGACGACGGCCTATGCCATTGAGAAGCTCGCTCAGCTTCTCACTGACGGCGTCTACAGCGATATCGTTGCAATCCCATGCTCTCTCGACGTCGAACGCCATGCACGTCGCCTCGGCATTCCCTTGACCACATTGGAAGCGCATCCGGCGATCGATCTCACCATCGACGGCGCGGATGAGGTCGACCCGAAGCTCCGCCTCATCAAGGGCGGAGGCGGCGCTTTGCTTCGCGAAAAGGTCGTCGCGTCAGCCTCTCGACGCGAGATCATCGTCGTCGATGCGTCCAAGCTTTCCCACCAACTCGGGACATCCTTCGTCTTGCCCGTCGAGGTTGTCCCTTTTGCCTGGGCGGTCGAAGCCCGCTATCTGGAGGGACTCGGAGCCCGGGTGACGCGCCGAGGCGGAGAGGATGTGTTTCTCACCGACCAAGGCAACGTCATTCTCGATTGTCAGTTTCCGGGAATTTCGGATGCCCCCGCATTGGCTGCTCAACTCAATCAACGTGCCGGCATCGTTGAACATGGATTGTTCATCGATCTAGCCACGGATGTCATCGTCGCATCGCCTTCCGGGCTCCATCACCTAACCGCCCAGCAAGATTCGTCTGCCGTTTTTTCAAGCCTCGTTCAAGCCCAAGAAAAGGAGTCCTAAGTTCATGATCCAAGAGGAACCTCACCCATCAATCCCAGACCAGCCTCCGTCGTCGCCGCCAGCGTACATCGTCATCTTCGGCGCCACCGGCGATCTTACTCGTCGAAAGCTCATCCCAGCGCTTCACAGCCTCTCTTGCTCAGGCGCCCTCTCTCCGGACACCTTTGTACTCGGGGTCGGTCGCCGTGCGCTCGATTCTGCGGCATTTCGCCAATCCTTGTACGCAGGGATAGAATCCTACGCTCGTTTCCGTCCGGATACGCGGCTGTGTGACCTCTGGTCGCGCTTTGAATCGCGCGTCGATTATCTCACGGCCACGCCGGGAGATGCGGAATCCTTCGAGCGCCTCGCAGAACGTATCGCAAACCCCGATCTTCCGACACAAGGCAATGTTCTCTTCTACCTCGCCACCCCACCGGAGGGCGTTTACGACATCGTCCACAGCCTCGCTCAGTGCGGACTGCTGCAGCAAGATCACGGGAGCTGGCGACGCGTCATCATTGAGAAGCCGTTTGGCCGCGATCTTGCCTCCGCCCAGGAACTGAACCACGCGCTTCAGCAACTTCTTTCCGAAGATCAGGTCTATCGAATCGATCACTACTTGGGCAAAGAGACCGTTCAGAACATTCTCAGCTTCCGATTCGCCAACACCGTCTTCGAACCGCTCTGGAATCGTGATTTTGTCGATCACGTTCAAATCACGGTCGCCGAATCGATCGGCATCGCATCACGGGGAAGCTACTTCGACCGTTCCGGCATCTTGCGGGACATCGTTCAGAATCATCTTCTGCAACTGGTCGCCTTAACCGGCCTCGAACCGCCAAGCTCCGTCAATGCCAAGGCCCTGCGCGATGAGAAGGTCAAGGTCTTCGACGCCATCCGCGCCTTGACGGCCCAGGATGTCGTACTTGGCCAATACGAGGGATACACGTCGGAAACGGGAGTCGCCGACGACTCGCAGACGCCGACTTATGCGGCCCTGCGCTTACACATTGACAATTGGCGCTGGCAAGATGTGCCGTTCTTCATCCGAACGGGAAAGTCCCTTCGGGCCAAAGAAACGGAGATCACGCTCCGGTTCAAGGAAGTTCCTCATCAGCTCTTTCCCGATGCCACACCCGCCCCCAACCATCTCTCGCTGCGGATCCAACCGGATGAGGGCATTCGCCTACAGTTCGAAACGAAGATTCCTGGATCATCGATGCGAACGCGCCCGGTCGACATGTCGTTCGATTACTCGGATGGATTCGGGAAGCATGCCATGGCCGATGCCTACGAGCGGCTCCTGATCGATGCCCTGCATGGCGATGCCGCGCTTTTCATCCGAGACGATGAGATCGAAGCGTGCTGGAAGATACTCGACCCCCTCTTGCGGACTGGTCTAGGAGCGCCCGTTCATAGCTACCCGCGATCATCTTGGGGACCGCGGCAGGCCAGCGGCCTCTTCGGAGAATCGGATCGCCTGTGGTTGCGCAAGTGCCTTCCTCAGAACGAGGAAGAATGAATCGAAAGGTTTTCGAGTCGTCCGAGACCCTTTATCGTCATGCGGCAGACGTCTTGATCTCCGCGTCGGTGGCGGCGCTTCAGCATCGGGGACGGTTCATCATCTTCTTGTCCGGCGGAACAACGCCGCTTCCTCTGTTCCGGAGATTGGCCGCTCCTCCTCTAAATTCGCAGATAGCATGGGCGAATACCGTGGTCGGCTGGAGTGATGAGCGGTGCGTCCCTCCCGACCACCGCGCCAGCAACTACGGTGAAGCAAATCGAGCACTCCTATCTCACGTCCCCATCCCCCGCTCCCAGATCCTCCGATTGCAGGGAGAACGCGAACCTGAGGCCGCAGCGCGGGCCTATGAAACCCAGGTTCGCCATGATCTACGCGGGCATCCCATCGATCTGGTTCTTCTTGGATTGGGAGCTGACGGGCATACAGCATCGTTGTTCCCCGGCCATTCGGCACTGGACGAAAAGGATGCCTGGTTCGTGCCTGTTGAGAATCCCGGCGCCGAGCCGTCACGGCGGATTACGGCAACGCTTCCCCTTCTCAAGGTAGCGCGCCAAATTCTGTTTCTGGTGACGGGGGAAGAGAAATCAGAAGCCTATGCGCGCGTCTGGAGTGGCGTAGATTCACCCGCCACTCGCGTGCAAGCGGCCCTAGGCGCGCGCGCGCTTTGGCTACTCGACAGGGCGGCGGCGGGGCTCACAATTGGCGGATAAGCCATGCGCCCCGTTGTACACGGGGCGCCGTCTTCTCGTCATGCCGTCCTAATCAACCCGGTTGCTTCAGTGGATGTCCGTGTCGCCATTCGCGATGGGGACGCCGCATGCTACCACCGCGCCGTCCAACCCAACGTAATCTCCATCCGCGGATCATCAAAGTACTCCGACCTAAACACCGTCTCAATGTACCCCGTAAAGTGATCCGAGATGTTCACATCCGCACCGATCACCGTCATCCCCCAGTCAAACAGCACCCCCGTCTCGGCCTCGTTGAAGTACGTGGCCACACTCCACGTCCCCGGATACCCGCAGCACGACCCCATCGGTCCGCTCAGCCGGATCACTTCAAAATAGTCCGACTGCCCCGTCACCGTCGAGTTCTTGCTGTCAACAAACGAGGTCGCCGACACCACCCGCACGTCCCCGTACGTCCCAGGAATGCTGCAGCTAATCCGCATCCCATACACACTGATCCCGTCAATGATCGTATCGCTGGTCACCGGCCCCGCTCCCGGACCATCCAGATCCAATTCCGCGAAGATCTCCACACACCCAATCTGCATCGGCCGCCATCCAAATGACGCCGTAAACACCTTTCCAGAACTCAGATCAAACCGAAGCGACGTGTTGGCATACAATCCCTCCGGCAACCAGGCCCAACGCTCGATCGGAATCGAACTTGCACTCACTTGCGCGTAGTTGAAGCCCGCATCCGTGATCGAGAACTGCGCCGACATCGGCACGTCGCACCACGACCAGTACAACGAACTCATGTTGCTGGAGAACACATAGTGACAGCTCGGGTCCAGGTTGAACCGCGTCAAGTTGTTCAGCCGGAAGATGCCCAGGTTCACGGCCGCGTTCAGCGATTGGTACGAATCCGTCTGTGTGTTCAACACGTACCACGTATGCGTGAGATCCAGTCCCCCAATGCTCCATCGCGTCGTGTTCAAGAAGTAGTCAAACACATCCGCCCATACATCGGCATCCGGATCAAACGACAACGTCGAACGCAGGTCAATCGATGTCAGCGAAATGTGGCTGTCGAACCGCAACGAATCGAATGTCATGTCCTTGATGATGCCGTCAATCTCCATCTGCAACGACGCCACGCTCTTCAACGTCAGCGCCCCAATGCGATACGACTCGGTGAACATGGAACGAAACGCCGTGAACCCGGCGCTCTGCGCCGGCCCAGGGCTCACAATGTAGGTCACTTCACTCGTCCAGTTCCCTGCCAGCACCCCGGGAATCCGCTGCTCTTGCACGTCGATTTGCACAATGGCGGCGTCCGCTTCACCAAACGGGTCCACCACTTCAACGTGGATCGTGTCCGTTCCCAAGAACCCGTCCGCCGGGACGTACGTCAGCACCACCGATACCGTCTTTGGATCGCTGTAGATCACATCGGTCAGTTCGCCCACCAAGATACCGTGTTCCGGACCCGCGATCACATAGAACGCCATTCGATGCGCCTCCGGCATCGCAACCGCAATATCGGCGTCCGTCGCCTTCAGAACGATCTCCGTCGCCGTTTCGCGCGTCGTCAGCACATACTCGTCATCCATCGACGGAGCGCTGTTGGCCGTCCCCAGCAGCGTGATAGTCAGCAATAGAAGTCCGGCAAGCCACCCTACGCGCACCTTCACTCGGCCTCACCCACTTCCAACTGCAACGTCACCGCTTCGCCGCCATCCAACGGAATCACCAACTCGTAGATGTCGTACGGCAGCTTCGATCCATCGATCATCAGAACGTAGGCTCGTGCCTCCTCGTCCCATCCGATTGCCAGCGCCTCCGCATAGAGTGTACCCGTCTCCACGTCGCGCAGCAGCACCACGCTGGGATCCGCCATCAACGCTTCACCCACCGGCCCCGGCAGCAGCATTGGCAGGATCTGGTTGCCGGCCAGCTTCAGGATCGCTTCCCCCGCTGCCGCTGGACCGCACGCGCCCACGGCAAAGTCCACCACGGCAATCGCCGATCCTCCAAACGGGTCGCTAATCTGCACGCGGATCAGATCTCGGCCCTCAAATCCATCCGCCGGCGTGTAACTCATGTTCAGAATCGCTGTCTCGGTGAAGTCCAACGACGGCACCTGCACGCCAAACTGCGGATCGGTCACCGTGCTCGGCGGCGCGTAGTCGATGTTCTGCACACTCCCCGTCACCACGCCATGACTCGGGCCAGCCAAGATCTCAAACTCAAACGGGATCCGGCTCGGATCCTCGATGTCGATGAACAGATCCGACACCGGTAAGCTGAACTCGGTCGTTTCATCGCCACATGCCACCACAAAGATGTCCTCGACCCACACTTCCGGCACCGTTTGCAGGTACACGGTGGCGATCACATCGGACACGTTCCCAAATGCATCCACGATGCGGTAGGTGAAGAAGTCGGGACCCAAGTAGCCGCGGTCCGGCGCGAAACGAATGACGCTGCCACCGCCGCAGTCTCCGGAGTCATCGATGATCTCCGCGGTACCAAACGTCGGATGCTGCACAATCTCGTACACGAAGATCTCGGCACAGCACCCCGTCTGGCCGCCACAAGGACCGCACGCCACACATGGTCCAAATGGATGGCCCACATTGTGCGTCAGGTTGTCGGCGTCGTTGGCCAGCAGATCGATGCGCACCGGGGTGTTTTCTCGCAATACAAGCCTGTAAACGCCAAATTCGTCCAATCGCACCTTCAGCAACAAGTTCTCATCAGCAATGGCGCTCTCATCCATCACCATGTCTTGTCTCGGATCGTCTCGCGGAATCGGGAGAATCTCGTCATCCACCAGCCCCTCGCCGGTGCCCGTTTCCACGGACACGGCATCATTGCCGCAGCAGTCGTAGGCAGCCACGTCAATCTGCACTCGCGACAGCCCGGCCGGATTCGGCCGCGGCGTCACGCTCTCCAGACATCGCACTACCGCGCTGCCCGTCATCAACACCTGGTTCTGGCCGTTCTGTGTCAGCTCAACGTCAATATCCTCCAGCACGGCGTCGCCTTCTCCTGCCAGCAATGGCAACGTCACATCGACCGTCACGTTGCCATCGTCGATGCAGCAGTTGTCGTTGATCGTCGCCGAGAAGTACACCACCACGCGACCGCACTCGTCCACCAGGTACGGTACCGTTTGTTCGGCCGCATGCGTATCATCCGTATCGAACCGAAGATCGTCGATGGTGGGAATCGTGGTATCCACCACATCGTCGGACTGTGACTGCTGGGCTGCGTCGTTGTCCACGCTGTCCACCGCATCCAGCGTAATCGTCACCCGCGCCGGACAGTCCGTTAGATCCTCAATATCCACCTTGCCGGTAATCGTAATCGTCGTTTGGTTATCGCTGGTTTGCTGGATGTCGTACACATCGCCCGCCGTGATCCCGGCCGCCGTATTCGTCACCGATGCCGCCGTCACGGTGATGTCTCCGGGAACCATCGTACCATTGGGATCCGTGACCTTCGCTGTAAACGTCACTACGCGCAGACAATCCGCATCCACCGCTCCACCCGTCACCGTGAAGTCGTGGAAGTACGGGTTCTCCGTGTCCACGTCCAGTTGGTCGTTGTAGTTGTAGATGACCTGTACGTTGCCGGCCAGATCCTGAGCATTGGAGATCGTGATGTCGTCGTCCAGCACGGTCACGTTGCCGTCCAGAATGGTGTACGCGAACACGTAGACATCGTCCGCCGTCCAGCCGCTGCTGCCCGCATCCGCCTGCAGCGTCGTATCCAGATTCGGAGAGAAGACGATGCTCGGCACCGTCCCCGCAATCATGTCTTCGCTGAAGTCCACTGTCACCGTGAACGTATTCCCCACATCCGCATCCGTGATCTCATCGTCTGACAGCGTCAGCATCGACACCACCGGATTCAGCGTGTCGATCTCAAACTCACTTTCCGGTGTGTAATCCTGCTGATCGTTGCCATTGGCATCCTCGGCGCCTTCCACATCAATCGTCACCGAGTCCACGTCCACTCCCGCGTCCGAGATGTCGTACACCGCACGATACCGCGTCGCGCTCGGCCAACTGTCGCTGGAAAAGGACAGCGTCGAGCCCACCGTCGGCGCAAACGTCAGCGCCGGGTCTTCCGATCCGTCGTCGGTCATGTTCTCCGAAAAGTCCACCGTCACCGTTAGCGTCGTCCCCGCATCCGAGTCGCTGAGCAGCGTGTCGTCGACCGTTACAGCGGCCACTGTCGGATTCTCGGTATCAATCTCGAACCACTCATCCGGTTCCGGGGTATAGGCTTGCATGTCGTTTCCATGCTCATCTTCAGCCCCCGTGATCGTGATGGTCACCGAATCGAAGTCGACATCTCGATCATGGATCTCGTATTCGGCCGTAAAGCTCCCGCCGAGCCATCCATCCATGTAGGGGGAAAGCGTCGATCCATGGCCCGGAACGAATACGATGAAGGGTCTCGCAGATCCCATGTCCTCATCGAAGGAGATGCTAACGTAGAAGTACGAGCCATCGTCAGCATCGGCAATCAAATCAGGGGAAAAGCTCACCGAACTCACCGAGGGATTTTCATTGTCGATGTCGAATTCGTCGGTACCATAGTTGATGTTGTTCACCGGGTTCCCAACATGGTCGAAGACATTGGAAATCGTCCACACTCCGACGCCATCAATCTCCTCGTTTCCATCACCAATCGTGTAGTAGACACTGCAAGAATGCGTCCCCCACGACACGCGATCGTAGGTCAGCGTACCGCTGACATCCGCAGAGAACGTAATGGAGGGGATGGACGTTTGGTCAATCTCGTCATCAAGCGCGATGGACACATAGAGCTCACTGCCGACGAAATCATCATTCAATGTCTCCCCGCTTCGCGAGATCAACACTGTTGTGATGTTCGGATCCTCACGATCCACCTCGTACTCCTCGCCAGCCGTGAATGCATCCTCAAGCTCGTTGCCTGCATCATCCGTGATGGACGAAAGGTCGCTGTCGAGATCAATGCCAACTACGTAATCCTCGTTGTCCGCTGTTAAGACGGTCACGGCCCACGTTGTGCCGGAACCACTCACGCTGTCGATCGTCTCGCATCCACACGTACTGTCCAAAGAGAAATTGGCTGAGGTCACTCCTGACACGGACTCAGATAACGTCACCGTGAAATCGACGGAAGCAGCGTTGGTTGGGTTGGCATCCGCACGGACAATCGATGTAACCGTCGGGTTCAAGGTATTGATATCGAACTCAGCTTGCGCCACATAGTTCTCTTGATCGTTTCCTGCCGCGTCCTTGGCCCCCATTACATCAACAGTGACATTCGACACATCTTGATTACTGTCTGTTAGCGTAAACGTTTCCGTCCAAATCGTGTCGGCTCCGTTGTACGCGCCATCGGCATTGCTCGTCCAGCTTCCCGATCCGAAGCTGATGCTCGGGTCCGCTGTTCCGTTGTCGAGCATGGCTTCGTCAAATGTTACGGTGACGACTTGCGTAAGGTCGCCATCATAAACGGGATCCGTATCGACAGTCACGCTCGATACCGAAGGTTTGACGGTATCGATCTCGATCGAGAACCATGGCGGCATGTCTTGCTGCTCGTTACCAGCCAGATCCCTCAATCCCGCGACATCGATGGTGACGGTGTCTTCCTCGACATCTCCATCTGCGACATCGTAGTAGGCACGATAGGTTGATGAATCATCCCAGCCCCCCGAATCCCAGGTCAAGGTGCTCGCGACCGTTGGATCGAAGATAAGGAGCGGCGTGATTGTTTCATCCATGGCTTCGGAGCACAGGATCACGATCTCAAGTGTTCCATCTCCGGGGGTATCCGACTCGGAGATCAGCGTGTCGTTAAGAACAAGGTCATTGATTTGAGGATCCTCAGTATCGATGTCGACCGTGTCAGAGCCAGCTTCACCGTTGTTGCCTACGAGATCGGTATAGGTTCCCGCCCCCACAGCCACGGACCCCGTTGCATCGATTCCATCTGTGGCTGTGAAGACGACAGTATAGCTGTCCGCGTCGATGGTGATAAACGAACTCAACGTCCCGTGGGTCGGTGTCAGATCATCGATCGTGAAGTTCTGCACGTCCTCGTCGAACTCGAAGGTCACCAGCGAGCTGTTGTCCGAATCACTGAGGGATGCATCGACAATATCGACCGTGACGCCTGGAGGATCGGTGTCGATCGAGAACGGACCCAGATGCTGCGTACTGGTCCAATTGCCAGCGTTGTCCACCGTGGCGATGTGGAAGTACCAATCCCCGTCCGATGTCGCGGTGAAGGTTGCACCGGCCCAGTTTTCTTCCTGCTCCTTGGTCTCAGTCGGCGTCCATGTTGCAGACTTATCCCACTCGATTTCAAATCCATCCACGCCGCTTCCTGTATCGCTGGCGCCTGAGATACCAATGTCGATCGTGTTGTCGTTGGAGGGCACGCTGACGGTATGGCTGGAGCTGGAGGGTGTGGGATCGGTGGGATCGGTAGCATCATAGGTCACCGAATTGTCTGTACTGGTCGAGACTGTGTTCGTGTTGCCGGCCACGTCCTCGACGCCCCCCGCAGGGATTGACGGAACGACGGTTCCATCTGCGGTCACGACAATGCTGACTTCAAAGGTGGTGTCATCGTTCGGGGCAACCTCAGTCACGGTCACCGTTCCCGTCGTCGCTGTTCCTCCCACGCTCACATCCACATTTGTGAACGTCGCGTCGTTGATCGGCTCATCGAAGACGACGGTAAAGACCACGGGCGAGGCATTGGTCGGGTCGTCTTGCGCCCCCGCCTCGTTGATGGTCACATCCGGCGATGTGGTATCGATGACCAGGGTCGTATCCGCGGAATAGCTGCTGACATTCCCAGCATTGTCCCGGGCATAGACCTTCCACGTGAACGTGCCTTCCGCAAGCGAGGGATTGTAGTCGGTATCCGAGACGTAGGTATCGCGGTTCACCGGTCCCGTCACCACGATTCGATACGCATCCGTGTCGCGAATTCCGCTTCCTCCGGTGTCCGTCGATGCGCTCCAAGAAAGGATTGGGGACGTATCGCTCGTCGTACTCCCGCTGGCCGGGCTCAGTCCCGTCGGTACAGACGGCGGTGCCGTATCGATCTGGAAGGGCCCAAGGTGCTCTGTGCTCGTCCAATTCCCCGCGTTGTCCACCGTGGCGATGTGAAAGTACCAATCGCCATCCGAGGTCGCCGTGAAGGTGGCTCCGGACCACGTCTCTTCCTGCTCTTTCGTCTCAGACGGCGTCCAGGTGGCGGACTGGTCCCATTCGATCTCGAATCCGTCAACACCACTCCCCGAATCGCTCGCTCCCGAGATTTGAATGTCGATGGTGTTGTCATCATCCCACACACTCACGGCATGGCTCGAACTCGTCGGTGTCGGGTCCGTCGGGACATTGGCGTCTATCAAATCGTTCGCTTGGGAGATGGGTGTGTTCCATAGACCCAAATCTCCGCCATCGGCAAGCGTGATGTCTGTCGGGATATCGGCGGCTGCCGCATAGTCCGTTCCGCCGGAGGAGATGGTGAACTCTGCAA
This sequence comes from Candidatus Bipolaricaulota bacterium, assembly GCA_028277345.1. Taxonomy (GTDB): domain Bacteria; phylum Bipolaricaulota; class Bipolaricaulia; order UBA7950; family UBA9294; genus SPBW01. Next base: position 65,321 of record JANQGM010000008.1, on the reverse strand, counting down.
AGTAACTGGTGTCGCTTTGCTTGCTCAGGCCGCTGAGGGCATAGCCGCCGATATTGCTCGCATTCAGGGTGTAAATCGCTGGATCCGACTGAACGGTAATCGTGGCGGTGACCACGTCTCCGATCTTCATGGATGCATCCGGAATTGAGATGTCGACAATCACCGGCTGCGCGGCAGAGACTACAATGCCTCCGAGCAGCAATAAACAGACCGTGATGAAGCTTGCCCTCCTGTGTGACACCATGCCCTCCTCCATTCGTCACGTCCCAACTCAAACAAAAAAACCGGCCCCAGTTCAGGGAGAGCCGGGTAACGTTCTTGTCAGATCTACTCTACCATTTCTGGGCATTCGCTGTCTATTCAAGCACAGAGACTTCTCTCCCAATTCCCTAGTCCTTCCGCATTTCCGGCATCTTAGCCATTCGCGACTTATTCACACAAATCACTTGCCCAGCCTTGTCGATGGACATCGATCACATTTCCGCTTAGCACCGTAATGCGCATTACATCGCAACTTCCCAGTTCACCTATCCGCAGCAAGTATATATGGATAGATACGTGATAACTGTTGTGCAGATCACGCTCGACCCCGTGGTTTGACGCTTTCGACACTGACTCGTATGATTTGGTTGAATCTTTGCCAGAGTGGCGGAATTGGCAGACGCGCGGGACTCAAAATCCCGTGGCCCTTTGGGTCGTGTGGGTTCGACCCCCACCTCTGGTACCAGACGCGCCTCGCATCAAGCGAGGCGTTTTTTCTGAACGAAATCGTCGAATGAAAACGGGGCCGCGTTGGCCCCGTTCTATATCAGATTCGCAAAAGTCGGCGATTAGCGCTCGCCGTCATCGCGCCGGGGTTCTCCCCATGGAGGCCGAGGCGGTTCCTCGCGGCTGCGGCGGCTCTTTCTCAAGAACGTGGGGATGTCGAAATCATCGACGCCCACACGACTTTCTTCTTCCAATCGCGCCAGCATCGACTCGTTGGAGAGCGGTGGACCATCCTCTTCTTCCCGCCCGTATTCCACAGAGAAACCGGTGGCAATCACCGTTAACCGTACCTTCTCCATGCCATCTCGGATGGCGGTTCCAAAGATGATGTCGGCTCGGTCGGACACCGCTTCTCGGATCAACGAGGCCGCCGATGTCACTTCCTCCAATGTCAAGTCGGATCCGCCGGTGATGTTCATGATCACCTTGCGCGCACCCTGAATGGAGCCATCCAACAGAGGAGAGGAAATGGCATTGCGGGCCGCTTCCTTGGTCTTGCCGTCCCCCTCGCCTTCACCGATCCCCATCATCGCTGTTCCTGCATCGCGCATGACGGATTCGATGTCCGCGAAATCAAGATTGATCATGCCAGGGACGGTGATGAGGTCCGAAATCCCCTCCACACCTTGGCGCAAAATCTCATCGGCGATTTCAAAGGCTTTGGTGATTGGGGTATCGGTTGGCGCAACCTTCAGCAGCTTATCGTTGGAGATGCAAATCAACGCATCCACGGATTGAGCAAGTCGAGCAATCCCAGCCTCCGCTTTCTCAGCACGCGCGAGGCCTTCGAATGAGAACGGCCGCGTCACGATGGCCGTGGTGAGGATTCCGGCCTCTTTGGCGGCTGAAGCAATCACAGGCGCGGCACCGGTTCCAGTGCCACCGCCCATGCCGGCCGTAATGAAGACCATATCGACACCATTGAGCAGATCGATGATCTCCTCTCGACTCTCTTCAGCGGCCAAGCGTCCGATCTCCGGGTTTCCTCCCGCGCCCAATCCTGAGGTGAGTTTGCGGCCCAATTGCAGTGTTCGATGGGCACGCACAACCTCCAAGACTTGGGCATCCGTATTGGCGACGACCAACTCAACGCCGTTTCCGCTGGAGTCGAACATGCGGTCAACAGCGTTTCCGCCGCCGCCCCCGGCACCCACCACCATGAGGGTCGCCGGTGACGCTGAAAAGTTGCTCTGATCAAGCATCGGCTACCCCCGGAAGAATCGGTTGAACCACGAGAAAAGCTTGCTGACGATGGATTCCCGCTTCTTCTCGTAGAACTCGGGCTTCTTGAAGTCCTTGGTTTCCACGGCATAGCGAAGCAGGCCAATCGATGTCGCATAAATCGGAGATTCGACGATGTCACGAAGGCCATGGATTCCCTGAGGAATCTTGCCGCGGCGAACGGGAATGTCGTATCGCTGAGATGCGAAGTCGGTCAACCCATTGAGAAGCGAGCAACCGCCGGTAAGAACGAGCCCTGCGGGAACGAGATCGCGATAGCCTGCGTCTTCGACTTCTTGCATGCCAAGATCGAGCAGCTCTTCAATGCGAGGCTCGATGATCTTGGCGAGCCGTTTCTTGGAGACCAGCTTCTTTTCATCGCCCCCGATGGAGGCGACTTCGATCTTCTCTTCCTCGCCTACGGAATCGACCAACGCCGTTCCATGCATCTTCTTGACAAGTTCGGCTTCCTCGATCGGCGTTTGTAGGCCAACGGTGATATCGTTGGTGATGTGCTCTCCAGCAATCGGAATGACCTTGGAGAACCAGATATCGCCGCCGCGGAAAACGCTGATATCCGTCGTTCCGCCGCCGATATCCATCAGAATAACGCCAAGCTCTTTCTCGGCCGACGACAGGACGGCGAGCGACGACGCGATGGGCTCTAAGACGATCTGCTTGATCCCGATTCCCAGCGTCTCCACGCACCGTACCAAGTTATGCACGGCCGTAATCGAACCCGTGACGATGTGAACGTCCACCTCAAGCCGCGTTCCCGTCATGCCGACGGGATCGGTAATTCCATCCTGCCCATCCACGATGTACTGCCGCGGAATGACGTGGATCATCTCGGATTCCGGTGGAATTTGAATCGCTTGAGCCGTTTCGACCACTCGCCGCACGTCTTCGTCCGTGATGATCCGGTCGGGGCGGTTAATGGATACCGTTCCCGAGTTGTTGATCGACGAGATGTGCTTCCCGGCAATGCCGACATAGACCGCATCGATCTTGACATCGGCCATATTCTCGGCCTCTTCAACCGACTTCCGGATGGAAGACATGGTGCGGCCGATATCGACGACGACACCCTTCTCTAGCCCATGAGATTCGGATTTCCCCATTCCGATAATCTCAATCGTTCCGTCGATGACATTGCCAACCAACGTAACGACTTTAGTGGTGCCCACGTCAATGCCGACAACCACCTTTTCTTTTCTCATCTCCTCACCGCCTTACGGGGCACGAGCGTTCCCTCTCCCCCAAATCTGACATCAATCAGTTCATACCGATCAAACTCTATCTCTCGACAGAGGGCGTTCAACGCGGTGATTCGGTCATCAATCGACTCGAATCCACCCAGTCGCACGCGCGTATCATTCTCCATGAATAGCTCAATAGAACGCAAATCCGAGACATCCACCCGCTCAATGGGAATCGTGCACAAACGGCTAGGCAACCGGGCGAGCAGATCGGCAATCGCCTGATGCAGCACCCTTCCGCCGAACGTCCATGTTGAGAAGTCAGCCCCAACAAGGTGTAGCGCGCTTGCGATCATTTTTTCACCGCCGAGGATCACGCCGCCTTCTCCCACCGCGACGCGAGCATCCTCAGTAGGGTGATTCGCCCATGCAATCACAGCACGCTCCTCGATGATGACGTGGATGGTGTGTGGGAATTCTCTCCGAACCAACGCTTGCTTGACCCAGGGGTGCATTTCCAGCCGTTGTCGAACGCGCTGAACGGGGACGGTAAAGACGGTCTGGCCTCGATGAAGCCCCGCCAAGGACACCAACTCAGATGCCGATGCCTGGTGGTTTCCAGACACAACGACCTTCCGCACATCGCAGAATCGAAGCCACGGCGTGGTTAGGGCGATGATTGCAGCAGCGATGAGTACCCCCCCTGAAATGAAGACCCAAACGGCGCTCTGGCGCTTGGTGTTCCCCTCCTTCACCCGTCAAAGACCTCGTTTTCCCCTACAGCAGAGAGATTCGTGAATCCTGTTATACAGTTTTTGTGCGTGAATGTCAATTCGCATGCCGATCTCCGCGTTTTTCGATCGCTCGAAAATCGGACGATTTCAAGGGGCGATTTCACCTCAAGTGCAATCAGTTGGGCTAGGAGATACCTGTGCCTACTTGATCGGCAACGACTTGGCGGAAGCGAAACCGGAAGTTTACGGATGGTTCTCGGAACTAAAGTGCAACAGGGATGCGATGCAGGAAGTGCCCTTCTTCGAGGATGCGGGCCAATCGCTCGGTGACTTTCCAAACATCGCCTGCGCCGAAGCTAATGATGAAATCACCGGTTTCGATGCTCTCCTCAAGACAGCGAACGGTCTCCTCTTGCGAGGCGATCGTCCGTACGCGGCAGCATGTCTCGGTCACAATGGCATCGGAGATCTGGGAAACGGAGACACCGGGAATCCGCGATTCGCACGCTGAGTAAATGGGGTTGAGGAGCACGGCATCGGCCCCCGCGAAGGCGCTCCCAAATTCTCGGCCCAGGGCCTGGGTTCGGCTGAACCGATGAGGTTGGAAGATGGCGACAATGCGTCGGCCCGGCCATCCCTCGCGGATAGCATCCAGCGTCGCTTCAATTTCCTCCGGAAGGTGCGCGTAGTCGTCAACAACCGTCACACCGTTTTCCTCCAACAGTTCGAACCGGCGATGTGGGAGGCGGAACCCCTCCAATTGCTCCAGAGCGTCCTCGATGGAGATGCCGGCAATCGTGGCTGCTGCAAGAGCACACAGGGCGTTTCGGACATTGTGGCGCCCGGGAGTTGGAAGACTCACCCGACCGTGCGATGTGCCGCGCACGTTCAACTCAAATGAGGTCGTCCATCGATCGAAAGAGAGCCCGCTTGCACGAATATCGGCCGGTGCATCAATCCCCACGGTTACAGCTTCAGGATACCGGGCCGATAAGCGCGCGACCCGGGAATCATCGATGCAAAGCACAACGTGCTCGGAGCCATCCAGATAGGCCATGAATGCTCCCTCAATGTCGTCGAGACTCTCATAGGTCTGAACATGATCTTTTCCGATGTTCGTCAACACGGCGATCGTGGTTGTCACATCCACCAGATGACCGTCCGATTCGTCGATCTCGGCAATCATCCACTGCCCCGAGTCAAGCTTGGCGTTCCCGCCCAGATCCGGACACTCCGCCCCCACGAGGAAGCTTGCCCGTTGCGGGCGCATGAGGGTCGCGATCATCGCGGTCGTCGTCGTCTTGCCGTGCGTTCCCGCCACCCCGATGCTTCGGTATTTCTCGAGTTCAGAAGCAAGTGCGCGCAATCGTGGGATCACGGGAAGCCCCAACCGTGTGGCTTCCTGCACTTCGATATGACAGGGCGGGATGGCCGAAGAAACGATGACGGCATCGCAATCCGGGCGAACGTGGCACGCATGGTGTCCGTGATGAATGGTCGCTCCAAGCTGTTGCAATCTCAGCGTTTCGGGATTCGTTTGAAGATCCGAGCCTGACACCACCACGCCCTGCTCAAGCAGAACGGACGCCAATCCGCTCATCCCGATACCGCCAATGCCAATAAAATGAACCCGGGAACCCCTCGTTCTCACGGGCGAACCTCCCTCATCAGGGATCGAATCTCTCCAAGGATCAACGATTCCGCGCGCTTTTGACCCATCTGCTCAGCATTTGATGCGAGCTCTTCAAGGCCCAACTCATCGTTCATTTGCATCAGAATCTGTTGGACCAATCCCTGGCGTACGATACCCTCCTCATCGGCTACCGCGCAAGCGCGTGCTTCCGCCAGGATACGGGCATTCTTCCGCTGATGATCGTCCGCCGACTCCTTCCACGGAACCAGCAGAGAGGCCTTGCCGCAGGACGTAATCTCCGCAAGCGACGTCGCGCCCGCTCGGCACACCACCAGATCGGCGATCGCAAAGGCGGCCCCCATTTCATGGACGTAATCCATGACAACAATGTTGCGAATCCTCGCTTTCGTGAGCTCTTTCTCGATGGCCGCTTTCGACGCCTTGTTGCCAGTGACGAGGAGAACTTGAAGGTCCGGATTCGCGGCAATCTCGTTTCGCCCGCTGAGCACCTGATCCGTCATCTCGATCGATCCCTTCGATCCTCCGAAGATAAGGATCGTACGTCGACGCGGATCAAGGCCGAATTGCCGATAGACCTGAGTCGAACGCTTGACATGCAAGAATTCCTCACGAATCGGATTGCCCGTGACGACAACTCGCCGAGCATGGGGGAACGATCGTTCGGATTGCGGGAAGGACAGCATGACAAGATTGACGAATTTCGAGAGCCATCTGTTGGCCAATCCCCCGATCACATTCTGCTCATGAATGACGGATCGAATCGGCAAGACGCGGCCGAGCAATGCACCGAGCAACACCGGCGCAAAGGACACGTACCCACCCACACCGACAACGAGTTGGGGGCGCACTCGGAGAAACAATAGAACCGTTTGAATGAACCCTACAAGCAGGCGCAGGAACGCCCAGGCGTTCTTCATCGGGCGGCGTCGGGCGAGGCCGCTGGCTTGGATCGAGTGAAACCGAATCCAAGGGTAAGACGGCAGAACGCGCGCTTCGATGCCGTTTTTCGTCCCCACATAGGTGAAGGCCGCATGCGGGTACTTCTTGCGAAGGCCTTCGCAAATCGCCAGAGCCGGATAGAAATGGCCTCCCGTGCCTCCGCCCGCGACCAGAATTCTCATGAGCTCTCTCCTTGTTTGGAGACGTTCAACAGGACACCGACCAACGCAAGCGTGATGATGAGCGAAGACCCCCCGTTGCTGAAGAAGGGAAACGTCAACCCCGTCACGGGGAGAAGGCCGACGACAACGCCCAGATTGATCAAGGTTTGAAATCCAAGCGCAAAACCGATCCCCATGGCGAGCAGCTGCCCGAGGCGATCGGAGGCGGATTCAGCAATGCGGAACGCACGCCAGACCAGCAGCCCCATCAACGTCATGATGAGGAGGATGCCAAACAACCCCAACTCCTCCGCCAGCACGGACATGATGAAGTCGTTGTGCGACTGGGGAAGGTAGAAGAGCTTGGCATGCGAGCCTCCCAGCCCCCGTCCGATGATGCCGCCCGATCCCACGGCAGTCAGCGACTGCAGGGTTTGATAGCCTGTCGATTGACTGTACGCATGCGGATTCAAGAACGATAGCAATCGGGCGAAGCGATAAGGGGCAAATCGGATGGCCAGAAAAACCAGCGGGATGCCGCCCGCTCCGATGCACAACAGATGAATCATCCGCGCGCCGGCGAAAAAAAGCATCGCCATCGTCAGAGCGCCAAAGACCACGATCATCCCCAGATCCGGCTGCTGGATGACAATCACCGCTAGAAAGCCCAGCAGAATGAGATAGGGCAGCACGCCATCCTTGAAGGTTCGAACCTGTCCGCCCTTTCGGCTCAGCGAGTGGGCCAGGAAGAGAATCAATGAGAACTTGACGGCTTCGGTCGGCTGAAAGGTAAAGGGCCCCAGTGGGAGCCAGCGTCCGTCCGACAGGCCGATGGGAAGAATCGTCAGCACGGTCAGCAAGACCCCGCCGACAAGCAACAGGTCATTGAACTGAACCAAGGAATGGTAATCCCACGATTCGAGGATCAACAGACCGATCAGACCGACGCCGGCCGCGATTAGCTGGCGGATGAGCATGGAGGTATCGGAGCCATAGTGTTTGAGGGAAAACGGGCTGCTTGCACTGTACAACACGATCATCCCCGCAAACAGGAGAAGTGCGGTCACGAGTGCAGCTCGTCGATCCACCGTTCCGACCACGCTAGGTCCCCCTCCCGCGCATGTGTCCAACTAACCCCGACATAGGAATACGGCATCTGTCACAAGGCCGAAAGGAAGGGAGGGGCCTGCAAAACGAAGGCTCGTCTCATGCGCAGAGGACACATGTCCGTCTCAAAAGCGAGCGTCGTCCTTGCTACAGTGTGGCAAACCCTGGAAGCGATCGAAGGATGGATTTGAAGGCATTTCCGCGTTCTTCGAAGTTCGCGAACGCATCGAAGCTTGAGCAGGCGGGAGAGAACAAGAGCACGTCTCCTTCATGGGCAAGGCTCAATCCCACGGCGATGCTTGCCTCAAGATCCCCTGCGCGATGAAGCGAGAGCCCGCGCAGTGAGGAAAGGAGAGTTTCAAACTCGCCGGCCGCTTCCCCAAAAACGACCACACCACGAAGTGCAGCCGTCTCAATCTCGGCAACCAAGGCCGCGTATCCCGCCCTCTTCGATCGCCCCCCCAACAACAATACAGCAGGAGAAGAAAGCGCACGCAACGCGGCAATGGTCGATCCCGCATTTGTCGATTTGGAATCATTGATCACTTCGATGCCCTTGAGAAATCCCACGCGCTCCATTCGATGCGGGAGGCGAAAGGCGTTCAAGATCCGATCCGGCGGAAGATCAGCGATATCGAGCTCCGGAATGAGCTCACGGCAGGCCGCCCATGCCGCCTTCAAGTTTGTTCGCTCATGGGGAAGCAACATCGCCTCGACATCGGCGGGCAGTGCAATCTCGTCGAAGAAGACGCGGCGGCCGCACCCGTCTTCAAACTGGTTCGCCAGATCCCGTGGGAGCACGGCCACATCGTCCGCGTTCTGTTGCGCCAGCAGCTTCGCCTTGGCTTCTCCGTAGGCGGCGAACGTCCGATGCCGGGCAAGATGATCGGGCGATAGGTTGAGAAGCACGCCGACGTTGGGTCGGAACGCATGAAACTGTTCGAGTTGATAGCTGCTGACCTCAAGCACAAGCACATCGTCTTCTTCGATCGTGTCGATGAGGCCGATCAGCGGCATCCCGATGTTCCCGGCCATCCAATGTCGGATGCCCGAAAACGAGAGTATGGCGGCGATCACCTCGACCGTCGAACTCTTACCATTCGTCCCGGTCACGGCAATGATCCGGCATGGAAGACAATGCTCCAGAGCGAACTCAATCTCCGCCTGAATCGGACAGTTCCTCTCGCGAAGACCATCAAGCCGTGACAGCGCCGGCGGAACGCCGGGGCTGAGAACGGCTCGTCCCGCAGAAGCGAAAAACTCGGCCGAGTGGCCGTTTTCTTCAAAAGGAATCGTCTGCGTCTTCAGCCAATGACGATCCTCTTCCGCGAGCGGCCCAACATCGGAGACGCACACAGCCAGTCCGCGCGACTGAGCATACTCGGCAACCGCTCGCCCCGTTAGACCAAATCCAACGATGAGCAAGGGACCATCGCAACGCATGGCTCCATGATCCTTCATGTCACATCCTCCAGCCGGTTTTCAAGCATGTAGTATGCCGTCGCCCTTTCCAGCATCAACATATCGCTTGAGACGCCCTCGAATGCAGCGCGAGGGGCGAGCCCGACAATCTCTGAAGAGAGAACGGCAACACCGAGGCGTTCCGCCTCGCGTAGAACAACTCGAAAGGCGCCGGGAATCGACGTTTCGGAAACATCCGTAAGATTCATCGAGACCTGCACGCAGCCTTTCGAGTGCAGGGGAAATCCCAAGGCTCGAACCCCAGGTAACCCGCCGTTGGTTTCACGTATGGCGGATGCAATCCTGCGTGCGAACTTGAGCTCGCGTGTGTCGAGTTGAACGTTGTACGCTACGAGGAACGTTCGCGCCCCCACGGCCATGGCGCCGGCTGTCGGATGTGGCGATCGGGGACCGTAGTCGGGAATCCAGTCCGGCGATCTCATCTTGTGCTCGAGTCCCTCAAAACCACCCTTTCGAAGAACCGGCAATGCGCTCCGGTCGTCATGGACAGCCGCGTGGCCATAGAGGAAGACGGGAATGTCCAGCGCCTCGGCAATGCGTCGTCCGCACGTTCTCGCGACGCGGACACATTCGGCCATAGTAGTGGGAGAGAGCGGGACAAACGGCATGACATCGACGGCCCCCATTCGTGGATGAACGCCGCCGGTATGGCATCGCAAATCGATGTGGGCTGTCGCGCATCTCGCCAGCGCGACAGCCCCATCGCTGATGGCCGGCGCGTCGCCCACCACCGTAAAGACGGTTCGGTGATGATCGGCATCCGTATGCGTATCGAGGAGCCGGCTTTGGGTGGCCCGGACGGCATCGATCAATCGACGAATCGTCGGCTGATCCCGTCCTTCGCTCACATTGGGCACACACTCGAACACGCTAGTCCTCTTCGCTCGGCACCTCGCTCGGAAGAACGATGGAGACGATGGCCGAAGCCGCCAACTCTCCGTCGACCGTTGCCTTCACCTCGGCCTGCAGCAGCTCCCGCTTCTGGCGTGCGATGCGCGCTTCCATCCGAAGTTGATCGCCCGGGACAACCTTGCGCCGCAGTTTCGCCTTATCGATGCCGACCAAGTAGCCGACACGCGGAGCGTCTGTATCTGAACCCAAGGCGAGGAAAGCGGCCGTCTGCGTCATCGCCTCCAGGATCAGGACACCGGGCATCACCGACTCCTGCGGAGGAGGGAAATGCCCGGTGAAGAACGGTTCGTTAGCTGTCACGTTCTTCAGACCGACAACGTGATCATCCGTTCTCTCAAGGATTCGATCCACGAGCAGGAACGGGTACCGATGCGGCAGCCGTTCCCGAATCGCTTCGATGTCGTACATCGGTCTCGCCTACAGATACCCGGCGATTTCCGCCTTCACGAGTTCGGTGATGTCGTCGATCGTGGCAGGGTTGTGATAAATGCGGACGTCCTTCTTGCGAATCACGAGATCGTAACCGTATTCGTTCGAGATCTTCTCCGCCGCTTGGATCAGCTTGTTCGTGGCTGCAATCGTCACATAGCCGTCGAACTGCTCAAACAGAGCGGTTAGGCCTTGATATCGATTTTGGAATTCCACAGCATCAATGGCGCCAACCGTGATCGTCGAGACAAGGCTATTCACCTGCTCAACAATAGGCTGAGCTTGCTCGCGCAGTTGCACCAGTTGGCTGCGCATGTCAGAGAAGTCATCGGAGGCGATCATCCGATCGAGCGTTCCCGCCGCCGTGGTCACGCGAGCGTCAAGCAACTCAGCATTCAAGATATAGCTTTGCCGTTCCAGATCGTCGCGTGACACCGTCCCCTGATTGTATTGCGTCTGCAATTCCGTGATTTCGCTCGTTTTGTCCGTAATCCGCTGGCGCAAATCGCCTACGGCGGACACAAACACGTTGAACGCATCTTCGGCATCCATCAAGGCAACTTTCAGCGATGATGACGCTTCCGACTGCTTCAGCAGCGTGATATCCGCGCGAATGGCATCCAAATCAGCATTCCCGGCTCCATCACCCGACGGAAGCGCAAACTGAAGCACCAATGCGCCAATCGCAAGAATCAGCGCCAACCCCGCGACCACCAATGTATTTCGAGACATACGTTCTCCTCCTTGTCCATCGTCCCTCAATTATAGAGTTCTGCATCCAACACACCAGATCAGGGAGCCCCCCTCTCCATCAGAGAAATTCTAGAACATGCTCCCCATGCCGAAATCGAAAATAGGAACCCAGCTAAAGTCCTCATCCAGCACCCAAACAAAGTCGAGCCGCACCAGCAGACCCGCTGCATTGATTCCCAATTCGAACCCAAAGGAGCTTAGTAAATCGTCCATTCGTACCTTCGATAAATCGAACCCTCCATCGAGGAATGCCGTGGCGTACAGGCCGTCCACAAGCTCCATCCGGTACTCGAAGTTCGAAAGAACGTACTGCCGCGAGGGACTCCCCTCGATACCCCGGATAGACGTCGATCCCCCCAACTCCATCTGCTTGGACAGAGGAACCGTCGCATCGCCCCATCCTGCCTTTACACGGATGGCCAGCGTTTGATCCATGGATGACGAAAGAAGCGGCAGCGGTGAAGGAACGTACTGAATCCACGTCAAATCGAACTTGGTGTATTCACGACCCGCGCTGAATCCTCCAGCCTTCTCAAATTTCAGCTGACGACGGCTTCCTTCTGTCGGGAAGAAGGGATCATTGGCGTTGTTGTAGGTCAGTGAAAGCGTCACGACATCGGAGGGCGTCCAATGGTCTTCCAGATTCACCCGCTCCTCTTCATGCCGAAAGGCAAGACCGAAGTTCGAGTACTCGGCAATCGGATAGCTAAAGGAAATCGCCCCACCGACGGTGATGCTGACGGCCGCTTCATCGTCCACCGTCGTTTCACGCGATGTCTGGAACAGGTCAACGCCGACGCGGTCGAATTCCGGAAAATAGGCGACGGTGCTGTACCCAAGATTCCATGTGCTGGGCTTGATATCATCCGTGCCTACCAGCCCACGGCTGTAGCTGAGTTCGAGGTCCTGTCCCGTCCCCATCAGATTCTTTTGGTTCAAGGACAGCTCGCCCAGAAGATCGCCAGTGGACGGGTCGATCACCATCGAACCACCGAATCCTCCCATATCCTTCTTCTCAGCAATGGTGATGGTCACCACGACACCCTCTTCGCCCCATTCCGGCACCAGATCAAGGGCGCCGAAATAGCCAAGCGAATTCAGCTGTTGGTACGTGACCAAAAGGTCATTGCGATTGGCCACATCGCCGACGGCGAAGTCGAGGTTGCGAGAGATGACGTAGTCGCGAGTCTTCGTGTTTCCCTCCACCACAATCTCCGAGATCGCACCTTCGATTAACTCAAGCGTCAGAACGCCGTCTTCAATCGCAGCGACCGCAAGTCGTAGCATCGTATAACCGGAATCGATGTACCGGTCATAAACGCCTTCGATGATCTGAAGAAGCTGGTAATTGCCCACAGGTTCCTCAGGCAATGTGGGAATGAGGTCAGCCAATACCGCATCCGAATAGACGGTGTTCCCAGCGAAGTTGATGGCCTGCAGGGAGAGGGGTGCGTCAATCAGCGTTCGCTCAGTGAGCTGCCAGATGAGCCAAAGCGAATCCGATTCAAGCCCTTCTTGGTAATCGAATCCGACGTTGGAGAAGAACACGGAACTCGCGAGATCCATTCTCGTGCGAGCCAGGTCGGACATCCGCAACGGTTCGCCGGTGGGGATCTCAATCATGGCTTCGGCCATCTCGACAGGGACATTCACAAGCCCCTCGATCAGACTGCCCGCGTACACGTGTTCAATGAACTCGATTCTCAGCGTTTCACCCATTTCCACGTTGCCCACGGAAACGGTGAGATACCCTCTCTCCCGGTATTTGGCGAGGATCTCATCCAGCGCATCCGTCAGTCCATCGCGGTTTAGAACGTCGCGCCGACGCACATCGTTTTCCCAGAGGATGGATCGGATTCGATAGGTTGGCATGATCGGCTCGTCGAACAACTTGAGCCCGAAGAACATGAAATCTCGGCGATGCGTGTTGCCGGAGATCTCGATCTTTCGGATCACCGGATTCTCGACGACCTGAAAGATAACGCGCCCCGTTTCGAGCACGTTTCGATCAAGCGTCACCTCACTGAACCATCCTAGATCATAGATCGCTTGCGATGCTTCACGAAGATCGGCCTCTTCGATCGATGACCCCACGTTAAAATGAATGGTATCCAGGATGTCCTTGAAGCGAATCTCGTCGTTCCCCTCGACCTCAAGGTCGGTCACGGTAAGAGGGTACTGAACCGCCAGTCCCATCAATGAACAGGCGATCAAGACAACAACCAGAACCCCTGTGATTTTCTCCGTCATACCCAGGCCTCCTCTGCCCTCCAACATAAAACAACCCAGACATTGTCCATGTTCGGGTATCGGCGTCAAGAATGCCCAGACCATATCGATCCTGTGTGGGGTTTTCGTGAATAACCTGGGGCAGGAATCAGAAGCCCGTCATTGCATTCCCCGCCGTTCGAAGTTGAATCGCCTCGGCGATATGCTCGGCTTCGATGCACTCGGCTCCCTCAAGATCTGCCACCGTCCGAGCGACACGGCGAATGCGCGTGATCGAACGCGCGCTCAAGGCGAATCGAGACATCGCCCGGCGAAGCAATTGTTGACCGGTCTCACTCGCTCGGCAGAACGCCTCAAGCCGATCGCCATCCAACTGCCCATTGGAATGGCAATCGACAGCCGTACCGAGGCGGCGCCATTGAGCCTCCCGTGCACGCACCACCCGATGGTGAACATCGCGCGAGGTCTCCGACGTTCGGGCGCCGAACAGGTCTTCCTCAGGGACACGCGGAACTTCGACACAGAGATCGATGCGGTCGAGAAACGGTCCGGACAAACGCTTTCGGTATCGATGGATCTCATTCATCGAACAGGTGCACGCTTGAACCGGATCACCGAGAAACCCGCATGGACAGGGATTCATGGCGGCAACCAACGTAAAGGCTGCCGGGAAGCGCACCGATACCCCGGCGCGCGAGATGAGGATGGATCGGTCTTCCAACGGCTGTCTCAGCGTCTCCAGAACATTGCGATCGAATTCCGGCAATTCGTCAAGAAAAAGAACCCCGTGATGGGCGAGGCTGATTTCACCTGGGCCGGGTATCCCGTGTCCGCCCCCCACCATCCCCGCATACGAGATCGTGTGATGAGGCGCTCGGAACGGACGCCGCCATACGAGGAACTCACCACGCTCGAGAAGTCCCGTCGTGCTATAAATCCGGGTGACTTCAAGCGCTTCGTCAAACGACAGCGGAGGCAGGAGTTCAGGCATACACCGCGCCAAGAGGCTCTTTCCCGAGCCCGGCGGTCCCACCATAAGGAGGTTGTGCCCGCCGGCAGCGGCAATTTCGACGCCTCGCTTCGCTTGAAGCTGTCCTCGAACCGCCGCGAGTTCGTGTCGGAAATCCGGAGACCGTTCCACATCCAATGCCTTTCTATCGATAGAGACAGGATCGATCTCGATCTCGCCGGACAGAAATTGCCTCGCCTCGGCCAGTGTGCGAACCGGATACACCGGCTTTTGGGTCGCAATCCCCGCCTCCTGTGCGTTGTCGGCCGGTACAATCAGCCCATCAACCTGATCGCCGCATTCCATGGCAATGGGAAGCACGCCTCGGACGCGGCGTACTTCGCCATTGAGCGCCAGTTCCCCCAGCAAGAGGTAGCGCTTCTCGGAACGCGGAACCTGTTCGGTCGCCAACAGAATGCCAATGGCAATCGGAAGATCGAAGCCAACCCCCTCTTTGCGAAGGTCGGCGGGCGCGAGGTTGGCGGTAATCCGGCCTGCAGGGAAGTTGAAGCCGGAGTTCTTGATGGCGCTTCGGATGCGTTCGCGACTCTCCGAGACTTCCTTCTCAGGCAACCCGACGAGATTGAAAGTTGGCAACCCACCCGAGACATCGCACTGAATCTCGATGAGGCGGGCATCGACCCCATGCACCACGCCGCTGTGGAGCATGGAGAACATCAGGCTTCCACCTGAAACGCATCCTGGTGGAGGCGAATCGAATCGCCCTCAACGGCAACGACGTCGAACCGCATCGGCAACTCGCATGCGGTCTCGGCGATAAAAGCACGCGCCGCCTCAATCAGCCGCCGTTGTTTGGCTGGATGAACGGCCGCCTCAGGTCCACCGAACCCCTTCCCCGAGCGTGCCTTGACTTCGACAAAGACGAGCGTTTCACCCTCCCGTGCGATAATGTCGATTTCTCCTCGTGATACGCGCCAGTTGCGGGCGAGAAGCCGATAACCCTGTGCCCGTAGATAGTCACACGCACGATCCTCCGAACGAGGACCATCCATCGCCATCCCCATCACTCCCTGTTTTATCCTATCATAGCTTGTATCTCGATAATCTATCAACACAGGCGCTCACGTTGAGTCCCTCCCATGACCGAGATATACTTGTCCCATTCCAGCATTGGACGTCTTCATGAATACACGGTTTCACAACATTCGACTTCTGAACGATTCACTGTCGCCGGCGTCGCTCGCGATTCGTGACGGACGACTGGCCCAGGAGGATCCACACGGCCCTTCCTCAGTCGCGTTCGAAGACATCGACGGCGCGGGCAAACTCGTGATTCCCGGCTTTATCAATACCCACACCCACCTGGCCATGGCGGCCTTTCGAGGCCTTGCCGATGACGTCCCGTTGAGCGTTTGGCTGAACGAGACTATCTGGCCGCTTGAGGGCCGGCTCACACCCGAGGACGTCTATTGGTGCACGCTGCTGGGTATCGCTGAGGGGATCCGATCGGGCACAACCGCGTTCGTCGATATGTACTTCCATCTCGATGAAATCGCTCGTGCCGTTGAAGAATCCGGGGTTCGCGCTCTATTGTCGTATGGCATGATCGCGCCATCGCTTGCAGACCGCGGCCGCTCAGAACTTGATATAACGGCAGCCGCCATTGAGCGATGGCACGAAAGCGCGAACGGACGCATCCACGTCGCCGTCGCACCTCATGCCGTCTACACCTGCGGGGAGGATGTCATTCGTGGGGCCGTGGAACTCACGCATTCCTATAGCGTTCCCCTGCACATTCATGTCTCGGAAACGCGATCCGAGGTCGAGAACTGGAAGGCTCAGACAGGAAAAACACCGGTCTCCTATCTCGAGTCGCTCCAGGCCTTCTCCGTCCCCGCCGTCGCCGCACATTGCGTCCATGTCTCGGACGACGATATCGCCATTCTTGCAGAGCGGAACGTCACCGTTGCCCATTGCCCGAAGAGCAATGCGAAGCTCGGAAGCGGAATCGCTCCGATTCCTCAACTGCAAAACGCGGGAGCTCGTGTCGCATTGGGGACGGACGGCGCGGCCTCCAACAACCGCCTCGATCTCTTGGAAGAAGCACGTGCCGCCTGGCTTCTCCAGCGCGCCCACCATGAAGATGCCTCGCTGATCTCATCCGACGCCTGCATCTCCATGGCGGTCGACGGCGGCAGGGTGGTTTTCGGATTGCCGGAAGACGGACTTTCCGACGGCGCGCCCGCCGATCTCGTCTTCTTCGATACCACTGGCCTGCACACGACGCCGCAGCATCGTTCCGCCGCCATGCTCGCCTATGCCTCTCAAGCCGGGGATGTGACAGATGTCTATGTTGATGGAAAACCACTCCTAAAGAATGGAGAATTACTCACGATTGATGAAGAACGGGTAAAATCGGAAGTACAACGCCTGCTTCACAGGATCAAAGACTAGGTAACCCCATCTGGGGAAGCGGAGCATTCCCTTCCTCGGACGCGGGTGAAAAGGAGAACACCATGGGACTCAACCCGGAACGCAAAGCGGAGATCGTCAAGGAATTCGGAAAAGGTGACCAGGACACGGGATCAGCAGAAGTCCAAATTGCATTGCTGACAACGCGCATTACGGAACTGACGGAACACTTGAACCAACACAAAAAGGATTTCAGCGCGCAGCGCGGCCTGCGCAAAATGGTCGGCCAACGCCGACGTTTGCTCAAATATGTCAAACGCCATGATTTGGCAACCTACCGTCAACTACTTGAACGGCTGGGTATCAGAGGAGTCTAGACACTACATGTACATTCGAGAAAGCATTGACTTTAATGGCAAAGAACTCACACTAGAAACTGGACAAATTGCACGACAAGCAGGTGGAGCCGTACTGGTCGCTCACGGTGATTCGCACGTACTCGTCACCGTAGTGACCGCAGAACCCCGACAAGACATCGGTTATTTCCCGCTACGCGTGGACTACGAAGAGCGCTTCTACGCCGCAGGCAAGATTCCGGGCGGCTTCTTCAAGCGCGAGGGGCGTCCCAGCGACGCCGCCATCTTGACCGGCCGTATGATCGACCGGCCGATCCGACCGCTCTTCCCGAAGGGATACAACGACGAAGTTCAGATCGTCGCCACCGTTCTATCCGCAGAGCCCGATTGCCCGCCGAACGTCCTCGGCATTCTCGGCGCCTCAGCGGCGCTCATGATCTCCGATGCCCCATTCCAGGGCCCCATCGCCGGCGTGCGCGTGGGGCGTGTCGATGGACGGTTCGTGATCAATCCGGATCTGGAAACGCAAGAGTCCTGCGGTGTCGAAATCACCGTGGCCGGGACGAAGGATACGGTCACGATGATCGAGGGGATGATGGATGAGTTGTCCGAGGATGAGGTCGTTGAAGCCATCGAACTGGCGCATGCCGCCATTCGCCAGCTCATCGGCCTGCAGGAAGCCTTTGCTTCACGGATCAACGCGGTCAAGAAGGAGGTCCCGGAGCAAGCGCCCGAAGACACCGCGCTTCTAGATCAAGTTCGAGATTTGGTCTGGACGCCGTTCTCCGGCATTCACTCGCTGCCGACCAAGCAGTCGCGCGGCGAGTTCCTCAGCGAACTCCGCGACCAGCTCTACGAACGGCTCATTCCCGATCACTTGTCGGAAGACGAAGTTACGGAACGCAAAGGCGCGATTGCCAAGGCGCAAGAAACGCTCCTCAAGGAGTACATGCGGCAGCAGATTCTTGAGCGAGGCATTCGACTCGACGGGCGCCGTCCCGAAGAGATCCGCCCCATTAACTGCGCCGTCGGCGTCTTGCCGCGCGCGCACGGCTCCTCGTTGTTCACCCGCGGGGAAACTCAGAGCTTGGGCATCGTCACGCTTGGCGCCACACGCGGCGACGAGCAGATCATCGATCAGATGATGTATGACGGCCGCAAGCGTTTCATGCTACATTACAACTTCCCGCCGTTTTCCGTTGGCGAAGTCGGACGTATCGGCTCGCCTTCCCGCCGCTCGGTGGGGCACGGCTACTTGGCTGAGAACTCGCTCAAGGCCGCCATGCCGTCCGAGGAAGATTTCCCGTACGTTGTCCGCACCGTTTCGGAGATTCTGGAGTCGAACGGCTCGTCCTCCATGGCCACGGTTTGCAGCGCTTCCCTGGCCATGATGGATGCCGGCGTCCCTCTCAAGCGTCCGGTCGCCGGAATTGCCATGGGATTGATCGAAGACCCCGTGACCCAGCAACGCGTGATTCTGACTGACATCCAAGGCGCCGAAGATCACTATGGCGACATGGATTTCAAGGTCGTCGGCACGCGCGCAGGCGTCACCGGATTCCAGCTGGATGTCAAGGTCGGCGGCATCAATGGCGCCACGATGAAGACGGCGCTTGAGCAGGCCAAGCGTGCCCGCATGGCCATCCTTGATGAGATGGACCGCGCCATCAGCGAACCGCGAGCCGAGCTGTCCCCCTATGCTCCGAAGCTGGCAACGATTGAGATTCCGACGGAGAAGATTGGCGCCGTCATCGGTCCTGGCGGGAAGATGATTCGGCAGATCATCGAAGAGACCGGCGCTGAAATCGACATCTCCGACGATGGGACCGTCAAGATCGCCGGTCCGAATTCCGAAGCCGTGTATGCCGCTCAGGAATGGATCGAAGATCTGACCAGCGAGCTTGAGATCGGCACGGTCATGCAGGTCAAGGTCACCCGCATTGTCGACTTCGGGGCCTTCGTGGCCTTGAAGAACGGCTCGGAAGGTCTCGTCCATGTCTCGAACCTCGCCTCGGGCTACGTCGACAACGTCAAGGACATTGTCAGCCCTGGCGACGAAATCACGATCGAAGTCATCGGCGTCGACAAGATGGGGCGACCGGATCTGAAGAAGATCGACGGCGATGCCGCTCCGAAGAAACCTCGCCAGGACAAGGGCGGAGAGGGCGAACCCGCCGCTGAAACCAAGCCCGCTCCCAAGGTGGAGGTCAAGGTCGGTGACATCATCGACGGCCATGTCACGAATACCACCGACTACGGCGCGTTTGTTGAGATCGCCCCCGATGTCACGGGATTGGTCCACATCTCCGCGCTGTCGGACGAATACGTCCGCCGTGTCACGGATGTCGTCAAGCCTGGAGATCCGATCAAGGTCGAGGTTCTCAACATCGATGATCGCGGACGTTACAAGCTTCAGCGAATCGTGCCCGATTCCGAGAAGAAACCGGTCGAGGAGATCTCGGCAGAGGACGCTGCGGTTGGATCGGAGCCTGAGTCACAACCCGAGCCTCAGCCTGCGGCGGCACAGCCAGAAGAGGCTCAACCGATCGCAGAACCCCAGACGGCGCCCGCTCAAGAAGAACCGGCTCCGGTTCGTGAGGACGAACCCGCTGAGTTCGAGGATCGTTGGTAGGAGCGAGCACGACGTGACGCAGCTTCACACGTTGTACGAGAACGCCTTCGAGGCGACATTGGATAACGGACTGCGGATCCTCATCGAAGAGGTTCCGCAGTCCCGTTCTGTTTCCGCCGGCGTG
Organism: Candidatus Bipolaricaulota bacterium; assembly: GCA_028277345.1. Taxonomy (GTDB): domain Bacteria; phylum Bipolaricaulota; class Bipolaricaulia; order UBA7950; family UBA9294; genus SPBW01. Next base: position 45,239 of record JANQGM010000008.1, on the reverse strand, counting down.
TGGGTCCGCGTTGGCGGCCGTGACGATCCGGATGATCATCCCGGGCTCGCTCATTTCCTTGAACATCTCACATTCAAGGGCTCGGCATCCCGTGATGCTCAGGCCATCTCACACGAGATCGACGCCATCGGCGGACACATCAATGCCGCGACAGCCAAGGAATCGACGTTCTATTACGTTGATGCCCCGGCGGATGGTCTCCCTACGGCTCTTGACGTTCTCGCCGATCTCACGCTGAACCCCAAGCTCGATCCGGAAGATTTCAACTTGGAACGCGGTGTCATCTTGGAAGAGATACGCGCCCACGAGGACGATCCGGAACAGACGGCCTACGATCTCTTCAGTCAGGACACTTGGGCCGACCGACATCCCTTCGCGCGATCCGTCGTTGGCACTCGGGAGGGCATTCAGTCGGCGTCGCCTGAAGTCGCTCGCACCTTTCATCGTGCCTACTATCAGCCGTCGAACATGATTCTCGCCGTCTGCGGCTCCGTGTCGGCTGATCAGGCCATTCAACTCGCTGAATCGTACTTCTCAGGGGATGTCGCAGAACCCCTTCCCCCAGCACGAAGAGAAGCTCCCGTGTTTTGCACGGGTCGCACACACCATCATCAGGCGACTGGAATGTCTCATATCTACATCGGAACCGATGCGCCAATCGCCTCGCACGATGATCGCATCCCCCTGGAAGTCGTGAACTCCATTCTCGGAGATGGAACAAGCTCGCGGCTTTTTGTCTCCATCCGGGAGACCCGCGGCCTCGCCTACGCGGTTTCCAGCTACATCAACAGCTTCTCCGATGGTGGCGTTTGGCTTACCTATGCCGGTGTGGCGCCCGCGAACACCGACCAAGTCATCGACCTTATCGAAACGGAGTTCCGGCGCATCCTGTCCGAACCCCTTCCTAGCCAAGACGTGGAACTCGCTAAAGCGAAACTGCGCGGACATATGATTCTGGGATTGGAAACCAACGGTCGACGTGCATCGCGGCTGGCCAATAACGCCCTGCACGAACGCGACATTCTTTCTCCCGATACGCTGCTGGAGCGACTCGATGCCGTGACCAGTACGAGTGCCCATGAGACGCTCGACACGTATCTCAACCTTGATCGACTGCGGATCACCACCGTCGGCCCCTCCGCCTAAGCATCGCGTGCTCTTCAGTGCGACCTTCGTTGCCCCACGTCACCCCCGACAGTACCATGGGGACCATCATGGCTACCGCAATCTATCCAGGCAGTTTCGATCCCATTACGAATGGACATATCGATATCGTCCGTCGCGCGCGCAAACTCTTCTCCAAGCTCTATGTCGCCGTCGTCGCCAATCCGCATAAGAGTCCGCTCTTCACCGTAGAAGAGCGCGTGGACATCACAAAAGCAGCGTTGGCGGAAGCGGGAATCAACGGACTGGAGGTGATCAGCTACGATGGGTTGCTGATCGAATGCGCGCGGGATCATGCCGCCAACGCCATCGTCCGTGGGCTTCGCGCCAACTCCGATTTCGAGTATGAATTCCAGATGGCGCTCACCAATCGTGACCTTGCCTCGGAATTTGAATCCGTCTTCTTCATGACAGCCAAGAAGTACAGCTTTCTCTCCTCGTCAATCGTCAAGGAAGTCAGCATGTACGGCGGAGACGTCTCAACCTTCGTTCCTTCTTCCGTCGAGCAGGCACTGCGTCGAAAGCTTGAGAAGAAGGCGTCCTAGCACAGCGAACCCGCGCCTAACGAAGAGGAACCGATCATCTACAGGAGACGGTCCCCCTCCATTCATAGAGAGACGAACCGAGTTCCTCGAAGTCACCAGCCCCACTCGGCGATGCTTTCGATGATGCGTTCACGGGGCTTGATGATATCGGACGCACAGTGTCGAGTCGTGGCGGGAAGCCATCGATCGTGTCGATGCCAGCATTGCCAACCCTCGCTGGTAATGGGCTGAAGCCGGCAAGCCCTTCGAGAACCTGATGTATGAAGCCAGCCCTTTCCGCTGTGTGTTGACGACTCAGCCGTTTCGCCTATCCTCTTTCCATGTCCCAACCCAATCGATACGGTACTCGGGCCGTTCGCTCCTATCGAACCCTTATCGATCCCTTGATTGCACCGCTTCGCCCAAAAGTCGTTCGAGCCTGTCTTCAATTGAACGCACGCTCTGTTCTCGACATCGCATCGGGAACCGGCGCCCAATGCCGTGCACTGGGAGACGCAGGGATACAGGCCACCGGCCTCGACCTTTCCGAGGACATGGTCGCCCACGCACGTTCTGCTGGCGGACGTTATACGCATTACGTTCCGGGCTCGGCGCTAGAGTTGCCCTTTGAGGACGCCAGCTTCGATGCCGCAACTCTCGTCTTGGCGTTGCACGAGCATCCGGAAGTCGAGCGTCGGCAGATGCTGTCCGAAGCCGTTCGGATCAGCCGCCGAGGTCTCATCATTGCCGAGTTTGAGCAGCCTCGAAGAAGGGTTTTTCACCCTGCCTGGCAACTGATTCGCTTGATCGAATACTCGGCCGGGGCCGAACACCACGCTGGGTTTATCGATTTCGTGGCCACCGGCGGATTGAACGCCTTGGCCGATCGCCATCGCCTCAATCTCATTGAAACACGTTCCTCTCACTTCGGAGCGCTCATGATCGGCATTGTAAGCGGTGTGCCAAGCTGACTACGTTTTCGATCGCTTCGCTTGTGCAACGTGGAGCGCAAAGAGAAACGGAGGAATGAACAACAGTGGCCCCACACCAAGGACGGCGTAGATCGCGACGGACCTCAGATCGAACGGGTCGCCATAAAGCGGGGCCAACAAGGTCCCAAGCAGAACCGAGAGCCCAAGTGTGCTTGCCTTCACAAGCAGGGGAACGGCAAGCGCATCACCAAGCGGACGTTTCCGAAGGAGAAGAACGGCAACCAGCGTCATCAACGGGAGGTAAATGGCCAAATCCTGCACGAAGATCGCGTTCCCCTGCGGCGCGTCTCTCGCGATCATGGCCGGAATGAGAACCCCCATCCATAGGATGAGGAACATGGCCGTCAGCAAAAGGAATAGGATCGCCGTTGCGATTCTGGGCGGCCCATGCTCGGTCGATCGCACTTGCACAGCGCGCACGTCAGCGTGCGCAAAGAACCCAATCAGCGAATAGACGCACAGCCCGAAGACGGCTACATAGAAGAGAAAGAGCGGATTGTATACTCCGTCGAAACTGTAGATCCCATAAGCATACATGAGATATCCAACTAATCCCGCCCAAACGAGCCAGGCCAACTCCCGGCCACGCCGGATCAACACCAAACATGCGAGGAGACTGATCGCAACAAGGATTGACAGGATATCCTGACTCATCGCGCCGGGGAGGAACTCCTCGGGAGTCGTTGGATGATAGAGACCCTGCTGAAGAACTCCCGCCAAAGCAACCGACAAGACGATCAGCGATAGAAGCCCCGACAAGAAGAACAAGCCGTCACGCTTTCCGGATTTGATCAGCATCCGCTTCCTATTCCTCTTCAGGCAGCGCCGTGCGCGTGATCTTGATGACGATGCCGCACGCTGTCGGATCGGGACAGCGCACGTATTCTGTGGTCACGCCATCGGGATCGATTTCCTTTTCATAGGGCGTGTCGCGATATCGCCACGGCAGGTCGGCGCCGGTCTCAAGCGCACGCACGAACCCCGCCAGGCTGTCCCTGAGCCACGGGCACAGCTTCCCAAGATCTTCAGGATGGCTGAACGTCTTTCCGACGTGATATCCGGGCTCCTCGTCCCATCCGTACATCCACGCGCAGATTCCCTCTTTCTCGAAGTCCGGTCGCGGATCTCCCGTTGTCCCATGCCCGCCTTTCCCCTCGTAAATCTCAAATGTGATCTCGTACTCACGCATCGTCTTCTCCTTTGAACAATGACTCTGACAGCTCGACAGGCTCCTGTCCCGCGAGACTGTGCTGAATCACCAACGTCAGCGCCTTTCGCATCATCGATACGGGAATGAAGGCGCGATTCTCCTTGCACGCAATGACCTGACTCGCCGTCATCGGAAGATGGAGGAACCCGGCAACCCTTTTCTTCCCCTCGCGCTCGGCGTCACGAAGCGCTGTGTACAAGATGTGGTTGCACAAGTGGGTTCCGGCATGGTGCGACAGCTTGGCCGGAATCTCCTCAGCCTTGAGTGTCTCCACCAGCTCCGGTTGGTTGGGAAGCGTCGCCCAGTACGCAGGCGGCCCCTCCGGATCGATGCGATCTCCCTTGAAGATGTTGATCGCGATTGTCTCCAGCGTTACCCACGTGCGCGACGCTGCCTGACCGCAAAACACGCACACATCCGGATCGTGCTTTGCCATGAGTTTCTCGTAACTCTTCAACATCGTTCGCTTCTGAGACGACGAATCCGTGTTATCGAAGTCGACGATCTCAAAGATAAGCGACTCACGCCATCCGATCAGGTCATGAGGAAGATCGCGCTTCATGGATTCGATCAACTGATGCGTCGAATTCAGCGGGTAGTCGTCAAACGGCGGATAGCCGGTGATGAGAAGTCGCAAGGCAGTCCCTCCTCGGTCGATTTGGAGATCCCCATTGTACTGATTCGACCTCCGCATGAAACCGATCGCGACAAACGGCGTAGGTAGAGACGTAAGACGTTACACACCACATCGAGGAGGTTAGAAGCATGCATCATCTCATGAAACGACGAACCCTGATCGTGGCCCTGTGCCTAGCCGCCATCATGGCCTTCTCGGCCATCGCGACGGCGGGAATTGCCACCTCACCCTTGGGGTTCAAACCGTTAGCTGGATTGGGGTCGTGCCCCCTAGGATCCGTAGCACTCATCAAGTAGCCATGCTCTCGGCCTCTCAAGCGAACGGGGCCGTCATCTCTTGGAAGCGTTAGCCCGTCGACGCATCTTCTATTTCGAACACCGACCCAATCCTTTTGTACCCCTTTTTCTCATAGTACAGGTCTTCATCCGACAGGACATAAACGGTATGCGGACGATGGTTCTCTTTTAGTATCTCAATCAATCTCTGGCCGATTTTCCTGTTTCTGAACTCGGGTTTGACAAACAGTTCGCTGATGTAGAGCGCCATACCATCGTCTATTACTGCTCTGATGTAGCCACAGAAAATATCACCGAAATAACAGACATATGAAGCACTGTTTCTGAGACGATCGGCATAAATCACCCGCTTGGCCTCGTCACCAATGATGAACTCCCGTTCCGGATCTTTGCCAATCGCAGAAATCACATCACCGAGGTTATCTTGGCAATACCGTCTCAATTCGTATCGTTCGTCCATATCGTCCATTCTCTTGTTCGACAACGCTTGTTGCGTCAGAAGCCAAAACCGCCCATGATGGCGGGCAACACGCTCACACTCGTCAACAAACCGTCAAGCAAACTGTATGCTGAAATCTAGAGACAGCGGTTTTGGTCTTTTGCACGCGTTCGTGAGATCGTTTTTTCGACAATGGCATGGGAAAGGCTTTCAATTGTTCCATGGTGGTCGTCCTTCACTTTCGAAAACTTGAAAACCCTCGAAGAAACAACCCCACCTCCGTCTCTTGTGTGGTGTCATTTTCAGCTCCCGAGATTAAATATATGGTATGTCCATACTTCCAATAGCATGCCGAAGGCTTCTCTCCTTGATGGAGAGTAACAGAAGCGGATAGATGGCGAACTCTCCATACGGACATTCATGCGCGATCTCTCTACACCATACACCATTGATCCCGACGTCAACCATTCTTGCATCGATTGAAAGAGCGATGTCTGTATCCTGCGGTTGAGTTGTTCAATGTCCCTCATAAATCCCTGAATCGAGAGCATGCCCAGCCAGCGAGAGCCCCAGAACACAACGCCACACGAATGCCGCCGAATTTCACATACGATCGTTGAAAAAACATTGCCATTTCCCCTCGGATGACCAAGATAGAACGCTTTAACACCGAACACCATATGCAACGTCGCCCTGTTTGGGACTGCACACGATAGGAATTACAACAATGCGTTCGACAGCGTGGCAGTTGGAATGGGCTTTCACTCTAAGCTCCGGCAATCAAGCGAATCAAGATTATGAGCCCGTTTTTTCTCGATGCGGACAACCGGGCCAACAGCAGGGGCGGCGCTTTCCTTCCTTGAGCTCCGCCCGCACTCTTTCGATTCTCCGTCGCCGGGTCGTTTCCTTCTTCGCGGTTTCGACCCAGCAGATCCACTCGTTCCGTGCGAGCGGTGTGATATCCTCCCATCGATCCAATGCGGCAAGATCAGCGAGCAGAGTATCTCGCAAATCGTCCGGCAGGGAGTGTACCACGCCGGCAGAAATCGGTTGGCTATCCATGAACTCAGTGTAGCGATTGCGCCGTCGATCTGCAGCGATCATGAAACGCAGAATCATCCGACTAGTCCTATCGAAGTTACCCCTACATCTTCGAGTCACCGCGCTGATCCCAGGACAGCTGTCAATGACTGACATTTGGAAAGCAATAGCTCGTTACGCAAGCGCACAACAAGGGCGATCGTTAGCCGCATCTTCACAGTTCCCAAATCATCACAAGCGTATCTTCCCGCGTTAGCCGCCCCACCCATGAAGCTCCTCCGCGGAATACGCGTATGAGATACCGGAAAAAAGGCTTCGCCTAATCTTCAGCTTGGCGAGCCGCGATCAACTCTTGCAAGACCTCAAGTCCCTTCTCAAAGATTTCGTCTCTGCCTTCGCGAATGCCTTGGATGGTCGGATGAACGATGACATCGGGGATGATGCCGATGCCTTGGAAGGGACGGCCATCGACATGCTTCACTTCCATACCGCTGAAAACCGCACTCAGTCCAAGGGGAAGCTTCACTGCTGTCACGTCTCCGTTGGTTCCAGACGTTGTCTCGCCAACGAAGACAACTCGTCCGGAAGCCTGAAGGAACATCGCTATGGTCTCTCCAAAGCTTGTTGCAGCAACATCCGCAAGCAGGACAACGGACTTTCCGAACATTCTCGGCGTAACAAGAGACAGTCGGGGCAGGATAGTTAAGACTTCTACTGTCCCCGGATCGGGGGTGGCTCGCACGGGAATTGACGCTTGGAGATACGGGATACTCTCATCGTAGACGAGATCTGCTAGTGCGGATACGATTCCGGGCTGAATCCCGCCACGAAGATCCAAGATAACGCCATCTGATGCCCAGATAACGTCTTCTGCTTCAGCGTATTCCGCAAGAGTTAGCAACCCGAGATCAATGTACGCAATCCCGTCTTGGAGTGTCCATGGCATCCCGTCATCATTTGCCATCAGTGGAACGCGACTGCTGTAGACTTTGACGACTTGCTCGTTGTCCTGTTCATCAAGAATGCGGAATGTTGTATCGGGCAAAGTCATATCCAGAAGCAACGTTTGGTGCGCTTTGAACCTGCGATGTGCCTCGGTAGCACCTGGCGTTGTCTTTAAAACACGCCGCAGGACGGAACTTACAGGCTCACCGTTGATCTCCAGAATCACTTGCCCTGGGGGAAGACGGAGTGCGAGGTCTTCTTCTGTATAAATTGGCATGTCACTCACTACGACGGCCTTTCCCTCTATCTCGCGAATGTCGAGCCAGGGTATTGCAGCAGAACCCCAGGGCATCCCGAAGACAAGCGCATGGGCATCTCTGAGGTAAACTAGCAGTTCCTGAATCGCACGCCCATAGCCCGCCGCTGTCGTTTCCACCTCGACAACAGGGATGAATTGTTCAAGTAGTGAATCCCAGTCGCCATCGATCCTTTTTGGATACCCATAGAAGTATTTGACAGCTGACCAGATCTCAAACAATCCAAGCAGCCTTTCTGCTGCTGAAGTACTCCCTAGCGCACCAATGGAACTCTCATCCATCAGCGGAACTCCCAAACTCGGGAACGGAAGACTCTGCGCTTTTTCACGTTCATTCCAAGCATCAATCGCCGCAAGCGCCAATGCAATTCCACGATCTGCTCTGTCTTCATCATCGCCAGTCATCTGTCTGGGAAGGACCGGGATAACTTCACTCGCCACTGTCGAAGTAGAACTGGGGATATCAAGGCGCAACAGAAACGAGAGCCCACCTGGAAGCCCATGCGAGTAGTGTTCGGAACACGGAGGAGATCCCATCTCCCCCATGATGATCGCCTGGGAGCTTTGTTGGAGCGGGGCGAGATACGGCATTACGATTGGATAACTTTTCTCATCGATCAGGAAGACAAGCGGAGACTGATACGCAAGCGATTCTCCCATTGTCTCGCCATCACGAGTGCGCCAACCTGAGCTATAGTAGCTCGGCAGAAATAGATCCACCTCTGGGACAAGCCCGCGATGCTCGCGCTGCATCATGCCCGTCGCTTCTGATGCGTCTTGGCTTGTGAAGCGCCCGAGCATAGCAGGAAGCGTTCTTCTCGCAACGAAATGGTCACCGAATGAATGCCCATCAGACCTGAAGTCAATGATCGTCGCTTCCCGAGTGAAGATTCCTCTGATGTTTGTGTAATAATCACTCAGATCAATGCCGCCGAAGTACCCCCCAGCTCTATCGGTAAGCGCCCATAGTGAAGGGATTTTCACCCAGAGAACGTTGTCTCCGAGAACGGTGGATTCCACTTCAGGAATCAAAGCAAGCGAGTCTTTTGCAGTGGGAATCCGGCTCCGGAGTTCAGCAACCTCGCCGTCTTCTTGCATGAAGCCCAACACGATATCAGTCCCTGAAGGGGCACTGAGAAGGCGTTCGTAGACCCATTGATACTTGAGGTTCAGAGTTTCGCCAGATGCATAGGGGAGCCACTCGTCGAGATACTCCGACACAACTGTGTCGTTGACCTCCAACAGTTCTCGCCCCACAATTGAATCGGCCAAATAATCGATATCCTTCCCCGCAGCTTGCACAACCGTCCGTCCGCCCTCATGGCGCAAGATGATTGGCAATCTCTCGTACGTACTCCCGTTTGGGAACAGAATCCGTGTGGATGAGTCGCCTAGCTTCGACACAAGGAGTTGGAGAGCCTTGCCGTACTCCGCCGTTGTGCCCGCAGCTTCGACCTCTGGAATCGCCCGAATCGTTGCCAGGCTCCACGCTTCCTGCAGTTCATGGTCATCGAGCGCCGGATGGAAGTAATGAACCATCCCCCAGATTTCTGCAAGTCCTCGAAGCCGTTCAACACGCGGCGGAACTTCGTTTGCGCCAGCCTCCTGATCAGGTTCATCTGCGGCAAATAGTGCTAGGAAACAGGCTAAGAGAGTTGCACCTAGAATCAGTCGCTTTGCATGACGCTTCACGATCCATCCTCCCCATTTTTAACATACAAGGTGTTACATACTAACGTATGAACCGCATCGCCGTGAGAAAGAATAGGGATTAAGACGTTGAGTGATTCACAGTCTATTCGGAATCGATGAACGCTAGTCCGTAAGGCTTTCCAACACCGCCTTCCGTGCTTCCTCCAGCCACCCAAGAGAAACGGAGGCTGGATCGATGTTCTCCGGGATGTAGGGTTTGATGTCGAGAATTGGCGTGCCGTCGGCCATGTCGAAGTTGCGGATGTGAACGCAGCCATTCTCAATCGTATCCAACTCCACAATCGAGAGACCAAGGGCATTGGGACGTCGCGGAGAGCGAGTCGCGAACACACCCTTCGTCCCGACATCGTACGGTGGTGTCGCATCCAGCGAGGCCTCCTCGCTTTTGTGGAATCGCCAGATGAGGACGATGTGCGAGAATCCTTCGAGATCCTCCAGCCCTTCGCGGAACGTCTCGAAGATCTCAATCGTGCCTTTGACGTTGGCACGGTCCGCAGCAAAACGGGGCACGTCACTCGGTTCTGCAAACGGCGAGCGCACGACACCAATCGGCTCAAGTTGGATCATGAGAACTCCTTGCTGAAGCGCTCGTCTGAGCGCTTCTCGGCCACGCGCTTGCGCGCATTCTCTAGCCAGCCCGTTCGCACATTTTCTTGTGCATCAAACTCGGGGACAAACGGTTTGATGTCCAACAAGGGGGTTCCATCCAGCACGTCAAGATTCTCAACCTGCAACGTGCCATCTTCGACCCCAACAAGTTTGACGACGGACAGGCCGATGGGATTGGGGCGCTTCGGCGCGCGGGTCGCAAACAGCCCCCGTTCGACCGTATCCATAAACGGGACCACGCGAAGTCTGTAGCCATCGCTCCGATGCAAGTGATAGAGAAGGATGAGGTGAGAGAATCCACCAAGATCGGCTAAACCCTCCCGGTACGTCGAAAAAATCTCGACGGTCCCCTGCACGCCCGCTCCGCCCGCTGGTTGAATCGGCATGCCCTTCAACTCTGTGAAGGGTGTGTGGATGATGCCGATAGATTGGAGTTCTATGTTCATGAGTGTAGCGTACTGAGAGTTGCTTCCCGATGCATCACTGAACGATTCCGACATATCTCAAACGACACCTCAACGTTGAGCTCAAGCAGTCCCAAGCAAGAAACGATCGCTGCTCTGTCGTAGATTGAAAGACGACACATCATTTTCCCTAATGGCATTCCCCGCCCGCTCCGTGTCAGGCCAGCGACCGGTTGTTAGCCCCACAAAGTAAAGATTGGGACAACTTGTAAGCGGTGAAACAATAGGCGCAACGTTAAGGGGCAGGGGAATACGATGTTTCATACCCCAGACTATCGTTGCCAGACCAATCAGTTCGATACACTGAACAGTATGATCGAAAGATCGGCGACGACTCTTCCATTCACCTAAGGTGCTAGTTCAAGTAGCCGACAACTTGTGTTAGCACAATCTTCTCATGATCCAGTAACTCCATTTCTTGGTGAAGTTTATCTCTGTTTACCCATCCCAAAGCTGCCGTTCCGAGATTCGCGGCAGCGCAATACAAGTAGACGTTCTGACTTATGTAGCCGGTATCAACCCAAGCGCAAAACCTTTGCGCTTCCTCATTCTTGAAGATTCTGGCTGTCATCCTCGATAGATCAGCGACAAAGACAAGTCCAAGAGGCGCAGACTGCATCATCTTCTGTGTACCCACAAACGCACGAAGATCCTTAGAGCTTTTCGCGATCAGTTTGTGCTCTCCCTCGTCGTAAGCGAATACACCCTGTTTCAGAATTAGATAGACTCGGACCTCTTGGGAATTACACGCCGATGGAGCCGTTCTCTTGCTTTTCGATTTCCCGGTTGCTTGTTTCGTAATGCCACAAGCGGCCCAAAGCAGATTGGAGATATCTTGATGCGATAGTGGTGTGTCTCGCCATTTTCGAATCGTCCGTCGCTTCTCCAACGCTTTCATCAAAGGAAACTCAAGATCGATCTGAGGTTCTGGCAGTGGTTGCACAATTTCCATGATCTCTGACACCTCCTCCCTTCAAGTTAACTAACACGGGGCTACTGACGTTGATTGGTCTACGTTCGCATTTTACCCAATGGGCGACGCTCCGAAGCGCCGGGACTTCTTGCTGGTTGGATCGTCAGGAGCTTCGATTTCGTAAACAGCGCATGGATGTTGCCAGATAGCGTACGGTCGGTCGTCAATGGATGCCCGGCATTCTATCAGTCTATTCACGTGGCTGTCCCGTTTTCGCACCGCTCGCTCAGAATCCAGCAAGCAAGCTCCCTCTCTACTCCCGCTTTCGCCCTCGCCGTAGCCGCCCAACTTCGATACTCTTCGGCATCCATCTCAGCCAGAGTTCGATCCTCGCCTTCGGGGATGAAGATGAGAGAGAGTTCGGACCACATGTAGCTGCAGTGTTCGCCCCGAGGCTCTTGAGAAAGCGTCCCCGCATAGCGCTCGATGAAGCACTTCGGCTCGGACAACCCCACATCGAGGAAGGCGAGGCAGTTCAGAAACTCGCACTGCCGTTCCTTGCCTTCCATGAGCTTGAGCAGGCCTTCAATTCCGATGGTTCTGAGCATGACGTTCACGTAGGTCTTGGGGAATCCCGCTAGCGCGGGGATATAGAATCCTGCGTCAGACGCGATCACGGGCTCTCGCAATTGAGCAAACGCATCAGTGGCTTTGTGCTTGGCGATGCTCACGACATCGTCCGATCGCAGCTCGGGAAGCTCCAACGACCGCTGCACGAGATGAATCCCCTGCGATTCTAAAGCGCTCTGGAGAGAGCGAAACTTGCCTTCATTCGTCGTCGTGTATCCAATCGTCTTCAGAATGCAACCCGCTTTCGATTCACTCCGTCTTCCCACTGGAACGCCTATCCCTGCAGCACCTTCTTCACGTGCGGGATGAGTCCGCCGTCTTCCAGGATGGCGAGAACCTCTGGCGGTAGGGGCGGGAAACGGTAGGTGTTTCCATCGTGCTCGACAACGCCAGCTGAGAAATCGATGCCAACGTCATCGCCAGCAGCGATGCGCTCCGTGCCTTCGGCCAGTTCGATCACCGGCAGTCCACTATTGATGGCATTGCGGAAGAAGATGCGCGAGAACGACGGAGCGATGATGGCGGCGATGCCGGCCGCCTTCAAGCACGTCGCCGCTTGCTCGCGGGACGAGCCGCACCCGAAGTTCTTTCCTGCAACGATGATGTCGCCCTCAACAACGTTCTTGGCGAAATCGGGATCGAGATCCTCCATCGCGTGCTCGGCCATCTCGGCCGGCTCCATCGGCTGATATGTGTATTTCCCGGGGAAGATGACGTCGGTATTCACGTCGTTGCCGTACTTCCAAACCTTTCCTTTGTTCATCGTACCTCCAGACTGCATTCACCGCCGAGGGCGCAAAGTTCGCCGAGAGGGTCAACTGCAGGGGAGGACCAACACCGCGGCAACTGCCGCATCTTGGTTCTCATGTGCTTCCCTTCCCCCTGGCCACCTGATACCACATCTTTCGCGAGCCTTTGCCGTTGTGCGCTGAGAGTCAGAGAAAGGGCAAGAGCCTCCGATGCCCGAGAGCCAACAACCCTTTCTCTCGACCCAGACCGTTACCCTTCGTTTCGCCTCTATGCTTCTCTGCGCACCTCTGCGTTCTCCGCGGTTTCGTGCTCTTGATTGACTAGAAAAACTCTCGAGGATCGGTCAGCACACCTGTGATGACCGACGCAGCCACGGTCGCCGGCGAACCAAGATAAATCTCGGCATCGCGCGATCCCATGCGCCCCTTGAAGTTACGATTGGCTGTCGAGATGGTTGTCTCGCCCGGCGCCATCACGCCTTGATGGGCGCCCAAGCAGGGGCCACATCCGGGATTTAGCAACAACCCGCCCGCCTTCACCAGCGTATCGATGATGCCCTCGGCCAACGCTTCGAGCAGGATCTCCTGCGAGGCTGGCAACACGAGCAAACGGACGCCATTGGCGACCTTGCGGCCGTCCAGAATCTTGGCAGCCATGCGCAGGTCTTCCATTCGACCGTTGGTGCAGGTGCCGAGCAACCCTTGCTGAATGGGCGTTCCCGCGACATCGGAAATCGGGCTCACATTGTCGACGGTGTGCGGACGCGCAATCTGCGGCTCCAAGGCTGACGCGTCGAACTCCAAGACCTGCTCGTACTCGGCGTCGCCATCTGGGAAGACGGCCGTGTACTCGCCTTCCGCGCGGTTCTCCAGGAACGCGAACGTCTTGTCGTCGGGAGCGCAATAGCCGTTCTTGGCTCCCATTTCGATGGCCATATTGGACAGCACCATGCGGGATCCCAGCGACATCTTCTCCACGGCCTCGCCGGCGTACTCGACGGACTTGTACAAGGCCCCATCGGCGCCGATAGAACCGATGATGTGCAGGATCAAGTCCTTGGCCGAGACAGGGTCCTTCAGCTCCCCATGGATGATCATCTTGAAGCTGGCCGGCGTCTTCAGCCAAATCCGGGACGTCGCATACAGCGCAGCCATTTCCGAGCGACCGATCCCCGCGGAGAAGGCGCCGAATGCGCCATAGGTCGTTGTATGCGAGTCCGATCCCAAGATCAGACGGCCTGGAAGCGCGAACCCCTTCTCGGGCAAGACCTGATGGCAGATCCCAACTCCCGCGTCATAGAACCGGCGAATGCCATTCATCTGAACGAATTCGCGGATCTCTTTGTGATTCTGGGCGTACTTCTCTTCGGATGCCGGTACGGTGTGATCGAGCACGATCACGAACTTATCCGGATCCTTGACTGTCGACACACCAATCTTGGCGAACTTCTTGGCGATGGCCGCGGTATTGTCATGAGAAAGACAAACGTCGGGCTCGATCTCCACGATCTGCCCGACGTCAATCGAATCCAACCCGGCTTTCGCCGCTAGAATTTTCTGCGCAAACGTCATGCCCATGCGTTCACCCCTCGATTGGGTCGAAGTTCATGAAGTCCGCGAAGTGACAGATGACGGACTCCGGAATGCGCTTGAAGGGATCGCCCTCTTTGGAGTGCGTGCCGATGATGTGCTGCACAGCGGCGGGCAACCCATGGGCATCGGCCAACGCGACGCCGGAGAAGGCGTGACGAACGATCTTGCCATCCGCGCTCTTCCGGAACGCGCCATCGACCTCTTCCATTTCCACCAATTTGCCAACATCATGCAGCAGCGCTCCCGCAAGAAGCATGTCCCGATCCAACTTGAGATCGACGCCATTGTAGATCTCGTCGAATGTGTCGGAGACAGCTGCGCAGATGCGGGTTACCGAACGCACATGCTGGGCGAACGACGCCGACACCTTCTTGGCAAGGGTGAACGGCATACGCGCCACATCATCAGGCGTCCAACCACCGCGCTCCATTCCGTCGATCCACGTCGCGATAACCTTTTCTTTGAGATCGGCGTCACCGATCCACTCGATCTCCGGCAGAATGCTCAGCAGTTTCTCTCTCACTCGAATCCCTCCACCTTTCGTACAACGTCGATGATGGTTCCGTCACGCCACTCGATGGCGGCAATGATCTCGTCTCCGACTATCGGCTTGGCCACCGGTTGCACCAACCGGTCGACCTCCGCCTTGATATCGGCGAGCTCCCGTACGGGAAGACCCGCCGACCTAAAGCGCTCGCTAAGATCCTCTCGTTTCGGATTTACGGCGATGCCTCGCTCGGTCACGATGACGTCAATGACCTCTCCAGGCGATGTCACGGTGGTCACTGAATCCACGATGACGGGAATGCGACCTCGAAGCGTGGGAATCGTAATCATGGTCATCGATGCGCCGGAAGCAACATCCTGGTGTCCGCCAATTCCGTGAAGGAGCAGGCCATCGGAATGGGTGTTCACATTAACGTTGAAGTCCAAGTCAACTTCGGTCGCTCCGAGGAACGCGGTATCCAGTTTGTAGGTCGAACACCCCGCTGAATCGAAATTCGCGTACATGCCGGGATCGATCATAACGTGGGCATCATCCTCGCGGATCGAGCGAATGGCGTCCAAATCGAAGGCTTGCCCGTCGAGGATCGTGCGGACCAGGCCTCGATGCAGTAGATCAACCAGCATCCTGGTACCGCCTCCCATACCGAATGAGCCCACGATGCCCGCCTTCTCCATCTCATCGCCCAGCAGTTTGGTCACTGCCAGTGAGATGCCGCCCGCGCCGCCTTGGAAACTGAACTCATCTTTGAAGTAGCCCGAATGGACGACGGCGTCCGTCGTCAGCTGAGCAATCAAGAGGCGAGTCGGCGATTTCGTCAAGCGGAGCGTTCCCGATGCGATGTTCTCCGGATCGCCGATCTCGTCGACCTCGACCACGACGTCGACCCAGCCTTGCTGGATCTCCATAGGGTAGACGGGAAAGGGAGCTAGGTCGTTGGTCACGACGACTGTCTTGCGCGCATACTGCGCATCCACCGCCGAGTAAGAGATGGGGCCGCAGGGCGTCGCGCCACGAATACCGGTCGCGTTTCCGTACGGATCGGCGTAGGGTGCAGCGATGAAGGCGACATCGATCTCCACGTCTCCAGCTTCGATCGCTCGCCATCGGCCGCCGTGCGATCGCAGAACCGCCGGTTCCGAAAGCTTCCCTCCTTGGCTGACGAAATGGCCAATCGGGCCGTTCATCGATCCTTCAATCCGAGACACCACACCGGACTTGATATGGTCGATGACCTCCGCATGAGTGGGAAACAGCGCTGTCGAGAACAGCCTCAGCTTCTTGATGCCTCGTTTGGCACACGCCGCGAGCACCTGGTTGACCACGCGGTCGCCATCACGAAAGGTGTGATGAAACGAGATTGTCATGCCATCGGATAAACCGGTGGCATCGATCGCTGCATCCAGGGAGGGCAGTACTTTGTCGTCCGCCGGCCAGCTGCTCTTCTGATAGCGCGCCGCCTTCCGTCCCTCGTTTCGTACGGCAAAAGCGCCTTTGTACGGCTCCACAACTCGCGATCCAATTCGTTCTGGAATCTCCCGGCCTAAGGCGTTCTTCATGCGTCATCGCCTCCTCCCGCCAGCCGTTTCCCATATCGGATGAGTCGCTGCGCACGTTCGAGCACCGGACGATCGATCATCTTGCCCTCCAGCGCCACGGCGCCCACTCCCGATTTCTCAGCGTCTTCGGCGGCTTCGACCACGCGTAGCGCGTAGGCCATCTCCTCTTCAGAGGGTGAAAAGGCGCTGTGAATAACCGCAAGCTGCCGGGGATTGATGGCGCCCTTGCCATCGAAGCCCAGTTCACGGGCGAGCGCGCACTCTTTGCCGAGTCCTTCCATGTCGCCGAGATCGGCATAAACGGTATCCGAGGCTTGAATTCCCGCCGCCGCACACGCGGCGACCAACATCGATCGCGCGAACAATAGTGAGCGCCGTGACCGCTGCGCGCCCACATCTCGGGTGTAGTCCTCGGCGCCGAACGCTGTCATGACAACACGAGAATCCGCGGATGCAATCTCCGCGCAATGCAGCACGCCCTTCGCCGTTTCGATGATGGGCATGATCTTGACGAACCCCTCCGGAAGGCCTGAATCGGCCTCGATCGTCGAGATCAGGTCAGCCAATCGCACGACATCGTCGGCTGTCTCAGTCTTGGGAAGGCACAGTCCGTGAGGCCATCCACGGAGGACCTCTCGCACATCCTCTTCGCCTCCCGAATCAAGGGGATTGATGCGAACCCAGACTTCTTCAGGAAAAGCGATATCCGACAGCAAATGCTTCACCAGGATGCGGGCGGAGGCTTTTTCGCTCACTGGAACCGAGTCTTCCAAATCGAGCAGCACGCAATCCGCCCCATGAACCTCAATCCCGACGAGCAAGCGAGGGTTGCTGCCCGGCGCATAGAGCCGGCTCCTGCGGGGGCGATCGCACCGAGTTTCCTTCCGATCGACGGAACGAGAAGTTCGCTTGACCCTTGGCAACGCCGTGCGAAGCGAGGTCTCTAACCGCGCTTTCAGAACGTAATCGAGGGCGCCATAATCCTCGATACGAACGGATACGGGTGGAGAATCGTAAAGCTCCAACTCACTTTCGATCAGCTTTCGGATACCGGGAGCGACCAGACTCGCCGCCTTGGTTGTGATGTCAATCGTTATGGCATCGGAAGATGCAACGATAACGAAGCAATCTCCCTTTGCATCCGAACCGGTTACTGCACCCGCTGCCATGTCGCCTCCTAGGCCATCAACAGAGCCATGACCGCTTTTTGCGCATGCATGCGGTTCTCGGCCTGATCGAAGATCGCGCTGCCAGGGCTGCGCGATGCACCATAGCTAATCTCCTCGTCATAGTGCGCTGGAAGGCAATGTAGAATGATTGCATCGTTGTGGGCAAGTGAGACCAAGCTCTCGTCGATCGTGAATCCCTCGAAGGCGTTTTGCTTAGACGAGGCATCGGTCTCTTGTCCCATGCTCACCCAGACATCCGTATACAGGACGTCGGCTCCGCTTGCCGCTTCCTTCGGATCATGGAAGATCTCCACAGACGCCCCCAGCCCTCGGGCTGAACGAACGATGGTCTCGTTCGGCTCAAAGCCCTCAGGGCAGGCAATTCTGAAGTCCATCCCCACTTTCGCCGAGCCATTGATGAGCGAGTGAGCGACGTTGTTGCCATCGCCGATAAAGGTGAGCGTCAAGCCTTCGAACGTTCGCTTCTTCTCCCAAATGGTCAGAAGATCGGCCAAGCCCTGACACGGATGATAGGTATCGCAAAGACCATTGATCACAGGAATCGTCGAGTGCGCGGCCAAATCGGCGATAGATTTATGCTCAAACACACGCGCCATGATCCCATCGACGAAACGAGAGAGATTCAGAGCGATATCTTCTGTCGTTTCACGCTGTCCGAGTTTGATATCCGAAGGCCCAAGATAGATGGCGTGTCCGCCCAGTTGCCACATCCCGGTTTCAAAGGAAACACGAGTGCGTAGCGACGGCTTCTGAAAGACCATGGCCAATGTCTTCCCAGCCAGCATATCGTGGCGAACGCCCGCCCGACTCTCCAACTTGAGGTTTCGTGCCAATTCGAGGATCTCGAAATGCTCTTCAGAGGACAGTTCGGCGAGAGAAACAAGATGCGTGTGGTCCATACCTATTCTCACTTCCCATTCGATAGTCTTGCGAGGAATCTTCCGCGCAGGGTCATTTGGCGCCAATAATAGTCCAGGCCGGTTTTAAACACCAGAAAATACCGCTATTCTCAAGCAAGGGTGCCAGCCTCGTGTTTTTTTTCACCGATTTCCCGATGATTAAGTATGACTAACTGCGAATTCTCATCTACTGTATTGACTTTGCCCGCCGCACATCGCTATACTGAATCTCGCCAATTCACTAGGTTCCGATAACCGGGTTGGCCTCTTCAGTCACGCCAACTGAAGGAGTCAAGCGGTAGAGACACGGGATACCCATTCATGGGTCCCATCGTCTTGTCTTAAGGAGGCGAGGCAGTGAAAAGAACTCTAGTAGTACTGTTAGGTCTCGTGCTGCTCGCAAGCATCGTAGTCGCAGCGCAGGTTGCAGTGACCCCCATCGAAATCGAAGGCTATCGTACGTTCTACTTCTTCAACAACGAAACAGGTAAAACGGCGACCAAGATTTCGATCATGTTTGACCAGGAAGTTGTGTTCGACGCGGCCGACATTCTAGCATTCGGCGGCGGCGTTCCGACCATGGTCGCCATTTCGACGAGCTTCGCGTTCATCGACGTTGAAGTCGTCCCTGGCGGCACGCTACAGCTCGTCCTTCCCGCAGAGTACATCGACGCGAAGGTCACTGGCGCGTTCTGGTTCGAATAGGTAACTGCACGCTATCTATATTGATAGCTCGTGCCGCGCTCTATGATTCCACATCTCAAAAGATGTAAGGAGGCGCATTAATGAAACGAGTCGGTCTTATCTTGACTCTTGGTTTATTGGTATTTGGTTCTCTCGCGTTCGCGCAGACACCCGTCCCGGAAACGCCGGGCGCCAACGTCGGTGGCGACCTCGTCATCGGCGTCAGTCAGACGTTCAAGGACATGGATCCGCGCATCATGAACTCCGCCTATGATGCATACGTGATGAACGTCGTCTACGACGGCCTCATCATCCTGCATCCCGAGACGCTGGCCCCCGCGCCGTGGATCGCCAAGTCCTGGGACATCCTCAGCGACTCGCAGGTTCGCTTCTATCTGAACGAAGGCATCAAGTTCCACAACGGTGAAGACCTTACCGCCGAGGACGTTGCTTTCACGTTCAACTGGATTGCCGATGAAGCCAACAACTCCCCCAACTTGACCGAGCTCATTTGGGTGGAAGAGGTCATCATCGTCGATGACTACACCGTTGACGTCATCACGAAGCCCGAGTACGCGCCGTTTGCGCCGGGCTTTGGTTCCGAAACGCAGTCCATCGTCCCGATGGACTACGTCCTCGAAGTGGGCGATGCGGCCTTCAACCTGGAGCCCGTGGGTTCAGGTCCGTTCAAGTTCGTGGAATGGCTGCCGGGCGAGCACATTAAGGTCGAGCGAAACGAAGACTACTGGTTGGTCTATCCGAATCTCGACTCGATCACCTATCGCCCGATTCCGGAACTCTCCGTCATGATGCTGGAACTGGAATCCGGCGGTGTCGACATTGTCGATAACATGCCGGCCGCTGACGTTCCGCGCTTCATGGAGATGGACGACGTCGTCGTTCAGCAAGTGGGAAGCCTTTCCTACTTCCACATGTACTTCAACCTGCAGAGCCCGATTTCTTCGGACATCCGTTTCCGAAAGGCTTGCTACATGTCCGTCGAAATGGAAGACGCCGTATTCTCGATCTTCCAGAACCTGACGGGTGTGAAGTCCTATGGTTGTATTCCGCCGGCACTTTGGGCAAACGACCAGGAATACCTGAGGGACAACGTCTACCTCGAAGAGAACGACGAAGAGGCGCAGCGCCTGTTCGCCGAGCTTCGAGCGGAAGGCATTCTTCCTGAAGGCTATACCGTTCGCATCCACACGCCGCTCGACCCGCGCCGCCGACAGTTGGCGACGATCATGGCCACCAGCCTGATCGAGAATGGCGTGGACGCGGAAGTCATTCCGTTGGACTGGGGACCGCTGCTTGACCTCGCCTATCGTTCCGAATCCGACCCGGTCGGAGACTTCGAAATGATGTGGATGGGCTGGAGCGGTGGACCGGATCCGCATGACTTTGCGTTCTATCTGTTCCACTCGGATAACGCGACGGTCGGTTCGGCAGACAACATGTCCTGGACGCAGATTCCTGAAGTCGATGACCTTCTCGACAAGGCCGCGACGACGCTCGATCAGGCTGAGCGCGAAGGCTACTACGTTGAAGCACAGCGCTTGATCTTCTCGAACTACAGCGCCATTCCGGGATACCACTATGTGGAAACCCGCGGTGTCCGCGCTCGCGTTCAGGGCTACACGATCAGCCCGCTGGGCAGCATGTGGATGGTTACGCCGTACCACAACGTCTGGGTCAATTAGTCGAAGCGAACGCTTCAATCGCCCTAGCACCAGCTAGGAAGCGAAACTAACTGTCTGGGCTGTCGGTTGTACACGACAGCCCAGGCCTTTCAAAAAGAAGTCTGGGGACTCTTATATGATCGGATATACACTGAGACGGCTTCTGCAGGTCGTCTTCACCCTGTTCGCTCTCACGGTCCTCGTGTTCGTGCTCCTAAAGCTCATGCCAGGCGATCCCGCCGTCGTCATGGCAGGTATCGGAGCACAGCTCGAAACCATTGAGGGTATCCGGGAGGAGTTGGGTCTCAACCGGCCATGGCCCGTGCAGTATTGGCGGTTTATCAGCGGGCTGTTCAGCGGCAGGTTGCAAGCCATGACGTACCATAAACCGGTTTATCTGGTTATCGCCCAACGTCTTCCCGCAACCATCGAACTTGGTCTCTTCGGATTGATTATTGCGCTGGCAGTTTCGATTCCAGCAGGGTTGTTATCGGCTATTTATCGTAATTCATTGCTCGACTACACGGTAACAACCGTCGCCTTGATGGGAATCTCCATTCCCGTGTTTTGGTTTGCACTCATGCTGATGCTCGTATTTGGCGTCATCCTCGGAATCCTGCCGGTATCAGGCAGAGGAGATTCAATCGCTTTGTTTGGATGGCAGTGGCTCCGCGTATCTTTCGTGACGTGGGATGGCTTCCGGCATTTGATCATTCCGAGCGTTGCGTTGGCCTCCGTTCAGATGGCCATGAACGCCCGCCTGACCCGAGCCAGCATGCTTGAGGTTCTTCGAGAGGAGTACGTCAACACGGCGCGAGCCAAGGGCCTCAAAGAACGCATCGTGCTCATCAAGCACGCGTTCCGAAACGCCCTAGCGCCCGTTGTTACCAACGTTGGAATTCAAGTTGGCACGCTAATCGCCGGCGCCGTACTCACCGAAACGACAACCGCTTGGCCAGGAGTCGGTCGATTGATGGTCGAAGCCCTTCAACGTCAGGATCAAGCTGTCGTGTTCGGGCTCGCCATCTTCATGGCGTTCTTCTTCCAAATCTCGTACGTGATTGTAGATCTCATGTACGCATACATCGATCCGAGGATAACCTATGACTAGAAGAAGAGGACAACCCCGATTCGTGTTGGAAACCCGTGACGTTCTCCTCTCGCTTCTATTGCCCGGGTTGGGTCACTTGGCGAGAGGATTCTGGACCAAGGCTCTGATGTACTTGGGTACCTTGACGGTTTTCGGGATCACAATGGGAATGGCCGTGTCCAAGGGACGGCTCTCTTGGATCGCCGGTCCTTCGGACTATTGGTTCTCAACCGTCATGCTGTTCGTCATGTTGATGCTCATTTGGATTATCGGCATCTTCGACCTCAATC
The DNA here is from genome assembly GCA_028277345.1 of Candidatus Bipolaricaulota bacterium. Classification (GTDB taxonomy): domain Bacteria; phylum Bipolaricaulota; class Bipolaricaulia; order UBA7950; family UBA9294; genus SPBW01. The sequence continues at coordinate 23,105 of JANQGM010000008.1, read as the reverse complement.
ACAGCGTCCGTAGCCGCACTGAGCGTCACTACTCGTTTGGATACTGGCAGATGACAACACGACGGTTTTCCAAAGACCCGAAGGGCATCATCGGGATGCTTCTTATCCTGGTCACCGTCCATATCGCCCTTTTTGCGCCATTCTTCGCTTCAGGACACAGCTTCAAGGGTGTGGAAGGGTACGTAAAGCCCGTGTCGCATGCTATCCACATGGACTTGCGAAACTTCCGGGCACCACCGTCCAATGAACATCCTCTGGGAACTGATCACCTTGGGCGCGACGTATTGGATCGCTTGATCTTCGGCACGCGCATCGCGTTGGGAATCGGCGTCGTCGCCACACTGCTGAACATGCTATTCGGTGGTTTCTTGGGATTGGTCGGTGGCTTCTTTAGAGGAGCGACTGACGCCACGATCATGCGAGCCTTGGAGATCGTTAACTCGATTCCTTTCCTCGTGCTCGTTCTCCTCATCCGGGGCCTTTGGCCAGGAGGAGGCATCCTTTCGCTGATGCTGATCCTGGGGATCTTCGGACTGCAGCCGGCGCGTATCATCCGCTCGGAGGTTCTCTCCGTACGAGAGCAAGACTACGTCACGGCAGCAAGAGCCATCGGTGTTCCAACCTGGCGCATCATCCTGAAGTATGTGCTACCGAACGCGATTGCCTCGCTGATCGTTGTCACGACGATGTCCATTGGTGTGAACATCATCGTTGTCGCCGGCTTGAGCTTCCTGGGACACGGAGTACCGCCGCCGGCGCCGTCCTGGGGTGGAATGCTCCAACAAGCACAGGAGTTCATTCGAACGGCTTGGTGGATGGCCGTCTTCCCTGGATTGTGCATTGTCGTCACCGTATTCGGGTTCAACATTCTCGGTGACAGCCTGCGCGATGTTTTGGATCCCAAGCTGAAATAAACAGCGTTTGCAATCAAAACCGCCTGCGCATTGCGCGGGCGGTTTCTTTTTTCTTCAGACCAGGAAATCTCAGACTGATCGAACGCGAATCGAATGCATGCCCATGCGGACGGCGCCAAGACAATCCGTAAACCAACGATCCCCAATCATGACGGACGCCTGCGGAGATGCATCAAGCAGGGCGAGGATCTTGCGATAGCCCCGTCGCGATGGCTTGCCCGCCTTGCTCACCACGGGAACCCATTTGCGTAGCGAATGCACAATGGGGTCATCGGCATTTCGTCGCCGGTTCGTTAGGATACCCACTTGAAATCCCTTGTCGCCGAGCAATTCAAGAAAAGCCAAAATGGATGCGTTCAGCTGCTTCGTCCCGCGCCGAGCGAGCGTATTGTCGAGGTCGAAAATCAGCGCGCGCTTCCCACTCGCATAGAGATGATCATAATCAATCGTGCGAACAGATTCGGTCGTCTCAGTTGGGCGTATCCGACACAGCATCATCGGCTTCCTCTCGGATCAACGCAGTAATGTTCGCCTTCTCTTTGAGACGCACCATAACCTCAAGAAACTCGTCTTCCATGCCCGGTGAGACGAACACCTTATACAAGGCACACCCATCCACAATCCGGAAATCTCGACGTACTGCCGCCATGCCATCGTACGAGCTGATGATGGCATCGATGAAGTGTATTTCCTCCTCCGACGTGCCGAGCCAGTAGACGAGGGCATCCATCGTCATTGAGCGTCCTTCTCCTGAAGGCGCTGAACGGAGTCCATCGCCTTCCGCAAGGCGAGTTCCGGCTCAAAACCGGACTCCCAGGAGCGAGCAATGGCAACCAAGATTCCCAATCCAGCCTCCTCTTCTTTCGAAGGAGTTCCCATCAGTGCAAGAGGAACTCGCTTTCTTTGGGCCGCATCCACCAGCTTGCGTGCCTCGATGAGCGGCGGGGGGATGGACTTATGACTCGTTTCCCCCTTCTTGATATCGTTCCAGCGTTGCACGATATCAGAGAGGTCATTCGACGCGTCGCCGAAAACGTGTGGGTGACGGCGAATCAGCTTGCGGATCAAGCCATCAATGACATCCGCAATCGTGAATTCGTCCTTTTCTGACGCGATCTGCGCATGCAGAACTACCTGCAGCAGGACATCGCCCAGCTCATCTACCAAGGCTGCGGGTTGGCCGGAATCGATCGCCGCGATCGCCTCATACGCCTCTTCCAACATGTAGGGACGCAGACTCCGATGATCTTGAGCGAGATCCCACGGACATCCATCCGCGGGATCTCGTAATCGTTCGATCTTCTCGACGAGTTCGGCGAATCGAGAGGACCTATTCTCCATTCGATTCGGCGTCCGGTCCCGAGGTCTCATTCTCAGGAGTATCCTCGGTTAAGGCTGCTTCATCGCTTTCTTCGCTTGGCAGTTCAACCGTACCGCCGGCCTGAACAATGAGCGCATTGACCTCATCAGTTCGATACGTCGGATCGTCCGCGCGCACAGCCTCAAGTTGCTCGAGTGCGCGAGCGTCGCGTCCTTGATCAAGATACAGCTTGGCCAATTCGATCCGTGCGTTTTGTCCGACAGCGGTATACGGGCGATTCATTCCGACATCCGAACGCACAGCGATCAGAAGCTCTTCATACAACGAGATCTTCTCAGACTCAAACTCTGCATAAGTCAGCCCGCGCTCAAGGTAGTCGATCGCCGTCGCCGGATCATTCCGCCAGCGGTAAGCCTCGGCAATGCCGAGATAGGCTTCCACAGAACTCGGTTCGGCTTCGAGAACGGCTGCGTACTCTTGCGTGGCCGCCGTCCACTTGTATTGCTCGCCCAAGGAGCGGGCCAGTTGCAGACGTGTCGTGATGTCCTCCGGCGAGAAATCGAGAATCCGTTGCGAGATCTCTTCCTTCTCCTGGGTATCGAGCGATCGCGCATACGCCGACTCAAGATTTTCAATGGCGCCTTCAATATCGCCACGTTGGGCAAGAATCTCAGCCATGCCAACATACGCCTCAACACGATACGGCGATTGGACCATCACGCGCTCGAACTCATCTTCCGCCTCATCAAGCTGTCCCGCAAGAACGTAAACCTGTCCCAGTTTAATCATCAGGTCGAACGTCCCTCCACTCTGCAGCCCCTTCTCGTACCGCGCGATAGCTGTCTCAGCATAGCTACCGATCTCGTCTGCCAGCACCAGGAGCCGCGCCTCTTGTTCGGGCGTCAGCGACTCCAGCGCCGTCAACTCGTCTCGCTCTTCGACCGCATCTTCCAACCGCGCTTGCGCAAGCTCTCCCTCGGCGATCTGCATGTGGATGTTGCCGGGATCGAGTTCAGCGATCTTTTCCAGCATCTCCTCGGCTTCACCGAGATAACCGATCTCCAGATACGCGGAAACGAGCTTCGTCATCACAGCCGTGTCCTCAGGATTGAGCTCGAGTGCGGTCTCGTAGCGTTGGGTTGCCTGAAGCGCCGCCCCCTGTTTCATCGCAAGATCGCCTGAGGCGATGTACGCGCGAATGTAATCCGGCGTTTCGTGGATGATCTCGCCGAACTGCGCCTCAGCATTGACCACATCGCCGCGGTCGGCATAAAGCTCGCCGAGCAAGAACTTCGCATCGGTGGCATCCGGATCGAGCATCAGTACACGGTTGACGAACTGCTCATCGGCTTCGACAGAAGCTTCCTTCAGCGTGTTCAAGTAGTGCTGCAATGCCTGGTTTTCGAGCTGCTTCCCCTGCTCCTTGAGTTCAGCAATGCGAGCCAGATCCTCGTCCGTCGGTTCTTCCAAATCCTCGAGCGGGGCCCGCTCACTCGCCAACTCGACGGCCCGGGTTTCATACGCGCGCCCGATGTAGTACTCAAAATACGGATCGCTGACTTCATTGGCCGCGAGGAGCCTCTCAAATTCCACGATCGCGGCGTCGAGATCATCCGCCTGCATGAGCACCGCGTTCATCACCGGGTCGAGGATCTCGATCTCAGCGGCAGCATAGGTTTCCTCGTACCACTCGCTAAAGATTTCGGACTCTTGCTCGGCGATATACGCATCTCGCACATCGTCCTTGACCTCATCAAGTGTCGGTGTGCTTGCGGCGCGTCGATCGGTCAGCTGAATGATGTGGTACCCGAACTGGGACTTCACCGGTTCCGAGATTTCACCGATCTCAAGGGCAAAAGCCGCCTCTTCAAACTCGGGAACCATTCGCCCGCGTTCGAACCAGTCCAAATCACCGCCATTGGCAGACGTGCCAGCATCCTCGGAATGCTCCGTCGCCATGGCCGCGAAGTCGGCCCCATCCAGGAGCTGTTGATACAGGTCCTGCGCTTGAGCCTCGTCTGGAACGAGAATGTGCGACGCCCGAACGCTTTCCGGCGAATCGTACGAGGCGATGTTGGCCTCCAGATAGGTCATCAGCTCTTCGTCGGTCGGGACAACGATGCCGATGATCTGCTGGCGAAGCGCCTCGTTGCGAAGTTGGATCTCCACATCTGCGCGCAATTGATCTTTGAAGGATTCCAGCGTTCTTTGCTGCTGAAGCAGGATCTGTTCAAGATCCTCTTCAGTCAAGGCATTGCTCTCAAGGATGTTGGTGTACTGAGCCGTAAACGTTTCATTGATATTGGAACGCGGAATTCGTATGTCGCGCGCTTCCGCCGCTTCGTCATACAAAACCGACTGAATCGCCTGACGGAGGCCTTGTCCGCGAATATCAAGCAAGAACAGGGCGCCGTGGGCGCCTGTGAGCAACTCTTGCGTGGATTGACCAATCTGTTGGTAGTAATTCAGATATTGGTTAAGGAGCGTCTGTGCTGCCGCTGAAGCCGCCTGAGTGGGAACGACCGTTCCATTGACGATCGCGATGTTCTCCGCCTGTGGATCGGTTCCCGAGGATCGATTAAACACACCGGCTTGATTCAAGGAGACCAGTGCAACGCCTCCGACAAAGAACGCGACCACGACCGTCCAGATAATTGCCTTTTGGTACTTCTTAAAGAATCCCGACATTGCAGTTGTCACTCCTTACTTCCCTATTGGCTTTCCGCGTCATGGTACAAACCCGCGGATGCCGGAACAACCTCGGTAGTGCTTCTAGAATTCCATCTCAATATCACGCTTAAACGGTAAGCCCGTCGCGACACTCAGCGCATGGCGAGGACGAACCGCAAAATGAATGGCCGTCTTCTCTTCGTTCGCTTCCATCACACGAAGGGTCGTGAAGCTGGGGACACAATAGAGGTCCACTCCCGAGGAAGCCAGATAGCTTCGTGCAATGGCGATCGATTTCACGGCTTGATTGACGGCACGCGGCCCAATCACCTGAATCTCCGCTTCTCCGGATTCGCGAATGCCATTGGCGATCGCCCCGGCTGTCGCGCTGGGATTCGAATGGGATGAGACCTTGAGTGACTTCACATGGGCTCCTCGCTAGTTTACTTCGCGCTTTCCGTGAACTGCGTCTGGCGGATGACATTGACTTTGATCTCGCCGGGGTAGTTCAATTCCTCTTCGATCGCGCGGGCGATATCGTAGGCCAGCTTCGCCGACACTTCATCATTGGCGCGCTCCGGATGCACCATAACGCGCACCTCCCGCCCGGCTTGGAGAGCAAACGCCTCTTGCACGGATGGGAACGAGCGGCACAACTCCTCCAAGTCATGCAGTCGCTGGATGTAGCGCTCATAGGTTTCCTGCCGTGCGCCCGGCCGGGCTGCGGACAAGGTATCAGCGGCCTGGATGATGACATCGATCATACCTGTCGGATCGACATCCTCGTGATGGGCGGCGATGGCTTGGACAACATCCTGCGATTCGCCATAGCGACGCGCAAGATCCGCGCTGATGAGTGCGTGCGGACCATCGACTTCATGATCCACCGCCTTACCGATATCATGCAGCAATCCGGCGCGCTTCGCTTTGCTGGCATCGACACCAAGTTCCTCGGCCAAGGTTTTGGCAATACTGCTGACCTCAATCGAATGCGTCAACTGATTCTGGCCGTAACTTGTGCGATAACGCAACCGTCCCAGCAATGTCGACAGTTCCGGGTGAAGGTCAATGCCCAGATCAAATGCCGCCTTTCGGCCTTCCTCTTTGATGCGCTCCGCCAATCGGGCTTGGGCGCGTTGAACCTTCTCTTCGATCTGTGCCGGATGAATGCGCCCATCCTCAATGAGCCGATTCAAGGCCATCCGCGCGACCTCGCGTCGCAGGGGATGGAAGCAGGAAAGCACAACCATCTCCGGAGTGTCGTCCACCAGCAATTCAACGCCCGTCAGGGCTTCGAACGTCTTGATGTTGCGCCCTTCTCGTCCGATGATCCGTCCCTTGAACTCCTCAGAAGGGAGAGGCACGGAACTGACCGTGTTCTCTTCGACATACTCGGACGCGTAGCGCTGCACCGCCGTTGCCAGAATGCGAGCCGCCTTCTGCTCAGCATCCTCTTTGGCGCGGCGCTCCACTTCCTCGATTTTACGGGAGAAGAACCGCTGGGACTCGGACTCGACCACCTTGAGCAGGTGATCTTGCGCCTCTTGACGCGTCCAGCCGGCAACCCGCTCAAGCTGGGCCTTGCCCTCTTCAAGCAGTTGCGTGCCTTCTTCCTTCAAGCGATCCAACGTTTCCTCGTCTTCACGCAACGAATCTTCGATCTTTTCCAGGTACGAGAGTTTTTGGTTCAAGCGATCTTCACGCCGAAGAATCCGCTCTTCGGAGCGGCTGATCTCTTCTTCACGGCGCTTCGAACGCTCTTCCTGTTCTTCGCGAAGTTCTTGGATCGCTTGTTTGGCCTCAAGGAGTTTCTCTTTCTTGACTTGCTCGGCTTCCTCTTGCGCGGCAGCTAGGATTTCTCCCTCTTTCCGCTTACGGGGAATGCCGCCGAGCAAGAAGCCCATTGCAATTGCAGCAAGAAGGCTTACGCCAAAGCCGATATATGTGTAAAGGTCCACTGTCGTCACTCCCCTTCATTTCCACTCCACACAACTCACCACATTATACCCGCTTCCCACCCTCAACCTTGAGTGCGGCCGGCAAGAACAATAGGCTGAACAGAAGAGAGAATCCGATTCCCAACAACGCCGAGGAACCCAGCATTCTCAACCCCGGCGTTCGGGCGAGAAGCAGGCTGCCAAACACAAGCATCGTCGTCAGCGATGTCACAATGACAGAAATCGCCGTTGATCCCACCCCACGCTCGACGGCACCTTCCTTACGGAGTTCGCGCTCCTCCATCGTTCGATGGAGAATGTGAATCCCATTGTCCACCCCAATGCCAATCAAGAGCGGCGAAATGGTGATGGACAAGAAATTGAAGTCCATCGCCATCAGGCGCATCCCTCCCAACATCCAGATATAACCCAAGACCAGCGGCGCCGCCGCCAACAAAGCACGCATCCATCCTCGAAGGCTTCCCCAGACGATGACGAGGATGAGGACGATGGCGATGCCTGTCGAGAGGTAGAAGTCCCGCTTCATGTAGTCTTCCAGTTGCTGAACCACCATCGGCATACCGAAGTAGTCCTCGGAGAAGGACGCCGCGAACGTCGCGAAGCGATCCATGTTGTCGTTGTCGAAGATCTTTCGGCTTACACGTGCCTTGATGACAAATCGTCCATCCGGAGTCAAGAATCCAGCACGTAGCGCTTCCGGCAAGGTGCTGAGGAATTCGCGCAGCAGTTCCTCAGCAGGTGGAAGGTCGCGAACCTGCTCCAAATTGGTGTCCAAAGCAACCAAGGCCGCGCGAAGCGCTTCCAGATTGAGAACAATGGCGTTGGTATCCAAGGCGCTGATCTGCAGCTGCAACTCACGGAGCTGATGCATGATTTCGTTGCCCTGAATGCTCAAGGCGACCTCGCCATTGGCCGAGGCAGCAAACTGAAGCAGCGAGAACTGTGCCATCACGGTCCTCAATTGCGCCAACACATCCGCCTGGCCTGCGAGGCTGTCGCCAAGAATGTCCAGCTGCGCAATGTAGGACGAGATATCCAAGCTATCCAGCATGCGTTGCTGCTCCGCCAAGTCGACGGGAATTCGGTCCAGAGGCGATTCGACAGATTCGACGATCCCGACCAAGCCGTACTGTTCCGCCTGCAATTCGGCGTTCTGCAGCGTATCGACCATCGTGCGCAATTCCTCGCCAGTTGCAGCATAGAAGGCGAAGACACTGCCCACGCCCGTCGGACTTTCTGTAAATCGCTGACTGATGATGTCGGCCACTTCCTGCGTTTCCGTTTTCGGGACAAGATCGGTGTCCGAAAACTGGAATGAGGTCCGTGCCGCTTGAAAGGTCACGAAAAACGTGAGCACGAGAATGATGACGAAAACAGCGCGCGCTCGATCGGTGATCAGTTGGAAGAATCCGGAAAGCCGGGGCGCGTAGCTGGCAATCCCCTCTCGCTTCCGAATGCGGAACAAGTAGTGCGAAAGCGTGATGAGCGCCGGCAACAACAAGAGCGTGGACAAGAAGGCGATGAGGACGCCGACGCTGGTAATCGCGCCCATTTCGTACAAGGCGCGCGACCGGGCTGTGAGCAAGCCCACGAAGACAAGCGAGGTGGTCACGGCGGCATACAACGAAGCTTTGCCTTTACTGAGGATGGCCGTATGCAAGGCGCGATTCAGTGGCCGTCCTTTGGCGCGCTCCTCAGCATACCGAGCGATGATGTGGATTGCGTAGTCGATGCCCAACCCAAGTACGAGCGCAGGTAGGAAGGTGGTGACCAGATTAAACCCACCGACAGCAAACCGCGCCCATGCCATCGTCAGCACTACGCTGACCAGCAGTGGAATAACAGCGATGATGCTGTAGAAGAGCGATCCGAAGGCGAGGATGAAGATCACGAACACACCGATCGAGGAGATGATCGTCGTTCGAAGCATGTCGCGATTGACGGCCTCTGTGGTGCTCTTGTTGAAAGAGTAGGTACCAAATTGGCGCGCGCGCATGCCCATCGAATCAAGCTCGGATTCCGCGATGGATTGCGCGACAAGGTCGGTCACAAGGGTCGAATACTCTACGCCCTTCTGGGAAGGGAACCTCGGCTTCAGATACATCAGCAGAGAGCTTCGATCTTCCGAAAGATACGGCGTGGCCTGCCGCATGGCGGCATCCGGATCGGGCATGAAGATGCTGCTCAAGTCATTGACAGCGCTGGTGATCGAAGGGAGGCGTCCCAGTCCTCCCAAGGTTTGAAGAACGCCGTCGTTGAGCTTGAGGATGAGATTCAGCTGATCCTCAAGCGGGTTTCCTCCCAGGGTGCTGTCTCCCAACGTAAGCTGGCCGGAAAGCAAGGCTTGAGTAAACTGATTGGAGATCAGGCCATAGACTTCGTCCAATCGCCCAAGTTCAGCATATTCGGACGATTGCATGTCGATGTCGTAGAGTCCGAACGTGCTGCCTCCAATGGCGGACCGCGCAAGCTCGACGCTCTCTTCAATTCGCCCCAACTGCTCGGCATCCAGCTGAAAAAGCTGAACATATTGATCGGGAATGTCCGATGAGATCTCCTGAAGATAGACGACCTCGATAAATTCTTCTTCACTACGCAGCAAGGGTACCAGTGTTTCCGCTCCGGCCAGCAACGCCTCCGCGCGCGCTTCAGGCGACTCAGGAACATCATCAACAAGCTCCAAGAGAATGCCGACGGCATCGCCAAAGTACCTCTCGTTCTCACGATACTCATCGATCAGCGGATCGTGACGAGGAAGAAGATCGAGGAACGCGCCTCGAAAAGGAATGTCCAACGCGTAATAGACGCCGAACCCGGTGACCAGTAGCCACACGATGGCGACCCACCATGCGCGATACCGGCCAACACGAAAAACCCGTTCAAGGAGTCGCTCAATCGGTGATTTCATCGTTAGAAACGATGCACGCTCACGCTTCCGCTTCCTCTTCTTCAGGACTGGATACCGCGACATCGTAGCCGATCAGCTTGGCAGATAATCTCACGTTCTGACCGCCCTTCCCGATGGCCAGAGACAGCTCGTCATTCGGCACAAGCACCTTGGCGGACCGGTTCTCTTCATCGAGTTCCACAGAAATCACGGATGCCGGTTCCAAACCGTTCTTCAGAAGCTGGGTGGTGTCTTCGCTCCACCGGATGAGATCGATCTTCTCACCGGAGAGCTCTCGCGTGACAACGCGAACGCGCGCGCCGCCTGCGCCCACACAGGTGCCAACAGGATCGACGTTGCGATCCAAAGACTCAATGGCCACCTTGCTGCGCCGCCCCGGCTCTCTCGCGATCTTGCGGATGATGAGAATGCCCTCATCGATCTCCGGGACTTCAAGACGCATGAGCTGCTCGACGAACTCGGGAGCCGCCCGCGACAGGAGAATGCGAGGATCGCCCTGCGTTTCTTCAACAGAGACGAGGTAGCTGCGCAGCCGTTGGCCCGCATGGTAGCGCTCTCCGGGGATCCGTTCGGGCTCGGGAAGAATGGCTTCCGCTTCGCCCAAATTCACCCAGACGTCTTTGCCTTCGAATCGATGAATCGAGCCACTGATGATCTCGCCCACGCGATTGACGTAAAGATCGTAAATGATCTCTCGCCGACGCTGGACGATCTCCTGGCGGATCGTTTCCTCTGCCTTCTTGGTGGCAATGCGACCGAACTTCGCCAGTTCGATGCGTTCGCCGTTGATATGGATGTCGCCGGAATGAGTGTCGATTTCGACTTCGACGTCGTCTTGCTCGCCATGCTCTTCTTCGTAGGCGACAGCCAAGCCCTTGCGAATGGCGTCGTAGAGATCCTCTCGCGGGATCCCCTTCTCTTTTGCCATCTCTTCCAGTGCTTCGATAAACTCAATGTTCATCTTTATCCATCCTCAAGACTTCTTCTCTCCTCATCCTTCGGAGAAGTCAAGATCTTTGCTGCAGTTCGTCCCTACGTCTTGTCCCCATAAGAAAACAGTGTCGCCATCGATGGCGACACACCGTCTTTCCCATTCGACCGCGATTCACGTATTATACGACGATTTCTCACGTCTCACAAACCAAAAACAGGAGCGTTCATGGCTGAAATTCGCATCTTCGAGGAATCCGATCACATCGGCAAACGGCTTGACCAAGTGCTCGCTCTCGAATTCCCCGACCTATCGAGAACCGAAATCCAAGCCGAAATCCGCTCCGGCCAGGTCCAGCTCAATGGTGAAGCAGCCCCGAAGCCATCCGTGCGGCTTCGCGTCAACGACACCGTTCATTGGGAACTGCCGAACAAATCCATTCTCACGCCGGCCGAGCTGACCCTTGACATCCTGTTCGAGGACCGCCAACTCGTCGTCATCGACAAACCCTCAGGGCTTGTCGTTCATCCTGGAGCAGGCACCGAAGAAACAACGCTCGTCGAAGGATTGCTCGTCGAGCGTCAGCTACCCATCTCCGACGATCCGGCCCGCCCCGGTATCGTCCACCGCCTGGACAAGGAAACCAGCGGCGTCATCGTCGTTGCCAAGACCCTGGAAGCGCTCGATTCCCTCAAGCGACAATTCACGGATCGTTCGACTGAGAAACACTACATCGCCGTGGTGGATGGCGCCTACGATGCAACCGATGGCCTGATCGACGCTCCTATCGGGCGCGACCCCGCCCTGCCACAGCGCATGAGCATTCAAGCCGGTGGACGCCCATCGCAGACCGAGTTCACCGTTCTGGAGACGCTGGCCCATTCCAGCCTGCTCTGGGTACGTCCACGTACCGGACGCACACATCAGATTCGCGTCCATCTGCGCTACACCGGACACAGTGTCCTTGGCGACGAGAAATACGGCGGCAAGACGGCCGAACGGCTCATGCTTCACGCGTGGCGGCTTATCCTGCGCCATCCAACGCGAAATGAGATGATGGAGTTTCGCGCGGCAGTGCCAAAGGCGTTCCCAGACTTCAGCTACGACACGTTGGATTGAATGCGGAGCGCGCCCAACAGGTAGTCGACCGAGGCGATGTATGTCAGTCCAATCGCGATGTAGAACAGGATCATGGCGCCCGGCCATTGCATGATCAGAAACCCCAACGCGAGGAATGAGGCGAATGAGGCTGCCTTGCCAAGAATCTTGGCAGACTGAACCGCCTGCTTGCCGAAGCGAAGCACGATCGCGCCGAGCCCTAAGGCCACCTGAGGTACCAAGAACAGAATAAAGGGCAGCAAGGGCAATTCCCCCATGGCAAGCAGCGAACTCAGCAGGGCGACATAGAGCGCCTTATCCGCAGCCGGATCCAGGACCTTTCCCCATGTTGTGATTTCATCGCGCGCGCGGGCCACCATGCCGTCGATCACATCGCCCAAGCAGGCAAATCCGAACAGGAACAAGGCCGCCAGCCGGTAGCCGAGAAGCAGGCAGATCACGGCAGGAGCAATGAGGAACGCGCGGGCAATGGTGATCTTGTTGGCAAGAGACATAACTTGATCATACTCCAGGACTTGCGTGGCTTAAACAAGTTCCAAGTTGTGAGTTTTGAGTTCCGAGTTGTGAGTTCCAAGTTCCGGGCGGCTCATGCATTGATTGGAAGGAGCCGTATCGCGCACATCAATCCTTTGATTGTGCCCGGGGAGGAAGACGGGAGAGGGTTCGAGCGGAAGATGTTAGCGGATACTGAAGACGTCGTTGGGTAGGTGGACGCCTCGCGAGGCAAGACATTCCAAGGGCGAAGCTGCATGTCTTCATTCGCAGCTTCGTGCGCAGGAACAACGACAGGTGTGTGGCAACGCCACCGCTCTGGAGATATTCCGAAGCAGTATTGCCATTCGAACTGCTGAGGAACAACGACAGAGTCATGGCGAAGCCTCCATCCACGCGAGAGTATTTCGAGGGCGCAGCCGTTTGGCCTCATCGTCGAAGGCTGCGTGTGAAGAAACAACGATCGCACCATGGCAAAGCCGCGGTGCGACCGATATAATCCCGCCGCTAGGCAACAAAAGGGGGAATACATGAAGAAACGCGTTCTCATCATGGGAGCCGCAGGGCGGGACTTCCACAATTTCAACACGCATTTCCGAGAAGATAACAGTTACGATGTGGTGGCCTTCACCGCCACGCAGATTCCGGATATCGAGGGCCGGACCTATCCCCCTGAGCTGGCAGGACCGCTTTATCCCGCCGGTATTCCGATTCTGGCTGAAGATGACCTCATCACGATTATCCAGGGAAAGAACATCGATATCGTCGTGTTCGCCTACTCTGACGTATCTCACCAGTACGTGATGGAACGATCCGCCATCGTCAATTCTGCAGGCGCCAACTTCATGCTGCTTGGACCCGAATCGACCATGGTCAAGTCCAAGAAGCCGCTGATCTCCATCACCGCCGTACGTACAGGCTCCGGAAAGAGCCAGACCACGCGACGCGTTGCCGAGATTCTCAAGGCACGGGGCAAGAAACTGGCCGTCATCCGACATCCCATGCCCTACGGGGATCTCGTCAAGCAGGAGGTTCAGCGCTTCGAGACCTTTGAAGACCTAGACATTCATGAGTGCACGATCGAAGAGCGTGAAGAGTACGAGCCGCACATCGACATGGGCACCATCGTTTATGCTGGCGTCGACTACGAGAAGATCCTGCGTCAGGCCGAAGAAGAAGCCGATGTCGTGATTTGGGACGGCGGGAACAACGACTTCTCGTTCTATCACGCCGACCTTTCGATCGTCGTCGTTGACCCGCACCGCGCGGGCCACGAGCTACTCTACTATCCGAGCGGCGTGAACGTGCGAACCGCTGATGTTATAGTCATCAACAAGGTGGATACAGCTTCACTAGAGGACATTCACTTCGTCCGCGAGAACGTCCACGACATGAATCCCCATGCCGTAATAATCGAGGCGGCCTCTCCGATTCAGGTGGATGATCCTTCCATCATCCGTGAAAAGCGCGTGCTAGTTATCGAAGATGGCCCGACGCTGACACATGGGGGGATGGAATATGGCGCCGGCGTCATCGCCGCACAGCGGTTTGGTGCAGATGAACTGGTTGACCCGCGTCCCTATTCTGTGGCGTCCATAGCAGAAACATACAAGAAATACCCCAAGATTGGGCGATTACTGCCGGCAATGGGCTATGGCGACGCGCAGGTAAAGGATCTTCAGGAGACTGTGAATAAGGTCGATTGCGACGCAATCGTCATCGGAACGCCGATCGATCTAAGCCGATTGCTCACGTTCAATGTTCCTACTACACGCGTTCGATACGAGCTGCAGGAGATCGGACTCCCAGGGCTTGAACCGACGCTCGATAGAATGATGGACATCTGAGGGTTCAGAAGCGCTCGTGGTGGTGTTTTCTCTGTCAGTGGTTGTTGGTACTGGAGGAACGCGGGTTAGTGCTTGCAGGCCTGATGCCTTGGTACGATGAGCCGCCCATGTAGGGGTCGGTCTTCGTGCCGAGGGTCTCCAAAGCAGCTGTAATGCGATCTTGAAGTGGAGGCGCGGCTTCAGCCTCAATATACGCACGCCACGACGCAATGCAGTCATAGTCCAGGTTCTCAAGTAACAGGGGGTTGCCGGTTCCGTTGTACTCTCGTATTCTGACCCGAATGGCTTCGTTGCAGCCATGGGTGCATTCATGCAGAGGTTCGCCGTTGTACGCTGTTCGGATAGGCTGGGGGAGGAACTCCCATCCGCCGATTCGCAGTTCCGCATCTGCACTTGCTGCTATCGTGTGAACTTGGCGAGCAACTTCGAGTACACTCCAAAGCCACGGAAGTCGGATGGCACGCGACCGGCAGAGGTGATCAACCAACGTATGTGGTTGCTGTGACAGGGGCTCCAACGAGACGGCCGCTGCACCGATATCCTGGACGGCGTATCTAGCAGTTTCTATCGCATCTAAGATGGCCTCTTGCTCTGTAAGGAACGGGGGTTTGAGCATTACATATACTAGGATTGATGCGATGCCAGAGACAGGTCTTACGAACCGCTCAAACTGCTGAAGCGTGAGGTTTTTATTGACACAGTACTCGCGTATGGTGTCATCCTTGCTCTCCAAACCAATCCCCAATTCAAGCGATATATCGCCAAGCAGATCCGTTGTTCGGGTGACTGTGTCTGGGGTCAGGTATTCAGGGCGCGACTCCAGTATGACTTTCTGGATACCCGGGGTCTTCGCAATCAACCGAATCATCTGCTCCCTGGTCTTCGAGGGCAACTCCCTCTCGTTGAAGAATGATCCGGAATTGTACAGACACAGAACCGGATGATCTGAGAAGTCGCGGCTTCGCAGCACTGCCTCCAATTGTCTGACTGTGTCTTCTGCAGGGATGGTGTTGCCACGAGTTGTGACGGCAATCTCTCCACACATCGTGCAGCCACCGGAGCTCAGCGCCCAATCGCAACCAAGACTTCTCAGCTCAACAATCGCTCGACCTACCATTCGACCATTAAGTCGTGCCACGTGGTTTGAGTCAAACAGCGCAACGGCATCCGTTCCGTACGTATCCATGGGAATTGAAGAAGCCAAACGCTTTATTGTTTCTCGGAGTTGTGGGACAACATCTCCCGCGCGAGCTTCTGCTGGAAGCTTGACGATCGTTCCCAACTGCCAATAGTTGTCGAAGTAGGCAACTCCGGCCTCAGCGGCGTCTTGTCCAAACCGGAATGTAGTCCATGGCATTCTCTGAGGCTGCCCTGGAACATCGTCGATTTGTCCGTAAGTCACAGCTCTGTTACCGAAAACAATGCAATCCCGAATCGGAGGTGTGACTCTGTTCCAAGTGAACCTCACTTCAATGCCTTCACGCACGAGATCCATCATGTGCCTTCGCAGATTTGCATTCGCATGATACTCGTCCTCACTATCGAAGACGTACAACCGTCTAACACGGATGTTGCGATCCCGATGTGCGCGTATCTGCTCATTGATGGAGGTCCAGAAAGTCGGGAACTCAAACTGCGGATTGCCCTCAGCAACAAGGAAGGTAGCTCTCAATACTGATCCGGACGGAAGCTCCCCTAACAGAGTAGTATCTGCTGCGTAGATAGCGCTCTCATCTGAAATGGTCACGATGTTGCTTCCAAGCTCCTTCAACCCCCTTACCAATCTTCGGTATGCATCCCTGAATACCTTCGATTGTCTCGGACTATTCGAGGCAATCCGTGCTGACGAGATGAGTACGAGATCCTCTGATAGAGACTGAACATCTTGCTGTGCCCGACTTCGAAACGCAATCATATTGACCGCAAGCGCAAGAGACGAAACGCACAGGATGACTCCTCCCGCCAACAGGGAGACAGGCCAGACTACGGATTGATCAGCAACCAGTACGACGCCAAGGATCGCTAGCGCCAATCCGACAGCAAACTCGATGAACGACACGATGTAGTCGCGCAAGCTAGACAAATGCCCTCCCTCTCCTGCTTGTCACCACATCCTGCGGTCTGCACGCCCGGATTGTCAAGGAGAGCCGGCTTCGATCACAAACCTCTTGGCACCCGTCGTAGTTCACCAATCCATCTCCTCAGCCCACTCGCGGTTGATCAGATATCGCACTGCGAGAAGATTATGATGGATTTCGAATGGCCAGCAACAAGCCGAGAAGGCCGCCCATCACGCAGCCAGCCAATAGGCCGTAAGCGACATCGTTGAAGACGAGACCGAAGACGAGGCCGGTGAGCGCTCCCATGGGAAGAAGCCGAATCAGGTGTTTCCAACGTGAATTCAGAATTCTACTCAGCATGAGCCTCTCCATCGTCATCGCCAATAACCACGATGAAGGCTTCGACAACACGGGGATCAAATTGTGTCCCTGCGCTTTTGCGTAGCTCAGCAATAGCATCTCGTTTGGCCTGGGCCTTCTGGTAGGGACGAACAGAAGTAATCGCGTCGTAGGCATCGACCACAGACACAACACGAGCTCCTATGGGGATTTCCTCACCCTTCAAGCCCTGCGGATAGCCATTGCCATCGTAGCGTTCATGATGTCCCCGCACAATTTCGGCCGCCCCCTTGAGAAACTCCTTCTCGCGCAGCATTTCGGCTCCATAATCGGGATGCTTCTGCATCTCGATCCACTCCTTTTCCGACAAAGAGGATTCTTTGTTGAGGATTTCAATCGGAACCTTCACTTTCCCGACATCGTGCAAATAGGCACCAAATGAAATATCGATTAGCTTTTGGCCTGGCAACCCGAGCTTTTCGCCCGTTGATACCGCAAGACGTTCAAGACGCGTGCAATGGCCTTCTGTCAACTGATCCTTCTCTTCTACAGAGCGCGCAAGAGACATCATCTCTTGCATGTCATCACGAATAAGATGGAAGCTGGGTGGAGTCGAGACGATAAGGATCTCCACATCCGTTTCGACTCGAAAGAATGCTTTGTCTGGTAAACCATTGTGATAAAAAAACTCACCCGCATCGATCGAGATTTCCCCCTTGCCTGGGTCTTCCAACGTAAGCTTCCCCGCAAGGATGTACATGAATTCAAAGCCGGACCATTCATCGGAGGCGAAGAGATAAAAATGCTTGCCAGCTTCAATACTCTGACGAGTAACTTCGAGAGATCCGCTCGTAGCCAATAGCTCCAGTGTCGTCGATCGCTTTGCGATCGAATCTTCAGCGTCCTCCCGATGCCCAATGGTCAATCCGTCTATCACGTTGTCTCCTAATGCTGGCTAGTCATTGCGTGAATACATGCGATGTATCTTCCTTCGGTTGACCTCTCACACCTTTCAGACATGATACCTTACGCCCTTTGTTCCTGCCGCCGAAGAGAAAGCGGGTTGGATGACTCAAGATTCACCCAACCCGCAATATGCAATCTCAGATTCCAGTCCGATCGTCTAAGTTCCACCAACCTGGATCGGCGAAAAAGTTACGGCTTCAAGTCCGCCACCGTTTCTGCGGGCTAGACGAGCTCGCAACCGAGGAGGAATTCGCTCGGCTGCAATGCTAGTGCCTCCAACCTGAATCGGCACAAATGCGCTCGTCGCGAAACTTGTTCCGCCAACCTGGATCGGATCGGCGAGGACCACAACCGTCGCAGAGGCCAGCAAGGCGACAACTGTCAGCAGCACCAGTAAACGTTTCATTACGCCTCCTTGTCAACTCACTCTTTCATGTTTGCGTTAGCGTCACGATGTAATTGTTCCTAGTGCAAACAGATTCTAGACATCGCGACAGAGGCAGGATGATATGACATGGATGGAGCGTGCAAGCATCCAATCGACTTAGAAGAAACCGTCTACCACGCTTGCCCAATTGGCGAAATGATGGCCTACAGCTCCTTGATTCCGCGGATGGCGAAGCCCGCGAGGCTGGCAGCAATCACGATGAGACCGCTTGCAATCAGAACGGTCTGGGGAGAAACCTCTGTGAGAATGCCGCCGATGGCGGCAAGCGAGATCGGTTGCAAGCCATCGCCGACGGCATGCTGAGCCGCGAAGACGCGTCCCTGCAAGTCATTCGGTACATGTTTCTGGTAGATGACCGACTCGAAGACATTGGCGATGGCGACGAACACGCCTAACACCGCCAGCAACGCCAGGGCAATCCACAGCACGTTTGTTGCACCAAAGAATGAGAGGCTGATACCCGTGGCAATAAGCGCGAGCAGGATGCCGAGGCCATGCCGTCGAACCTTCTTGAAGGCGGCCGTGATCAAGCCGCCGACCAGCAGTCCGGCTGAAACGGCCCCATTGAGCCAACCCAGTCCCTCCGGCCCGGCCTGGAAGACATTCTTCGAAAGCAGCGGGAAGATGACGCCGATCGGGGCAAACAGGAAGTTGACCAACGCAAACAGAAGCAGCAGGAAGCACAGATCGCGTTCGCCCATCAGATAGCGAAAGCCATCCGCCGTCTCTTGAAGCACAGGTCGCCATCCGCCGTCCGTCTGGCAGCGTGGGGAAGCGATCGTGACAAACAGCAAGCTAAGCCCCGCAAGCAAAAACGTGCCCGCATCGAGCCACAGCGTCGAGGTAACGCCGATGGTCCCCACCAAGATACCGCCGACAAGCAGGCCAACCAGTCCGCTGACTCCTCGGGAGATCTGATACATCGAGTTGGCCCGGGTAAGCTGATCTTTTCTGACCAGGTTCGGAATGGAGCACTTCAGTGCTGGACGATGTAAAGCCATCGCCGTCGAGCTGGCGGCCGCAAAAGTGTAGGCATGCCAGACACGGAGATGGCCAGCCATCATCAACCACGCGGCGAGTCCGAAAAGAACCGCGTTGAAGAGGTTCGCGTAAAAAAGAACGCGTCGGCGATCAAGCCGATCGACGAAGGCTCCCGCGATTGGGCCCAACAGAAGTGTGGGAAGCGCCGTGGCGATGCCCATCAAGGCAATGGCTGTCGGAGAGTCCGTGCGCTCAAGGATCCACCAATACCACGCGATGTAGGAGACACGGGATCCGAACATGGAGATGCTCTGACCGCCCCATACGGCCAGGAAATCCCAATTCCCCCACAATGATGTATTTCTAGTGATCATACGCAAGACTTAGTATAATACATTCGCCGCAGACATCAAGGCCTGCCATTGTCTCCTCGGCATTTCGTATGAAGATACTAGGATCGCCCGCTTTTCGCCATGACAATGTGCGAAAATCGCCCATGTCTTCTCGTTGAGAGCCCTTGTGTCGGACGTTACAATTCGCCCTGAGACTATGGAGTACATCAGCTTTCTCTTTACATAATTAGGAGGAGTACGCATGTCTGGAAGAGCGCAGCACATGAAGTCCATCGACGGGAATACGGCTGCTGCCCACGTCGCGTACGCATTCAGCGACGTTGCCGCCATCTATCCCATCACCCCAAGTAGCCCCATGGGCGAGGTCGCCGATACCTGGGCGGCCCATGGAATGAAGAACCTGTTCGGGCAGCCTCTCCAAGTCACGGAGATGCAGTCCGAGGCCGGTGCCGCCGGAGCCGTTCATGGCTCGCTGGCTGCCGGAGCCCTCACTACGACGTTTACCGCGTCGCAGGGCCTTCTACTGATGATCCCCAACATGTACAAGATCGCTGGAGAACTTCTTCCGGCGGTTTTCCATGTATCGGCACGCGCGCTAGCCAGCCACGCGCTGTCCATCTTCGGGGACCATTCCGACGTGATGGGAACGCGCCAGACCGGATTCGCCCTGCTGGCATCCGCGTCCGTGCAGGAAGTTATCGACCTCGCCATGGTCGCCCACATCTCGGCGCTGAAAGCCAAGGTTCCGTTCCTGCATTTCTTCGATGGATTCCGAACGTCCCATGAGATTTCGAAGGTCGATGTCGTGCCGCACGAAGACATGGCCGCACTCATGCCGTGGGATGCCGTCGACAACTTCCGCAAGCGCGCCATGAATCCCGAGCACCCGCACCTGCGCGGGACCGCTCAGAACCCGGACATCTACTTCCAGAACCGCGAAGCCGGAAACAAGTACTACCTGGCCACGCCGGCTATCGTCGCCGAATCGATGAAGCAGGTCAGCGACCTCACCGGCCGCACCTACAACCTGTTCGACTACGTCGGTGCACCTGACGCCGAACGCGTCATCGTCGCCATGGGATCGTCCTGCGACGTCATCGAAGAGACCGTCAACTACATGAACGCCGATGGCGCCAAGGTCGGACTCGTCAAGGTCCGCCTGTTCCGCCCCTGGTCGACCGAACACTTCCTCAAGGCGATGCCGAACACCGTCAAGAAGGTAGCCGTTCTCGACCGCACCAAGGAACCCGGCTCCCAAGGCGAACCCCTGTACCTCGATGTGCAGACTGTCGCGGGTGGATGCCCGGACACTCCCGTCGTTGTCGGTGGACGCTACGGCCTCGGTTCAAAGGACTTCACGCCCGCCATGGTGCAGTCCGTGTTCGAGAATCTGGCTCAGGATGAGCCCAAGAACGGCTTCACCGTCGGCATCATCGACGACGTCACCAACACATCGCTGCCGATCCCGACCGAGCCGGAAGCCACTCCCGAAGGCACCATTCAGTGCATGTTCTGGGGTCTCGGTTCGGACGGAACCGTCGGCGCCAACAAGAACGCCATTAAGATCATCGGTGACAACACCGACATGTACGCACAGGGCTACTTCGCCTACGACTCCAAGAAGTCGGGCGGAATCACCGTCTCGCATCTGCGCTTCGGCTCCAAGCCCATTCAGTCTTCGTACCTGGTCAAGAGCGCCGACTACGTCGCCTGCCATAACCCGGCCTACGTCGACAAGTACGACCTGCTCGCCGGCATCAAGAAGGGCGGAACCTTCGTCCTCAACTGTGCCTGGGATATGGACGGCCTGAACGAGCATCTGCCCGCCTCGCTGAAGCGGACGATTGCCGAGAAGGAACTCAAGTTCTACACGATTGACGCCGTCAAAATCGCCGGCGAAGTCGGCCTCGGCGGACGCATCAACATGATCATGCAGACCGCCTTCTTCAAGCTGTCGCAGGTGCTGCCGATCGACGATGCCGTCAAGTACCTGAAGGACGCCATCAAGAAGGCCTACGGCAAGAAGGGCGACAAGATCGTCAACATGAACAACGACGGTGTGGACGCCGCTCTCGATCCGAAGAACCTGACCGAGATCACGGTTCCCGCCGATTGGGCCTCCGCCACCGGAAGCGCCGCGAAGCCCGAGATGCCCAAATGGGTGCTCGACGTGATGCGCCCGATGAGCCTGCAGGAAGGCGACGCCCTTCCCGTCAGCGCCTTTGGCGCCGAACTCGACGGCTCGTATCAATGGACAGGCCCCGACGGCTCGTTCCCCGTCGCCACCACGCAGTACGAGAAGCGCGGTGTCGCCATTAACGTGCCGCAGTGGGTGGCCGAGAACTGCATCCAGTGCAACCAGTGTGCCTTTGTCTGCCCCCATGCAACGATCAGGCCGTATCTTGTCACAGACGCTGAGAAGGCGGCAGCGCCTGAAGGTTTCGAAACGCTCCAAGCGATGGGGCCGGGACTCGAAGAGTACGGCTTCCGCATGGCCATCGATCCGCTCGACTGCCAGGGCTGCGGCAACTGCGCCGACATCTGCCCGGGCAAGGGCGGCGAGAAGGCCCTCGTCATGAAGCCGATCGCGACCCAGCTCGAAGAGCAAAAACGCTACGACTACGCCGTGACGCTGCCCATCCGCGACAACCTCATGAACTGGAAGACAGTCAAGGGGTCGCAGTTCCGCCAGCCGCTGTTCGAATACAACGGCGCCTGTGCCGGGTGTGGCGAAACGCCGTACGTCAAGCTGGCCACCCAGATCTGTGGTGACCGCATGCTGATTGCCAACGCGACCGGCTGCTCATCGATCTACGGTGGATCGGCTCCCGCCGTGCCGTACACGAAGAATGCGGAAGGCCACGGTCCTACCTGGGCCAACAGCCTGTTCGAAGACAACGCCGAGTACGGCTTCGGCATGAACCTCGCCCTCACCGCCCGCCGCGCCCGCCTCATCCGCCTGCTCGAAGAAGCCGGCGCTGAAGCGAGTGGCGAGTTGAAAGCCGCCATCGACGCCTGGCTCGCCGCCAAGGACGATGGTGAAGGTTCGAAGGAAGCGGGCAACGCCCTCGCGAAGCTGCTCGATCCTGCCAAGCACGCTGACATTCTTTCCATGCGTGACCTCTTTACGAAGAAATCCGTGTGGATCGTCGGTGGAGACGGCTGGGCCTATGACATCGGCTACGGCGGACTCGACCACGTCGCCGCCATGAACCAGGACGTCAACATCCTCGTCATGGACACCGAGGTGTACTCCAACACCGGTGGACAGTCTTCGAAGGCCACGCCGACCGGATCCGTCGCCAAGTTTGCGGCCTCCGGGAAGAAGACTTCGAAGAAGGATCTCGGCCGCATGCTTATGACGTACGGCTACGTCTACGTCGCCAGTGTCTCGATGGGCGCCAACAAGAACCAGTGTCTGAAAGCGTTCCTCGAAGCCGAGAGCTATCCGGGACCGTCCGTGATCCTCGCCTACAGCCCCTGCATCAATCAGGGATTGAAGAAGGGCATGGGCAAATCGCAGCTCGAAGAGAAGCTCGCCGTAGAAGCCGGCTACTGGCCGCTCTACCGGTTCGACCCGCGTCTCAAGGACGAAGGCAAGAACCCGTTCCAGCTCGACAACAAGGAACCCACCGGCGACTTCCAAGAGTTCTTGATGGGTGAGGTAAGGTACGCAAGCCTCCATCAGTCGTTCCCAGAGGAAGCAAAGAAACTGCATACACAGCTGGAAGCTGAGTATGCAGAGCGATACCAGACGTACAAGCGCATGGCCGAACAAGAATAGCCAGGCCATACGCT
>JANQGM010000038.1 GCA_028277345.1 Candidatus Bipolaricaulota bacterium | reverse complement strand
TTGGCGGTCCGCCGGCGGCGCCGGTGTTCATGTTCTTGATGGGCGCGGTGATGGCGTTTTCGCGGCGTACGGGATTCCTGGCCATGGTGAAACGCGGTGTCTTCCTCCTTGCGTTGGGTTACCTGCTCAATGCACTACGTGGTTCGCTTCCCATCTGGCTTGTCCTTCAATCGGGCGTCCCCCTGGAGGGGCTGGGTGGCTCGACGCCAATGGTCGAATTCCTGCAGATCGACATTCTGCAGTTTGCGGGCATGGCCTTTTTGACGCTGGCCATTGTACGGTGCATCACGCGCAATCCATGGATCTGGGCTGCCCTCGCGTTGGTCGTCGCCTGGATCTCTCCCCTCATCTGGGGGGTGACGAGTGGCTGGGGCCCACTGGACTTCGTGCTCAACCTGATCGGAGGCACGGATGGAGAGAACGTGGCGTTCCCGCTGTTCGCCTGGGTTGCCTATCCGCTGCTTGGCATGGCGGTCGGACAATGGCTGGCCACGGCAGAGGACAGGACTAAGGTATTCCGACGTCTGGCCGGGGTAGGAGCGGGGCTTCTTCTTGTGGGAGGAGCCATCACCCTGACAAACGTCGATGTTCACATCGGCGACTACTGGCGGACGGGGCCCGGCGGCGTGCTCGCGATCACGGGATTCGTGCTGCTGTGGGTCTGTGGTTTGACGTTGATCGCCACGCCGCTCTCGCGCACGTGGCCGGGCAAGCTTATCGCCTACTGGAGCCGTCACGTGACCGTCTTCTACTTCATTCATTGGGTTCTGCTCGGCTGGTCAGTATTGCTCGTCGGCTACGAGGCCTACGGCATCCTCGGCACGTTGATTGGTTTTGCAATCATCGTCCTATTGAGCACCCTGCTGACGATGGTTTGGGTGCGACTGCGGGCGCGACTGAAACGAGCTTAGCTGTCGCGAGAATCGGGATCGCGAACGATGCTGTAGAAGGCCGCAAGGAATTCATCCCACCGCGTCTCTTCCACGAGCGAAAGGCCAGATACCGCGTAGTGCTCGCGCTGCCCCAGGAAATTGGGTGCGTATGTGTTGTAGAGCCCCATCAACGGATCGGCGTTCTTGCGGAAAGGGAAGAAAATCGACAACCCCGTGGCTCCGGGAAAGGCCTCGCGGTTGAAGAGGGCATCGGTGATCACGCGCGAGACCGCTTCTTGGAACGCGGCGCTGGCGGCTTCCAACCCAGGGATCGATTCACAACGCTTTGCGAAGACAATGGAATCGACCACTTCCTCGTAGTTGAGATCTTGCGAGTCATTGCGAGCAATGCGGATCTCCTCGATGGAGTCCTCAAGCACATCCATCAGCGCCACGGCGAACGCATCCAAGGCAGAAGCGAACGCATCGAGATCCGATGTCGAGGCGACCGCCGTCATGGCCACTTTGGCGGTGGGCTCGAGATCGGGCTGTGTCGACAACAGGTCCGAGATCTCCGGAAGGGCATCGACCCACGCGGCGAATCCGCTCCGGGGCTCGCTGCCGATGTACAGATCCATCGAATTGCGCAGATGATGGATCGGTTCGATGGCGCCCATCAAACACGGCGCCGTGAACAACAATGCGTCAATCCCGCCCACGCTGTCCAGCGACACCCGCATCTCCTCGGGCGTGAGGTAGTCGGCGGTTCTCACTTCGCGTGTGCCGATGGGATGGGCATCGGAGACAGCGCCTCGCCAGGCCGCGTCGTGTTGATAGATCATCAGCATCGTTCGACGGGAAGGGAAGGTCGTCTGGCAATAGGTGAGGATCTCGGTGAGGACGTCATCGTCCCCCATATTGATCTCGCCCCATTCCTCCAGTGCGATGAGAACGGGAGCCTGAGCTGTCCCCTCGACCAGCCATACGGTCGCCTCCCCCTCGAAAGTATCCTCCAACATGACGACGTTGACGTTGGGCGAGGACCGCATGCGGCGAGCGAAGTCGTCAACGGGGTTGTACCCGTAGAAGTCGGCGGCGTTATAGAAGAGGACGGTCCAGTCTCTCTTGGCTCGGGGAAGGATCAGCGTTGTTTCCGGTTCGCGCCGCTCGACGGTGATCGATGGATCGGGGAAGGTGACAGCTTCCCGGTGAACTCCGCTCAACGGAAGTGTCAGAAATAAAAACGTGGCAACGATGGCTACGGCAAGCGGGGAGCGACGCGACACAAATCCTCCTTGAGTAAGCATGTTGTGTCAGCATAGCGAGAAGCCATCGTTCCCGCTGGTGATTTGAGCAATGAAAGCGCTTACATCCGGCTGAAACATGAAAACTAGAGCAGAGCCTTGATCTCGAATTGCGAATCTTCCTACTGCACAGATGCTCGTTTCGGCAGAGGCACTAACCAGCTCGCAACGCACGGACGATTTCACGCAGCCGTGGACGCTTGCCGTACATCAACAGATAGATTCGCAGCAGCTTGGCGGCGACCCACAGTCCGCCAACGATCGAGGCAACCAACACGCCGAGACTCGCTACCAACTGCCAGATGGGCACATCGGACAGGCCCAATCGTAGCATCATCAATACGGGCGAGCTGAACGGCACGATGCTGAACACAATCCACACCGGGCTGTTTGGGAAGAACATGATCAACGAGATAAACCAGAACGGCGCAACGGCAGCCAGCGTGAACAGCGGGGCGATGCCTTGCGCTTCACGCAACGTGGAGCAGATGGCGGCCAATGCCAAGGATACGACGGCATATAACAGGTAGCCGAGGATGAAGTAAATGACACCCAAAACGAGCAACCCGGGATCGAGTTGCACGGTGCTTAGAAATCCACCGAAGGTTGACGAGGCCAACCTGAGGAGCAACGGGATGGAGATGGCCCAAAGGAGCACTTGGAGACAGCCGGCGGCGCCTCGTCCCAGGAGCTTGCCAGTGAGCAATTGCCGTGGCGATACGGAGGAGAGCAGAATCTCCATCAGCCGGTTCTCCTTCTCTTCCCCCAAGCTCTGCAAGACGTAGTTGGCTGACACGTTCAAGGCAATGGCGAGAAGGGCTCCGACAAAGGCGGGAATGATGAACCCGCTGAATCCACCCTGATCGGTGGCGGCGGTGCCCTCAGGAGTGATGGTCGTCGTCACGACGTTGACCGGTGTGAGCACGCGGCCGATGACCTCCGGCGGTACCTCGCTGGCCAGCAGATTGCTATCCAAGAATCCTTCAATGGCTGCTGAGACGCTCGGCGGCGGCGCCAATTCCTTGTCGAGGGTGTAGCGGGCAATGACGCCCGTCGCGACGTAGTCATCCGGGATGACGATGTATTCGTCGATCTCCTCGTTGGCCAAGGCTTGGGTGGCCTCATCTTCGGAATCCAACCGAATCAGACGAACGGTGTCCGGCTCGTAGAGCGGAGCAAAATCGCCGATGTGATCGACGTATCCGACGCGAATCTCGTCAGTCTCCGGCACAACAGCGTTCGAGGCGATCTTGAAGATGCCGATTCCCAGCAAAATGAGGATGGGAATGGACAGCGTAAGGATGATGAAGCCCTTCTTCTTGATGGTATGAAGAAACTCGTGACGGATGATGATCGAGGTCCTATTCATGTGCATCACCCACAACCTGCAAGAAGATCTCGTGCAATGACGGCGTTGCCACTTCGAACCGATCGATGGGGATTCCCGACGTGACCAAGGCCTCCAACACCTCGCGAGGCACCGACGCCTCGTCGAGCACCAGTTCGACGGCGTCTTTGTGTTCACGGTGTTCGATGACGCCGTGCACCTGAGGTATTTCGGCGTCCGACTCAACGAAGACAGAGTGCCCTCGGTGCTCGTCCCGTATCTCGCTGAGCTTCCCATACAGCACGGCACGGCCGTCGTTGACCATCAGGATGCGGTCGCAGATGGCTTCGACTTGATTCATTTGATGCGTGCTCAGGATGACGGCTTTTCCCTGATCGCGCAGCTGCAACAACAGCTGCTTGACCCGCTCGGTGTTGACGGGGTCGAGTCCTGTAAAGG
>JANQGM010000022.1 GCA_028277345.1 Candidatus Bipolaricaulota bacterium | reverse complement strand
AGCTTGGACGTCAGGCCGATGGCCAGGTCAAAGCTCGTCTGGGTAGGATCAATCGTGACATCCGTATCCCAAGAACCCGTCAACGAAGCGGCAAAGCCCGTAAAGGCCAGGCCGAGTACACAAATCAGGCTAAGTACGAGAGCCCTTTTCATTATTGACTAACCTCCTTACGCAGTCTTACATTCATCCATTTTTTGCTTGTGACAAGAAGCGTTGCTCTCCAGTCAGAGAGTACATGTGCGCGTCGGGCAACCACCTCCAAGTGTCAAGATTCGCCTCTCCACTAGATCTTAGCCCATCATAGCTCTAGGCCGGATTCAAGTCAAGTGATGCGCGTTACACTCGCGGTTTCCGCGATTTGGGAGGCTTGTTTTCACCCTCCAAATTACAGCCCCAGCGTCGCCAACGCGACCCCGATGATGCCCACCAACAAGGCCGTCAATGAGATAAAGAAATTCGCCTGCACGCGGCGAGCCAAAGAGCTGGAATCCGAGGTCGACATCTCCTGAACTTGGGTCGAGAGCTGAGCGATTTCCAATTCGGTCTGGGACACACGGTTCTCCAAGGTCGAATAATCCGCGCCTTGGGCCGTTCCCAGTTGAGATTGCAGGATCGTCACATCGTCGGACACTTTAAAGATGAGGTCTTTGAGCACGTTGAGATCTTCCAAGGTGACGGATTCGGGGTTGTTTTGCATGTATTTGATGGCACGCGAGATCATCGCCGCGGCGTCATAGCGATCCAACGCCGTGTCGCCTTCATACCGCCCTCCCGGCAATCCGGTGATGATTCCACGGTTAGCCAGGTACTCCAAATCTTCATACGCCCAATGATCGCGCGGCACATCGGTGAAGAGCCCGCCGGTGTTTACGGGTTCGGCATGACCATTTCCGGTTTGAGCGAACGTGCCAAGACCAAACATACCGAGCAAGCTAAGCAGACAGAGACCAACAATGAGAATTCCTCGTTTTCGTTTCACGAATATCCCCCCATCCTGAGAATTGGACCGAGTGTAGACGGGAAGTGGGGGAACTGTCAACGGGAACGCTTCGCGTTCCTTGGGAGGGCGTCACGACTTTGCCTGCCCTCCGCGACGGATCCTTAAGAATCGCGTTGTGACGAGGACATCAACTCTTGGATCGTCCTCGTGTTTGCTCTTCGTGAGAAGGTGCGTTTCGCGTTCCTTGGGAGGGCGTCACGACTTTGTCTGCCCTCCGCGACAGATCCTTAAGAATCGCGTTGCGACGAGGGCGCCTCATCTTCGCATTGAAGGAGCACAACAAGGGCATCGTCCCATACACGAGGACGGTCCAAGACATGACGTCCTCGGAGGAACGCGCTCATGGCAGCGTTCCCGTCCTCGTGGCCAATTCGTGAGCGGTTCCAGAAGCGAAGCTCACGATAAGCAACGCGAAGCGTTGCCAGCATCAATCCATTGACCGCCCTTGCGCGGAGAGCAGAGTGAAGCGAGAAAAAACAATGAAAAAGATTGACCATGAAGTCATAAAGTCGACGACCAATCCATGAAGAACACCTGCTCTTCTTTGCGGGCTTGGCGACTTTGCGAGAAATACGATTTCCGCTGGTTCTCTTTCCCTTCTTCATGCTCTTCATGATGAACATCGTTACGCACATGGCTCGTTACTCACAGCTTGTAGCTTGTAGCCCGACCCGAGGACGATGAGAGACTTGATGCCCTTGAGGCAACTAGCCTCATGGCATCGTTGCAAAGCTCCGACGATGAAACCGAGAGAGGCCGTACTGCAGAATGGCGGCTCGATGGTCGGCGGTTCCATACCCCTTGTGTTGAGCCAAAGCGTATCCAGGAGCACGATCTTCAAGCCGCACCATCAGCCGATCTCGCCAGACCTTGGCAAGGATCGACGCCGCGGCGATATGACAGGAGCGCGCGTCGCCACGAGTTAGCTGCACGGTCACACGCAACGTCCTTTCTGCCTCAGGGGGCAATGCCAGTCCTCGATCGAAAAGCCCTACGCCTTGCTTGGAATTGAGTTGTCGATAGGCGCGCCCGGCCGCGCACGTACAGGCGGACACAATGCCAAGACGATCGATCTCACACGCCGACGCGCAGCCGATGCCCCATGCCGCCGTGTCCAGCAGAGCCTCATAGAGCCGCTCACGCCGCGTTGGCGAGACCCGCTTGGAGTCATTGAGATAACGAAAGACGGATGCGGTCTCCTGCGAAGCGACGCTCCCATCCATCCACAGGGCTTCGGGAAGGCTGAGGCACGCCACGACAACCGGTCCTGCGAGCGCGCCTCGACCGGCTTCATCGAAACCCAGCAGCTGAGGGATCGGCGATTCGCGAAACGTCGGTGCATTTGAAGACTCCTCCTCGATGTGTGGATCAAGGATCGGATGGGAGGACAGTCGGCCATCGCTCGCGGCAAGAGCGACCGATCGATCGAAGGCGCAAAGGCGCTGCACACGCTGCAGGTCGGTGGCTTCGGCGTGTCGGGCATCCCCTCCGGATTGAGCGCGTCCGCTCATCCTTCGGTGCCGAAGTATCCGTTCATGAGGCCGAACCGCTGGAACGGCCAGACGCGAAGAAAGGGCTCGCCAATGAAGTCCGATGTATCCACGAACCCCCAATAGCGAGAATCCCACGAATTGTTGGTGTTGTCTCCTAGAACGAACCAATGGCCTTCGGGCACGACGGTCGGATTGACGCCGTAGCCCATCCGCGGATCCGTCGACGCATAAAAACGATCGAACGCCGCGTCAGTTAACTTCTCGCCGTCAACGTAGAGGTCGCCGCCACGGATGTGCACGGTCTGGCCTTCGACGGCAATGAGGCGCTTGACATAGCGCATGCGATGTTCGCGCAGGCTGATGCCCAGACCCTCAAGCGCCATGGCATCGGAAGTTTTCGTCCCAATGGGAACCACTTGAGCTCCACGCGTTTGAAGTCGAATCTCATCGCCCTCGCCCAAGGCGTCCAAAATCGCGTCAACGCCATCGACCGAGTAGACGGGCTTGCCATTCAGGTAGGTGACTTGATCGCCCTCGCTCAGTCCGAAATCGGCGAGCCGCTCGTCCACGGATTGAATCAGAACCGCATCGGTGTGCCAGAAC
>JANQGM010000005.1 GCA_028277345.1 Candidatus Bipolaricaulota bacterium | reverse complement strand
TTTGATGCGTGCTCAGGATGACGGCTTTTCCCTGATCGCGCAGCTGCAACAACAGCTGCTTGACCCGCTCGGTGTTGACGGGGTCGAGTCCTGTAAAGGGCTCGTCGAGAATGACCAAATCCGGATCATGGACGATGGTCACGATGAGCTGGATGATCTGAGCCATTCCTTTGCTAAGCGCTTCGATCCGCTTCTTCTTGTGCTCGGCCATGCCCGTTTGCACGAGCAAGACATCGGCCTTTGCCTCGGCCTCGCGAGGCGGCACGCCCTTGAGCGAGGCCAAATACCGGATCGTCTCGATGAGGGTGAGTTTCTTGTACAAGCCGCGTTCTTCGGGTAAATAGCCGAGACGACCCTTGGTCGCCGCACTGGGCATTTCGCCAAGAATCGTTACCTGTCCCGTATCGGGCTGGATGATATCCATCATCATGCGGATCATCGTTGTCTTGCCGGCGCCGTTGGGGCCGATGAGACCGAAGATCTCGTCCCGGTTAACGACAAAAGACAGACCGGCGACCGCGACATTCTGTTCGTAGGCTTTGACAGCATCGACGACTTCTACGACGGGCATGACATCCTCCTCGACGGACGATAGTGTACCGCTCAGCCCCCGCCAAGCACCACCTGGACATCGTTTGTATCCTGAAGCGCGACTGCAGGCACCAGGTTCTCTGCCAGCTCTTCCCTGTTCAACGTGATCGACCTGACTCTACGACAGACGCGATCCGGATTTGTCACGACGATCTTGATTCGTTTGCTGCGGAATCGGCGGATGACTGTGAAGACGCCCCAGTGGCTGGAGCGGTTATATTCGTGTGAAATCCGGCGGCTTCATTCCTGGATGATCAAGCAGCACGCTGATGGGTATGCGCCTAGGAGGGGGCGGAGCGTCCGCGCCCCTGGCCACGTCCTCGATGTCCGGGTGGTCTTATGCACACATGATCCGCATCGGCAAATGAGAGCGCTTTTCCGTTGACGAGCGCGTCCAGCGTTTTCTTGCGCCCGGACTCGAGCAAGCGTTGGATCGTTCCGCGCGATATTCCCATTGCAGACGCCGCTTCTTCTTGCTGCAAGCCATCGAGATCCGTAAGCCGCATGGCCTCAAGCTCGTCGAGGCCGAGTTCGATGAGCTCCGTTTGCGACACCGGAATCCCCGCTGGTTTGTACAGGTTGTAGCCGTCAACGCCTCGGCAGTAACGCATCTTTCGATTTCGTGGCATAACCCGTCCAGTATAAAGATGCGGGCGAGGCTTGCCAAATCGACGTCCGGCGATCAGCTTGACAATACTGTGCATATGCCCATAATAGCCGTCGCGTGACTTCGCCCGTCCTCAGGGATGTGTCGAAGGAGGCGCGAAAGGAGATCGAAATGCCAGGGTTCAATGGAACCGGACCTCAAGGAGCAGGAGCCATGACGGGCGGTGCCCGCGGCACCTGCGCGAGTTCAGCTGAAAGGATTGCGGGAAGGTTCGGATCAAGCGGAGGGCGTGGCCGAGGGGCTGGCACGTTCGGCCACGGATGCCGAGGTTCAAGGATGAGATACGGGTTTTTCCGAGGAGGCCGATTCGCCTACTCAGGGATGAGCCCATTCGCAGAGAGGCCATTGCCGTACGAGGTGGAGCACGCCGATCTGCAGGTTCAGATGCAAAAGCTGCAGGACCAGCTTGCACAGATACAGCATAGGCTCCACACGCTCAATGAATCCAGCGCGGATGAAGCCTAGGCGCTCAGTGATCGTTGACGGAAAGGATGGTGTCATGAAACTTTGCATTACGGCGAAGGGCAAAGATTTGGAATCGCTTGTCGATCCACATTTCGGAAGGGCACGCTACTTCCTCTTGGTTGACCCTCAGACACTCGCGGCTAGGACGATTGAGAATGCGCCCTCGGCACACGGCGCGGGTGTGCAAGCGTCACAGCTGATGGCGGATCAGGATGTCGGGGCGGTGCTGACCGGGAGTGTGGGGCCAAACGCCTATCAAAGCCTGAATGCGGCTGGGATTGCCATTCATATCGGAACCGTGGGCACCGCGCGAGATGCGCTGGCCGCCTATCTATCCGGCACGCTGGCGACGGTGGCGGGGCCATCGAGTCAAGGGCACGGAGGGGGACGATCATGACACGCATTGGTGTGCCTACGGCGGCACGAGGAGGACTTGACGATGTGGTCGGGGAACACTTCGGACGCGTGCCTACCTACACCCTCTTCGATAGCGAAACACGCCAGGTCAACGTGGTCGCCAACACCTCAGAGCATCTTGGAGGACAGGGCTTGCCGGCCGACATCTTGGCCGACTTGGAGATCGAGGTGCTGCTTTGCCGGGACGCGGGACGACGCGCATTGCGCATCCTGGCTGATCACGACATCGAGGTTTTTCTGGGTGTTACTGGAACGGTCGGCGACGCCATTGCTGCCTGGGAAGGCCGCACCCTGTCTCGGGCATCGGAGGCGGACGCCTGCCAGCAGCATGCCTTTCACGATCGCGAGAAGCACGAGGAATGATCATCGCGGTCGCCAGCGGCAAGGGAGGAACCGGCAAGACCACGGTTGCCGTCAATCTAGCGCTTGCGCTCTCCACGACAGAATCGGTTCAGTTCGTGGATTGTGATGTCGAGGCGCCCAATGCACACCTCTTCCTCGATCCTCAATTTAACACAGCCGATGTCGTGAGCAAACGGCTTCCCGACATTGATTCGGCGACATGCACACAGTGTGGCGCATGTGTGGAGGCTTGCGAGTTCAACGCGCTGGCGCTCATGGGCGGCCGGATGCTGCGCTACGACAGCCTGTGTCATGGTTGCGGACGTTGCGGGTTGGTCTGTCCAGCGGGAGCGATTGGCGAAACCTCGCATCAACTTGGGTGCGTGGAGACTGGCAGATCGCGGGGATTCCCGTTTGCCCGCGGCGTACTGCATGTCGGCGAGACGATGGCAACGCCAATCATCCATGCGCTCAAGAAAGAGATCGATGCCTCCGCGACGGCCATCCTTGATGCTCCGCCGGGAACGGCGTGTCCGATGATTGCGACACTGCACGGGGCCGATGTCGCCCTTCTGGTGACAGAACCCACACTGTTTGGGCTTCACGATCTCAATGCGGCCGTCGACGTTGCCCGAACGTTGGAGGTTCCGATTGCTGTAGTGATCAATCGTGCAGGCATTGGCGATCATCAAGTGGCCGCGTATTGCCAGGAACAGTCGATTCCCATTCTCGCGACGATTCCGTACGATCGATCGATTGCCCAGGCCTACGCCATCGGGACTCCGCTGATTGACGCCGTGCCGTCATGGAAGGCGCACTTCCTTGAGATGGCGGCCCGAGTGAAGGAGGTGGCCGCATGAAACAGGTTCTCTTCCTCTCCGGCAAGGGCGGGACAGGGAAAACGACGTTGGCCGCTGCCTTCGCGGTGTTGTCCGGCAAGACGGTGATTGCGGATTGCGATGTGGATGCAGCCAACCTTCATCTTCTGCTCGATCCGGATATTGTGGATTCCGGCGAGTTTCAAGGGGCGAAGGAGGCTGTGCGCGATCCGTTTCTTTGCGTGCAGTGTGGACGCTGTCGGGAGGTTTGCCGGTTCGCTGCGATCAGCGATGCGTTCGCGATCGATCCGTACTTGTGCGAAGGATGCGGAGCCTGCGTCACTATTTGTCCGGCACAGGCTATCGCTCTTGAGCCACAGCTCTCAGGCCATTGGTTTGTAGCCAAGACGGCGTGGGGACCGCTGGCCAGCGCGGAGTTGCTGCCCGGAGCGGAAACCTCCGGCAAGCTGGTGTCGCAAGTCAAACGAACCATGACGCATGTTGCGCCCTCGGCTGCGTGGGCGATTCTCGACGGCGCCCCGGGAACGGGATGTCCGGTGATCGCGTCGGTGAGCGGTGTCGATGCCGTGATCCTCGTGACTGAACCGACACAGTCTGGACTACATGATCTGGAGCGCATCCTGGGTGTCGTCAGTCACTTCGGACTTCCCGCCTATCTTGTGCTCAACAAGGCCGACCTGTGCCCCGACGTGGCAGAGACCGTGGAAACGTTCGCTGAGGACAAGCACGTACCTTTCCTCGGGCGGATTCCCTATGACGTCACGGTAACGACGTGCATGTCGGCGGGACGTAGCGTGGTTCTGGAAGACCGAAGCCCCGCAGGAATGGCGATCGTGGAGATCTACAAGAGGTTTATGGAGGTGGCGCGTGATCGCTGAAGCCGTGACAACCCGGATTGCCGTTTTCAGTGGAAAGGGCGGTGTGGGCAAGACCACCGTTGCTGTGAACCTTGCTTGCTTGTTAGGGCAACGGATGTATCAGGTGGGGTTGCTCGACGCAGACATCACTGGTCCCAATGTTCTGCAAATGATGGGGATTGACGAAGCCCCGCGAATTCGAGATGGAAAACTTCTTCCTCATTCGAAGCACGGGATTCGCACTGTGTCGTTGGCATCCTTGATGCCTCCTGAGAGCGCGGTGATCTGGCGTGGTCCTATGCGGTCGAAGGCCCTGGAGCAGCTGCTCGACGAGACCGACTGGGGAGAGATGAATGCACTGGTCGTCGATTTGCCGCCTGGAACGGGTGACGAGGCGCTAACGATTGCGCAACACGTGTCGCCACAGCTGGCGGTGATTGTGACGACGCCCCAAGAGGTTGCGCTCCTCGATGCTCGACGCGCGATCAGCTTCGCACTCAAGTTGGAGATTCCCATCATCGCCATGGTGGAGAACATGGGATCCATGGTGTGTCCGGAGTGTGGTCATGCAGTGGACTTATTCGGAACGGGAGGCGGGAAACGCGAAGCGGAAGTGCAGCAGGTTGATTTCCTGGGGTCGATTCCCATCGATCCCGGAGCACGGCGTGCGGGTGATGAGGGCACACCCATTGTGCTCGGAAGCCCGGCGTCTGCCGTGGCGCAAGCACTACAGGGCATCGCGGGAGAAGCGAAGAAACTCCTGTCTGCGTAGATAGGATACATCCGGGAGGACCGCGCTTCGTCAACATCGAAGCGCGCACTGACAAGGACGAGAACTTGATCGACACAGTTCTCTATCACGAAGGGAGAGCAAGATGGGTGAAATGAAAGACGCGATGCGAGATGTCAAGCGTGCCATGGGGCAGCTCACGCAGCATGTGCCCGAGGAGATGGGGTGTTTCTCCAGCTTCATGGGGACGGTTTTGAAGCCCGGCGCGTTAGATCTCAAGACCAAGGAATTGATTGCTGTTGGGATGGGGCTTACCGCGCGATGCAAGTATTGCATCGGAATCCATGTGGACAAAGCGCTGAAGGCGGGGGCGACCCCCGAAGAATTGTGGGAGGTTGCGACTGTGGCCGTCTTAATGGGCGGCGGACCTGCCATGACCTACGTGGCGGAGCTTCAGAAAGCGCTCGAGGAGTTGGCGCCTGCGTAGCGAGCATGCGTGCGGGCGGGAAGGGAGGGCCGTTGCCAAGCGGGTGGCCCACAGACTCTGCTCCACGTGCGAGGTGCCTGAGGACCTTAGCCCGCCAATCGCATTCCCAGCCGCCTGGCCTGGCCTACGTACCGATCGAGCCCGACCTTCTCAACGCCGCCTGCGTAGAGGGTGCCCACAAGTTTGGCGTTCAGCATGCACTTGGCATGGCTCTTGATGAGCTTGGTCGCATCGTCGCAGAAGCGGCGAAACAGCGGGGGGACGATACCTGTGCTGGAGATCAGCACGGCTTGCTTCTTTCGATCGGTTCGCGGCTCGGGGCACCCCTTTAAGGGCCAGCGTCCGGCTCGGCCAAGCGTCCACGACGTTCGCTCGAGGAATGTCTTCATGATCGCGGTCACGGTTCCGTCGAAGATGGGGCCCGCGAAGATGTAGGCGTCCGCCTCATCCATCTTGGGAAGAAGGGCTTGCATGTCGTCCTGGATCACGCAGGTCGCGACGGACTTTGCGGGATCGTCGCGGCGGCACGTGCCGCAATTGCGACAGTATTCGATGGCGTGCTCGGCGAGCACGATCTTCTCCATTTCGGCATCAGGATGAGCGCTTCGCACCCCTTCCATCGCATGATCGACCAACGTGTCGATCGTCTTCCCTTTCCGATAGCTTCCCACAATGGCGAGGACCTTCATTCCGCACCTCCGTTCGGGTTGTCAGTGTCTATGTGGATCAGCCCCATTTGATTGGTCAAGGCCTCGATGCTGAGCACGGGATAAGCGGCGGGTGGAGTCACCTGCGCCAGCGTGATGCCGTCGTGAACGTGCGCCGTCATGCGTTCCACAATCTGCAGGGCATTCTCGACGGCGCGGCTGGCGGTGTCTTCGCCGGGCAACGAGCGTCCATTGATCAAGGCCAGCGCTTCTCCATCCAAATAGGAGATGATGATGCTGGCGATGTTCTCGACCTCGCTTCTGGAGACGGCATCGCCACAGACCATGGCGACCACATCGACGAAGAACGTCTTGAGGTCGATCACCGCGTGGATGATGTCGTCGGGAATCTGTTCGGGATCCAGCGGATCGGAGGAGATGAAGCGGTACGCCCCGGGATCTTTCGAACCGTACCCAACGTAGTTGGCGAACAGTCGCTCCACATACGCGGCGGGGCGCAGTTCGGCGTGCATCCCTTCGATGATGGCAACGGAATAATCGACGAGTGCGATTCGAAGCGTCGCCCACAAGAGATCTTGAAAATCGGTGAAGTAGTTGTAAGCGTTGGTGTGTGCGAATCCGAGGCGCTTGGAGACTTCGCGCAACGTGACGCCTGTTGAACCGCCACGTTTCCGGATGAGATCAAGCGCTGCCTCTGCATACCTCTCAGCTTTGCGACTGCTGCGATTGGCCTGAACCACACGCACCTCCTTCACAACCAGTGAATATTACCATATGTAATTACCAATGGTAGTGTACTGGAAAATGGACGCCTGTCAAGGCGCGCTCACGGGGGAGCTCCAGAAATCAGCAAGGTCTGAAGCGCCAAAGCTAGGGGAAAGCTGCCGCCTTTGGAGCGTTCGTGGGAAGTAATCCCGGAACGTCAATCGATTGGACGTCGCTTGTATTTTGTCTATAATGCAAGAGATTTGATATAGAGAAAGAGGCGACATGGACTGGACGCATACCACCGCGGAGAAGCTCTTTGGGTCCTTCGGTGTCCTCTCAGAGTCCGACGTCGAGGAGATCTTCCAGAGCGCGCTTCAGCTTCTTGAGTCGACCGGCATGCAGTTTGATGACACCGAGGCACTCGACCTCTTTCGCTCCCATGGAGCTTCTGTCGACGGGAATCGGGTGCGTATTCCGAGGCAACTGGCCACCGAACGGCTTCAGCAGCTGCCGCGGGATGTCGTTCTCGGTTCGCGTGATCCCGCCTTCGATCTGCCCTTGGGCCGAAAACGCTTTGCAACGACGAATGGCTTCGGAACCATGCGCATTCTGGAGCCCGACGGCGTGACGACCCGACCGGCAACGGCAATGGATCTGGCGAAACTGACACGCATGGCGGATGACATCGATGAAGTGGGATACTGCCAGCATCAGACAACGCCTCAGGATGTTCCGACTGAAACCTTGGACGTTCTTCAGGCATTCGCTGTTCTCACCAATACGTCCAAGCACGCGCACTTGAGCACGTATTCCTCCGATCAGCTCGATCTCATTTTCGAGTTGGGCGACATCGCAGGAGAGGGTCGTCCTGCCCCCGTGTTCTCCTTGGGCTGCTGCTCGGTCTCCCCGCTGCGGTATTATGCAGAAGCCACGCAGACGCTGATCCGATCGGCGGAGCGGGGCATTCCCTTTCTCGTTGTATGCGGGGCGATTGCAGGGATCTCGACGCCGGTCACGCTGGCGGGAACTCTGGCCGTTCAGACGGCTGAGCATGTCGCGGCCGTTGTCCTGGCACAACTGGTCAATCCGGGAACGCCGATCGTGTTGGGGTCGTTCGCGAGTCCCATGGATCCGCGGACTGGAATGCAGCGGCTCGCGGCAGCCGAGCTTGCTCTCGTGAATGGCGCGACAGCCCAGCTGTCCCGCCGACTTGGTGCTCCGTTTGGATACGGCACGGGCGGTGTGTCCGACTCCACCCTCCCGGGAGTCCAGGCGGGAATTGAAAAGGCATTCGCCGTCTTGAGTTGCGCGCTGTCCGGGGTGGAGGTCATTCATGATGCGGTGTCCGGTATACTTGCCGCCGGAACTGTGACAAGCTATGAGCAGATGATCATTGATGCTGAACTCTGCGGTCTCGTTCGACGGTACGTGCGCGGCATTGAAGTCAGCGAGGAAACGCTGGCCCTTCCTTGGATTGAGCAAGTGGGGCCGGGAGGCGCTTTCCCTGCAACGCCGCATACTGCCAAGCATTTCCGGCAAGAGATCCATCTCTCCGACTTGTGGGAATCGGCCACCACGGATGAGGTCGGGATCCTGGAACGCGCCCTGATGACGGTTGACCGGCACTTGGGCCAGGACGTCAGGTGCGAACTGAGTCGAAACCAGGTTGAAGCGATGATTAAGACGTGCGGTTCGGTGGGCCTGGAGGGCGATGTCTTGCGTGAGCTGGTGCCGTCGAACGAGTGAAATCGAGGAATCACAGGCGAGGAGAGACATGGAAGCCAAATACGTGAACAAATCGCTACAGCGCGCCTTGCGGATCCTGGATGTCTTCGTCCCAGAGCAGATGGCGCTGAGTGCGACCGAGATTGCCAACCGGCTTGATACCTTGCCTGGAACCATCTATCCCACCTTGGCAACGCTGGAACGCGCGGGCTACTTGGTGCGCGATATGAACAAACGCTACTCGCTTGGGCTCAAGCTTCTTGAGCGAGCGAATCTCGTCCTGGGCAAGATGGATCTTCGCACCGCCGCACAGCCCTACCTGAAAGAGGTGGCGAAAGAATACAAAGTGAATACCCATCTGGCGGTGCTGTACGACGATTCCGTCATGTATCTTTTGCGTGAGGAAGGCTATCCCAGCGTGATCATCCGCGAGGTCGTCGGTCAACGGGTGCAAGCCTATTGCACCGCCCTGGGGAAGGTTCTCCTCGCGGCGCTATCCCCCGATCTGATCGAACACTACGTGAACAGTGTGACCTTGGAACCCGTTACGCCGTTCACGATCACGGATCCGATTCGGCTGCGGGGCGAGCTTGCGGCTGTGGCGGATCAGGGCTATGCCGTCGATAACGAGGAATTCCATGAAGGGAGTCTCTGCGTTGCCGCGCCCATCCGCGATTATCAAGGAAACACGATCGCTGCCACCAGCCTTTCGATCGCCAAGTCCGTTGCCGCGGGGGGGCAGCTTCAGCGGTTTGTGGATGTCATCCGGCATTGTGCCGAGAGCATTTCGCAGGAGCTAGGACACAAGATCCTGTCGTAAGTAGGGAAGGAAGGCGAACAGCTCCGATGTCGCAGCCAGAGATGATCAGCGTGTCTGTTGCCCTTGTCGGCGAGTTGCGAGTCCGAAGCCCGCGTGCGCGTTTCGACGTCGACGTTGAACTTGGAACGACGGCCAAGGATCTCGTCGATGAGCTGCAACGAACAACCCTTGCTCATCTCACGGAAGGCACGCCCCGCCTGGAAGAGGGACGCCTCATCTTCTTGCTGAACGGAACCAATCTCCTCCACGGAGAGACGCTGCACACGCCGCTGCGTGCGGGCGACAAGCTTGTCGTCAGCCGCCCGTTAGGAGGAGGCTGATGCCCGATGTGCCTTGACCCTCATAAGGATCATCGACGTATGAATGCCGCCTCGGATGAGCCGGTGATCGAGGCGGCAGGAGCGTTGCTTACGCTGGCGTGTGGCCTTTCTGAGACCGATCGTGTCGTCATCAGCGTTGACGACAACACTGATTCGGACATCATCGACCCCTTCTGTCGTGCCGTCTCCGACATCACGTCCCATTGCGATTTGCAAAATGCTAACGTATTTTGTTCAGCGCAAAACGCCTCAACGGAGGAGCCGTTCAAGCATCGCGCGAATCCGACCTTGCTTGTCGATCTTGGATCCCGCTATCTCTTGCACTCCGCTTGGTTACGTGCTTCTCTCCGCACCGGGATGCGGTATGCCTGCTTCCCTGAGGTCTGTGCAGCATTCCTACGCGCTCATGTTCGCAACATTGAGCACTATGCGGCGGTCCAAGAGAGGAGCCGGCGACTTGCCGAACGGATGCAGACCGCCCATCGCATCAGCCTGGTATCGCCGCTTGGGGACACCCTGGAATGCTCGCTTGATGGCGCTCGAATCGATGACGCCGGCAGAAGGGCGACGCCGCCGGGTTCGGTGACCTACCTCTCGGGCCAGGTGTCGTTCTATCCGCCGCCGAGCGCGGTGACGGGAACCGTGCTGATTCAGGGGATCGCAAGCCCCTTGGGACCTCTTCAGCAATCGCTTCACGTGAGGATCAAAAACGGAATGGTTGTCGATGTGCAGGGTGGCGAAGGAGCATCTCAACTCTCGCTGTGGTTGCGAGAGCGAGAAACGCCGTGGATACGGCACCTCTCGCATCTTTCACTCGGCGTCTTTCCGGGCGTCGAGATGACAAGGAGTACCGTTCTCTCGGAACGGGCGGAGGGAGCTGTTGTGGTGGGTGTGGGCGCCCAACCCCCTGGGTTGGGGCTGTTCCCTGCGATCCGGACAGGGGATACGCCGCATTGGGATCTCGTGACCATGGGCTACGAGGTGAGGCTTGATGACGAGGTGCTGTTCTGAAGGACGGATCGTGCCCGTAGGAGCGGCCAAGAAGACGGGAGGATAGGATGCCGATGTTCAAGGAGTCCGAGGATCGACGCGCGGAATGGGAAATCCCAAGCGGTGTGTTCGTCGTTTCGCTGCTCGATGGGGATCGCACCAACGGATACGCGGCCGGTTGGGTGGTTCGTGTCTCCGAGGTGCCGGTGATGATTCAGGTTGCCGTTTGGGACGAAAACTATTCGTACGAGCTTGCTCAGGCCTGCACCCATTTCTCCGTTCACATTCTGGAAGAAGGGCAGCAAGACGTGGCGAGGCATTTCGGAAGAACGTGCGGACGAGACTGCGACAAGTTCGAAGGATACGCGGTCATCCCGGGAGTATCCGGGGTTCCGGTTCTGGAGGATTGTCTGGCGCATTTGGAGTGCGAGGTGGCGTCCAGGCAGGTGTTCGGCGATCACATCGTCCTTGTCGGGAAAGCCATCGAGAAGGGCATTCACCGGGAAGGCAAGGCGTTAATCTACAACTACCAGGACTACCAATGAGATCGACGATCAACATCCTGATTGCCGTTTCTCTGCCGTCGTGGTGGGAGGAGATGGCCATTCGCCGCTATCGCGCCTTCGCCGCCCCGGATGTCGAAGTGATGGGGGCAGCATTCACGGCACAGCAACAAGCGTGCGCATCCACGTCGGGCCCATTGATGCCGCTGGTGGAGATGGGAAAACGCGCGGAGTGCGCAGGAGCTGCTGTTCACATCCTTGACTGCTTCGGCGATCCGCAGTTGGAGGAACTCCGTGGTCGCTTGCAGCAACCGGTTGTCGGTGTTGGGCAGAGTGCGATGATGGCGGCAAGCGTCTGGTTCAGCCGCTTTGCCGTGATCACCAGCGAACGGGCTACCCGGGATGAGATTACGAGCCATGCCGATCGCTATGGCGTCCTGAGCCACTTGACGGATTGCCGTGCCATTGAGATGGCGGCTGCTGACATTCCCGACGCTCGTGAAGAGGCTCTTCGGCGAACCGTTCTCCATGCGCGGGAGCTGTCCGGCACCGAGTGTGAGGCCGTTCTGCTGGGATGCACCGAGTTGGCGATGCTGGCTCCGTTCCTCGAGCAGGCGTTGCGACATGAAGGACGACAGATGTCGGTGGTGAACCCGATCGCCGTCGCTCAGAAGTGGGCGGAGATGACCCTCTCCGGACGATTGCACCGTCTTCACCTGACGTAAACGTTCCCGTACAGCATCTTGTTCGAGATTTGCGTTTTGTGTTATAATAAGGCGTTTTGATATAAACAAAAGAGGTGAGCCTTGACGCTTCGACTCGTAGGCATCTCCAGCAGTCCGCGTCATGCCAACACAGAGCATCTCGTACAAGAGGCTCTGTCGGCGGCGCAGCAATCGCCCGTCCCGGTAGATGTTGACTACATTTCCTTTTCGGGAAAACGAATCGAACCGTGTACCGATTGCCAAGTCTGCGCCTCTCGGAAGCGAACGTGCATCAAACAGGATGATTGGGAAGACCTCGTCAGCGCGCTCCTCGATCCTGTGCCCAATGGCGTCCTGATCGCCAGCCCGGTGTATTTCTTCGATGTCAATGCCCAGTTGCGCGCTTTTTTCGAACGATGCACGTCGCTCCTTAAGGGATGGTGGATTCCCGATTTTCCGTTTCCGCCACCCGACTTCACGCGAACGGCGGCAGCGGCGATCTCCATTGGTTTTCACCGGCATGGCGGCGCGGAGCATGCCATGTCAACGATTCTGAACTGGTTCCTAACGATGGGGTTTGCATGCACCGGTTCGGATTACATCGGAGGCGGCGCCTGGCAGTTGGAGCAAAACACCCTTGACGCGGTCAAGGCCGATGAACTCGGCCTGCGAAACGCTCGAGTGACGGGACGAAACGTGGCCTATCTTGCCTATCTCCTGTCGTCCCATCGAGAAACGAATCCAAGCGAAGAAGAGGCGATGAAGGAATTCCGCTGCCTTGAGCAGGCAATGACCTAGAGCAAAGGACCTGCATGAAACTCAACAGCAAGCGCGATTTGGACGATCTACTGGTCGGCGTCGGGATTTTCGGAACGGGGGGAGGCGGGGATCCGAAGGGCTGGGGACGCAGCATCTTCGACACGGATTTGGCCGCCGGGCGCGAATACACCTTGATCGACGTGGAGGATGTTGCGGACGATGCCTTCATCGTTTCCGGGGGATATCTCGGTTCCGTTGCCGAGGACGAAGCGCTCAATCGCGTGGTCGACAGCTGGGAGAACGACTTCGAGTTGGAACGCGCCATTCGCGCCGTCGAAGCGGAACACGGTCGCCGCGCGGACTACCTCATTGCGTTTGAGTTGGGGGGAGGGAATACACCGGTCGTTCTGTCGTGCGCCAGCCGGCTTGGCATCGCCACTATCGATGGGGATGGCGTGGGAAGAGCCGCGCCGGAAACCCACATGTGCAGTTTCCTTGGCCATGGGATCTCCTTGACTCCCATGCCGCTGATTGGCGGAGATGGAACGAATGTCATGGTTCGCGCCGGCGATATCTTCTTGGCGGATGAAGTCGGGCGATGCGTGGCTTCGCGAAAGGGCGGATTGCTCGCCAATGCCCACTATGGGATGAGCGGCGCGGACCTCAAGCGATGCGCCGTCCGCGGTTCCATTACCCGATCGGTCGAGCTGGGACGATTCGTGCGCGCATACGATCGCAGCAAGGAAGCCGGTCTGGATGCCGTGTGTGAACATCTGTCCGGGTTCCCGCTGGTTTACGGTCGGGTATCCGAGCTTCAGGAGAGGGTGAGCGCGGGCTTCTACGTCGTCTCCGTTCTTCTGGAAGGGATTGGCAGAGATCGCGGCCGGCACGTCGAGCTCATCATCAAGAACGAAGTGATGTGTGTGAAGGAGAAGGGCGTACCGCGAGTCATCTTCCCGGATCTCGCCATTCTACTCGATCCCGAGACGTTGGAGGGCGTGATGACGCCGCAGCTTGCTCGCGGGGTTGAGGTGCTTGTCGGCGCGATTCCCTGCGATGAGCGCGTGCGAAGCGGGCTTCAAAGTGCGGATGGGGAGGCGGCCTTCTCCTCCAAGCGATACGGGGAATCGTTCCCGTACACCCCGGTCGAGGATCTTCTACAAGGAGCGTAGCTAGG
Source organism: Candidatus Bipolaricaulota bacterium (assembly GCA_028277345.1). Classification (GTDB taxonomy): domain Bacteria; phylum Bipolaricaulota; class Bipolaricaulia; order UBA7950; family UBA9294; genus SPBW01. The sequence goes on along the minus strand of JANQGM010000005.1, from coordinate 179,096 downwards.
ATGCTGGAAAGCCAAGCGCCGAATTCGCCGCACGACAAGGATCGTGAAATCCGACCTCGAGAGCGATTTCTCTCCGCGGTTGAGCGGAGACCTTGTGGCGGAGTCAGCCTGGATCTTGGCTTCGGAATTACCAGCTTTACGGTCGGAGCCCATGAGGCGATTTGCAGAGATCGGGGGCTTCCCGCCCGCCCTCCCGAGATCTCCGCTCGAATGCTCAACATCGTGTATCCGACTCCTGAGCTGGAAGACTGCTGTTGCGGCGACCTCCGATTCGTCGCTCCCGGTCCGCCGCTGCCCGGAAAAGGTGATGTCGAACTGGATGAGCAGGCGTTCCGGGATGAATGGGATCTGTCGCGGCGCATGCCACAGTCAGGGCACTACTACGACTTCTTTGATCCACCGCTCGAAGCCTGCCGAACTCTCGAAGAGTGCCTGACCCATCTCCGGCGACCGGAGGATGCCGATCAACGCGTTGTCGGCATGCGGAAACAGGCGGAAGTATTCCGGGATCGGGGCTATGCGGTGGGGAGCTGGTGCTTCGCGGGCATCTTCGAGATGGTGTTTTGGTTGCGCGGGTACAAGCAGGCCTACTTGGATTTTGGCGCCAACCCCGGGTTGGCGGAGGGCTTGATGGATGCGCTCCTAGAGATTCAACTGGAGTTTTGGACGGCTATCCTTGATGAGTTGAACGGGACGTTGGATGTCGCGTTGCTGACCGAGGACCTGGGAACTCAATCCGGGCTGATGATCTCACCCCGGCAATTCCGTGCGCTGGTCAAGCCGAGGATCGGCCAGCTCATTCACCACATCAAGCACATGAGCCCGTCGACGAAGGTGTTGCTTCACTCGGACGGCGCCGTTTTCCCACTCATTGCCGACTTCATCGAGATGGGGGTCGATATTCTGAACCCCCTTCAACCCGGTGCTGCAGGCATGGATCCCGCGCGCATCAAAGAAGAATTTGGCGACGACCTTTCGTTTCATGGAGCGATTGACATCCAGGAGCTTTTGAGAACGGACTGTCCTGATCGTATACGCGCCTCAATCCAGCAGATGGTCGAGCGGCTTGGCCGCGGAGGAGGGTACGTGGTGGCGCCTGCACATTGCATTCAGCCGGATGTTCCTCCCCAGAACGTCATCGCCATGGTGAACGCCGTTCGAGAACTCGAAGGATATCCATAGATCGAGGGAGGTGAGAGCGGAGACACGAACGAATCGGAAGAGGATCAGGTTGATTGATCTGCTCAGTGGAGGTGTTGTTGCTGTGAAAAAGGTAGCTCGTAGTCTATTCGTCGTGCTGTTGGCGACGCTTGTCTTCAGCGCGGGCGCATTTGCGACCGAAATGGTCATTGCGCTTGGCGGAGATGTTGAAGGTTGGGATCCTGCGACAGTGATTTTCTATGCCGCAGGAGAGATTGTACGCAATTGCTATGACTCGCTGATCACGTATGAGGTCATGCCGGCCGATGAAGCACCTTTCGGTGTTGCCATGCTTGACACCAACAAGCCCACAGGGATGCTCGCCGAATCGTGGGACGTCTCGGCGGATGGAACACAGTACACGTTCTTCCTTCGTGATGATGTCGTGTTCGATTCCGGTAATCCGCTAACCGCCGAAGACGTCCGATGGACCGTCGAACGTGGATTGGCGATCCCCGGTGGAATTGGCTGGCTATGGGGGGTTATGGGTGTTGGGTCAGCCGATCAGGTCGAGATCATCGACAATCTAACGGTCCGATTTAATCTGGATCAGCCGAATTCGCTGTTCCTGCCAAGCCTCGAGCTTGAGGTTATGGCCATCGTGGACTCCGTGGCGCTCAAGGCGGTGGCCACGACGGACGATCCGTATGCGCATGATTACCTGTTTACGCGCACGGCGGGATCGGGACCTTATGTTGTCGAATCCTATACCGCGGGTAGCGAGCTCGTGCTCAAGGCCAAGGACAACTATTGGGGTGGCACGCCTGGAATCGACCGCGTCGTCTATACGATCGTTCCTTCGGAAGCGACCCGAATTCTCTTGCTGAAGAGTGGCGATGCTGATGTCTCGCTGTTCATCTCGCCGGAGCAGGTGCAGACGCAGCTGCTTGGAGAACCGGGAATCAACGTCGTATCGATTCCGACGCCGGGAACGGAGTACTTGGCGCTGAACACGTCGATCGAACCGCTCAACAACGTGCTCGTGCGCAAGGCCCTCGCCTATGCCACGCCGTACGATGAGCTGCTGGAAAACGTCATGTTCGGATTCGGCGCGCGAGCGACCAGTCCTGTGCCGGCGCTGACGAAGTGGCACCGAGACGTCTCCCCGTACACGTACGATCCGGCGAAAGCCAAGGATCTGCTGACGTTGGCGGGCTATCCGGAAGGCATTGAGCTGACCATCAGCTACCGCCTGGATAATCCGGTCGAAGAAGCTGTTGCCATCTATCTCAAGGACGCGTATGCCGAAGCCGGCATTGACCTTACCATCGACAAGGTTGCCGCGTCTCGATTCGAGGTCATTCGCGGAACCCGCGAATACGAGATGGCGCTTATCTACTGGACGCCTTATGTCAACGATCCGATCTACCAGTTGAACTTCAACTACGCATCTCCCAGCACGTGCTGCAACTACGGTGAGTACAGCAGTGCGGAATACGATGCGCTGATCGTGGCCGCAAACCAGTCGACGGACCCGGTTAAGCAGGAAGGAATGGTCAACGCGTTGCAGGAACTCCTGATCGACGATACACCGATCCTTTACCTGTATCATCCGAACCGCATCACCTGTATGCGCGACGATGTCACCGGTTTTGTCTACAACAGTGCTCACTTCCTCCGGTATTTCTACATGGGGAAAGCGGAGTAGGGAGGTAAGACCGAGGGGCCGCGGACATCGCCGCGGCCCCGACCTCTGCATACAGCGGAGGTAGGACTTTACTATGAGACTAATTGCCTACATCGTCAAGCGATTGCTTCAGCTGGTTCCTATTCTCATCGGTGTATCGATGATTACGTTTGTAACAGCGCGGCTGCTTCCCGGGAACCCGGCTGTCATGGCGGCGGGGCCACTGGCATCCCAAGAAGATATTGCAGCCGTTGCCGCCGACATGGGGCTCGATCAACCGATTTGGAAGCAATATGTCCGCTATGTCGGCGATCTCCTGCGAGGGGATTTTGGGACATCGTGGCGAACCGGGGAGGCGGTGACGACGGAGCTTCTGCGGCGGTTCCCGGCCACCCTGGAGCTTATCACCACGGCGATGTTTGTGGCCGTACTCCTTGGCGTGCCGTTAGGGGCGCTCGCGGCCGTGAAGCAGGGGTCGAAACTGGATCATGCCGTACGCGTTTTTTCGGTTGGCGGCGTTTCCATTCCCGTTTTTTGGTCCGGACTCATGCTGATGTTCGTGTTCTACTATCTTCTTGGGTGGGCGCCTGCGCCGGTTGGACGCATCGGCTTTCGCATCGATCCGCCCACGCATATCACGGGAATGTACATCCTAGATTCCATCCTTACGCTTAATGGAACGGCACTGGCATCCTCGCTTTCTCAGATGGCGCTGCCGTTGATTACGCTCGTGTTCGCGATGTTGTCCCCCATCGTTCGAATCACGCGAACCAGCATGCTCGAAGTTTTTCGCGAGGATTACATTCGGACAGCGCGTGCCAGTGGCTTGGCGAAACGCACCGTCATCTTCAAGGATGCGCTTCGGAATGCTCTACTGCCGGTGATTACCATGATCGGTCTTCAATATGGCTATTCGTTAGGCGGAGAAGTTCTGGTGGAGCAGATCTTCTCGTGGCCGGGCATGGGACGCTATTCCATCGACGCCATCTTCAATGTCGATTACGCACCGGTTCAGGCGTTCGTCATGCTTGTCGCCGTCATTTACATCACCATCAATCTCATTGTCGATGTCCTGTACGCCCTTCTTGATCCAAGGATTCGGTACTAGCATGAAGAGAACCCTGGTTATTTCTGAAGCCGAGCGTCAGCGCCGCGAACAGCAGTCCGAGCGATTGCGATCGATCTGTTCGCGCAAGTTCGGATTCTCCTTCGTGGTTTTCCGCCAGAACCCAGTCTCTCTTGTGGGCCTCATCCTCGTCGTCATGATGCTGCTCGTTGCCATTTTCGGCCCTCTGGTTGCGCCCTTCGATCCGGACGCCACCAACGCACGATTGCGGATGAGAGGACCCAGCGCGACGCACCTCTTCGGAACCGACTCCTACGGACGTGATGTCTTCTCACGCGTCCTGGCGGCGGCACGCATCGATTTCTTGGTGGCCTTGGCTTCCATTGGGTTTGCGTTCGTCCTTGGATCCATCATCGGAGTGGTCGCCGGGTATTTCGGCGGCATTCCGGACAACCTGCTGATGCGGGTGATGGATGTGATGCAATCCTTCCCACCCTTCATTCTGGGAATGGGCCTTGCCGCTGCCATGGGACCGGGCGTGCGCAACCTGATCATCGTCATTACCGTCATCATGGTTCCAGGGTTTGCGCGCATGGTTCGCAGCCGCGTTTTGAGTTTGCGGGAACTCGCCTTCGTCGATGCGGCCAAGAGCAGCAGTGTCCCGACGTGGAAGGTGCTTTTCGTTTATCTCCTCCCCAATAGCATGGGGCCCATCGTTGTGAGTGCAGCGTTGAACATTAGCTATGCGATGCTGGATGCGGCCGGATTGAGCTTCATTGGACTGGGCGTACGTCCGCCTCAGGCCGAATGGGGCATGATGATTAGCGAGGGAATGAACAACCTCCTTGGCGGCCAATGGTGGGTGAGCGTGTTCCCCGGACTTGCCCTGTTCATTTCGGTCCTTGGATTCAATCTGCTGGCAGATGGGCTTCGAGACATTCTTGATCCAAGGATGAGGAGGTAGCATGCCTGCCGTCTTGAGCGTTCGCGATTTGCACGTTGCCTTCTTCACCTACTTTGGCGTGGTTCGGGCGGTGAACGGCATTTCATTCGAGATTCAAGCCAATGAAACCCTGGGGATTGTCGGCGAATCAGGATCTGGGAAATCCGTCACCGCGACTGCCGTGATGGGACTCGTGGAGCCCCCGGGCGCGATCACGGGCGGGTTCGCACGGTTGGGTGAGGTCGACTTGTTTTTCCTGCCCGAGAAACAGTGGGCCGCCTTGCGTGGCGAGCGTATGACCATGTGTTTTCAGAACCCCAGCCGAGCGCTCAACCCGGTTTTGCGTATTGGAGAGCAGATTGACCGCGTGTATCGACGGCATCGCAACGAGGCGAGCAAGCAGGATGCGTGGCAACATGCCGTTCACCTCCTCAAGGAAGTCAACATTGCGGATGCCGAGCGTGTGATGACGCGGTTTCCCCACCAGCTCTCGGGGGGAATGTGCCAACGGGTCATGATTGTGATGGCCCTGATGTGTGATCCGACGCTGTTGATTCTGGATGAACCGACGACGGGATTGGATGTGACTGTACAGAAGCAGTTGCTCGCGTTGCTCAGGAATTTGCGAGGAACGTCAGACGCATCTCAGTGGCTGATCACGCACGATCTCGGCGTGGTGGCCAATCTCTGTGACCGTGTGGTGGTCATGTATGCCGGGCAAATCATGGAAGAGGCGCCGATCGACGTTCTGTTCTCGCAGCCGCGGCATCCCTATACGTGTGCGCTGTTGGAATCGATCCCTCAAGTTAACGTGCGGAATCAACTCAATCCCATTCCAGGAAACGTCCCAGAGCCTCTTCATCTTCCCAGCGGATGCCCGTTCCATCCCCGGTGCAAGCATGTCATGGACGTTTGCCGAACGGTCAATCCGGAATTCGTCGTCTTTGAGCAAGGGCAACGGGCGTGTTGCCACTTGTATGCCCAGCAAGGAGATCGCGATGTCTAGTCCTCTGTTGCGCGTTCGCGGGCTTGTGAAGCACTTCTCCGTCAAGGGCGATCTCCCGCTTGTGACCAAGACGGTGCATGCATTGGATGGCATTGATTTTGACCTCAACCCTCACGAGTCGATAGGCGTCGTTGGAGAATCAGGGTCGGGGAAGACGACGCTTGCGCGGTGCATTATGTCGCTCTACCGTCCGACGGCCGGTGATGTGCACGTGCATGGACGAAGCGTTTACCGGCGTCGAGGGAAACGCGCCTTGCTGAAGAATGTTCAAATGGTCTTTCAGGATCCGGGAGGATCCCTCAATCCACGGTTCTCGGCGGAGCGCAGCCTCCTTGAGCCGTTGCTTCACCTTGCCCGAATGCCTCGCCGGGAGCGCCCGGCGGCGGTTCGGGCACTGTTCGAGCTTGTCGGAATTCGTCCGTCGGATATCCGGAAGCTGCCGCATCAATTCAGCGGCGGTCAGCAACAGAGGATTGCCATTGCTCGTGCGATTGCCCCTCAACCGGAAATCCTCATCCTTGATGAGCCAACCTCTGCGCTGGACCTATCGCTTCAGGCTCAAGTGATTGCGCTCTTGATGCAACTGCGGGAGGAGCTTGGGCTGGCGTATGTTCTCATCACGCACGATCTCTCCGTGGTACGCCAGCTCTGTGACCAGTTGCTTGTGATGTACCTGGGGCGCCCCGTGGAGTTGGGGCCGACGGCCGATGTGTTGGACGGTCCCAACCACCCCTATTCCCAGGCGCTGATTGGCTCGGTATTGATTCCCGATCCCACCAAGAGAGATCTTGTTCCTCCGCTGGTGGGAGAGATTCCTAGCCCGACGGCACCGCCATCCGGGTGTCGATTCCATCCAAGGTGTCAGCATGCCATGACGATTTGCGCGCAGGAGGCTCCGGAAGCAAGACGTGTTGAACAGGTTCAGACGTGGTGTCATCTCTACTCGCGTTCCGCACAGGAATCGCGCGACGTTCCGAAGTAAAGGAGGATAGTGTGACAGCGATGATGAAGGCGATCGTGTGGGACGGAGGACAATGGCCCAACGGCCTTGAGCTGAAGGAATTCCCTCGCCCCCAGGTGAGACCCGGATGGGTGCTTGTGAAGAATCAAGCCGCCGGAATCTGCGGTTCCGATTTGCATTATCTCGACGGACAAACGCGTGGATACATCCCTGATAAGAACCTACCCGCTGTGCTTGGACACGAGAACGCGGGAATCGTCGCCGAGGTTCCCGCCGATGTGACGCGCCTCAAACCGGGAGATCGCGTTGCGGTTGAACCCCTTCACGGGTGCCTCGAACTGGAGCGCTTCCCGATCTGTGATCCCTGTGCAGCAGGGCAGTACCACATTTGCGAACGGGGACTCACCCATGTGGGAATCCCGATTGTGGAAATGCTGCCCGGTGGGTACGGCGAGTACTCGATTGTGCACGAGAGCCGTCTGTTCAAGATTCCAGATCGTGTGAGTTTCGAAGATGCGGCATTGATTGATGTGCTGGCCGTCGGGGTTCATGCCTTGGCCATCGGCGGTTCAAAGCCGGGAGACACCGCCGTTGTTTTGGGATCGGGCGTCATTGGCATCGATCTCATTCAGTGTTTGAAGGCCTGGGGCGTCACCGAGGTCTATGCCACGGCCAAATACCCCTTCCAAGCGGACGCTGCGCATCAAGCGGGAGCGGATGAGGTCATTCTGCTTCAGGGAGATGTCGATCCGGTCGAGGACGTGAAGCGGTTGACGAACGGACGAGGTGTCGATGCAGTCTATGAAGGGGTTGGCGGACGTACGGACGTGATGAACCAAGCGGTCAAGATGTGTCGCCTCGGCGGACGCGTCATCATGACCGGCATCTTCGACGGAGAACGCCCCATCGATCTTCTGACGATGCTCTTCAACGAGGTTCACATTCTTTCGTCGAATAGCTACTCCACGACTGGAATGAAGCGCGATTACGAAATTGCGGTCGATCTCTTGGAGAGCGGGAAGGTGCGCCATGACTTTGTCGTGACCCACCGCTATCCCCTGTCCGAGTGGCGAGATGCGATTACAACGGCATTCGATAAGAAGGGAACCGGGTGTCTGCGCTCGGTCATGTTCCACGATCAATAGGAGGAAGCATGGGAAGCGTCATTACCGATCATCTCGCGACGGGCTATCAATGGGAAGCGACCGTCTACTTGGAGATCTGGGTTGCTCTTGAGAAGAAGTATGGGCGCGACGTGGCTCGCGAGATCTGCGCCAAGGCGATGTACGACGCCGGCGTGCGGTTCGGAAAGCGGATGGCTGAGCACGCCGGGGCAAACGACCTCGCCGCCCTCAAAGCCGTTTGGGAGTCCCTGTATCCGATGGGCGATGACACGGAATGGGACGGGAAGCGGCTTGTTTTTCACAACCAGGCCTGTGTCATCAAGAGCACGTTGGAGATGTATGACTTGCCGGACGATCTCTTCCACGACATCGCCATGGTCTTCTGCGAAGGAGATCACGGGTTTGTCAAGGGATTCAACCCGGACATTCAATTCACGTGGGGGAAACGAATCTTCCGCGATGAACCGGAGTGTGTATGGATTATGGAGGCACCGGACGCGTAGTTCGAGCTCTCAAAGGGGGATGTATGAAACGGATGATGATCCGACAGGAGCAATGTACCGGCTGCGAGAGCTGCGTGTTGTCCTGTGCCTTCGCCCATCATGACACATTCGCACTTGACTGGTCGTGCATCCAAATCGTTCGCCATGAGGAACAAGGGGAGTTCACGCCGCGCGTTTGTATTCAGTGCGAGGAGCGGTTCTGTGTGGCGGTGTGCCCCGTGGATGCATTGTCCGTTGACCCAGAAGTGGGCGCGATCCGGATTGACATCGACGCTTGCATTGGCTGCCGCGCGTGCGAAACCGCATGCCCTTATGGAGCCATCCATTTTGTGGATGAACGCTCCGTGCCCGTGATCTGTGACCTGTGCGGAGGACAGCCTGCCTGTGTCGCCACCTGCCAGAAGCCGGGCGCCATTCGCTATGGAGAGGCAGGTGAGACGGAATGATTGAGAACCGCTCGCTTGAACAGCGCGTTTTGAATATCGACTTGAGCCGGAAATCGATCGAATGGCAGGCCATCTCAAGGGACGATGAACGCAACTACCTTGGCGGACGTGGCATCGCCGCGGCCTTGCTCGCGAGATCCTTGTCCGGGCCGATCGATCCGCTGTCGCCGGATGCTCCTCTCATCTTCTCCATGGGAACGATGACGGGAACCAACACGCCGATGTCGGGCCGATCCAATGTCACGTTCGTAAGTCCTGCGACGAGGTTATATTGCAAGGCCAACGTGGGGGGGCATTTCGGCTTGTACTGCAAGCTGCATGGGGCGGATTACATCCGAATCACGGGAAGGGCTGAGGAGCCAACGTACGTGTGGATCGGAGACGATGGAATCGAGCTGCGCTCGGCTGGGGAGTTCTGGGGCAAGGGCGTACGGGGGGCGACGGCGGCGCTTGAAGCCATTCACGGTCAGGACATCAATGTCGCCTGTATTGGCCCCGCCGGCAAGAATCTGGTGCGAATCGCTGCCGTGATGTCCTCGGTGTACAACGCCGCGGCGAGGGGCGGAGGCGGCGCGGTCATGGGATCGAAGAACCTCAAGGCCATCGCGCTGTCGCGTCCCAAACGCGGTCTGACACCACACGATGTGAGCTTGTTCCGAGACGTGCAAGCGGAGATGCGCGCCGCACTCTATCAGGACACGATGTCGGATAGCTATTACACCTACGGAACCGCGGCATCCGTCGATCTGATGAATGAAACGGATACGCTGCCCTCCTACAACTTCCAGCGGGGAAGCATCGAAACGATCGAAGAGCTGACCAGCCAGTACTGGAATGAGAAGAAACTGCTCAAGGGGCGGATCGGGTGTGCGTCTTGCATCTACTCGTGTCATCGCTTCATCCGCATCGAAGAGGGTCCTTATCGAGGCGCCTACTCGGCGGGACCGGAATACGAGACCGTAAGCGCACTGGGTTCAGGGCCAGCGGTTGACTCCATCGGCGCGGTGCAGCGCTCCAATGAACTCTGTAACGATCTCGGACTCGACACCATCTCAGCGGGTGGGGTGATTCAATGGGCCATGGAGTGCGCCGAGCGCGGTGTGCTTCCTCCGGAGATGTACGAGGGATTGGATCTCTCTTTCGGTAGCGCGGAAGCGATCACGGTGCTGCCCGGCATGATTGCGCGGAGAGAGGGACTCGGAGATGTGCTTGCGGATGGTGTCGCCGAAGCGGCCAGGCGTATCGGTGGAGAGTCCTGGAAATGGGCCGTACATACGCGTGGATTGGAGCAAAGCCGCGTGGAAACCCGCGGCACGATGGGATACGCGCTTGCGTTTGCCGTCAATCCCCGGGGACCGGACCATCTGCATACCGAGTGTATTGCCGAGTTCGGCATGACGCCGGAGATGAAGGATCTCATCGAGAAGATCACCGGGAGCGCCGAGCTTGCTCGTCCGGATACAACCGAAAAGCGAGCGGAGATCGTCCGCTGGCACGAGGATATCTATGCCGTCTCTGACGCGCTTGGGCTTTGTGCATTCATCTCGACGGCAGCCTATGGGGCGTCCCCGGAACGGTGCGCACGGCTGTTTCAGGCCATGACGGGCATTGAGACGACAGAGGAAACCGTCATGCGTGCTGGACGCCGAATCGTCACCTTGGAACGGCTCATCAACCTCGTGCTGGGATGGAAGGAAGATCCTTCCCAGTACGCGCCATGGCGGCTCATGAATGAGACCATCGACATGTCTGGGAATGAGAATCTGATTCTTGATGAGACGACGATGAAAGGGATGGTGCAGGCGTACTACGACCTTCATGGGTGGGATCGGGAGACGGGAATTCCGGGCTCTACGGTTCTTGAGGACCTGGAACTCGGTGAATTTTCGTCGAAGGAGTCGCCATGTTAGACGGCTATGACTTGCTCATCCCAGGTCCCACGACGCTGGATCCAACGGTACTCCAAGAGATGGTTCGCCCTGTGGTCCCTCATTATGGCGCAGCCTGGACGGCGTACTACCAGGAAACCATCGGCTTGCTAAAGAACGTCTTTGACACCTCAGGTCCTGTTTTCGCCATTCCGGGAAGTGGAAGCGCGGGATTGGATGCGGCCATTTCAAGCTGTATCGGATCGAAGGATCGATTGCTTATCTTGGCGAATGGATTCTTCGGCGATCGCCTTGCCGAAATTGCGACCAGTCATTTCCCGGAAACGGCGATCGAGCAACTGTCGGTTGACGAACCCATTACCGATTCGCGATTGCTTGACGCGCTTGCGAAGCACCCTGCGATCACGGCAGTGATGGTTGTTCATTCCGAATCGTCAAGCGGGCTTCTCAACCCCATTGAGTCCCTCGGAGCGCTTTGCCGCGAACGTGGGGTGACGTTTTTGGTGGATGCCATTTCCTCGCTTGGTGGTGTTGAGTTGTCCATGGACCGGATGAACATCGATGTTTGCGTCAGTGCGTCCCAAAAATGTTTGGAAGGACCTCCGGGGTTGGGATTGGTTGCCGTCGCCCCCCAGGCGTGGTCGCGCATGAAGGCGTACGCCACGCGTGGCTGGTATCTGAGTCTCCAAACCTGGCAGCGATACGCAGACAAGTGGGCGGATTGGCACCCCTATCCCATCACCATGGCCGTTCCAGCGTTGCGCGCGCTCCGTAGGGGGCTGGAACGCGTGCTCGATGAGGGATTGAGCGCACGATGGCTTCGCCATCGCGAAATGGCCGCGTGGTTGATGGCTCGGACGGCGGCCTTGGGCTTCGAGGGGGTTTTCCCAGAGAACCGTGCATCTCCAACGGTCATCGCTCTGCGGCCTCCTGAAGGACTCTCCGTGGAAACTGTCATGGCGCGATTGCGAGAAGACCACAACCTATTGATTGCAGGTGGAATGGGAAGCTACAAGGGGAAGGCCTTCCGAATTGGGAATATGGGGGTTCAGGCGTCGATCGCCCGTCTCCAGCCCTTTGTGGATGCCTTAGAGCTTATCGTTGCTCAGGAGAGGAGTGAGCGGAATGTCTGAGTCCACGCAACTGCTGAAACGAATGCAGCAGACTCGGATTGTCGTCGTCATCCGGGGATCGCAGACGATCGGCCTAATGACCTTAGCGGGGGATCTCGCCGCGTTGGGTCTTGATGTTCACGAGATTACCATGACGACTCCCGGGGCGCTCGCTTGCATTGAAGAGCTTCGATCCTCGTATCCGGATGTCCTCGTTGGGGCAGGAACCGTGTTGGATGAGAACGACGCTCGAGATGCCATTAAGGCGGGCGCGCAGTTCCTCGTTTCACCAACTCTGGATCGCGATGTGATTGCGGTTGCCAAGGCGAACGACGCGATGGCGATTCCCGGAGCTCTTACGCCGACGGAGATCTATCAGGCGTGGTGCGCCGGCGCGGATATCGTGAAGATCTTTCCGGCGTCTATGGGCGGTCCTGCCTATATACGCGCGGTGAAGGGGCCGCTTCCCGATGTCCCTCTCCTTCCAACAGGCGGGATCAATGTCGATAATGCGTGTGAGTACTTGGATGCGGGTGCCGTCGCGGCATGTCTTGGGACATCGTTTGTGCAACCTGCTGCCCTGAAGTCCGGAGACTTCCGTGCAACGCTGGACTCAGCCGTGCAACTGATGGAGCGTCTCCAAGGAGCCTACGAGCAAAGAAAGGTGGATCGATGCTGAACCTGTTAAAGGAGGCCGTCCTCAAGGGAGACATGACGGAGGCGGCTGAACTGACGTCTCAGGCCCTGGAGGATGGCGTTTCACCGGGCGAGATATTGAGCGACGGTCTGATTGCCACCATGGATATCGTGGGACAGGAGTTCGAGTCCGGCATTCGGTTCATCCCGGAGATGCTCGTTTCCGCTGAGGCGATGAAATCGGCGATGGAAATCCTGCGACCCCAGCTGATTGCTTCGGGCATCGAATCGCGTGGCAAGGTTGTGATCGGGACGGTGGAGGGAGACCTTCATGACATTGGAAAAGATCTGGTTGCCACCATGCTGGAGGGCGCAGGATACGACATTGTCGATCTCGGCGTAGAGGTTACAGCCGGGCAATTCGTCGAGGCGGTTCAGAAGCACTCTCCAGATGTGGTCGCCATGTCGGCGTTGTTGACGACGACCATGGTGTTTATGCCCGGCGTGATCCAAGCCCTTCAGGACGCGGGGTTGAGAGACTCCGTCCGCGTGGTCATCGGGGGAGCGCCGGTGACGCGTGACTATGCGGAGGAAATCGGAGCGGATGGGTACGCCGACGATGCGCCCACTGCAGTTGCATTGGTGAAATCGCTGACGTAAGCGGCGATATCGTGCCCCGACGCTGAAGAGAGGCAGGATGCCATGAAGATGGCGATTACCGACCGAGATCATTTCGTTTACGGACGTTGTCCGAATCCCGTGGAGTGCGGACATGGATTGACGATCGGAGGGGGCAGTGTTGTTCCGGAAATCAACTTCACGCTGCCTCCCATGGAGATTGCTGAATCCACATGGCCGGAGGTTCGTCGCCAGTACTCGGAGATGATTGGCTCGGTCTTGGAGCGAGCCATTCAGCTTGAGGTTCCGCAACTGCTCGTCGAGTTCGAGACGCTGCCGGGCATGACGCACCGCCCGGCCTGGGGGCTTGAGATCGTTCGGCTTCTTGCCGACGCGCTTGCGCGCGCGCATACAGAGCATGGACTCAAGTGCGCCTTGCGCTTTACGCCCAACGACATTCGGGAATCGAGCCGACCACCGCTCATGCGCCGTGGTGAACACTGGGAGGCGATGAACGAAATCTTTTCCGGTGCGGGGCACGCGGGGGCAGACATGATCTCCATTGAATCCACAGGAGGCAAAGAGATTCACGACAAGGCCCTCTTGCATGCCGATCTGAAAGGCATCGTCTACGCGCTGGGCGTCTTGGCATATCGTGACATGGCGTTTCTCTGGTCGCACCTTGTGGGGGAGTGCAAGCGGCAGAGCATCCTTCCAGCGGGGGATACCGCGTGTGGCTTCGCCAATACAGCCATGGTGCTCGCGGATCGAGGCATGATTCCAAGAAGCCTCGCCGCCATCGTCCGGGTGGCGACGGTTCCACGCTCGTTGGTCGCCTATCTGGAAGGGGCAACGGGGCCAAGCAAGGATTGTGCCTATGAAGGCCCGTATCTTAAGGCGATGGCGGGGATTCCCATCTCGATGGAGGGGAAATCGTGTGCTTGCGCCCATCTCAGTCCGGTGGGGAATGTTGCGCAAGCCGTTTGCGATGCGTGGTCGAATGAATCCGTTCAGAATATCCAGCTCTTGAGTGGCAAGGCGCCCGTTGTTTCCATGGAACACCTGGCCTATGACTGCCGCCTCATGAACACAGCGAGCGCCGAGGACGGTGGCGCGCTCCGTCTGAGTCGATGGTTGGCCGAGTCCGACGCTCCTCTGGATGTTCAAGCCTATGTCCTCCATCCCGAGGTTGTGTTGCGGCTGTGCGAGCGCATCGTGGAGGGCGTCACGCCGTACGAGCAAACGATCATCGCCGTACAAGAAAGCATCGAGGAGATGATCCGTGCGGTTGACGACAACGCGGTCCAACTCCCCGAGCGAGAAGTGGATTGGCTGAATCGGCTTCGAGTGGCGGCAGCGGCATTGCCGGCGAAGGAAGAGGCCATGATCGATCAGATGATCGAAGCGGGTTCCTATGCCGACGTCTACCGTCCCTCGGAGTACGGACTTCAGGGGGCGTAACCCATCCGGGAGCAAGGCAGATAAAGCCTTGGCATGGATTGAAGAGCCTCGCGCAAGGCGCGAAAGGAAATGATGAGCTACGACCTAGTGACCTTTGGAGAGACGATGCTTCGGCTTTCTCCGCCGAATCATCAGAGGTTGGAACAAGCGAGTTCGCTGGACCTTCACGTGGGGGGATCGGAGCTAAACGCGGCCGTTGCAGCTTCCCGATTGGGCCTGCAGGTCGCCTACGTTTCTAGGCTTACGGAGAATCCGCTGGGACGGCTTATCCGAAACAAAACGCGCGAGCATGGAATCGACACCTCACACATCGCATGGACGGCGGAGGATCGTGTTGGCACGTACTACATGGAGTTTGGGGCATCGCCACGCCCCAATGCCGTCATCTACGATCGTGCGCATTCTGCGATCGCCGGCATTCAACCGGGGGATATTGACTGGGGAACGGTCTTTCGCAACACGAAGCTGTTCTATACCTCCGGGATTACCCCTGCACTGTCGACCAGCGCCGCGGCGGCCACCAAGGAAGCCGTTCAGGCAGCCCAAGGTGCGGGAGTGAAGGTTTGCGTTGACTTGAACTACCGCGCTCGATTGTGGTCGCAGGCCGAAGCCCGTGCGGTGATGACGGACATTGCAAACTCAACCGACATCCTCTTTGCCACCGAGGAAGACACCGAACGTGTGTTTGGGATAACGGCGGACTCCTACGAGGATGTGGCAAAACGACTCGCCCAGACCTTCGAACTCGAACTGGTTGCAATTACGCTGCGCGAGAATCCATCCGTCTGGAAGAACGTGTGGACGGCGATCGTCTATGACGCCGCCAACGATACCGTTTACCGCGCGCCAACCTTCGAGATCGAAGTGGTCGATCGTGTTGGATCCGGCGATTCCTTCGTCGGGGGATTCCTGGCGGGCCTTCTGGAAGGGGGGGCGGAGCTGGGCGTTTGCCTGGGCGTGGGACTGTCCGCCTTGAAGCAAACGCTGCCCGGCGATGTCTGTTTCGCCACCCGCGATGAGGTCGACCGCGTGCTTGAGGGGGGAGGACTCCGCATTGTCCGGTAGTCGCCCATCCGAGTTCGCTGATGGCGCGGAAACCAACGCGGCCCAGCCGAGCGTGAAGGGACTTGGCGATTGCCTCCCGGCCATGGAGGTCGTCGACCTCAGCCATGCCTTCGGCCCGGCTACGCCGCTGTACGAAGGGTTTCCGCCAACGACCTTTCGTCCGATCGTCGAATTGGAGCCTCTGGGCGTTGCAAGCCACATGTACTGCTTCCCGGGTCAATGTTCCACGCATTTCGATCCGCCCGGCCATTTGTCTCCCGGGAAGGCGTGGATTGATGCCGTTCATGCTCGTGACTTGGTGCTTTCCTTGGTTGTGATTGATGCCTCGGGGCAGGCAGGCAGGGATGCGGACTATCTTCTTACGGTCGCTGATCTTGAAGCTTGGGAAGCTGAGCATGGACGTCTCCCGGAACGGGCATTCGTGGCGATGCGAACGGACTGGAGCCTGCGCTGGCCGGATAACGAGAGGCTGCAGAACCGCGACCCTGGCGGCATCACGCATTGGCCAGGATTCAGTATGGAATCGGTTCAGTTCCTCGCTGAGGAACGCTCCGTGCTCGCGATTGGGCACGAAACGATTGGCACGGACGGTGGTATCCGAACGGCGGCGGGGGACTTTCGTGCGCAACGCTACTGGCATTCGAGAGGACGCTATCAGATCGAAATGATGTGCAATCTGAACAGCGTGCCGCCGCGAGGTGGGGTCATCTTTTGTGGCGTTCCAAAACCGGTTGACGGATCAGGCTTCCCCGTCCGGGTGCTTGCCTGTTTCCCGTCGGCCGATCGGCAAGCCTAGGAGCGCCGACGTATAGGCCTAGTGCGATCCGAGAATGACCTCGACCCGATTGACGTCTGCGAGCTGATCCGCGGGTACGAGATTGGCTTCTAGGATTTGTCCATTCAGCGTCAGGGAGCGAACGCCACGGCAGACGCGATCCGGATTCTTCACGATGATCTCTAGTGTTGCTCCCCGGAAACGGCGGGTGGCGGTAAATCCGTCCCACGAGCTGGGGATGCAGGGATCGATGCGTAGGCCGTCCCATTCAGGTTTGAGGCCAAGGATGTAGTGGGTCGCGCTGTAGTAGGACCATGGCGCGGCGCCGGTGAGCCACGAGGTGCGCGTGTTGCCGGGGCGCGGCGAATAGGGGGAATAGGTCGTCTGACCCTGTACATAGGGTTCGAGCTGGCGGATCTCCGCCCGGTCATTGTAAGCAGCTGGCAAGGCGGCTCGGCAATACTCGTAGGCACGGTCGCCGTGGCCGAGCAGACACTCGGCCATCACGCCCCATCCCTGGGTGTGGTTGAAGATCCCCGCATTCTCCTTGATCCCGGGGTTAAACACGACGGCTCTCATCACGTCGGGCGATGCCTTCACAAAGGGCGGTCCGGCCAACATCAAGCCATAGGGCGTGGCAAGTTCACGATTCACGCTCTCCATGCAGGTCTCGGCTTGCTCATCCGATGCCGCGCCGCTGATCACGGACCACACTTGGGTATTGAGATAGAGCGAACCTTCCTCCGCATCTCTTGTTCCGTACACGGTGCCGTCGTCCCCGATCGCCCAGATGAAGCGATCGCCATCCCAGGCCACCGCCTGAATAGCGGCATCCAGCGCGTTGCGGCGTTCCAGCGCCCAAGATGCTTCCTGGAGTTCGTCGAGCCGCTCGGCGATTTCTACGTAGGTGGTCAGGCCGAGCCGTAGCTGAAAGGCGACGAACAGGCTCTCGCCGTGATATCCCAACCGGAGGCAATCGTTCCAGTCAGCCGCGAGGCCGCAGGGTAGTCCGTGGGAACCGCTGCGCTCCAGATTGAATTCGAGTGCACGACGCAGATGCTCAAAGACGGTGGCTTCACCCTCATCGGCAAAGGGCAGAACCCGACGGTAGAAAGCAAGATCGCCTGTCTCGCCGACATAGGCGGGCACGGCGTTGAAGAACCATAGGCAATCGTCGGAACGGTAGTCCTCGTCATTTGGAGGCGCTTCCTGGCCCGGGTGGTGATCAAACGGTTGCACGATGGGGAGGGCTCCACCGTTGGACAGCTGCCCGGTCAGCATGAGTTCGAGCCTCGTCCGTGCTTCGTCCGGAATGGCGGCCACGATGCCGAGGATATCTTGGACCGAGTCACGGAACCCGAGGCCATCCCGTTCCCCGTTGTAAACGAGGCTGGCGGCGCGCGACCATGCATAGCTGATCAAGCTGTTATAGAGACCCCATACATTGAGGGTGTGATTCAGCTCGTCGTCCGGTGTCTCGACGATCAGGCTCCCAAGATGCCCGTGCCAATGCGCCTTGAGTTTGGCCAGCTCCTCGTCGGCGCGCTTCAATGACCCAAAGGCCTCGACCGTCTGCGTGCCTCGAGTTTTCGCATCGCCGATGCCCAGCATGACGAGAAGCTCACGGCTCTCCCCCGGCTGGAGCACGATGTCAGTTTGCAAGCTGCCACAGGCGTTATCGCCATAGGCCTGGCTGTTGGCGCATGCGCCGACCTCGACCGCGAGAGGGTTGTGATAGCTGCGATAAGGACCGAGAAAGGCATCTCGGTCCGTGTCGTAGCCGGTGACATCGCTTCCGCGCATCGCCATCCAACTGTGCATGGCGAGGTCGTGATCGTAGGCCTTCTCGCCGGAGGTTGCGCTAGGTTCGGGAGTGAGGTTGTCTTGTATGGCGATGCGAAGGAGTCCGTCCTTCGTGCGTTCACCCTTGATGATGAACAGGGAGTACTGCAGGTTGACGCGGTCTTGGAAGGTGTTCCATTGGTTGGTGAACTCGCAGAACGTGAAGGCGGACAGTTTTCGGACCCTCTCGCTACGGTTGGTGAGCTTCACCCGCCAGTATTCGAAGGCCTGTCCCAAGGGAACGAAGTAGGTCGTTTCGGAGGCGATGCCCGCGTACTCCGATTCGATGACCGTGTACGCCGTGCCATGACGGCAGACGCTTCGATAGGGTTTCTCAACCCCCTCTTGCGAGGAGGCAAGGGGCTTTCCCACCGGCTGCCAGGACGTCGACCAGTAGTCGCCGGTCTCGGCATCGCGCAGGTAGATGTAGCGTCCGGGCTGGTCCATGGGCACGCTGTTGAAACGCAGCCGAAGGAAACGGCCTCGGGCGCCCGATCGATAGAAACCATAACCGCCTGCGTTGTTGGTGATGATGGCGCCATACTCCGTGGAGCCGAGATAGTTGCTCCAGGAGGTCGGGGTATCCGGGCGTGTGATGACGTATTCCTTGGCAGCGTTGTCGAAGTGTCCGTATCGCATGGGCCTCCTAGGCGATCTGAGCGAGCCGGGTCATCATTTCCAAGCACGCGCGGCTGTGGTGGTAGGGACAGTTCCAGGGGCCGGTCTTCTCGCTGGTCGGATCGGGGGTCCCGTCGGGATGCAATCGCTTGAACCAATCTCCGTGGGCGCGATCGACAAACTCTGTTTTGACGACGTCCCAGCAGCGAAGCGCGGCGTCTGCATAGCGGGCGTCTGCGGATAGCTGGTAGGCGTTGGTGAATCCGACGATGGCTTCGGCTTGCGGCCACCAGTGCTTGAATTCGGCCACATCGTCCTTGGGGTGGCTCTCGTTGAGCAGGCTTCCATCGGGCGCGATCCCATGATCGAGTACCGCTTCGGCAGTGATCAGGGCATGCGTGCGGGCGCGATCACGGCGCTCGGCATCGCCCAATGTATCGGCGGCTTCGCAGAGCAGCCAGCTGGCTTCGATGTCGTGACCGTACGAGGCGCCCTTCAGTGTCGGCGTCCAGTCGAGGGCGAAGAACTGGCGATAGTGGCCGGTCTCAGAATCGAAGACGTGTTCAGCGAACACATCGAGCAACTCGCGCAACCGTTGGCGCAACGGCGGGTGGTCCCAGATTCTCAGGAGATTCGTGTAGGCCTCCAGCAGATGAAGCAGCGTGTTCATCGATTTTGGACTCGCGTGATCGCGGTTGCTCAAGCGCGGGTCGTTCAGCGGCTGCCACTCCCGCGTGCTGCCCTCCAAATAGCCGCCATAGCGTGAATCGTAGGCATGGTCTTCCAACAACTCGAACAGCTGGACAGCCAACGCGAGGCTCTCCGTATCGCCGGTAGCGCGGACGTGCTCGCTGAGGCCGTAGATGCCGAAGGCTTGTGCATAGTGGTGCTTTCGGTCCGAGAGTGGCGTGCCGTTCCGATCGACATCCCAATACAGGCCCCCATACTCCGGATCCCACAATGACTGACGGAGGTACAGGGCCATTCGGTTCGCCATGTCGCGATACCCGGAGCGGTCGATGGCTCGGCTTGCGGCGGCAAAGGTCCACAAGGCGCGGGCGATCAACACGGCCGACCGTGGCACATGATCGGCGACGCGACCCTCATGGGTAATGGCGCCGTGAAGACCGCCGGTGGAGGCGTCATAGGCGGTAGTCAGCCAAAACGGCAAGATGTTGCCGGTGAGTTCCGTTTCGAACTGCTGCTGAAGGGCCGAAGCATTGGTTACGATTCCCATAGTTATCCTGCTTCTTTCGGAGTGGATTTGGTTCCCGCGAACTCGATGGGAAGGGTGGCGCGGACGCGGACGCGCACGTCGTCGGTGATCTCGATCCCTTCACGGCGCAGGGCCTGGAAGGCGGCGCCCACGACCGGCGGAAACTCGGGCCGAACGATGCGTGCCTGCGGCGCCTCTCGATGAATGGTCCGTGTGATGGCTTCCAGGAGGAGCGGTCCGGTCGCATGAAAGATGGAGCCGCCCAAAACGATGTCCGTCCTTATGTTCAGGAGTTCGAGCTGCTTCAGGAGAGCGATGGCCGTCACGGCGACTTCCGTGGCGATGCGGATCACGAGTCGCCGGGCCACAGAATCGCCTTCCGTTGCCAGCTGGAAAAGAAGGGGCGGCAGTCGATCGCGCACGGCAGCCCAGTCGAACCGGTTGTCGCGCATCCGCTGAGGAAGGTCAGCGAGCGAGGGTAGGTCGAGTGCGGCGGGCACGCGGGACTCAAGTTGGCTTTTCTCCCCACGCCCATCGAAGCTGCGATGGGCCAAGCGAAGGGTTTCCAATCCGATGTCCGTTCCGCCTCCCCAATCACCGGTGGCGGCGCCCAGCGACGGGAACTGAAGCGTTCGCCCATCGGGCGCAACACCACAGGCGCTGAACCCGGCGCCGCTGATGATGCCGACGCCCCATTCGCGGGAGAGCCCGGCGCCCATGGCGGCGAACACGTCGTTTTTGACGATGTTGCGGCGGGCAATGTCAAGGCGCTCGACGATGGCGCTCAAGGCGGCTTCATCCGATGCGATATCGACGCCCGCCAACCCCCAAAAGGCAACGTCGATGGGCGGAGTGATGCCGGCGGACGACAGGGCATCTTCAGCAGCCTGCTTCAAGATGCGGCTTGCTGCGGGAAATCCGATGTTTTCATGATTGCTGCCTTCGGTCGTGATGTGTCCGAGACAGCGGCCATCATGGCGCATGATCAGTGCGGCAGTTTTGGAGTTGCCTCCATCGACGCCTAGAACGACCTTCACGATATCCCTCCGTGCTTGGCGAACTGAGGCAAGTGGGCGGCATGGGCGTCGCGCAGGTCGCGCCAGATCCGCTGAGCGATGGCGTACGACGGCACAAGGGGATGTGCGTTCAATGCGTGGACGGCAAGCGAGGCGTCGCCCGAGACAGCGGCTTCGATCGTCAGCTCCTCATAGGCCTTCACGCGCTGAACCAGGCCGCGAATGGTGGGGGGCATCGGCGCGCAAGGCTCGCTACGAACGGCGCCTTCACGAATGCGGCACGGCACTTCGACGACGGCGTCGTCGGGAAGGCCCGGTAGGGAACCGCGGTTGGCGGCATTGAGGATTTGGGTCGCATCGCGTCCTTCCAGGGCGTGTAGAAGGTCAACGGCGGCCGTCGAGTAATGGGCGCCGCCCCGCTGATCGAGAATGGCGGGTTTTGTCGCCAGCGCAGAATCGGCATACATGGCCAGTAGCTGTTTTTCGATCTCCAGAACCTCTTCGCCCCGCATGATTGCCGTGGACTGCTGCTTCGCCAGGACCTGATCGGTGTTGTAGTAGTACTCCAGGTAGTAGCTGGGAATCATCCGTAGCCCACGGATCAACGAAGGCTCAAAGGCGGTCCCCCATCCCTCCTCAATGGCAAACTCAAGGGCGCGATCGAGCACATCGGCCTCGTCAATCCAGACACCGCGAATCCAGCTGAGGTGATTGAGCCCCACCCAGTCCAATCGGAGGCGAGCGGGGGCAACCTGGAAGTGATCGCAGAGCGCTCGTTGCGCGCCAATTGGCGAATTGCACAATCCGATGGCCTCGATGGAGGCGTACTTGAGCAGGGCTTCGGTGATCAATCCGGAGGGATTGGTGAAGTTGATGAGCCGGGCGTTCGGCGACAGTCGGGATAGATCGTCGGCAAGATCGAGGAGAACGGGAATCGTTCGCAGTGCCTTGGCGAAGCCGCCGGGGCCCGTTGTCTCTTGCCCGATGGCTCCGTGTCTCAAGGGGATGCGCTCATCCTGAATGCGGGCCGGCATGCCGCCGACGCGGATTTGGGTGAGCACATAATCGACGCCGGTCAGCGCCTCTTTTCGATCCGTTGTCAGTTCGATGTGCAGTGCCGAACCGGCGGCTAGAGCCATGCGTTGCGCGAACCGGCCGACGATGTCAAGCCGCTCAGCATCGATGTCCATCAGGCAAATGCGGCCGATCGACAACGCTTGCCGGGCCTCGATGAGGCCATGAATGAGTTCGGGAGTATAGGTGCTTCCCCCTCCGATAATGGCAAGGTTCATCAAGTCCCTAGGCTTCCTTTCCGTTGTATCCATCTCAAGTATCTCGATTCTCCGAGTCAATCCAAACGCAAGCAGCATCATCGGCGATCGTGGTCCAATTGGAGTGATGGCGAAGGATCGACGCCGGCAACCGCTCAGTGACCGGACCGTCCAGAAGCTCCCGAACGGCATGGGCTTTCGCGCGTCCGCTGGCCAACAGTAGGATGTGACGGGCTTCGAGAAGATTGGCCAATCCTAGGGTGATGCCGGTTCCCGGGAGTTGCGCACGAAGCGCTGCCGGGAGTTGAAGTCCGCGAAGGCTAGCCTCCGTCAAGGCGACGACGTGCGTGCGCGCTTCGAACGCGGTCCCTGGCTCGTTGAAGGCGAGATGCCCGTTGACGCCGATACCGAGGATGGCGAGATCGAGACCGCCGTGAGATGAAATGCTCTCCTCATGGCGCTCGCTCTCGGCATCCAGATCGGCGGCACTGCCATCCAAGAGCCGGTAGCTGCATCCGGCGAGTTCGGCTCGATCGAGAAAACACTCGCGCAGGATTCGGGCGAAACTCATCGGGTGATCGGGAGGGAGGCCGACCACCTCGTCGAGGTTGACGAAATGAATGTGGCTCAGGTCGACGGGGTGTTCTCGAAGACGCTGCCGAAGCTGATCGTACACTCCTGCCGGGGTTTTACCTGCGGGCAGCGCGATCGTCGCCCGGGGCCGTTCACTCAGGAAATGCAAGATTGTGTCAGCGGCGGTCGCGCACAGGGCCGCATAGTCATCGACCCGGCAAATCACGATGCATCCACCTTTGGCCGGCCGTTTTGCTCGTTCAGGGCTGTAAGATCGCGAATGACTCGCGCCGGATTCCCGACAGCCACGGAGTCATCGGGGATGTCTTTGGTGACAACGGCGCCTGCGCCGATGACGCAGCGGTTGCCGATCGTCACGCCCGGGCAGAGAACGGCGCTTCCCCCGATCCAGCAATCGGCGCCAATGGATATGGCCAAGGCCAGCTCATGTGCATCCCTGCGGCGCGCCGCAGAGAGGGGATGAGACGCTGTGTAGATCTGACCATTGGGACCGAATTGCGTGTGCGGGCCGATGGTGATCGGTGCGCAATCGAGGAAAACGCAGTTGAAATTGATGAACACGTCCTTGCCGATATGCAGGTTGTAACCATAATCGCAATAGAATGGAGGACGCAGCCAGAGGGGAGGCGTCGCATTGGGGAGAAGCTCATGGACGAGGACTTCATCAGGGCACGAGCATTCACGTGGTGGCTGGTTATTGATGCGATGCAGCAACTCACGGGCGCGTTTCCGCTCAGCCGTCAGCGTGGCGTCGCTCGCCAAATAAACATCGCCACGCAGCATCTTTTGCTTCTCCGTGCACATGGTTGATCCGTTTCGCTGCCTTAGCAGCATTCCGGCGCGCAACTCAACGCACCATCTTCGGCCGGGACGGCGTCACTAGTTGCTGCCGAGGTCTGCGACCTCGTGTTCTTCGCGGTGGCCAGCTCGGCTTGGCGGCATCGGGCGCGTCGTGCCGCGTGCTGTCTGCGCGCCGATGCCTCCAGCGACTCTCGTTCTCGATTCCACTTTTGCATCATCAAGATGCCACAGTTCATGAGTATCCTCCTTTTGGCCGCTTGCTGCAACCGGTTGCAAATCCATGCAAAAAACTACGCTGATTGTCGAACGATCAGTTCCACGGGAACGGTCACGTTGGTGACAATGCCCGTTCGCAGGTGCTCGACCAGATTGCGCCCCAGCATTCGTCCGGCTTCCGGCACGTTCTGACGTATGGTCGTCAGCGGCGGGTGGCTGTAGGCGGCAATGGACAGGTCGTCGTATCCAACGACGGCCACATTCTCAGGGACTCGACGGCCGGAACCTCGGATGGCCTCCATGGCGGCAATGGCCATGACATCGCTGTTGACGAAGACGCCATCGATATCCGGATGTGCTTCCAGGAGTTCCGTCATCGCACGCGCACTCTTGGTATCGTAGTAGTCGGCATAGCGGACAAGGCGATCGTCGCATGCGCGTCCGGCCTGTTCCAGCGCATCAACGTAGCCTTGAAAGCGCCGCTTGACCTCCGGTTCGCTGCGATGCCCACCAATGAACGCGATGTGCTTACACCCCCGCGTGATGAGATGCTCGGTGGCCATGCGTCCGCCCAGAGCATCATCACCCGCGACCGAGCAATAGCTCTTTCCGGGGTGCGGGAATCCCCAGACGATAAAGGGCGCACCCAATTCAAGAAGCGCCTTGGCATGCGTCTGTTTGCGCGATGACGTTTGCAGAATGAAGCCATCCACGCGGCCTGTGTCCAGATGTTGCCGAGCCCACGCCGTGTCCTTGGGATCGACGTGAAGCACAAGTGTGTCGTATCCGGATTCGTACAGCCCCCGCGTGATCCCGCCCAGGATCTCAAGCCCAAACAGATCGACCCATGTGAAATCGTCGTGATAACAGTGGGTGACAAAGGCGATCGTCTTGCTCTGCTGCAGGCTGAGCCGACGCGCCGGCGCGCTAATTTGGAAGTTGTGCTTTCGTGCGATCACTCGAATCCGGTCCTTGGTATCTTCGGAGACCAGCGGACTGTCATTGAGAGCGCGGGATACCGTGGACTTGGAGACGCCGGCCAACCGAGCGACATCGGCAATCGTTCGAACCTCGGGACGATCCATCGTCGCTCCTTTCGTGCGAATGCAACCGGTTGCATCATACCGAGGCGTGCGGATGCTGTCAAGCCAGCGTGCCGCCAATACGAGTTCGGAGGTGAGACGGAGCGAACGTAAGTGAGGAAAAAGAGGTGCGAAGGGCCGGAGGGTCTCGACAGGGGCGACGAACGATCGCTTCGCCAGGCGTCTCGCTATGCTCGCATGGCTAACTATCGGATTTTTTCTGATATCATCTGGATTTCGGAGATTTCTCCAAATGGAGGTCTTGACAAGACGGTGGGTGGGATGCTAGTCTGAAAACGATTTCAGAAAACGATACCATGGATAAGAAACCGACGATTCGAGATGTTGCATCAAGAGCCGGTGTCTCCCCGAGTACGGTATCGCGTGTTCTGAACGAGCATGCCACAACGTATATGCGATCGGAAACACGGGATCGCGTTTTGGAGGCGATTCGCGAGTTGCGCTATACGCCCGCTCGCTCCGCTCAACGCCTTCGCAGCCGTCGCCGCGACATCATTGGAATCCTGGTTCCCGATATCTCGAACCCCTACTTCTCTCTCCTCGCACGCGGCGTGGAGAGCATCGCTTTTGAGGAGGGCTACTCGACGCTGATTTGCGATAGCAACCACTCCACAGAAAAGGAATCGCGGTATTTGGATTTGCTCATGGCGGAGCAAGTGGATGGCATCATCTTTGTCCCCGTCGGTGTTCCGGATTGGCCGCGAATCGATCGGCTTCGGGATCAGGGCGTCACCATCGTCGCCTCCGACCGCTGTGTGGACGGAATCTTGGGGGTCGAGGCCGCCAACGAACGTGGCAGCTTGCAGCTGACGGAGTACGCCTTGTCCCTGGGGTACACGCAGATCGCCTATATTGGAGGCCCTGAAGGGGTGCAAACGACGCAAGATCGTGTCCGTGGATTCCTGAAGGCCATGGATGAGGCCGGCTTGGCTCCTGCAGCGATCGAGTATGGAACCTATACCTACGACTCCGGATTCAGCCTCGCCCAGCGCCTTCTCGGCGAGGCGTCGATCGACCTCATCATGGGGGGAGACGACCTGGTCGCCCTCGGAGCGGTTCATGCCGCTGAGCAGTTGGGACGATCCGTTCCTCACGATCTTGGGGTGACGGGGTTCGATGCCGTGCCCTTGCTCTCGATGATTCGTCCCACCTTGACCTCCGTTCGCATTCCCGTGTTCGACATCGGCAAGGAATCGATGTCCATGCTCGTTCGACACCTTGACATGCCGGCATCCAATGGCGAGCGCAAGGTGTTGGATGTGGACCTCGTCTTTGGGGCTTCATGCCCCTCGAAAGGGCAAGATGCCGTGCGTTCTGATGAACCTCCCACTAGAGGTGCTGCAGATCAAGGAGGTGGTTAATACTCAGGAAAATAGATGGGCTTCATGTTTTGCGCAGCACTGCGCAAGGACCGTGGTCAAGGAGGAAAACGTGTTGAGATGGAGACAACTCGTCGGGGTAGGCCTCATCGCCATCCTGGCTCTAGGGATTAGCTTGGTCGGATTCTCGCAGAAGCCGTACGAGGGCGAGGTTCTGCGCCTTGCATCGATGGCGGATCAGTTCACTGACTACTTGGTTGTCCTCGGACGCCAATTCGAAGAGCTCACGGGCGCTCGCGTTGAAGTTGACGTGCTGGGATATGTTGAACTTCGCGAGAAGGTGGTGCTCGACTACACGACAAACACCAAGCAGTATGACCTGGCAACGGTGGACATCGTTTGGACGGGCGAGTTTGCCGAAAAGGGATGGACGACGGATCTGACGCCGTACATCAATCGCGACTATATCGAGCTGAACGTGCCCGACATTCTTCCCGTCACCTGGACACAGGGAGAATGGAATGGCAAGCAAGTGGCCTTCCCGATGGCCGGATATGTCAACAGCTTGATCTATCGAACCGACCTGCTTGGGGATGCGGATGAACAGGCTGCGTTCCTCGCTGAATATGGCTATGAGTTGACGGCTCCTCGTACGCTCGATGAGCTTGAAGACGTGGCCACGTTCTTCAGCCGTCCGGATGACGGCATGTACGGACTCGTGGCCAACGGCGCCCGTGGTCCGGCTGTCGCACAGGACTGGATGGAATACATGCGCGGATTTGGCGGTCGGGTCGTCGACCGCGAAGGCAACGTGTATGTGGACAGCCCCGCCGCCATTCAGGCGTTGGAGCTGTTCGTGAAGATCTTCGACGAATGGGCGCCTCCCGGAGCCCCCAACTACTGGTGGGATGACCGTGAAACCTCCTACCGCACGGGTATGTCCGTGATGCAGTCGTCATGGAGTATCGCGCGTGCCGGTTATGAGAACCCGGAAATCTCGCTGGTTGTCGGGAAAACGGGGATGGGCATCACGCCGACCGCGTCGGGCGACAATCCGGCCTTTGGTTTCGGCGGATGGGGAATTGGTATCAACGCCGATATCGATCCCGATCGCCAGGACATCGCTTGGGAATTCATCAAATGGATCGCGAGCGAGGAAATCCAGAAAGAGTGGATGCTGAATGACGGCGCTCCGATTCGTCTTTCGACCCTGCTCGATCCGGAACTCAACGAAGCCATGCCGTGGCTGCCGACGATGCTGACCATGTTCATCCATGGAGACGGCGACTATCGTCCGCGCGTCCCTGAATACAGTCAAATTCAGGACATTCTTGGCTTGCGCGTCAACCAGGCCATTACCCATGAATTGACGGCGACCGAGGCGCTGACCTTGGCAGCCGAGGAAATCAGGGAGCTTTACGCAGACTAAGCAAAATCCGGAGGAGGATCGGGCAAGACGTTTGGAACGCCTGATTGGGGCCTGATCCTCCTCCTTCTCACCACGTGATGGTACGCGTTAGGGGGCGTTGGTGCTAAGCAGGAAAGGGATCTTCTCACAGAAGTATTCGCTCTATTGGATGATGGCGCCGCTGTTCATCTATTTAGCTGCGTTTTATCTTTATCCTCTTATCTATTCGGTCTATATCGGGTTTTATGAGTGGAGCCTAGGCGATGCGACCAAGACGTTCGTCGGATTCCGCAACTATGTCTCCGCTTTTCAGGACAGCCAGTTCACAGGCTCGTTTCTCAATACCGCGATCTTCGTGATCGCTGCGGTGGGAATCGAGTTGACGCTCGGTCTAAGTCTGGCCTTGTTGCTCAATCGAGAATCGTGGCCGATGCGGATTCTGAGGACGGTCATCCTGCTGCCCACGCTCATTACGCCGCTTGTCGTTGCGTTGACTTGGAAGGCCTTGCTGAATCCGGACATCGGGGCCTTGACCTACTACATTCGTGCCGTTGGAATCGATATCGGCCGGGGCATCTTCGTCGAACGCGGCCTGGCGATGGCGGGCATTGTCCTTATCGATGTTTGGCAATGGACGTCTCTGATTACCATCATCCTGTTGGCCGGCTTGAAGGGAATGCCCATCGAGCCCTACGAGGCCGCCTACGTCGACGGCGCGTCGCGTTGGCAGGCCTTCCGATACATAACCTTGCCCTTGCTTCGCCCCACCATTCTCATCGCGCTGGTTGTGCGCACGTTGGATGCGATGAAGATCTTCGACAGCGTCTTCGCGATCACGGGTGGCGGACCCGGAACGGCGACGACGACGATGAACTTTCATATCTTCAAGGTGGGAATTCAGCATTTGAAAGTTGGTGCCGCATCCGCGATGTCCAATATCTTCCTCTTGTTCAGCGTTCTCATTGGATTGTTCATCATTCGATCCGTCTTTCTTAGCGCGCGTCGGAAGGGGGGAGCCGTATGATGTCCTCACCCCTTGGCCAGCATCTGCGATGGGCGAAGCTAGGATCAGGGATGATGCGAACGATCATCATCGCCGTGCTGGTGGTCTTTTTGCTATTCCCGGTTATCTGGTTGGTGACGACGTCGTTTAAGGAACGCATCGACGTCTTCCAGCTGCCGCCGCAGTGGATCTTCCAGCCGACGATGTCCAATTTTGAGTATGTCTTCGACAAGAAACCGATTGAGATGTGGACGCTCAACAGCCTCATTATCTCGGTTGGAACGACCATACTCTCTCTGTTGTTGGGGGTCCCCGCCGCCTATACGCTGGCGCGGCGTAAGTTCCGGGGGAAGAGCCTGCTCATTACGTCCATTCTGCTGATCCGCGCCCTGCCGCCGGTGGTGATTCTGATTCCGTTCCGGGTCCTCATGAATTCGGTGGGGTTAATCGGAACCCACACAGCCGTCATCCTGATCGACACCATCTACAACGCCGCCTTCACTGTCTGGTTGATGGTGGGATACTTCGAGGCGATGCCCGTGGAAATCGAAGAAGCCGCATGTGTCGACGGATGCAGCTACTTCCGAACGTTCCGCGCCATCGCGCTTCCGCTGGCGACGCCGGGCTTGGTGACCGCGGCCTTGTTTTCGTTGATTCTCTCCTGGAATGACTTCCTATTCGCGCTGAGCCTTACGTCGCCGCCGTCGGCGACACTGCCGCTGGGCATTCTCAGTACGTTCGGCATGCTCAGTGTGGGTTGGACCTACATGACCAGCATGTGCACGATCGCCATTCTGCCGCTTCTCTTGATCGCGCTGTTCTTGCAGAAGTACTACGTCCAGGGGTTGACCTTCGGAGGCGTGAAGTGAACGCCGGAGATGGGCTTGGCGCCTACGTGTGGGAGCGTGCGGCTCACCGATTGTCCGCATCGGCGGCCTGCGTTCTTCCTTGTGGAGCCTTCGAACAGCACGGGCATCGGCTTCCTTTGGCAACGGATGCCATCATCGCTGAGAGACTTGCGCAACGGTTGGTCGAGCGCTCGGCCCCGGATATCGTCCTCTCGCGGCTGCCCGTACTGGCCTATGGCTGCAGTCCCGAACACATGGAGTTTCCGGGAACGGTCAGTCTCTCCAGGACGGCGCTTTGTGAAACCGTGCTCTCCATCAGCCGTTCATTGGCTTCCCATGGTGTGCGCCGGTTGATAGTGCTCAACGCCCATGGCGGCAATTCGGCGGCCCTTGAATCGATCTTGCGGGAAATCCGGCAAGACGGTGGCGTGCTTCCACTGTTGTTCGATGTATACCGGAGCGCGGCCGTCCAATCGTCCGCGTGGACGATGGATTGGCACGCGGGAGCGATTGAGACATCGCTGTGGTTGGCCCTTACGGACGATACGGATGGTGCGGTCCACACAATCGATGGTCGTGACGAGAAACCGAGCAAAGATCCGGATTGGCTGCAGTATCCGGGCTGGCGGATTCCCTGGACGGCCAAAGAGCTTGCAGTGCATGGAGGCATTGGCGATCCACATGAGGCGACGGCGGGAGAGGGCGAGCGGCTGATTGCTCTCCTGGCCGAGGAATGGCATCGCGGCCTCTTGGCCATCCTGCAATGGGACGAGGAGCGCGTGGCGTGACGACGACCGTGTACAAGAACCTGATGCTCTTGGAGGGAGAGAGCCTTCAGCTTCGAGACAACGCCTTCCTAGTGGTTGACGACGGAGCCATCGTCGATATCGGCCAAGGGTGGCACGGAGCCGGCATCGATCTGGCTCAAGCCATTGTCTTCCCTGCCTTTGTCGATGCGCATACCCATTTGGCGGACCATGCGATCAAGGATGTGGCGATCGGGCAGCCGACGGCGGTCGCGGTCTCCCCGCCCGATGGAATCAAGTATCAGCACTTGAACCGTCTGACGCAGGATGAACTGATTGCGGCGTTGAATCGTGCGATGCGGGAATGTATGGGAGCGGGAATCGCCGCCTGCGGAGATTTTCGCGAAGGCAGCGTCGCCGGCGTTCACGCCATTCAGGAGGCGGCTGCACCGCTTCCCTTCCGGGTTGTCACCTTCGGCGATGCCACGGTGCCGCCGACGGAAGCAGGGTATGACGAACAGGTGGCTGACGTGTTCGCGCGCGCCGACGGCGTCGGCGTCGGCGATGTGGCTCGTTTCAGCCCCTCTCAGATTGAGATGTTGGCGACTCGCGCCGGACAGGCGGCCAAACGCTTGGCCGTTCACGTCGCCGAAACGGTCGAGGCACAGGCGGAGTGTCGTCGTTTGTGGGGCGAGTCCGAGGTCATGCGAATCCTGCCCGCATCCCCCGATCTTCTCGTCCATATGACTTGCCCGATACCCGGCGATCTCGATGCGGTCGCGGACTCGAAGGCCTCCGTCGTCTGTTGTACGAGGACCAATGCTATTCTCGGCGATGGGTTGCCTCCGTTGGGCGCGTTGATCGAGCGGGAGATCCCGTTTGGTTTAGGAACCGACAATATGATGTTTACCAGTCCCGACCTCTTTCGTGAAATGGACTGGTTCTCCCGACTGGTCCGAGGCGCGTCGCAGGATGCGGGGCGCGTCGATTCGCAACGCGTGCTTCAGGCGGCCACTGCCGGTGGCGCACGCGCCTTGGGACTGGATGACGAATTGGGATGTCTCGCTCCCGGGAAGGCCGCATGCTTCGTGGCCGTTGACTCCCACTCCATCAACCTCAGTGGCGTGCGGAATGTGCACGATGCCCTCGTTCATCGAGCAGGGCTTCAAGACATCGTAAGCGTCGTTCTTTGGGGAAACGAAGTATTCGATCGGAGGAAACGATGATGGATCTGAACGTCGAATTCCTTGGCTACCGGTTGCGCAGTCCGCTGATCGCGGCCTCGGGACCGCCGACAATGGATTGGAGGATCTCAAAAGCGCTTGCGGATGCCGGCATTGGTGCAATCATCACCAAGACCATCCTCATGGAGCCGTCGGTCAATCCTCGTCCCTGCCTTTATCATGGCGGTTCCTTCTTCTTGAATACCGAGCGCTGCTCGACGAAGCCGACGCAAGAATGGCTGGACAGCGAGTTGCCGGCGATGGCTGAATTAGGGATTCCCATCATTGCCAGCATCGGGATGACGCCGGAAGACGCCGAGCAATTGGCGGGTCCCGTTGTTGCCGCTGGCGCGAACGGCGTGGAGTTGTCCATCTTCACCCCGGTGGATGATCCAGCTCCCATGCAGGAAGCCATCCGCCGGGTGCGCGCCCAGGTCGATGTGCCGATTTTGTGCAAGCTCAGCTGCAATGTCTCCGACGTCGTTGCGTTCGCGCGCGCCTTCCAAGAGGCCGGCGCGGACGGAGTCTCCGCAATCGACGCCTTGAAGGCGGCGGTTGTGCTCAATCCGCGAACCGGCGAACCGGCGATGCGCGAGCAGGGATTCGCGAGAATGTCAGGGAGTGCGCTGCTTCCGGTTGCGCTGTACCACGTGTCCCAAGTCGCCCACTATACCGGGCTCTCCATTGTGGGAACCGGCGGCGTAAGCGACGGCCAGGACGTCATTGACATGATTTCGTGTGGCGCGGGAGCGGTCGGGATTTGCTCGCAGCTGATCGTCGAAGGGCCCGAGGCCGTGGAGCGCATTCATCGCGAAGTTCAGAAGGCGGCTGAAAAACTGAACGCGGAAGTGTTGACCATGCTCTCCGGGCGAAGCCTAGATTACATCGACTTCACGAGCGATGACGAGGAGCGGCAAGAATATGAGAAGCGAGCGTGGCGGAGCCAGGATCTGACTGCGAAGGTCGATTCGGAAACCTGTATTCGATGCGGCCGCTGCGAGACCATCTGCCTGTATCACGCCATTGCGCATTCGGATTCCGGAGACTACCGAGTCTCCTCCGCGGTCTGCGAGGGCTGCGGCCTTTGCCTGTCCAGCTGCCCGGTGGGTGCGATCGGATGGTCGAAAGGAGAGCAAACGGCATGAAGCGCGCCTTCATCCATGGAACGATTCTCACGTGTGATGCAGCGTTCCGCATCCATCGAGACGCCGTGTTATGCACGGACGGGGAGACGATCATCTCCGTTGGCGCTACGATGCCGTCCGGTTTCCATCCGGAGGAGACGATCGATTGTACGGGATCGATCTTGCTTCCCGGGCTCGTCAATGCCCACGTCCATCTGGGCGAGCACCTCTTCCGCGGATGGATGGACGAAACCTCGTTCGAAGGGCTTTTCTACTCGACGCTTTTTCGATGGGAGTCACAACTCTCGTTTGACGATGTGCTGTGTGCCAGCCGATGCGCCGCGGCGGAGGCCGCGAAGGCGGGCGTCACGGCGGTGGCCGACTTGTATCATCATCCGCAGGCCACGGCACAGGCGCTGATCGAAACTGGATTGCGAGGCCTGGTGGGAGGCAAGATTCTGGGCTTTGCGTTACAGCGTCCGCCGCGTCAAGCCGGCGGGGCCATTGACTATCGGTTCGAGTGGGAAGCGTTTCGAGAGCATTTGGATGGGGCGGAAGCCTTTGCAGATCAGTGGCATGGCGCGGACGCCCAGCGCATTACCGCCGCCCTGTGCCCGCATGCCACCAATACGTTGACCGCCGACATGCTCTCTCAGGTCGCCGATCGTGCCGGCCGGCTTCACCTGCCCATTCACATGCACTTGGCACAGATGGCCAGCGAACGTGAAACGGTGTTGGAGCGCGACGGCATCGGTTGCGTGGCGCTTCTCGATCGTTGCGGTATTCTCGAACAACCATTCCTCGGGGCACACGGCATCTTTGTCGCGCCCGAGGAGCTCTACCTCCTTGAGAGACCGACCGCCACAGTTGTCCACAACCCCATCCCCAATGCCAAGGATGCCGGGCTGATTGCGCCCATGACGGGTTATCAGCGTGCCGGTGTTCGCATTGCCTTAGGAACGGATGCGTTCCGGATGGATCTGCTGGAGACGGCACGTTTCGCCGCCTGTATTCAGCGGACGACCGTACAGAGCGGGACCGCCTTCCCAGCTCGTGAGGTTCTTCAGTGGGCAACTCTCGGCGGGGCGGCCGCCCTAGGGCTGGACGACCGGATTGGCTCATTGGAACCGGGAAAGGCCGCCGATCTCGTGGTGCTCAAGGCGGATGGCGTGGAGAGCCTGTCCTGCGGCGATCCCCATACTCAAGCGTTGTACTACGGTTCGCCAGGTTTGATTCAAAGCGTCTATGTGGACGGGCGGTTGATCGTTCACAACGGCCAATTGCAACGGGTTGATGAAGGCGATATCCGTCGAGACTTCGCCGACCGGATGACGGCGCGCTGGAGCGAAGAGGGGAGGAGCTAAGATGCCGGCATCGATTTCCTTGACTGTGAACGGCGACACGCACCGGCTTTCGCCCTCATCGGATCGGTCATTGCTCGCCTTCCTTCGCGAAGACCTGGGATTGACTGGAGCAAAGAACGGATGCGATGGCTCAGGCGCGTGTGGGGCCTGTACGGTGTTGGTGGATGGCCAGGCGAAGAAGTCGTGCCGGCTCCAGCTGAGCGAATTGGATGGTGCCGAGATCCTGACGATTGAGGGACTCTCCGCCGATGGAAGCCATCCGGTTCAACAGGCCTTTATCTCCTGTGGCGCCGTTCAATGTGGATTCTGTACGCCGGGCATGGTGCTTGCGTCGGTGGCGCTCCTGGCACGTTCGCCGGCGCCGACGCGAGAGGACGTCCTTCGGGGATTGAACGGAAATCTGTGCCGCTGTACGGGATACGTCAAGATCGTTGACGCGGTTCAGCAGGCAGCCCGGATTCTGGCGGGGGATAAGACGGAACGGATCGACGATGCCGGTGAATCGTCGCTGCCCAGACCGGATGCGTTCGGCAAGGTGACCGGGCGGGCCCGATATGCCGACGACCTTCGTTCTCCCGACGATCTCGTGCTTCGTGTGGTGTGGGCTGAGCATGCTCATGCGTTGCTCAAGGCGATTCGCACTGAGGACGCGAAGCGGATCGAGGGCGTGGTCGACATTCTCACTGCGGATGACGTGCCCGGTACGAATGCTTATGGCCTTATCCATCGCAACCAGCCTGTGCTGTGCCGAGATCGGGTGCGCTTTTTGGGAGATCCCGTCGCCTTGGTGATCGCAGAGGATGAGCGTGCGGCGGAACGTGCGGTCGAACGCATCGAACTGGCTTGGGAGCAACTACCGGAGATCCGAAGGCCGGAGATGGCGCTCGACCCTGATGCCGTGCGTATTCACGAGGAAGGCAATGTCTGCTGCGAGTATCGCGTTGACCATGGCGATGTCGATGCGGCCTTTACTGACGCCCACCTGTGTGTCTCCGGGCGGTTTGAGACGCCGGCGGTGGAGCATGCGTATCTGGATCCCGAGGCGGGGATTGCCGAATGGGACGACGACACGCTCGTTGTTCATGCGGCATCGCAGTATCCGCAAGCCATTCAAGAGCAGTTGGCGGACCTCTTTGACCTCCCGCGAGACCGGATCCGAGTGATCTCTCCAACGGTCGGCGGCGCCTTCGGCGGGAAGACCGACATCAGTGTTCAGGCGTTGGTCGCCCTAGCGGCATGGCATACGAAGCGGCGCGTCCGGCTGACGTGGCGTCGTGAAGAGTCGCTTCGCGCCAGCGTAAAGCGACATCCCATGATCATGGACTATCATTTGGCTCTGGATGCGGACGGACGCCTGCTTGGGGTAAAAGCGGATTTGATCGCCAATGCGGGAGCCTACGAGTCGCTATCCCATCCGTTGTTAGAACAGACGGCCGCCTTCGCTGCCGGGCCGTATTTCGTGCCTGCAATCGCTGTTCGCGTTCGCGGTGTCTACACCAATACCCCGACGTCTTCCGCGTTCCGAGGATTCGGCATTCCGCAACCGACGTTCGCGATGGAGAGCCTGCTGGATGAAGCGGCTCGCTCGTTGGCGCTGTCTCCGTTCGATGTGCGGCGAAAGAATGCCCTTCGTCCTGGCGATCGTTCGGCAACCGGGCAAATCGTGGGCAACGACACCCATATCGTGGAGGCGCTGGATGCACTCGCGGAGTCCTATGCCGAGCTTGAGGAATCGAAAGGTGTGGATGAAGGCGTCGGCGTCGCTTGTGGGTACAAGAATATCGGATTGGGGCTGGGAGAAAGCGATCATGCTTCCGCAACCGTGGTGGCCCGGCCTGATGGCCGATTGATCGTCAAGGCAGGGGCCGTCGATGTCGGGCAAGGCAGCGAGACGATTCTCGCGCAATTGGCCGCCGAGCGATTGGGCCTTCTGCCGAGCGATGTACGCGTTGAGTGGGGAGACACCGCGTTCACACCCGACGGGCGCGAGACCAATGCCTCCCGACAGACGGTTGTTTCCGGAAACGCCGTGGTCCAAGCGGTGGATCGCCTGTGGGAGGAACTGGTCCAGTCTTCCGGAGAGAAGCTGTCAAGCGAGACGGCGCGCCGGGAGATCTGGAAGCGTCTGTGCGCGGGGCTCGATGCGCCCTACGAAGTTGCTGTGTGTTATCAAGCGCCGGATACGGTTCCCTTGCGCTCGTGGGACGATCGTGGTGCGCCCCCGGTTAATTACTTCACCTATACGTTCTTTGCCAATCTCGCCCATGTTCGCGTGGATGCGTCGACGGGACGAACCCGCGTTCTGAAATTGGTTTCTTCGTACGACGTCGGCCGCGTTATCCACCGGCAGGCGGCCGAAGGCCAGATCGAGGGCGGGGCGGTCATGGGGATGGGGTTTGCGTTGTCGGAATCATTCGATGCGGATCGTACCCAAACCCTGGCAGATTGTGGAATCCCACGAGCAAGTAGCTTGCCGGACGTCGAAGCGCGGTTCGTTGAGACGGAGGATTCGATTGGCCCTCATGGCTGCAAGGGAATCGGCGAAGTGTCCATGATCGCTGTCGCGCCGTCGATTACCAATGCGATTCGTGATGCCATTGGAATCCGTGTGTACGAGCTTCCGGCGAATGCCGCCAACCTACGAAAGCGGCTTGAGGAAGGCGGTGAGCGAGCCGCATGATCACGCGACTTTGTGGGGGAATGCTTGTCTTGCCGGATGGGTGCGAGACGAAAGACCTGTGGATCGAAGGAGAGACGATCCTCTCGTTGGGGGCGGGGCCGGCCGCCGATCGAAGGGTCGATGTTTCCGGCTGCTACGTCTTCCCCGGAGCGATCGATCCGCACGTGCACATGGGATTTGCAGTCGGCGAGTTCTTATCGTCGGATGATTTTGCTTCGGGAACCCTGGCCGCCGCCTTCGGCGGCGTCACCACGATTCTCGATTTTGCCGTGCCTGAGGGAAACGAGTCGATTTCGGAAGCGCTGGCGAAACGAATCACTGAAGCGACTCGCGTCAGTTGTGTCGACGTTGGCATGCACGCCGTCGTCCACCGGAGCGAGCCGCTGCTTCAACAGGAGATCGAGGCCTGCATTCAGCTGGGGGCGCCTGATTTCAAGACCTTTACAACGTATGAAGGGCTTCGACTGACCTCACCGGAGCTGTTGGAGGTCATGACGAACGTCCGCGCCGCTGGGGGACTGGTGATGGTGCATGCGGAAGATGATGCCGGGATTCAGGCACGCCAGGCGGACCTTGCCGCCCGCGGAAGCATGTCTCCGATGGCGCATGCGGAAAGCCGTCCGACGGACGTCGAGCGAGATGCCGTCCGCGAGGTCCTTCGTCTTCAGGCGGAAACGGATTGCCCCGTCCACTTCGTGCACATCTCGTCCGCGCAAAGCGTGGAGATTATCCGGAACGCACAACAGCGCGGAAGGGATATCAGTGCTGAAACCGGGCCGCAATACCTGCTGCTCGATGAGGGCGTCTATCGGCGTCCGGAGGCGGTCCTGTTCATGATTTCTCCTCCCATCAAGAGCCGTCGGGATCAAGGCGCGCTGTGGGAGGGCGTTCAGGACCGAACCCTCTCGATGATCGCGACAGATCACTGTCCGTTCACACGTGAAGACAAGATGAAGTACGCCGATTACCGAAAGGTGCCGACTGGGATGCCCGGCGTCGAAACTACGCTTCCACTGATGTTTACGGCTTGGCAATCGAGAGGATGGCCCCTGGAAGTCCTGGCCCAAGCGGTGAGCACGAGCAGCGCGAAGCGATTCGGGTTGTATCCGCGAAAGGGCGTGATTGCCGAAGGAAGCGATGCGGATCTGGTGATCTACGATCCCTCGGGCCTTCGTGCGATCGCATCGAAGGATCTGCATATGAACGTGGATTGGAGCCCCTTTGAGAACGCTGAGGTTCAGGGAGCGGTTCGAGACGTTTGGCTGCGAGGGATGCCCCTCATCGAGAATGGGGGTTGGGTTGGGGGCGATGCCCCGGGAGAGTTTCTGGATCGATGTTCGAGGATGAAACGAGTATGAGCCGTGTTGTGAAACCGGGTTTAGTCGGTCGAAGCATATTAAGGAGGAACGATGTTTGAGGAAATTCACGATCAGCGAATGAGACTCCGCCTTTCGGCGCAGGATATGGAGCAGAGGATCGCCGCGTCACCGTTTGGAGAACGTAGCAAGGCGTGGGCTCAACGCTGGCTTGCGTCCGAATCTCATGGTCAGGTCGGTTTGGCGCTGTTCAATCTTCCTCCAATCATCGAGCGGGCTCAGGGCGATATCCTCTATGATGTCGATGGGAAAGAGTATGTCGACTTGCTTTCGGGTTTTTCCGTATCCGCGCTCGGCCAGTGCAATGAAGAGATCTCGAAGGTCATCCAAGAGCAATCCAAGAAGCTGATTCACTATTTCGATCTCCCGCATCCGGAGAGGATTCGAATGGCGGAGAAACTGTCCGAGATTTGTCCCGTTCAAGGCGATGCATCGCGCGTTGTCTTTGGCGTTACAGGATCCGATGCAGTGGAATTGGCGATGCGCGCGGCCCGCTATGCGACGGGGCGCCCTCTGATCTTGACGGCCTATGGAGATTACCATGGCGTTACCTACAGCACGATTGCCGTGACAGGAAAAGGGGGCATGTGGCCCTACTTCTATCCCGTGCCTCCGCTGGATACGGGCATCGGCTACTATCCCTTCCCTTATCCCTATCAGAGTCCGTTTGGACGTGCGCCTGAAGGTGTTTCGGACGAGCAGTGGTGCTTGGAACGCCTTGAGGAGTATTTCGAGTACTACTTCGGAAGCAAGGAATCGCCGTATCGGGAAGTCAAGAGCAATATCACGAATGTGGCCGCGTTCCTCGTTGAGCCGTATCAGAGTTCGGCCGGCTATATCATCCCTTCTCCCGGTTATCTGAAGTTGCTTCGTCGATTGTGCGACAAGTACGGCATCCTGCTGATCGTTGACGAAATCCAGACGGGACTAGGGCGGACAGGAAAGCTCTGGTGCTATGAGTGGGAAGACATCAAGCCGGATATGGTCATTACGTCGAAAGCCCTTGGGGGCGGAATCCCCATTTCAGCGGTGGTATCACGCGCGGATGTTCTCGAATCTTGGGGCGCCGGCGCGCACGTCTCGACCCAAGCGGGCAACGCGCTGGCGTGTGCGGCGGGGAACAAGGTTCTTGAGACGCTGACATCGCCCGGTTTCCTGGACGGGGTGACCGAGCGTGGACGTTATTTCACCGATGGCCTGAGGGAGCTCCAATCTCGTTATCCCTTGATCGGGGATATCGATGCGAAGGGCATCTATATTGGCATCGAGTTGGTGAAGGACCGCGAGACGCGCGAGCCCGCCGTTGAAGAGTCCGCCTTCATTCTGAAAGAAGCGGTGCGCGACGGAATGGTCTTTGAGAAGGGCGGTTACTTCCACAACCGGTTCCAGCTTATCCCTCCGTTGACCATTCGCAAGGAAACCATCGATCGCGCGCTCGGCATCTTCGATCGCGCCTTTGCGGAAGCCACAAAGCAATTCGGAAGGACGTGAGATCGCGGATGACTGGACCACGCATTGCCGTTCTAGGTAGCGCGAACATCGACCTGGTATGCCGGGTTCCCCGTTTGCCCAAGCCAGGAGAGACGGTTCGAGCTTCATCCGTGTCACGCTATCTTGGTGGAAAGGGAGCCAACCAAGCCGTCGCTGCAGCCCGGCTGGGCGCGGAAGTACGGTTCTTCGGCAGGGTTGGCGAGGACTCGTTCGGCGAAATGCTGCTTGCCGGGTTTCAGGAGAATGGGGTCGATGCATCCGCGGTGACACGATGCGCGTCACGGCCTTCCGGAACCGCGACCATTTGGGTGGCGGATGGAGGGGAGAACTCCATTGTCATTGCTGAAGGAGCGAATGGACAAGTGGATCCGGCCTATGTCGATCGGAACATCGACGCCCTTGCCGATGCCGATGTGCTGTTGCTCCAGCTTGAAATCCCGCTGGAAACGGTAGCGCATATGCTCCGCCGGCTTCCTCAAGGCAAGCCCAAGGTGGTGTTGGATCCTGCCCCCGCCTCCCCCATGGACAGTCTTCGCATGAGCCGAATCGACTGCCTAACACCCAACGAGGAGGAACTGATCGCGCTGAGCGGGGAGAGTGACTGCGCGTCAGGGACTCAGGTGCTTCTGGGGATGGGCGCAGGGATGGTCGCGTGCACGCTTGGGGAAAAGGGGGCCGTTTTGTCACGGGAAGGACGTCCTTCTCTTGAGGTTCCGGCATTCCCGGTCGTTTCGAAGGATAGCACAGCGGCCGGAGATGCTTTCGCAGCGGGACTCGCCGTCTACTTGGCGCAGTCCGGCGAGATTGATTTGCTGGAAGCCGTGCGATTCGCGTGCGCCGCCGGAGCACTCGCTGCAACCCAGCCCGGTGCCTGGCCATCGCTGCCTTCGAGAGAAGATGTTCTGCGGCTGCTCAATGCGTAGCTGGAGGTTATTGTGTCAATGCTGACGTTTGCGGTTATCGCCGCACTTTGTGGT
The DNA here is from genome assembly GCA_028277345.1 of Candidatus Bipolaricaulota bacterium. GTDB lineage: Bacteria > Bipolaricaulota > Bipolaricaulia > UBA7950 > UBA9294 > SPBW01. Next base: position 138,428 of record JANQGM010000005.1, on the reverse strand, counting down.
GGGATCGCCGTTGCGTTCCAAGGTCCACTATCCAGTCTCGTTGGCAAAGAAGTGGGCGCTTTGGGAAGTGGCTTCGTGCTGCACGCCAGCGGAGCGGTGATTGCCGGTGTCATGATCATGCTAACCGGTTGGCGCGCCATGGCGAATCTCAACCATGTCCCGTGGTACGCGCTGATTGGAACCGGAGCCACAGGCGTTATCGTCATCGCCGCGTTCAGCTTAAGCGTGCCGAGAATCGGAATGACGGCAACAGCAAGCTTAATCATTGCCAGTCAGATGCTGGCGGCTGTGCTGCTCGATCATTTCGCTCTGATTGGACTCGCGCATCATCCGATAACGTGGTTAAGAGCTGCAGGCATTGCCCTTCTCTTCGCAGGGGCATGGCTGGTTTTGCAGAACTGAAGAAAAACGCACTTAAAGACTTGTGCAAGTGAAGGGGAAAGGGAGGCACCATGGCTGAAGTCACCCTCACGGGAGTGACCAAACGATTCGGACAGTTCACAGCTGTCGATGATCTTTCAATGTGCATCGAGGACGGGAAATTCACGGTGCTTGTGGGACCGTCAGGATGCGGGAAGACGACGACACTTCGCATGGTCGCCGGGCTGGAAGAAGCCACAGAAGGCGAGATCAAGATCGGGTCCCGTATCGTCAACCGGGTGCCTCCGAAGGATCGCGATATTGCGATGGTGTTCCAGAACTATGCGCTCTATCCCCATATGGATGTATTCAACAACATGGCATTTGGGTTGAAGCTTCGGAAGCGTCCCAAAGAGGAGATCGCCAAGCGCGTGCACGAAGCGGCTGACCTCTTGGGGATTTCGGAGAAACTGAAGAGCAAACCCCGAGAACTGTCAGGAGGGCAACGTCAGCGTGTGGCCGTCGGCCGAGCCATTGTGAGAAATCCAAAGGTCTTCCTTTTTGACGAGCCGCTCTCAAACCTGGATGCGAAGTTGCGTGTGCAAATGCGAACGGAACTGGAAGAATTGCACCACACGCTGAAGACGACCACCCTTTACGTCACGCACGATCAGGTGGAGGCCATGACGTTGGGAGATCGAATCGCTGTGATGAAGGATGGCGTCATTCAGCAGTACGCGCCCCCTCAAGTGACCTACGATGCGCCAGAGAACAAGTTCGTCGCAGGGTTCATCGGAAGTCCGGCCATGAATTTCCTGCCCGCCAAAATCGAGCAGTCCTCCGGGACGGCCGTACTTACAGGAGAGGGATTCCGGATCGGGCTTGCGGGGAACGGAGACGGACAGCAGCTTCCGGAGTTCGCGCTGATGGGGATCCGTCCTGAGGACTTGGACGGTCCGACAGGGGACGAAGAGGATACCCTTTGCTTCAAGGTTGCCGTGAAGGAGCAACTCGGACATTCCCTCCTCATCTATGGCCACATCGAGGACAGCCAGATCGTAGCAAGCCTCGATCCGCATGCCTCCGTCGAATTGGATGAAATCATCCGGCTGCGGGTCAATCGAAAAGCTGTCCATGTCTTCGATTCCGAAAGCGGACGAACGTTGATTTAGTGGCATTGAGGTTCGCGAGATGCAGGCGTGGTCACTTTCCAGATGCGATTCCAGCATCGTAGAGATCTGGAGCCTTCTGCATAATCTAGAATCTAGGCGAGTCAAGACTTACCGGAGGACTCATGCCAAAACAGCGTTGTCTCTGGCTGGCGTTGGCGAGCCTTCTTGTTCTTGTCTCGGTGAGGCAAAGCGTCCTTGTTGAAGGTTGCGACCTCGGCCCCTTCTATTGGTCGATCAGCGGAACCGTCGCCGATCGTCCGCTGGAGGATGCCGTGCCTTGGGTTAGCTCGACGCCCGAGGAGCAGGGCATGGACTCGGCCTTCATCGAAGCGGCCATGGTCGATGTTCGGCGTCTGCAATCGATTAACAGCTTGCTCGTTGTCCGAAACGGCGTGCTCGTATGGGAGGAGTACTTCAATGGGCACAACGCCGCGCGAAGCTACGAGATCGCCTCGGTCGCCAAGAGTTTCATGTCCGCATTGGTCGGCATCGCCATCGAACAAGGCTATTTCGAAGGTGTCAATCAGTTCGTCTCCGAATTGCTTCCTGCGGCGTTTGAAGGCCTGGATGCGTCCAAGCAACGGATGACCCTTCGCGAGCTTCTGACCATGCAGGCAGGATTAGTTTGGGAACCGATGGTGCCACTTGATCTTGTCGCCATGCAACATGTGGTTGATGATGTGCTTTTGCAACCGTTCACAAGCATGCGCGAAACACCCTTCAATTACAGCACGGGACTTGTTCATCTGGCATCTGCTGCGATTGCTGAAACCACGGGTATGACGACGTGTGAGTTTGCGTGGGCCAACTTGTTTGAGCCGCTCGGGATTGCCCCAGAGGTCTGGGCCACTGACGCGAATGGTGTCTATACCGGTGGATGGTTCATGTATTTCACGCCTCGTGAACTCGCTCGATTCGGACAGCTCTACCTGCAGGGAGGCGAATGGGAGGGACAGCAAATCCTTTCGGCGGAGTGGGTTCGATCGTCGATTGCCAGGCAAGTGAACTTCGATCCCTTCTCTGGCTACGGGTACTGGTGGTGGGTATCGTCTTATTGGGATTCCAACACGTCCATCACCTACGAGATCACCTCAGCGCGCGGCGGCGGCGGGCAGCTGATCTGGATCGTGCCCGCGCTTGATCTCATTATGGTGACCACATCCGATCATGCCTATCAGTCCTCGTCGCAGCGCTTTCCCGCCGAAACCTTCCTGCAAGAGGTGCTGATTCCAGCCGTGGGTGATGGAGAATAGCGCAAGACAGCTGTCCTTGCGGTTTCGACGTGTCGGGGATACACTTCGCGTAGTTTCGTATAGCAATACATTCGCATACCAACCCAAATGTCACTTGCAAACACCCAGAGCTGAGCGTGCGACTTGGCTCAACGAAGCCTAGGAGCACCTATTGAGTTTTGAGCGTTTTTCGTTTGACCGGCGGATTGCCGCCGGAGTGAAGTCCGTTGGTTACAAGACTCCGACCCCGATCCAAGCCAAAGCCATTCCCGTGGTCATGACGGGGCGGGACATGCTTGGCTTGGCCCAGACGGGAACAGGAAAAACGGCGGCATTCGTTCTGCCCATTCTGCATCGTTTGAGCGAGGGACCGCGCGGCAAGATCCGCGCCCTGATCGTCGCGCCGACGCGCGAGTTGGCGGAACAGATCCACCAAGAAATTGTCAAGCTCGGTAAGAACACCCAGATTCGCAGCGTCCCCATTTACGGCGGCGTCAGCAAGAAGCCGCAACTGGCGGCACTGAAGCGTGGCGTTGAGATCGTCGTGGCTTGTCCGGGGCGTCTGCTCGATCATGTCGATGAAGGGGATCTGAGCCTTTCGAATGTCGAGATCCTTGTGCTGGATGAGGCCGACCGCATGTGTGACATGGGATTCTTGCCCGACATCAAACGCATCATTCGCCAGGTTCCCGAGAAGCGGCAGACACTGTTCTTCTCGGCCACCATGCCTCGCGATATCCGCGCCCTGGCGGACCGGATTCTGGAACAGCCGGAAACGATCCAGGTCGGCGCATCAGCGCCGGCGCAGACCGTGTCGCATGCGCTGTATCCAGTGCCCGAGGATCAGCGAAAAGAGTTGCTGGCTTCCCTGCTGAAGCGAACCTCGACCGGGCGCGTGTTGGTGTTTACCCGTACGAAGCATCGTGCGCGCAATCTCGCGTCGTTCTTGTACAAGCGCGGCCACCGTGTGTCCGCCTTGCAGGGAAACATGACGCAGAATCAGCGCCAGCGAGCGATCGATGGCTTTCGCAAAGGGCGATTCGACATGCTGGTGGCCACGGATATCGCCGCTCGCGGCATCGATGTCACGGGCATTTCGCATGTCATCAACTTCGATATGCCGGATACCGTAGACGCTTACACCCACCGTATCGGCCGGACCGGCCGTGCCAAGCGGTCGGGCGAAGCCTTCACGCTCGCCATTCGAGGAGATGGCCTGATGATCAAGCAGATCGAAAAGACGCTGGGGACAAAGCTCGAACGCCGACGCCTTGAGGGGTTCGAGTATGCGGGAGGATTCGCGCCCGAGCGCCAATTTCCTGCGCCAAGTTCCCGATCATCGAGCCTGCCACGATCCTTCAACAAGCGTGGGCGGCGTCGCTAGCACACCTCCATATGCGTCTTGTGTTCTTGACGGCTATGGTCAGAACATCCTGGAGTAGGGCATTTTCTTCTATAGAGGAAGCTGGAAACGTGGGGATTCTGGATCCAAGGCCTTCGGGCTGAGCGGAGGTGCGGGGTGAGAACAGCAGGTCTGTGCATCGCGATGATTCTGCTTTCTTCGGTTCTCGTTTTCTCCGCAGGCGAACTCTCGGGCATCTGGGGAACGAACCTAGCTTTTACGGCGCAAACGTCCTCGTTTGTCGGGACTCTCTCTCTCCACGTTTGTTGACATCGATTATGTCTTGGATTCACTCGCCTTCGGGCTTGCCTACACCCCCGCGCGTGCGCATTTCGGCGTTCGGGTGTAGACCCGTACGCGGGGTTCAGCGAGAATCCCGGAACACTCTTGCTTCATGCATATGGACGTATAGGAACTCTTGGCTGGGCATCGAACGCCTGGTTCAACATCGAGAACGCATCCTTCTTCTCGTGGGTCAACGGGTTTTGGGTCGACCTGCTGGGCGTTGAACTGTTCGGCATGGTGTTTGTCGATGGATTGGAAACCGAGTATTCCGCCGGTTTGATCAATCCAACCACCGGTCTCAATGTCGGGAACATGAAGTATGCAGGCGTTGGCTGGACGTTCGGGATGTCGGGTCAAGTGCGAAGCACGATCGTCAGCGTCGAGGCTGCATTCGGAACGCCATCGGATCTGTTCATTCTGAGTCCCACTCCCTGGCAACTGGGCTATCCGCATTGGCTGAGGTATGCAAGCCTCAGGCATCAGGAGTTCCTGGGGACGGATTCGAATCCATTTCGATTGGAACGAGTCCGATCAGCTTCTCGGCGATTCCGTGGATCAGCTTCACGCCTCCGCTTCACTATCGTTTGGGGCCGGCGGCATTCGGCTTTGACCCGGAAGAAAGTCCTGATTGGCGGTCGAAGTCACTGTCTTCCTACGTATCGTGGGATTTGGGCAAGAGCGTCTGCCTGACCCATTATTTCTTTGTGGGAGGCGATCTGGGAACGGGATTCGGAGGGCTAGGAGACGTTGTTCTCTGGGATGCTTTCACGATTCAGGCTCTTCATCTGGAATGTGAGATTGGCGATATTACCGTTCGCGCCGGCTCTAGATTGGGTGACTACAACATCCGGTTGTTCGATCGACAAGGAAGGATGCGTCCCATTGCCGATCACAACCCGATCTGGACGCCAGCGAATACCCCGCCAACCTATGGATGGGGGGATGGGTGCCGTCCGAATACGACGAGTTCATCGGATTGATCTATGAAGGCGACTCATGTTGTGGGGAACAATTCCAGATGTCCGCCTTCGTGTGGTGCGACGACTACCAGCATAATGCAGGGGATCCCATTCCCGCAGAGTTGTTCGATATTGTCGAATTTGATCTTGACCTGAGCTTTTCACTGTCACAGAACATGGTCATTCGACTTGGGTTGGAATCGACAAAAGCAAACCCGATCGAGGAATTCCTATTCGGGTTCGATGTGAAGTTCTAGTCGATCGAGCCGCCGTCGCCCATTGCGAGGGCGGAATGACTCTTGCGTCTGATTCTCCCTGTTCGTACTGTCTTGGAGCATACTCGTGAACGGATCAGCAAGGAGATGTGCATGAACAAGGCAAAACGCGTGGCGTTGATTTCCATCCCAGTCGTTGTAGCTGTTGCGGCAGCCGTCGCTCTTGCGGGAAGTCAAGGTGGGAGCAACACGGCGACGATCTCTGTCCTCATGCTGGCATTTGCTTACTGTTTCGCCATTCAATGGCTGGCCTTTGTGCCCGCCTATCTGGGACAAACGGAGCGCTTCTTCGACATCACGGGGAGTGTGACGTACATCACCGTTACGTGGCTGGCGATTCTGGTGTCCGGGTCATGGGGATCACGATCGCTCTTGCTCGCGCTTCTGATTTCCGTTTGGGCTTTCCGACTCGGCACCTTCCTCGTTCGCCGCGTCCATCGAGCGGGCAAGGACGGACGATTCGATGAGATCAAGACGTCGTTCGTCCGCTTCTTAAGCACATGGACATTGCAGGGACTCTGGGTGTCTCTGACCTTGGCGGCTGCGTTAACAGCGATCACGACGACGGTTAGGAAGCCGCTTGGCCCTGTGGCTTGGGGGGGGCTTGCTGTCTGGTTGATCGGATTTGGCATTGAAGCCATGGCCGACCTCCAGAAGAACAGGTTCCGAGCTTGCCCGGAGAATGCGGGGCGCTTCATCCAATCCGGGCTGTGGGCGTGGTCCCGTCACCCCAATTACTTTGGAGAGATCGTCTTGTGGATCGGCATTGCGTTGATTGCCCTTCCTGTTTTAAGGGGATGGCAATTCGTTACGTTGATCTCTCCGCTCTTTGTGGTCCTGCTTCTTACACGTGTGAGCGGCATTCCGATGTTGGAAAAACGCGCGGATGAGACGTGGGGGAATGATGCTGCGTACTATGCCTACAAGCAAGCGACGCCTATCCTCGTGCCGCGTCCTCCGCGCCGCTGACGTGTGCTGCTTCCTTTTCAGAGAACGTCTTTGCTATCCTGGGTTCATCTCGGAATGAAACAGAACCTGCACGTTCGTGTAGGTGGGGATGAGGGGAAACGGAGGTTGCGCAGATGAAGCGATGTGTAAAAGCAGTTGGTATTGGGATGGGATTAGGGCTGGCCATCGTGCTGACAAGTTGCATGGTCTTTAATTCACCCCCTGTCGCGGAGTTCGACTTTGATCCACCCGGAGGATGGGCACCGTTGGAGGTGTTGTTCGATGCCTCGGCCTCGTTCGACCCCGACGGACATATCACGGCCTACGATTGGGAGTTCGGCGACGGCGCGACAGACAGTGGTGCTCAGGTCTCGCACATCTATCACCAGCCGGGGACGTACACCGTGCGATTCCATGCCATCGATGAGGATGGGGACTTTTCGACCAAGACGGCAACGCTCGTTGTGGATGATCCTCCTGTTGAGATTGTATCGCAGTGGCCGCTGTACGGTTGGTTCAGCACGATGATGAACGTCACGGCACGCAATGCGACGCACGAGAAGCTTGCCTTTGCAGAAATTATCGTCATCTTCCTGGATGCGGCCGGCAAAGAGGTCGATCGGGGGATGCACCGGGAGGAAAACATTTGGCCTGGCGATCACTGGATGTTTACGATCACCAGCAATCTTAGCGGATCGACCGTTGACTCGATGATCGTTATCCTCGATGCTGTGGAGTTTGATCGTCCTTGAGTTTGGAAACGATGTGATACGTGTGCGGGCAGGAGCGGAGATTTCCGCACCTGCCCGACGTCTTTATTCTGGCGGCGGCGGAAGGAGCAGCCGTCCGGCGCCGTAGACGTTATCCTTCCCGGGTTTCCCCATGTCGATGGCATGAGCTTCCAGATAGGCTTGAAGCTCGTCGGCGGTGAACTCGGGAAAGGCTTGCTTGACCAGGACGGCGGCTCCGGCTGCGTGTGGGGCGGCGGCCGATGTGCCCGGAAAGCCGCAGTCAGCGTCCTCGCGGTAATCTCGCGCATCCCCACCGTATGAGGCAGTGACGACGCACGTTGGAGCGACGATATCCGGCTTGATGAGACCCTCCCGCGTCGGGCCGCCCGCGCTGTAGGATGCAATCTGAAACTGGTTCCAATCGATGGCGCCTACGGCCATGACGTGCGTGGATAGGGCGGGCTGATTCACGAGGATGCTGCGATCCCGCTTGTAGGTATCGAATTCGGGCCCATTCGTCCACGTCAGCGTAAGCCAGGCATCTCGATCCGCGGCGTATTTCTCGATGACCAGGTAGTAGTAGCCTTCATAAGGCGCGGCCTCAACGATCTCCTCCGTCGGTCCATCGAGCGCGTTGTCGTAGTCGTTCTCGAACAGGACCGTATCCTTGTAATCGGTTACCTTGAGGATGTAGTCGTTGGCAGAAGCTGAGCACAGATCATCGTCCCACTGAAGATAGAGATCGATGGGCTCTCCCTCCGATAGGTAGACTTCCAACCACTCATTGCCGCTCGAAAACTCATGAACTCCGTCTCCATCTTGGTCGGTGAAGCGCCCCGTCCAGTTGGATGCCCCTTCGTTTCCGGCTGCGGCGACGTAGAGAATGCCCGCGTTGCGAACCTCGCGGTAGACTGACTCAAGCCGGTCGGTCTCTCCCGGAAGGCAGAATGGCGGCCCACCGAGAGAGGCGACGATGATGTCGACGTTCTGGGTGAGGAGCCACGTCAGTGCCTCGGCCTCTGCATCGTCTCCGTCGATGGCGATAAAGATGTAGTCGGCGCCGGGCGCAATGTCGTACACGATCTCAGCGACCGCTGTTCCGTGCGCTGCGTCCTCTGTGTTCTCGGCAGCGTCCTGAGCGACTGATGTTCCAAATCCCCGGGTCATGAGCCGGCTCGTGGGAGGAAGCTCGGTGCCGAGCAAGTCTCGATAGCCATAGAAGCCGATATCGATGACCGCGATGGTTACACCACGTCCGTCATAGCCAGCCGTGTGCCACGCATCCGCTCCGATGGACGAGACGCCTTGGCTGACAAGGGTTCCGCTTGCGAACACGGGCAGCGATAGGCAGAGAATGGCCAGATAAACGAACTGTCGTAACAACCGCAGGATGGAACATTGTCGAGGGCGAGTTGAAATCATGAGACTCCTTCAGCTCGGGCGATTGCCGTTCACATCGATTCGGAACCCGAACTCCCCTCGAAGTCTATCACAGAAGCGAAGACAGCGGGCATGATGACGGCGGTCCTGCGTGCGACGTTGACTAGCGGCTGCTTCGTTTGTCGTCGTACATGCGGGAGTCCGCTGTGGCAAGCGCTTCTTCGATCGGAGTGCCGTGGCTGGGATGCCAAAAGATATGACCAACGGAGACGGTGACGTTGAAGCCGCTGATCTCACGCAGCTTATCGCTGCTGATCACGGCGTCGCGGACACGTGCAGCGGCGTCTTCGGCGTCTTCTCCGGTTTCCGTGAGGACAACCAGGAACTCGTCACCACCATAGCGAACAATCATATCGCTCTTGCGAACGGTGGCTCGGAGAACATCCGCAATTTCCTTCAAGACCATATCGCCGGTTTGGTGACCGTAGTTGTCGTTGATCTCCTTGAAACGATCGACGTCTATCATCAGCAAGCCGATAGGGTGATCATAGCGGGATGCGCGGATGACTTCCTGTGCGATCAATTCGTTGAAGTAGTGGCGATTAAAGACGCCGGTTAAGGCATCGTGGCGTGCTTGTTTGATCAATTCGGCTTGCAGACGAAGCCGGGAAACGGCGACGGCTGTATGTCCGAGAAGAATGGCGAGAAGCCGGCCGTCTTCCTCACTGAAGACATTGGGGTGAGGCGAGGCGGCCTGGAAAACGCCAATGTCGGCAATAGGGGCACAGATCAACGATTTCGAATCACGTGGAATTCCATGCGGCAATGTCTCCGGCATGGGACCGTTGACGATAACGGGCCGGCCGGTCTTGAGTGCTTGAATCGCGACGCCTCGAGGATCGACGCGCGTCTTTCCCAATTTCTCGAGGACGACGGTTGACGAGACGGCTTGGCAGATGAATTCATCACCTTCCTTGATGCACAGGATGCCAAGATCGAACCCAAGAACCTGCTCGGCGGCATCGCAGGTGATTTGATAGACGTCCTCTTCCTTGTCGGCGGCGCCCAACGCATCGGCCGCGCTGTGCAACTGCTCGACCTTCTTTTGTGAGGCGGCGAGCGCGGCCTCGGCCGCTTTGCGAGCCGTGATGTCTCGATAGATGCCATAGACGGCGATTTGATTGCCATCAATCGAGATGGGTTTCCCAAGAATCGAGACGTGAATGAGATGTCCATCCTTGTGCCTTCGCTGGGTCTCAATGAACGATTGCTGGCCAGCGGCAATGTATTGCGTAATCCCCTTGGCTTCGTCCTTCATATCGGCATGATCGGATACGATCAGCTGATCGATGTCGTGTCCGAGGACCTCGTTGGCTGAGAATCCGAATAAACTGAAGAACTCGTCATTGGCGCGCAGAACCATTCCATCGTTATTGCACAGCACAATGGCTTCCGGTGATGCGGCGAAGAGCTGCTCAAACCGCGCCTTCTCTTCTGCGATCTCGCGCTCCATGGAGACGCGTTCGCTGATATCGCGATAAATGGCGTACAAACCGATTTGCCGCCCATCGACAAAGACTGGCTTGCCTAGAATGGACACATCGACCAGCGAACCGTCCTTACGGTGGCGCTGGGCTTCGATGAACGTGGTTTGCCCGGCTGCGATTGCATCGGTCACTTGCTGGGCGCACGAAGCCACATCGTCGATTCCTTGGGCGAGGAGTTCGTCGATTGAGCGCCCGCACGCTTCGGCTTCCGAATAGCCAAACAGCGTCTCAAATTCGCTGTTGAGACGTTTTACGATGGCTTCGTTGTTGCACAGGACGATTGCTTCCGGGGATGCGGAAAACAGTTGCTCAAAGCGAGCCTTCTGTTCCGCGAGGTTACGGGCAGTTGCCCGCCGCTCCGTGATATCTTCGGCGCTGCCCTCATAGTGCCGGATGGCACCATCCGGCGTTCGAACGGCATGGGCGTTCTCCTCGATCCAGATTTGAGCGCCGTCACGCGTCGTCCACTCGGCGATAAATCCCGAGACCGTTCCTTTGGCGTCCATCTCGTCAAGCCACCGCTGGCGTGCCGTAGGATCGACATACACGGACGCGGCATGGTCGTTGATGAGTTCATCTTTGCTGCTATAGCCCAGCATTCGAAGGAATGCTGGATTGACTTCAACGATCTCACCGTCTGGCGTTGTCCGATACAGTCCGATAGGAACTCGATCAAATAGCTCTCTAAACAAGTTAGGATCCACTCTCCGTTTCGCGTGACGTTCCCCCATGATGCCCTTCCCACTAGGTTTGGCCGAAGTATGCCAAAAGAAGGCAGTATCGCCAAGAATCATTGTCCTGAGAACGTGGGACGCTCTGGATTCATTGCTTGTGAAATGGGGGTGCGTGGACCCCTTTTCGTTGACACGATACGCAAGCGATGTGCCGCTCTGTCGCGATGACAGAGGAGGAGTCCCTAGGCGATAAGGCTGGAGCGAGCCCCATCTGCGGCCATGCTCGATGGGCGCCCGTCGTGGACAAGCTTCGGTGGCGAATAGGCCATGTTTCCCAAAAGACTCTGGTAAAAAGAGGTAGATTCAAGCAGACTGCGCGTGACGTGCGCGGGGTCTCGGAGGTCTGTGCATGGCATCATCCAGGCGCGAGTTGCGCATGGTCCTGGGACTGACGTTAATCCTGGTGGCCTTGTTGTTGTTGCTCGGAACGTTGCTCGCCTTCTTTTCCAGCCAAGCTTATGTCGCCAACCGGAATCACAGCATTCAGCTGGAAGTCGAGGACGTTCGTCGAACAACAGCCTCGATTACCACGTACTTCCAGCACTACGTAAAGGATCTGAGGTTGTTGATTGCCTTGCCCGAGGTCTCCGAGTTCATTGAGTCCGAGTTTGATTCTACGTCGCTCGCACGAAGCGTCGAAGCGCATTATGCCAATATCCTGGGTAGTCGTCCTGAGTACTATCAGATTCGCATCCTCAACTCTCGGGGGTGGGAGGTCGTTCGGGTCGAGCAGGAAGAGGACCGAAGTATTACCGTCGTTTCAGTGCAGGATCTTCAGGACAAAAGCGGACGCTATTACTTTGTCGATGCCATGAAGAAGGAACCCGGCGAAATCTACAGTTCTCCACTGGATCTGAATCAAGAAGGAGGGGTTATTGAGGTGCCGTATGTGCCCGTCTTCAGGGTGGCCTCGCCGGTGGCGGGAAGCCATGGCGAGAAATCGGGCATGGTCATTCTCAATGTGTATGCCCAGGAGCTCCTTCGCCTGCTGGGATCGAACATGTTCCTTCAAACCTTGGAAGGTAACCGATTCAGACTGACCGATGATGGAGAGCTTTACGTCGAGCAGACGGAAATGACCTTCCCGGATTCAGCCGGATCGCTCCAGATTGGCGGAGATGCCAATGTGATGATGCTCTATGAAAGCGTCGAACCCATTTGCGGGTGCTGGCTTGGTGTTGTGAAAGAAATTGATATCCGCTCCATGGAGAAGGCGTTTGTGATGCGGGCAGCGATCATGGTTGCAACCTATCTGGCTAGCGCGTTCTTGGTCTTTCTCACCACGGCTATCCACTATCGTCGAGCACGAAAGATTACGAGTGTCCAGTCGGCCATGGTCGATTCGCTGACCATCCTGGCCACCGAGCGCGATCATGAAAGCGGGCTGCATCTTGAGCGGGTAAAGCAATTTTCCGCATGCTTGGGATTTGAGTTGGCCAAATACCCCGAATTTCGTGCGGTGCTGACACGTAGCTTTATCGAGGATTTGACGTTGGCAGGGGCGCTGCATGATATTGGGAAGGTTGCCATCCCCGATTCCGTGTTGCTCAAGGAAGGTCCTTTGAACGACCAAGAGTGGGAAACGATGAAGCAGCACTCGATGATCGGAGCGAGGATTCTCCAAGCGGATATCGAGCGCCACCATCTTGATGATCGATTCCTAACCATCGCCAGAAACATCTGTGCGTATCATCATGAGCGAATGGACGGGACCGGGTATCCGGACGGTCTCGGGGGGGATGAGATTCCGTTGGAGGCGAGGATCTTCGCGGTCGCGGATGCCTACGATGCCATTCGTTCAAAGCGTCCCTACAAACGCGCCCGTTCGCATCCGGAAGCCGTTCAGCGGATTCGAGATGGAGCAGGGTCGCATTTCGATCCTCAGGTGGTTCGGGCCTTCGAAGCGTGTGAGCGGGAATTCGCGCGTATCAGCCTTCAGCTGGCCGACTGACGAGCGGTCCAGCGAGCTCATGGGTTGTTCTGGCAGAAGCCTCGCGGCAGAATAAGAGATTGGAAAGAAGGCCGATTCGCAAGGTCCCAACGTAGAGGAGGAGGGGTGATGCACAGCCAGCGCCAACGCAGTACCGTCTTTCTTTTGCTCGTTTTGCTTCTCTTTGGAGGCGGCGTGGGGAGCCCCCAGGATGATGCGGTCGACAATCCGCTTGTGCTCCACGTATTGCCGGGAGCATCGCTTCAGGATGCGATTGATCGTGCACCAACAGGAGCAACCCTCATTCTTGAAGCCGGTACGTACAGCGGCAGTCTGGTAATCGAGCAAACCTTGCAGATCCTGGGGTGTCCCGACGATGAGACGCGAATTCTTGGAAACGTTTATGGACCGGCGGTTCTTATCCGAGGTGAGGGCCTGAATGTGCGATTGGATCACCTGACCGTGTCCGGTGGGAATGGGTTCAATGGTCATGGCCTGACGATTGAGGGTGCGGCCGAGGTGACGCTCTTCGATGTTCAGCTTTCGTCGAATGCCTGGAGTGGCGTGTGGGTGAGCGATCGGTCCTCCGTTTCTCTGGATGAGTGCATCTTGAGTGATAATGGAACATCGGGCGCCTATGCTCAGGATTTCGCTCGCCTTGAACTTCGAGATTGTGAATTGAGTGGGAACGGTTCGCATGGCGTGTTCTCGTTGCATTATGCAGAATGGATCATAGCGGACTGCGAAATTAAAGAGAACTGGACAGGGATCTGGGCGTGGGATGCATCGCGCATTGATGTCCAGGGGGCGCATGTGCGATTGAATCACAGCTACGGCGCGATCCTCTCAAACGCGGCCTTGCTTATCTTGAACGATACGGTTATCTCTGACAACGGATTCCATGGACTCGTATTCGAAGCCTCTACTCGTGGCATACTGAACCGATGCTTGGTTGATAACAATGGAGGTTCCGGGCTCTTTGCGGAGGAAGAATCCGTCCTTCAGATTTATCACTCTGCGTTTTTATCCAACCGAGAATTCGGGCTTAGCCTGTCGGCGGGCGAGTGCATCGGTGGATTTGATCCCAAGCGATACTTCTCTGGCCGGATCGAGGGCACAGGCAACCAGATCTCAAGCGAGGGAAAAGCGAACGGGAATGTGAGAGGCGCCATTTGCCCAGCTCAGAGTTCGATTTGGCCGCTTGGGTTCGTTGTTGAATGATGGGAACCGTTCACATTTCAAGCGGTACGTATCTGAGAGAAAGGCGGCTTGGTCGAGTTGGTAGGTGAGCGCTCGAGATGAGAATAGCGATAGCGGGAGCGGGAGGGCATGGTCGAGTCCTTCTCGATATCTTACGGCTGAACGTTCCGAAAGGTCTGGACGTTGTCTTTTTCGATGATCATCCACACGGTAGCAGGATCGAAGGTTTCCCCATGGGCGGCTCGATTGCGGACCTCATTCGCGATACGTCCTTTGACGGCGTGATGGTCGCTATCGGAGAGAACTGCTCCCGTCGACGAATTCAGCGGACGCTGATAGAGCGCGGACACTCGATCCATACCCTCAAGCATCCTCAATCGATTCACTCGCCACGGTCGACTCTGGGTTTGGGGTCCGTTGCCATCGCAGGATCGGTTGTCAACCCTGAGGCCTGTGTGGGAGACGGCGTTATCCTGAATACGTTGTGCTCGGTGGGGCATGGCTGTTCGGTTGGCGATTACGCGCAGCTTGCGCCGGGAGTCAATCTCGGAGGAAGCTGCACGATCGAAACTGGCGCGTTCCTGGGAATTGGCGCGAAGGTCGTCCCGTTGATTACAGTCAAAGAGTGGTCGGTCGTTGGTGCAGGCGCCGTCGTTCTGGAGGACGTGCCGCCGCGCACGTTCGTCGCCGGAGTTCCGGCACGCGTTATCCGGGAATTGAATCCAGAAGAACTTCCGAGTCGTGCCGCTGAGATCGAATGAGGGCGGTGGATGTGTGTCTCAACGGCCAGCTTTGCTCTATACCAAGCGCGGGATGTCTAGGGGCTCGTCAACAAAGGGTTAATAGGCGAGATTCGGGATTATCTCGTTGTCTACAGCCGATCCAAGGCACCGCGTACGGCGTCAAGCTCTTGAAGGGCTCGATTCATCTCCAGGAGGCGCATCTCCCGAGACATTTGGGCATGAGCTCCCGTTTGCCGCGAAAGCTCCTCGATTTTGGTTGACAGAACGCTCTGTGCGTGCAATAGCAATTGGCGTGCTTCCTCGGGTTGACCGGCACGTGACATGAGTGTGGCTCTTAGAACGTAGGCTTGCCCGTGATCCGGGTAGGTTTCCAGAAGTGCGTCAAGAATAGTCTTTGCTTGACTGAGTTCTCCTTGCCGGACATGGTCTGATGCCAGGATATAGAGCGCATCCTTCTCCACAGCATGGAACGGAACGCTGTCGATCAGCCCCTTGATATGGCTTCTCGCTTCTTCTGAATGGCCGAGGTTGGAGGCGACGCCTGAAAGTAGCAGAAGGTTTTTCTCAGTCGGATAGCCGGCTTGGGCTTGTTTGGCATGTCCATAGGCCATGCGATCGTACGATTGCGCGAGGGACGTATCCCCGGAGCGCGCCGCATCCGATGATAGGTTCAGGGCGGATGCAGCCAGATAGTAGTGTGCGTTGACGTGATTCAGGGCCCAGCTGATGCTGCGCTCAAAACCCTCGACGGCCTCCTCATGATGGCCTGCTTCTGCATCGATACGCCCTCTGACATAGGCCGCGTGCGCGAAGTACTCCCGCCCAAGCACAAGGCTCGTGCTGATGGCTAAAACGCCTGTGGCGATAAGAAGTCCCCGCATGCCTCCCACAGGCAACTGGAAGTGAAGCCAATCTCGTGTGCCCAAGGACCGGGAGGCCGCGAGTCCCAGCAAGCTAACGACGACGAGCGCGGAGATGGGCATGTGAAAGGGAAAGCTAACGACGGCATGAGCACTTGCAACCACAGCGCCGGACAGGAGGAACAAAAGCTGCAGTTTGTCTTCCGCGCGGTCAAGCCGTTGAAGCCGCTTCCAGAAGAACGTGACGAGTGCCGTTGCCAGAGTCAACAAGGCGATGATTCCTGGCATGCCCAGCTCGGCGATGAGCTGAAGGAAGTCGTTGTGCGCTTGTGCCGCTGTTCCTGTTCGAAGGCCCTGGACGAGTGCATCAGGCTGCCTGTGATAGACGGTGCGAAATTCCAGGTACCGATTCTTGTAGTTTCCCAATCCAACTCCAGTGAGAGGTTGATCTTGTAACATTTCAAGGGCTGTCCCCCACAGGACAAAACGCGTTCCTCCCGAGTTGGAGCGCCAAAGGTTTGTGACGATGCTGTTTGAAGTAGATTCGATGGGTTTTGACGGATTCGACATCCAAAGCGCGAGTCCGCCTCCTACGCCGATAATGACAACAAGAACTGCCACAAGAAGGCCCCGGCGGTATTGGACAAGTGCAGAGCCGGCTCGAAAGACCACAATTCCGACGGCCAAGAACAGGAGTCCCGCGAGAAAGGCCAATAGGATGCCCGTCTGCTCATTGATCGTCATCACCAGCAGGCACAGCAGAATGGAGGGGATGGCCAGCCATTGAGCGAGCCTATATTTCCGGCGGAATAGGAGCGAAAGCGATGGCAATGCAGTGACCCCGAGAAAGGCGCCGAGGAAATTCCGGTTGACGAATGTGGAAGCTGCACGTTCGATCGGTTCGAGCGTTGGATCTCCAAGGAGACCAACGAATTGAGCGAATGCAAGCAGGGCTGATAGGGTAGCCGAGGCAAGGAGCGCGGCGAGGATGCGTTGCCGCCATTCGGCTGTCATGATCGAGGTGGAAAGGCTCCATCCAAATAGAATGAAGACTGCAATGAGCAGCGTGCTTCCTATGGCAAAGTAGAGGTTCTTCGCTCCGAGCACAGAAAGCCCGGCGGCCACAATGAATGGAAGTGTCCCCAGAAGAATCCAAGGTAGCTGGATGTCGCGAGATCGAGAAACCCATAGCCGTACCAAGGTCAGACAAAACACCCCCCCCATGCCGAGAAGCGCCAGCGATAATTTGGCGGCAGTCGGCGAGAACCCTCGAGGGAAGATCCAGAGTGGCGCGAGAAAAAGAGTGAGTATCAGTCCGATCCGAAGGATCGTTGTGAGCCTACGAGCGCATGCATTTTCTAAGGCGGGTAACTCGTTTGTCATGGCTTAAAGCATAGTCGTTTGCGGTGTCATTTTGGAGGGCTAAGAACCCATCGTGAGGTATGGGCACGTTGTGCAGTGGCGATGCCAAGCGCAAAACCGGATCGAACACGTGACGTGCCAACCAATGAGACTGAGAACCGCACGCTCAAGATGCTGAGTTGAGCGTCCCTTGACCAAGATGAGTGATCCCGGTTTCAATTCCTCTCGAATGGCTGAAGCCAGTAACTGGGGATCATTGCGAAGGTTGGTAACGGCGTCTTTCGACAGGCCGGCCGCTGTTGTTCCAACGCGGAGCCTGGACAGGTTCGTCTTTCCACCAACGAGAATCGCGCGATCGAATACCTCGCCCAGTTGAATCCCCAATGCTCGGTAGATCGGTCCTTGGCTTCCAGGCGGTTCCTCAACATCGCCCATGATCATAACCTTTCGCTTCGCGGGAAGATGACGGACCGTTTCGATCGCGGTTTCAATGGTCTCCAATGTTGCCTTGCAGGCATCCAACACCACATGCACGCCCTCTTTGACCTCAATCAACTGAAGCCGATTGCGCGTTGATTCCAAGGTGGCGAGGTTCTGCAAGATCGACTGGGAGGAGACTCCGAAATAACGCCCTACGGCATAGGCCGCCATCAGGGGATACGCCATGTGCTCTCCGAGGAAGCGTGAACTGACCCTGACACTCTCTCCCCGATGTTGAAGGTCAAAACGAATGCCATTCAGCTGATCGCGCTGCAACTTGGAGGCCTGATAATCGTTTCGTTCCGAGAAACCGAAGGTCTCGATCGGGGCTGAGGAACGAGTTTGCATCCAAAGAACGTTTTCGTCGTCCCCATTCAAGAATACTCGGCCGGTCGGGGGAACGGCCTCGACCATCTTTGCCTTCTCGGATCGCGTGACCATGAGAGAGCCTAGCTGAGAGAGATGTTCGGATCCGATGCTGGTGACAACCGCAACATTCGGGCGGACGGTGCGAGCATAGGGTCCCATGACTCCCTTGCGGCCAATGCCCACCTCTAGTACGGCGAGCCGCTTCCATGGGCGGATGCGGAGGACCGAGTAGGCGATGGCAGCCCGCGCGTTCCAATCATCCTGGTCGGGACTCTGGTCGCCTAGTGCGGCGGCTATGGTTCGGCGAGTCGTTGTCTTTCCGAATGATCCAACGACGGCGACGATCTTTACGTGAGGGATAAGAACCCTTCGATACAACGTGGCGAGCCACCATGGGAGGCGCCCTAAGCGTGCCAGGACACTGATGCGGAGCCGTGCTCGCTGTATGGGAGTTCTTAGTGAAACGAGGATGTATCTACAGAGCCGCCGCGCTCGATAGATCCGAGATAGGAATGAAATTCCTAGCTGGCTCCACATTTGACGGATTTTGAGCAGTTGGTAGAGGTGACTGAATCGACGCATAGGTAGATCATCCTTTTGAGGATCGTACACGGAGAAGGAGGGCCTGTCACGCGCAAAATCAGTATGTGGCGAGCTGCGTGTGTCGCCTTCTACAAGTGCGCATGGATGCTTCGCTTTCATGTGCTCCAAGAATCTCCGTTGGCCATTCGAGTTTTCTTCCAGCGTGTTCCTAAGACTGAGGTTTCATCCAACGAACTGAAGAATCTAACATGTGCCATCCAGGGGGCGATGGGCGAATCCCCTCACGTCCTGTGGGAGGAGACAGCCCATGTCCCCGTTCCATGCGAGGAGCTTGGTCTGGGAGAAACACATCGGGATCAGCTCTGATGACCATCAGCCCGTGGTTTGAAAATCCGCGTGAGTTTCTCTCCATGAGCCAACGGGATGGTGTCCACAAACTCTATGCTAATCGTAGCCCCGGGGCTCATGACAGAGCGCGAGCAGCGTTCCAGATCTTCAGCCGTGAGGAGCGGATCAGCTCCTTTGCGAAGAACAACTTTCCACGTAATCGTTTCGGGTTCATGTTCCACGATTCGCACATTGAGCACATCATGCATGCGCTCCTTGCAGGCGTGCAGGAGGGCATGTTCCTGAAGACGATGTCCATTTCGCAGCTGAAGCCAGCTACTTGTCCGAGAGCCGGTTAACTGAAGCAGTGGAAGGTTTCTTCCGCAGGAGCACGATTCTCTTCCCCACATGGCATAATCGCCCAAACGATAGTTCAGTAGGATGGTTCCGGTATTGATGAGGTTCGACAACACGACCTCTCCGGCCGTTGAGCCTGAAACATCGCTTCCTTTTTCATCAACGAGCCGAATGGAACAGACATCGATATTGATGTGATAGCCCTTGTTGTCCTCACACTCGAATCCGATCCGCCCGCTTTCCACGGCGCTATAGGAAGAATGGAGCCGAATGGGGAGATCTCGCTCGATTCGCGTCCGTCCGTGCGACGTCACCCCATCCCCGCCAAAGGACCATACCTTGGGAAGGTGAACGTCCAGATTCCTCTCAAGAATGGCGAGCAAGAACGATTCCGCGAAAGAGCCATACGAATGAACGACATCGGGGCGAAGTTCATTGAGCCGACGAACGATCTCGGGAACAGAAAGCGCTGTTGATGCCCAATGGGTCTGCATGATCCAACTTGGAATCCAAAGGCGCGAATGGTAGAAGCGGCTCGATTGCGCGGTTGAAGAATCCGGATGGAAAAAGGTAAGCCGCCTGAGGCCAATGGCCTTCCCGATCAGATGGCGCAGGACCTGGCGATCGCGTTCTCGGTAGGCGGCTTTGACCATGAGGTCGTGGGTGGGCCAGTAGACCGTTTTGCTGCCATAGGCAGATGTGCCGGTTGAATAGATCTTGTGGAGGGCGGCCAGCGGGTGCGTTGTCGACACGAAGTGTGTTGGGTTTTCTTGGAGGACTCGGCCATCAAGAAGCGGAAGCTGGGCGAGGTCGGCGGCCGTCCGAAGCGATTCAGGACACACCCCGGTTCGGTGAGATAACTCACGATAATAGGGCACGTGGTTGAACGCATGATTGATGATTCGCTTCATGTTTCTCGTCTGATATCGAATGAGCGTATCGTGCGACCGGAAAGGCAATTTCGCAACGTGGCGCCCGCGTAGCGCAAGATAGCCGGTGTCCAGAAGCTTTGTCATGGGAGGTCAACTGCCCCATCCGTTGCCTGGATTTCGTCGTCATTGAAGTTGTGGATCGGCTTGCCTGCGTTCTCGGAAGGAGACACCTGTGAGATGATGCGGCGAAACTTTCCGGATGGTTCGAGCGGAAGCTCAGACATTCGCTCTATGGTAATGATGGGGCCGAGGCGATACTTCATGAGGCCTTCTCGGAGGGCATCGCGGAGCTGCTCGGTCAGCGGTACAGGAGATAGGACTTGGATGTGCATCTTTCTTTCGGATTGTTGCTCAACCTTGTAACGAGGAATTAGGATGTTGTTTTCGGCCTCGAAATTGCGAAATGCTCTACGCATGGCCGAGATCACGACGCGAGGAGAGAGCCTTGAGCCATCTTCGCGCACGATGTAATCGTCGGCGCGTCCATCGAATTGCACCAACGTCGGGCCGGAATGACCACAGCGACAGACATCATCCTCCGGTCGTGCAAGAGCGGCGATATCGCCGACCTCATAACGGATAAAGGGCATCGTCCAGTTGAACAGATTCGTGAGTAAAACGGAGCCGGGCGTTCCTGCGGGAACGAACTGACCCTCGGAGTCGACGATTTCTACGTGGCATCCGTCTGTCTGGATATGGAAGACGCCGGGGTTCTCGCGGCACTCCCAAGCGACATTCCCGATCTCCTCAACGCTGTAGAGATCGCCGATGTGGCCGCGAAAGGCTCGGCGCATTGTGTCTCTAGCCTCTGGGAAGACTGTTTCACCACGGCAAAGTACGTTGCATTTGGGAAAGGGCGCTCCGTCGGAAAGTATTTGCTCGGCGATCAGCTCGATGCAGGTGGTGGGACCCGTGATAATGTGAGGGCTCGCTTTCCGAACCAGGGCGGCTTGCGTGGCGAGAGGAAGCTTGCGGGATACGGGGAACACCCTTCCCAATCCGTAATGACGGACCTCCTTGGCTCCGAATACACCGGGCCAGATATGAACGATGCGAAAGCCTAGCGGAATCCGAACGATCTTCCTCATGCTGCGATAGAGAAGCATGCGTCGATAGGCTGTTTCTGAAGTCGACGCATAGACGTCCAGGTGAAGGCCGGTGGTGCCGCTCGTCGGCGAGCTATGCAGGCGGCTTGGTTTCGCATCTGATCGCAGGTGTCGCTCAATGAACCGCATGTCATACGCATTGCGATGAATTCGGGGAAGGCGCGGGAGGTCCTCCAGACCCGCGATCGACTGAGGAGAGACGCCCGCATTTTGATACTGTTCACGGATGTAAGGTACCTTGTCAAAGGCATGGTTGACGAGCGCGCGAATGCACGCATCGATATGCGGTGGCTTCTTCCCGAACCTGTAGCGATGGAGTCGCGTAGACATTCTCTCTCCCTTCTCCATCCGATGGTAGAGGCAGCGCGAAGCTGGGTCAATTGGAGACCCCGCTTCGAATCGCGGTATGATCAATACGTTGGGCAAGTCACGGTGGTAGATGGAGGCGATGATGTCGATGAATGGAATTCTGATCGTTTTGAACAAGGACGAAAACAGCGTATGGTTTCTGAATGCAGACGATGGGCAATGTTTGTCCAAGGTTCAGGTAGGCAGTCACCCTCATGAGATCGCGATGACTGCAGATGGCGCGATGGCTTATGTGTCCAATGCGATGGGTAACAGCATTTCGGTTTTGGATACCGTTGGCATGGAGGAGACGGACCGGTTCGAGCACTCTGAGTTCCAATTTCCTCATGATCTAAAAATTTCGCCGGATGGCTCGAAGCTGTATATCGCGGTGACCTATGCAAACAAGGTCTTCATTTATCGTCGGCCCGATCACGAATTGCTGAAGATCATTCCCACCGGCCAGCGGCTTTCTCACATGCTTTCACCCACGCCGGACTGGCGCTATCTCTACGTTCCCAATCTGGGCTCGGACACGATCTCGTTGCTCGACACTCAATCGGACGAAATTGAGAAACACATCGGGGTTGGGAAGAAGCCGGAAGGCGTAGCCGTTCATCCATCCGGCGAGTTCCTCTATGTTGCCAACCAGGAGGAGAACAACATCTACGTGCTCAGCACGGAGCACCACGGCATTCTGGCCAAGCATCCAATTGGAGATCTTCCGGTACGGCTGGTCTTCTCTCCGGATGGCCGCTACGCCTTTACGGCCAACCGGCTGTCCCACGATGTGTCCGTGATCGATACGTCTCGACACTGGGAGATCAAACGAATACCCGTGGGGCGCTGGCCTGGAGGTATTGTGTTCAACCCTGACGGAACTCGCGCCTACATCGCCAATAACAAGACCAACGATGTTTCGATTATCGATGTTGCATCGCTCAGAGAGATCGATCGATTTGAGGCCGGCATTCACCCTGACGGCATCGGATACCTTCCGATCGGCTAGGGGCTCCGCAATCCGTGAAGTGTGTGCTATGACGCATCGGGCATGATCAGCACGACCTTGCCTCGTGCATGGCCTTCGTTGAGGTAGGCGAACGCGTCACTGGCCTCGGCGAGGGCGTACGTGCGGTCGATGATGGGTTTGAGCTTCCCGGCTTCGATGAGTTGGGTGAGTGCGGCGAGGTCTCTCGGCTTCGGCTCCGCGAAGTACGTTGATGCCTGTTGGCGAATGAAGATCGAAGCCAGCATGGACTTGAGGATGAAAGGCATCCCACTATGTCCGCTGTTTGGGATGTAGCGGCCGGATGGCGTCAACACGCGCCTGTACGCCGCAAGTGGGTGGTTGGCCACTTGGTCGAGAATCACATCGTATCGAGCTTCGCCATCTGTGAAATCCTGCCGCGTATAGTCAATGACATGATCGGCGCCGATCGACCGTACCAGCACCTCGTTCTTCCCGCTGCATACCCCCGTGACTTCTGCGCCGTAGACCTTGGCGATCTGTACGGCGTAGGTTCCCACGCCGCCGGACGCACCATTGATCAATACCTTCATTCCGGACCTGACCTTCCCAACATCGCGAATGCCAATGAGTGCCGCTGAGGCAGATACGGGAACCGCGGCGGCTTCGGAAAGTGAGAGATTCGAGGGTACGTGAGCCAGCTTCGTTGCGCGTGTAACGACCACCTCCGCGCAGGTATGCGGGAATGTGCCGTAGACGCGATCGCCTGGCTTGAGTTGCGTGACACGGTCTCCGACAGCCGTGACGACGCCGGCGACATCGAAGCCGGGGATATAGTTTCTCGGCGTTGGAAACCCAACGACGAAGCGTGTAAACACCGGGACGCCACGCATCATGAACACGTCCCCAGCGTGAATTGCGGCTGCATGTACGTTGATCAATACATCATCCGGCCTCTTCAGAGATGGAGCGGGGATTTCTCGAAGCTCGAACGTTCCTGGAGAACCGTATGCGGTTTGGATGATTGCTTTCATCGTTCCTCTTTCTTCGGCCTTGTCCGATCGTGGACATCGGCTTTCTTGTGTTATCTGGAACGGAGTCGAAGTCCTTCGGATCGTTGAGCACCCCTTAGGAGACCTCCCGATTGTGCGCCTTGGTTCCGTTTGAGGTTACCCACTCGGAACATCCTCTTGAGCGATCCGAATGACGACATTGCCTACCTTGTGGCCTCTGGCCACGTACCGATGGGCCTCCACGATCTGCTCAAGCGGGTATTCCCTGTCGATGATGCTCCTCAGTTGCCCCGATTCCATGAGCAGTTTGAGAAAACGAAGATCGCGACGTCGATCGGCGAGGGGACGCAATCCACTTGCCAGGAATTTCGCTTGCTTCTTGCCCATACGTGGAAACAAGGCGCCCAGTGTCGGAAACGTCGTCATGTAGATTCCGAATTCGGTCAGGACCCGTTTGCATTGAGCGAACGAGCTCTTCGCGACCACATCGAAGATGGTGTCGTACACGTGCCGGCCTCGAGTGAAATCGTCCTTGGTGTAGTCGATCGCATGATCTGCCCCCAAAGACCTGATCAGATCGAGATTCCCCGTACTGGAAACGCCGGTAACCTTTGCGCCGAAGTGCTTCGCCAGTTGGATGGCAAACGTTCCGATACTGGATGAGGCGCCGTTGATCAAAACGCGCTGGCCGGGTTGGATCTGACCGATATCGCGCAGGAAAGGGAGAGCGGTAAGAACGCCATCGCATGCGGCTGCGGCCTCCTCGAACGTGGCGAGATCCGGCATATGAGCGATCAGTCCATCTTCCGGCATGCAGATGAAATCAGCGAAGGCTCCGGTTTCCGGTTCAGCAAAGACGCGATCTCCGACCTCGAAAGCAGTGACCCCATGCCCGACCTCATGAACAACCCCGGCGAGCTCAACGCCAAGAATCTGATCCTTTGGGCGAGCGAGTCCCAGGTTCGGTGAGGCCAACCTCGCGATGAAGGGCTTGCCTGAGATGCTCGCGAGACTTGCCGTTGTCACCGTTGATGTGTGAATGCGGATGCGAACCTCATTGTCAGCTGGTGTGGGGACAGGTACATCTTCGATGTGTAGGACGTCGAAGTCTCCATAGCGTCTGTACACAACCGCTCTCATGGTCATTCGCCGCCATAGGCGTCGGAAACAAGGACATACTTGCCCGCATAGCCCCCACGTTCGATGCACTCGTGTGCGCGACGCGCCTCATTCAATGGAATTCGCTCCGCGATGATGGGCTCAAGTTTCCCTGCGGCGAGAAGGCCGAGAAGTTCAGGCAGCACCTGCTGCGCATAGCCTTTCGAGTCCGCCGAAAACAGTGCGCGTGCTTTTTTTCTGTCCGGAAGGATCTTTAGCAACAGCATGGTCATGATACTCAGCGGGATGATCCGAGTTCCGTGGTATTTGGATGCGGCAACGCCATACCAAACGAGCCGCCCGCCCTTGCATAGCGCACGATAGGATTGGCGAAGCTGACGGAATCCTCCGATATGATCGAAGGCTGCGTTGACGCCTCCACCTGAGAGCTCACAAACGCGTGCGAGGACGTCCTCGGTCTTGTAATCGATCGGCGTCGCACCGAGCGATTGGACGAGCTCATGATGATGTGGGGATGCCGTGCCGAACATATCCAGTTCTTCAAGTTTGCCTAGCTGAAGAATGGCGCTTCCGACACCTCCGGCAGCCCCTTGTACTAGGATCTTCTCGCCGCGTTGAATCTTTGCATCCGCGTGAAGCACGCGATGCGCCGTCAAATAGTTGGCAACAAGGCAGACGACCTCTGCCGGATCCAACTGCCGCGGAACGGGTACGGCCGACTTTGCGGGCACGCAGACATATTCAGCGTAGCCTCCATCTCCGCCAAGGAGTGCCGCGACGGGTTGACCACTCTCAAGGCCGTTCACATGCTCTCCAAGTGCATCCACCGTGCCAACGACATCGACGCCGGGAGTGAAGGGAGGTTTCGGCGGTAGCAGCTTCGAACTGCGAATCATGATGTCATAGGCAGAAACTCCAGCGGCCAGAACGTGGAGGCGGACCTCACGGTCTTCGGGTACGGGAAGGGGCTCCTCGCGCCACGTCAGAACCTCGTGGCCGCCAATCCGTGTGGCGACGATTCGATGATGCCGTCGATTCATGGTGCTCATCCTTCTCTACCGATTGCCAAGGATGGCCGCGACAACGAGCCCCACGCCCACACCGATCAAGATCGAAGCGACAAACAGCAACGGAGATCGACTGAGTAGCGTGAATCCCACCCCCAGTCCGATCAGCGTTCCGCCGCCAATGATCAATCCTCCACGTTCAAAGTCCATCTCTCGTTTTGCCATGACTGCCTCCAAGGCTTGAGCTTGGGTGAAGTATCTCTCTCTAGCCTCGCGATCATCCTGCAGAATGCGTGGGGCATTCCGAAATCGCAGGCTACGATTCCACGTCTATAGTGACCTCGTGTTTCGATAGATTTCGATGTTCCACATCCCCATCTCCTCGCGATGAATGGGCTCGAACCCCCGCTGAACGATCCAAGATCGAATCGTCTCCGGGCGAGTGTATGTAATCCGAAAGGGGAACATGAAGCGGAGCAAGGGGCTGAGCAGTTTGATCGATAGTTTCAGAAGCAAACGCTGGACGGGGAAGGTGACTGCATAGATCGAAACGGAATGGGCCGTCGATTGCTGGATCAAGGATTCGGGGGCATGCGTACAGTGAATGACCTTGTCAAGAATGACGATATCTGCGGATGTGATCTGGGACGCCAGCGTCAAATAATCGCCCTCGATGTATGTCGTCCGATCGGCAATCCCCAATGCCGCTGCCCTCGATCGGGCCTTGTTGATTTGCTCGGGGATCAAGTCAATGCCAACGACATGGGAGGCTTCCCGATCGAGCAAATAAGGATGTAACCCTCCAGCGCCGCATCCGATCTCAAGAATGGTCTTCGCTCGAACGCCTATGGCTGATAACTCATCCAGCAGTCGCTGTTGAGTTGAATCCAGCGTGGGAAGCAGTTGATTCCTGGGTTGATTCAAGGCGGTTCTCCTTCTGAGCACGTGTTTCGAGTGGCGTGTTGTGGGCGATAGTAAATCATCCTTGACATATTGTCAAGAATGATTTACATTACCGCCCGAGGTGAAGCACCATGTTTTCAGACACAACGTTTGAGGAAAAAACAACCTGGTTGTACGGCTTCGTTTCCTCCATCGCCTATATCACCTATCTGATTGTGCTCCTTCGCAGGGCGAGGGGCATCGCGTTGCAAGAGGTCGCCTATATCGGCCCCCTGATCTGGACCATCGCCGGAACTATCGCGGCGATGATTCTGGGTTCCATCCTTCTTGCCGCGATTTCGCCGGGAGAGTGCGAGAAGAAGGACGTTCGCGATCGCGAGATCGGACGATTCGGCGATTACATTGGGCAATCGTTTATGTGTATTGGAATCCTGAGCGGATTGGTTCTGTGTATGGTCGAGGTAGCCCACTTCTGGATCGCGAACGCGCTCTATTTGAGCTGCTTTGCAGCGAGCCTCCTTGGATCAACCGCGAAAATCGTCGCCTATCGGCAAGGAGTTCCCAAGTGGTAAAGTCAACTCGCGTGACGAACCGGATTCGGAGACTGAGGTTCGAGAATGATGAGATGACGCAGGCTGAACTGGCGGAACGGATCGGGGTGACGCGACAAACCGTGATTGCCATTGAACAGGGGAGGTATTCTCCATCCCTGGAAATGGCCTTTCAGATCGCCGAGGTATTCGGTGTCCCCTTGGAGGCTGTTTTTGCCTATGACGTGGATATGCGCGGGCCATAGCGTGCACGTCATAGAAGGATAAGCTCCGCCTTGTTCGAAGGGCGAAGAGACCGATCTCGGTGCAGATCGCCGGCAAAGTTGCGAATCATGTCTCCCAACACGTAGTTCAGCATCAGGGCGATCCATATCGCCATCGTGCAATCCGAGTCTCCTCCAACGAAACCATCTCCTTCGTGCAGCGACGAGAGCAGACGCGAAAGGGGAAGAAAAGTGCGCCGGTCAATGCGAATCAGGTTGGATGAGAACTCCTGATTCGATGTCGGGCTCACGAATCGGGATGAATACGGCATCAAGAGAGGATTGGAGTATGGAGCACAGCTGTTCGACCCCCGGGAATTCGGGATGTGTATGTGTCCCGATAAGGAGATTGAGACCTCGATCCAACGCGTACTGAACGGTGTAGAGATTGGATTCTCCGGTGATGTAGGTGTCGCACCCGTGCGTCGAAGCTTCGTTCACCAAATCCGTCAAGCTGCCGCCTCCTGTTGTGATGCCGAGCCGTTGAATGGGCCAAGAGTGATTCTTCCAAACACGGATTCCTGCTCCGGTTGTGCGAGAGAATCGTGATACGAGGTCTTGAAATGAAGCCGGAGATGCCGGTGTACAGATGCGGCCGCACGGCAGTCCCTGATACGCCGCGAACTCGCCTTCCACGTGGAGAGAAAGGCGTGCGGCTAGCGTCGCCGCTGTGCCAAACGGCGCGGCATCCAGGGGCGCATGAACGAAGCAATGGCTGATCCCATGTTTATCCAATGCGCTGTAGGTCTTCGCTCGTGATTCATAGAGGAAATCCCAGGCATCATGATGAGTGATGAGAGCATGTAAATCTTGTCTAGCAGCCTCTCGAACGACGGCCGGCGAAAGATTTGTTGCATAGCCGACGCGTGTGATGCTTGACGTACAGCGGTCGGTGAAGCCGAACTCACCGTCGAAGGACTCCAACTCCAGGGGTTCAAAGCAGCGTCGTAGCTCGTCAACAAGACCTTGAGACGTCATGCCATTCTCCCTCTCTATTTTGTGATCGTTCAATGCGGTCGCCTGCCATGCCCATTTGTTTGTGCGCGTGTGCTCGATACTCAGGAATACAAGTCGCCGTTCAGATAGCGCAACCCAGAATCGATGATCACGGTCACGATCGTCTTCCCAGGCCCAAGCTTTCGCGCTCGCCGCAGCGCTGCCCAAACGTTGGCGCCTGAAGTAATCCCGCCAAAGATCCCTTCCTGGCGCGCAAGGTTTCGCGCGGTGCAGAAAGCGTCTTCATCCTTAACGGGAACAACGTCATCGATCAGGTCGCGCCGAAGAATGGTCGGCACAAACGACAGTCCGATTCCTTCCAAACGATGCTTTCCGCTCGTATCGCCTCCAGAGATGTTGCGCACATTGTAGGGTTCGACGGCCACAACGCGGACGGAGGGAAGAGCGCCTTTAAGGATTTCCGCAGTGCCGGAGATGCAGCCACCTCCGCCCACAGCCATCACGAACTCGTCGATCTCCGCGCCCCGTTCACTCAGGAT
Source organism: Candidatus Bipolaricaulota bacterium (assembly GCA_028277345.1). Taxonomy (GTDB): domain Bacteria; phylum Bipolaricaulota; class Bipolaricaulia; order UBA7950; family UBA9294; genus SPBW01. The sequence continues at coordinate 109,527 of JANQGM010000005.1, read as the reverse complement.
CTCTTCTCCCATGGGATGATAGCCGCGAACGTTGTCAGGATTGTTGACCTGGTCCGGCCAGAAGGTTCCCGGTTCGTCGATGAGCTCCTTGGCGCGTGCGATCATGCGGTCGATGACATCGGCCGTCAGGATTCCGCCTTCGGCGTGGATCAATTCGACAGTGGCGCCGAAGGCACGCATCGTCTGTATCTTCTCTTCCGCGAATCCATCGGATGAAACGAAATGAGCCCGATAGCCTCGCATGGCGCAGATCATGGCTAGCGAGCTTCCGGTACTTCCTCCGGTGTATTCGACGACGCGTCCTCCGGGTTGAAGTTCGCCGCGATCCTCTGCGCCGTCAATCATGGAGAGGGCCATGCGATCCTTCATGCTTCCCGTCGGATTGGCGCCTTCAACCTTCACATAGACGTCTGCTGCGTCCGCGCCGGGGAGGCGGGTTAATCTGACAAGCGGCGTGTTTCCAATCAGGGTCATGCGTCCTGCCTTTCACGATTGCAATCGCCGAGGCGATCTGTGACACGTTGAGCGAACGATTGGTGCTGGAGTTTGTCTTCGATCTGCTCAAGCCCCTGGAGGAGTGCATCCGACTCCGCGAGAAGTTCCCGTATGCTGTTTTCTCCTGCCCCCCACACACGCTCGAACTCCGGCAGACGAGCAAGAGCAAGGGAGGAGAGGCTGATACAGCGCCGTCGACCGTCCGCGCCATCTTGGCGGATGCGAAGATAGCCCCGTTTAGCCATGCGATCGAGCATCTTTGTCATAGCGGGCTGGGAGAGCTTGAGGGCATCCGCGAGTTGGGTGACGGCCGTTTCCGGATGACGTTTCACATAGAGAAAGACCAAATGCCAACTGGGCTCGATGTCGAAGCCTTGGGAGCGATAAAGCTCCTTGATGCTGGTTGAGAGGGCATCGCTCAATCGCTTCAGTCGAGCGGTGACTCCAAGGTAGCGTAGCTCACGCAAGTAATCGTTTGTCATCATCGGCCCTTCTAAAACATAACGGGTTATGGATATTAGTCCATCATCATCCCGCATGCAAAAGAAACCGAGATGCTTCGCGAATGGAATGCTCAATGGGAGCATAGCTATTCCGGTGCGTCTGAGAACAGTTCCTGCAACGTACTCAACGCGATCGCGGCGAGCGTTGGGTTGGAGTCTCGATAGTAAGGGAGAGCGACAACGGCGACAGCGAGCGCCCAGCCTCGCGCTCTCCTCCATGTCGCCTCGTCGACCTGCAATGTCTCGCGAAAGCGGGGTCGTGTTTTCGCCGAAAGGTAAAGCCAGGCGGCCATGATATCGCATGCGGGATCGCCGACGGCCAACGATCCGAAGTCGATGACGGCGATCAGTTGGTCATCTCGAAACAGGAGATTTCCTGCTTGGAGATCTCCATGGATCCAAACCAGTTGCTCCTCCCACGATGGAGCAGAGATGGCATCATTCCAAACGGCCAACGCCGCCGCCTCGTCGAGGGTGTCCGAAAGCTGCGAGATGCACGTGCGTACTTCTGCGTCTCGTTGGGCGATGGGGATTCCGCGTGATGAGGCCGGATTCTCGGGGAGCGGCCCGCCGGTGGCATCAATCCGATGAAGGGCACGAATGAAGGTCGCTAACTCCATGGAGACTTGCTCGGGGTTGGGCAGCTGATCGATCGAACGATTCTCTCCCTCAATCCAACGATGGATGGCCCAAGGCCAGGGGAATCCGTGTCCGGGTTCTCCCAGAGCGACGGGCTCGGGTATCTGTAAGGGGAGGAGCGGGGCGAGTTTGGGCAACCAACGGTATTCTTTGGGGCCTTGGCCCACTGCCCAATCCATTCGAGGAAGCCGTACAACGAGATCGTCTCCGATGCGATAGAGCGCATGATCCGTTCCAAAAGAGGGGACGGGCACGATCGGCAGATCGCTCCAGTGTGGGAACTGCGATGCGAGAAGCTTTCGAACGAGTGAAGCATGGGTTGACTGTTCGCTGGGATGCATTTTTCTCATAGGCATATGGCCAGCATACGCGAGATCTTGAAAGTTGATGCTTGCCTTCGATTCAGTGGCTCGATTTGACTAGAGGTTAACACGGCTTCTACTGGCGCCTTCGACGCGATTGGGGATGGGATGCTGGCTCAATCAGGTGACTGATTTGGGGATCTAGTTCATTATTCTGCATCAAGGCATGCGGATTGTTTTTCGCCCGTTCCGATAGATGGGGAGCAGGCAGCTCCAAGGTGGGAGATGATGCGCTTTCGCTTACCCGATTTCTCTGGTATCAGCGCTGAAACAGATTGGACTTCACACCGAAGATCGGGATGAACGACGCGAAGCCCAAGTTGGAATTGATCGCTCACGAAATCAGGCAAAGCATGGTCGGTGAGATAGAGAATCCGCAAGTTTGTTGGGCTTTCTTGGATGACTTGATAATCGCGAACGGATTGGAAGAACGGATGATCCATGCCTTGAGCTGCGCTTGCATCATGCACGAGATCGTCGAGGATCCGAGGAGAGACCCGGGTTCCATCAGAAAGTTGAATGAAATCTTCCGATCGCCCAAAGGGCGCTCGAATGGATTGAAGCGCCGGACGGCAATGACATGTCGAAGGTGCCTCGGGGAGCAGAACACTACGATCTCCCAACACATATCGAAGCAGTGGCATCGTATGGTTGAAAAGGTTCGTCACGACAACGTCCCCTTCTTGTCCCGGCGCGCATGCTTCCTCCCCTTCATCCAGAATCTCCAACAGGCACGTGTCGCGATTGACGTGCATGACAGATGGTGTTGACGGGCACTGCCATGCGATGAGGCCGATCTCTTCTGTGCTGTAATAGTTGGTGACCGGACAAGCAAATGTTTTGCTGAGGAGCGTGCGAGTGAAGGGACGGAGAACCTCGCCGCGTGTCACGACCAGCTTCGGACGGATAGTCACTCCCGGTGTCTGTTGGAGCGCGCGCACAAGGATTTCCAACATGCTCGGACAGCCCGTAAGCACGGTGGGATTTGCCACATCGAGCGCACGAATCTGTTCGGCGATGGGTTGCCGCCGCGAAATGTGAATGACTCGGCCGATCGGCATTCGGCGGCTGTTGAGGCTGATTTTGCTCTCCAAGGGAAACCATGATCCTGCTTGAACAAGCGTCATTGGATAGGGGTATCCCGCGTCATGCCACATTCTGTAGACTAGCGAAAACTGGCGAAAGGCCAGTTCCAACTTGCTCATGAAGATGATGAAATTGGCTCCTGTCATTCCGCTCGTCACCCGATAGACTTGACGTTTCGCGGATTTACCTTGGTGAAGGCGATCCGAATGCCCTCTCGCAAGCAGGTCATCTTTTGTCACCAGTGGTAGTCGATGAATGTCCTTTACGCTCGAAATCTCCGCAAGTTTGAGGCCGGAACGAGTCCATGTCCGCTGGTAATAGGGGATAGTGCGATACGCAGTTCGAACAAGATCACGGAAAACGGCATCCGTGAGCCGCGACGTTTTCCGTGGCAAAAGACGCTTGATTTGGCGCATGGGTGACATGATCCTCCGTCCAATTCTATCTCATCTACTGGTGGGAAGGGGGAGACGTTGACGTCCTACGGAGATGCCGTGCGAACCGTGGACCTCAACCGAGCTATGTCCGGGTAGAATGGGGCATGAAGATCAAGCTTCTCGTCACTCCGCTGGTCAAAGGTGCGTACTTTTATGAGTCGTTGGACACTGCTATGGCGGAGTTTTCCGCGCACTTTCCTGCCGCTGATATCACTCCTGAGCGAATAGGGGTGCTCGATTTTCTGAATGCCGATATTCCCGAGACAGCACTCGACGTTCTAGTCCGTCTTTCTTGTGTTCAGGGCATCTTCGAAGATCGGGGAGAGAGCGGACTGGTCCCATTGCCGATCCGTACCGGCTTTCTTCTCGCCGAGGACATGGTGTTCGGCGCCAAATATCAAGGCAAGACCCATGAATTGGTGACCCAACTGGCAATCAACGTCGGGCTGGCCTCACGTACGAGTGGGGCGCCGGCCCGACGCCTGCTTGACCCGTTGGCGGGAAGGGGGACGACTTTGCTTTGGGCGCTACGCTATGGGCTGAATGCCGTCGGCATCGAGCGCGATCCTGGAGCATTGCCGGCCCTTCATCGGCACGTGAAGAAGCAGACGAAACTTCATCGCATTAAGCACACGGCCAGCGAAGGCTACGTCGGAAAAAAAACGAAGACGGGGATCGGGCAGTTCGTCAAATACGAGATGGCGGGACAGACGCTGCAGCTCATCATGGGAGACAGCCGGCATACACCGGAGCTGCTGAACAAGGCGCGCTTCGATCTCATCGTCTCAGATTTGCCCTATGGTGTTCGCTTCAAGGGGGACGGCCAACGGGACCCGCTGAGTATCGTGCGGGACTGTGCGGAGGGTTGGCTGGCCAGTCTGCAGAGAGGCGGAGCGATGGCGCTCATCTTCAATCGCTATCAGCCGAAGCGCCAAGAGCTCTCCGACGCATTCGTCGAGAAAGGCGCACGCGTGCTCGATTTCTCAGCACCTCACCGGATGAGCGAATCGATCGTTCGAGATTTGCTTGTGGTAACGCCACCCGATGGATGATGTGGCCGATCTGGGCAGCCGCGGACGAACGAGGGAGATGTTTCGTAGATTGAGTGGCTCTCGATAAAGCCGTCAAGCTCTCGATGCCACGCATCCGGCTCGTCGGTCTTTGGCACCGTTTCTTCTCCGAACAACAGATCGAGCATGTATCTCGGCTGCCGTTCGCCAACGACCATTGCCGTTGCACATGACACACAGTAGACGATGATGGCATCTCTGCCGCCTTGCGTTTCATCTGCGCAACGACCTGGCGCGTAGGAAGTTCCCCATACAGGATATCGCCACAGCATGTGCTCGTCCTGCGGGTTTGCGTAGGCTCGATCAACTCGATGTTCAAGCGGGATGCCAGCGCCCTTATGGCGTCATGAATCCGATCCTGATCGCGCGTCGGACAGGCATCGATGATCGTCATACGCTTCCGCGCATAATCGGGAAACGGGAACCGATCGCAAGCCGCCAAGACTTCCCAAAGTGAAACTGTTGACGCAGCCGCATTCTCCTCACGGTACCTCCGGTCGCAGCCGGGACAGACGTTAATGATGCGCGTGCCCACAGGAACGTCAGGGTGATGGCGGCAACAGGTGCGAAGCATTGCCATATCTCCGAATGTGGAGTTCAAGATGGCGTGGGCGGCTGCCGCCAATTTGGGGTTGTACAACAACAAGGCGCAGCCGGGAGCGAAAAGGGTATTCATGGGCTCAACCTAAGGCTTCGAGGAAGTTAGGCCAACCGAAAACTGCACAGGCAATTGCCAGCCGCCATGTTCAGCAACCCTGGCTGCATTGCATCGATCAACGTTGATATCGAGCGTCGCGTATTAGTGTTGCAGGATTTGAGACAAGAACAACTTGGTGCGGTCGTGCCGCGGGTTCTTGAAAAACGCAGCTGGAGTATTGGCTTCGATGAGTTCTCCAACATCGAAGAAGGCAATCCGGTCGGCGACCTCGCGTGCGAACCCCATCTCGTGAGTGACAACCAGCATGGTCATGCCGAAATGCGCGAGTTCCTTCATGGCATCGAGAACTTCGACGATCATTTCCGGGTCGAGGGCTGAGGTGGGTTCGTCGAACAACATCATTTTGGGAGACATGGCGAGGGCTCGAGCAATTGCATCGCGATGTCCGCGGCGACCGACTTTTTCATCTTCAGAACCCCGATAGGCGCTAGCGTGATGTTCTGAAGGAAGGTCAGGTGGGGAAGAGGTTGAATTGCTGGAAAACCATTCCCACTTCCCGTCGGATGGTTTCGATGTTTCGTAGATCGTGGGTTAGCTCGATGCCGCCGACTCTGATTGCCCCTCGCTGATGTTCCTCCAGACGGTTGATGGTGCGAATGAAGGTCGATTTGCCGGATCCGGAGGGGCCGCAGATGACGACAACCTCTCCCTTGTGTATGGTCAAACTGATGCCGCGAAGGACATGAAAGCCCCCATACCATTTATGAACGTCCTCACAGACGATCATCACACGTTGTGTATCTGAGACCGATGTCCTCCTCTAGCGATTGCTCACGCCCAGCGATCGCTCAACACGCTTTCCAGCTATGGAAATGGAATAGCAGAATCCCCAGTACAAGACGCCGATGAAGATATAAAGCTCGAAGATTCGTCCTCTCCATTCGAGGTTGCCGACGACGCTTCGCGATAGGCTAAGCACCTCCAAGGATGGCGATGAACCCAAAGAGGGTCGTGTCCTTGAATAATGCGATGAATTGCCCAATGATGCTGGAATCACGGCGCGTAGCGCTTGGGGCAGGATGCTGAGAAGCATCGTCAAGATTCGACCGAGTCCCAGCGCATGCGCTGCCTCGGTCTGTCCTTGTGAGATGGCTTGCAATCCACCTCGGACTTTCCCAGCCATATAGGCTGCTGAGGATGCGGTGATCGTTCCCATGGCGCGCACAAAGAGATCAGGGCGAATATGCTCGGGCAACAACAGCTGCGGCCTGATGCTGGCCATGAACGGCAGACTGATCAAGGGACGCCTCGGATGAGTTCGATATAGGCGGTACCCCCACCGAATCGCTGGGAGTTTACTGCGTCTTCCCAGTGCGAGCAGAACGCCGATCGGAAGCGAAAGGACAATGCCGATGCGAAGGCATCGACTCCCCCCGCCTCAAATGAGTTTAGGCCGGGTTTGAATGAAAACCAAGATTTCAACGCATCGTGCGCACTGGGCGGACCACGTTTCGTCAGAATCCCTTGGCCTGCCCCTCCCATGGAGGCGGCAGATCGTCGCGATACTCCTGTACGCTGGGGCCTCCTAGATGGCGGAGGCGCCAGATCCCGTAGAGGTAGGTGCCAATCAGGAGAAGCGCGATGGCCGGCCATCCAAGCACGAGGCTGGTGCTGCTGAGTGCAAGGGCGGCTCCGCGTTGAAAGAGAAGGTACTGAAGCACGAACCGACCTCCAAAGAACACGAACCAAAGCAAGGTGACCTCGCTATAGGCGGGACGAACTTTCGGGTGCCAATACCAACCCATCGGCCAGCGTCGAGCGATGAAGCTCGTCCAGGCAACCAGCGGCCGGCGGACGAGTACGCTGAACAAGCAAAGCAAGGCTATCCCGCCGCCTCGGATCATCCCTGGAAGGAAATACCCTTCTCCTCGTGAGAGACCGATCGCCAGCAACGAGGCGGCGACGGCGCCCCCCAACCCTCCTAGGGCATAGCGAAAGGTCTGCTTACGAATCACGCGAATGGCTGTGGTGAGAAGTGCTACTCCAAGCGCAGCGGCGATTGCGGGCCAGATGCCGAAGGCAAGGTTGATCAGCACAAAGACCAACGGTGGAACCAGGGCATCGCCCCACGAGCGTCTGCCGGTGACGACCTTTCGGAATTCCTCACGAAGCTCTGAGAGTTTAGAGTGTTTCGATATCACGACGAGATCCTCTCCGAGCGGCCGTAGAAGAAACGCCGCCAATCGCCGTTGCTCGTGTGTAGACCAACGAGGACATAGATGCTGATCGCGAGGCTTCCGAGTAACATGACCGCTGCGATCCACACAAGCGCTTTCCACGTTCTCCCCTCACGAAAGCGTATCCATCCCGAGAAGAGGAAGAAGCCAACGTAGAGATCGATCAAAGAAACGGTTCCCCACGGCATGCCGAGCAGCCGACGGCTCTCGCTGACGAAGTCCCCTTCGATGAATGCGAACATGAGCACGGTGACCATCGCCGCCGCGCCCAACCAGGCTAGAATCGCTGTGACTCTCATGGCCTCTCCCTGTGTTTTCTTAGGTTGCCATTGACATCCTATCACGCAGCACGAAGATCGCGAGAAAGCACGATAGGCGGGTTCACGTCGATGTCCCCACCGATGCGATCATTCACAGAGTTTGACACCTCAAGGCGCGGTTATCGCCCAAGGTCGTTTCCAGTATGCGGATGCGGAGTCCGCATGGGAAAGTGCACAAAGCCCAGGGCGATGGGGCCGCTGCTCTTAAAGAGGCTGGTCGTTGGTGACGCAGTGGATGCCGCCGCCCGCATCAGCGATCGACTGAGCATCGATTAGGAAGACATCGCGTCCCGGAAATAGCCCTTCCAACTGAGCCTTGCGGCTAGCATCCTGCGAATCGTTCTCAGCCATGGCGAGCACGAAGCCGTTGCCGACCAGCCAGTTTGGGTCCCCCTCGTATCGAACGACCTGCAAGCCTTCTGCGTGGCAGGCGACGGCGAGCGCTTCTTCGGTTTCTTTTCCCCAGTCCGAAACGCGAATGACGATCGTGTCTTCGCTGACGAATCGAGCTGTGCCATCGATGTGCCCGGTGGTTCCGTCCAACGGATCGTGGCCATAGGCCCAGATGATCGTTTTGACGCCAAAGGCATCGCGCAGAATGCGCTCGTGCTCTGTTTTGGGGAGTCCGGGGTTCCGATCGTCTTGACAGTCCCAGTTTAGAGCGAGCACACCGACTCCGTTGAACTCAAGATTCCCACGTTCCAGAATGTAGCTTGCACGATCTTCGATGCGCATGCCCAAGCGTTCGCCGACCCAGCGGGGGATGCGGTCGTCATTGGAGAAAGCAACCGCGCGTCCGAAATTCCCTCCCCAGGCATCGAATCCCCAATCTTGAATCCATGTCGTTGCGCCGTCGGTAACGTAGACGGGCCCGTTGTCACGCATCCAGGAATTGTCTGTCGGCACGACGTGCCAGGTGATGTTGGTATCCGGGACGCCACGCCGGTTCAGGAATTGCTGTGCTTCGAGTTTTTCCGGTTCACTGTTGGCGAGAAGATGCAAGGGTTCGTAGTCTTGGACCACATCGATGATACGGGCAAAGGCAGGACGCATGGCGGCTTCCCAGCGCCCGGGCCATTGCATCCACGTCGCGACATGCGGTTCCCACTCTGCAGGTACGCGGAGTTGCGATTCGTCTGCGCCCCATGAAGGCAGTGCTAGCAAACCTATGAAAGCGATCCCCAACCTGAGGGATCGAATGGTGCGTGACAGATTCATTCGGATTCCTTTCCTCTCTTCGTAGCCGGGCGTGGCGAAGCGGCTCTCCTTCACCCTTTCACCAGTCTGTCGCCAAGTGTTCCGCTTGACCATAACGCGAAGGCGACGCTTTAGAAAGCCATGATAGCTGATCGATGACGTGGTGACGGGTATAGTTTTCATGTTGATGCTCCATGATCAATGGGGACTCTCGTGGAGCGCTGGAGGAGGCGTCGTGATCATCACCTTCGTCGTGCTTATTGCCGCCGCCGTCATGCTCGTATGGGAGCCCGTGCCCTCTGCGGTGATTGCGCTTGCCATTCCCGTCATCCTGGCGATCACGGGAGTGCTCACCGCAGAGGAAGCGCTGTCGGGGTTCTCGAACCCCGTTGTCGTATTGTTCTCGAGCACGTTTGTGATCGGAGCGGCACTGTTCCGGACGGGGCTTGCTCATGACATCGCCTCCTTCCTCAAGCGATTGGGAGGGCAGCGAAATCTCGTCTTGCTTGGCCTTCTCATGGCCACGTCGGCGATCCTTTCCGCTGCGCTCAGCAATACGGGAACCGTCGCCGTGCTGCTGCCCATGGTGACCGCACTCACGGCGGCTTCTCGCTTGGAACGTCGCCCGGCACTGATGGCGTTGGCCTTCTCGGCGAGCCTGGGCGGCACGCTGACACTGATTGGAACTCCGCCCAACTTGATCGTGCAGGCCGCGCTCATTGAGCGGGGCATGGAACCTTTCGCGTTCTTCGATTTCGCTCGGATCGGGTTGCCCGTTGTTGCAATTTCGTTCGTTTTTCTGCTCACCGTGGGGCGACGCCTGCTTCCGAAAGAGCATATTCCCGAGAGCTGGATGGAAACGCGCCCAGAGCCCATTCCGAGAAACGTGCCCGTACGAAAAAAGGCAATCGCCGGTGGCGTGATGCTGGTTGTCCTCACCATGATGGCGGGCGGTTGGTTTCCGCTCTCGATCATCGCTCTTGGAGGAGCGATCGTTGTTGTGATCACAGGCTGTATCTCGCCGCGGCGTGCGCTGGCTTCGCTGGAGTGGGAAACCGTGTTCTTGTTCGCGGGGATGCTTTCGCTTTCAGTGGCGCTTGAACACACAGGCGCCGGGCAACTGATTGCATCCAGCGCAATCCATTTGCTCGGCACGGCGCCACATCCGACGCTCATTGTCGGCGTCCTATTCGGATTGACGTGGCTGTTGACGCAGTTCATGTCGAATACAGCGTCCGCTGCGCTGCTTGTTCCCATTGCCCTAGCGATCGCTGAGGGGGTGGGTGCTTCGGAGCACGCGGTCTTGATGTCCATCGCCATCGCAGCATCCTGCGCTCTTGCTACGCCGATCGGGACACCGCCGAACATGCTTGTGTTCCGGGCGGGTGGATTCAAGTTCGCGGATTATGCAAGGGTCGGACTTCCCCTTTCACTCATCCTCTGGGCTTTTTGTACCTTTGCATTGCCATGGCTCTGGCCACTCGGCGGCTAGCTAGTGAGCTCGCTTCATGAACAGGAATCCCTTCTTGTCCACTATCGAAGACCATGGGTGTGCGCTTCATCGAACACACGTTGAAGGGCGGGCTTGTTGCTCGGCATGTCCGCGATCAGCACGAAGCCATTGGGGATAACCTGAGGGAGCGCACGGCTAAGAACGCGAATTCGGGCATTCTCCTCGAACAGATGCAGCACCCGATCGAGAATGACGACATCATAGCTCTCTCCGATCTCGTACTCGGCGATATCGGCGACAACTCCCACGATCTCAAGATCCTCCCGGCGCGCATCTTCAAGCATTTGCCGAATGCCGGTCTTGGAGATATCGACGCCAAGCACACGATGACCGTGCTGCGCTACCATCAGGGCATCCCGGCCCTGTCCGCGACCGAGGTCGAGAACGTTCGCATGCTCCTTTTCGTAGACATCGAAGAAGGCGGCGAATTCCGGAAACGGAGTGCCGCAAACGTCGCGGCTCTCTCGGTAGAGCGCTTCGTACTTGTTGTTGGAGGACATCGCGATCCCATCATGGGCTCAAACCGTTCTTTCGATAAACGATTGACGATGAGTGAGCGAAGAGGCGATGGATTGGACACGAACGACTCGCCTCACCGGATGCGATTCCCACAACTCGGTCCACGTGTGAGGACGGCCCCTGCGCATGAGGTTGGCTCAGTTGGATTCGTTATTTCCGTTCGAGTGTCCATTCTGATCCGACGGGAAGATCATGCCCAGCGGGTCAATCACAAGTGTTATGCGGTCAAAAGCGGCTTATGGGATCTCTCCATCAAGGACATCGACCGCATAGCGAATCTGGGTCCCCTCGACGTCGATGCTGGTGAGTTGCACCACCGCGCGTCCCGGCCGCTTGTCGATCTCGTACGTTAACGCGGCATTGGGGGGATCGTCGGCGAAGCTGTCTGCTCCGAGTTTCCAGAGGCGCATGAAGTGGTCGTTCGTGATGTGCGCGACGTTGCGGCTCGGGCGGTCCGTGAACGCAACAGAGTAGTCGATGCCCTCAAGCCTCAACATGCCAGCATCATAGGCGCCGACGGGGGCTGTTTGTAAGAACAACCACTCCAATTCGGCATCGCGGCTCACATCCATCGATAAGATTCCCAGTCCGAGACCAGCGGCCATCAATCCCAACAAGAGAATGACAATCGTTTCCTTCATCACCCCTCCTTCTCGTAGGGCTTTCATCGCCACGATACCACTGCTGTGCACCCAAATCATCGGGTTTTCTGAAACAGGATATCACAATCCGGTTTTCGAGATGAACCCCGAGTGGCGAGAAGCAGCCTCACCCATGGAGGCTCTACGATTGCATCCTGAACTACAGGGCTGTCGATCGGCAATCGCGTAAACACCAAGGTGGCTTTTGCGCCCTTTCCTCTTCAGGAGTAGGTGTTCATGGGATGAACAGGTACGATGACTAGGATGAGAGTCCTCATGTGCTTAGTGATTCTTATGCTCGTCTCGGTGAGTGTTTGGTCCTGAACGACCTTCATGGCGACGGATGGGACCCTCGTCCTGTTTGGGGACAGTGAGGATGCGGGGTTGGGGCATCCGTTGAAGAACGCTCCAGAGAGCGCGGCCGCATTCTTTGAACCGGGCACCCCGGATACCTTTGGCAGAATGCATCTGGGTTGGCTGTGGCAGGGAACCTTGCGAAGCTATCAAGCGGGAATGAACGAACACGGACACGCCTACGGGGTGGCGGGGGTTGCTCGTCGTGAACTAACGTCTTATCCCCAGCGACCCTATGATTTCGCAAACACGCCCTATATCGATCTCGTCCTTGCGAAGAACAAGACTGTCGGAGAGGTCATCGAGTATACGCTTCAATTCAATGTGGAAGAACTGTGGTTTCAGATCATGTTCGCGGACGCAAACGGCGATGCCGTTGTCATTGGGCCGGGGCCGGATGGGGAACTCGCCTTTACTCGCAAGGAGGCAAGCGGACAGGTCTTTGTGGCGACCTCGTCAATCAATGTGGCGGATTCTAACCCCGGCCTCCTCGGAGGGCGGGATCCGGCCACTCGCGTGGACGATGCGACGACGATCCTAGATGGGATTATCGAGGAAGACGATGCCCTTTGCTTCGATACATTCGAAGAAGCGCTTGAGGTTGTGCATCGGCAAGGTGCGTTCGGCATTGGCGGCTCGTACACGATGTATTCAACCACCTATGATCTGACCCACCAAACGGCAAACATCTATTTCCTCTCCCAGTTTGACGAAGCTGCAGAAATTGATTTGGCCGTCGAACTGGAGAAGGGGAGCCGCGCGGTATTTCTGACTAACCTGTTCTCGGATGCGTTACAAGAGCGAGCACTCGACCAGTATTGGGGTAAAGAACCTATGAGCCACGTGATCCTTGCTGCTGAGATCGCGGGCGCTATGGCTTTCCTTGGTCTTGTCGCCTATTGGCTCGGCGGGCTGGTTCTGAATTTGCTTCGCTAGCCTGTAGCATTTTCTGCAGCTTCGATGCGGAGTGGATTGGCGACGACAGCTGGCTCGTTCGCGATGCGAACTGAGACACATGGAGGTGTGCCGCGAATCATACCGGTGCGAACGTCTTGCGGATTTCGCGCTAGATCGCACAGAGTGCCTGGCGTCGTTGGCGTCGGTTTCGCATGATGTGAGGACCGAGTTTGGATGAAACACCAAGAGGATCGGTTTCCAATCATGACTGGACGGAAAACGGGGACAGGCGTACGACTACGAGGAACATTGGCCGCAGTGTCGGGGCATCCCGGCGCACTGGGTTCGTTGGGAAGGCTTCTTCAGCTGTGTCGAATGGGGCCTATCGATCTCTCCTACGTTCCGCGCCTGCTGGCCGTCGCCTTCACGAATGCACTGTCCAGTCCTCTGCGGCTCTGGGAGCGCACCGTCTACGCACGAGCGATCGCTCGTACGCCGCTTCACCCGTCTCCCATCTTCGTGCTCGGACACTGGCGGAGCGGGACGACCCATCTTCAAAACCTGATCTGTCAAGATTCGTCGCTCGGCTATCTAACGGGATTTCAGGCCATCGCTCCTGGATTCTGTCTGATGGGCCGGGGACGCGTCCAGCGGCTGATCGGGAAGATGGCGGAACCGCGCAATCGGACGAGGCCGATGGACCGCGTCCCCTTCTCACTTGATACGCCCCAAGAAGAAGAACTGGCGCTTGCGAACATGACGGTTCACAGCTTCTCGCACGCCTTCGTGCTGCCTCGACAGGCAGAGGCGTTCTTTCAACGTTATGTGCTGATGGAGGATTTGCCTGAATCCACAGTGAATACTTGGCGCGACCTCTACCTGCAATTGCTTCGGAAGGTGACATTGGCCAGCGGCGGCAAGCGGCTGATCCTCAAGAACGTCACGAACACGACGCGTATCCCGATGTTGTTGGATTTATTCCCCGATGCCAAGTTCGTCTTCATCCATCGCAATCCCTACGACGTTTTCACGTCCACCGCGCACTTGCACGAGAGCCTCCTGTCGATCTGCCAGTTGCAGGGCATCGGCTCCGAGCAGGTCGAGTCCAATGTCCTGGAGTTCTATCCTAGGTTCATGCGCAAATACCTGGCCGATCGATCGCTCATCCCACCGGGCAATCTCGTGGAGATTGGCTATGCGGAGTTGGTGGAGGATCCGTTGCGCGTGCTGCGAGGCATCTACGAGTCCTTCGATCTGGCTGACTTCGAATGCGTGGAGGCGGCATTCCGCTCGTACCTCAACTCCATTCGCGGCTACAAGAAGAACGACTACGATCTGAGTCCGGGCGCCATCTCCCAAATCAACGATCGCTGGGGGTTTGCTTTCGACGAATGGAACTACGATGTCCGCTGAGTTCCATATCACGTCGTTGCATCCGTGAGTCCCTCATTCCCCGTGTTGCGGGGATAGAGGCTGAGCGAAACCGGCCGCCTTCTGTTCCGAAGAAAACCCGGAGATGAGGTGGCAGGCGACGTGATGATCAGGCTCCACGTTCACCAGCTCCGCTGGAATCGTCTTGCAGCCCTCCATAGCGAAGGGACAGCGTTGCCAAAATCGGCAGCCCGAGGGCGGGTCGATGGGGCTGGGTGTGTCTCCTTTGAGCAAGACGCGTTCGCGAGGCCTGCTCACATCAATATCGAGGATGGCCGATAGCAGGGCTTTGGTGTAGGGATGAAGGGGATTCGAGAAGACACTGTCAGCGGCTCCCGCCTCCATGGTCTTGCCCAAATACATGACGTGCATGTGCTGGCAGATATTCTTGACCACGGCCAGGTTGTGTGAAATAAACACGTACGTGAGGTTGAGGCTCTGCTGGATTTCCATCAGCAGATTCAGAATTTGAGCATGCACGGACACATCCAGGCCGCTGACGGGTTCATCACACACGAGAAACGATGGATTCAAGATGATGGCGCGGGCAATCCCAATGCGCTGGCGCTGTCCGCCTGAGAAATCGGATGGATAGCGCTGCAGATCCTCTTCATCCAGTCCGACCAGGTTCAAGAGCTCCAAAACCTTGCCTTTCATGTCGGACTCGCTGACACCGCCCCGGATGTACAGTGGCTCGCGAATGATGTCATAGACCGTAAAGCGAGGGTTCAGGGAAGAGAACGGATCCTGAAAGACCATCTGCATGTTGCGCCTGGCAGCTTTGAACGCCTGACGGTTCAGCGAAAACAGGTCATCGCCTTGGAAGCGGACGGTTCCCGATGTCGGCCGAATCATCCCGATCATGGCATTGGCCAAGGTGCTCTTTCCGCAGCCTGACTCGCCAACGATGCCGAAGGTCTCCCCCATCGAAACGCGGAGGCTGACATCCGTGACCGCTTGGATCCATTGCCGTTTGCTGAAGGGATAGGCTCGCTTTACCGGGAAATTCACGGAAACGGACTCCATCTCAAGCAATGCGTCGGAATGTCGGTTGTTGCCGTTTACGATCACGTCTCACGCTCCTGATGCAGAGGATGCCAACACCGAATCTGTCGGTCGTTTGCCCCCACTTCCAGCCGCGGCATGTGGCGCTCACATCGATCGCTGGAACTGGAGCAGCGGGGATGGAAGTAGCAGCCACTCGGCTTGTGCATGGGATGGGGGACGGTGTCCGGAATTTGGACGAAGGATTGCTTCTCGTCCGAGAGCTTGGGAACGGACGCCAGAAGACCGAGAGAGTACGGATGCTGCGGAGCCGTGAACAGCTCCCGCATGGGAGCTCTTTCCACGATCTTCCCGGAGTACATGACATAGACGGTATCCGCCATGTTGGCCACGACGCTCAGATCATGGGTGATGAGCAGAGCGGAGACATCATGCTCTTGTTGCATCACCTTCAGCACATCCAGCACCTGCGCCTGAATCGTGACATCCAAAGAGGTCGTCGGCTCATCCGCGATGATCAGTTTCGGCATGCAGGCAAAGGCCAAGGCGATGAGTACCCGTTGCCGCATGCCGCCCGAGAGTTCGTGCGGAAAGCTCTTGGCGCGGGATTTGGCTTCGGGAACCCCAACGAGCTCCAAGGCTCGAACGGTCTGCCGCCTGGCCTCTCGCTTGCCGAGTTTGCCGTGCCGCCGGTAGACCTCGTCGATCTGCTTGCCAACGGTCATGACGGGGTTCAGGGCGGTCATCGCATCTTGGAAGATCATGGCCATTTCCTTGCCGCGGATGCGCTCCATATCACGCTCTGTCAGGTGCGACAGATCCTGCCCGTCGAGCTGGAGCTTGTCGATCCGGCTTACGGAAGGAGGCGTCCTGAGGAGCTTCATGATCGAGAAGGCGGTCACGCTCTTTCCGCAACCGGATTCACCGACCAGGGCCACGCATTCCCCCTTCTTGGTTGTCAGATCGATGCCTTCGACGGCGCGAATGACGCCGCCGGGACAAGGGAAGGCAACCTTCAGATTGCGCACCTCAAGCACGGTATCAGTCATGGCCACCTCCTGAGAGGGGAGGTGGCGGAGTATCCGATCCTTCCGAGGTGACCGGGTCTCCTTCATCATCCATGGACCGGAAGACCTCGTCGAGATACCTGTTGTTCAGGTGTTTGAACAGCTTGTAGATACCGCTCGATGCCTTCATTCTGGGATTGAAGACTTCTTCCATGACGATGCCGATGCGCATGAAGGAGAACACGGCAAGAAAGATGCCGGCGCCGGGTGCGAGGATCCACCACCACGCGCCAAACAGCAACGCGCCTCCACCTTGAGCCTCGGCAAGCATTTTCCCCCAACTGATCGCGGTAGGATCGCCCAACCCCAAGAAACTCAGACCTGCCTCTGCAACCATGATCCCGGCGCAGGTCAACGTGGTGTTCATGATGATCAAGTGCGACGTCCCCGGCAGGATGTGTTTGGTCATGATGTACCAGCGGCTGGCGCCGGCGAGTTCGGCCGCCTTGACGTAGTTGCTGTTCTTGAGAACGAGAACCATCGATCGGATGACCCTGGCCAGCCCGGTCCATCCGAAGGCCACGAACACGAGGATGATCACGAAGTAGCTTCTGCCCAGCAAGTTTGTGAGAACGATGATCAGCGGCAGTGTGGGAATGACAAGCAGGACATCGACCACGCGCATGATCAGACTGTCGGCAAAGCCGCCGATGTATCCGGCCATGACGCCCATCAACGCGCCAAGAAAGGCGATCGCAATTCCGGTGCTGACGCCGATCATCAAGGAAACCCGCGATCCGTAGATGAGCATGCTCAAAATGTCCTGGCCGGTCGTAATGGACGTTCCCAGGGGGTGCTGCAGGCTCGGACGCAGTCCTTTGGCGGCCCGCTGAGTGACATCGTAGGGATCGTACGGCGCCAGGACGGGCGCCAGGACGGCCGTCAGGACCAACAGGCTAACGAGGATCAAGCCCACCCTTCCCTTGGGATGCTGCCAGAGCTTCTTGATAAGGCTGAAGAGGGAGCCTCCTCGGCGAACGATCTGAAAAATCACGTTTGGCTTGCTCATCGGCGATCTCCAACGGTGACGCGCGGATCCAGGATCACGTAGAAGAGTTCGGTCACCAGATTCGCGAGAATCGCAAACGCAGAAAGAAACAGCATGATTCCCATCATCAGGGGATAGTCGTTGGTGCTGTTCGCTTCAAGGAAGAGGGTGCCCATGCCCTGCCAATTGAATACCCGCTCGATGATGATGGCCCCTCCAATCAAGCCGCTGATGCTCATGCCGATGGAGGTCGCGAGCGGCAACATCGCGTTTCGCAAGATGTGCTTGTACAAAACGGTACGATGGCTGAGCCCCTTGGCGTGGGCCGTAATCACGAAGTCCTCGTTGGTCACAGCGATGACGCTGTTTCGGGTGGTTTGCGAGTAGCCGACAATGCCGCCAAGCGTCATGCTCATGATGGGAAGGGCGGCGTTGTTAAAGACGACGGTGATTGCTTCCCAACTCCAATCGAACTGGGCGACCATATTGGGGTTGGTGTAGGCGGGGAACAGCTCCAGCTTGAATCCGAGATAAAAGGACAGCATGAGGGCGATGAAGAAGGCGGGCAAGGCGACGCTGATCGTCGAGGCGTTCAACAGCATCGTATCCTGCCAACGGCCACGCCGCCACGCCGCGAGGGTTCCGAACAGCAAGCCGATGACGAGACTGATGAGCAGCGTGCTGACGGACAGTACCAAGGTCCATGGCAATCGCTGACCGATCAGTTCGGTGACTTTGGGGGAGCCGGGACGCAGCGAGGTTCCCAGATCGAAACGCGCCAGCCCCCGGAGATAGCGAAGGTACTGCTGGAACGTCGACACATCGAAGCCGTATTGCTCTCGCGTGAATTGCTGGATGATTTCGTACTCGATTTCGGACATCGCGCCTTGCGGCGGGTAGTACCGCTCAGCAGGATCCCGCACACCGATGCGAGGAATGAAGAAGTTGAGCGTCAGCACGATGAAGAAGATGAATATCGCGTACAGAATTCGCTTGATGACATAGCTTCTCTTCATCGCGTCACTCCTTGCTCGCCGTCGCGAGGGTCTCATCCGTCGTTTCGGAGTCGCGGGCGGACGAGGATGCCGCGCCCTTGTCGGCGTCGGCCTTCCGGATCATCTGAAGGTTGGTCGTGTTGAACACCGAAGCCCCGGGAACGACATGATAGCCGGAATAGCGGTCCGTACGAGCCACAGAGACGATCTCCGGACTGTAGAGCGGCACTTTGTAGTACAGCTCTGCGATCGCGGGCTGCAGGTTGAAGAGCAGCTCGTGCTTGCGATGCAGATTCAGCGTGGATCGCATTTCCTCG
Organism: Candidatus Bipolaricaulota bacterium; assembly: GCA_028277345.1. GTDB lineage: Bacteria > Bipolaricaulota > Bipolaricaulia > UBA7950 > UBA9294 > SPBW01. The sequence goes on along the minus strand of JANQGM010000005.1, from coordinate 90,796 downwards.
ATCCCGCGGGCGAGGTCCGGCTCGACCAACCTGCCGTAATTCGATGTCCGTCCCAGGGCCGCGAAATGGGCGTTGAGCATGATGTCCACATTGACCAGCGAGAAGATGACGCCGTGAATCGTCATGTCAAAGCGGCTCGTCCACAGATAGGTCGTCTCCGGGGAACTGCCCTTGGCCTGATAGCGTATCTCGATGCCGATTTTCTGGAGTTGAATCTCCAAGAACGAGATCAGCTCGATTTCGCCGGGATTGCCTAGGATGCTGAACGAAACGCGCTCTCCATCGAGGAGGCGATATCCCTGCTCGTCCCGTTCCGGAACGATGTGATCCAGCAAGACGTTCGCCTGTCTCAGGCGCACGTCGTGTTCTCCGCTCAGGATGTCGGCATTGGGATTGAAGAAGTCGGTCAGGCTCTTGCGGATGAGGCCGGCGCTCATGGGCGCGGCGGCGCCGTTGGCCACCAGACGGATGAGCATGTCGGTATCAATGGCCAGCGCAATGGCCTGACGCACATGCTCGTTTGCCAGCAAATCGCGCATCGGAGTCCGCTCAGATGCTACGGGGTTCGCATTGAAGACCAAGGTCTGGGTGAAGATCCCCTCGGCGACCGATACGAAGAGGTCGTCTCGGCCTTCGAACAGACGCACATAGTTGGGACTCAAGCCGGCATCGAGCATGTCGATGTGTCCTTGCATGACGGCGTAGATGGCTACGTTGAGTTCCTGATACAGGATCAGCCGGATGGTCTCCACGGTGTAAAGGGGGCTGCCATCCTCCTTGGTTTGATGGTAGAGTTCGTTCCGCCGAAGGACAATCTGCGAAGGCCCGGACATCGCGGCATCCAGGACATAGGGGCCGCTGCCCATGGGGTTCTGGTAGAGAGATTGCATCCGTGCATCGGGGTTCCGGTTATTGAGCTGACACTCCCGGCTGACGACGGGTTCCCAGACGTGCTGCGGCAGGATTAGAACAGTCGTGAACAGGCTGGTGACCGCGCCGAGCACGCCCCGTACGTGAAGGTAGACGACGTGGTCTCGTTCTGACTCGTCGATTCTGTAGCCTTGCTCGGCGGCTCCGTGGTCGTAGGTGAAGACGCCCTGCAACTGAAGCTGGCCGGAGTTCGAATACAAATGCAACAGATCGGCCGTCCAAGCCAGCGCGCCGGCGTGGTTGGCCAGGCAGTTGTTTCGAGCGATGTCAAGGGTGTAGTAAACATCCTCTGCCGTCACCGGCTGCCCATCGCTCCACCGAGCGCGCGGATCGAGCTCGATCCGGACCGTTAGGTAGTTTTCGGTCTTTCCATTTTGCGGATTAACCAGGTTCTTCGTCCCCTCGGTTTCCAGGCGGTCATAGTCGATGCGTCCTGATTCGGTGACGATGGGGTTTCCTGCAGCATCCACGTAGTACCACTCCCTGGCGAGATTCGGCAGAAACTCACCTGTCTCGTCGTCAGTGGAAAACAGCGTGCTGTAGAGCATGCTGGCAATCGTCGGAGCGATGCCGTCTCGAGAAAGCCAGGGCATAAAGGCGGATGGAAAGGAGGATTGAACGACCCCCACATAGAGGGTGTTCGTCTGGTCCATCCGTCGCGGATACTCAATCTTCTGGCAGCCCGCCATGAGCACGGCGGTCCCAACGACCAGCGCGAGACAGACCGTCAGCAGCATTCGCTTCTTGGGCATCGCCCTCCCTGCCATGATCGACCGAATTGGGTGAAGTCGCCCCGCCAGGGCGTAGCATCTCTAACCTAGCGGGGCTCCATCCGTTGATGAACGCGAATCCGTGCCTATTGCTTCTTCAGACTGAAGCCCAATCCTCCCATACCGGAGCCAGTGGTGACCCCAGGGAGTTCAATACTGAAGGTCAGCTCAGATGCGCCGACAGAGCACATCGGCGCCGGATCCAACCCGGACAACACCAGCATGAGCGTCATGGCTCGCTGCAATTGGAAGGTTCCCTCACTCTCCAGGACAGCATCTCCTGCACCGTCGGTAACGACGAGCTCGTAGCTTCCGTCCGGATTGAGGATCAAAACGGTGCGGTAGTCGACGTCCTCATGCGCTGCTTCGCCGGAGAAGGTGCCTAGGAAGCTGTCGTTGTACATGACTAGGGCGGTTCCCGGCATACTGCCGATGACCTTGAAGTTTCCGGAGACGACCTGATTCTCCAACGTTCCGGTATAGGTGTCGCCGTCTTCCGGCTCGAAGCTGATTTCGGTGCCGGTGAGAGTGTAGGATCCGAGCTCTTCGAATGGCTCAGGCATCCCTACATCCGCGGTGTAGTGATAGCGGCCGAACATGTCCAGGACGAGGGACGTCTTGGCCGTATACATGGGGCTAACCTTCTCTCCGACGAACGTCCCGGCAAAATCGGCGTGGGTCGCGATGCGGAGGAGGCTCTCCGTCCTGGAGCTTGCCATCTCCGAAGGCAGGATGCCGACCGTGATGTCACCGTTTGCGTCGATGGTGCCTTGCACATCGGATCCGTCTGCCGGAACCAGCGTGAACTGCGTCCCATCGACGGTCCAGCTTCCGGTCTCGCTGAAGGTGTAGGCACTTCCACCCATGCTGAACGAGCTCTCGAACTCGTAGCGCAAGCCTGCTTTCAGGGTCAGTGTGTAGACGTAGTCGACGGTGCTGCCCATCGCCATCTTGGAATGTCCCCCGGCATAGGTCCCGTAATATTCGGCCAAAGCCAGTGTCTCTGCGGTCAGCATGTACACGATGGACGGATCATCCGCATCCTCTGCGGAATTGCGGATATTGCTCGACCCGTACGGCAGCGTGGACTGAAACACGAGATTCGGACCGTCCAATTGGAAGGTCGCCGTCTTGGGATTGTCGGCCGAATGTTCCTTGTAGATCATCATGTAGACGCCCTGACTCTCGCCGAGCACGCCTTCTCCGCGACTCTCGCTCGCTTCGAACCCCAGATTGGGCGAAAGCGCAAATGCGCCATCGGCTTCAATCCGCAGGTAGAACACCAATGGCATTCCAAGATTTGTGATGTCGATCTGGTAATCGCCCGCAATCGCCTCGTAGCGGTCCGCACCGAGCGAGACGAGACTTAGAACCAGAAGCATCCCCAACGCGAGGCCAACCCCTGCTCTGAACTTCGCCATCATCGCTATCCTCCTCCAAGACATGAGCCAGCCGGCTCAGCTTGACGCCGATAGCGGCTCGTTCTCTCCGCGTATATCGGCGCCGATATATTCGTCTGAACACACGATACACTCTGCATCCTATGAATGTCAAACATCTCTCTCAGCCGCTCGCGGCTATTGACGCGCTTGTGAGGAGCGACTAGTATCGCTGCTAAATCTCACATATAGGGAGTTCGATATGAAGTCAGCTGAGGCATTCTTCAACTGGGCATTCCGCGCGAGGGCGCAAACGGTAACCAAGCTCCAAATGGGAGAGGACATGGCCAGGGAGAAGGTCTTCCTCAGCTTCTGTTCCCACAATCCCGCGTTTATTTCCAACGGCCCTGACGGACTCAACGGCAGCATCAAGGGCGTGGGGTTCCTGCCCAAGCCCGAGTATCTGGAAGAGACTCTGGAGGTCTATCTCCAACACATCCAAAGCTACGATGGGGATGACCAGGCCTACAGCACGCGCGGCCTGTCCGTGTTGGTCGACCAGCTTTATAGCCCGGAAGCGCAGAAGCGGATCGACTTCACTCGGTTGGGGAGCTTGGAAATGGCCAAGAAGCACAGTTGGAACAACTACCTGGCAAATCCCGAGGCGACCCTGATCTACTATCAGCCGCCGATGATCTCCTACGAACTTCGCGGTACGGTTGAGATCTACGATGAAGCGGCATCCGGCGAGCGGGAACTGTATCAGCAGTTTATCAATGCACAGCATGATGTGTACCACCGGCCGGACACCAGCCGCTGGCTCACCTACCCGGCCTATGTGTTCTCGATTGAGGAGGTTTGGGACAACTGCGCGAGCAAGGAAGGCTTCGGCACCCGGATGGAGTATCCGTACGAATCCGGGTGAACGATTCCGCTGGGAGCTTGACTTGGCGTCGAGCTCCCGGCCTCAGTGCTCGGCGATGGATGGTGCTTGTTCGCTCTGGGTGGCAGCCTCAGGATCGGCCGCTGAACGAATCCGTTCGAACCCAGCGATGGCGTCACGCAGGATCGCTTGGGCTTGTGCCTCCAGATCGCTGGGCAGCGGAGGAAGATCCCACAGCACATCCTGGAGTTCCGCAAGAAGCGTTCCCAGCACGTGAAAATCGGAGCGGGTGTCTTGCCACGACGTCAACAGCTCAGCCAGGGATTCGAGGGGCTGCGCATCGAAGACCTTGGCGAACACGACAAGCGATCGGCGCATGTTGTCCAGCAATTCACGCTTGGTTTCTTCGGCCTGTGTATACGTGTCGCTCCCTTCGGCCGTGACCTCCCAACGGGATGTCCCGTCCGGCTCATCGACTTCACGGATCAGCCCCGCTTCATGCATCGCGGAAAGCAGGGGATACAGCGATCCGGCGGACGGCTTCCAGAACCCCGTTTCGGTTTCGATGGCCTTCATGAGTCCGTAGCCGGTACGGCGCTGCTCAATGAGGAGCCGGAGGATGTAGAACTTCAGGTGTCCTCGGCGTATCTCCTGTATGACGGCCTCCTACTTCTCCGGAATGGCGAACCACGCTTCATCGAAAGCTCCGTTGGTATGATACTCAAGTACGAGGATCTCCATCTTAAGCTCGTCGCCGCTGTAGATCGAAATCGAAACCGGCGCGGCATCGAATGCATTTACGAGGATAACCTCCCGTTCATCATCCATCACCAACGCAAAGGCGTCAACATCAAGTGTCTCCCCCGTGTTCTCGAGCACGAACGACTCAGGGCGCTCCGCGTCCTGAATGTCCGCCTCCTCAAGCGCTGTCATGGCGGAGCGTGTGACGAAGTCGTACAGGAATCCCATTTCCTCGCCCTGATTGCTGCCGCCCTCGCCGACATCCTGCCATACGCTCCGGCGGAGGCTGGCGATGTAGGTGTAGAACTTGTCGGCGTTCAAGATCATCGTTTGTCCTTCAACGGTGGCGGGCGCTGTATAGACGATGCGCATTCGATCGGGAGGCACGAAGTCAAATGCGAACTCGATCTCAGAGATATCTCCTGATTGATACTGCGTCATGCGAATCGTCGCTGAGTAGGCGGTGATGCCTTGCGACGTTGTGCAAACAGCGTCCAGGATGTCGGACGACTGCCCCCAAACCATCGCGGCCAGTATCGTAACGAGTATGGCCACGGCTAAGCTGTACCGAGTGCTTTGCATCATGCGTGACTATCCGCCTTTCGGAGAGAACGTCCCAGTAGAATGAGTGCAAACGCGAGTCCGAATACACCGACCCACATTCCGAAGCGATAAATGCGACTGTACGCGCGAATGAGATTGCTGAGCGCGAAGAGTGAAGAGAAATCGGTTTGCGAGAGGACGAACCCGGCGATCGTGGGGCCGATGATCCCTCCGAGCGTGCGCGAAAGACTGACAATGCCAGAGGTAACGCCTTCGCGGCCTCGGCCGCCTTCTCGCATGCCGATCACGTTGATCGGCGTCATCAAGCTCCCAAGGCCGGCTCCAGCGACGCCACTTCCAATGTAGTACGCCCAGGCCGGGTGAGGAATCGTCGTGATCAGAAGAAAGCCGAGTGTGATCATGAACAAGCTGAACGCGAGCGCTTTTTCGGGTCCGAAACGATCGCTAAGCGCGCCCGTGGTGCCGGCGGCCACGATCATCGTGGCCGCCATCACGTTGATGGAGTAGGAGGCCTGCGCCACCGTGTAGCCCAGTGAGATTTGCGCGAAGCTTGGTAGAAAGGTTTGGAAGACGAACATGCCGATTCCGCCGGCTAGAGCGACCCCAATGACAGCGACAAAGGCAGGCATCCTGAACAGACTGAGATCGATAGCGGGTTCTTCAGCACGTCGCTCGAACATGAGAAAGGCGCCCACCATGGCCGCAAAAAGTGCGGCATAGGGCCAAACTGCGGCATTCGCGAACGAAGATTCGGAGAGCCCGCGGAACAACATCATGAACGCGGCAACGGCGATGCCGAACGTGAGGATACCGCCGACATCGAATTGGAGTGGTTTCCGCTGCTTCAGTGTCTCAGGAATGATGAATGTCAATCCCCATCCGAACAGGGAAAGCGCGAAGGTTACATAGAAGACGGCGCGCCAATCGAAGGCTTGGTAAACGCCGCCTCCCAGGTTGATGGCGGCGACCACGCCAATGCCAAATGCTGCGCTGATCGCGCCCATGGCCAGGCCCTTGCGTTTGCCGAAGTGTTCATAAGCGATGGTCTGGGCAATGGGCAGCGACCCGCTGGCGCCAAGCCCCTGCAGAAAGCGCCCGAGGAGCACCCACCCGAAACTCAGCCCGATCGCACTGACCAACAACCCAAGAGCGAACACACCCATGGATGCGATGTAGACGCGCCGTCGGCCGATGGCATCGCTCAATCGCCCGATGAGCGCCATGCCCATCGCATAGCTCAGCATGAACAGCGTGATGATCCAGATTCCGTATGCGGATGAGACGCCAAAAATCTGCTCAAGATTCGCAATCAGAGGCACCACAATCGTGATGCCCATGGCGCTAAGGAAGTTCGTCCCCGCCAATGCCAGCAGAATTCGGCGTTGTCTCATGGTGCCTCCCGGCGTGAAATCAGTCACGCAGCTTGCATATATATCGGCGTCGATATATACGCGATCTGCCCCCTTTGATGCAAGAAGTCACTCCTTCAATCGGAGTTCAGATCTCCGATCGGGAAGTACTCTCGTGCTTAGCGTCTGCCAGCCCGCGCGGACCACGTCTGTTGCTGGTTGCCGCTTCGTTTGTTTCGGCACATCATTAATTGTATAATTATTCCTAAAAGAGAAAAACTCTCCGATAGGAGGTTCGATTGAGCGCCGATATCGAAGCGAGGTTGAAGGATCTGGAGCATGCATGCCGCCTGGCTGGGGCTCGCGTGACCCACCAACGCCGCGAAGTCCTGAGGGCGGTTGTGGAGTCATCCCGCCATCCTGATGCACAGTCGGTACTGCGAATCGTTCGCGAGCGGATGCCGACGATCTCATTCGATACGGTGTATCGCACCCTTTCGTTTCTGGAACTGCACGATCTGATCGATCGGGTACAAGGAACGGGAGGAAGGACACGGTTTGACGGAAATCAACTGGCGCATCACCACTTCATCTGCACGATGTGTGGGAGGATTAGCGACTTCACCAGCGAAGCCGTCGACAGGATGTCGCTTCCCGAAGCAGCGCTGAAGTTGGGGATTGCCGCATCGCGACAACTCCAGGTGTACGGCGTCTGCCGAGCCTGCGAGAGACAGGAGGGGCATACCTATGAAAACCAAGAGCAATGAAAAGCGGCTGACAACGGCGGCGGGCATTCCCGTTGACGACAACCAGACCTCGCTGACGGCGGGGGAGCGCGGTCCGACGCTTCTGCAGGATCATCATTTGCTGGAAAAATTGGCGCACTTCAATCGAGAGCGAATCCCCGAGCGTGTCGTGCACGCCAAGGCGGCCGGCGCCTTCGGAACCTTCACGGTGACCCATGACATCACGCAGTACACCAAGGCGAAGGTCTTCTCCGAGATCGGCAAGCGAACGGATGTACTTGGACGGTTCTCGACAGTGGCTGGGGAGAAGGGGTCCGCGGACACGGTGCGCGACGTCCGTGGCTTCGCGCTCAAGTTCTATACAAAAGAGGGAAATTGGGACATGGTCGGCAACAATACCCCGACCTTCTTCATCCGCGACGCGATCAAGTTCCCCGACTTCATTCATACGCAGAAACGTGATCCCCGGACCAACTACAAGGATGACACGCCGCAATGGGATTTCTGGTCCCAGGTTCCCGAGGCGCTTCACCAGGTGACGATCCTGTTTTCGGATCGCGGCATTCCGACAGGGATTCCGTACATGAACGGCTACGGAAGCCACACCTACAGTTTCATCAACGCAGCGAACGAGCGCTTTTGGGTCAAGTTCCATTTCAAGACTCAGCAGGGGATTCGGAACATGCTGCAGGCCGAGGCCGATCGATTGGCGGGTTCTGATCCCGATTACCACACCCGGCAGCTGTTTGAGCTGATTGAGAACGGCGAGTTCCCGAAGTGGACGCTCTACGTTCAGGTGATGCCGGAGCTCGACGCGGAGAGCTACCGATGGAATCCGTTCGATCTGACCAAGGTCTGGCCTCACGCCGACTACCCATTGATCGAGGTTGGCGTGCTCGAGTTGAATCGCAATCCGGCGAACTATTTCGCTGATGTCGAACAGGCTGCTTTCTCTCCGGCCAACGTTCCGCCGGGGATTTCATTCTCGCCGTGCAAGATGCTGCAGTCGCGCTTGTTCGCCTACGCGGACGCGCAGCGGTACCGTCTCGGCGTCAACTTCGAACGCCTGCCGGTGAACGCACCGCACGGAACAACGGCACACAACTACCAACGTGATGGAGCCATGCGGTTCGATGACAACGGCGGCGCCTCGCCAAATTACGAGCCGAACTCGTTCGGAGGCCCGGCGGCCGATCCCGCATTCAAGGAGCCGCCGCTCAAGATCTCGGGGGACGCCGCGCGCTACGAGCAACAGCGCGGTGTGGACGACGACTACGTCCAACCGGGCGACCTCTTCCGTCTCCTTCCGGCAGACGAGAAGGGGCGGCTGATCGACAACATCGTGGGCTCCCTCAAGAACGTATCACGGGAGCTTCAGGAGAAGATGGTCGAGCATTTCCGGCGTGCTGACGCTGACTACGGTGACGGCATCGCCGTGGGCCTCGGGTTGAGCTAGATGGCGACAGGGCGGCCATCGGAAGATGACCGCCCTCGATGCCGACCGGCTCGAATTCCGATGATACGATCGAAGCGAGTTCTATTGATCGCCGTCGGAACGGCTTCGATGGGCCTCGGGATGCTCGGCGTTTTCGTGCCGCTGTTTCCGACCACGCCATTCCTGCTGCTGGCCGCCTATCTCTATGCCCGAAGCTCCGACCGCTTGTACAGAGGACTTCTCAGCAATCGCTTGGTCGGCGACTATCTCCACTGCTATGACGAGGGGCGCTGTATGACCGGCCGGCATAAGGCCGTGACACTTGGATTCCTGTGGACGATTCTCGCAGCAACGGCAACCCTCGCCGTTGGCTCGTGGTGGACGAGAGGCCTTCTCGGAGGGGTCGGAATCGCGGTGACGGTTCACATCCTGTTGCTTCCAAGGGAGAGGGGCACTGCGGGCCAGCGGAAAAGAAGCTTACATCTTCGATCTGCTCCGTGAGCAAACGAGTACCTAGCCGCTCTCGCTAGACGCCGAACTGGCGCAAATGGTGATCGATGTGCATCGCCGTCACAACGCCCCACTGGTGATGAGTCAACCGCCCAAAGGCAGGATGCGGGGAGACGGACGCGGTTTGACCGAGTCGCGAAAGCAGTGTGCGGAGCCGATCGATATCATCATGCCAAGCGGATGGTTCTGTGACGAGCATTTCGGGAGCCGTCATGATCCTTCCTTTGGGAATAGGAATCCGCATGCGAATGACGGCGAATTTCGAAAGCTGTCGGGTGAGTGGACTGCCGATGCTCGTCGCCGGGGTGTCGCCCAGCGCGACAGCGACTTGATCCCCGAGATGGCACAGCATCTTTCCTGCGGACAGCGTTCCCCAACGCGGCGTGTGGTCTGGCGAGAGGTGGCTCAGCCGCGCCAGCAACGCTTTTCGGTCACCCTCATTCAGTACAGAAATCATCCGTTCTCCTTAAGAACTCCGTCCAGGCACGCCCAAGCTTCGAGGCTCGCCTGATTTTGTCGAGATTCAACGATTGAACACCTATCCCATCCGGTCTTACATCAAGCGTTCCGCGCTTCAAGCAGAGTTCGATTGAGGCTGACAATTCGGTCCGCCATGACCGTGCCGATATTGGTGAGAATCTGAAATCCGGCTTCGGGATCAATGCTTGTTAGCTTTTGCAGGAAATTGCGGCGTAGCACAAGGATCTCTCCTTCGGTCACGGCGCGTACGGTGGCACATCGTTGGCCAGTTTCGCTGAAGAAGGAAATCTCTCCGAACAAGTCGCCTTTTCCAAGAATTGCGAGTCTCTTCTGCTGGGAGACGACCTCAAACACGCCTTCCAGGATAACGTACATCTCTCGTTCCTCTGTTCCGCTTTTCGCGATCACATCGCCCGGAGATGGGTTCAAGATGAACCCTGACCCGGTTAGGGTCTTGACGGTCTCAGCGGACAGCGAGGACAGGAAGGCGGGCCGTGCTGTCTCGTCTTCAAGCAGTTGACGCTGGAACTGTTCCCAGACGACGTCTTCATCGAGCTTGACGGGAACGGAGCCTCCCTCAAGAACATGGGAAAAATGCGAGACATCGAACCCTGATTTCGCGGGAGCATCGGATTCCGCTGTTGCAACCTCAACGTCCGGCTCATCACACGGCGCCACGTAAGGCGGGTCCGAAACGACGACAACCATCGGGATTCCGACTCCGAATCCGGCCGGGATCAAGCGACCGTTGTACGGGCGAGCGTTCATGGCTCTCTTGTAGTGCTTTACGAGACCGGGAACGCAGTAGAAGAAGCAGAGTTTCGCATCTCGTTCGATCCATTGCTCGTGCATCGCGTCCACAAGAAGCGGGAAGACCTGCGTGCCCCGAGCGGAGGGTCGGATCATCAGCCGACCTGCTTCTGCGATGACGACTTCTTCGATACCTGGGAAGACATCCATAGAGAAGAGCTGGTAGTACTCATCGGGAATCTCTCCCGGCGGCCAGATGAGAATTCGCTGAACGCCCAGGATTTGATCCAGGGGGCCGAGGTATAGGTTGACGGCGCTGGGGAGTTCATCATCCTCATCCTGCAGCCATCTGCGCTCGTGATCGGCGTTTGGGTAATCTCGCTTCAACTCTTCGATATAAACTTCGTAGCGGAAGCGCCAGATCGCCTCAAGCTCCTCGCGCGTCGTTGCGACCTGTACCTTCCCAACATCAGACACGGTTTCCTCCTAGACTTGATCGACGATTCGAACGATCGAATCCTGCTTGATTCCCGTCGGATATGCTGATTGTACGGGGACGCGAAGAGAGATTGAAGTCAAAGCGCTTCTTGCTGCTGAGTTGAAGTTCCTTGGCCGATGGCTGCTGATCGGTTAGGGTCGATGAAGATGAGTTCTCGGCGAAGCAAGCGAACGATCAGAGTCTACTGTGCGGATTGCGGCACCATGCTCCTTAAGTACCGAAAGGGCGGAGGGGGCCGTCTGGTCAAGTGCTTTGTCGACAAGATCGTTCAAGACAACACGCGCGGTGATCTGCGCTGCCCCGAATGTGGCCAAGCATTCGCGCGAGAGACCATGGCCTACGGCCGTCCAGCGAACAAGATCATTCAAGGAAAAGTCACCGTCAAGCGCTGACAACGAAGGTCTATCTGTGAGGATACAGCCAGTTCCGATGTCCAGAGGTTATGAGGCTAAAGAATCATAGCGCTCTCGCATCCCTGGAGAATAGGTAGAGAGGTGGCGATGTTTCGCAACGGAGCCCATTGACCTGAACGTGGCTATGAATCCGGGGTGCTTGCCTTAATGTTCAGAATCTCGTCAGTAACTGCCAAGAAAGCATCAACCACATCGGGATCGAAGTGTGCGCCGCGACCATCCTTGATGATGCTTAAAGACTTCTCAACGGTAAACGGTTCCTTGTACGGGCGCTTGGACGTCAGGGCATCGAATGTGTCCGCAATCGCCACAATCCTTCCTGAGAGGGGAATGTCCGCTCCGGCGAGTCCCTGTGGATAGCCGCTTCCGTCCCACTTCTCGTGATGGGCAAGGGCAACCTGCTCGCCCAATTGAATGAAATCGCTGTCAGAGCCTTTCAGGATTTCTGCACCGATCACGGAGTGCGTTTTCATGGTGATCCACTCGTTTGCATCGAGCTTCCCAGGTTTAAGAAGAATTTGATCCGGAATGCCGATCTTTCCGATATCATGCATGGGGGCGGCATACAGAAGGCGTTCCACCCAATCGCTGGGTTGACCCATCTGGCGTGCAATAGCTGCCGAGAAGTGGCTCATTCGAATGATGTGCTCGCCAGTATCCTCGTCCTTGTACTCGGCTGCCGAGGCGAGTCGACTGATCGTCTCCAATGAAGCAGCCTTGAGTTTCTCAAACGTCGCAGCTAGTTCTTTCGTACGTGCAGAGACTTCAAATTCCAGTTCGTGCTGATAGTTGCGCATGTGATCGTTGTATGCCTTGACCTTCAGGAGGGATCGCACCCTTGCTGTAACCTCCGCTGAATCTGCGGGCTTGGAGAGGAAATCGTCAACACCGACTTCAAGTGCTCTTACGCGGTACTCCCTATCCCTCAACGAGGTGACCATCACGATGGGAATGATGCTGGTGCGTTCGTCCTGTTTCAATCTCACAGCCACTTCGAACCCGTTGATTCCCGGCATCATGACATCAAGCAGAATCAGATCGATCGCTTTGTTGCTCGCCATGTCCAGAGCTTCTTTGCCATTCTGAGCAAGCAGTGTCTTGTGTCCCAAAGGGGCGAGCATCGCCTCCATGACGCGTCGGTTTTTGTCTTCGTCGTCTACGACGAGTATGGTTCGTTGCGAACCCATCTTGCGCTGCTCCTAATCTCGTTCTTTGTCCAGCAGGTTGACTTGCTCTACAAGTGCAACGATGTCGATCGGCTTGGTGAAACACTCGGCAACGTCCCCCTGCCTAATTTTCTCGATTTCTTCCGGCATGGCGCTGGAGGTAACAATCCAAACAGGAATGGGCTCTGTTTTCGGGTCGGCTTTCAACCGCTCGAGAGTCTCGTAGCCATCCATAACCGGCATCTTTAAATCGAGCAGAATCAGATGAGGTGGGTTGCGCAGGGCTTCTTCCAAACCCTCCTGTCCGTTGGTGGCAACCGTAACCTCGTGTCCGTTCTCCCGGAGAACATCGGCGAGTAGCTTTCGGTTCAGCACCTCGTCGTCAACGATCAATACGTTCATCGTTTCTCCTTTTGCTCACTTCTTCTTCACGTTCAAAGCTCGTTTGGATTGGAATCTGAACAACAAAACGAGTTCCCAGTTCTTCGCCATCGCTTTCTGCCCAGACTCGTCCTTCATGCAGATCCACGAACTGCCGAACCAAGGAGAGGCCTAGGCCCGTACCCTGAACGTACTTTGAAGTTGTGGCGTCAACTTGGTAGAAGTCTTCAAAAATACTTGACAGGTGAGACGCCTTGATACCGATTCCCGAATCCGATACAGAGAACTCCAGACAAGGCGCTGGCTGATCGCACTGTTTTGCAGCAAGCGTGATCCTCCCCTCATCCGGGGTGAATTTGGCGGCGTTGGAGAGCAGATTGTACAAGATTTGTTTGATCTTGCGTTCGTCCGCCCAAAGCATCAACTCCTCTGCCGATGGATCGATTTCAAGGGAAAGGGTAATGCCGTGCTCGAAGCACTTTTCTCGAATAAGGATGAGGCTTTCTCGCAGTAAGTTCGGAACGTGCACCAGCGCTCGATCGAGCTCCATTTTCCCCGCTTCGATTTTCGCAAGATCGAGAATGTCATTGATCAGTGCCAAGAGGTGTCTGCCGCTGCTGGCGATATCTGCTACATATTCTGATTGCTTTTCATTCAACTCGCCGAAAAACTGCTCGTAAAGGACATCGGAGAACCCGATGATTGCATTCAATGGTGTGCGAAGCTCGTGACTCATGTTAGCAAGGAAGTCGGATTTAGCGCGATTGGCACGCTCAGCTTCTTCTGTTGCCAAGCGCAGCTCTCTCTGACCTCGAACGAGTTCGGTGATATCTTGGCCGAACACATACACGGACTCCCTATCTGGTGAGGGCGTGAACTGACAGCTGAAGATACGATCGAAGCACTCATGCTGTTGATCTCGGATGATTTCGCCCGTATCCAGCACTTGGTCGACAAGGTCAACGAACCGCTCGGGGAACGCTTCTTCCGGTTGGTCTATCTTGCTTTGTTGAAGAAGTGTGAGAAAGTAAGGATTCATATAGGCCATGCTGCCATCGCGAAGGATACGAGCAACGATATTCGGATTGGTTTCCGGGAAGACGGCTAGCTGCTCTCGTTCGACTTGGAGTTTCTTTTGTGCACGGATGTCCTGCATTATCCCTATGAACACAAGCGAACCTTCAATCTGCACTTCGCTGACTGATAGACGCAAGGGAAATTCCGTTCCACCTTTGTGCCGCGCGGTCACCTCTCGACTTGTGCCGACAACTCGAGCTTCTCCGGTTTGCAAATAGCGACTGATGTAACTAGGGTGGGCCGAACTATTCGGCTCCGCCGCGAGAGTGCCAACGTCCTTGCCAATGAGTTCATCTCTTGTGTACCCGAATATACGCGTTGTGGATGTGTTTATATCCTGGATCTGTCCCCGTTCATTGATAATGATGATCGCATCCAAAGCGCTATCGAAGATGGTACGCAAGTAAGCGGCTGTTCGTGCCGTTTTCTTGGTCATGCGTCGTTCCGTCTTCAGAAGCAGGTAGAAAAAAACGCCCCCCAACAACACCACCAAGGAAACCAGACCCAAGACAAGGCGACGGACTTGAACAAAGGCCCCAAGCGCCTCTGCGAAGTTGATCTCGGTTGCGAATCCCATCTCCAGGTCGGAATCCCAGAGCCATGTACCCAAGACGGGAATCCCCAAATAGTTGAGATAGGGCTCCAGCGAGTGTCCGTCCTCACCTCGTATTGCACGTGCAGCCATTGTCGTTAACGGACCCCATTCCACGAATGAAGAATCGGTCAGAACTGGGATACGAACGTGCAAATTCAGCATACTTAGCTGGTTCTGTGCGAGATAGCCTGTCGAGCTCGCCAATTCCTCAAACCGGCTATTGGACAGAAGCAATCCGTTTCGATCGAAGGCATAAGTCTGTCCCGTGTCTCCGAGCTTCCCGGACTCGACGATGCGCGAGAAATCATTGACAGCATCGACGCGAACGGCGAGAGCCGCCAGCACGGAGTTCGCGGCCTTTACAGGGACTAGAACGAACATCGTTGGATAGAATTCGACGAGATCGCCCTGGGAATCGAGAAGTGGGATATCGGAAGGAAGCGGCAGTGAAATCTGAGGGCTTCCCGAAAAGACGTGATCAAGACGATCCGCTTGGGTTTTCAGAAGGAGGTTGGGACGCGATAGGGTGTCGTCGTGCATGGAGGCGAGATTAGTACCGTCAGTGGAGATTAAGAAGATGCCCAACGCGTGTCGCAAGCCCAGCCATGTTTCGAACAGGGTGCGAATCTCTTGCATTGCTGGGCTGGCAACCGCGAAACCCTGTTCTTGTCGGGATCTCACCAATTGCTGTGTCAAGTCGATCAGATAGGGATCGGCTGCCCAGGCCGTAGCTTCGTTGAGGAGTACGTTCGCCCAAACATCCCAAACCTCGGTTCGCGTTGCATTGAGGACGGACGTCAGGTTGTTCACGGTTCGCCGGCGGATTCGGTAATCGATGCCTCGCAGGGCGGCAAGCGTAACTCCGGCAAGGAGTGCAAAGAAGACAGCAAGCAAGATGCCGATTCTAAGGACCCGAAGTGGAAACGGGCGATGGCGTTCTATGACCGGGCGACGCGACAGACGGAACATTTTTTTGAGATGGTGGCCGAGAGAGCAGACACGCATCTTCGGATTCAGCTTCATCCGTACATTGCCTCCCATCCTATGAGCAAATGCTTCACTTGCGGGAATATTGTAGGGAAATGTCTGATGCAATGGAAGAGGAGAAGAATCGTGCGATGCAGAGCCGGTTTGAAGCATTGGATATCCGGCATCTTGATTCGGGTGGATCTGCGTCAAGAATCGAGGAGCCAGTACGAAGCGTCCCCGCGAGGTGCGTCAAGCATCTGATCTCAGAGAGCTAAGAACCACAGCTCGGACAGCTTGAGGCGCATTTCTAATAGAGCTGGCAGCGTCCATGGGACTGGAAAGCTCTCACCGGTATTATCCCAGCTGCTCTTGAAATTCTTGTGTCAAATCATCTAGTGTGTTTGAGTGGTATCACTCCCAGAGAAAATGGAGCAGATGGGCATAGATGAAATCAACGTTGCAAAGGATCTGGATCGTTTCGAAGAAACATTGGGGGGGAACGCATGGAAGCGAAACAACACACGCTGAACGAATCGCAACACCAGTCCATTCCAGAGAAAAGAGAAGGTCTCCCACGAGTTCCGACAGGTATCGAGGGCCTGGATGAGGTTCTTGGTGGCGGTTTTCCAGGCGGTCGATCCGTGCTGGTGCTGGGAGGACAGGGCGTCGGGAAATCGATCTTTCTCAGCCAGTTTCTCATCGATGGAGTTTTGAAGCATGGTGAGCCTGGTGTACTTGTAACGTTCGAAGAGACGCGATCACAAATTGAGGAAAACCTACGTGGATTGGGGTGGGATCTTGGGCAATTGATCGAGGATGGCTCGATCGCGCTCGTTTTCATTCCACCTGAACGTACCAGTTCGATTGAGACGGGCAATGTCGATTGGCTCGGTGCTTTGGCTGTACGAATCGATGCTGCAGCCTCCAAGGTGAAGGCCAAGCGCGTTGGGATTGACAGCTTAGGTTCGTATTTCGGTACCTATGCGGCCAACTCCCAGCAGACCGAGATACGCCACGGAATGTATCGCCTGTTTCAGGGACTGAAGGAGCAACGTATTACAACGGTCGTAACTTCGGAAGCTGTTTCCGGAGCCAGTTCCTTTTCGCGACATGGCGTGGAGGAGTTTGTGGCGGACGGCGTAATCAGTCTTCAAACCTATCCGGGTCAGAACTCAACCGTGCGGACGATGATGGTGGAAAAGATGCGCGGCATCTCCTATCGTTCAGGAGCCGTTGTCTTCACGATCGGTGCTGGAGGCATCCTCGTCTACCCCAAGATTCCCGTGGATACATCTCACGCCGCCACGAACTTTCAAGTGCGCTTTAGCATGGGAATCGAAGATCTCGATCACGCGATGGGGGGAGGCCTACCTCAAGGACATATGCTGATGGTGGCTGGCAATACAGGGACAGGAAAGAGCCTTCTAGGAATGCATTTTGCCGATGCCGGCATCAAGAATGACGAGACTGTCGTCTGGGTTGCGCTGGAAGAGCCTGTTCCTCAGGTGCTTAAGACAGCGAACGCACATGGTTTCGAATTCGAGGAAGCGAAGCGAGAGGGAAAGCTTCACTTTGTCACTAGCAGCTTGTTGGATATTGTGCCGGACCGACTTCTTTATGACATAGTCCGAACTGTGTCGAAAGCGAATGCCAAGCGCGTTGTCATCGACTCGGTATCGAGTCTGGAATCCGGAGCATTCAATCGAGAACAGGTTCGAGATTTCTTGATACAAGCAGCCGGCTACTTCAAAACACGCGGTCTTTGTTGCACGATGAACTATTTGACCGCAGAAACTTTCGGCGCCTCTCAGGGGATGCTGCTGGGCGGTGCTGCGTCCAACAGTATGCGTCTAAGCTCCATCGTTGACGGAATCATCCTTCTTCGATATGTCGAGCGCAACCAGGGCGTGCAGAAGCTGCTAAACATCCTTAAATTGCGTGGAAGCACACATGCAAGAGACATCCTCCAGTACGAGATATCCAATTGCGGACTGCAGCTTGGGACGAGATTCGGAATCAGGTGATCGATTCGATGAGCACACTTACCGCGCTTGTTATCGAGTCTGAATCCTCTTTCGTGAGTCTCTATGAGGTGTTTTTGAGGAAATCCTGGAAGTGGGAGGTCGAACTGGCCTCGAATGTGGAAGAAGCCCGACGAGCAGTGGCCAATCGTGAGTTCGATGTATGTTTTTCTCGCACTGACCGACTCAAGAGGGAAGGCGAACTGCTTTGCAGAGACTTGCGTGCCCAACAGGACATCCCTGTGATCGTTGCGGTCAGCGTAGATGGGGTTTTCCCGGAAGAACTGCATGCGGATGTGTACTTCGATCTCAACTTTCTCCAGGGACGAATGGAGATGCTCCGGCGCCGAATCGAACACATTCGCGCCAATACACTCGATCAAATTCCCTATCATTTTACACTGGCGTTTCTCACCTATCAGCGCGCTGAAGAAGTATTGGGAGTGCTTGCGAAACATTTCCGCAACTCCGATCAATTCGAGGATTACATCGTTGAGCTTGTAAACGTGCTGGTGCAACCTGAACGATCGGAAGAGCTCAATGTAACGGCGACGCCGTTGCTCATTCGGACTAAGCCGACTTCTCAGAGGTTTGTCGGCGATTTCTCCAGCCCAAGCGCGCTTCAACACGTGATCGTTGAGAGTGTATGAGGGTGTGAAGACGGCTGATGTTGCACGTGCAGCTGCGAGAATCGAGTGTTTCCAGCACCGTGTGGTATTGAGATGTCTCTTGTCCAGCATGCAGACAGCCTCCCGGCTATGAGACTTTCGGGAGTCCGACTTCGCTTGGGGATATGGATCCTGATGTACGGCGGACGAGAAGGGAAGACGCACGTTAACCGCGGAGAATGGCGTATTTGCATCTTGGTTGCTGTCAGAAGTAGCGATGCGCAGGTCTCTTCTTGATAGCCCCGAAAGCAGGCTGTGCGAAATCAATGAGAAGGGTTGCATGAAAAGAACGGGATTAATCGTGTCACGTGTGTCGCATGCACTGCACTCGCGCTTTCGGGATGTGTCTCGATCAATTCACCTCCCAAGCGGCGACTTTGCGACAACGCCGCAAGAAGGATGGGCCCCTCTGGACATCGCCTTCGACGATTCCGGATCGAGTGACCCAGACTATGAGGTGATTAAGCGAGATTGGGATTTCGGAGACGACTCGACGAGCGTCTGGCTCAGGATACGGAAGAGGGTCGTATCGTCGTTCGGCAAAAAGGAATCGGTGTAGTGCAACGGCTGAAAAACGAGAACGTGGAGGAGGAATGAATGCTCAAACCGGGAGGCACGGCACCTGGGTTCGCATTGCCGTCGGATCAGGGCAAGGTCGTGCAGTTGAAGGACTGGCGGGGAAAGCGCGTGATCGTCTACTTCTATCCGAAGGCGGATACCCCCGGGTGCACCAAACAGGCGTGCGCACTGCGAGACATCGGCCCTCAGATTGCTGATGCAGGCGTGACTGTCATCGGGATCTCACCGGACTCGCCGGAGAAGCTGGCGAAGTTTCGTGCAAAGTATGAACTTGAATTCGTTCTGCTATCGGATCCGGAGCATGAAGCTGCCGAGGCTTACGGGGCCTGGGGTGAGAAGTCGATGTACGGCAAGACGTATAGGGGCATCATTCGCTCCCATGCCGCAATCGATGAAAATGGCAAGATCGCTGCGATCAAGAATAAGGTCAAGCCACTTGAGACAGCGGAGCTTTGGGAGCATTGGAAAGCCGATTAGCCTAGAGGATGCGTGCCAAGCAGGTTCTTTTGATTGTCGGTGGCGTCATTTCCGTTGGCTTCGGGATCCTCGGAGCCTTTCTTCCGATTTTGCCGACCACTCCCTTCCTTCTTCTTGCAGCGTTTTGCTTCGCCCGAAGCTCGGATCGCATGTACGACTGGCTCCTCGGCAATCGCCTTATCGGGGAGTATCTTCGGAGATACTACGAGGGCCGCGGGATGAGCCGTCGGCACAAGCTCACCACGATAACGCTCTTGTGGGGGGTTCTTGGGATTTCGGCGATGGTGTGGATGGGTTCATGGTGGATGCGAGCGGTACTCAGTGTTGTTGGGATTGCCGTGACGATACACATTCTGAGTCTCCCAGGCGCGGAAGATGCTCAACGCTCATAACAGATGGGTACGTCGTTTTCTGAAGCGTGCGTGCATGACGCGGAAGGTTTCTGAGGCCGGCTGAATCGGATTCATTCTGTGTGCGTGTTCCAACGGAGCCTCGTGAGCAAGTGAATCCCATCCGCAAACGGTTCAGAACGACGACACCACTCAGTGCGGTGATCGCGTAGCACAACAGGAAGCAACCGTCGCTCCCTATCGGGGTGATGAGGAGAACGCCAACCAACGCGAACAGAATGCCCCCGAAATGTCTGCCGATCGGATCGTACCTTGGTCCCTTACTTCCGGAGGTGATCAGAAAAGCAATGGCTGCAGCGAGCGGCGGAGCAAATCCCCACGCCGGAATCACCTGCGTTCGTCCCAAAAGTGCGAGGAGAGAAACGAGAAACAATACGTCCACGCAAACATCAAGAAGGGCGCCGAGTTGAGAAGCTGATCCGAGTTTTCTGGCGACGAACCCATCGATCGCATCGGTCAATACAGCTGTGCAGTAGAGGGCGAACGTGGCAAACAGTTGGCCTTCGATCCAAAGCTTCCAAATCATTGGAAGAACGGCCAGCCTTGCCAGGGTGATGGCGGATGGGATAACCATCCGCCATCTCCTCAGGGGCTTATCTCTCAACATGTCTTTGGGCTGGACTCGTTCCAGGGGATTTCCTTGTACGGAACCAGCCCATGTGCCCATTCAACCGCAGTGGGATCCACTCTGTAGATCTGTACGAGGTGTTGCGCATCGGAGGGGAGCATTTCGGTAACCATGGGATTGTCCCTCTTGAACTGAGCGATGATCGTCTCGTCGTTTTCAATCTGTGCTTTCCCCCGGATACGAAGCTGTGAGTTTTCCTTAGGGTCAAGCCAGACGGCTTCCACGTGCGCGCTGGCGCCGAGCTCTGCAACCTTGCGAGTCTGCGCAAGAGTGAAGAAGTAAAGCGAATCGCCGTAGACGGTGTGCAAGGCCATCGGTCGTACGCGTGGGGTTCCGTCCGATGCTAGCGTGGCAAGATGTCCATACCCTCGTGCCTTCAGGTAGAGCACGATCTCTTCTCGTTTCATTGGAGTGTCTCCTTTATGTTGTGCTGCTGATTGAGCTTCCGGCGGGAATTCAGCCCTCCTGGGTTATCTGTGATTCCATTTATCCTGGGGCGCTTACGCCAGCTATCCGTTCCGATCGTAGGTTGGAGCTTGGGTCTTCTCCCCAGCCGATCTAATCAGGAATCGCTTCGTGGCTTCTCTGGAATAAACCCAAGATCGCGTTACAGGCACCTCATGCTGCAACCCTCCTGAGTAGTGCGATGACGCTCAGGGCGACAGCGCCCGTGCAGAACACGGGCGCGATCTGATGAATTCGGAAAACGACCTGAGGTAAATCGCGTTCAAAGCTTAGAAGCGCGCCTGTCACAAGGAGGGCAATGAAGCAAATGGCGGACAGCGTACATGCCGCAAACGTCAGCCCGATTGCCTGGGCATTGCCTGTTTTGAGGACCTGGCGTGCGAAGATCGCAAAAAGGGCAATCATCAGAACCGAAGAGATTTTATGCAAACTGAGGAGACCTGTCGAAAGCGGTCTGCCTGCTGATGTGAGGAGCATGCCAGAGATGAGGGTTCCCACGAGGAGTGCGCCGAGGGCCGCTGTTTTTACGTGCAAGAGATGCATAGTCTCTCCTTGATCGATTTGGGCCAAGGGTAGGACAATCCGGGCTTGCGCAACGTGGTCGAAAGTAGGAGTTTCTTATCAGGAGGGCGGGTGTACGTTGGTACACCGTGTTGCTGAGAGCAACTACTCGGTTAGCAACCCAATCTCCCGGGCTTTGGCCACAGCTTTGGTTCGGCTGTGCACCTGTAGCTTGAGGAAGACATTGCTGGCGTGTTTCTTCACGGTTCGAACGGTCACGGACAGGCGATCTGCGATCTGCTGATTCGAGTCTCCGTCAGCAATGCATTGAAGGACCTCGAACTCGCGAGGTGTGAGGTTTTCAATGAGCCCCGGCAGCCGAGCATGGATACTCTTGCTCGGCCATCCAAACAAGGCGAGGAGCCGTGCTGCATAGCTGCCAAGCTTTTCGGTCGTGCCCGCACGTTCTGAGATCGCTTCGAGGATTGGAGCCAAAACGGATCCCTCTTCATAGAACAGCAAGGCGAAACCTGGATCAACAGCCAGTTCAATGGCATGGGCTAAGTGCGCAATGGCGTCAGGTGTGAGTCTTCCTCCAGCACGAAGCAGCGAGATATGGGCTCGAAGCGTGAAGACCTCGATAAGTCGTCCCCGGCGTTGATCTGGGGTTGCTGATGCTTCGATGGCATTGAGCAACGGCACTGCATGGTCGAGCTCCCCTTGCGCGATGGAGATCCGGGCCAGACTGAGTCGGAATGATTCCGCTGCGATGAGGGGAAGCTCTCCCGAGGTGCGCCTCGACTTTAGGGTCTCGTGCAGGAACGGAATCAGTCGCTCTACCCCATCGAGGTCTCCGATGGCGAGTCGAATCGAAACTTCGCGTGCCATCAGCGTGAACTCGCGCCGATTGAATTGGGCGCGAACATGCTCGAGTTGCCTGAGCGATTCCGGCAAGCGTCCTTGAGCCTGCAGCAGGCGTGAACGCTGGATGGCGCCGGTGAAGAGTCCAGAAGGTGATCCCTCGCGGCACAATGCGAGGCCGTGCTCCAGCATCTCTTCAGCCTCCGTGAGTTCGAATCGTTCAAGATGGACGCCAGCGAGGCCGATAAACGCTTGTCCAGAGGGATAATGTGCCCTTGCAGACGCGGGCTGGGTGGCCTCAAGGAAGTGGTTGCAGATTCGCGATGCCTCGGAAAGCCGTCCATACTGCGCAAGGTCGAACGATCGGATCATCGTTGTGTTCGCGATCGTCGAGTAATCTTTGCCAGCGAGTGCAAGCCGCAAGGATTCGTTGTAGGCGGATTCCGAACGCTTGGCGTCTCCTTGCATGCCATAGGCGCGGTACAAGGCGGAGTAGGCATGCGAGCGTGTGATCAGATCGCTTTGGTCAATCCCTTCAAGGGCATCTTTGGCGAGTCGAATGGTATGCCGAGTATTTTGGAACGCATAGGAAAGCGCGAGCCGAACCTTGCCTTCCAGACGCAGGCGATTATCCTGAGGGCTCGACGGAAGCTTATTCATCAGGACTTCCGCTTCTTGAAGTGTCTGCTCGAGCATATCCATCTGGCCAGTTGCGAGATCGAGCAGCATCCGGTAAACGGAAAGACGCGGGTAGCGTGAAGCCTCCTTCGACGGGAGCTCCGCAAGCCATTTCTGTAGAAGCAGACTTTGGGTTGAGAAGATCATCTGAAGCCCCGCCTCATCAACGAGTGCAGCTGTCCGGCGGTCATCGACGGCAGCGATGGAGTGCTGGATGCTCTCGACAATCGAGCCGGTTGACTCAAACCACCGGGAAGCACGCTGATGGAGTTGGCGAATGACATCGTGCGAGGCTTCACGATGAAGCCTATTCCTCAGTAGATCGACAAAGAGATGATGATAGCGATACCATCGGCCTTCATCATCGAGCGCAACGAGAAAGAGGTTCGCGTGTTGCAGCGAACGCAGCATCTCTTCTCCATTGCAGCAATCCGTGATCGCTTCGCACAGATCGGCGCACAGTTGTTCAAGGATCGATGTCTGCACAAGAAAGTCCTGTACGTCGGCGCTTTGGCGCGAGAGAACTTCCTCAATCAGGTAATCGGCCACGTGCTTATTAGCTCCCGAAAAGCGTTGCGCGAAGTGTTCGAAATCGTTACGACCTCGCAGTGAAAGGCCAGCAAGCTGGAGGCCAGCCGCCCATCCCTCGGTTCGCTGCGTGAGAGCTTGCGCAAGATGCCGGGGAACATCAGCGGCTGCCAGATTTCCCAGCATGTCCCCGGCCTCCTCTGCAGTGAATCGAAGATCTGAGCCTCGGATCTCGAAGAGTGTCCCGTTGGCCCGGTATCTCGCACTCGGCCAAGGTGGATCCGCTCGTGTCGAGATGATGAGATGAATGTGAGCGGGAATGTGGTCAATCATGTGCGGCATGAGGCTAATCGCTCGATCTGATGTAATCACATGATAGTCGTCGAGGACGATCCAGCACTCGGGGAGCTTTTCGATTTCGTTCAGCAAGGTTCGCACGATAGCTTCAATCGCGGTGCCGTCTTCCGGATGGAATGGATAGTCTAGTCCGATTCCAAGTGTGGGTTGCATGGCCTGAAGTGCTGCTGCGAAGCTAAAGAGGAACTGTGCCGGAGTATTGTCATGTGGCGAGAGAGAGAGCCAGGCATACGGAGTGTTCGAGAATTCGATCCACTGGGAAATCAGCGTCGTCTTCCCCGCGCCGCCTTCCGCCGAAACGAGAATCAGTGGGTGTGCCGAGGCCGTCTCGAGTAGAGCCATTAGACGTGGCCGTTGTATGGCATCGGGTCTAACCCGGGGCATCAACAGCTTCGTTTTCGGGACGTCCAAACTCACGGCGAATTCCTCCGGAGAATAGGCTTCTAGCTCATGATGAAAGACTGACGTTGTAGACGTCTCCGTCGAATTCGGGAAGTCCGTCGACGACCTTCTTTGAGCACTCAATGCAAGACGAGTATACCATGGGTGCGCTAAGCGCGGAGTTGGTGGTCGGCGGCGAACTGCTACCATGACCACAGCGTAGGCACAGATGGAGCTAGGCCCAAAGGATTATCGCGATTCCTGCTGCAAGAATCACGACGTATGCCCACCGATTCCACCGTAGAATGCGTGGGCCTGCCCAAGCCTCGAAGAGCGGCTGAATCTCCATTAGGAGGACGAACCTGCCCACATCGACGACTGTTTCCGCCACGCCGCTGGCCAAGTCCGATTGCAAGAGGCCTTTGTACAACAAGACCGACGAGGCAGCGATAAGCCCCATCGTACTTGCAACGCCAAGCGTCGCCGAGACCCCCAACCCGGTACGGTAATCCGGCTCTCTCCAGCGGGGAACCTTAGGGTGCCAAAAGGCGGGATGGAAGAGCAGGCCGCCGATCATTTGGTTGGGGATTGCGATAAGGTAGCCGCCGCGATCGGCTCGGAGGCGCGCGGGTCGATAGAAGGGAAGTGCGCCCATGTAGGCGAAAAACAGCCGCACGAGAACGATCGCTCCAAGCGCGGTGAGCCAATGAAGATATGAACTATGGTGTCTCCAAACCGCCGCGGTTGCGGGAAGTAAATTGAGCGCGAGATGCCAGAGCAGGGTGGTGACACCATTGCCAGGAGCGGTATCATCTAGCGATACCCGCTGATGAGCCAGGGAATCGAGTGCATCCTCAAGCGAACCAATCCAGAGGTCGAATCCATAGGCAACCACCTTGCTTGATGCGAAGCTGAGGCGGACGGCGCTGCCAATTCCAAGCTGCCGGATCAGCTCAACCGGAGAAACCGCCTTAAGGCCTCGAGCGGCGAACAAGTTCCAGGAGGCTGTATTGTCGTCACGCACCAAAGCGGCAACCTTGGTCAGTTCCTTCCGCCGGAATGCCTCCAGCGCCATCCCTACAAGTTGCTTGGCTGACCCGCGGCCCCTGGCTGCTTTGGAGAGGAAGATCCAGTCGATGAGTCCAACATCGCCAATCCTCTTGAGGATCACGCCGCCTAGACATGTCCCGTCTTCGAAAGCACCGAACGCCCATTTCGGTTTAGGCAGGATGAGCGAGAACACGGGATGGAATGCGCGCCGGCCAATCCTTCGTAGCGCGCGCTTCCGCGTCTCCTCGGATTTCGCGAATCTCTAGGGTCATGGTGGCTCCTCTGGTACTGGCTGGTATGGACTGGCGACATCAAATAGTAACAAAGGAACATGGGATGGGTTGTTGAGGTCGGCTTGGAGTCGGCGGGCGCGGGAAAGCGCGCACCTTGTCGATCGCTTCGTTCACTAGCTCCTTCTCGGACATGGAGGAAGCCGGGGTTCTGCGACCGCATCCATGGAGGCGATCTCAATGCAATTCTCTGGTTCACAACACGTCATGCAGACGCGTTTGAAGGCCCGAACCCCAAGGAGTTTGACCTGAGGCGAAACGTAACCTTGGCGGACTGGCTCAAATCGCAGCAAGTCGGTGCTCAGATACTTCTTGTTGTCATCCGAGAACACGGTGACAACGACCGAGTCGTCTCCAAGCTCATCCTGGACGTTCAAGGCCCCGATAAGGTTGGCTCCCGACGAAATGCCCACCGCGATCCCGAGCTGCGAACCCAGTTTCTGCGCCATCAGAATAGCATCGCCATCATCGACGGCGACGACGTTGTCAAGCTTGTCCAAGTGCAGAATAGGGGGAATGAACTCGTCTGAGATGCCTTGGATTCGATGACTTCCTACCTTTGTTCCCGTTGACAGGGTTGGGGAACTGGCGGGCTCCAGCGGATGAATCCGAACATTGGACTGCTGTTCCCGTAGAAACTTGCCGACACCCATGATGGTGCCTCCGGTTCCAACGCCGGCGATGAACGCATCGGGTTTAAGTGATCGAAACTGCAATTGCCACCAGATTTCCGGACCGGTTGTCAAGTAGTGGGCTTCGCTGTTCGCATCATTGGAGAACTGATGGGGTAGGAACGCTGATTCCGTTTCTTGGCACATTCGATCTGCTCGTTCGATGCTCCCGACGAATCCGCCCTCACTCTTTGAGACCAGTGTGATCTCTGCCCCAAGGCCTTTCATCAAGTTGATCCGCTCAGGGCTCATCCAATCCGGCATGAAGATGGTGACAGGGTGTCCGAGCGCCCGCCCGATCGCCGAGAAGGCGATGCCGGTGTTGCCGCTTGTGACCTCGATGATCCGGCCTCCCGGAACAAGATCGCCGGACGCGTAGGCGCGAGAGATGATGTGTAGGGCCATGCGGTCCTTGATGCTTCCGGTCATATTCAGATTCTCTGCTTTCGCGTAGACCGTCCGTTCCCTGCCGCGGTACTCGAATCGGATTTCCAGGAGGGGCGTGTTCCCGATCAAGCTGGAAAGTC
The DNA here is from genome assembly GCA_028277345.1 of Candidatus Bipolaricaulota bacterium. Lineage (GTDB taxonomy): Bacteria > Bipolaricaulota > Bipolaricaulia > UBA7950 > UBA9294 > SPBW01. Next base: position 64,067 of record JANQGM010000005.1, on the reverse strand, counting down.
CCTTCACTCGCTCGCTAGTCTCTGTCGTCACATCTCCTCCTTCTCGTTTTGATTGACGCGACGCGCCGTGGATACCGCGTTCCATCCACGCGAAGAGACCTCTCGAAAGAGGAAGCGGCACGTGTCATCTCCCTGCGCCAGCGTTGTGGGTCGATCGAACCGAATGCTCGGACAATTGAGCTCAAGAGCGTCGGCCCACACGATATCCAGTCGGCACAGCAGCTGGGTCATCTCTGGCGCATTCATTGTCCTGAAGAACGCATCGAATAGGCAGCTGTCGATTCGCGCACAGAATTCCGAGGGACTGGATCGTTCACAGGCATATCGAAATCCCTTTCCGAATAGCACGTCTCCGCGGGGGATGAAATTCGCAGCAATGGTGGGAAGGGCTGTTTGGGGGCTGTCAAGGTTCACACCAAGCCGGCGCACAACGTACTCCGCTGCACGGAGCTTGAACGAAGATACGAGTGCGTCTCCGACGAATTGACGTGCGGCTTCACATCCGCCGAGCAGCCCTTGTAGTTTGTGAACAGAAGCCAGGATGCTTGCAGCGAATTCAAGGTGCTCTTTCCCTTGAGCATCCACAGCGAGCGATTCCGCGTGCTTGGCGAGATTCAGGGCATCTTTGTGGATAGACCGTTGGATGGCAGGAGAAACGGCGGCATCAAATTCTGCGAGTATCGCCGTTACGGCTTCAGAGGCGTTGCTCATTCGTCTCCATCCTTCTTTGGGAGACCTTCGCCTCGGAGATAGCCGAGGTACTCATCCTTGGTCAATCGAGGCACGAATTCGCGGATCACTCGCTTGGCAAGCACCCCATCATCGGTGAGAAGATCAACGACCGTCATCGCGAGCGCTTTGGCCGGCGTCACATAGGCCATCTCCTCATCCACGATGGAGAACGTCTCGTTGTGGATCATCCCCGCGTATCCGCCGCCCGAAGGATGAATGGAGGGGATCAAGTGCGAAATGTCGCCCATGTCTGTGGAGGCGGCCATATGCCCGCCTCGCCAAACGCTGTTCTCCCCCGTGAGGGAAATGGCATTGGCGTGGAAGCTATCTGCGAGCACCTTGTCCTGCAGCAAAGGGAGATATCCTGGGAGGTCCTCGATCTCCACAGTGGCACCGATCATTGTTGCCGCACCCTGCAAGGCTCGATCGACTTTCCGGGCAGCATCGAGGATGCCCTCCAGGGTCTTGCCGCGAACGAACAACTCCAACCTGACATCATCGGGAACGATGTTGACAAGATCACCGCCCTTCGTCATGACGAAATGAACGCGTATGACATCTTCGTCTCGAAATGTTTCTCGTTGCGCATGAACGCCGAGGATGCCAAGCGCGGCTGCATTCAGGGCGTTGGTGCCGTGCTCCGGACGTGCGCCTGCGTGCGATGCCGTCCCCCGGAAGCGGATGGCCTTGGCGAGGAAGCCATTGCAGCTTCCTCCGACTGCGAACCGGCGCTCTGCGACGCCGGGCATGGAATGAAGGATCATGGCGGCGTCGATGTCATCGAAGGCGCCTTCCTTGACGAGTTGTGCCTTGCCACCATAGAATTCGATCTTGCCTTCCCGACGAAGCGCTGCGCGATCCTCGATGTCCACGTATTCTTCGGCGGGAACGGCAAGGAGTGCGATGCGCCCGGCGAGTTGTGGGAGGATGCCCGAATCGACCAGTCCCATGCCGACGCCCAGCATCATCGCAATCTGCGCGTTGTGCCCGCATGTGTGAGCGGCCCCGGTGCGAGGGTCTGCGTGCGGATGCGTCGGACAGATCAGTCCATCCAGTTCTCCGAGAACGGCGACCGTAGGCCCCGATCCATGAGGCTCCAGATACGTCTTGACGCCCGTGATGCCCAAGCCTTTCTGAATGGGGCCTCCGAGCTTCGCGAACTGCTCCGTCACCAGTCTCGACGTTTCTTCCTCGTGGTAACCGACTTCCGGATGGGCAAGGATGTGCCTGCCGATCTCGATAATCTCCTGTGCCCGCGCATCGATTGCGTCGCAAACTTTCTGTTTGAGGACTTGAGCCGTCATACGTCCGTCCCTTCTTCATCCAGATCGATCTGGGAGTCTCTCTGGCTTGAGGTCGGCCGGACGGCGAGCTCACAGCACTCATCTCCCAACGGGATGCGCTGAGTATGAACCAAGGTGAGTTCCGGCGCATACGCTTGCATCTTTGCGGGATCGACGAGGCAGTACAGCTGCCCAAGGTCTTCTTCTCCGAACTCGCGCCAGACATCGGCCAACGCACATGCCATGGAATGAATTCTCGGCTCGCCATCCACCATGGCGCTTCGGTGATCGAACCCTAGAGGTGAAAGGTCAGAGCCTGCCGCCATGTTCTGAGGCGTTGGTTCCAGTCCCTTCTCCAGGACTCGACGCCGCGTCGCTTTCCCAACTTCGGTTCCATAGTCCCAGATGGCTTCCTCAATCAACTCTCGGCCACGCTCCTTGCCGAGCTCCTTCACGAGCGTCCTCGCGTAGCAAAGGTGCAGAAGTCCGACTCGGCGGCTTATGGCCTCGATGGCGGTGCGGGCTTCCTCAGCCGTTACCTTCTTGTCTTGTCCGGTCATCGTATCCTCCCATCCGGAATTCACGGTCATCCCCCAGGTTGTCCGAGTTGGTCGATCGCTGCCGTGTGGATGCGGGGTCCATTGGGGGAAGAGGAAACGCAGGTGTGGCAGCGCCATCCGCTTTCTGTCTCAGGGAAGTCGGATCGGTAATGGTGTCCCCGTGACTCCCGTCGTTCCAAGGCGCTAAGGAAGAGCAGTTCCGCCACTCCAATCATTTTCTCGAGTTCGAGGATCTCCAACAGCGGCTGTTGAAAGCCGGCCCGAAGGCGCACCCCAAGTCGATCACATCCATCGGAGAGGACAGAGAGTTCTTCCCTCCCTCTTGTCAGCTCCATTTCGGAGCGTTCAATGCCTAGGCAACGTCCGACGAGTTTCCTCAATTGAGTTCGAAGGATCGGCGCCTCCCTCGGATCCGTGGCGAATCCGAGGCGACGATCGATGATATCCCTAGTGTAGGCTTGGGAGGATTGAGACGGCGGAACCTGGCCAACCCTCGATGCCCTGGCTGCTGCCTCGCGGCCGGCGATCTCCCCGAAGACCTGCGTGGCGGCCAGCGCGCTACCTGATAGGCGGTTTGCGCCTTCGATGTTTCCGGCTGTTTCCGGAACGGCGAAGAGCCCTGAGACGTTCGTTTTGGATCGACGGTTAATCCGGACCCCTCCAAGCTGGTAGTGGGCTCCGGGAGCAACCTCAATCGGCGTCCTGGATGGATCGATACCCAATCGATCGCGAAGGTATCGGTACTGTTGCCCTTGAAGGAATGCATCCACAGCGACGTAGCCTTTCGGCGAATCAGAGACATCCCACCACAGACCTCCATGCGGGGCTCCTCGCCCCTCTTGAATGGCCCGCCACATGGTTCTCATGGCGACATCCCGTACCGGAAGCGGCTTGGGCAGAACGGATGCCCCCCGAACGTCACGAATTTCTCCGTCACATGCCCAGTCACTCAACCACTCGTAATGCACAAACGATCCTTTTGCTGAAAGAGGATGGACGATGATGGACGGGTAGAACAGGATCATTTCCAGGTCGATGAGTTCAGCGCCGCTTTCATAGGCGAGGACCAAGCCGTCTCCCGTCGCATCCGTCGGACAATCCGTGACGTCCCACAGCGCCTGGCAACCTCCCGTGGCAAGGATGACGCTTTTGGCCAAGAGGGATAGTGGTTGCCCAGATCGAACGTCGAGACAAGAGGCGCCAACCACCGAACCTTCTTCAGCTTGAAGCAGGGAGACCGTTGCCACATCTTCAAGAACGGTCACCGAGCTACGAAGAAGGGCTCCGTGAAGGCCACGCATCATCCCCACACCCTCTGCGGCTAAACGGACATTGCGAGGGGCCGACTGACCGGGCATCTGATACTGTAGTCTCGTGCCATCTTCTTTCATGCGAAATCGAACGCCATAGCGCTCTAAATCTAGGACCCGGTCCGCAGCTGCCATCGTCAGCGCTTCAACAAGCGGTTCATCCGCCAATCCGTATCCGTAACGGACGACATCTTGAAAGAACAGCGCTTCGCTATCTTCGGGATGAAAGGGGGCTTGAATTCCCCCGCCCGCGGTGATGGTGATTCCTGATCGAGCAATGGGACTCTTGCACACAAGCATCGTCTTGGCGCCGTTTTCACTTGCAGCCAGGGCAGCCCGGACTCCGGCGGCGCCCCCACCGATGACAAGGACATCTGACGGAACCCTTCCGAAGGTCCTCATGGCGATTCTCCTTCTGTTGATACGGGATTGGAGAAATCAACAACAAGATCCCGGATGTGCTTGAAGCCCGGATGCGGATCCAATCTGATCTCCTCGCCAGGGCGGATGAGGGTTGAGCACCCAAGAACGCTTCTTCCGTTGAGCTGGACAAGGCAGGCGCCGCAGGCCCCTTTGAAGCACATGGATGTTCTGCAGGCGCGCTCGGGATCGAGAGCATGAAGCTGTTGCATGAGCACCATGACCGATAGGGGCTCCTCTGTGGCGTAGGTGATTACCTCGTATCGAGGTTCCTGCTCGAACGCTGGATCGAAGCGAAACAGTCGAATGGTAATCTCGTCGGGCGGCTTCTTCTGTGTCGTCATGAGGGTCGGCGGGAAGGATCGTCCTGGCTGGCTTCAAGCTCGGCGATGATGTCCGAGCTTTCCAAGATTCGTGCGTATCCGCGACGCAATGTCCGAAGCTCGGCCGCATGACAGGCGGCATCATCACTGGAATTGACATCGGATCCCATCACAACGTGAAATCCATGCCAATAGGCCTCTCGGGCGGTCGCGCCACAGCAGAAGTTCGTCATGGTTCCGGCAATCACGACGGTTTCGATGCCTAGGTTTCTCAGGAGGGTCTCCAGCGCCGTTCCATGGAACGCGCTATACGTATGCTTCAGGACAATCAGTTCGCCTGGCTGGGGCGCAACCGGTTCGAAGAACTCCGGCACGACAAAAAGCTGTCCCATGAACTCCTGCATGGACGAACTGATGGGCACCTTGCGCATTGGCGCAGGCCCATCTAGCCCTTGAAGGGTGGTCTCATAGCCGATGTGAATGATGGGGATGCCGAGTCGGCGACATGCCTCCTGCAAGTTACGGATGCGCGACACTTGCCGAGTTGCCTCCGGAATCCACAGCGGCGACCACTGCGGCTCCACAAACTCCTTGAGCAGATCGACGCAAAGCAACGAGGTGGAGCTAACTCGAAGGGGAACCCGAGCCTCGCCATGGTCGTATTCATGCTGAGCTTGCTTGAGGATCAACGCTTCCGTGAACTCGCCAAGTTTCGTCATGCGCTCTCGCCGTCTCTTTCCGGGAATGCCGTGCGCAGGAAGTCGAGCACCTGCGTCCACGAATCCACATTCGCTTCAGCACAGCCCTTCGGTGTTCCGCCGAAGGCATAGATTTGGTGGGTCACGGGGTGTTGTGACGCGTTGCGCGTGGTCGGCAGATAGGGCATGAGGATCATGTGCCCCGCATCAGGGTACGCTAGATGCTTGTGAACGTAGGGATGCCCGCGGTCTTCCAGCCGTTGCGTCACGGCATGTCCCATCATCGCAGACGGCCACATCTGATCGTCCAAGCCCGAGATGAGCAATACGGGACCGCTGATGCGCTCCACGGGGATGGATACGCGCTCAACGGCTTCCGAGTCCTCGAGGTTGATCAAGAACATGGGTGTCAGAGGAATTTGCGGTTTTGAGAAGATCTCAGCGGCTTGCGAAGGAGACATCCGATTGGGCATGAACGGGATTCCCTTGCCATGATGGGTCCAGGCAAAGACTTCACCACGTCCAGCATCTCCGATGCCGCTCCAGATCACGTGGCTAGGAACATAGCCGATGACGGCGCGTACCTCTGGGAACAGGCTTCCGACCTGCAGCGCAACCTCGGCACCGCGCGATTTTCCCACCAGTGCAAGACGATTTTCATCGATCTCTTGCCGTTTCCCTATCCAGTCGATGGCTGCCTTGAAATACTCCAACGGGATTTCGATGAGATGCTTGGGGAGGTCATCGAACGCGAAATAGGCGAGCGCAAACGCCGCGATACCACGGGATGCGAACAGCGCGGCATGCCCTTCCTGCAGCCCTCCACCGGATCCTCCAACCACGATCACCGCCGGGAACGGTCCTTGTCCAGCTGGTTTGAAATAGGTTCCGCGTAGCGCGTCATCCCGTACGGGAATTCGCTCGACATCGGGAGAGACGTGGAGTTGCTTCAGCGTTTCAGAGGCAACCGTTTCATCCGCCGAAGAGGCGGTGAACGTGATGATCGTCGGATCGAGGCCCGTCTTGGCGAAGAGGGATTGGTTCGGCTCCTCCGGAGCAAGGGCCAAGGACCAAACAAGGCCCATCGAATCCGCCGTGTCGTAATCACCGTTCTCCGGGGCCTGGCAGGAGAGATCTACAGCACCGGAAGCATCCGTCCGGAAGGAGGCTTGCGATGACCACATTCGGTTCACGTCATCTCGCATGGATGCTGTGACGTCCACCCTTGTGGTCTCAGGAAACCCAGAGAGGCGGATGCCAACGGCCTCATCGAGAAGAACGCACTGGCTCGAAAGCTCGATATGGGCCCTGTTGAGGTTCTGATTCGTGTCGGACATACGGTCACTCCTTCCAGCACGCGACGTTCTAGCGACCTTTCAAGCGGGGATCATAGATATCTCGAAACGCATCTCCGACCAGGTTCCAGCTCAAGGAAAACAGAAGAAGGGAAACGCCTGGGAAGACGATGGTATACCAGTACTTAAAAGGCGTTCCGGGCGGCATGACGACCCAGTTTCGAGCAATGCTGATCATTTGCCCCCAATCGGCGTATCCGGGCTCAGCGCCAAGACCGAGGAAGCTTAGGGTCGCCGCGAGAACGATCATGAAACCGATGGCCATGGTCGCCTGAACGATGACAGGGAAGATGGCATTGGGCATGATGTGCCGGAAGAGAATGCGAAGGTGGCTTCCTCCAATGGCACGAATGGCCTCAACGTAGGCCGTCTCCTTCAACACGAGGATCTGACTGCGGATCAAACGTGCGGTTGGCATCCACCCGAACAAGATCAACGCGAACATCATCCGATCCAGTCCCTTTCCAAGAATGGTTGTGACGACCATCGCCGCGACCAGATACGGGAAGGCGAAGAAAACATCGGTAATTCGCATGATGACTTCATCAACCCACCCCCCGAAATACGCGGCAATGGACCCGATGACTATGCCGATGGAGCTGGCGACGGCGACAAGCGTAATCCCGATACGAAATGCGGTTCGCGTTCCCCAGATGACGCCGTAGAAGATGTCGTATTGGCCCTGTGTGGTGCCGAAGGGATGCTCGGGGCTCGGGGCTTGTGGTTCGCTCATCCATCCGTCTCTTGGGATTCGATAGGGACTTTGGTTCTCCTCAGGAGGAGCAATGAAGGGGGCGAGAATGGCAATGACGGCAAACCCAACGAGCAGCAAGAGCCCAATGGCAGATAGAGGATTCGTCAAGAACCGTCGTAGCACCTTCATAGTCCTCCTATTGCTAACTCAGACGAACCCGGGGATCGATCCATGCGTAAAGCAGGTCGACGACAAGGTTCGCGGAAACGGTTACCGCTGTAATCAAGAGGGTAAATCCAAGGATCGCCGGAAAGTCGAGCTGGAGGGCCGCGCTCATGGCAAAGGAACCCAGACCCTTCCGACTGAAGACAGTTTCGATGACGACAAGGCCTCCGATCATTCTCGCGATCATTGCGCCGGCGATCGTCACAACGGGCAGGAGCGCGTTTCGGCGCGCATGTTTGTTGATGACGATTCTCTCTCGCAATCCTTTCGCCCGCGCCGTGGTCACGTAGTCTTGTCGCATGGCTTCCAGCATGGTGGATCGCATAATCCTCATGAGGCTGGCCCATTGGACAATGATCAATGCCACGCAGGGAAGGGCAAGATGTCGAAGCGCGTCGAAGAACACAGCGAGGTTCCCGTTCAGGAGCGCGTCCAGCGTATAGACCCCCGTATACTGCCTAAACTCGCCGGATAGGATGAGTTTTTCCGCCCAAAGACTAATGCTGCCTGGGGGGAACCACCCCGTCTTCGTATAGAAGAGCGTGAGCAGAAATAAACTCAAGAGAAAGGCGGGCAGAGAGACCCCGGCAAGTGCCCAGAGGCGGGCGCCGTGATCGATAAGCGTGTCCTTCCGTGTGGCTGAAATTGTGCCCAGCCACACGCCACCCAGGACGATGGGGATAGAGGCCCACAGGACAAGCTCGAGCGTCGAGGGGAAGAATCGCTTGAGGGCCGCTCCAACCGGCATCCGTGCGGATCTGGACCACCCGAGGTTTCCTCGAAGCAGGCTTCCGAGCCACTTGCTGTACTTCACCAGAAAGGGATCGTTCAGCCCATGCCGCTCGACAAGATTCTCGAGATGCTCGGGCCCCTTCTGCAGTTCTGTGATGTCTGTTACATACAGCGCAACCAATTGGTACGGAGTCAAAAACTGCATCAGAAAGAAGATCAGCGCCGTCACACCGAAAAGAACGAGAGGAAAGAGCATGAAGCGCCGAGCGATGTAGGTGAGCATCCGTTTGCTTCTCCTGATTCTGCCATTTCTTCCGCACGAGCCGTCTCGTGCGGGACAAGATGGGAGTGGCCCTCCCGATGGATTGGGCGGGCCACTCTCAGCGACTTGAGTCTCTTATTCTGGATATCCTTTCCAGATCGTGTAGAAGTCCGTCCCTCGTCTCCAGGATTCGAGCATGTAGAAGCCCTGGACCCAGTCTCGCATGGCGAAGACATTCCCGCCAACGTGGCTGGGGATGACCAGCGCGTTCTCATAGCAAAGACGCTGGAGGTCTTCGTAGATCTCCCGCCGCGCCTCCGCCTCAAAGGTTTGCACGCCCAACGCGAGCAGGGGATCAAACTCCTCTCTCGCCTGTGCGGAGTATCCAAGCGTGCTTCCGAACGCTCCCGTGGAGGCCATGACCGACTCCACCATGCTGGCATCCGTGGACGTATAGATGTTTCCGAGAACGTACACGGGGAAGGGGCCGCCAAACGGGCTCAATCCACCCCACCAGCCGTCGATGTAGCTTGGCCATTCCAGTCCCTGCACCTCGATCTGGAACTTGGGATTGATGGCTTCAACGCCTGCCTCAAGGATCTGAGCATACGCTTCCCACGTGGGAACCAAAGACGACCAGTACAGCGTGAACTTGAATCCCTTCTCCCACGCCTCGCCGCCCCAGGCAGCCTTGAAGTGCTCTTCGGCCTTCTCAGGATCGTACGCGTAGAAGGGCTGATCCTCGTCGTAGTACTGCACCGCAGGAGGAATCACGGTTCGGATCACCGAACCGAGTCCTGATGCTTCGACGGCGGCATCGCGATTGAAGGCGTAGTTCATCGCCTTTCGAATATCGATGTCCGTGAAGAAGTCGGGCGGAATCCCTGCACCATCCAATTGTCCGCTCCAAATACTCGCTGCGGTGGGATCGATGTTTTGATTGAGCAGCAAGAAGGTGACCGTCAAGCTCTCGTCTCGGAACACAAGATTGACCCCGGGGAGTCCGACGAGCTGCGGGATGTACCATGCCTCCGGCGTAACGATATCGACGTCTCCTTGCTCAAGAAGGGATCTTGCCGTTCCCCACTCGGGGATCGTGCGCCGAATGACGGTCTTCAACGGGGCCGGTCCCTCCCAGTAGTCATCGAATCGTTCCAGCGTCACACTTGAGCCGACATCCCAGTTCACGAGTTTGAATGGGCCGGTCCCGTTTGTCTTTCCGTGAATGGGATTTTCCGCCTGTGTGACAAGTGCGTAGTCAGTGATGGTTTCCTTTGTCCCAGGCCAACAGTCTTGTTCGACACACCATGCCTTGTTCATGATGGCGTTATACCGGCCGCCGTCTGCGAACAGATTAAGGAAGACGACGTTCGGTTCGGGAAGTCGGAACTCGACGATGTTCCCCTTGATTTGAACGGCGAGTTGAATAGCGTCCCAGAAGGCATCGATTCCTGCCTCCTCCAGCCAGTGATTGATGTCCGGCTCGCCCAAGAGGATGTCTCTGAAGTCCGCTCCGTATCCAGCATCTGTGATGAGGATGCGCTGGAATGTGTACAGCACATCCTCGGGCGTCAGGGTTGCGCCGTTGTGGAACAAAACGTTCTGACGAATGGGGAATCCGACGAACGTCGTTCCATCCGGTGCGACCGTGACGAGTCCGTTTTCCGAGCTCGGGACCACTGTCGCTAAGTCGGGCTCAACGTCATTAACCGTGCCAAACCGGGGATGACGAAGGAGCCCTCCGTAGATGTTTCCGACAAAGATCGAGCTTCCAATATCACTTCCGTAGTGTGGGTCGAGCGTGTCGATCCCGCCTGGACGTGCCGTCACGAGCGTGTCCGGGCTGTTGACTGTTCCGCTCTGGGCAACCCCCGCTGCACTGACAGCCAGCACGACCACTGTGAGGACCGCCGCCCATGTGTGTAGCCTTCGAAACCTCATGTGTCTTGGCCTCCTTTGAGAACCTTTCGCCCACTTCCGTCGTCCGCTGGCCGCCGAGGGATTTCGCCCTTTGCCCTCTTCTCGTGCTCGGTCCCTTGATGAATCCGCACCGCAGGCGCTCAGTGAAAAGGCGTTAGCCCCTGCATGCAAGCATTCGACAAGGGATGTCTCATGGACGAACTGAACCGATGCACGCTCCTTTAATCGCATTGATCGATATATGTCCACTCCGCGTCGTTGGACGCGAAGTCCTGGCGTTCTTGCTCTGTTGTCGGCCGAATGCAGAACTCACAACAGGCGTCACCAGCCGGCAGAGCCTTGGCATGAGCCAGCTTGAACTGTGGGTTGTAGGCCATGAACTTGGCCGGATCGACGAGACAGTACAGCCGCCCGAGCTTTCCTTCGCCCAGCTCATTCCAGACCTTGCCCATGACACAACCAAATGCCCGGAATCTGTGTTCTCCATCGACAACCAGTGTGTCGCGGCCGGTATGCATGCCGATCTTTGGCAATCCACGCGCTGCTCCTGCGCTGAAGTTCTCCGGTGTCAACTCCAGTCCCTGTGCGAGCACGGCGTCGCGGGCTTCTTGGCCCACGCGGGTGCCGTAGGCCTTGATCGCTTTGATGGTGAGTTCAGTTCCTCGCTCCTCTCCGAACTCCTCAATGAGGGTCTTGGCGAACGCGAGATGTAACAGCGCGATGCGGCGACTGGTAAGCATCACCTCGTGTTCTGCATCCTCCAGAGGGATCATCGTTGGATCCGGGCTCATTGGACCTCCTTCCGTGTGCTACCAGAATCGTCTTGAGCACTGATTCAGCACGTCGACGCCGTCTTCGGTAATCAGAATCGTGTCCTCGATGTTCATGCCTCCGAGTTTTGTGTCGATGACGATCGGTTCGATCGATAGGACCATCCCGGGTTGAGGGGTTACCGGTCTGCCGATGGTGACCCATGGGTTCTCGCAAATGTCGAGTCCAATCCCATGTCCAAACGGCATGATGTTCCGGTCTCGGGATTGCGTGAAGCAAAACTCAATAGGCTTTCCCGGCTCCAGTGCGCCAATCATCCATTCCGTGGCCTCCACCATGTGCTCCAGATAGTCACGCTGCGCGTCCGAGGGGGGTCCAACGACAGTGGCTCGCGAGTTATCGAATCCATAGCCATGAACCCATCCGATGAAATCGATATAGACGAGATCGCCGTCCTGAAGTTGCTGATTGCGAACCATCGGCCAACCCAGCGTGCTAATCGCAGGACCGGAGGAAACGCGAACCCTGGGAATGAAGTCGGCCCCTGCTTCCAGCGCCGCCTTGCGGGCAGCCAATTCGACGTCGAACTGCGTAGCGCCGGCCTGCACCGCCGCGATTCCGGCTTCCAGACCCGCATCCGCGATTCGAGCAGCCTGCCGAAGGGCTTCGATCTCGGCGGCGCTCTTGAGTTGACGTGGCGCTTCCAACACATCGTTGGCCGGCTCGAGGGTTGCGTTTGGAAGGGCCTCCCTGAGCGCGTCATAGTACTCCGCAGGGATGACATCGGTACCCACGATCGCGAGTCTCGATTCCGAGAGTCCGCACTCCCGAATGGATGCGATCAGGTCAGTCATGAGGTTGAATCCTGTCTTGGCGGCCTCGATGCCGTAAACCTTTTCCTTTTCGTAACCCATCGGGGCGACAAGAACGGGAGAGCGCGTGGAAGGGAGAACGACAGCTGCGTGGCCGAATCCGACGTGGCTCATTACGTTGGGGAAGGGGATGAAGTGATTGGTGAGATAGGCGACGTGCCCCTGGCGTTCCTGATAGCTGGAGAACGCGATGAGTCCATCCCAGTTCCGATCCTCAAGCGCCGCTTGGGCAGCACGGGTTCTTCGAGCGAATTCCTCGGCGGCCACTGGGTTTTCTCTACCCACGAGTCTCACCCCCTCGAGCCGTTACCAAATCCTTGACAACGTCAAATCGCGGGAGCGGATCGAGCGTCACATCGCCTTCCACTCGCGTTTGGCACATGAGGCCTGTTTCTCCGTTGATTTGGATGAGGCAGCGCTTGCAAATGCCCTGATTGCAGGCGGCGTGGTCGTAATAGGAAAGGGTGCCATCGAGATGCTCGTAGATGAAGTCAAGTGCATCCAGAACGCTCATGCCGTGGACCACCGGCACCTCAAAGGTGTCATACCGGCTGTCGGTATCGGTTGCCGGATCGTATCGTCGAACTCGAACATTTACGGTTTTCTCCAAGGGCACAGCCTCCTTTCTCTCTTCGCCGTCCATCAGTGATGTCCTCCGACATCCGAGTGCGCAAGCATCATGCGTTTCACCATGTCGAAGTAAGGAATGCTCCCCGAGGGAGGAACGAGCGAGGTGACGGATACGGGCCGTTTCGCGAGTTTAGTAGCGCCGTCCTTCTCATGGAGAACGATCTCGACGAGCCACTGATCGTTGTCGGTGGAGGGGAACTCCTCGCGATAGTGAACGCCCCGGCTCTCCGTACGCGCTTCGGCAGCCACGGCGGAGAGTTCGATGACCTTGAGCAGATTCTCCAGTTCCAAAATCTCAATCCACTCCTTGTTGTAGGCACGTGTCTTCGACCGAGGAGCAAGGTTCGGCAGCACGGATTCTTGCGTGTCTTTCACGAACTTGAGCAGATCCTGAATCTCCTCGGCATTCCTGACGGGACCAAGTTTCTCATGTGATTCACGCTGAAGCTTCGCCCGGACACGTCCTGGAGATGAGCCTGCATTGCGCCCAAGCGGTGCTTCGACCTTCTTGATGAGTGCGCGCAGGTGATCGGTGTTGGATGCGAAAGAAGATTGCTTGGCCGCAAAGCCCGCGGCGGCTCGCCCGGCGATGGCGCCCGTGACGAGCATCTCCATCGTCGCAGCAGCCACTCGGTTTGCGCCGAACAGGCTGATGGCACACTCTCCGGCGGCATACAAGCCTGGCACATTGGTGGCGAAGTGCTTATCGACACAGAGGCCGCCTTCGAAGTATTCGGCGGCACCCGCGACCTCAACACCTTCCCCGCTTCGGAAGAGCTCGGCCATGTCGGAGAAGTCTGCCCCCTTGAACTTCCAGTCTGGATAGGAGCTCAACACACGCGCTTCGAACGCTTCCCATGGCGTATCTCCTGCAACGTAGTAGACGCCACCGTGAGGCGATCCTTTGCCCGCACGGATCTCTTGCGCAGCGACATTTGAGAAGAAGCTCTTGTTCCATTCTGTGTGAGAGGCGATCGAGACCGTTTCGGGATCGTATTTCTCAAGGAACCGTTCTCTGTCAGCATTTTCAAGCGTTCCCCCGCACATGATGCCCATCACGTAGGTGATGATGCTGCCGCGCCAAACGGGCGGCCAAAGGGGGATATTGCAGGCAAACGTGACAAACTCCATGTTCCCGACTTCCGCACCCGCGCGGAACCCCATCGCGACGCCGTCTCCAGTCAGCTCCTTTGAGCCCGTCACCGGGGTGTAGGCCTTGTGCCATCCTCCCGTGGCCATGACAACGGCCTTGCAATTGATGACAATCAGCTCTCCCGTGTGGATATCTAGGGCGAGTGCACCGTTGACGACTCCGTCATGTTTGGTGATCTCAAGCACAGCGACGTCCTCAAGGAGTTCAACACCAAGGCGTTTGGCTTCTCGCAGATGGGCATCCATGATTCCCGTTCCACTGGTAAAGATGGCTCGCTCGTCACTAAACCGGGGCTTGCACCCCCACGCGAGCGTCTCCAAGAGGCGCTCCGGACCATCGCGAACATAGGTTTCCACCAAGTGCTGGTCATTGAGGAAACAGCCTTGGTGAACGATGTCATTGAAGAACTTCTCCTCGCTGTCGCGCGGTTCACCGAAGAATCCAGCCTGCCGCATTCCCTGCCCATGGCAGGTTAAGTCAGCGCCCGCCATTGGGCTTGCGCCAGATCGAGCCAAGGGACCCTTGCTGGCGAGCACGGCCGATGCGTTCCCTTCTCTCGCACCGATCGCCGCACGAAAGCCGGCACCCCCTCCGCCGACAATGAGGACGTCCGTTTGTCGTGTGCGCATCCAACCTCCCTCAATCGGTTCCTGTTTGCTTGCGTCCCGTTTCTCCTAAGCGCCTTGCAGCTCAATCTCTTGGTTCGGCGTTGGATCGAGCAGGCTCTGCAAAACTCGCTCTTTGGAATGCAGAACGTGATCGACCATGAGCGCTCGCGCGGCATGGGGATCTCTCTGCTCGAGTGCCACGTAGATCCGCTCGCTCCCCTTGCCCTCGGCAAGGATCCCTTCCGGACTGATATGGGGGTCCGTCCATCGAACGCGAGTTGCTTGTTGCAGCAATCGCCGTATGGTGGCCTGCAATCTCGTGTTCTGCGTTAATTTGGCGATGCCGATGTGAAAGGCATCGTCAATCGTCATCACATCCAACGCCGTGAGGGGCTCATCCTTCATCTCCAGCTCTTGGCTCAGGCGAGACATTTCCGATCGCATCTTCGTGTAGTTCTCCGGGGTCGCGCGTTGAGCGGCCAGCGCAGCTGCTTCTCCCTCGAGAAGGACGCGAAGCTCATAGATCTCATGGATATCCTTGACCGTAATTGCCGTCACGCGATATCCCTGGCGGGGGATGACCTCCACGAATCCTGATTGACTGAGCAGCGACAACGCTTCCCGTACGGGCGTCTTGCTGACGCCGAATTCCTCCGCCAGATGGGACTCAATGAGCATCTGACCGCCATGGACGCCTCCAAGGATGATTCGCTCCTGAAGGGTCTGATGAACACGATCTGTCAGGGAAGGTTTGGATGAGATGGCGGCTGGTTGAACTCGTCGACCGTCAGATAGCGGCACGTGCCTCCTCCTTGTCCTGTGATATATCACGCAGTATAGTGCACTGTATATATCATGCTGCCGGTTGTCAAGTCCCTGCACGGCGGCTGGGTTGCATCAGGAGCAAAAGTGGAAAGGAGGCGAGACGTGAAGCTGCTAGGGGTGAATTGCAGTCCACGTAAAGTGAACTCCTATGGCGTGCTAACGCTGATGCTGGACAGCATCACGAACCCGGATATTGAGACGGAGGTTGTGAATTTGGGAGATCACGACCTAAAACACTGCAAGGGCTGCTGTGCTTGTTTGTTTCGAGAACCGTACGACTGCATTCAGAGAGACGACGGCCTAGGGGACATCCAAGAGAAGTTCTTTGCGGCGGATGGGTTTATCTTCGCTGTCCCAGTCTACATCATGACGATCCCGGGAATCTTAAAGACGTTCATTGATCGTTGCACGAACTGGTCGCACGTGTTTCCGTTTCACGGGAAATACGGTGCCATTGTCACTACGCTCGCGGCGCCTGCTTCGGTGGCTCGTGGCACGGTGGACTACATGCGTAGTTGGCTCCGGCTGATGGGAATCATTGTGAGCGGCGAGTTGTCCATTTACACGCGAGGGGGGTACGGCGGGCCAACGGATGTTGCCATTGCCGAGATCCCCGGTGTGAAGGCGGATGCGGAAATGCTAGCCCGTCAACTGGTATCGGACATGATCGATCAGCCTGCGTTCTTCCCTGATGCTGCCGATCTGCAGGTGTTCCGGACGCTTCGAAATAAGGCCTCGGCAATAGGTGGCCACGATCGGCAGATGTGGGAGAAGAACGGTTGGCTCAACAAGGAACATTGGAGCGACTAGGAGGGGAGACTCATGCAACGAGAGCAATCGACACTGTGGCCGGAAGATCAGATGACGATCTCCCCAGAGCGCTACTTGCGCCAATGGTTTGCCTTTCCCGTGACCCTCGTGAAGAAGCTCTACGAGATCCATGGCAAGGACGCGACCCTGCGCCTTGTCAAGGAGGCCATGCTCGAAGAGGTTGGGTGTCTTGCTAAATCGGCAGCCTATCGTGGCTGGCAAACCAAGAAGACGGCAGAGACGTTCGCGGAATACATGGACGCTTCCCGCAACCTAGGTTCTCCCATCCTTGCTGGACCGCTCGCTCAAGGTTCGATCCTTGTGTGGAAGACGACGAAGATGGATGTCTCTTCCTACAGCGTCACGGACGACAGCTTCTCGTTCACTATCGTCGGTTGCCTTTGGTCGGAGATCTTCAAGGAAATGGATGCAACGGAGATTGGCAAAACCTGGATTTGTGACAGCGACTTCCCACGAGCAAAGACGATGCACCCGAAACTCGAACTCGAGCGTACGCAAACCATCATGGAGGGCGCTTCGCACTGCGATTTCTGCTATCGATGGAAGGACTCGTGAGCAGCGAACGAACGAAGAACGCAGAGGAGTTCACATGCGTGACGTGAAGCAAGGCATGGGCAAGGCGGCATCCGATGGCGGCGACATCGCTTACTTGGTTGAGGGCGAAGGGCCGGTGATCGCCGGCTCGCATCCGTACTGGGCGCCGAAGAACGGCGGCTATCCGCGTGTGTCCGGCTGTACGACAATTACGGTCTATCCTCGGGGCTTTGGCCGGAGTTCTCCTGCACGGGATGCTTCGGATTATGGGTTCTGGAGGCTGTCCGATGACTTAGATGCCGTACGCAAGCAACTCGGCCTTGATCGATGGTTCTATTGGGGCGTCTCGTACGGTGGGATGACGGGGCAAGTTTACGCCGTGACGTATCCGCACACCCTTTCCGGGATGATCCTCGACGGAACGGCGCCAAGCTGGCAGTACATCCAAGACACCACTAGCATTTGGCCGGAGGTATCGAAAAGCCCCGAAGCTGCCGCCTTCCGGGACAACCCCACTCCCGAAGCACAGAAAGCCTTCAGTGCTGTGATCCAGCGCCTTGGCATGGGAGAGTGGGGATTCCCGAAGCAGGGGATGATCGAGCAGGAACAGAATCCGGTTGCGCTTGCCGAATGTATCCGGAGGATCGGCGAGTACGATGTCCGCGAGGAGTTGACTTCGCTTGAAATCCCTGTGCTCATTCTGGTGGGAGAACAAGATCCATCTTGCCCGCCCAGCCAGTCTGCGATCATTGCGAATGCCGTCCCTCATGCGGAGATGCATGTCTTCCCAAATGTGGGGCATGGTGTTCGCTTTCACAATCCTCCAGGGCTCCACGATCTTGTGCGTCGCTTTGTGGCCCGTGCCACGGAATAGCCAGCGCTGGCCAGCCTGCGGGTGACCTCAGGCGGTTCTCTTCCTCCAGTTGCTCGTTGACTCCAGCTCGTGCGGAGCGTGTACGGGACGGTCGGACTCGCAGTTCGTTCCACTGCTCCGCTTGTCTCACCCATCATTGCCGAGTTGGGACCGAGCTACGCGCAGATGGGATTGATTCTCGGTGCCTGGCAGGGTGTACATTGGCTTTGCGGCGATCGCGGGGCTCGTACTGGATCGATGGAGCGCATGTCTGGCGATTCTGGTCGGCATCACGGTAATTTGTGCGTATTTGGCGTTGCGTGCTCCGTCGACTGGATTCGCGTGGCCTCTCTTGGCGGTCGCCCTACTCGGTGTTGGTGGCTCCTTTGTATCGATCGGTGCTCTCAAGCTTGTGTCAGAGTGGCTTAATGGACGAGAGTGTGGCACCGCCGTCGGGGTTTACACAACGGGTTCCATCATCGGTCGTCTGATTGCCTTAACCGCTACTTATCCATGTGTGTTTCCGTTGGTCCGAGGCCATTGGCGATTCGCCTTCTTCGCAATGCGGGCACCTTGGAATGTGCTGTTTCTGCGTGCGTAGCCCTTGCCTTAGGCGCTCTGCAATCACCGGCAGAACGTGCTCTCATATCTGGCCAGGTGCCGGAGAGGATTAGTCTGACTTGACATGATGAGCCGCTAACTGGATCCGCTTGATACGCCATCCGAGAACCTCCAGATTGAGTCCGTCTTGCAGATTATGGAGGAAGATGGGGTAGAGGATGCTTTTCCCCACTTGAAAGCTGTAGCCAAAAATAAGGCCGGCAGCGAAGCGTCCGGGGAGCTGGAAGACAAAGTGCTGCATCGATTCCTTTCCAGCAAGAACGTTCCCAAGATGGATCAGTGCGAACACGCTTGCGGCAATCAGCGTCGAGTATTCCAGCGGACCGAGGCTCCCTGAGAGCCCCCTTGACAGAGCCCCTTGGAGGAACGCTCGAAAGAGCAGTTCTTCGACCGGCCCCACCAGAATCCACGCAAAAAGTCGTCGGAAAACGTACGATGTGTCTCCGCCTGCATACGTCGTCAGCGACTGCAAGTGCTCACGTGGAATGAGAAACACTGCGCCTGCTGTTAGAAGCGCAAACGGAATGCCGAGGATTCCCACGACGAAAAGGCCTGCTTTCGGGTTTCCGAGGCTCAATCCCGCCTCTTGGAGAGGAAGCCCTATCGCGAGAATCAATGCGGCACTAAGAGCGATGCTGACGGGAGCGATCAGAACCAGTGATCGATAGAGCGAATCCGACTCGGATTTGCACAGGCGCGTTCTCAATTGTCCGATCGCAACGGTATGAAGAACGACAAGCAACACGGGCAAGAGTGCATGGACTAGCATGGAGCCGCCCTCCTGTCGCCGGCCTCGAAACCCTGGATCCCCGATGCAGTAAGCTGCTCGGCTTGAAGTTCAAGCAAAAGACGTTGTTCAATCTCCAAGCGCCGGTTTCCGAGAGCCAGACAGAACCGCTGGCCTCGGCTCATCTGCACAGCGTTCTCCGCGATCTCATCCAGGGACGCCTTGCGATCCTCGTTTTCCGCCAACCGGCGTCCTACGGCTGGAAGGAGTGCCTGAAACTCATCATCGGATGCAAAGAAAACCCTTAGCAGGAACTCATCCTTTAGTGTGGGGCTCCCGGCTGTTCCCAAGAGCCAACGACGGAACGAATCCTGACCTTTCTCCGTGATGTCATACTCCTTGGCTGTGCTGTTGGGTACTCGCGAGATGAGCCCCTCCCTGACCAAACGTCGGAGAGCCGGATACAGGCCGCCGAAGCTCGCTGTCCAAAACTGCCCTACGGACAAGTCAATGTTGCGCCTCAGCGTGTAGCCCGTCATCGGGCGAACTCTGAGGAATCCAAGAATCACAGGGTTGAGTTTTG
This sequence comes from Candidatus Bipolaricaulota bacterium, assembly GCA_028277345.1. Classification (GTDB taxonomy): domain Bacteria; phylum Bipolaricaulota; class Bipolaricaulia; order UBA7950; family UBA9294; genus SPBW01. The sequence continues at coordinate 44,545 of JANQGM010000005.1, read as the reverse complement.
CCATGAGTATCCTTTCGATATATCGAATCGATATATTATGCCGCGAACATCACGAGGCGTCAACACGAAAGGTAGTTATCTCGCTTCCATCGGCGATGACAACTGAGCAGTCGGTACTCTGGGAGGGACGCCTAGTTCCTATGTTCTGCTTTTTGGAGCAGCGACGACGTGGTCGAGTTTGCTGATACCCATCGACTTGAGTCTGGTGCTTTGTGAGGTCCTCTCGCTAAGGAGTAAACGGCGCAGGCAGATGCGTCAACCGACCGTTATCCAGGCTCCAACGAAGGACGCTCGGGGTTTGTGAGTCTTGATCGAGAAGAAAAAGAGAACGAAAGCCCGGAGACGGTGAGTTTTTTTGCCAAGAACCGTTGTTTTGGTGCCTCCGTATTCGTCTCCGTGCGATGTCAGGACTCGTTCGAAATGGAACCTGGAGGGCCGGATAGTAAACGTGCACGCTCGTGCTTTCATGAAGGGGAGAATGCCAATCCCGCATCAGGGGTTGGAACGGCGTGAAGCACTGTGGGTTCGGCAGCTTCTTCTCAACAACGTGTGACGAGGCGTGGCTGGTCTCCTGTATCGCGTAAACTGGTAGATAGGGACGATCCAGATCGATTAAGCCCATGAAGGGATGTGATGCGTTTCGATGGCAGTTCGGTTCGCTGAGAAGCTCTATGAGAAATACTATGCTGGAGACAAGGCACGCCGCGGGCTCTTCTCTGCGCTTGCATCCTGGCGGGCGTGGGAGCATGTCTTGTATCCGGGCAGTTTCATCCACATTACGGCCTCCTTTCTGTTCCCTTCGGTAACGTATGTCGACAACGATCGCAACGCGAAGCGGTTTTTCTCGCAGATGGACGAGGTTCGGGCTTTGGTCGAGAGGAACAAGGTCTATCAGGAAGCCCCACAGCTGACATTCCACGGCACGAGCTACGAGAATCGTCTCGATGTGCCCGAAGGCAGCTTTGATCTGCTCCTCTCTCTGTACGCTGGCTTCATCTCCAAGCCTTGCAAACGCTACTTGAGGATGGGCGGGGTGCTCGCTGTGAACAATAGCCATGGTGATGCCGGGCTTGCTTCGATTGATCCCGATTACCAGTTCATTGGCGTGATCCAGGGACGCGGAGACCAGCTACATAGGGAGGATGACAAGCTCGATGCCTACTTCAAACCGAAGAAAGAGATCGAAGTAACTGAGGAGCTTCTGCGGACACTCGGGCGTGGCATCGGCTACACCAAGACCGCTCCCGTCTATCTCTTTAGGAGAGTGAGGTAGCGACTTCAGGTATTTCCATCGATCAGCCGAGCAGAGCCAAGAAGCTCGTACGCTCCTGAATGGTTTTCTCATCGCCTCCAACGATCTCTTCCCCGTTTGAGGTATAGAGCCCGAGGACATTCAGCCCAGCGCGAGATGCAAGTGTTGAGAAATCAGCAGGCGTATAGCAGCGCAGGCTCTGTGATCGTGGGGGAATAGAGGAATCATCGAGATTCGTCCAGACATCGACCATGCGGCATTCACGAAAGTCGAATTGGATCTTTCGCTCCCACGGGTTGCCATTTGCAGCTTGATAGGTGGCGGACGTCTCATGCTTTTGGAGCCAGTAGTATGGATTGAACACGTCGATGACAGCTCGGCCACCTGGAGCAAGCCAGCTCCTCACTCGCGTTAGAAGCTTCAACTGATCCTCATCCTTGCCGATGCCGAAACCATCCCAGTAGAAGATCAACGTGTAGTTGCCTGGAAGGCTGGCGGTGTAGAAGTCGGCTTCGATAGGAAGAAGTCGGCCGCCTCGTGATTCCGCGAATGACCGAGCAACGGCCATGGCCGGCGCATTGAAATCGACGGCTGTTACAGTCAATCCTCGATCGGCAAGGACGGCGGAAACAGCCGCGTTTCCACACCCAAGTTCCAGCGCCGTACCGGTATCGTCAGAGAAGCCGGAGATCGACGTGATGATATGCGCGATCCTGCGGTGCTCGTCCGTGATTGCTGATTGCTCGAATGTACGGCTCTGATTCTCATAGTAATCTCTAACGTCCCGCATGCCATCCTCCTGAGAAGCACATCCGCCTTGTCTCACAGCATATAGCAATCGCAGCTACGGTGAGATCGTCGTGGGGGATCCGATAGCCGTATGCCGATCGACGTTTTGGAGCCTAGGGGGACTGAGTCGAGAATGCGCTCGTGCAAAATGGCGCTAGGCGTCCAAACAGAAGCGATCAATTTCGCTCCCTCTGCGAGTCATGCCAAGGATGAGTCGGCTCATGCTCGTACGAACCTGTAAAAGACCAGTACTATGTGGCATGCACGACTGTCGAAATGAGAAAGAAGATGCTGCTGAGCTAGCACTTGCGAAGCTTCGAAACCTGGGTCACCGGATTACCGTCCAACGCGTTGCTGTGGTCGAAGCACTGGCCAGTGCCCCGGGGCATCAGTCGGCCGAGGAGATCCTCGTGCGTGTGAGCGAGCTTCATCCGTCTGTTGGGCGAGCCTCGGTATTCCGCACACTTCAATTGCTGCTGCGCGCTGGCGTACTCCTTTCGTCTTCCCGGGCAGAGAACAGAACGACGTATTTCCTATGCCCTTCGGGACGGCACCACCACTTGATCTGTACCCAGTGCGGCCGAACGGTCGCTTTCGACGAGTGCGTAGCAGAGGATCTCGAAGGAGCTCTTGCCAAGCGGTACGGCTTTTGCGTTTCCGGCCACCAGCTGGAGGTCTTCGGCCATTGCAGCGACTGCAATGCATTTGACTCTTGACATCGGATCTCGCGCGGCTATTCTGTTGAGACAAAGTATCAACTAGGGAGGATATTATGCGCATGTCACGAATAGGTCTCACCTGGCTTTTGGCTTTGACCGCTGCCGTCGGATTCGCAAGCACAGCGTTTGCACTCGATGTCGTTGCAACGACGACAATCGTCGCCGACGTTGTACGTGCGGTTGCCGGGGAAGATGTTGATCTCATGACGCTTCTTCCAGCGAATGCGGATCCACATGCCTTTCAAGCGACGCCCAACGACTTGGTGGCTCTTTCCAACGCCGACATCGTCTTCATCAACGGAGCTGGTCTCGAAGCGGATTTCGCGGACATCCTTGCCACGACTAGCGGCAAAATCGTCGATCTCTCGACACGGCTTGCATTGCGCGACAGCATGGATCTCGAGCATCACCATGAGGGCGAGGACCACGAGCACGAAGATGAAGATCACGAGCATGGAGATGAAGATCACGAGCACGGAGACGAAGACCACGAGCATGGAGACGAGGAACACGGCCACGCAGACGAGGGGCACAGCCATGGAGCGCATGATCCCCATGTCTGGCTCGATCCTACCTACGTGATGATTTGGGCATCCGAGATTGAGCAGACGTTGGCTGAGTTCGATCCCGAGAATGCAGCGAGCTATGCGAGTCGCGCCGCTGCCTATCGAGCAGAGCTTGCTGCTCTCGACCTTTGGATCTGGGAGCAGATTGAACGCATCCCTGCCGAGCGGCGGAACTTGGTCACCGACCACCTCGTGTTTGGGTACTATGGAGCCCGCTATGGCCTGCGGCAAGTCGGCGCGATTCTCCCCGGCTTCAGTTCGCTGGCGGAACCGTCGGCCCAGGAGATCGCTGAGTTGATCGACAGGATCTCAGCACTGAATGTTCCCGCGATTTTCGTCGGAACGACGGTGAGTCCTGTCCTCGCGGAGACGATTGCAGCGGATACAGGTACGGAGATGGTCGTCATCTACACAGGAGCACTCAGCGAGACGACCGGCCCGGCTTCGACCTACCTTGAGCTCATGCGATTCAATACCGAAGCGTTCGTAAACGCGCTGACGGACGCGCCGTAGGCAGTTAGGGGAGTCGGCGACGACCTAAGACGCAGAAACGGAAGGCGAGCATGTCAAGTCCTGTCACGCACGCTGCAGGAGCGGCGGCCCTACATGTGAACGAGCTCAGCGTTTCCCTCGAAGGCCATCGTGCCCTTGAAGGAATCACGTTCGAACTGGATCGGGGCGATCGACTTGCCATCGTCGGGCCAAACGGCGCGGGAAAGACGACGCTTCTGAGGGCAATCGCCGGTTTACTTCAACCGTCATCCGGCGTTGTTGAGGTTCACGGACATCCGCCCCTCGAGCATGTCTGCATTGCGTACGTACCGCAACGGATCGAGGTTGATTGGCGCTTTCCGGTGACTGTACTCGATGTGGTTTCGATGGGCCGGGTCGGCCGGATTGGCCCGTTGCGACGCCCGGGAGCTTCCGATCGCCGCATCGTACGAGAGGCCATTTCCGCAGTGAACCTTGAGCATTTGACGCGCAGGACAATCGACGCGCTATCGGGTGGGGAACGTCAGCGGATGTTCCTTGCCCGTGCGCTGGCTCAGGAGTCGGGCTTCATCTTGATGGACGAGCCGTTCGCTGGCCTTGACATCCAATCCCGGGACGACCTGTTGAGCGTACTTGGCGATACGCATCTGAAGCACGTGACCCTTCTCATCGCCATGCATGACCTTGGTCTAGCGGCCTCGCGATTCGAACGCATGTTGCTCCTGAAGCGGGAGTCCCTTGGATTCGGGTCGCCGGAGGATGTGCTAAGCGAGCAGGCGCTTCGGGCAGCCTATGGGAGTTGCTTGCGAATGGTTCAGACTGAGACGGGGGCGTTAATACTTCATGACACGTCGTGTGCTGGAGAGAACCGATGATGCTCTGGGAAGCCATCGTCGAACCCCTACGCTATCCGTTCATGGTCCGGGCATTGCTGGCTGCTGTGCTTGTTGGCGGACTCTCCGCCGTCGTCGGCTCGTTCGTTGTGTTGCGTTCGATGACGTTCTTGGGCGATGCGCTTTCTCACGCGGTGCTTCCGGGCATTGCTGCCGGCTATCTGATCGCAGGGCGCGCCGATCGACGTGCCTTGTTCTGGTGGGCGCTGGCTACGGCCATTGTGGTCGCGCTCGGAATCGACCGCGTCAGTCGCCATGGCAAGATCAGGGAGGACGCGGCCATTGGGATCATCTTCGCAGGAGCGTTCGCGCTTGGCGTGGCGTTGATCTCCACGGTTCGAGGCTTCGCTGTCGATCTTGTGCACGTCTTGTTTGGGAATGTGCTGGGTGTCTCAAATGGCGATCTGATTCTGATGGGCGCTTTCGGGCTCACCGTCTTGATTATCATCCTGCTCTTGTACAAGGAATTCGTCCTTGTGTCGTTTGATCCCACGCTGGCGATCACGCTCCGGATGCCGGCAAGTGTGTACAGGATCTTGTTGCTGCTCCTTGTCGCGATCACCGTTGTTATCTCTCTGCAAACGGTTGGTCTGGGATTGATGCTGGCGATGCTTGTCACGCCCGCATCGACGGCACACCTGTTGACACGGCGTTTGCCACGGATGATGTTGGTCGGCGCAATTCTCGGGGTTGTCTCAGGAATTGCCGGATTGTATCTGTCGTTCTACGTGGGCATCTCATCCGGAGCGGCTATTGTGCTTGTGGCAATGGGTTTCTTCATCCTGGTTCTCGTGGGGCATCCGAGGGCCGGTCCAATCGCACGTGCGCTACGCCGAAGGACCGGTCGGGAAAGTGGAACCTGAAGCAGCGCACAGATCTATCCGTGGGATGGAATGAAGAACGCGCTCACTAGCTGCTATGCGGTGGTTCGCGCCTCACAAGCAATATCCGGCTGCGACGTTCCCTTCGGAAGTGCTGACTACTTCAGCGCATCGCTCACGGCAGCACTCATCGATGCCGGGAACGCAACGATGAGCGTCCGCTTTGCGGCAAGCAGCGTATTGACAGACCATGGCGCTCGTCTGACCGAGATTCAGATTAGAACATTCCGCAGATCATGCCGAAGAATCGGTTGATACGGAACGTGCTGCGCAACGACCTTGAACCCCGCCCGTAAGAAAGTTGAGGCATAGCCAGTGAAAGACGAGCTTGTCGAGACGGCAGCATCGTACGGGTAGGCCTCCAGTGCAGGTGCGCCAGCACGCTTGGCGACTTTCAGTGCCTCAGAGATGAGGGCAGCGGTGACACCTCGCTTGCGGTAGTCCTTCCGGATGTAGAAACAAGAGATCGACCAGACCGGGAGGTCGTCCACCCGACGAAGTCGCCAGTATCGTTCGAGATGGGGCAGAGCATTCCGTGGCGTGAGCTGGCACCACCCGACAGGGACACCTTCCGAAAACGCAAGCAACCCAGGAGGCGGTCCCTGGGCAACTACATCCCGGAAGGCATCGCGGTTCATTGCGCTTGGCCTCGCTCGATACGCTGCGCCGATCCGCCAGTACATGCACCAACAGCCGATGCACGCGACACGCTCGCAGAACAGGTCCTCTAGCGCTGACCAGAGATCCGGTGTCAGCGGGCAAATGATGAGGGGCACTGTAGACATTCCACCCTCCTGTGACACAGTATATCGCCGCCAGTTGAGATGTCTCTGGAGATGGCGGTAGATGGGTGAACGTAAGTCAGTTGAAGGAATCGGCAAGTGCCTATTGGGCACCTGAGGCAGATTGGAATGGCAGTATGGAGCCTAGGGGAGCGAATGTAGAACGCGTTCGTACGTAGCTGCGTGTGATTGACTCTGGGTGGTTCAGTCGTTGGGTTCGTAAGGGAGCCGTGCTTCTGCGAATGACATGCGCGCGTGTCTCCGGTCACAGGGGACTCACTACGATCGCTTCGTACGTCTCTTCCATTCTCGTGCGTACTGCATAGCCCGTGCGATCCTGTGACGGTAGAGAAGATACGTCTATGCCTTCGCTTGATGGAGTGCGGTCCTCCGGTAGAATAGTTAACATGCGCTAACTTGTCTGGGATTGGCCATTCCGGCCGAAGTAATCAACTGGGTGACGCAACTTGGAGTCCGACAGGAGGCGGTCGTAATGAACAGGTGGTGCAATGTTGGTGTCGTGTGCGGAGTCACAGCATGAGTGCAAATCAAGCTATTCCACAAGCGGCATCAGATCTCCTTATTGAGAATGCTCGCGTGATTGACGGAACCGGAGCTGAGCCCGAAGAAGGCCTCTCTATTCTGATCCGAGATGAACGAATCGCGGCGATCGGCCGTGAGATCGCGGCGGACGGTGTGAGATTGCTTGATGCGACGGGGCTGACCTTGATGCCTGGATTGATCGATGCCCATGTGCACCTGGCGATGGTTCCTGGCTCTCTCCAGCGAGACGATGCGGAGGAACTCAGCGAGCAGCTCACACGCCAACACCTTCGTGCGTATCTAGCGAATGGCGTGACAACGGTACTGGAGGCCGGAATCCCTACGCCGAAGGCAAGGCAGATCGTCCAATGGACGGACGATGGCCATCCCGCACCGCGCATTCTCATGCTCTCCCCATTCCTCACTGCACCGAGTGGCTATCTGTCTGATCCTTCTGGTTTCCTCTACTTCCCACCCGTTGAGACGCCACAAGATATCGAGGATCGAATCGCGGATGCCAACGGACTGCCGTCCATCGGGATCAAGATCCCCATTGATCGTGGATCCGGCAAACTGCCCATCCATAGTCCGGAGATGCGCTTGGCGATTACCGAGGCGTCAAGAACTCACGAACTCCCGATCTTCATCCACTCAATGTCCGAAGAGGCGGCCCGAATCGGTATCGAAATGGGTGCACGGACATTGATGCACGCACATTACGCTCTCGATGAGCCATCAGATGAGCTCATCGAACTCGTTCAGGCATCGGGGGCGTATCTCGTGCCCACGTTCGCCAACCGGGATGCGTATTTGATTGCCCACGAGCCGGAGCGTCTTGATGACCCGCTTGTACAGCTGTCTGTCCCTGCCGTAGAGCTTCAGACGGCCCGCGCCCCGGGCTCCTTGGAGTTCTTGGCGACGTTCTTCGCAAGAGGCTCGCTGGGGCCTGATGCAGCGGAGGAGGCGGTCCAGGAGACCGCAGGCATGATTGCGAAGCTTGACTGGACACGAGATCGACTGGCGAATGAGCAGAACGCCGTCCGCAGAATGCATGCAGTGGGTGTGCCGATTGTGCTCGGGAGTGACTCCGGAAATTTCCCGATGGTTCCCTATGTCTTCCACGGACCAACGACACGGCGCGAGCTCCAACTGATGGAGGATGCTGGGCTGACCCGAATGGAGGTCATCGAAGCGGCAACACGAGTGGCCGCGGAGATGCTAGGAATCGACCGCGAGGCAGGATCCGTGGAGGTCGGCAAGTGTGCGGATCTTCTGATCATGAACGGCAACCCACTTGAGGATCTTTCGGCCGTCAACAGCATTGTATGGACAATTCGTGCTGGCGTGGCTCGAACGCCAGAGGAGTGGATGACCAGCAACCTTATCGCCTAGTGATATAGTGCGCATATGGGTTGAACCTCCATGCTCAGTAGCGTGGCAACTGCCGGTGTGGTGCAAATCAGTCGCCCCAGAGGATTTGGACTTGAAAAGACCGTTGGGAATGGACATCTTGCGAATTGCCTGAATATACAACTTGATGGCGAAGCACTCAAAGCTAAACATGAATAGCGATCCAGGGGGAGTCGTTGAGCCTGGGGAAGCGATTTTAGAATGCGTTCGTTAGCTTCTCTTTGGCCATCTGCGACACATCGGCGACTAGCGGAGCGATTCGTAGGAAGGTTCCAATCACCTGAAGAAGCTGTTCGGGTTTTGCTGTTGACAGCCCAAGATCGTGTCCAACAGGCGTACGTGTTGTGCGTTCGCAAGCCCGTTGAGTGCATAGTCGACATCTTCGGCAGGTATTACGCCTCCACAAGCCAGATCGCCAGAGATAAGCAGTACCGGACACTTCACCCGATCCAGAACGTAATCCATGTCGACCATTGCTACGTATCCGGGGCCATCGCCGATAGCGTGGTGGTTCAGAGTGTTTGGATCGAGGAAGGTTGTTGCTGCAGACCACTCTGAGAGTGTTTCGCTTGGCATGTGCTTGGCCAGAGACGATTTGGCAATCTCATTCGCAGGCCGACCAGCAAGTGGTCGCAGTGCTGTGTAGAAGGCGACTGACTCCGAACGCTGTATGAGATTAGCAAGTTGCTGTGTGGAACCGAAGGGCTCCACATTGATCACGGCCTGCCCTTGAGCAGGGTATTGCGCAGCACACCAAAGGACGACCAAGCCTCCTGCAGAATGGCCAAAGACGATTGGAGGTTCTTTGAAGGACGCCTAGGAACTCTTCCGCATCACGACAGTAGCCGAGAGGGAAGTACTCTCCGAAAACACGCGCCGACCTTCCGTGACCACGGAGGTCGAACGAGTGAATCTTCCATTGGGACACAAGGAACTCGATTAGGGGACCTCGTGTGCATCGACACGTTTTACATCGGTAACCTCAAGGGTGTTGGCAAGCTGTGGCGGGTGCTTAACCGATGGAGGAAGCGAGTTCAAGGCCGAGTTTGACGAGACTTGCCGAGAGCTTCATGTGAGACACACCTGCACAAACCTCGGCATGCCTGGAACAATGGATTTGTGGAGCACTCGCAGGGAACGATCCTGCACGAGCACTGGCGGATCGAGTTTCGGAGACGTTCCTTTCGTAGACGCTACCAGCTACAGGAATCGCTACGTTCGTTCCTACGCTTCTACAACTTCGAACGACCACACCAGGGCTACCGAACCAAAGGGCGAACGCTTGCCGAGATCTTCTGGGGAGCCGTCCGCGAACACCCTTCCAAGGAGGTCTGATGTGTCAACACCATTCCGAAACTTGACACTCTCGACGTATGGAACCCGGGTGACTGTGAGAATCACACAGTGCGTAGCTACTTGGTAATGAGCGTCCAGCTACTAAGGATCTGGAAGCTCGGGAATCCTGTTGGGGTCAAGCAGAAGCTTCAGATGTATGTCTCTGTCCAAGTGGAGGTGCAGTAGCTCGGGATTGCCTCTGGACCAGACTCAGGCCAGGGTGGAAGGGTTAGGCCCAGGAGTCCTAATTCCGCTTCCGGACCGATTTCAGGGGGCAGGTCAACTGCAATTGGGATTGCCATCTTGTTTGGCCTTGCGCCTCAATGGTTCGGAAGGTAGCAGCTACTGAATCACTCCGATGGCGAATAGGATCCCGAAGGCAACGATGAGGATACCGGTGACCTGATGGAAGCGATGCAGCCGTTTATCCCATAGAATTTTCGACCGGGCGACGAGCAATTTGCAGACAACGAACTGGTTCTTCGATGTCCTGTCAGCAAACAGAGGAAGCCCCATCGTGGCAATCACGCAACCTCAGAGAACCTGCATGGTGTTCCTCCTGGATGAGAGTACGGGAATGACCAAGGGAAAGGAAGTATGGAGCTTGGGGGATTCGAACTCTCTCTCAGGAGGAGAAGCTTGGAGTGCTCGCCCAGCTGATCGCGATGTAGACAACGGCAGTTGATCGGGTTGTGCACATCACAGGTGGCCTCCGTGAGATCGATTAGAAATGAAAGTATATCGCGACACGTGGCCGGAGAAGGTGAATGGTATCTGACTGGCAGGTGCTCACGGGATTCTATGGGGCCTGGAGACTGTGAGAACCGCACTACTTGCTGCAGAGCCGTGATGGCTGTCTGTTCTTCGTTGCGAAAGTGCTATCAACCGTTTTTCTGGTCATCGGCAAGGCAAACAGGGGGATAGGTTCAACCTTAAAGATTCCATCCTCCGGCTTGGACTGGATTTGAGGGTAAAGATCAGATCCCCAGTGGTCAGGAAACGGGACGGGATGAATCGGACGACTCCACGATTCCTCGCAGAAGCCTTCCCAGAATATCCGCTCCGGTGATCACACGTTTTTGCTCCCCCCACAGCAGAATGATGTCGTCATCGATGACATCGTCTTCGGGATGCTGTGGCCGCACCTTGAGAAGGGGAAGAAGCTCTCCGAGTTTCGTGGTCTCTTGCGAAACAATGAGTGGCCGATGGCAGTACAGATGCGGGTTGAATGCGGGGGATCCCAACAGAGCGTCTCTCAGAAAGCCATCTGCATTGAGCACGAGTCGCGGCGCTCTGTCAGCATCGATCAAGACGACCCACTTCTTGCCTGAGCGGTGAACATTCTGGATGAATGGGTCGTCACGCGTCTGCTGGATCGGAGGAAACGCGGGAACTCCATGCGCAAACTCCAGTTGGAGAATGCTGCGTGGATCGACGGGTTCACCCTCGTGTGCAACCGAAAGATCATCGATGGCCAAGAAGTTGATGGCTCCGCGACCTTCGAGCGGGCTGACCTCCCCATCCACAGCGCGAGCATGCAATGTGATGAGTTCTCGCAAAACGGGTTCTGTCAGGTAGTTCACCTTCTCAGATCCCAGCAGTTTGTCCAAAATCAAAGCCGTTGGCTTGGCAAGGGGGAAGAGGACGACCCGGTAGAAACGCAGCATCGGAGACAGCAGCGATGCAATCCGCAACGCATTCCTGGAGAAATAGGCTTGGGGAAGGATTTCCCCAGCCAACGTGAGAAGAACGGTCGAGAACAGAAAGGCCAGGAGGCCTGCGAGAACCGAATTCGCCAGCTGTGCCAGCAGGACATTGGCCGCGACGTTGCCCCAGAGGATGGTGGTGAGAAGTAAGTTCGAATCCAGCCGTAGCGCGAGAACGCGGCGGGCATGCTGGTTACCGGCTGCAGACTCCACGTTGAGGCGAAGCTTGCTCACGCTAAAGACAGCGAGATTAAGCCCGGAGAACAGTGCTGCCTGAACGAGACTCAGGATGATCCCCAGCCAAACCCAGAATTCCATAGCTCTGCGGCTCCTTTAGTATCGGTGGTCAGCGGAGTATAAGCGCTCCGTCGCGAATGAGCCCAGTGTGCAAAGAAGAGAAAGCGGATACGACCGATGATGATACGATACGCAGGGTAGGCGAGTGGTGGAGTCTGGAAGGCTGAATGTAGAACGCGTTCGTACGTTGCTGCATGGCGATCGGTGTCCTCATCCAACAAATCCGGAGCCACGAAGTGCCCATGGGAGTAGGATCGACGCTCTCCACCTGTTACTGAAGTGGATTCACGACCGGCGTCAGCGATGCTCCAACTACGTCCATGGAACGCTCTGCAGGTGATCGCTCTTCCAGCCCTCGTGCACTCTTCGCGAATAGTAGGGTCCTGTGTAGTTCAACGCTCTTAGGAGAGACAACTCGATATAGGAGAGGGCAAGCTCCTTGAGTTCGTAGAGGACGATGGGACTCAAGCGCGAGAGGAGCAAGCGCTTCTGTCGTCTCGGGTGCACGAGTGCATTGCGGACCGCTGTCAGACTGCATGGACCGTTGCCCTTTCGTCGTGCCAGTGCGCTGTTGTGCAGCCACGGCGAAAGGTCCTTGGTTATAGCCTGCGGGATCCCGGAATTCCGAAGTAGCTCCTCAATGCGCTCGGCGGTCGAGAGCTCTCCGAACCTCGTGGCACTCATATGCCCTCCGTCTTCGACCACCACAAGCCACGACATGAGCTCGAGGGGAATGAAGGCTGCAACGATCGCGTTCTCAGTTACGCTGGCTTCAGCGTTCGCATGCACGTACCAGTGGATTATCATCCGTAGGGCACGACCCCAGAGGTTGTCCAGCCAAAGGTGCCGAAACGCTCCAAGCAACGGCTCGACGGAGAGGGGTGAGCTCTCAGGAAACCATGACCTTGGCTGGTCGCCCGCCGTGAGCATCCAGCTTCCCATTCGCTGCCAGAGCTGCCTCTTCTTGCCGAGCCCAACCGATAGAATCGGCCCGCTCCAGTGCCCCGACAGAAACGCGTAGAAGAAGTGCAGACAGCGAAGGATGTCCTCAGCTTGGCTGAAGGGTATCTCTCGCCCACTTGTGCGCCGGATGAGACCAACATGGGTTGTGGCATACCCTCCGCGTGCCTGGACGTCCTTCAATCGCTGCGAGCAGCTAGGATCTTGATCCAGGTCCACCCTCCAGCCGTGAGCCCGGAAGCTGAGACGCCCTGCCACACCTGTAGTACAGCCGACGGGGCCGAATCGAATGGAGCGGCCCACATACTTAGGGAAGTTTACGAGCTGAAACTGGACCGACTTGGCTGTCCGTCGTTGCCCGAGGAACGCACGAGGGCAGATCCCCGTGTACAGAGGAGTCCCTGTGTTTGAGAGGTGTTTGCCCGAGACCATGGCTTGGCCTCGAAACCCATGTGTTGTGGTGCGAAGCTGAGCCTCCCGAAAGCTGAGCGTGGGCTGGCCTGAAGCCGGGGAGCCCTCGAACCGGATTTCCGGCTTCGGGGACCAATGCAGTGCTATGTCCCCATGCAGTCGCACCCGTTGACTTCCTTGCTTGAGTGTGAAGTTCCCTTGATGAATGCTATGAATCGCCCCGGGTTTGACCGACCGCTTCGCCTCGACCGCGGTCGGTAGAGCATCAATCATCGCGTGTAGGTGCGCCTCATCCACAGGAGGCTTCGGTTTCGATCTTCTTGAGCTTCCCATTGTCTTGCAGACCTCCCTGCTACCCTGCCCGCCAACCACTTCGTTGGGACACAACATGACGGCGGCTATTCAGCCTTTGGGCTTAACGCTACGTTCCACTTCCCGCGAGATTAGCGGCAAGATGAGTAACGGGCAAACCTTCTTCCCACATGCGGGCTGTGGATACTACCAGCAGCTCGATCGATATGTATAGCGGATGTCGTGCTCTGGGACTGGACACAGAAGCGATATGTGGCCGCTACTGTTGGGGATCCAACAACGCACTCGCCTGGGAGGTAGATCTATAAATCGCATAAATAGGTCGGTTTGGAGGCTGGGGGACTGTGAGAACCGCACAGTGCATTGCAGCGTGGGGATGGGATATCCCCGCTGCTTGACGACGAGTCGCAAGAAGCCTTTGGGGATCTGGGATCTAGCTATAGTCTGCTTCTCCAGGTCTGTCGGACAGGTCCTAGCAATGGAATCTCTGACCTCACGATTGAGAACCGAATTCTTGAGACCAGGTCATTGGGCGTCACCATGGATCGTACGTTCCGAAACTCCATAAATGGCCTTCCAAGTCTCGGCAACTAAAGCCACGCCCTCCGTAGTCTTCGTCTCTTATATCGATGACGATTTCGGCGCCTGCGTCCTTTGCGCGTGTATAAACCGCATCGGCGTCGGATACGATGACATACGCGCTTTGAGTTTCCGCACCTCCGATTTCGTCTGGCTGTTTTATGAGACGTCCAAACTCCGTTTCGACTTCGAGCACGGACCCTAGCATGATCATTCCGTTTCCGAAGCTTAGCTGCGCGTGGGCGATGGTTCCGTCGTCGGTTGGCATCACGAGCCGCTTCTCGAAACCGAAATTCTCGCAGAGCCATTCGATTGCGGCGGGGACATCGCGATAGCGTAGACATGGAATGACTGTGGCGCGCGTGTTCTTTTCTCCATTCGACATATCGGCTCCTTCGTCTGCAAGTCTCCGAGGGCGCTCTGACGCCCAACATGATCTTCTTGCCGCGATAAGATGGATTGAGTCTACACCAACACTGGTCAAGAACTTGAGTATGGTTTTCGATCCAGAGCTGGAAGTGGTATGGCTCGGTGCTTTTATCCAAGACGACACAGATGGATATGAGGAGGTTCGCGCTGACCTGACCCCTGAAATCGGTCCAGAAGCTAGAGCTAGGATCTGGATCAATGGAAAGGAGACAGAAGCAAGCAAGAAGACACTACCGGCCCGAAGAGAGATTATCGCCAAGCTGCGAGAGGCTGAGACCTTGTTGGGAGAAGGGATGAAGGCTCCTGAGGTGGTCAAGCAGTTCGGCATCCACGAGGTGCCCTGCTACTGCAGAGAAAGCCCCCCCGTGTTGACTATAGAGGGGTAGTTTGGAGCCTGGGGGACTGAATGTAGCACGCGCTCGTGTATCACCAAGTTGGTGAGCGATATCCCCAACCAGCGAGTTGAGTGCGCCAGATATGCTGTTCAGAAAGAAGATCCCACGCTATCTTGTACGCTAGAGCATGACTAGTGAGTCCGACATTGCGTTGGGATCGAAGTTTCGTGTTGACCTTCACCAGCGAATCCGATGTTGACATCATGTCTGGATTGCGTTCAGGGTGAAGGTTAGTCATGGCTCCGCGAGCGACAGAGCCAACGGTAACATGTTCTGCAAGTCCTAAACGGGCTCTCCTTGCGTCCGATTGTGGTTTCTCTAGTATCGGAAGACGTATATACTATGCATATAGTATAGTACAAGGCGGCGCGTCAGTTTGGAGGAGGCACATTGCGCACATCCGCACGACCTCGACTGGTCACTGCATCGCTCGTCCTCGTTTCCGGACTTCTAGTTTTGGCTGGCTGTGCGCTCCTCTTCGGTAGCCGACCGAACGCTGTGATCACATCAAGCCAAACTTCCGGGGAAGTCCCTCTCCAGGTTAGCTTTGATGGTCTGCTGAGTTTTGATCCTGATGGTGACATTGTTGAATACAACTGGGATTTCGGAGACGGTGCATTTTGGTGTGCGCCCACGGTGACCCACACATTCACGCATGCCGGGACTTACCAAGTGACTCTGAACGTTGTTGATTCAGCAGGCCACACCGGCTCATCGGTCATGACGATCGTCGCAATTGAGGTAGAGGTCTCTTCTGGAGGCCAGGACGGCATTGTTTTGATTGGCGAACCTCAGGTTCAGGATGCTGTTAGAGCACTGGATCCTTCAGGTGCGCCAATTGCCGATATCCAATGTGAGATCATTTCGAGCGAGAATGAGAAAGTGCTTGTCCTCTCAGACTCCAATGGCCGATTTGTGCCGAGAACTCTCTCGCCCGCAGCAGCTGGCACGGCGAAAGCGCAGGCGCATCGATCCCGTGTTGGTGTACATGGGGCAACGGCTACTGACGTCGTATTGATACGATGGAGCGATGTCGCAGGCAGCAGCAGTCAGACAGTGTACGAGGATGTGCTTCCTCGAGACGTCATTCAAGCAATCTTGGAAAGGTCATACACGCTCTGCGCTGGTCCATTCGGCAGCAGCGACTTGGAGAACGAGCTCACTGAGGTGATAGAAGAGCAACTTGCCAACCTTCACAACAGAGTATTCTTCCTGGCTCTCAGCCATGGGGAGGGTGCTGCAGGCAAGAGCACGTCCATTGTGAGAACGGCTGTAGTGCAGTCGCCTCAATCGACGCCGCAACCCGCCCTGGTGCCTCAGTCCGTGAATGAGCTCTACACAGGCCATACAGAGCTTGAGGTCTGGGTGGCTAGGAATCCCAACGACAAGCAGGCGCAGTTGATCGTGCTCCCTACACGTGCAGCAGACGACGCCGGGAACTCTGCCCCTACCGCGAAAATCGCAGAGCTCGTGGACCCGATCCTTGAGTACAGCAGTGTCAAGCTTGACGGGACCTCAAGCACGGATCCAGACGAAGATGATCTGAGCTACAAGTGGCGTCTCGTGTCAGGCCCAGGTGACACTGATGGGCTACTCACCGATTCCGATCAGGCTATCGCATCACTCTCAGCGGTGCGAGAGGGCAGATACGTTCTGGAACTTCGCGTTCATGATGGCAGTCTCGCTAGTCAGCCCGCCAAGATTGAAATCGCGGTGGAAGCTAGAAGTAACTTCTACTCGATACCTTGGACACTCTTCTCAGTAGGCGGATGGCAGAATCCTCTTCATCCACAAGGCAGCCTAACAACACGTGACTGGTACGACTATGACTCGGAGATATATGAGCGCCCGAATCATCACGGAGTTCAGCACGCTGGAATCGACATCCTTGGTGAAGAGGGTGATCCAGTGTATGCAATCGCCGATGGTGTGGTCCTTCATGTGAAGGACTGCGGGGAAACGATGAACATGGCTGTGATTGTGGCGCACAAAGCATCCGACGGCTCGCCCTTCTTCTGCGTCTATGGACACACAAAGGGCAGTCAGCAACTGAGCGAGGACCTCAAGAGGGAAGGCGCTCACAAGGTTGAGCGTGGCCAGGAGCTTGGGAAGCTAGTGGAGGCTGGTTCCCCTTGTCACCTTCACTTGGGAATCAACGTCTCCGTGACTTGGTGGAAGGAGTTTGCCGGTGTTCCCGCGGGCTGGGGGAGAGAGCTGATAGGTGTATCTCTCGAAGCCGTGGGATGGGTCGATCCATTCGAGCACCTCATCCGCAATCAAAGCTCCAGTACAAGTCC
Source organism: Candidatus Bipolaricaulota bacterium (assembly GCA_028277345.1). Classification (GTDB taxonomy): domain Bacteria; phylum Bipolaricaulota; class Bipolaricaulia; order UBA7950; family UBA9294; genus SPBW01. The sequence goes on along the minus strand of JANQGM010000005.1, from coordinate 27,497 downwards.
CCGAACAGGAACGTTCGACGCGGCCCCGTATCAATGCGCTCCGCAGCCGGAGTCACCAGGGGAAATCGATGAGCCAGGATTGATTGTGGACTCGCCTAGGCCTGTCCTGAAGTGGGAGGAGATCGCAGGAGTTGACTCGTATGAGATCTTCATTCGAGACGTTCCTGCTGACTACGTTCTCCCAACGATAACAGTGCAGGCGCCGAGAGGATCTTATCAGCTTGAGAAGGATCTCAATAACAACACGGCATATCGATGGAACATGCGTGCAATCCGGACCAAAGGGGAGAGCCCTTACTCTGAGAGACTGCACTTCCAGACCCGATGGGATGAGGATACTGAGGACACGACCACTCCTTCGACTCCCCAAGGTGTTAGTGCTGATGCACTGTCCGCTACCCAGGTCATTATTGGGTGGGAAGCCTCGACAGACAATGTCGGCGTAGCGAGCTACTCCGTGATCCGGGATGGAGTGACTATTGCATCAACTGCGGAGCATGTCTTGATAGATGGCGACTGCAAGGCGAGCACCGAGTATTGCTACAGAATCGTTGCAGTTGACACATCTGGCAATCAGTCAGAGAAGAGCGTAGCAGCTTGCATAACCACCCCGGCCGATCCCAATCCAGCACCAACTGTGGACACGAGAAGCGCCGAGGGTATCGGTGAAACCTCTGCAACACTCCGAGGACGCATCACCAGCGATGGCGGAGGCACGATTCTTGAACGCCAAATCAAGTGGGGTACATCAAACTCCTGCTCAATTGGAACGTTGTCGAACGTAGCAGTCTCAGGGAGCTACTTCGAAGCTGTTCTCAGCGGGTTGGAGCCAGGCGAGACTTACTACTTCAAGGCCAGAGCCAGAAACAGCAGTGGTTGGGGTGAGGGGAGCGCCAAGTCATTCACAACTGACGAAGAGCAGGTGGTTGTCCCTTCAATTACAAGCATCGATCCAGCGACGATCGAGGAGAGCTCCGATGAGCAGACAGTAATCGTCCGCGGGACCAACTTCGACCGAGATGCAGTGGTCGTTCTCTGGCATGAATCTGATGAGTACACGATTCCCGATGGCCGAACTGACTACCGCAACTCGGCGCGCATCGACATCGATGTAAGGCTGAGTGACTCCGGAACATGGAAGGTGCAGGTAACGAACCCCGACGGGAAAGCATCGAATGTGTACAGCTTCGATGTAGATGAGAAGCAGAAGGCTATCATCCAGGTTTCCGTGTCTAATGGATCTCCGGCATTCTTGTATGGAAGCAACTCGGGGCGTTCTGATTACTGGCGCAGCTTCACTGGACCGGACGGACACTCCTATCTTTCTACGTGGACGAGCGATTCGGGCGTCGATTGCTGGGCAAGGTTTCGCCCCGCAATACCGGAGACGGGTACATATGAAGTCATCGTGTGCTTCTATGCTGACCGCGAAGGCTCGCAACGAGTTCCCTACACGGTCTCCCATGCGGACGGAAGCCACACGCAGCGCATTAGCCACTATGACTCGAGAGGTTTCTACCTTTGGAGAGAAGTGTCGCTCGGATACTGGGAGTTCAGCAAGGGGACTTCCGGAAGCGTGCTAGTAACGGACGACACTGGGGAACCCTATCGGATTGACCTAAACTTCAACGTGGATATGGTGAAGTTCGTACAGCAGTAGCTAGGTCCGATGGGATGCGTGCCATGAAGGGGAGGTACAGCATTCGTTGGAGATCATCAGGAGGAGTGACTGTCGCGGTGGGCTCTTGCCAGGAGTTGTCGAGTTGCTAACTCTCCCGCTAGGCAGGGAATTCCAGGCCGGAAGACGCCCCCGGCGTCCGCCACTCGGGATCTACAATATCTCGCTCAAGCGAATCCTCGATGCGCTCCTGCGGGTCTTGCGAGAGCTCCGCGATGTTCAGGAGCTCGGAGTCACAGCTGAGCGGGTCAAGAACCTAGGCTGGTTTGATCCAGTCCTCGCAGCTCAGCATGAGCTGCTGATGGCGATTCAGTCGCACAAGGATGACTGCGCGGCGATTCTCAAGATGCTTCTAATGGAGGAAGACTACAGGAGTAACTCTCACGTGACAGCCTACTGGAAAGCGAGGAAGGGTTACAACTCCTTTTTGGACAGGGTAGCGAACCATCTCAAGCATCATCAGGGACGACTGTGCCCCATTGTCTTCTACTCGCCCACGAACATGTATCTGGGATACTACGTTGAAGGTGTCGATTCGAGCGGGCATCTCGGCCCGGAGCCATCAATCCACAAGCGAGGCAGAGGCGCATTCTCCTTTGCGCGCGATTGCCGCTATCACATCGTACAGACGTATCTCAACGCTCATGAACTGTCGAAGGCGATCACTGCCGTGCTTGGAGCACAGGAGGCGTGTCACGAAGTCGAGCATAACGACACTACTGTCACTCAGATCATCGAACTTCTCGAGCAGATGCCCCTTGTGGTGTATCCAGATGAGAAGGGAATGCTAGTTCCTAGGGTCGAGTCAACACTCATCGGAGACATAAGGATAGTGTCTTTCAGCCTCAAGGACGACGCATCGGCCCGAACTGCGAAGGAGAAATCCAGGTTTCTTCGCATCTCCGTTAGGTGGGGGGGAGACGGAGTAACTCGAGACTACCGCTTGCCCTACAAACTCTCAGACCATCCATGACCAGGTGCCTTACTATCGCTGCACCACTTGACTGGATGTGGCCGAGCGATGCCCCCAGACAAGTGTCCGCTTCGAAAGTATGGAGCCTAGGGGATTCGAACCCCTGACCTCTTGCATGCCATGCAAGCGCTCTCCCAGCTGAGCTAAGGCCCCGATTGCGGTCTATTGATACTCGATTCGAGCGATCCCTTCAAGCGTCCGAATCAGGTACGGAAAGGATCAGGTCAACGGCGGCGGGAAGATCGGCAACGGTCGCGTCCGGAATTGCGGAGATCTTCCCATCTTCGCCTGCTGATCCGGTTTCTACGAGGATGGTTGCACACCCGGCTGCGATTCCGGCCTGAATATCGGTGGTCCGATCGCCGACGACAACGGACTTTGAGAGGTCGATGTTGAGCGCCTCTCGCGCCTGCTCCAGCATGCCGATCTGTGGTTTGCGGCAGCAGCAATCGGACTTGTACTCGGGAAGCTTGGCATGCTCATGGTGTGCGCAATAGAAGATGGCGTCGAGGCGAGCGCCCCCTTCGGCAAGCAGCTCCTTCAGATGAGCGTGAATCGTGTGAAGCATAGCTTCGGTGAGATAGCCCATCGCAATGCCTCCCTGATTGGTGATGATGGCGACCGGCCAACCGGCGCGATTGAGACGTGCGATGGCGCGTGCCGCGCCGTCAATGAGTTGGAGGTCATCGGGTGCATTGACGAATTGGGTTTGCTGGGTGATGACGCCGTCTCGATCCAGTAAAACGGCACCCCCCTTGGAGATGAAGGGGGGCGCTTTCGGTGCTATGGATCGATCGACTGAAGCCTGTGATCCTGTCATGGCATCACTTCACCACCAGGCTAACCATCTTGCCGGGAATGGGAATCGCCTTGACGAGCTCCACCTCGGCGAGCACTTCCTGAATGCGGGCATTGGCCAGCGCCGCTGCTTCGAGTGCTGCCGGATCAGCGGCATCGGCTGCCGAAACCGTGATGCGTGCGCGGAGCTTGCCGTTGACTTGAACGGGCACCTCGACAGTGTCCTCTTCCAGCGCGGCCTCCACGAAGGACGGCCATGCTTGTTCGAGAATGGACACCGCATGCCCGGTGCGTTGCCACAACTCTTCACAGACGAAGGGCGTGAAGGGCGACAGGATAAGGATCAGCGCATCGACAGCTTCCCTCAGGAGAGCGGGATCGGGGTTTCCCATCGCTGCGTAGGTCGACAGTTCGTTGAATAGCTCCATGATCGCGGCGACGGCGGTGTTGAAGCTGAACCGCTCCTCGATGTCTTCGGTGACTTTTTTGATGGTGCGATGTACACGGCGCCAGACGGTGGCGCCTGCTTCATCAAGGCTTGACGGCGCGGCTGCCTCGCCCACGGGCGCCAGTCGGTCAACGTTCTCGACAATGAGCCTCCAGACGCGATTCAGGAACCGGAACGCGCCGCGAATGCCCTCGTCCGTCCAATCGATGTCCCGATCCGGTGGGCCCATGAACATGGTATAGAGCCGCTCGGTATCCGCGCCGTAGGCTTCAACGATGTCCTTGGGATCGACCACATTCCGTTTGGATTTCGACATCTTGAAGCTTGAGGTTTCCAAGGGTTTCCCGCACTTGGGACACTCGGTATCTCCGGCCGACACGTCTGTGGGATAGAGCCACCCGTGCTCCGGGCATTTGTAGGCCGCATGGCAGACCATGCCCTGGGTAAACAACCGCGCGAACGGCTCAATGAAGTCAACGTGTCCCATGTCATGCAGGGCCTTGGTGATGAACCGTGCGTACAACAGATGAAGGATGGCGTGCTCGACGCCGCCCACATATTGATCGATCGGCAGCCAATGATTGACATCGTCTTTGGAGAAGGCCTGCGCTGCATCCTGCGGGTTGATGAAACGCAGGAAGTACCAGGACGAATCCACGAACGTATCCATCGTATCGGTGTCCCGTCGCGCGGGGCCGCCACAGGTCGGGCACGTCGTGTCCTGGAACCCGGGGATGTCGCCCAATCCCATTTTGCCGATGAACTCGGTTTCCGGCAGCAGCACGGGCAGTTGATCTTCAGGGACGGGAACTTGCCCACAAGTTTCGCAATAGATCATGGGGATCGGCGCGCCCCAATATCGCTGACGCGAGATCAACCAATCGTGCAAGCGGAAGTTGATCGTTCCCTTGCCGATGCCTTTGGATTCCAGCCACGCGATCACGTCCGCCTTGGCGCGATCGCCGGGGGTGCCGGTGAAGTCGCCGGAATTGACCATGACGCCGTAGTCGGCGTGGAACAACACGTCGGCAAACGGCGCGATGTCCTGCAGAAGCTCCATCGCCGTCTTCGCGGAGAAGTCCGCGCCGGACAATAAGGAACAGCGTGACAGGATCTCTCGATCCGAGGCTGTCGAATTCAAATCGATCGTCGCATCGGGGAAGATGAAGGCAAAGCGCGCGCCTGCCACCATGGCGTAGCCGTTCGAAGAGAGATTCTCGCCGATAGCCGAAATCACAGCATCGAGATTGGATCGCGTTGCAAGGACCAAAAGGCCGGCGTCGGATCGGCGATACGATGCTTCGGACTGATCGAGTGCCAATGCAAGGCCGTCGCCGATGGCGGACGCCGGGATAAACGCCTTGGCGACGTCATCCGTTCGGTCAATGACGGGGATGATCGGCAGACCAAACTTGATGGCAAACTCAAAGTCACGCTCATCGTGTGCGGGAACGGCCATGATCGCGCCAGTCCCGTACGTCATCATCACGTAGTCGGCGATCCACACCGGTACCTTCTCGCCGTTCACTGGATTGAGCGCATAGCCGCCGGTAAACACGCCCGTCTTCTCTCGGTCAGTGGACAAGCGATCGATTTCAGAGGCGCGAGCCGCACGATCGCGGTACTGCGCGATGGCGTCCTCTTGCTCAGGCGTGGCCAACACATCGACGAGAGGATGTTCAGGGGCGAGCACCATGAACGTGGCGCCCCACAGCGTGTCGGGACGCGTCGTATAGACGGTGATCGGGTCGCCGGTCTCGGCAGTGAAGACGACTTCCGCGCCCTCGGAGCGTCCGATCCAGTTCTCCTGCATCTTGACGACGTTATCTGGCCACTTCTCCAAGGTGTTGAGATCGTCGAGCAAACGCTGAGCGTAGTCCGTGATCTTGAAGAACCATTGTTCAAGGTCTCGCGGTTCAGGGGGCGTATCGCACCGTTCGCAGAGGCCGCCCACCACCTGCTCATTGGCCAGCACGGTATCGCAGGTAGGGCAGAAATTGACGGTGGCCTTCTTCTTGTAGGCCAAGCCCGCCTTGTACAACTGGACGAACAACCACTGTGTCCACTTGTAGTAATCGGGCAGGCAGGTCGCGATCTCGCGGTCCCAATCGAACTGCACGCCCCAAATGCGAAACTGCTCCTTGGCCGTCTCGATGTTCTTCTGGGTGAAGGTCCAGGGATGAGTCTCGTTTTCGATGGCCGCGTTCTCTGCAGGTAGGCCGAAGGCGTCCCAGCCCATGGGGTTCAAGACATGTAGGCCGCGCATGATCTTCACGCGGGTGATCAGGTCGCCAATGATGTAGTTGCGGCCGTGTCCCACGTGTAGGTATCCGGAGGGATAGGGGAACATGTTGAGGTAGTAGTACGTTCCCTCTCGAGCGGAGGTGTCCGTTTGGAAGAACCCACGCTCACTCCAGAAATCACGCCATCGTGCTTCGATGGCGGAGAAATCATACACGTCTCCAGTTCTGTCTTGAGCCATTCTGAACTCCTACTGTCGCCGCCGTCAGTTTGCAGGATTGCAGGCGGCCATGGCACATCTTGGGAGAAGATGCAGGAATCGTCAAGTAGCTACGGCTTTTTGCAGGGTGCGTCGTACTAGAGCGCGGCGGCCATCGTGTTGATTGTGTCGACAAGCTGCGCCAGCACACTCTCGGTCGCTGCTTCAAGGTAAACGCGGATGAGGGGTTCGGTTCCGGACGGGCGGATATGCACGAAGTTGTCTTCATTCCCGCTTACATCCCGAAGCATGAGTTCGGCATACTTGCCGGAAATGCCGCCCGCAAAGACAACGGGGAGATCGGCGAAGGTCCCCTGCTTTCCTGCCGCGAGGAAGGAATCGATAAACGGAGCCTTGGCTTCCTCCGGAACGGTGAGATTGATAGGAGCCGTGTTCGACGGCCCGAATAGCGACTGCGTTTCCTCCCAGATTTCTCTCAAGGGCTTCCCATAGTAGGCGGCCATATCCAACACCAGAAGGTTGGCCCACATGCCGTCCTTATCCGGCACATGGCCTTTGGATGTCAACCCGGACGCCTGCTCGCCGCCAATCAGCAAGCGACAGCGCCAATCCACCGGAGGATCGTCCAGCAGGTCGTAGTTGCCATCCATCTGCGGAACCTGAATGACGTATTTCAAGCCGGTCAACACGGTGAAGACGTTCTCCGTCACCATGCCAGTGGCCTCTCCACGCACGACCTGGTAGCCAGGATCGCGGCGGTGCGTGGGGAGTGCGCCCGGAGAAGGCCGGAACGCATCATTCCCCTCAATGGCCGCGGCGATGCGTTCAAGCATGTGGGTGGTTACGAACGTTGTGGCAATACAGCCCTTGAGCTTCCGATCGACGCCGAGATAACGCGTGAGCATCGCGAGAATGGCATTGGGTTCGATGTACTGCCCACCGCGATCGACGATGCCGTAGCGGTCGGCGTCGGTATCGAGGCCGACGCCCAAGACAGCCCCCGTCTCCGCCACAGCCTCCTTCAACTCGCGGATGTGCGGCTCCTCGGGATTGGCGGCATGAAGGCCGCCCAACCGGGGATCGCGCTCGGCGTGAATGACGCGATAGGGAATGCCGATGGCATCGAACACCGTGCGCAGATACTCGCGCCCCGTGCCATGCATTTCATCGATGATGACCAGCTTGTCACCGTAATACTGGCGCATGCGCGCATGATCGAGCGGAATACGGCAATCGGACGTTCCGCTATCCAACAGCCAACGGCAATAAGCATCACGCGGATCGATCATGACGAGCTGTCCGAACGACAATGAGGGCGTTGTGCGCCCTCTATCGCCTTTTCGATACTCAGTTGCGCGCGCGCCAATGAAGTTGGTTGTACGTGGCGGCGAAATGGACCCATCGGCAAGCGAGAACTTGATGCCATGCCAATTGATGGGGTTGTGGCTGGAGGTGCAATTGATGACGCCGGCGGCATCGTCGCCAAGCACTTCGCCGGCGTAAAACGCGAGGGCGGGTGTGGGCGTATCGCGCTCTGTGAGATGGACGATGAATCCATTGCGTCTGGCGACATCCGTGCACCACCCGGCGGCGATATCCGCGAATTCACGGCTGTCGTAGCCGACGACGACCGTCTTTCCCGCCAATCCCTCGTTCAGAAGATAATCGCAAATGGCTTGAGCAATATCTCGCACAACCGGTTCGGTGTAGTCTCGCCCCCAACGACCGCGGTAGCCGGATGTTCCGAAGGTGATGGTCGTGATCGAGGACGATGGGCGGGTGGGCATGCTTATCCTTTCGGCGACTTGCTGGCCTTCGAGCGTGGTTTTCGCCGCCTGCGTCGCCGGCTCTTGCGCAGTTGCTCTTTGGTTCGAACGTTTGATTTCATATTGATACGTTCGACATTGTCCGGCAGCACGAGGTCTTCGCTCCGCAATAAGACATTGAGGATCTCATAGGGGATGGAGGTTTCGACCCACACCGAATCGATATTGACCACGCCGTTCTTCACGGGAAGGCGGGCGATGGCCTTCTCGATGGCCTGTTTGTAGCTCTCCGCCATCTCCTCCAAGATCTCAAGTTGCTGGGGCTCACGATTGCTGAGTTCTGTCACAATGCTCCTCGCTGTGATGAAGGGCTGAGTCTTGAGCCCCTCCACCGGCCGGAGCCGATCATACCACAGCCCTCTTGAGCCTGTAAAGAACCTCAGGAACTCGTCTTCCTGGCGACAAAGTTGAGGTAACCATCTTCCTTTGTGGGTCTTGGCGAATCTGCTACAATGCCCTCAGATTCGAGGGGGAGAACTTGAGTAGAACTCGAGCTCGTTGGTTTATTGCCGCCGTACTTTCGTTTGCGCTTGCCTTCATCGTCGTCCTGGCTGACGATTTCAACGATCCCCGTTTGGCGCCGTCCTTGCGGATGCTTCTGAATGCTGCGGCTGCCCAAGACTCGCAGCCCCGCGCGGTGATTCCTGCGTGGGACGCCATGCGAGATAGCTCCCCTCTTTCCTCAGAGGCGGGAGACATCGACGGCCTGCGCGTGCTCGTCAAACTCGCTTCCCCCTATTCGGGACGACGTTTCAACGGACTGCCAATTACCGCTTCCACGGGGACGATCCTGGGCTTGAACGCAACAACGGACGGGATTGCCGACTTGCTGGCGAACGAGGCCGTCGTTTACATCGAACCGGCTCACCAAGCACGACCGACACTGGATCGTAGCGTGCCTGTCGTGAGGGCGGACGTTGTACATGGCGGCGCCACCCCGATCCGAGGCGAAGGAGTGATCATCGGCGCCGTCGATACGGGCATCGACTACACGCATCTCGACTTTCGCTTCGATAGCGACGGCGATGGGTTCGAAGAATCGTCGCGGATCCTCGCGATTCTCGATCAGACGGACGGTTTTTTTGGTGTGGAATATACACGACAAGATATCGAAACCGATCTCGCGAATGGGCATGGTCCGAATCAGGGCATCGTTCGCCAGGAGGATACGGATGGCCATGGAACCCACGTGATGGCGATTGCGGCGGGAGATGGCTCCTCATCATCGGCCGGCTTCGTCGGCGTCGCTCCCGAGGCGTGGATCGTGATGGTCAAGACGTCGTTCTTTACGTCCGATATCCTGTCGGGGGTGGACTTCATCTTCGATCTCGCCGAAGACCTCGGCCTGCCTGCCATTGTCAACCTGAGTTTGGGCGGACACGAGGGGCCGCATGATGGAACGAGCTTGTTCGAGAACGGCATCGATGAGTTGGTCCATGGCGAGGGGCGGGTCGTCGTTGTTTCTGCGGGCAATGAAGGGGATCTTCCGATTCATGCATCCGGGACATTGCTGGGGAATTCGTCCTCATTCGGAATCGCCCCGGACGGGTGGGACGCCGAGCTGAGCCTCTGGTATCCAGGAAGCGCGCAATTCATGGTGACGATCTCTCCTCCTTCCGGCCCTGCCATCATCGCGCCTTGGGGAACGGATACCGGCGTTGAGCAAACGGCGTTCGGGATCGTCCGCATCGACAACGCCTCGTTAGGTACGGACCCCCGAAATGGGGATCATGAGGTATTCATCCGGCTCAGCGGACTCTCAGGAACCGAACAATGGACAGTGACCGTCACCGATACAGGAGGCAATGGCGGTCGCTACGATGCTTGGCTGGTCGGTGGGGTCGCCCAGATTATCAACGGCGATTCGTCGTCCACCATCGACGAGCCTGGGAACGCGAAAAACGTGATTACCGTCGGCTCGTTCAACTCGAAAGCGGAATGGCCATCGCTTTCCGGCGATCAGAACTACCTCTCCGAGTATCCGCTTGGCGTGCTGTCTTCCTTCTCAAGCCAAGGCCCGACACGGGACGGGAGGACCAAGCCCGACCTCTGTGCCCCCGGCGCCTGGATCGGCGCTGCGTTATCGAATGACGCGCTTTGGCAGGGCTATCTCGTTCATCCCGACGGCGTGCACACCATGGAGTTGGGAACCAGCATGGCGGCGCCGCACGTGGCCGGAGCAGCCGCCTTGCTCCTCTCAGTGAACCCCGGCCTTACCAGCGTGGACGTGCGTAGCCTGCTCACAACCGCCGCACTTCGCGATGGGTTCACGGGATCCGTGCCCAACAACCGTTGGGGATGGGGAAAGCTTGATGTCGTAGCGGCTATCGCGGGTGTCGATATCCCCGACCCTCCTCCCGTCGACCCACCGACGACACCGTCCGAGAAACCGCAGATCGTGTTGGAGGAAAATCCGGTCGATGCGCTGGCGAGGTTCTCGCTCAGTCTTCCGGACGGCGCGACGACGGCGACGGTCCGCATCTACAGCGCGAACGGCGCGTTGGTGTATGAAGCCCCTCTCAACACGTCCAGCGACCGTTTGGACTGGCCGCTGATCACAAATCGTGGGAGTACTGTCGCTTCGGGACTCTACCTCTATGTGCTCATTACGGATCGAGGAACCTCGGATGTTGGGAAGCTGGTGATCGCGCGATGAAGCACTGTAGATCCTTCTTAGCGGTGACTGCAAGTGTCGTGCTGGTGATGTTGTCGGCGGTCTCAGGAATGGGCATGTCGCTGACAGGAGACACCCTCGATCTGGGGCCTTCCGCTCGAGGGTTGGGTCTGGGAGGCGCGTTCACAGCTCTCGTGGACGATGCGACGGCGGTCATTCACAATCCAGCCGCACTGGGATGGCAAACGGGTGTGGGACTGTCATCGTTCTATGCGAGGCAGTTCGGCGGCATCACTTACGGTTCCCTGTCGCTTGCCATGCCGTGGTTCGGCCTGAATGCGGCCTTTGTGGATTCCGGCTTGATTGAGGGGGACACGCCCTTTAGGTATGCATCCCAAGCGTTTGCAGCGGCGGCCGGCGTTCCTCTTGGGCCGTTCGGGTTCGGTGCCCGATGGCGGTATTTCCGGACATCCTCTCCATCCACGGGAGCTGGCTGGTCCTTGGATCCGGCGATTTTGCTGGATCTTGAGAGCATTCGAGCGGCGATGCTCGTCGAGTCGATCGCTTCTCAGTCGATGACCTATGCCTCTGGAGCCGAGGAGGCGTTCGAAACGTCTGTACGTATCGGCGTTGCCGCCATGCTGTCGCCTGCGCCGGATGTTTGGTGGAATGCCGCTTTTGAAGTTGTCGGTCTTCTAGCCACGCAGACCCATATTGCGGCCGGGTTGGAGGCTTGGCTTGGCGGATTGGGCGCTCGCGTCGGTTTCGACGGGGTCGGCCCGACGTTTGGGCTCTCCGTCCGATTCAACGGGATTCAGTTCGATTGGGCGTATGCGATGCGCTCGGATCTTGGGAACAGCCATCGGGCATCGCTTAATTTCCAGTTTTAGAGAAGGAGCAACATGAACCTGCGAATAACGGCCTCATGTGTCTTGCTGATTGGATTGGCGCTGCTGAGTGCGGCTGCTTGGGCGCAGGAGGATGCGGCGGACGCGGCAGACGAAACCTCGCCTTCAATTGAGATAGAGGTGGGCGCCGAGGACCAGGAGGCGTCGGAAGATTCGCAATTCGATGTTGAGCTTGATGGGCGGAAGACATGGACGATCCGCTATGGGTTCGGCCATCCCCTGGCCTTGGCGACCTCCGGCCTGACGCCGGGCCGTCTATCGCTCGATCAGTCGCTGACGGTCGATGTCGTGGGCGAAGCACTGTCCGTGTTGACCATCGAGGCGCACTACAACGATCAATTGCCCGAATCGATGCAATCGCTCGCGCTCTATCTCGATACCGAACGGCTGGACGGGGTGCTTGGCGATTTCTCGTTCAGCGGACTTCCCGAACTCACCGCCTACAGCCAAAAGATGACGGGACTTCAGTTGGAGTATCTCATTGGAGAGGCTGTTCTAACAGCCGTGGTCTCGCAGACCGAAGGCGTGCTGGAGACGGCTATCTTTGTCGGCCAAACTGCGCACGCGGATGTCGTGTTCACTCAGACAGCAAGTCCGGGGGGCACGGATGCTGCATCGTATTTGAGAAACCTCGAAGGCTTGTATGCGTATTCGCTGGAGGCGTTGTATTCCGAGGATTTCTCGTCCGTGCATTTTCAGTTTTCCGCATCATCGAGCCTGCGGAGCGTCTTCAGTTTGTATGAAATCGATGATCTCTTTGACGCGCTGGCCGATGATCCCGACTTCGAGATGAAGCAGCAGGAGTACCAAGTCCTGGATGCTGATGAGCAAGTGCTATTGCTGCGGCGAGCCCCGTCGATTGTCGTTCGAGAACGAATCCGAGACTTGATCGATCTCTACAATGAGCTCAACGACTTGAGCGCCAGCGAGAAAAAGGCGTATCCGTTTACCCCGGGAACGGATTATGAACTCGCCTTTCTCGATGCCGTCAGTCAGTCCTCTGAGATCGTAGTGGATGACATCGTCTATCCGCTAACCTCCGCGGAAACGCGCCGTTTCTACGCCCTCGGACATACGGATGTCCGCGCCAACACCGCACGGCTTGAGATCAGTACGGATGGCGTTGTTTTCGACACGCTCGATGATTTTCGTTTCCCGAACTACGTCTTCAGCATTCACGAAGCGGACGGCGTGCTGGAGACGGACTTTCCGAATGCCTTCTATCAAGGGTCGAGCGCGCTCCGAGTGTCGTTCGACTATGCGGTTTCCGAAGGAACCTTCATGCTCGGACTGTCGATGATCCCAGGCACAGAACGTGTTACCGTGAACTCTGAACCCTTGCAGCGGGACGTCGATTACATGATCGACTACGAGATTGGCATGTTGTTTCTGCTGATTGATCTCGGCGATACGGACGTCCTGCAAGTGGACTACGAAGTGTATGCGGGCGGTTTTGGATCGCCTGCGGAGTATGCCAGCTACTTCACCGGGCTGACGCTCGATCTTCCGATTTCGGAAACGCTTACGCTACGGGGAAACCTGCTTCGATTGTCGAATATGGCCGGATCGGCGGCGGATGCCGATCGGGCGCGGACCATGCCCAACCAGCATACGGTGGCGGGCCTTCAAGCCGATATCTCGTTGGAGGATTTCTCGGCTGACGTGCTCCTGGGATACAACCATGATGTCTTCCCCTTTGATGACAATGCGCGAATCGCCGGACGAAATGAGATTCTCTCCATCGGCTTGGGGGAAGGCTATGTGCTGTTCGGTCATCGTGCGGGCCTGACTGTCAACGACTTCGGAGATTGGGAAACGTATGGCCAGGAGTCCGGCCTCTCTAACCCCATCGTCCATGCCATTGCCGTTGCCGCAGAACGCGTCTTCATCGGCACAGAAGCGGGATTGACAGTGGTCGAGTTGGATGGTGCGTCTCCGTTTGACCGAGCCGGGAACTGGACGCGCTATTTCACGGATGACGGCCTTCCGGATGCGGCTGTAACGGCCTTGGCTGTCGATGACGAGCGTCTTTGGATCGGTACGCGCAAGGGCCTTGTTTCCATCCCTGCTGCATCGCCGGAATCGTCGGACGATTGGCTCGTCGTCGGGAGCAGCGGCGAACTGCCTCCGATCACCGCACTGGTTGTTGTCAACAAGACGCTCAACATCGGGACGTCGGAGGGGCTGTATGCCTATGACATCGAATCCGGTACATTGGCTCTTGTGGAAGCGACAGAAGGCGAAATTATCCATGAGTTGACGGCGTTGGGAGACACCGTCTATGTTGCCTCAGGCCGAGGACTTCGGGGATTCCGAGATACCCAAGGGATGGGATGGTTGGTCGTTGGTGAGCCGGTGTTCTCGGTAGCGGCGGCGGACGGGACGCTGGTGTATGGCGATGGCAACGGCCTGCATGTTGTGGGCGGCGAAACGCTGCTCGCCGAATGGGAGATCGGCGCCTTGCATGCCGGGCCGGAGGGCTTGTGGATCGGCCCCGAGGCGGGAGATGACGATCAGCTGCCGGTTTGGTTGCTGGCCGATACGCTTCATGCTTTTTCTCACACGACAACGGGCATTGCGGTCAACGACCCCTATACCTTCAGCGATGCCCCAGCCAGCGACCATACCGCGACGGGGTGGATGGCGCGGGCTTCCTTCCGACAGCAGGCCGAAGGGGTTTCCTTCTCGGGAATCGTTGACTATAACCCGCCCACCTTTCGCTCGATCGGAAGCTCTCGGCGTTCGGACAGCACGGGATGGAGTCTCTCGGGAACGATCGATTTGGGACGCGAAGGCAGCGTACGCGTGAATCATGACGTTCGCCTGACGGGACTCTCAGGAGATGAGCCCGAGGACCGAATGGGAAACAGCCTTTTCTTCGAGTGGGACAGCGACGGGGGACCTCAATGGACGGCTTCTGTGCGGCAGGGATCGGCGCATGAAGTTGATGGACGGGGCGAAGAGGAAACCTCCGATCTCGCGTGGTCGTTTACGGTGAGAGAAGGGTTCTTCCGCGACGATCTGTCGTTGACGCTGGCATGGGATCGCGCTCGATCGTCGTCCAGCCGATGGGATGAGCCACTTGAAACCTCGCGTGTGTCGCTACGTTTCGATTGGGACCTCTTCTCCGAGTTGTCGACGAGAGGGCAGTGGGCGCGGCCCGTCAAGCGGTCGGGAGATGAAATGTCCGGCTCTCAACAGTTTGATTGGAGTTGGGATTGGAGTTCGTCGCTTTCGTTCGCCGACCTCGATGTAATGTACTCGGCCGATTGGAGCGCCGATCTGGTTGATGACGATGGACTCTGGGTGCATGAGGCCGAGATGCGGCTGGATGGCGATAAGCTGAGTTGGGGGGGCTGGGAAATCTCTCCCGATCTCAAGTTGGAGGCCGAGCACGAGCAGGCGGATACGGACCTCCATGGCGAGATTACCGCGCGCACAGAGAGTGAAACCTTCTCCCTCCGCTCGACATTGCGCGGCCACCTTCGAAATTTGGGACGCCCTGTCACGAATGAGGAGATCGAGTGGTCGTTCAATGCCAAGTACTCGGGGTTCGCGGATCTCGATTCCTCGTTGACGTATACGGGGAACCGATCGGCGGCCGTGAAATCGGGAGACCGGGTTCCCTCCTCCAGCGATTCGTGGGTCGGACGATTCGTCTGGTCGCCAGAGGATGGCCCCCGCGATGAACTGTCGCTGTCTGTTCGGATCAAGGAGTCGCCGGCGTCTCGCCAAGTGACGGCAACGGCGGAAAACGAGTTCACCATCAATCTTTCCCCATCGTTGGGCGAGTGGATGAAGCAGGCGGTCGCCTCCTCCGTCACGGTTCCGGAGGGGTTCCCGGTGGCCGATCTGAGGGTGGATTCCAAGGCCGAGTATCGTCTTCGTGTGGACACGCCAGAGATGTCCTTCTCAACGACCGGTCGGCTGGTTCTGGCCCTGGCGCCAAGATGGAACGTGAGCTTGGGTGCGGGGATTGAGATGGGGCGAACAGCCGCCATCGACTTCTACTCCGGGGCCACGCTTGAGTTGACGTTCGCGATCGAGTTCTAGCGCGACAACGGCCACACGATATCCAACGACGCAGAGCCAGCGCCGAAACGGTGTCAGCCGCCGCCCACGGGCGGGAGAAAGGCGACGGTGTCGCCGTCGCTCAGAACGGTGCGGTCACCTTGGAGGAAGCGGACGTTGCGCCCGTTGATCAGGATATTGAGATAGCCGGCGGCCAGCCCCTCTGAGAGCTTCGTGGTGAGGGCTGGGGCTGTGCGTTGCAGGCGGACCATCAGATCGCGAAGTTCGATGGGAGCATGGAGCTCGAAAGACGACGCAGCGTCAGGAAGTGCATCGCGAAGGCCTCCGAACACCTTTACAGTGATCCGAATTGCCGCTTCAGGCTTGTTGTCGCACATGACCTATTGATACCGTTTCCGAAGCCCGAGTACAACCGCATTTTCCAATACCGTAGGGATTGGCCCTCTTCAGATGCGGGGATATAATGCGCACTTAGTTCGAATTCGAAGGAGGTGGAGGATGGACAAGCAACATGTGCTCGTATGTAGTGCCTGGCCCTATGCGTCGGGCGTGCCCCATTTAGGAAATATGGTGGGGTCGTTGATGTCGGGCGATGTGTTTGCCCGTTACTATCGACTTCGAGGCAAGGACGTGCTCTATGTGTCGGGAACCGACGCGCACGGGACCCGGATCGAATACGAAGCCGAGCAAGAAGGGATCAGTCCCGCGGAATTGGCGGATCGCAATCATCGGCGAATCGTCGAGGTGATTGAGGGATTCGGCATTCGGTTCGATAACTACACGACGACGGAGTCGCCCGTTCACAAGGATTTCGTTCGCGACATCTACCTGCAGATGGAGGCCGAAGGGTACATCTGCACGAAGGTCGAGCAACGCGCCTATTGCCGCCAGTGCGAGAAGTTCCTGGCCGACCGCTTCATTGTGGGAACGTGCCCCAAGTGCGGATCTCCTCATGCCTTGGGCAATCAGTGCGATGCCTGCGGCACGATTTTGGAGCCCGAGGAACTCATCGAGCCCCGGTGCACGCTGTGCGAGGGATCGGACATCGAATTCAAAGAGACCAAACACTGGTATCTCGATCTTCCCAAGCTGTCGGATGCGTTGCAGGAGTATGTTGCGTCAAAGGGGTTCCAAGGCAACGTCCTTCGATTCACCCAGCAAATGATCAACGACGGGTTGCGCCCCCGGGCGATGACGCGGGACATCGACTGGGGCATTGCCGCCCCCTTCGAAGGCGCCGAGGGCAAGGTCTTCTATGTATGGGGCGAAGCGGCGCTGGGTTACGTGTCCGCGGTGGTCGAATACTTCGCGAGCGACGAGCGATGGAGAGACTTCTGGTTCGGGAACGATGTTTTTCAGATCTACGCCCAGGGCAAGGACAACATCACGTTCCACACCCTGATCTTCCCCGGGCAGCTGATCGCCTCCGGCCAGGGCTATCACCTGCCGGATCAGATCGCGGCGACCGAATACCTGAATTGGATTGGCGGTGACAGCTTCTCCAAGAGCCGCGGTGTCGGCTTGTATTGTGATGATGCGCTGAAGCTCATGAACGGCGAACTCTGGCGGTTCTACTTGCTGTACAGCCGGCCCGAGGGCCGCGACGTCAACTTCTCTTGGGAGGAATTGGAGAAGGCGGTCAACGGAATTCTGATTTCCAACATCGCGAACCTGTGCAACCGCGTGCTCAGCTTCGTTCAATCGCAATTTGACGGCATCGTTCCCGATGTGGCTGTTGATGCCGAAGTTTCAAACGCACTGGCGGAGTGTGTGGGCAAGTACGAAGCTGCGATCGAGAGCGGTTCGATCGCCCAGGCCTTGCGAGCCGTGTGCGATCTCGCGGGATTCGGCAACGAATACTTCCAGAGGAAGAAACCCTGGGCCACGAAGGACGAAGCCGCCGTTGCCAGCGCCGTTCATTTCGTGAAGGGCATGGCGCTCCTACTGCTGCCGTACATGCCTGAATTTGCGTCCTCCGTGTTGGCGGTTCTCGGGGTACAAGACGGCGCATGGGACGACCTTGAGACCGAACTTCGTGGAACCGCATTGACCGAGGATCGCGTGCTCCTAGAACGAATCGATGTCGATGCCATTCGGGCTCAAACGGAAGCCACGGAGTCGCCATCCGAGGAAGCTGAGCCCGAAGGAGTTACAGTATCGTACGAGGAGTTTCAGCGCCTCGATCTCAGGATCGCCAAGATCCTCGAAGTCAGCGAGATCGCCGGCGCCGACCGCCTCTATCAGCTGCGCGTCGATCTTGGGAGCGAGACGCGGACCTGCGTCGCCGGGATTAAGCAACATTTCGAATCGTCCGATCTGATCGGGAAATCCGTGCTCGTCCTCGCCAATCTTGAGCCGACGACGATTCGCGGTGTCCGATCGGAATGCATGATCCTGGCGGCAAAAGGGAATACACTTGGCTTGCTTGAGCCAAATCCATCTGTGGAGCCTGGGAGTTCCGTATCCTAGGCCTCTATTGAAATGCCGTGGGCCGAACGCTAGAATCTGGCTCGAATTGGGGTGTTTAGTTCATGTATGCAGTCATAGAAACCGGTGGTAAACAGTATCGCGTGCACGAAGGCATGGTGCTGGAACACGAGCTTCTTTCCGGAGCCGACGTGGGGCAGGCCGTGCAATTCGATAAGGTCTTGATGATCGCAGTTGATGACGATGTGAAGATCGGTACGCCGTACGTCGAGGGGGCCGTGGTCAAGGGAGAAATCCAGGAACAGGGCCGTGGCGACAAGATCATCGTTTACAAGTACAAGAGCAAGAAGGGCTATCGCCGGAAGCAGGGTCACCGGCAGTCCTACATGGCGACGAAGATTACCGCCATCGAGAGCTAGGAGACAGCGTGGGCGAAGCGGTGATTCAACGAGATGAGCGGGGGCGAATCGTCGGACTGACGATGCAGGCGAAAGCAATGTCTGCGCCGGCGCGTACGGCGGTTGAGACGCTGGTGCGCGCTGTAGTCGAGTCCTTGACCGACTACCTCCACGTCTCGGTACAGTCGTCGTTCGCCGACGACCTGTACGTCGAGATCGACCGCAGCGATCAGCATCTCGATCGCGAGATTGACGCCGTGTTGGCGACGATGGGACGCGGGCTCCGCATCGTAGAGAAAGAGTATCCAGCCGAGTTGATGGTTCATGACGCCTCGATCGGCGTCGAGATCCAAGCCTAGCGGCTGAAGGTAGGAGATAGAGAATGGCTCATAAAACGAGTACGGGTTCAACCCAGAACGTCCATGACAGTCCGGGCAAACGCCTGGGCGTAAAGCGTTTCGGCGGCGAATTTGTCAACTGCGGAACGATTATCGTCCGGCAGCGAGGGACGAAGTTCGTGCCCGGCAAAAACGTTGGCTTGGGAAGAGATTTCACGATTTTCGCGACAGCTCCGGGATATGTGCATTTCGAAGGGCGAGACAAGAAATACGTGAGCGTTCTTCCCACTCAGGCTGCCTAATTGACCTCGGGTCACTTCGCGCCTTCCGATGTTTATTGACGAAGCGACCGTCCGAGTCCGAGGAGGGCGGGGCGGAAACGGAGTGATCCATTTCATGTCGAGTCCGCACAACACGCGTGGCGGACCCGATGGAGGAAATGCGGGCGACGGAGGCTCCGTGCTTCTTGAAGCGTCGCCCAGCGTCTCCACACTCTACCGATTCAGGCACCGTCCGCTCTTCACCGCTGACAACGGTGTGAATGGCGGGCGAAACAACCAGCAGGGCGCCAACGGCGTGCCTTTGACTGTCCTCGTCCCTGTCGGGACCATCGTTCGCGATAGCACGTCCGGCGAGCTGTTGGCCGATCTGAATCAGGCCGGCGAGCAGGTGCTTGTCGCGCGTGGCGGAGAAGGCGGACGCGGCAACAGCAGTTTCACCACCTCGACGCGCCAAGCGCCTCGCATCTGCGAGCGTGGCTTGGGCGGCGAATCCCGAACCCTTCGGCTTGAGCTGAAGCTGATTGCCGACATCGGCATCATCGGATTCCCCAATGTCGGAAAATCCAGCCTGATCTCCGCGATCTCGGGGAAGAAGGCAAAGATTGCCGACTATCCGTTTACGACGATCATTCCGAACCTTGGCGTCGTCGATGTGGACGGCATCAATCAGTTCGTGGCTGTCGATGTCCCCGGCTTGGTTCTCGGCGCTCATGAAGGCCGCGGGCTTGGCGATCGTTTTCTCCGCCACGTCGAGCGCACCGTCGCCTTTGTCCACATGATCGACCTCGCTCCCATGGAAACGAGAGATCCGGTTGACGATTGGAACGCGATCAATCACGAACTGAAGTCGTTCAACCCCGCGCTCGCCGAGCGGCCGCAGATCGTCGTCGGAAACAAGACGGATGCCGTGTCGGATGAAGAAGTTGAGCTTGTGCAAGATCAATTCCGCGAGTTGGGCGTCGACATGCTTCCGATCTCCGTGGCCACGCGCTCAGGGTTGACGGACTTGGTGCATCGCGCCTATTACTTGCTGCACAATGCACGCGATAGACGTGGGATGGAGCCGGCTCCAAGGAAACGGAAGATCTATCGCTTCGAAGGCGAAACGGGTTTTTCCGTGGAACGGGACGGCGACGTTCTGGTGGTGACCGGACAAACCGTCGAGAACCTGGTGAAGAAGCTGGTGCTCGATCATCAAGACGCCCAGGAGTATTTGGGCGATCGGCTGGAGAAGATGGGCGTGCTCAAGGAACTGCGCAAACAGGGCATGAGCGATGGCGAAACCGTACGGATTGGGGAGATTGAACTTGAGCTTGAAGGGTAGAGTCGGCCTTTTTGGCGGAACATTCAATCCACTGCACAACGCGCACCTCGAGGTGGCGCGTACGGCATTGGAGCAGTACGAGTTGTCGCAGATCGTGTTCATCCCCAACGGCATTCCTCCGCACAAAGAGCGCGTGCTCGGTGTCGATAAGGAGGCGCGCTACGAGATGGTGCGCCTCGCGGTTGAATCGATTCCCGAGTTCTCGGTTTCACGCATTGAGGTCGATCGAGACGGCCCGTCGTACACTATTGACACCATCCGGGCTTTGAAGGATGATTACCCGCAAGGGATTTGCTTTATCGTGGGAGCGGACCGCTTGTTGAAGCTCGATACGTGGAAGGAACCGCACGAGCTTCTTCGAAGCGTTCCCTTTGTTATCGCTCCTCGAAGTGGTGTAAGCCTCGATGTGTTCGACGTTTCGCCGTTCCGAGAAGCGCTGATCGTTCCCCTGCAAATGGAGGATGTCGATTTGTCGTCCTCGGCCTTGCGAGAACGGGTTCAAAAGGGTGAAACGATTCGCAACTGGGTTCCGGATGCGGTTGCGCGATATATTGAAGAACGTGGATACTACCAACAGAGGGAATTGGCCAAAACCGAGACCCAGTAGCTAGGAGGTTAGGATCGACAAACGAAGACTGCGAATCAATGAGCGGATTCGCGTGAATGAAGTCCGAGTCATTGATGATACGGGCCAGAATCTGGGGGTGCTTTCGCGCAATGATGCGCTGGCGCTCGCCAAGGAGAAGGACCTGGATCTCGTGGAAGTATCGCCTCAAGCCAATCCGCCTGTATGCAAGATTGTCGACTATGGCAAGTACAGCTATCAGCAGGAGAAGCGAGAACGCAAGAGTACGAAGCATCGTTCGAAGCTGAAAGAAGTCAAGTTCACGATTAAGATCGGCGAGCATGATTTTCAGACGAAGATGAATCGCGTTCGCCAGTTTTTGACGAAAGGCGATGTCGTTCGCGTAAGCATTTTCTTCCGCGGTCGTGAAATCGTACATGCATCACGGGGACGTGAGCTGCTCAAGCGCGTGCGTGACGAAGTCAGTGACATCGCGCGTGCCGAGGGCAACCCAACGGCGCGAGGCAAGGTCTTGCAGCTGTTGATCGTTCCGACTAGCAAGTCTGATTCATAATTCAGGAGGAATAGCGAAGTGCCGAAACAAAAGACGCACTCAGCGGCCAAGAAGCGCTTTAAGCGCTCGAAGAGCGGGAAGCTCTTCCACCATATGTCGAACTACTTCCACAAGAACGTGAAGAAGAGTTCGAAGGCCAAGCGCCAGGCGCGCCAAGGTAAGCAATTGGGCGGGGGACAGGAAAAGAACATCACCCGCATGATCGGGAAATAGTTCGGAGGATTTGGACATGCCACGAGCACGTGGAGGGAACAAGCGCAAAGAGAGCCGCAAGAAGATCATGGCTCTTGCCAAGGGCTACAAAGGAAAACGCGGCACCTCGCATCGAATCGCCAAACAGGCGGTGATGAAGGCGCTGCGTAACAGCTATATCGATCGCCGCCGCCGCAAGCGGGATTTCCGCCGTCTGTGGATCACGCGCATCAGCGCGGCCGCGAAGTTGAACGGTCTTTCCTACTCCGCCTTCATCGGCGGCTTGGAACGCCGGGGTGTGGGATTGAACCGCAAGATGCTGGCGGACATTGCCGTCAGGGACGAGCGAACGTTTGCCGCATTGGCGACGATCGCCAAGGAGGAAGCCGTCAAGGGATAGCTCAGGCGGAATCGGTGGGGTGATCGATGCAGCCGTCCTTTGGCGAGGAGTCTCTGCGCGATCATCTCACCGTTTCTTTCTTTGCTGACTGCGACGAGAATGCGAAAAGGCAGCCACGTCGTGGTCTCTGACGAGCACAGCCACAGTGACAGGATCGGAAGAGGCAGCACGCTCGAGCCTGGAGTCAAGGACTCGTTTACGACTTAACGATTTGCGGATTCATGGACCTCATGGTGTTTATGACGAGGAGCGGGAATCCGGAAACGAGTTTTCCATTGACCTTGAGCTTGAGGGCGACTTCAGCAAGGCCATTGCAACGGACTGCATCGAGCATGCCGTTGACATCGATCACGTGGCCACGTTGGTGCGTGACGTCAATCGGCAGAACCAGTTTTTCCTCATCGAGTCGTTCGCCGATGCCATTGGCCGCGCCCTGATGGAGCGTTTCCCCGACCTATCCCATGTGCTCGTCCGAGTCACGAAACTCACGCTCGTCCGGCTGGAAACGGTCCGCAGTTCGACGGCCGAATCCATTCTCAGCCGATGCGTGTGATGGCCACCGCCTACTTATCATTTGGAGCGAATCTTGGACATCCAAGAGAGCAAATCGAGCGTGGCATGAAGGAACTCGAAGCAAGAGGCGTCCTTCCCATCCGACGATCGTCGTGGTACGAAACCGAGCCAGTCGGGCGCTCGGATCAGCCATGGTTCCAGAACTGCGTTGCCGAGGTGGAAACCTCGCTGACGCCTGATGACCTGCTGCGGGTTTGCAAAGAAGCCGAGAAAGCCGTGGGAAGAGTTCCCTCCGCGCGTTTCGGACCGCGCCATCTCGATATCGATATCCTGCTCTACGAGGATCAGGTGATCCAGTCAGACGCGCTGACGATCCCCCATCCTCGCATGCATGAGCGGCGCTTCGTCCTCGTGCCATTGCTTGAGATCGCTCCTGATCTGAAACATCCCGTAACACACCAACCCTATGCTGAGGTACTCAGCCGACTCGATGAGGGGAAGAAGGTGTTGAGATCGCTGATCAACGAATCCTGATTTCCGTCGATAGCCAAGACCAAGAGGCGCGCCGCACACGCGTCGCCATTGTCGAAGGTGATCGGCTGATGGAGATCCACTACGGACATCCATCCCAAGACAAGATTGTCGGTAACATTTACCACGGCCGAATTGAAGATGTGCTCCCCGGATTGGGCTCCGCCTTTGTCGGTGTTGGAGAATCCAAGAGTCTGTTCCTCTCGCGCAACGAACTGAACGATGCGCTGCTTTCTGCCGCCAACGTGAAGCCCTGGCAAACGGACATTCCCATCACCAACCTCCTCAAGCGAGGGCAGATGCTGACGCTGCAAGTGCGGCGTGAAGGCATTGGCAACAAGAACCCTCAAGGGACGACCAAGATCAGCCTCCCCGGTCGATTCTGGGTCTACATCCCTACCGAAGATCGGCTCGGCGTTTCCCGCCGTGTGGAATCCGTTCGTGCGCAACGCCGAATCCGGCGCGTCGCCCGGCAGCTCAAGCGCAACGGCGAAGGCTTGATCGCGCGAACGGCGGCACAATGGGCGTCGGATGAGGATCTCAAGCACGACTATGAGTTGCTCGTCGAGACCTGGAAGAGCGTTCAAGATGCGGCGACCAAGACGAAGGGACCGCGCTTGCTGTACAAGGGGATGGGGCTCGTGCAGACCGTGCTACGAGATCGCTTGGGTCCCAATGTTGTGGAAGTGATCGTGGATTCGCCCTTCTTCCGGGAGAAGATTGGCTCCTTCCTCGACTACATGCATATGGGCGACTTCAAGAAGCTCGTCAATGTTCACGAAGGCAAAGGATCGCTGTTCGACACGTACAAGATTGAAGAGCAAATTCAGGCCGGATTATCGCGACGCGTGTCGCTGGCAGGCGGCGGCTCGCTCGTCATTGACGAAACCGAAGCCCTCATTGCCATCGACGTGAATACAGGCGGCGACGTACGGCATCGCAATCAGCATGCCGCCATCTTGAACACGAATCTTGAAGCCGCCGAAGAGATTGCGCGACAGCTTCGCCTTCGCCAGATCAGCGGCATTATCATCGTCGACTTCGTGGACATGGAAAGTCCCCAGGACGTGCAGAAGGTGATTGACAAGGTCAAGGAAGAACTGAAGAACGATCGTGTTTCCGCCGACTTCGTCGATATGACCGCCTTGGGCCTTGTCGAGATTACGCGCAAGCGCCAAGGCGAAAGCCTGTCCGACATGCTGGAGAATGCCGAGTTTGAGGCTTGATGCCTGCGCTTCACGGCTAGACTCCGCGCAGGTCGGAGTTTCGCGGTGCGTGAAACATCCGGTGGGATAGCTGCTTAATTTAGGTGCTTGATCGCTGTGAATGGCGAAGATAGAATCTGAAAGTATAGAGGGGCGTTTAGCTCAGCTGGGAGAGCGTTCGGGTCACATCCGAAAGGTCGTAGGTTCAAGTCCTACAACGCCCAAAGAGAAAGGACCAACCCAGCGTTGGTCCTTTCTTCTTTGGCTTTGCAGATCGAGAAGCTGCGTTCCGAAGATAGAGAACGATCAGGATCGTTCTCACAAGGAACTCAACATCGGATGCCAGTTGAGTTCCCGTCCTACATAACGCCGGCTACTCGATCAAACGAATGAGTAGCGAGGCAAGGGCTCCGATGTTTACCTCGCTGTTCCTCCAACGATTTGCCCGAGGAATAGCTTGGGGGTCCGTAGCTTTTTCATTGGACTTGGCAATCCCCGACAAGCTGCTAGCAAAGATAGGATGTTTGGCGCGCGTACCAAACTCCAAAGCTGCTCGCCACTTCACCATAAAGTGCAGCCGTCCTACATAACGCCGGCTATTCAATCCGAGATTGAGTTACTTGGGAGTTTGCGTGCCATTCTGGCACGTCACGAGTTCTCCGTTGCAGAACATCGGTGAGGGAATCGCGCAGCTCCGTATGATCTTCACATCCAAAAAACTCAAACTGAGAACGATCGCAAATCGGTCTCGCACAGAACGTAACATCAGCCAGGTATCGAGTTTTGACCCACTTGCCAAAGAATGCTAGTACCCTCTAGAGCAAATAGCTCTCAAGTTTTTGTCCTAGAAGCATTGCCTCCCAGGCTGGTCTTAGGTTGACCAGTGTATGAGAATCATCTGCTAATCACACAGAAACTGCGCTACTTGCTCTCAGCATTAGGCGAGTTGCAGATTCAGTTCATCCCGGATCTCCGACTTCTTCCTCTCTCGAAGAGCGAGTTCTTTTGCTGGACCTTCAGGCAAAAGTTCCACAGCTCGTGTAAACCATGCAACTGCTTCGGCGTGTTGATTCGTGTCTGAACAGGCATTGCCAACGATATAGTAGTAGTGGCCATCTAGAGGATCTAAGGCAAGGAGCCGCTTGGCTAGCGGGATGGTTCTGTCAAAGACCTTCATGTCTCGAAGTACTCCTATGTATGCTTTCAGAAGATTCTCGTCATTAGGCCTCTGTTCTAGCGCAATCTCGAATCTCTCTACGGATTCATCTAAATGGCCCTGATTCTTCAATGTCACTGCTAAATCTCGGTTAGATTGAAGCCAGATATCGGAGCCAGGCCGAGGGTTGCGATTCAGCATTTCGCGGCAGATTGACTGCAACTCAGCGTAGCGATCTAGCTGATAATACGTGTTAGCCGCTCGACCAAGCAAACTTGCGTTCTGAGTCTCCAGTACAAGCTCGCGTATTTCCGATAGAGCCTTGTCTCTTTCTGCAGGCATCGTCTCAGCAGTCAGAGAAAGCAATTCGAGTCTCGCGCTGTGATTCGTCGGATCACAAGCTAGTGCATCCTTGTATAAGGAGGCAGCGAGAGAGAATCGACGGAATCTCCGAGCTGTGTCGCCTACCACCTCGAGGTCTTTGGAAGTTGCATCGGTATCTTTGCGAGCCTCCTCAATCAGCGAGACAGCTTCTCCAAGAGATTGGGCATTACGCGCTAGAAGAGCATAATGCTGTGCGGAGTACTTTGCGCTGTTCTCAGGCGGGACGATGGTGCTTACTAAGGCAAGCTTTTCCTCTATAGACATCAAAGAAGAGTTGACAACTGCCTCCTTTTCGGCGAGACGTTCCTCGTATTCATCAAGGGTTACTTGTGCCTTCTCGTACTTCTCTTCAATGTTTGCGAGTATCTTGGATGCCTTCCCGCTCTCTATCTGAAGGTTCCCAAGGATAGCTCCCAAGCGTGAATTCACGGCATCATCTACTGCCCCACTGATTTCGCTACGGAGTTTTCCGTACTCCCTGAGTAGAAGAGCAAGAGCAATAATGAAAATCACAGCAAACCCAAGCTGTGGAGCAAGCTTTAGTAGCTGTTCGACAACCAATTCAGACATTGATCAATCCTCCCATTGAGTTATGTAACTGCATCAAGACAGGACCCTGTTTATTACCAAGCAAGTGAAAACCTGCTAGTAGCTCTAGCAAGAGAAATCGGTGAATCAGTTTTTATCATTAACGCCTCTCATTAAATTCAATATATCCTAATTGCATAGCAACATGATTTTTCCTCGCAAAGAAATATCATGAAACAACTATATGAAGAATAATGCTATTGCGCGTTGATGGCAATAGTGAGACAGAATGCGAGTGCAGCTCCTCGGGTTGTTTGTCTGATCCAGAAGATATGTCCGCGGACTTGGATAACAGCAATGGGCTATCGAGCTTCGTGATCTGCTGATTAGGCTGTTGCAAAGGTATCTTGTCCACCACCTGCGGAGTAGTAATAGGATGAGTTGTCGTACTGATTGGGAAGAATGCCTGCGGCCATGAGGAAAGAGATTTCTGCTGCCAAAGAGGTTTTTTCATCGGATCTGGATTTCGTATCGTGTTTTTCCCTTGCGCTACTTGTACTACTTCGTACATCTAACCTCCAACGCTGGGAGGGACTGGGGGAAAGAATCTCTGAGCAGAACCTTATTGACCTCTCGAGGCTTGGGAAGCTCGCCGGATTCCATTAGATCTTCTCTCTGAGATACGCGAAATAGCCCAAGGTTTTGAGAACGGCCCGGAGAACCTGAAATTCGGCCCGCTCTTCCGCAAGTGGGTTACGGCACATCTGTCGCGGATTGCCAAGCACTAGAGTGTCCAGTCCCGTAATGGTGTTGACACATCAGACCTCCTCGTGACGTTGCTCGTGGACGGCACCCCAGAAGATCTCGGCAGGTGTTCGTCCTTTGGTCCGGTAGCCTCGGTGCGGTCGATCGAAGTTGTAGAAGTGCAGGAATGATCGTAGCG
>JANQGM010000027.1 GCA_028277345.1 Candidatus Bipolaricaulota bacterium | reverse complement strand
ACCATGGCCAGGAATCCCGTACGCCGCGAAAACGCCATCACCGCGCCCATCAAGAACATGAACACCGGCGCCGCCGGCGGACCGCCAAGAAATTCGATCATCCACCCAAACGCGGAGTTGTAGACATCTGGATTGGTATACGTCCCAAGGGCGTGAACCAACGCCATGAAGAACACAGCCAGCCCACGGGCAAGATCAAAGGCGTCGATACGTTTCGGACGTGCTAGTTCGGCGTTCATTGGGAGATTGTTATCGATGCTCACTCTTGCTCGCAACAAGCGCGCACTCAGGATTGGAGGGTCGAAGACCCAGAAGCGCAACCTTAGTTCTCAAATCCCTGTAGCCGAATGACTCACTCAAGACTTCTTGCCGGGAGAATACTCTTCCCTAGAGTAGCTTTTTACGATGAAAAGTACTACTATGCGAAGCAATGATAGACTTGCAGGAATACATTGAAGCTTCTCGCACTAGATACGAGGCATTGATAGCAGAAACTGTAACCCATCCCGGCCATCCTCAAGTCAATGCTGAGCTCCATTTCAAGCATGTGAGATTCGATGGTAATGGTATTCCAATGTTTGTAGAGCTTGCCAAATGCCTCGCGGATCACGTAATCACGTACTGTCTGTCTGCCAGGCGTCGTGGAACTCCGATTGCGCCAGACGAGTGGAGCAAACTAGATAGAGAAGCGCGAAACCTGCTTCGCCGTTCAAGCGCAAGTGGTGAGGCCGGAGACATGTTACTCTATCTACTTCTTGAGGCTGGACTTGGAGCCCCCCAGATGATCACTAAAGTCGAGTTGAAGACCAATCCAAGGCTTGAGGTTAATGGCTCAGATGGCATACACATGAGGATCGATCCATCAGATGGAAGCCTAGTCGTATACTTCTGCGAGTCCAAACTCTATGCGAATGTATCCAACGCTATGCGAAGCCTTAGGACAAGCTTGGAGTCCTTTCATAGAGATCGTTTGGTCGATCATGAGATTGGCCTGGTTACGTCACATTTCAAACATGCTGATGCCCATTTGCGTGAACAGGTACTTCGATACCTTGATCCTGATGATCCACTGTCTATCTATCGTATTGAGCACGCCTGTCTGGTTGGTTTCTCGTGGCCTGAGTACGAAACCTTGGCTAGAATCTCTAGCCGCCAGGAAGTTATTCGTCGATTCGTTAGCGAGTATGATCATGCAATTCCGAGTTTAGCGGAAACCTTCAGAGAAACATTCAACGGCGTCCTCCCCAAGTACCATCAGGAGGTGTTCTTTCTTCCGTTTGACTGTGTTCAACGTTTCCGAGATGCGTTCCTAAGGGAAGTGACCTAGTGCTACGCGTTACTGAGAATGCATCATTCAGCAGGAGCTTCGGGAAGCTCCTTATAGCTAGCATGCAGCCCAGTCTTCCAGGAGTTCCCTATGAGTCAGATGCAGACCATGTACTCACACTCTCAGATATCACGATTCTTCTATCTAGCGCATCCTGTCTTGCATTTGGAGAGTCGTCTGAGGAAAGGAGGATCGCGTTTGAGGTAATCTCGCGCATCGCAGAGCTCAGACTTGAGGCCGACCCAGCACTTGCTAGTCTCGTAATTCAGCTTGCTGCAAGACTCGGGAATTTCCCCGCTGTAGAGGTTGTCAAGAAACGACTAGGCAGCACAAGTATAGGTTCGCTGGGCGTTAGTAGTGACCTGGAGATGCTCTCTCGTCGGATCGAGAACGCTTTTCCTTTTGGGCAGGGAGAGCTTGTGCTGACCGATTTTCAGGCCGAACTCCTGTCCCGCCTAGGGAGAAAAGCCGCTCTGAGTGTTTCTGCTCCAACTTCTGCGGGGAAGAGCTTCGTATTCCTTTCGGAAATCGTAAGTCGTGTCCTGAGCAAAGAAGCCCCACATGTCGCCTATGTAGTCCCAACCAGAGCGTTAATCAGACAGGTTACTCACTCGCTGCGAAGCATGCTACATACTGCTGGATGTGATGATGTTCCAATTCGCTGCATCCCGGTACCATTCGAGGAGGAATCTCGAAATGGCTCCGTTTATGTCCTTACGCAGGAGAGGCTCATCTCGCTCCTTAATTCGGACCTCCCTACAAACTCAGTCCTGACACTTCTCTTCATCGATGAAGCCCAAGGTGTAGGACGTTCTGCTGGCGCTCGTGGAATCCTGCTTCAAACTGCAGTTGATGAGGTCAGGCTGAGATTTCCGAATTGCTGTATTAGATTCGGGGGGCCAATGATTGAGAATCCTGAGTACCTACTAGGGCTCTTCGCATTGGCAGATTCAGGTGAAGCGATATCGGAGGAGGAGTCTCCTGTAACACAGAACGTAATACGGGTCGAGCGACGCGCTGGGAAGCCCCGCTCTGCTCGCTTCACTCTTGTTAGAGATCGCGAGAACTTGGACCTTGGCTTCCGGAATCTCGACTTCGCACTGAATGCAACTTCGAAGGCAAAGGCTCGCTTTGCCCTTTCCCTTCCAAAAACTTCAGGCTGTACAGTTCTCTACGCGAACACTCCCTACCAAGCC
Organism: Candidatus Bipolaricaulota bacterium; assembly: GCA_028277345.1. Taxonomy (GTDB): domain Bacteria; phylum Bipolaricaulota; class Bipolaricaulia; order UBA7950; family UBA9294; genus SPBW01. The sequence continues at coordinate 7,344 of JANQGM010000027.1, read as the reverse complement.
GAAATCCTTGCTGCAGATCTTGCGAGCCTATTGAATCCCAGCGACAGCATTAGTCAGGAGCTTCGGAGATTCGGTGACTTCCTGCGAGAACACATCCATCCAGAATATGCATTAGCTCACTGCCTGCCAAAAGGCGTTGCATTCCATCATGGTTCAATGCCAAGTTCTGTCCGGGAGGGTGTCGAGGAGCTCGTCGCTCAGGAAAAGATCCGGTTTATCTGTTGTACTAGTACCCTGCTTCAAGGAGTCAACCTCCCAGTGCGTGACATTGTCATCGCGAAACCTCGGAAGGGGCAGACCCAACCAATGAGCCGTATTGATTTCCTCAATCTTGCTGGACGTGCTGGCAGAATGGCTCGTGAGCTACATGGCAATGTCTGGTGTATTGAGCCAGCAGACTGGGAGACCCCTACGGATGAGCCAAGCGGCTGCCTGACAGGCAAGAAAGCTAACGTGATTGAGTCTGCGCTTAGTCATGTTCTGAAGGATGGAGGAACGCTTGTTTCACGCCTGATTGAAGGTGATGCACTTGGCAAACAAGAGGGAGTGGCTGCTGCTGCACTCTCGAAGATTTATACAGACTACATCATGACGGGCCAGTCAATCGGCACTTCGGCACTCGCAACTGACCGTAACAGGGAACGTCTCCTACAGCTTGAGTCGCTGCTTTACAGAGCCGTTTCGGTCAATCTTCCGCGAGATCTCGTCAAGCGAAACTGCGCAATCGTGCCATCGAGACTTGAGAACTTGCATCAATTCCTTATGTCCGCTAGGGATCTCTCAAAGTGGGTGCCTGTCATCCCTCATGATCAAGAATCCTACGAGCGCTTGAAACGTATCTTCAGGGCGCTCTCGCGGTATCTTTCGCTCTCCCAGAATAGACAATACGAATATGATACTTGGCTCGCCAAAGAGTGGATACAGAATCGTCCTCTCAAACAGATCATTGAGAAGAAGCTGAATCGAGATAGACTGAGCAAGCCTGGGAAGAAAGCAAGTTCCGTTGTCCGAGAAGTGATTAAGGAGATCGAAGACAGAATTCGGTTCATGGCGGTGAAGAATTTCCGGGCGTACTGCGATGTCTTGCATCATGTTGTTGAGAAGCGTGGATCAGAAGACTTACTACGTCCAGCAGCACGACACTTCTATCTCTTTCTTGAATGCGGGGCGTCGGACACCGTTGCACTAAACCTGATTGGCCTGGGCCTCACGAGGACAACTGCTCTGCTTCTACGCAAGCACCTTCCGCAAGAAGCGGAACGCAGTTCAGCGGATTGCCTACGTCTTCTTGGCAGACTTGACATCGGCTCGCTGCGCCTTCCCTGGAACTCAGTTCAAGAACTCTCGATGATTCTCGGACGGCAGCTCGCCTGAACATGTGATCGGGTAAGATCTTGCATTCCATCATACTGATGAATCAGCTCATGATGAGTCATGGAGGTAGAGATGTGCTCTAGGGATTCCGGGGACACAATACTCAATTGGGTTATCTTCGAGGGCCAGAGCTTGTCTCCTGAATACCCAGTACTGACGCGCAAACCTGCCATTGTGGCTCCATTAGGATTCCCAGCTTAGGATTATCACCCTGTTCAGGAACCATGGCACGCGTTGCTCCTATTTCACAGCTCATAACTCGTTGCTCGTAGCAGAGCTGGCCCTGCCAGCCAGCTCACTAGGTTGTGCACAAGGCTCGTATTCCCCCAATCGCCGAATGGCGCGTTGTCACAGACGGCGGCGATGCGGCCACTACCTAGCGTTCGGTAGGCCACAACGGGGAATGGTCCACCAAGGCCGTCCGATTCCTCCCAGACTGCGGCGGCCGTCCATGCGACGACCTGCCAGTCCTCATCCACCGTCATGGGCGCACTGAAGTTGAGCTGTATGCTGTCCACTCCATTCGTAATGGGATGCTCGATGATGTCGAAGACGTCAAAGCTGACGTTGTCCCACAGATGCACTTCGGCGGTCAGGGTAGAGTAGGGCACGAACTCCAATCCAAACGGAGATGTGATGTCTCCATACGAGGACGGCACGCCGCCATCACCAATGAACAGAAGACCTCCGCCCGCCTGCACGAACTGCTGAATCGCCTCGATCTCACTGGCCGAGAAGCCGATGCGATGCGGTGCGATGACGAGCACGCTGATGCCTGCCAATGTCTCCGCCGAGATCGGGGCACGATCGATCTGCTCGCTGACGTAGCTAGCCAATCCCTTGGCTACGTGCCATTCGGGATGCTCGGCGTCGATGCTGCGCGCCGACTCGATATCGAGCGCCATCGTTTGCCAGTGCGCGAAATCGTAGGCAACGCTCGGCGTGCTGGCCATGATCGCATCTTCGAGGTCGGCGCAGAGAGACAGGATCTCCAACCATTCGCCCGACGATTGCGCCACGCCAAACTGAGCCAACTGCGATGCGATATCGGGATCGTCGGACGCCCACGGATTGCGCTCCAGTGCAGTCTGACATTCAGCCATCGCGACCTCAGCCGCGTCGTCCAGTTCGCCTAAGCCGACGATAGAATGGAATCGAACGCTCGGAATCGTCACGACGATCCATCCATTGTGAACATCAGCCCGAAGCGTCCGGCTCGTTCCATCGTCGTGGAAGATGCTCGCAGGCAGGAGAGATTCGGCAGTCGCGTCCTCGGGAATCCGAAGCCTCAACTCGAAGGCGTCCGACGGCATCATACGATCCGCGGTTTCGTCATAGTCTTGATTGAGCAAATGAACGGTGTACAGACCCTTCGTTCGATAGGCATTGACCGTGATCGTTTCCGGCGCCGTTGTCTCCAGCGTCACAGCGTCCCCAAGAAGCCCATCAACGGCATCGACGATAGCATCGTAGGACTCATCAGCCGTTCGCCCGGCGAGGATAGCTTGGAAGAGTTCGCGTCCCGGCGTGCCCTCCAGCAGGGTGACATTGGGATTCGCCGTCAGCAAGGCCACTCGCCACGACACGCGCGGCTCCAAGTTCTCGTCATGCGCCCCAAAATCGCCGGTACACAGCAGGCGTCCGCCATCGGCCACGAACGTTTCCAGCGCCTCAAGTTGCCGATCGAGCAGGCAATCGACATCAGGCAAGATCAGCAGATCGTACTGTCTGAGTTGTTCGGCCAAGTCCCAGTCCCACCACACCGAAGGGTGACCGAAGGCGATGACGTCGTAAGGGATGTGCTCGAACTCCAGCGCGTGCGCGATGCCCGAGATGCTGGCCACTTGCTGACTGTTCCAATGTCCGCTGGCTGGGAAGTAGCGCCAGAGCATGGTAGGAATGGAGTAGACGACGCCGACATTGGCCGCCGATGTCTTTCGCTCGAACAGGAAGCGAACGTCGTCCAACCAATCGTAGTACTGGAGCAATGACGCTGTGGCGTCCTCCGACAGCCTTTCCTGTCCATGGGGCGTTCCGTGCCACAGCTCTAACGTCCGGATCGCGCCATTGGCATAGGCCGATGCAGTGAGATAGCGCAGATGGTTCGTCCGCAGCACCGATTGGCCAGCGCCCCAGTCGTAGACGATGCCGCGAATCCACACCGGCTTTTCATGACGTCCGGAGGCGAGTCCGATCTTGTACAGCAAACTGTCGCGCACCTCAGGCGGCATGCTCTGCAAGTAGCTGACGTATTCGATCTCGACGACTTGATGCTGTTGCGATAGCAGGACGGAATAGGGATTGCTATCGTACGGCGACCACACGCCGTATTGATTCCCATGCACGATCTTCTCGGGCGACGTGTCAAGGTGCAGTTCGTCCACAATCTCGGCCCAGATTTCGAGGTTGGAGAGATACTGATACATGACGAAGGCACGATAGACGGGATCGTTCACGGCCTCCGGATTGCCGTTGACATGTCCGTTGTCACGGAGGTAGGCGGCGATGTCGAAGGTAGCGACATTGATGTCGAGCGACTCCAACGCGCCGTCGTTGAAGGTTTTGCCCAGGAACCGGCGGAACTGCGCCTTCTCGGTCGGAGAGAATCCCCCATGCCCCTTGATGAAGGGAGGCACGCCGATATTGTCCTGAGAGACGCCGTCCGCTCCGTCGAGCGCGTCCTCGATGCCATCGAAGATGAGTTCGATCCAGGGCTCGGAATGCGGATCCATGAAGTAGCTACCGCCCCAATCGCCGTAGTAGATGGGCTCGTCATCGACGTTGTAGGCGAGACTGCCGGCCAACTCCCAATCGGCGAGATCGCCAGTCGCGACCTCTTCGGATTCCTGATAGCCCCAGGGCGCGGCGCGAACGTGGCGCGTGCCGATCTCATTGAGAAACGACGGCTGCTCGTAGAACGCCCAGTTGAGGGCGTCGGGAGCGAGCGATTTCAGCGCCTCGGTGCCGCCGGAGCCATCCGATAGGATGAGCACATCCGTCCACCAGCCCTCGCGCGCTTCGATCCAGAAGTCGTCGCCATCCCACGGCAGCTGCATCTCCTGAGCACCCGCGGCGAACCCAATCAGCATCGTCCCAACAAGGATCAGACTTAGCATTGCACGCGCCATCCCGCACCTCCCGACGTAGGGTACAACGAGACGTCGTACGGAAAGAATCGGAAGTCGAGAAGCTGGCGATGACAGAGGGTTCTCAGTCGTTCAGGTTCCAGTCTCTTGCAGGGGCGAACTGGATTCGTGATAACGAATGACGCGCCACTGCTCATCTTCCTTCTGGAGGACAAAGGTAGCTCCGGCGCGGTCGATGCGATGTCGACTTCCTGACTCAAGCGTTGCAGCGACGCGGTAGCTCCAGGTCAGGACAGCGAGATCGTCTCGCAGGACGAGAACATTCGTGCCGATGGTGTCGAGCATGAAGCTCTTGCATTGACTGAGATAGGCGACGTTGTTGGCGTAGTACTCGGCGAAGGTGCATAGCGTACCGTCGCCTGCCACCATGCGGAAGGCATCCGATCGATCAAACATGCCGAACGCGAGATCCATGTCCAACGTCTCGCAGCCACGGATGAGTCGATCCAGCACGTCGTGGATCTCACGCGTGATTCGCGTTCGATCCTCAGGAGTCAGCGTCTTCACGAACCGATCTCCTCAATCCGTCGATTCACGATTCGTTCGACCAGTTCCTTAGGAAGCGGGCTCTCTGCCGTGAATTGGAGGGTCGCTCCCAACCGCTTGATGCCTTCAAGCTCCTCGGTCATTGATTCGACAAGGCTGGGGCTCATCGTATGGAAGGCACAATGGTTTTTGGCTGCAGACAGACCAACAAGATCCACCTTCAGCCGAAAGATGGGGATGCCGTAGCTAACGCGCTCCGTGCACCCAGGAGCGATGTCGCGAATCCATTCGCGGAGCTCGCTCAGCGCTGCACGCTGATCCACAGGCAAGGCGGCAAGATACTGATCCACTTCCTCGGGAGCGTGTCGATTCGGACCGGGATTGTTCATGATTGATCGTAATCGTGTCGCTGGCTTTCATGCAAGCGCCGCATACCACAGCCGAATTGCTCAATTCATTGAGTTAATTTACTCAGGATATTGAGTTATTCCCTGCCAGGCATTCGGGGCACTAGCCCTCCAGCATACAATAGTCCTGCGCGGCGTAGAGCCGTCCGCTGTGGCCGTTGTCGTCCAGCAGAGCAGGCACGAGGGCGCCAGGGAGCACGGTTTCCACCGGATGGTCGGCATCGGGACCGCCGAGATCGGTTTTGAGCCAACCGGGGTCGAGGGCATTCACCAAGACTCCGGAGTCACGAAGTTCGTACGCAAGATCCCGGGTGTATTTGTCCACGGCGGCTTTAGTGGCGCTGTAGGGCGCAAGCTGGGGTACGTTTTGAATGCCTGAACTGAGATTGACGATGCGCCCGTAGCCGCGATCGCGCATGCTGGGGGCAAACGCATTGCAGAGCATGACCATCGCGAACAGGTTCACCTGGAAGGATTCCATCCATTCGAGCGGGGTGATCTCCCAGGTGGGTTTCCACGCGTTCATGATGGCGGCGTTGTTGTAGAGGATGTCGATGCGTCCCGGGTGTTCCTTCACACTCTGGATCAGGGCGTTCGTACCGTCAACGTCCTTCAGGTCTCCAGCAACGATATGTGCTTCGATATCGCAGGCCTCAAGCAACCGAAGTGTTTCATCGCAATGCGACGCCACGCGTCCATGCACGATGACGTGGCATCCGCGCTGGGCCAAGCCCAACGCAATCTGCTGTCCGACGCCTCGGCTGGAGCCGGTGACCAACGCCCATTTCCCATCGAGTCGCTTCATGCGTTCAACCACCTCTCATAATCGGAAACCAACAACCGAATCGGCGGCTCGTCCTCCTCCACGTCGGGGAAGCGGCCGACTAGCCCGTGGAAACGATTGTCGGTCAGATCGTCGTTGACGCTGGACACTTCGCCCGCCAACACGCGCTCGCCTTCGGCCCAGAAGCTGTGGTAGAGGTTGGGCGTCAGCGTGATGCTCTCTCCCGGAGCCAGCGAAAAAACGTGTCCGGCAGGCTCCGTATACCGCACGCCATCGGCAACAAAATGCACGAGGCTGTCGCTGAGTTCGTCTTGCGCATCCGAGGCATAGAGCTTGATCTTCAAGGTGCCACCGCCGCGATTGATAATGTCCTCGATCTTGCTCCAGTGGTAGTGCGTGGGAGTGACTTGACCGATATTGACGATCATCGCCTTCTCGGCATAGGGGACGCCCCCCTTCCCGTCTTCGCTCCCATTGCGCAGGGTAAACAGCAGCAGGCCGAGTTCATCGAAGCGACCCTGTCCGAAGTCGGTGACATCCCACCCTAATCCATGATCGAGAATGTCCCGGATACGGTCGCGATCTTCGGGCCATGCATCGGGCGTCCAATGCGCAAACGGCGGTAAGTGGAAGTGATGCGTCTCGAAGAAGCCGATGGCATCGCGAAGCAACGCATTGATACGAGAACGTTTCATCCCATCCTCCTCAGTTCGACGATCATTAGCGCGCTGCGTAGGAATCGACTAGAGAGTACACCGACAGCGCGTTCTTCACCTGTTCGACCGTCCGGCCTTCAGGCCGGTCACACGTGATGACGACCTCCCGTCCCGCGGGCAGATCGAAATAGTTGTCACTGAACACGACATCCGGCGCACCTGCGAGCTTCAGTTCGACGAAGCGCGCCAAGGACGCGGCTTGGAGCCGAATGCGAACACCATCGCCGTCTTCGCTCACCTCGGACTCGATCTGTGGCGCATCCAGGTCGAGGTGCTTGCTCGGCAGAAAGGGATGCACGCTCAACGCGATCCGCTCCTCGCCCTGCAACAGCTCACAGACGAGGATATGGTCTCCGGGGTCTTTGTCAGCCATGGCATCGGTGAAGTCGAGGGCGACGATGGAGGTATCGGACACCGGCGCCGCCATCACC
>JANQGM010000031.1 GCA_028277345.1 Candidatus Bipolaricaulota bacterium | reverse complement strand
ACCATGGCCAGGAATCCCGTACGCCGCGAAAACGCCATCACCGCGCCCATCAAGAACATGAACACCGGCGCCGCCGGCGGACCGCCAAGAAATTCGATCGTCCACCCAAACGCGGAGTTGTAGACATCTGGATTGGTATACGTACCCAGGGCGTGAACCAACGCCATAAAGAACACGGCCAGCCCACGGGCGAGATCAAATGCATCGATGCGATTCGGACGTGCAAGTTCAGTGGTCATGGGAGGGATTGTGGCAGATCTCTGCGTTCGCGACCAACTACCATCAGTCACCGGACATGAATGAATCCAATCCGAAAGCTTGATCAGTCACAAGACTCATCCGAGACAGCAAGAATCAAGATCTGCCCCCGAAGACTGAGCCAATCATATCTGAGGACAGCCTATAATTATAGGTTTGGTCGGTTATTTGACGCGGTTATAGGATATTACTAGTATGCCATCGAGTAGCTGAAAGGATGGAAAATGGACGAAAAGAAAGCTCCTCCGGGATTCCCGGGCGAAGAGCTCCTAAACTGGTGTAAGCATATGCTCGCACGATTTGGCACCATGCTTGTGGGATGGTGGGCCAGAATCAGAGCAATTCCGAAGGAGCGCTGGCTATCCACAATTGCAATCCTCGGAATGCTTGTTCTTGTCTTACTTCTTGGCGGTCTTGTCGGCGCCTTCCTGCTTAGCCCCCTTATCTGGGGCGCACTCTTTGGTCTTGCAACTTTGGTCTGGCTGATCTTCAGTTTAGCGACCGCCAACAACCTTAAGCTGACTCTGGCAAAAGCAAAACGTGCGGATGATACACACACAATACTGCTAGAAACGGTGAAGGATCTGTCCAATCGCGCTGGAATTCCTGTTCCATCCATATGGATCTCGGAACAAGAAGACCCAAATGCATTTGTCTGCGGTCGAAGTCCGAAAAAGGCAGCACTGGTCGTACATACTGGAGGACTGAACTCCTGGTCGAAAGAGCAGTTGAAGGGCGTCCTGGCCCATGAGGTTGCCCATATTCGAAATCGCGACGTTCTTGCTATGACGATTGCCGTTTCTCTCTATGAATCGATGACCTGGATATGTCGCGTCTACTTCCTCGGTGTGTTGGGTGCGATTGAGTGGGCAGAGAAGGCTGCAAGCCGCACGTCGGGACTCATGAAACTGATGAGCTATTTCTGCTGGCTATGGGGGTGGGCTCTATTCTGGATCTCTTATGGATTGCTAATGGCGCTGATTCTTCCAGCGGGAGCGCTGTTGCGTCTGGCCTCATCAAGACAGCAGGAGTACTTGGCAGACAGGGGCGCAGCTGAACTGCTTGGGTCTGGTGAGGCACTTGCGAGCGCGCTGCTGGCGATGGACTCATCGAACATTTCCTGCAATGACGAAGAACCCATTGACACGAAGGACAAAAAGAAGCCTTGGAAGGAGAGATTTCGCCTCTCAGGAGGGTGGGCGAATGTGTGGTCCACACATCCGCCGACAGCGAAGCGTATAGAGTTACTGAGGAACATGGTTCTTCAGCAATCGCAGTCAACTATGGAGGTTTAGCATGGCGAAGTGTTCGAAGTGCAGTGGGAGAGGTGTAATTGAGTGTCCGAAGTGCGAAGGGCGGGGTGAAAACACTTATCTCATTCATGGAACCTGCACGTGCTCAAGATGTAAGGGCAAGGGAATGGTTACCTGCACGCAGTGCGCAGGGACAGGGGAGAACTAGCGAAATTGGATGTCCTTAGACGACTCATCCCATGAGTTAGGGCTCACGTCTTGCACTCTCGATTCCATCTCTTCAATGCACAATACAAGATCTGACCCCGAGGATTCCCCGATCCATCGATCACCGTCGAGCGGCGCGAACCGGAAACAACGCTGATCCTTCCCCGAGCCAAGAGAGACTGGACCGTCCTCTTCTACAACGCCGCCGACTTCTACGGGTACAACCCCGTTGACGACTTCGCTCGCCGCATGCGGTCCACGCCCAACGTCAACGTCATCATGTTGGAGGATACTTTCGAGGGGGAGGCGACCGTATGGCTGGTCGAGGGAACGGAGAGTGCGCCCGTCCTCACATCGCTGGCCAAGTGGGGCGAGATCAACACAGGCGACGATGCCGCTCTCACCAAGATCCTTGCTTATGGCGCAGAGACCTTTCCCTCGCGCCGGACCATGCTGATGATCTATCAGCACGGCGCCGCTTGGCGAGGCTCCAGCTACGACGTTCATCCCATCGGAACGCGGGAGGTCAGGACCTACGACTACCTCACCCCTGAAGAGATGCGGCTGTCGCTGGATAGCGTTGGAGGAATTGACGCGCTCTTGTTCACGGCGCCCTGCCTCATGGGGGCCATCGAACCCGTTTATCAGTTGCGAAATTCAACGGATCTTTACATCGGCAGCGAGCCCCGGAGCGGCTTTGCCGCCTGGGTCGACGCCCTGCCCGAGATCTCGCAGCTCCTATCCAGTCAACCCGATCTTCCGGTTGAGCGGCTTGGGGCACGCATCCTTGAGTCGCTGGATCGCCACTACGATCCCAGCGACTACATTCACACCATGCCCGAGGAGGCCCAAGTCGCCGCCGCCGAGGTGGCCATGACGGCGGTTGCCTCGACATTGGATCTCGATGCGCTCGCCTCGGCACTCGATGCGTTCGCCCTTGCCTTGCTCGACGTACTGGAGGCATCCATCGAGGAGATCCTCAGCGCCCGCAACGATGCCCAAGACTTCACCTATGAGGAAGTGGTCGATGCCGTCGATTTCGCGAAGCGTATCGAGTCCATCCCAGGCTTGGAGACAGCCAGCGCCGCGTTCCAGACGGAGGTGACTCGCTCGATCACGGCCGCCATCTTCAATGAGAGGGCCTTCCCTGGCGGCCACGGCCTCTCGATCTTCTTCCCATTCCGAAAGAACGCCGATCCGCTGATGGGGCTGTACAACAAGTACGCGCCCAAGTTCGACGGCCAGCGTGCACAGTACGCGGAATCCGGTCTATCCCTCGTGGCGGACACGCACTGGGATGAATTCTTGGATGCCCTTCACAGCCTGGTTCGCGATCCCAATTCTCGAGACGACTAGGCAGGTTTGAGTCGCGCGCGCAGGCG
>JANQGM010000021.1 GCA_028277345.1 Candidatus Bipolaricaulota bacterium | reverse complement strand
ATGAGATGTGCCGAGATCTCAACATCGGGCACACGAGGACGAAGCCACGACATGCCTGGACCAACGGGTTCGTGGAGCGACTGCAAGGAACGATCCTACCGCGCACATCGTGCCCACAACCCTCTAGTGTCATGAGTGTATCACACGAACCGATGAGTAGTGCAGAACTAGCAGTCCAGCAACTCGCACCACGGCCGTGCTTATTGGGTGTTGCGGATAGACCTTACGGGACGGATTTGAACCGGACGGCCTGGCAGACTGGACGCGGAACGCGTTCGTGCGTCGCGATGTGGTGATGGGTATCTCGTGCGTCCTTCGAAGTGCACATGAAGTCCTGTTCAGATGAGCGGATGGACGCCCTTATCTGAATAGGCAGACGCTCACATCAGGAAGATCACGCTAACGATCGAGATCACGGCCACGATGGCGAGCACCAAGTAGCCACCAAACAGAGTCGCCCTTCGAAACACAGATAGCCACAAGCCCTGTTTGGTTTGCATATCGTCGGCAAACTGCGCGATTCCGCTGTAGTAGCGTGCGCCTGAGAACCACTCCTCAGGGAACACTGAGCTTTGAAGAGCGAAGTACCTCTCCTCCTCCGGGATGACTTCCATGTACCCGAGATGCTTATCGAGAGCTTGCAGTATCCCCATCGTGCGATACTGGACGCGAGCCAATCTTTTGCCGTCGGAGCGAACGGCACCCGTGTATAGGGCTAGAGCCCCGAGGAGTGCTAGACAGAGGAGGAGGATTCCGATGCGAGGCAGCATGCTCAGTCCTGCAGAAGAAAGGATTGATGTGATCCCGAGTCCGGTCAATAGAGTGATCACCAGTGATACACCCCATGTCATTAGGCGAATCCACTGCTCTCTGAGCTTCCAGATCTCCTCGCCAAGTGAGATGCGAAGCTGCATGGTCGCGGCGTAGAGCGGCGCAAACCGCTGTGTGTCGCTAGGCATTCATAGACCTCCTGTCGCGTCTATCGTCACCGATACTAGGCTCGGACAATGTGACTTCTGCCATCTGCGCGTCTTGCGACGCTTCAGAGGGAAGCCAGGGCTGTCTCAGCCTTCACTCGAGAGAAGTGACGAGGAAGTCGTCGAACCATCCAGAAGCACCTCGAGGACCCCAGCCTTCTCCAGCAGAGATTCCAAGCCCGGCAGTTCCAGAAGGGTTGCTGTGGTCTTCCAGAGTCATGACATGGATGCCATCGACAAACGCGCTATAGGTACTTCCAACCACATCGATTCTCACGATGCACGTGTCAGGAAGGGTTGGGATGCTCTCTGTCTCTACTACGATCTCGCCATCAACGTAGACGATGAATCCAACTCGCGACTCGCCTCCCTGGAATCCCCCAAACACAACCTTGTTCAGGTCATCTGCCGCACGCACAACGATTCGACGGCTTGGGTGGCCGTAGAAGTTGCCGCTGTAGCTAAGTTGGCACTCGACTGAGTAGTCGGTCCATGAGTTCCCACCCGTAACGTATGCACTTCCGGGCTCTGATGTTGTATGCAGTTGCCCGTCAACTACCTCCCAGTTCCCCCTTGTGAATCCCCAAGCCGGATCATACCCATCCTGGAAGTCATCGAAGAAGAGAACCGCGCCAGGCTGTGGATCGCCCCCGTTCGGAAAGCGCCCGAATAGCCACTCGCACCCCGTCAGACTAGCGAGAAGAACCAAGATGACTGCAATTATCAGCAAACGCCTCATTGAATGAAGACCTCCTTGCACATATGAGAGTATAGGCATCTCGCGCGGTGCCGCCAAGGAGGGCTACGAGAACTAGCTAGCGAGGTTGAGAAACGGGAGTTGAGAAGCAGTAGGATCGGCGGTTTGGGCCCGGAGGAACTCGGCAATCTGAGTTCAAAACCCGTCCAGTAAGGTGTAGAAGAGCCTCAGGCATTTAAGCCTGAGGCTCTTCTACGTTTGACTGGAGACTCGGATCCCGAGCATGCAGCGTCGCTTCCTCGCATGCTCCCAAGCAACGCGAAGCGTTTGCCGGGTTCAGAATCCTAAAGTCTTTTCTACGTTTGACCGGAGACTCTCACTCCAAGAGAATGTCCCTTCTGTTCAGCATTCTCGCAAGGAACTCAATGGCACGTACCACGATGTTTGCTGATGAAATGAGCTAACTCGTCCCTCCTCGAAGAGGAGGCTGGTTCACAGAGTCCTCCTATCGCGATGTTTGGACAAACCGCCGATATGCCCCTACCCGCTAGGTACGCACTCGTTACCTGCGTCCAATATCAAGAAAGAAGACCCGCCCCAGATCGACCCCAGACCGATAGAACCAAAGTCTTCTCCTTTTCACGAATTGGAGATAGTGTTGTAAGATTATGGCAGGTGGGAATGGATGATTCATTGCTCTGTACGAAGAAATAGCATCACTCCCTTCCAGGTCGGACGAATTGAATCCGCTTGAGACATCAGGGATCAAAGGAGAAGGAATATGAAACGCACAAGTCTGGTTAGTGTTGTGATGGCTTGCCTGCTGTTTTTCCCAGCCTGTACAACGCTTGCCCCAGCGAATATGCCTCCTCAGGCCGCTTTCTCAACAAACCCTTCGTCTGGAGAGGCTCCGCTTCAGGTCAGCTTCAACGCATCGGCATCCTCCGATCCAGATGGACAGATCGTTAGCTACACATGGGACTTCGGGGACGGATCCTCAGCACAGGGAATGACAACCTCACATACCTATCAATCAGCAGGGGTCTACTCGATACGACTCACTGTTCGCGACGATGATGGAGAAAGCAGAGGAATTTCGCACAGCATTCAAGTAACCCAACAGACAACAGCTTCCTATTCCGTGACAGTTGGCGGAATCACCGGTGAATTCGAGCAAAATGAATATGCCGCCACGCTAAAGTATGAGGGCACCTACATCGAGGTCCGCGGATATGTTCGATCAATCGGTATAGATCTCCGAGATCAGCCGTACATAGCCGTGGTAGCAGCGCCTGGAGATTCCGTGTTTGCACCCGGTGTCAACTGTTACTTCGAGCAGGCTGGCCCTCATCCTGGGCTTGCAGAATTGCGAGAGGGAGACTACGTCACAGTTGTTGCCGAGTTCTCCTTTTACAGCAGCCTCTTCAATACAGTGTATCTGGAGAAGAGTCGAATCCAATAGCGCCTCGCTGTGGGGTACCCAGCTGGATGTGTCGAGCCGCTGCACCCGCATCGCCAGTACCACAGCGAACGTGAGATCGCGAGCTGGGACAGAACTGCTTAGAGCTTCCTGGACGTTAGCTAAACAGCGAACACGTTGACTCTTCTGCGCAAAACACTGGCTCGGTACGGATCGATTACTACGACGTATCATTCCAAATCGAAGTTCAGGGAAACCCACCCTATCAAGATTGGCCAAATGGGACAGATATTGTGCCAGGTAACATGATCCGTCTACACATATCTCACTACAGAGGCAAGCAGGTTCGCTCGCGACTACTACGGAAGTTGAGCTCAAAACCTACTGATCGAACAGGATTGTCGGATCAGAAGCAACTCCGGTCTTCCTTCAAGAGCTCAGTCCTGTTTGGGGCAACGTCATTAGAGAACGTGCTTGTCAGCAAACGATGCTCGTCTGGCTGAATCGGCGGCGGCTTACTACCATTGGGGAGATGCCCCGCTGCATGGCCAGACCCACATACGGGCGCCCCCCGACACCTTAAACAACAATAGTTCGGATTGGACCGATCCTAGCCTCGGGAACGTGAACAAGAACAAATCAATGGTTCCTGCAAGCCAGAGGGCTGATGCGAAAACCATTCTCGTGACATTCAGCACGGGCTTCTGCGCTTCTTTGAAGAAAAGTCCAGTGCCAATCAGAGCAACAGCAGTATCGATCCCCATGCGCAGATACAGGAGATTCCTTTGGCGTTGCAGTTCGTCCATGTACCGACACCATTGGGCATGTGTCAAACTCGGATTCTCAGAATCAACCTGGGCGTGCACCAAGAGCGATCCGAAAGATACCCCAACAATGACCAGCGCGATAACCAAGAATCGAGTCCTCATAGTATTTTTCACCATACTACAAGTGGGTACAGTCGTACAAGAATCTCCACAAAGAGGCTCTTGTATCCAAACCTCAGTGCCTCCTCACTGGCCCATAACGATTCAATAGTTCTCGCTCGCAATACACAGAAAAAACTTCTGTTTGAGATCCCAAGTACCGTCAACCTCAGAGCATCATGGATTCCTGAAGAAGCCTCAAGATGCGTTCGCCTTCCGAAAAGGAAATCGGGAAAGGAAACCGCTTCTCATGTATTTTGAGGAAGGCTCAAAACTGGACACCCTAGCCCCAGTTGTCTAAAGAAGTCAGTTCCTCTCTCCGTAGCCATCGGAATGAGGTGCGCTCATCTGCGGAGAGATGAAGTTTTAACTCACGTCATACAAAGTACTCAGGCTGGTTGAGTTACATCCCGGGCGTTTGACCGCTCTTATTGCCGGTATAGGAGCGTCGGTCCTATGGTCACGAAATCTACGATCATCGTCAGGCTGATGGTCGTGGCATTGACCTTGGTGAACTCCATGGTCATCGTTTCTGTTTCAGTAGGAACAGAAAACGAATACAGCGTACTCGTGACTGTCTCTGTGACGGGCGTATCAGTGGCCAGGTACATTTCCCCCAAGTCCATTGTCAAGTTCAACGTACGCTGAATGACTGTCGTCTCTGAGAAGGTATACGATGCAGCACCGAACTCATCACTCCATTCCCCATAGATCCACGCCGGCGGGTGAAGGCTCTGAGGCGGCGCAAGCTCCGTACATCCTGCAAGCAATGTGAGAACGGCGACGAATAACAGAATCTGGCGAGTTTTGCTCATGAATCCTCCGGGTCTTTTCTAGATGATCTTGTTACGATACATATCAAACCTATTGGCGTCAATCTGAGATAGCTGACTTAGAATATGACAAAGAGTGCTTCCCTGTTTCGGATATTTCTCTCCTTACGCTCATACCGCTATAGTCAATCGTGCCGAGGAGGTCGTGTCATGCGGACTAGAGTTCGCTGTTGTCTGGGGTGTTTGATCGCATTCATGCTCCTAGCTACCGCTGCTCACGCCGCCCCGACCACCAACGATGGCGTTCGTTGGCGCATCGCCTATTATGAAGGCGGCCCGTGGGTTGACTATCAGGGCGAATTCATCGCCTTGGTCGATGGATTGGTTGCGCTGGGATGGATCGAGCCCTTCACGTGGCCACCCCTATCCAGCCCGGACGATGTCCGGTTTCTTTGGGGCTGGCTTTCCGCAAATGCCCGAAGCGACTTCGTGGAGTTTGTCATCGATGCCTTCTGGTCAGCTGAATGGGATTCGCAGATGCGCTCGGCCAATCGCGCGGACGCAATCCATCGACTGGCAACTACCGGAGATATCGATCTTGTTCTTGCGCTAGGAACCTGGGCAGGGATTGATTTGGCCAACGATGAGCATTCCGTGCCCACTTTGGTGATGTCCACCAATAACCCGATTCAAGCGGGCATCATTCGCAGCGCCGGCGATTCCGGCCTCGATCACATTCATGCCCGCACGGATCCGGATCGATACATTCGGCAACTGACCGTCTTTCACAACATGATCGGATTTGAGCGCCTCGGCATCCTCTACGATGATACCCCCGAGGGGCGCACCTTCGCTGTCCTCGATGACGCAGAGACCGTCGCTCGCCAGATGGGTTTCGAGCTTGTGACCTGCATCGCTCCAGATACCGATGTCACGGAGCCTCAAGCCGTGGAGAATGCGGCACAGTGTTTAGGGCAACTCGCTCCGCGAATCGACGCCTTTCTCATCACCTCTCATCTCGCGTTGACAGCTGAGCACCTTCCGAACGTACTCACACCCTTGTTCGAGCACAAGGTGCCCACATGGGCGTTGGAAGGCCCCGACCTCGTCCAACGAGGCGCGTTGATGGCCATTCAACGAGCGGGCTACGGAGCCATCGGAGACTTCCAAGCGAGCAATGTCGATGCGATCCTGAACGGCGCACGCCCCCGCGATCTCAACCAAGTCTTTGAAGAACCCAAGTCCATTGCCCTGAATCTGGAAGCAGCCCGACGCATCGGCTTCGAGATTCCACCTGGCTTGATCGCGGTTGCCGACGCCGTCTATGACGAGATTGAAGGAGAACGTCCTTGATCTCGCGCCGTCCCGTGCGTTGCCCCTTGTGCGTTGTGGGGCCGTTTGCCCTCGCCCTGGCACTAGGATTTCTTTTCTGGATTGCGGATGCCGTTTACAGCTATCTCTCCTTCGCCGCCCGTGTTCGATTCCTGCTCTTCGAACAGCCGCTCACCCTGTGGGATTCCATGATTGTCAGAATTCCGCCGCACGATCTGTACACTCGCATCGCCTTCTTCGCCGTCGCGCTGATCGCCGCATCCATCGTCTCCATCTATTTGTTTCGGAGAAAAATCGCCGAAGACCGTCTTGAGCGCGTCACCGATATCGTTGAGAACAGCCCCGCCATCGCACTTGAACGCGCCGGGGGATATGGCTCTCCAATGACGTTCGTCACAGAGAACGTCAGCGAGCTTCTTGGCTATTCGGCCAATGAACTTCTTTCCGGAGAAGTGCGCTTCGATGACTTGATCCATCCCCAGGATCGTCCAATGATCGATGACGCCGTTCGCATCGCACTGGAGGATCGCTCCGTCACTCGCTACGCGCTGGATCCGCACCGCGTCCTCACCCGCTCCGGAGAGATTCGCTGGGTAGATGTGCGCAGCTTCGTACGAAGGAATGACACCGGAAGCGTCGTTCGGCGCAACAGTCTGATCCTCGATGTCACTGAGAGCAAGCAACTGGAAGCCCGCCTGCGTGAGCAACAGAAGCTGGACTCCCTAGGCACACTGTCCGCCGGTGTCGCCCACGAGATCAACAACCCCTTGACCGGCGCCATCAACTTCGCCGAACTGATCCGATCCCGATCGGACAATGCAACCATTCGAGACTATGCCGCCAATATCGTCGAAGAAGGCCAGCGTATCGCCAAGATCGTTTCCAGCCTCCTCACCTATGCACGTCGCGATGCGGATGTTCGCGACTTTGTCAACCTGCATTCGCTTGTCTCCGACGCGCTGACACTTATGGGCGCCACCTTGCGAAAAGATCAGATCTCCATCGAGGATCACATCCCGGTGGATCTGCCGGACGTCATTTGCAGTCATCAACAGATCGAGCAGATTCTGATCAATCTCATCATGAATGCCCGTGACTCGCTCAATGAGAAGCATCCGTTCATCAATGAGGACAAGACAATCAAATTACGTGGACAAACGATCATACGATCGGAACGCTCCTATGTGCGCCTCATTGTCGAAGACCATGGGATCGGGATCTCTGATGGAAATCGTCCGCGCGTCTTCGACCCTTTCTATACCACCAAATCGCGCGCTGAAGGAACAGGGCTCGGGCTAGCAATTAGCCGCAGTATCGCCAGAGCGCATCAGGGCGATCTCACGTTCGAAAGCACGTTGGGCGAAGGGACTCGGTTTTATCTTGATCTGCCCGCACCCTAACCTCTCACGCTGCATCGTGGTAGGATTAGGCAAGAATGCCATGAGTCACCACGGAAAGGACACGCCATGACATCGTCGCGCGAGCGAATCGCCACAAGCCTAGCCCACCGAGAACCCGATCGTGTTCCCATTATCCTTGGCGTCAGCAACGCCACCGGAATCAAGATGAAGCCATATCAGGATTTGAAGTCCACGCTCGGCATCCAAGCGCCGGATACCTACATTTACGACTGGCCCGAACTCGGAACCGCTGATGTCGATGAGGCCACACTGCGCCGACTCGGATGCGATGTTCGCGGTATCCTCGACCGGGAACCTGAGGCGGTCCTCACGGCCAATCGAAACCGGCCCGACCATGCGCCCTTCATCGATTCCTGGGGAACGGGACAACGAGAGATCAGTCCCGGAGAGTGGTTTCCCGGCATTCATCCGCTGGCAACGGCGAAGACCCTCGATGAAGTTGCCGCGCATCCCTGGCCGGATGCCAACGATCCCACGCGCTATACACACGCGAGAGCACGCGCCCAGACCCTAAAGGATGAGGATCAATTCGCCATCATGGCGACGCCATGGCTGCTGTTCCCCCTGGAGCGCGCCTGCGCACTCCAAGGCATGGATACGTTCCTTCTCAATCTCGCGATGCGTCCCGCCTTCGCCCGAGGCTTGCTTGAGAAGGTGGCCGAGATCTGCAAAGGCATCATGGGCGGATTCCTGAGCGAAGTCGGCGATCTGATTGACATCATCAAGATCGGCGATGACTTGGGAACCCAAGACAGCCTCCTCATGTCTCCCGCCATGTACCGAGATATCCTCAAGCCGATCCATGCAGATTTCATCGCTTTCATCAAGGCGCGGACAGAGGCTAAAGTGTTCTTCCATTCGGATGGAGACGTGTTCCCGCTCATCGACGACTTCATCGAGATCGGCGTTGACATTCTCAATCCCATTCAGACATCCGCAGGAAAGATGTCGAACCTTGAAGAACTCAAGCGCCGGTTCGGCAAGGATATCGTCTTCTGTGGCGGCATTGACACCCACCACGTCTTGCCGAACGGAATGCCCGATGAGATTCGCGACGAAGTCCGCCGCGTGATCGACATCCTAGGCCCCGGAGGCGGCTATCTCGTGTCATCCGTTCATACGATCATGAACGATGTCCCCGCCGAGAATATCCTCGCGATGGTGGACGCTGTGCTAGAGGGCAAAACTTGATCCCCCTTCAAGTCAATGCCGCCTGAATCGACGTTTCGACTCTTGCTGAGATCACTCGCTCTCCAAGGTTCGGTGGATTCGGTGGCCGGCAGGACCTTCGTCGTCTTGAGAGTGAACGGTGGAGGGCATTTAGCCTTACAACTTGGCTTCCTTTATCGATCTTCAGAGGAATCAGCCTCTATGTCACGTCCTCTCGGGCGATGCTCTCCAACGCGCGGATCAACGGCTTCAGGCAGCCGTCAAGGCCTGAGGGCCCATGCTTCCCACACGAAGGGCGACGCCTTTGTAGACCCCATTCCCCAACAACAAGGAGCTGATGGTCCTCTCGCAAGCGCGAGACAACGGTATCCGCGCTTGTCCCAGCTCGTGGCTTAAGCGCGATCACCGTTGGAGAGTCATTGCCTCAGAGGAAATGGGTTCATAGCCAAGCAAACGATCCCGAGGGCGGATGTAGCTTGAAATCGCAGCTTCCAATCCTGCACTGCCGCTGCCAGGAATGGCAAAAACGGGGCCTGATGTGCGAAACACCTGATGAAGGCATTCGAGCGTGTCTCGATAGTACGCAGTCCATGCCGCCCCATAGTGGGGGACCATCGGCCGCGCCATTTCTTCAAGCACCGTGGATCCAAGCGTATTGGACCGGGAATCAGCAGTTGATATCCGTCTAGCATGACAGTTCCCTCATCGAATCAGATGGCGCAGCAAACTCAGCGCACACGATGTAGGATACTCCTATGACACGTTGGCAGCAGTTGCTCAACATGAATCGTCCACTCCTTGCCGATGGCGGCATGGGCACACGGATTCAGCAAAGAGCGAAGGCGGCAGGATTCCCTTCTACATCGCCTCCAGAACTCCTTCTGAACAAAGCCCCTGAACTCATCGCATCGATCCACGAGGAGTATGCTCGCGCCGGTTCGGATATTCTTCTCACCAACACCTTCGCCTGCTCCCGCCTCCAGTTGAAGAAGCGACACAACGAGGATCTTTTCGAAGATGTCCATCAAACAGCCGTACGAATCGCGCGAGCTGCGGCCGGGCCCGACCTTGCCGTCTTCGGCGACTTGGGGCCACTCGGCGAGTTTTTCCCGCCCATGGGGGCGTTGACTGTCGAAGCCTGCACCGCCGCCTATGCCGAGCGCGCGCGGCTCCTTCATGACACCGAGCAGATCGACGGCATCGTTATTGAAACGCAGTTTGATCTTCAGGAAGTGGCCTGCGCCATTGACGGCGTCCGCTCGGTTTCAGACCTTCCCCTCGTGGTAACCCTGTCATTTGAGCGTCATGGCCGAACCATGATGGGAGTTACTCCTGAGGCCTTTGGAGAATTGATGAGAGAGAAGAACGTCTACGCCTGTGGCGCCAACTGCGGCGCATCCATTCCAAAAACACTGGATGCCATCGGCTCGCTTCGAACAGTTGTCCCCCATGCGTTCTTGTGGGCCAAACCCAACGCCGGCCTTCCGCAGCTGATCGAGGGAATAGAAATCTACGATGTTGATCCGCCGGCTTTTGCAGCTACGGCCCTTCGGTTCTTCGAATCAGGGGTTCGAGTATTCGGCGGCTGCTGTGGAACAACGCCCGAATACATCGACGCTGTCCGCCGTGTGCTTTCCGATGTTTCCGCGACGTAGCAAAATCTGACCGTACGTGCCTGGTCAGTACCGCGCCCCATAGATCAAGCCGCCAATCACCCCCATGATCAACCCCGCCGCCCCACCAAGCAGGATTCCGAGGAAGAGGCTGGTCCCAATCGGCACACCCTCGACCATGCCTTCCGGGCGGATCGTATTCATTGAGGTCACCCAGGCCAGCGCCACTGGGAGCACCGCCGAGAGGCCTCCGCCGAGGGCAAGGGCTGAGAACGAATCATCGCCATCGTTTCGCATCGAGATCCATCCGAACAGAAAGCCAATGAACCCACCCAGGATCGAATTCACCACGGTCTCGAACCATCCGGTGGAGACCGCCCAAAATACAAGACTCAAGGCCAATGACACGACCCCGCCAAGCGCCGCCGTCTTCAGAATCGATCGAACGTCAAGTTTCATGTCCCAGCCTTTCTGTCGGTTCCGTGCTTGCCACCCTCGCAAGCCGCCTTCACAGCCTTCGATACTTTTCTTCATAATCAGGGTAGCACATCATCTCCCAAGATGACATACTCACGCAAAGAAGACAGGCGACCTTTCGTCCTTGCGAACTCTCGGCTACCCTATGCGCGTGTTCGTCGGCAACTTCCGTTGAACGAGGGAGGGGGAACCGGAAACCCGTATCATGAGCATGCGAACCCGACTCATCGTCATCCTTAGCATCGTCCTCACGGCAGCGTTTCTCTCGACAAGCCTGATCACCTATTTCGTTGCACGAAGCCAGTACCGAGATAGTTCGTTCGACGCTGTGCTGCCGCTTCTCACCAACAATATCCTGACAGAGATTCAGCGTGATCTCATGCGGCCGATCGATGTCTCTTCCACCATGGCTGCAGACACGTTTCTCAGGGATTGGATTCTCGCCGGAGAAGAGGATCTTGGACAGATCCAGCAGTACTTGACGGAGATTCGTGATACCTATCAATTCTTCACCGCCTTCTACGTGTCCGACCTTACCGGCCACTACTACTATCCAAAAGGCATTCTCAAGACGATCAGCCGGGACGACGCGCACGATGTGTGGTACTACATCTTCAAAGAGAGCGGCCTCAGTGTGGACCTTGATGTCGATACGGACGAGGCCTCCGATGGCACATTAACGATCTTCATCAACCACCGTATTCACGATTATGAGGGACGTTTCCTCGGCGTCACCGGCGTTGGGTTGAGCGTCGAATCCATCAGTTCGCTGCTTTCCGAGTACCAAGAACGATTCGGACGGCTCGTCTACATGATCAGCCCGGATGGCGTCGTTCAGGCGCATCCGGATGTCAATCTTGTTGAGCAAACATCGATTCATGAGATACCGGGTATTCGAGAGGTCGCGAGCGACATCCTCACACACGGCACTGAACCCGCGACCTACGAAATCCACCGAGAGGGAGATCCCGTATACCTTGAAGCCCGCTATTTCCCGGAATTCGATTGGTACATCTTGGGAGAACAGGAAACGAGCCAGGCTCTCGGACGCCTGCGGTCAACACTCTTCACGAGCCTTGCCATCGGCCTGCTCACCACAGGCTGTGTGATCGCCATTGTCATCCTTGTTATCAATCGGTATCAAGGACGGCTTGAAACGCTTGTCGCGATGGATGAACTAACGGGGATCGCCAACCGCCGTCATTTCATGACGCGGCTTCGCGATGAAGTCGCACGTAGCGATCGCTACGCCCAAGCGATGAGCCTCCTCATGATTGATGTCGATCACTTCAAACTCGTCAATGACACGCATGGGCACCTCGCCGGGGATCGAGTCCTAAAGGGAATCGCCGATGCGTTCCGCGAGCAGATTCGTGAAACCGACATCCTTGGCCGTGTCGGCGGCGAGGAATTTGGCGTCATCCTGCCCCAATCCGGCTCGGAGGAGGCGCAACGCGCCGCCGAGCGTATGAGAGAGAGCATCGCTCAGCGACGCTTCCCAATTCCAGGCGAAACCGTTCATAGTATGACGATCAGCATTGGTGTCGCCACGCGCACGCCGGACTCCTTCGACTTCGAGGAACTACTGAAACGTGCTGATGAAGCCATGTACCGTGCGAAGGCGGCCGGACGCAATCGTGTCAGCCTGTAATTGATTCCCCATTCGTTGGATACTCGTATCCGGAAAGAAAGGAGATTCGGATGACGACACTCAACAACCTCCAAGAAGCATTCGCGGGCGAATCCCAAGCCAATCGGAAGTATCTGGCCTTTGCCGTGGCAGCTGAGAAAGATGGCCTTCCTCAGATCGCAAAGCTTTTTCGCGCCGCCGCGGCCGCAGAGACCGTTCACGCCCACAACCACCTGCGCGTCATGGGAGGCATTCAGACAACAAAAGAGAACCTAAAGTCAGCCATCGCCGGCGAAGGGTTCGAGTTCCAGGAGATGTACCCCAAGTTCATTCAGGAAGCGGAGGCCGAAGGCAATACGGCAGCCACAATCTCGTTTAAAAGCGCCAATGCCGTTGAAGAGATCCATCACAACCTCTACTCCGAAGCGCTTGGCGCTATAGAAAGCAGAGGCGATCTTCCGGATCGAGAGATTTATGTCTGCGAGATCTGCGGCAACACCGTGTACGACCATGCACCGGACACGTGCCCGATTTGCCAGGCCCCGAAGGCGAAATTCTTCGCCATTCAGTAGACGCCAAATCAAACAGCGAATCGCCTCTGCGCGATTCGCTGTTTTCTTCGTTTCAGTAAAGTCTAGTCCGCGACGCGGCTAGGGATTGACCGTAATATCGGCGACGGCTTGATCGGTCGCTCCACCATCATCGGTGACCGTCAGGACAACTCGGAACGTCTCTGAGTCACTCTGAAGCACAAACTGATGCGAAATCGTAGCGATGGTCACCGAAGCGGTCTGCCCATCGCCGAAGTCCCACGCATACGTGGCAATCGTTCCGTCGGTATCCGACGAGGCTGATGCATCGAAGTCAACGTCAAGCGGCGTCGTGCCCGTCATGGGCGTCGCGGTAAAGCTGGCAACAGGACGCAAATTCCCGATATAGACGCATCCAGCGACGACGAGCAAGAATCCAAGCGCGATCGCTAGAGCAGCGAATATCCTCTTGTTCACGTTTCCCCCCTTTCACGCGAAATCATGAAAACATCCGTACGTTCGCTAGCCTAATACCAATTGACGTATCCGTCAACTTAGAGCGCTCTCCCCTTCCCCGAATCCAATACTTCAACCAATTCCAACGGGTACGGATCGAAATAGACTTGTTCGTTCAAATAGGCGACATCGAAACGCAGAATCCAGGACCGCAATAGACGCGTCGGCACGGACAAGGGGATCTGCTTCTGCCGATACTGATCGAGTGTTTCCAAAAAGAATCGCCGCTCTTTTGATGTCAGGCTATCCGAAACATAGCCAAAGCCATGTTGCAATACATTGATCGCCGAATTCCGGCGTGGCGCTCGCCGAAGCGCTCTCGCAAATCCTTCCTCGTACGTACGCCACGATTGCTCCAGTCCTTCCGCCTTTACATGAGCCACAAGTCGCCCAAGTGCGCGCATCTCCTCCTGGTGATAGGCCATGAGCAACAGTTTGTGCGCCGCATGAAAGGCAATGAGATCCCTGGCCATCCCTTTCGATCTGGCCGCTCGAAAGCGCGCTCGACAGAACAGGTGAGTGAGGAAATGATGGCGAATATCGAAGTTGGATAGCCGCCCTTCGTCCTCAATGGGATATCCGGGAAACCGTTCAAGAACGGCCTCCCCAAAGAACCCTGCTCCCTTGCTGTGTCCGGCGTTGGGCTTCGAGCTGTTGTAAATCTTCACTTGATTCATCCCGCAGGAAGGCGACCGATACTTCAGGATAAATCCATCGACCTCGCCGATGTTATCTAAGTAGGTAGACGTAAAGCCCTCCATCGCTGCTGTGCAATCCAGGCCGGTTTCCGGCTGCACAAGCTGTCGTGTTCCTTTCTGCTCAATGATGCGGATCGGCTGTCGAGGGACCCCCAATCCAATGGCCATCTCCGGGCACTCGTGAATGGCCTCCACCAACGGCTTGAGCAACTGAACGATGGGATCAAGGATCGTCACTCCGTTATAGCGGCATCGATCGAACCCCAGACATCGGCTGAAAAAAACCCTCGGCTTAAGCATATTACCCCCTGATTCACTCTACGCGGTGTTTTCTGAAGAGACAAATGAGACGCATTCATGCCAACTTGGATCGCAAGCTACAGTCAGCGAGCAATCGCTTTCTACACGTCGGGAACATCTGCACGAAAGAAGAGGATCTAACGCTTCAAGAACGGATCCTCAGTGAACCGATGGAAGGTGAACGACTCCCATCGCTTCTGATCCGCAGGGTCAATTGTGTGACAACGTACCCACAAACTAAAGAACAAAGGCGCACACCAGAACCGCTGCTTGTGGTCTAACGCGGCACCTTGACCATGACGCAGGTTCCCTCGCCGCTGGATGAGGACACATCCAGCGATCCACCTAGGGCCTCCGCCCGCGCGCGCATGTTCAAGAGCCCCCACCGAGGATCGGACTCAGCGCCTCCTTCGATGACGCCGGAGACATCAAAGCCAATGCCATCATCTCGTATCGACAACTCAAGATATCCGTTTCGCTCAGCGAACTCGATATCGACATACGATGCTCTCGCGTGCTTCACAACGTTGCTCAGCGCTTCCTGCGTAATTCGGAAGAGCGCAATCTCCGTTCCGCTCGGCAGCCGAACCGATGGGTTTTCTCCGCCAATGCGCACCACCAGCCCCGTACGCCGCTCAAATCGCTTGGCGTGCCAGATGAGAGCCGCACTCAGGCCCGAATCCTCGAGCAGGGGGGTACGCAAATCGAAGGTTAGGTCACGGATGTGTCCGGCAGTCTCATCAATCAAATCCACGGCGCTGGAGAGGCGGGAGAGGGCGGCGTCATTCGACGGCTCAATTTCCGCTTGAGCAAGCTGCAGATTGATGGATAGGCTGGTTAGATCCTGACTCACTTGATCGTGCAGTTCACGAGCGATCCGTTGCCGCTCCTCTTCCTGGGTCTCCGCGAGGCGGGCTTCGAGGACGCGTAGTTCCCGAGTTGACTCATGGAGCGCTTCTTCAGCGCGATGGCTCTGCGTCAGGTCCTCCACGAAGATCACCATGATCGCTCGCGTCGGATCCGATCGAACGGCCAACACCGTGGCCCGAGCCCACATGTAGTCTCCCGACTTGTGAAGCAACCGCATTTCAAGGCGATACGAGTCTCGATCCCCTCGCAAGATTTCGTGAAGCAGCCTTCGCTCTTCGATCAGATCCTGGGGATGAATGAGATCGTTCACGCTCATACCGTCAAGTTCCTCTGAAGCATAGCCAAGCATGCGCAAAAGCGCGGCGTTGGCCGTTAACCTGCGTCGAGCGCCGGGATTGGTGGATACGGCTCCCACCAGCATCGCCTGCGATGCGTTCTCAAAGACATTGCGAAACGTGCTCTCTTCGGACGCGAAATTCAAGATCGCAAAGTGTCGATCGGTGATGTCAACCCCGACCGACAGCATGCCTTCAACGACCTCCTGGACCGAGAAGAGAAGAGTATTGCGCCATTCGATAACCCTTGCTTCACCCGATCGACAACGGATGGTGCTGATATTGATCGATTCCTCGACCGGCTGATCGAACGCCCGCCGGAACCCCTCCGGAATCCGCCCATCCCCAACGAGCTGAAACCAGTTCTTCCCGGCCGTTTCCTTGCGGGAATATCCAATGGTGCGCTCAGCAAAACGGTTGAGCCGCACAATGGTCCCTGAGCGATCAAGCACAAGGACAAGGACATTCGCGGACTCCAACAAGTTTCGTTCCATCGCACGCTCCGGGATTTCGCGTTTCTCCAGCCTGCCTAAACTGGCATTATACGCTGACAGAGCGATCTCTACGGTTGACCTTCATACCCATCGCCATCGCTAGAACGTTGATGAGTCATTTCACGCGATGCGACGGTATCTATAGTATTGTCACCTGAGGAACAACGCATGGTCCGCTCACAAAAGAACGTGCTATAGTGAACGATGTCAGAACCTGTTCATTCGTCTGAGCCTGGCGCTCGAGGAGGCCAAGATGCGAATCCGTGTTTCTCCGCTCATTCTTCTCGTCATCCTCGTTCCCTCCCTCGCCATGGCCGCAATCGATGAGGTTACCGTTCAATTGAAATGGATTCACCAAGCACAGTTCGCAGGCTTCTACACAGCTGACCGTGAGGGGAGCTATCAGCGCGAAGGCATCGACGTCACCTTTCTCCCCGGGGGGGTGGGCATTGATGTGGTCTCTGGGATCTCTCGCGGTGATGTTGATTTTGCCGTGATGGGAGCCGACAGCATGCTCGTGGCTCGAAGCCGGGGAATACCGCTGATCGCGATCGCCACCCTGTACCGGATTAACCCGTTCGTCCTCGTTGCCTTCGCCGACTCCGGCATCCACTCGCCGTACGACTTCGTTGGACGAACCGTCGCCATTACGGAGGGATACAATCACATTCAGTTCGAGATGATGATGAATCAGCTGGATATTGGCATGACATCCATCAACATCATTCCCTATACCTACGACGATACTGCGTTCCTCCAAGGAGATGTGGATGTCACTGTCTCCTTCGCCGCCGGCTCGCTGCTTTCCCTGCGTCAGAAAACAGGAGATCGTCCCTTGCGCCTCTTTTGGCCCGACGATTTCGGGGTTCATTTCTATGCGGATACGCTGGTTGTCCACGAGCAGTTGGCCGCCGATCGGCCCGATCTCGTCTTACGCTTCCTTCGCGCGACGTTGGCAGGACACCTGCGTGCGCTTCAAGAGCCGGAGTCAGCCATCGATGCAACCATGGACTACGCCCATCTTCAAGATCGCAGCCTACAGTACGAGATGCTTCGTGCCAGCATCCCATTGATCCACACCGGATACGATCGAATCGGCTGGATGAGGCCAGAAGTGTGGCTGGATATGGCTGCGCTCTTGTTTGATCATGATCTGCTGACCGAACCCATTGATGTCGATGCTGCATTCACGCTCGACTTTCTGAAGGCCGTCTATGAAGAGGACGATTAACTCGTGCGTTTCTGGATTCGTCTCACCCTCTTGTTCGTCCTGGTTGGCTTGTTCCCCCTGCTCCTTCTCGGCCTGTTCTCATATCGAGGCGGCAAGGACGCACTGATTGAGGAGGCCCGCTCTCACGCGCTGTCGATCTCCGTTCTCAAGGAGGACGCCCTCTTGGAATGGATGGAAGGCAACGCGGCCTTGCTCGAAAGCGTTGCCGCCCGCCCCCTTGTCGTCCGTCTGACAGAGCAATTAATTCATGCCAAACGCGGAAGCGACGCATGGGAAACCGCCTACCAGGAGCTCTTGAGTGATCATCTGCTGCCCAATCGGCTCAGTGGAATCAAGGACCTCTCCATTCTTCATCCTGCCACCGGCCAGGTTCTCACGTCCACCAATCCGGTTGTTGAAGGCACGTTCCGCGAATCCGAGCCCTTCTTTCTTCATGGGCGCGAGCAGGTCTTCATCGACCAACCCCGCTATTATGTCAGTCAAGAAAGATTGCAGATCCACATCGCGGCGCCCATTCGCCTGAGCGAGGCGGCTGCAATCGGCGTTCTTACCTGTCACCTTGATCTCGAAGAACTGGGACGAATCGTTCGTTTGACCAGCGGTTCCCACACAAGTCAGGATATCTACCTCATCAACCTCTCGGCCATGTTCGTCACAGAGCCCAAGTTTGGCAAGGGCTTCGTTGCACATCGCATGTTAAACACAGTCGGCGCTGACCGCGTACTGGCGAGAGAGCGGGGTGTCGAGGTGTATGACGACTATCGCGGCATCGCCGTGATCGGCGCCTTTCGCTGGATCGAGTCGCTCTCGCTCGGCCTTCTGGTCGAAACGGATTGGGTCGAAGTCGTCCAACCGATTCGCCGCTTGGCGAACGTCCTCATCGCTGGCGGGGCGTTCATGGGAGTTCTCGTCCTGCTCGTCGCTGTTGTGTTCGGACGCTCTTCGGTGCGCCCCATTCATCGATTCATCGCAGGAACGGCTGAAGTCGGACGCGGAAATCTAAACTTCCGGTTCCCCATTCGCGGCCATGGAGAAGTTGCGCAACTCGGCCTATCCCTCAATCACATGACGGAAAACCTAGAGGCCATTACAACGTCCCGAGATGCTCTGAATCGGGAGGTGCGAGCCCGTACCGCGGCGGAGGCCCGGCTTCAGGAGACGGTCTCCGCTCTTCGCGCTTCGGAGACACAATTTCGCCTACTCACCGATGCCTCGCCAGTCGGCGTTTTCATCTTCCAAGACATGATTCTCAAGTACGTCAACCCGGCCTTCGAGATCATCTTTGGATACCGGCCAGACGAACTCGTCGATCGTTTGAGCCTTATGGACCTAACCCATCCCGACAATCGCCAGCATGCCCATGAATACATCTCACACTGCCTCGCAGGGACGAAGGACCTTCCGCCCTTCTCCTACACTGGCGTACGTAAGGACGGAGACTCCATCTTCTGCGAAGCCTTGGCTACGTCGATTGACTACAATGGAGCCCCCGCTTTGTTGGGAACCATCGTCGACGTGACGTGGCGACGTCAGGCCGAGACCGAGCTTCGACTAAAAAACCGCGTATACGAGGGCTCCATCGCTGCCAACAGCATCATGGACGTGGACGGGGTCATCCGTCATGTCAACCCTTCTTTCCTCCGTCTCTGGGGATACGAAAGAGACGAGGAGGCTGTTGGGAAACCAATCTCCGCATTCCTAGCCGATTCGGACGAAGCGACAAGCTTCCTCAATTCGCTTCAAGAAGAGGGTGAGTGGACGGGGGATTTCACCGCACTGCGTCAGGACGGTTCCACTTTTATTTCCAATGGCCACGCTTCCGTCATTCTCAGTGACGCAAACGAACTGCTGGGGTATCAGTCTGCCAATCTGGATGTTACCGAGCAGCGCCTGGCCACAACACGGTTGCGCCGTGCAAAGGAAATCACCGATTCCATCATCGAAAGCCTTCCCGGCGTGTTCTATCAAATCAGCAAGGAAGGGCGATTCATACGTTGGAACGGCACCTTGGAGCATGTCACCGGCTACTCGTCAGACGAGATCTCCAAGATGCATCCGCTGGATTTTTTCAGGGATGAGGACGTTGACAACATCGAAGAGGCCATCCGCCGTGTCTATACCCATGGCCGGGCAGAAGCTGTTGCCGGCTTCATCAATCGCTGGCAGGAATCGACGCCCTACTTGTTTACGGGAGCGCTCCGCACGATCGATGAGGTTCCCTATCTCATCGGCATGGGAACGGACATTTCCGAACTCAAGGAGATCGAGCTTCAACTTCGACGCAGCATGGACGAACTTACGCGCTCAAACCAAGATCTCGAGCAGTTCGCTTACGTCGCCTCGCACGACCTTCAAGAGCCGCTTCGCATGGTTGCCAGCTATACACAACTGCTGGAGAAGCGATACAAAGAGCAGTTGGATGAAGATGCCAGAGATTTCATTCACTATGCCGTCGATGGAGCCAATCGCATGCAACGACTGATCAACGACTTGCTGACTTATTCTCGCGTACAAACCCGGGGCCGTCCCTTCGACGTGTTGGACCTCAATCGAGCCCTTGGCATCGCCAGAGCAAACCTTGCTTCAGCCATCAATGATTCGTCATCTGTTGTCACGCATGATGAACTCCCAAGCGTCTACGGTGACGAGAGTCAGCTGGTGTCTCTATTTCAAAACTTGATCAGTAATGCCATCAAGTTCCGGGGCGAACACCCACCTCGGATTCATCTTCATACCGATGAAGGCGCAGACATGTGGAAAATCTCGGTCGCGGATAACGGAATCGGTATCCACCCGGATTTCCACGACCGAATCTTCGAAATCTTCCAACGCCTGCACACGCGCAGCGAATATCCGGGAACAGGCATCGGGCTTGCCCTGTGTCGACGCATCGTCGAACGGCATGGCGGCAACATCACTGTTGAATCTTCGGAAGGACAAGGAACGACGTTTCGTTTTACACTCCCCAAACTAGACAAGGAGGCTTCATGAGTGTCGCAGGAATTGGTAGACCCGTAGAGATTCTGCTCGTCGAGGACAACGAAGGCGATGCAAGGCTCGCCCAAGAGGCGCTTCGAGACGCCAAGGTATCCAACCGGATTACGTGGGTTCAGGATGGCATTGAGGCACTTTCCCTGCTGCGTCGTGAAGCCGGTTACGCGCAAGCGCCCCGTCCCGATGTCATTCTTCTTGACCTGAATCTGCCGCGCAAAGATGGTCGGGAAGTCCTCGCCGAGGTCAAGCAGGATGACAAGCTGAAGAGAATCCCGGTGGTTATCCTGACCGTATCGGATGCAGAAGAGGATATCATCAAGAGCTATAACCTTCATGCGAACTGCTATATCAGAAAACCTCTCGACCTCGATCAGTTTCTGCGCGTGGTCAAAGCCATCGAGAATTTCTGGCTGACCATCGTAAAGCTTCCTCCCAATGGATAGGCGAACAAGGGTTCTGCTTGTCGAGGATAATCCTGGCGATGCGCGGATCGTCCAAGATATGCTCGTCGAATGTCAAGACATGGCGGAAATCACTATTGTTAGCCGAGTTCGCGATTGCATACGCCTGATCGAGGACCGTTTAGTCGACTTGATCTTGCTTGATCTTTCTCTCCCCGACAGTTCAGGTCTCCAAGGATTTCATCGACTACGCGCGCATGCAACGGATATCCCCATCATCATCCTATCGTCGCAAGCAGATGTTGAAACAGCTGAACAAGCTGTGCGAAGCGGGGCACACGATTATCTGATCAAGGGCCAGCTTGAAGGCAACCTCTTGGAACACGCGGTTCGCTACACCGTCCTGAGACATGCCTTTCGCTCGGATCTGGAAGAACTATCATTGCGGGACCCCCTCACAGGCTTGTACAACCGAAGAGGGTTTCGTCTTCTCGCGCTCCAGAGCCTGCGCCTTGCCAAGCGCAATAGCCGAGAATCCGTGCTCCTACTCGCGGACATGAATGACCTCAAGGCAATCAACGATACCCACGGACATCTTCAAGGCGATGAAGCGCTGAAGGCGGCGGCTCGCGCCTTCAGCGCCGCTCTTCGTGATTCGGATATCATCGGCCGCTTGGGCGGCGACGAGTTCGTGGCCTTAGCCGTGGAAGCTCACCCGCCAGGCGTCAATTCTCTGTTGGCGCGATTCAGCGACCACTTGGGCCATGAAGAACAAAGCTTGGAGGCCTCTATCTCACTGTCGCTCTCGATCGGCGTTGCCACCTTCGATCCAAAGCAAGCGCCATCGCTCAACGACTTGATCGTCGTTGCCGATCGAAACATGTATGAGCGGAAACTCGAGTACAGGCAAGCCAGAGACAAGGGCTAAGATGTCGTCGGATCTAACCCTCCTTCTTGTCGAAGACAACCCTGGGGACGGTCGATTGGTGCGTGAACACCTCGCAAACACATCCCTAGCCATCTCGCACGTCGAGCATGTGACGACACTTCGTGAAACGCTGGAGCGCCTACGCGAGGAAAGCTACGATATCATCCTATCCGACCTCGGACTGCCGGACTCACAGGGTATGCAAACTGTCGAATCAATCCTTGCTTCAGCCGTGGGGACGCCGCTCGTCGTGTTGACCGGGACAGAAGACGATGTGTTGGCCGAGAGAGCCATCCAAGCAGGGGCTCAGGATTACTTGCCCAAGGGAGACATCACAACTACCCTGCTGGCTCGAACGATCCACCATGCGCTGGATCGCCAGCAACATCAGACGGCACTCATGGAGTCGGAACAGCGATTTCGAAGTGTCTTTGAAGCTAGTCCCATTGGCATCGCCATCGTAACGCCAGCATCGCCGTCATTCTCTTTCCACAACTCCGCCTTTCGCCGGCTTCTCGGCTACACCGCAGAGGACCTGGCAAATCTGACCAACCGACAGATCACACATCCGGATGATTGGCCGGCTGAAGCACAAGGAATCGCATCGTTGAGGAACGGAGACTCCCACGTTTTCACTCGAACCAAGAGGCTCATTCGGAATGATGGACAAGTCATTTGGGCCAATGTCAGTTGCTCCATGCTAAGTAGCGGAGACGGATCGCCCGAGCACATTCTGATGCTCCACGAGAATATCAGCGCCCAAAAACGCGCCTCAGATCAAATCCTTGCTGAACGTGCGCGCCTTCGGACGATCATGGAAACGATGCCAGCTTTGCTCTACCTGCAAGCTCCCGATCACTCAATCCCCTTGGCAAACAAGCGGTTCCGTGAGTACTTCGGCAATCCAGAGGGACGGAAGTGTTACGAGATTTTCCACGGACTTGACCAGAGGTGCGATCCCTGCCGAACGCTTGATGGATTTAGCTCAAGGCAGGAAACCGTGCGCAGGTGGGCAGATCGCCAGGGACGCATCTTTGAAATCCGGGAACGGCCGTTCTCCTCGGAAAATGAGCAGAGACTCGTTCTCGTCATTGCCACCGAAATCACCTCGTTGATTCAAGCAACTCAAGCATTGCGCGCTTCGGAGCGTCGTTTTCGAGAACTGTCCGAGATGCTTCCGGAGATCGTCTTTGAGTGTGATTTGGACGGGAATCTTACGTTCATCAACAATGTCGCATTCGATCGATACGGCTACACGCGTGCGCGTTTTGAAGCTGGGATCAATGGTCTCGACATGCTGATTCCGGAAGATCGTGAAACGGCCGCTCAGGCGATGCAGCGAATCATCGCTGGAAAAGACTCCCTAGTCGAAGAATACACGGCGATCCGCAACGACGGGACACCATTTCCCGTTCTTATCTATGCCTCATTGATTCTTGAAGATGATGCTCCCGCCGGCCTTCGCGGAATCTTGGTCGACATTTCTGAGCGCAAACGCACCGAGCAAGCCCTTCAAGATAGTGAATCCCGCCTTCGATCCTTCATCGAGAACACGCAGCTTGGCATCTATCGTACAACGCCGGATGGTAGAATACTGATGGCCAACCCCGCGCTCGTACAGATGCTTGGATTCAGCTCCTTCGAGGAATTAGCAAGCCGCAATCTCGAAGAAGGAGGGTACGAGCCTGAAACTCCACGATCGGACTTCCGCAAATTGATGGAAGAGGAGGGAGCCATCGTCGGCAAGGAATCCACATGGACCCGCAAGAATGGATCGACCCTCCAGGTGCGCGAAAGTGCCCGAACGGTCCGGGATCATACGGGAGAAACCTTGTACTACGAAGGTACGCTTGAGGACGTCTCCGAACGTGCCCGCGTGCTGGCCGAACTCCAGAAGTCCGAAGAACGCTACAGGAACATCGTTGAACTGTCTCCGGTTGGAATCCTCACCGTCGATTTCGCCGGAAGAATCAACTCCTGCAATCGCGCGTTGTGCGATATGACTGGCTACAACCAAGCGGAGTTTCTCGGGAAACA
This sequence comes from Candidatus Bipolaricaulota bacterium, assembly GCA_028277345.1. Taxonomy (GTDB): domain Bacteria; phylum Bipolaricaulota; class Bipolaricaulia; order UBA7950; family UBA9294; genus SPBW01. Next base: position 13,129 of record JANQGM010000021.1, on the reverse strand, counting down.
CTTCACGAGGCTCCCCGCCGTGAGGCCACAGGACCTTCCTCGGTACGTGCGCACATTCCGGGAGATTATTGTCGGAAAGACGCCCACTCCCTTTGAAACATCCTGGGAGACGTACGCCGGTGACATTCGCTCCGGGGAAGTCCACGTTCGCGTGATGCAAAGTGGTCGTGGCAGATGGGATGTGCAAGTTCTTGTGCAAGACATCACGGAACGGAAACGCTCCGATGAGCAGCTGAAGGAATCCGAAGCCACACACCGTAGCATATTGGAGGCGTCTCCTGTCGGAATCGGGCTGATTCGGCATGGAGTTTTCGAGTGGGTTTCCGATCGGATTTGTGCGCTGAGCGGCTATCGATCCGAGGAACTGATCGGGCAAAGCCCTACGCTTACGGCTCCCGATAGAGAGGAGTACCAACGTCTTCAGCAATCGCTGCGGCCTGCACTCATTCGCAAGGGGGTAGCTCGAACCGAAACGCAATGGAGGCACAAGGATGGGACGCTCTTCGACGTCGCTTTGCATTTCTCGAACATCGATCGCTCCGACCACCGAAAGGGCACCATCTTCACGATACTCGATATCTCGGAGCGCAAGCAGCTGGAACGTTCTCTTACGCTGACCCAGTTTTCCATCGATGCCACCGATGTGATGATCATGTGGCTAAGACCGTCAGGACGTCTCGACATAGTCAATGAGGCGTCTTGCCGATTGCTCGGCTACTCGCGAGAAGACCTTCTGAACCTGCATGTATGGGACCTTACGCCAAACTATCCGCGTGATCAGCGCGATTCGCTATGGGCCGCACTGAAGGCTGGCGGAATCGAGCTATCGGAGACGGACTTCATTCGAAGTGATGGGTCGATCTTCCCTGTGGAACTCAAGGCGCAGTATATCCACTTCCAAGATAGAGACTACGAGTTCGTCTATGCCTCCGACATCTCGGCCCGCAAAACCGCCGAACGCGCCCTCAAGGAATCGGAAGAAAACTATAGGACCATCTTCAACAGTGCGAGCGACGCCATCACGCTTCACGATGCAAAAACGGGGCAACTGCTGGATGGAAACGCGAAAATCGAAGAGATGTTTGGGTATCCGCTATCCGATTTCCTTGGCCTGACGGTCGAAGATTTTAGCGCACCCGACCCCGCGTTCTCCAATGAAGAAGCCCTGAAACGCATTCACGCGGCAGCGGCGGGGGATCCTCAATTGTTCGAATGGCATTGCATGAAAAAGAGCGGCGACGTGTTTTGGGTGGAAGTCAACCTTCGCATGGCCACGCTTCTAGGCACGAACGTTGTGCTCGCCGCCATTCGCGACATCTCCGATCGAAAGCAACTCGAAGCACACCTCCGGCAAAGTCAGAAACTTGAATCCATCGGAACGCTTGCCAGCGGTGTTGCCCATGAGATCAATAACCCGCTAACTGGGATGATCAATTATGCGGAGCTGATCAGCTCCCGCGTCGATGACTTGACACTCAGAGAGTATGCTGAGGGCATCAAAGAAGAGGGCGATCGCGTCGCTCGAATCGTACGCAACTTGCTTTCGTTTGCACGTCAGGACGTAGAACACGCAAGTCAGGCACGAATGCTCGATATCGTCGATGCCTCACTTTCGATTATCGGCTCTCTCCTTCGCAAGGATTTCATTCAGCTCGACATCGACGTTGCCGATAATCTGCCCTCCATTCGCTGCCGCTCGCAGCAGATTCAGCAAGTTCTCATCAATCTCATCACCAATGCGCGGGATAGCCTCAATGAGAAATTCCCCATCTCAAGTCCTGAGAAGCGCATACGCATTCAGGTCAGAGACGGCTCCTGGGATGGGCAGCGGTGGCTGCGAACCGTGGTTGAAGATCGCGGAATCGGAATCCCCGACAACCTGATCTCTCGTGTCTTCGATCCCTTTTTCACCACGAAAACGCGCGACCGAGGGACGGGACTGGGACTCTCGATTAGCTATGGCATCATTCACGAACACAACGGCCGCATTCAGGTCGAGTCTCAGGAGGGGGAATTCACACGGTTCCTCATCGATCTGCCTGTGGTGAATTGCCGTGAGACTCCGGGCTGATTCGTTCGCGCACGGCGAATCAACCGGCTACACTTTGCGCCTGACATCCAACAGTGGGTTGAGGAGGCAGCATTCATGAGAGATCAGATGAAGAAAGCTCTGGATTTCGCCATTGAGAAGGAGAAAGAAGCCGAGGCGTTCTACAAAGAATGGTCACAGAAGGCCAAGGATCCTGCTGTAAAGGGCTTGTTCGCCGAGCTCGCTGGCGTTGAACACGGCCACGTGGAAATGCTCTCTCGGATCACGCCCGAAGAGATGGCGGCGACTGGAGAGGGCTCTATCGAGGACTTGAACCTGTCCGACCTACTTGTTGGCGTGGCGGCATCGCCGAACATGAACCTCCAGGAAGCCATGATCCTCGCAATGAAACGCGAGGAGGGCGCCGTCAAACTCTACTCTCGACTCGCCGAGTTGAATGGAGAAGCCCGATCCTTGTTCGAGGCCCTCGCCAAGGAGGAAGGCAAGCACAAGCTCCAGCTTGAGTCCGAATACGACGAACACATCTTGACTGAGAATTAGCCAAGACGAGAAGGAGGGCGCATGACCACGCTCAAGCATGCCGGGTTGAAGTTGTTCTCGGAGCTATTGGATATTCCCAGCCCATCAGGACATGAAGATCGAATGGCCGCGTTCCTCCTTACTCGCTTGGAGACCATGGGTTTCTCGCCTGAGCTTGATGGGGCGGGAAACGTTCTCGTTCGCCTTGATGGGCGCGACGTAGCGGCGCCAACCATTTGCTACGCCGCGCACATGGACGAAATCGGCATGACGGTCTCGGAGATCGCCGCCGATGGGCGTCTGTGCGTCGATCGATTGGGTGGCCTCTTCTCATGGAAGATCGGCGAGACCGCGGTCACGATTCTTGGAGACCGTGACGACGCCCATGGCATGCTTTCCTTGGGCTCAGGCCATTCGCGGAAGGTCGTAGAGGCCGGCCCATCGTGGGAAACAGCGCGCATCTTTACGGGACTCACGCCTCAGCAGCTTGCAGAACGAGGCATCCGCCTCGGCGCCGCCGTCGTACCGAAGCGAGAGACCCGGGGACCCTTTGTTTTCGGCGACTCAGATTTCCCGTGGGTCGGTGCGTGGACCTTCGACAACCGACTGGCCATCGTCTCGTTCTTGCAGGCGCTCAAGGATCTCAGGAGCCGGAAGTCCCAACCTCGGTCGCCGACGCTGGTCGCCTTCACCGTCGAAGAGGAAGTCGGCTGTTTGGGAGCCAAGGTCCTCGCTCAACGCGAACGCCCGGATGTCTTCGTCGCCGTCGATGGGAGCCCGCTTGTCCCCGAGTGCCCCATCGCCCTGGACGGCCGTCCCGGCATTCGATCGAGAGATCGCGTCGCTCCCTATGACCAAGCCTTGCTTCGCGAGATCTGCGCGATCTCGCAAGGCGCAGGCGTAGAGATGCAACCCGTTGTTTACAGCGGTGCGGCATCGGACGCCAGCATGGTCTACTCGATCGGCGCTTCTCCGCGAGCGGCCTGTTTCGGATACGTCCGCGCGAGCAGTCATGGGTTTGAAGTGGCTCCGCTAGCTGCATTCGATCAGCTAACAGCAGCCGTGACCGCGTTACTTGGGAATCTTTGATGTGGCCGATGTCCAGAAATAAATATTTACCATTGTCCGGCCAACCAGCCTCCCTTACATCCTCTCATGAGGGGATCGATGCCGGCCTTGAGACCGACGTCTGCGCTATGGAGCAGAGGCGCACCCGCCTACACTAGCGGTGCGTTGGATAACCAAGACGCCTCCTTGACTCCAGAGGGGAGAGGAACGAAACGAGAGCCGTTCCTCTCTCTTCTCCTTTTTGACCGCCTCGAACCCAAGTACACTTTGGAATCCGATGGACGAAGGTGACGTATGAAACTCGTTCTGTGGCTCGCGATTGGCGCTCTTCTCCTTGCTGTCTCGTGGCAACAGCCCGTTCAATTCGCTGATGCGCACTTGGAAGCCGCTGTTCGGAGAGCGTTGAATCGTTCTACCGGAACGTTGACTCACACCCAGCTATTGACACTCGTATCCCTTGAAGCCTCGGACTCGGAGATTGCTCATTTGGAAGGCCTCCAGGCCTGCAAGAACCTTGAAGAGCTAGATTTGTCCAACAACCATATCGACGACCTCTCTCCACTCGCCGGCCTCACCCGGCTTCGAACGCTCGCCCTGAAAAGCAACGAAATAACGGATGCGCGTCCGCTTGCTCAGCTCACTTCCCTTGTCCACCTGGATCTCGATTTCAATTTCATCGTCGATATCACCCCGCTTGCCAACCTCACCCAGCTACGATGGCTGGGGCTCTGGAACAGCGGCATTCGGGATATCTCGCCATTGTCGAAAATGACCGAGTTGCGAGAATTGGGTCTAAGCGGAAATCCGATCGACGATACGTCCCCACTCTCCGACTTGATCCAGCTCGAGTGGCTCGGCCTCCCCAATACGGGCATCGAGGACATCGGCTTCGTGCGAGGGATGGGACGTCTCATCAAGCTCAGTTTGGGCGGGAACCGGATTCACGACCTTGCACCTCTGTCTGGATTGACCCAATTGGAAGGGCTCGGACTCGACAACAATCGAATCGCGGACATCTCGGACTTACATGGATTGACAGCGCTTCGACGGCTCAGCCTATGGGGCAACCAAATCACCGACCTTGCCCCCCTTGAAGGGATGGTTCGGCTTGAACAACTCTGGCTGGATCGCAATCCGATCCGTGAAATCGAAATCGTGCGCAACTTCCATGACTTGCGAACACTCGGATTGTCGCGCACCGGGATCGGCTCGTTCTCACCCCTGCTTGACAATCCCGGGCTCGGTGAGGGAGATGAGATCGATCTGAGAGAGGTTCCGCTGGATCAAGACGGCGATGCCGAGACGATCATTCGAACCCTCGTCGAACGGGGCGCCACCGTTCATTGGGACGCACTCTAAGCCGTGCCCTATTCCAAACAATAGGACAGCCGCAAGGCGCGCTAAGCGTCTTCCTCTACGTACTGGTTGTGGAAGATGAACAACTGCGCGGAATCGAAATTGGTGAAGATCAGTTTGTAGCAATTGGTCAGAATGTAGAACCAAATCATGATATTGGGCATCGGATCGCTAAAGCTGTGGATGTCGTAATAAAAGCCCTTCTCTCTCCACCACCGTTTGCGCAGTTGATGCTCGCCCTTCCAATCCTTGAAGCTGGCCGCATAACTCTCTAACAACCATACAAAATCCGCGAACTGAAGCTTGGTTCGTACCCCGATTTCTGCGGGCGCCATGGCCGGCGTCTCCCCGCCGTTGGCAACGCGCACCCAGGCCTCGACCAGATCGACACCGCCGTAATGAGCCATCGTAATGGCCGGCGTCGTCCGGCAATTGCCGTCAACCAGAAACGGACGTCCGGTGTGATCGTCAATGATGAAGTCAAACCCGCAGAGCCCCGTGAACTGGAGGTGCTTGATGATCTTCGCGGCGGCGGCTTTGGAGATCGGGTCGTCAATACTGCCACGAAAGACAGTTGTGCCGCCCGACCGCGGCATGGTACGGATCCCTCGATACATGACCTCTCCGACGACATCGCCGGCGTTACACAGGTGCAACGTGCACGTTGTCGGGCCCTCCACCAACTGCTGGATCATGGGAAGGTCGGACTCCGGGAGATCGTTGTTCTTCACAACGTCGAAATAGGCCTTCGCGAAGCCTTTTCGCTCGTACACCTTGCGAAAACCGGCAGCGCCCGATGTCTTTCGCATCTTGATCACAACCGGCAGATCCACTGTTTTGATGTGCTCGCGTGCTTCGTCAGAAGATTGAGGATAGAACGTTTGCGGGCTGTCCAACCCAACATCCGCCGCTAAATCATGCAGCTGCTTCTTATCGTGCAAACGCATCAGCGTCTCGTACGTCGGCAGCGTCGTCTTCGTCGCGGCCAGAATGCGCTCTCGATACTTGCTAAGGGGCATGACCTCTTCGTATGACGGGAAGTAATAGTCGTATCCTCCGGATTCAAGGATCTCGACAATCTTCTTTGCATAGGCCTCGGGATGGTAGCGCATGTTGGGAACGCGGATGCGCTTGGTGACGTATTTGGAGAAGGCGGAGAAGGCCAGTCGGTGACCTTCGGCGACATGGACTTCGTATCCCATCTGGCCAAAACGACGAACAGCATGAACGGCGGCGATCTCAAAGAGGCCGGTAACGAGAACTTTCATTGACACTCCTGTTCATGAAACAGGTCAGCTCGATGCCTCAATGGATTGAGTCCCCCCGAGCCCCATGGTTTCATCCTCACCCTTGATGAGCCAAGGATACTGATCCAGGAGGAGGGCGGCAAGATGCCGAATAATGAGAAAATGGAGCGGGGCCGGCATGAGCCGGCCCCAGGCTGAGGTTGGTTATTCAGCCACTCGATGAAGAACCGCGATCATCTCGCGCTTCAACTCACCAAGGCTGGCACCGTTGTAGATGTTTTCTTCAATGATCCGTTCCAAGGCGGCTTTCGCCTTGCCTTTGCGAACCGATCGGTTGTAATCCAAGGTTCGTTGTGTATCGGCCAACGCGCTTTCGTAGCGCCGCTTGGCCATTTCTTCTGCTTGATAGAGAGGAAGCATAGTATCCTCCTTAGAGGAGTTCCTTTCTCAATGCCACCCGTGCCTCTCATCCCTGCCGGGATTCGAATGGAAGGCGTTTCGTACCGACAGTCCTCTGTCTTCCATTGGATCCTCCTTGTCCGCGTGAGTCCGTCGTGGACTCTACGACCGCCTACAACGGCTTGCTTCACAACAACGTGTGGCGAAGCGAAGACGTTGGCAAACCACGCCATTGAGCGTCAATGATGAGTAGCCACTCAACGACAAACGGTTCACTGCTCGTTAAGTTGATTGATTGGCGAAGCCGCGATCGCGACTTCCTCGTGCCGACGTTGAACGAACCGATACTTGACTTCTGCCCGAAAGATGCCTGCCGTCGATCCGTAGACTGGGAAACGTTCCGATACCTTTCCATCCGTACGAGAACGAATGGGAGGCGTACAGTATACCTAGGAAGTCCACGAAGTCAAGCGATCGGCCATCGCCGCCCAGCATGGAACTACTCGTCTAGGGTTTCACGAAGTCGATCGGCCCATTCTCGGCTAGCGTCATCCGCAGCGGGGGCAAGCTCAATCTCCTCAGACGAAGAGACGCCCAAACCAAGCTCAACGGCCCGTCGAATCTGCTCTTGATCGAAGACGGCCCCATCCGCCACCTCAGGCGTCGTTTCGTAGGCGCGAAGAATGGCAACCCCGACTGCATCTATGGCAATCCGGTCGGTGGACGCCAGCATGAGGCCAGGATGAACCACTTCGCCTTGAGAAGGGCCTCCGGTAATAAACGCAGAGACCCCATCCATCACAATCAGATCCGGGGAAAACGTCTGATTGATCTCGGCAATCATGGATCGCTGATGCTCGGACGCATGCAGCTCTTTCATGTACTTGTACTCGTCAACCCTGGACTCAAGCGCCACAAGGCCGACGGCATTCTTGAGGCTCATGGTAAAGTGGCCGCCAAAGGCATGGGTTTTCAGGCAACAGGTCATGACAATCGATTCCGCCGTATGGTAAAGCCTTGGGATTTCAATCCCCCTCGCCCAATGGCTGCCCTCCAGCGGAAGCTGAATCCACTCCTCAGCGGGAAGATCGTCAAGCACAACGTAGTCGACGCCTAGCTTTTCGAACAGCGGACGCACGCCTTTTTGATCCGCGACCTCGTGACTCTTCCACGATCCCCCGCTTCGTTCCACCACCGTCACTGAGGCCGCATCTGCAGCCTGAAGATGCCGGATCAGGGCCTCCAGCGTATCGTTGTGCGTCCCGGCGGGAAAGGGATCGCCCGAATTGAAGTTCGGCTTCAGGATAACGGACACCCCGGCGAACGTCGGCCGCTGCTCGTCAAGAAGCTCAACGGACGTTCGAACCCCTTGCTGTCGATCTTGCGTGCAGACAATGGATACGCGCGTCTTGTGCGACATGGCTCTCCTTGATCCTTGTGTGCGGAATACCTAGTCGCTCTCAGTTTCACCGTTGGGGGCTTTTGAGTCCAGCAACCGCTCCAGAAGGCCGGGAAGCAGATCCGCCGCATCGTCCACTCCCTCTACTGACGGTGGCGTGATAGGCAAGGCGTCGTCAAGCAGCCCACGTGCCGCATCCATGATCAATGCCTGCGCCGTTTCGTCAACCGAACGCTGGATCGCCGCCAGATCCGAATCAAGCAGCGATGGATCGATGCCCCCAAGGTCGGCGACCCGCTGACCAAGAGTTTCGATCGTTCGGTCCAGCTCGCGCCGTCCCAGCATCGCCAATCCCTGTCTTGCGACCTCCAACAAGGGGGCTTCCCATCCCCAGTGAGGCGCCTGCGACGGCCCATCCACCTCGACGCCGAAGATCACGGGGACGTGCGCGGCATAGGTATTGATGCCCTCCATCACGTGACGAGACGTATCGGATGGAAGGCCGAAGAGAGGCTTGGATGTGCCCTCCAGTTGGAATTCCTCAAGCACAAACGAACTTGTGCCCGAGGCCTCGCCATCTTCGAATCGAAGCGTCCCGGTGATCGTCGCCCATCCGGAGGCAATGCGAACCGGAAGCGTCGATGCATAGAAGGACGCCAAGCTGGGGAGGTCAAGGCGCCGGATCGCAAAAACGATGCGGGTCGAGGCCGTATCACCCGAACCGTCAACGGTCGCCGAAAGGGTAAAGCCGGACTCCGAATCGTCTCCCCACTGACCACGTAGTGTCACACTGGTCGGCGTCTCCCGAAGGGTGGCCGGAAAGGCAAGGTTCGAAAACTCGACCTCCAGCAGTGTCAGTGGAGGCAAGGGGCCGGAGGAAGAGGTTTCGCTTTCATCCGACAACCGCACCAGCACACGGCCGATTTCCAGACGTTGAATCGCAAAGGGCGCTCGACTCGGTTCAAACGATCTCCCCCCGCGATACGCCGAATACTCGCGCACCGGCAGCCCAGGCGGCTCCCAGTGCTTGAGATAATCGGCCAGCGTACGCAACAGTCCGAGCCAATCGACGTCATGCGCATGCTGGGACGCCCACTCGACGTAGGCCGCCGCATCCCAGCCTGATGCAGCATTGTCGATGTTCAACGTTCCATCCGGCTCGCGAACGACATGCAGTTCCATGTCCGCGATGCGGACAGCGTTAAGCACAAGTCGGTTGGAAACAAGAGGAATCATGCCCACATCAACACGTATCTCAGGCGTTGCGATCAGATTTTCATCCGCCTTCTGGGGGTCCTGAATGCTCACGTCGCTGAGCGTCAACGCGCCTGTTAGTAGATTGAACGAGGCATCATCCGCCGTGATCTCGGTTCCCGTCACCCACGATGCCGTTGACGTGACCACGGTATCGGCAAAGAACGGCACAATGGCCGCGGCGATCAGATAGATGCCGAGGTAGAGGAGAGGCAGTCCGACGAGCATCTCTCGGCGCACGTAACGGAAAGGACCCTTCGGAGGAACCTTGCTCACGTACTTGGCTTCTCCTCCGACAAAGAACCGGCGCGCCAACATCACGCCCCTTCTTCCCCGCAACCATCCGGAAAGCCGCCAGCCAGAGACCCATTCGGCAAAGGACACTCGGTAGCGGATCACCAGCAACCGGACCAACATGAAAATGGGGACAAACATCAAGGCGCCTAGGGCAATGCATCCGAGGAGCAAGTAGCGTGAATATCCCATGGGGGCAAGCACCGGCAGAGAAAACAGCCAGCGCCATAGCGCATCCAGGCCGCGTTCGGGAGCCAGTAGCCATCGCCCCATCGCATAGGAGACCGGCGCCGCGGCGAGTGCGATCAGCTTGAAGAGCCCCATCGAGATGAGGAAAGCCCTGAAGGAGCATCGAATAAGCAAAACCAGGCCGAAGGGAATGAGCAAATGCCATCCCATCGGAGGGAGACCGGCAAAGAGTCCCATTGAGAAGGCAAAGGCAATCTGATTCGGACTGAGGTTCGACTTTAAGATCGAAAACAACTTCTTGGTCCAGGATAGCGGTGTCGGCAGCAACATGGTCCTCCCCTCGTCGCCATTCTAGCTCACCTAGGAATGATGCCCAATCACCGATGCGCGTCTGTCCCCTTGCGTTCAAACACAGGGCATGTATCGTCAACGCACGATCACGCTTCACTTCTCCCACCCCCTGCCCTAAACTTCTTTGCACGAATACTGAGGAGGGTGATGTAGGGTGAAAAAGATGGGAATCTGTTTGTGTTTGATGTTCATGGTGGGGCTAACGGCCATGGCCATCTCAATGTGCGACTACACGTCGCCGGAAACCGCCTTAACGGATGCGCGACTATCCTTTGGATACCGCTATTTCGATGATGCCAATACGGCAGGGGTGGACGTCAATTCAGGCCGTCTCACCGCAGATTACGATCAGCTATACGATTCTCCGAACTACGGCTTTACGATCGGCGGTACGGGAGAATTGACCTTTGATGCCTTTGTGCCTACAGGGTGGCTTGGACAGGGGGGAGCCACGTTTCGCTATTACCCGTTCGAAGAATCCCTGATCTTCGCCTTTGGAGGCCTTCAAGCCTCCATCAGCAATGCTCAACTCCGCCCGGGCGTCGAAGTACGCGTGGGCGCCGGATTGGGACGGTTTTCCGATGTCACGCCGCTGGCCAAGGCCATCAACATCAGCCGGGAACTGATCTGGCTTGGCGTCATCAACGCACCGTTGCCCGATGATACGTTGCTGGCGATCGCGGATGTCATCGGCAAGGAAGTCGAGTACGAAACCATCAAGGCGCTTGTCGCCGATATCGAAGGACTCGTGGAGGGCGCCACAGGCGTCGATCTCGATGCCCGAGCCACGCTTACGCTTGAAGAGATCGTTCTGATGATGGGCGACGACCGGCAATGCGGATGGGCGCTTCAACTCGGCGTCGGCTATGAACTGGTTGACCCCTTTGGCAACCCACAGAACATCGTGGTCGCAGGATCCGCAGACGCTGCCTTTGCCTTCGGACCGGATGACCAGCTGATGCTGCATGCAACCTATTCCGGCCCGTTCGATCTGATGAACGAGAACACGTTGTCCGCCAATGCTAGCTACGAACGCACACTCACCGAAGACTCGACGTTGATCGCCAACTACGCGCTCCAGCGCGTGAAGCCTGCGGGATTGGCCGCCACCACGAGTCATGCCGCCGGCTTGGCATTGGGATTCGACCTCGGTGGAGCGGACGTGTTGCTGCAAGTCTCCACGACACGCGACACGGGAGATGCTGGCTGGTCCTACGACATCTCGATCTCCGCAGCCATGGATCTTCTCTAAGACTTAACACCACACGCCCCGTTTCTTTCTCAGAGGAACGGGGTATCTTTTTTGCCTCACGTTGTTGAACCCATCCGTTCGGCATCGACACCCACAGGTGGAGGTTCTCATTCATGGTGCAGTGGACGTCGTCGACATGGAAGTCGAAATTCTTCACGATCTGGAGCGGGCAAGCACTCTCGCTCATTGGAAGCCGGCTGGTGCAATTCGCGCTCGTTTGGTGGCTGGCTCGCGACGCGGATTCGGCCACGGTTCTGGCAACCGCCGCCTTGATGGCGTACATCCCGATGGTCTTCCTCTCGCCGTTCGCCGGGGCGCTTATCGACCGCTGGAACCGCCGCACCGTCATGCTCATCGCCGATTCAAGCATCGCGCTGGCCACTGTCGTTCTGGCCGTTCTCTTTGCCACCGGGAACGTAAAGATTCCCTATATCTACGGGCTGATGTTCATCCGCGCTGTCGGTGGCGCCTTCCACTTCCCATCGATGCAAGCGGCGACGACCCTCATGGTGCCCCGCGAGCAGCTCAGCCGAGTCGCGGGAATGAATCAAACACTACGCGGCGTGGCGATGCTCATCGCCCCCATGCTTGGCGCCCTGCTCATCGAATGGCTACCGATGCAGGGGATTCTGGCCATTGACATCATCACCGCCATCTTCGCCGTCATTCCTCTTCTCTTTATCCGTATCCCCGAGCCGACGCCTGCATCGGAGAATAAGAGACCCCCTATCATCAAGGACATGCTCGAAGGCTTTTCTTTCTCGATCCGCTGGCGCGGCATGCTGCTGCTCATCCTGGGACTTGCGTTGATGAACTTCGTCGTCAATCCGGCCTTCTCATTGATTCCGATGTATGTCAAGCGCGTCCTGGACGGCCAGGCCTTCGTCTTTGGCACCATGCAAACCTTGTTCGCCGTCGGCTTCATTCTCGGCGGCGTTCTTCTCTCGACTTGGGGTGGCTTCAAGCGCAGGATCGCCACCGCGTTGCTCGCTGTCGCCATCATGGGCGTTTCGATCGGAACGATGGGCCTCACCCCACAGGGATGGATTCCCCTTGCCGTTGGAGCCATGTTTCTTACCGGGCTGATGGAGCCCATTGCCAACGGCTCGTTCATGGCAACGCTCCAATCATCGGTTCCTGAGAACATGCAGGGCAGGGTCTTTTCCCTACTTGGGAGCGCAACGCAGGCCGTCGTCCCGTTCGGACTCATGGTGGCCGGGCCACTGTGCGATCGCTATGGCATGCGAATTTGGTTCATCATCGGAGGCATCGCCTATCTCGTCGTCGCCTTCGGCGGCTTGGCCAGCAAGCGCGTCATGCGCTTGGAGGAAGAAGGCGCTCTCCTCAAAGAGCAATCCGCATCGCTAGCGATAGATGCCGCGTTGGAGGAGTAGGTTGTTTCAAGTTGGGAGTTCCGAGTTCCGAGTTCCGAGTTCCGAGAGTGTTGCCCAATCCCTGATTGGTTTAGAAGTCTCCACTCAATCAGAAAGCCTTCGAATCAACACGCTGAGCATGCGCCCCACTTCCTCAAGCAAGCTTTGACACGGGAGAAGATCATCCTTGGACGCAAACCCCAACTGCTCAGAGATGATCAACTGAGATTCAAGTTCGCGCAGAGAACCTCTCGCAATTCCAAGAGACCTCCTCTAGTCTGTCTCATTCCGCAGTAGTGTTTACAAGTGGAGAACGGAAGTAAGGAGAAAAAAGAGAGCCACCGAGACTGTACTCTCAGGGATCCAGCAAGAAACCTG
>JANQGM010000024.1 GCA_028277345.1 Candidatus Bipolaricaulota bacterium | reverse complement strand
TCACAGACGAGGATATGGTCTCCGGGGTCTTTGTCAGCCATGGCATCGGTGAAGTCGAGGGCGACGATGGAGGTATCGGACACCGGCGCCGCCATCACCGAGATCTCGTCGGACTCGATGGCATCGCCCTGCAAGGTTTCCAGGCCCCACCGTACCGCGCCTGCCCACGCTTCGGCACGATCGTTGGTGATGTGCAACTCCATGGCGCACCCGTCGTCGAGCACCGATAGCAACACGGGGGCATAGAAGCGTCGCGCCGCGTAATGGAGCGCTTTCCAGCGTCCGTAGTAGTCGATGGAGGACCAAGACGCCACCGGCCAGCAATCATCAAGCTGCCAGTACAGGGCGCCGCCCACCCGCTGCCGGTTCCGCCGCCAGTGTTCGACACCATAGCGAATGCCTTCGGCTTGGAGGATCAGGCTGAGGTAGATCCAGCCGGGGAACGACTCGGGCATGCGGAAGGTATCCGTCATTTGAGCGATGATGAGGCCGTTGCCGTGGTTGCCGCGCTGATGCAGCTCCATGACGCGCGAGACGAGATTGCGATCTTCAGCCTCAGTATAGGCGTCAACGGTCTCCAGCGTCGGGAACGCCTGGAAGCCGAACTCGCTCATGAACCGGGGCAGGCAGTCCCGAAAGGCGGAAAACGGCTTGCGGCCGTGCCAAACCTCCCAATAGTGGGCATCGCCCATCTCCTGGCCATTGGCATTCTCGAATGGCGTTCGTGAGGTCGGCGAACTGGGCCAGTACTCGATATCGGGCGCCAACTCGCTCGTCCAATCGGGCAGCGTCTCGTAGAAGAATCGCGTGTAGCCGTCTTGCAGGGACGGCCAGTCGGGCAGGCGGGTGGACGCGTCAGGTTCCTGTATCCACGGCCGCAAGCTTGCGAACCGCTCGGCCAGCGCGTTCAAGGCGTCTTCGGCCGGAGACTTCGCCCAGCCCCAACTTTCCCAGCCCTGATCCATTTCGTTGTTACCGCACAGCAGGGCCAGGCTGGGACGATGGCGAATGCGCCGCACGTTGTCCTCCACTTCGGCACGAACTGTACTCACGAAGGCGGCGTCATCCAACGGATAGACGCTGCAGGAGAACATGAAATCTTGCCAGACGAGGATGCCGTAACGATCGCACAGATCGTACAGACGGTCGCTTCCATAGGTACCGCCGCCCCAGATGCGCAACATGTTCTGATGGGTGGCGGCGGCATCGCTGATGAGTTTCCCCAGCTTCGCCTCATCGACGCGGTCGACGAACGCGTCCGGCGGAATCCAGTTGGACCCTTTGGCGAAGATGGGCACGCCATTGACGATGAACTGGAAGCTCTCTCCCCATTCATCCGGCTCTCGCCGTAGCTCCAGGGTGCGAAGCCCCACCTGAAGGACGGTTTCGTCGATTGGACAGCCCTCGTAAAGCAGCCGAAGCCGCACGCGATAGAGCGGCTGATCGCCGAAGCCATTGGGCCACCAAAGCCGCGGATCCGCGACGCCGAGGGCGATCGAGCCGCTCCGGTGCTCAATCGATGTTGTGGCTGATCCGCATGCCATGCCCTCTGGATTTTCGATCGACAGCTCCAGGGTCAGGTCGGCGCGCACCCAGGCATCCACGGACGCCGACGCGCGCACGCTGACGCTGTCCCCCTCATGAATCTGCTCAAGCCGGACATCGCTGAGCCGGGCGACGGAACGGCCTTCCAGACGCAGATCCTTCCAGATCCCGCAAGTGGGCAGTTTCGGCCCCCAGTCCCACCCGAACTGATACGGCGCCTTGCGCAGATGCGGCGCACCGGGTAATTGTGCAGCCACCGTCGTCATGGGGCGGGCCGCCTGCTTGGCGGTAGCGGCCTGCGTCGGACTCGTGAACTGCACCTCAAGGATATTGCCGTCCTCTCGCAGCAGATCGGTGATATCCCACTCCCACGCTCGATGCTGATTGTCCGTGTCTCCGATGGCGGTTCCGTTCAGGATGAGGCGCGACAGCGTATCGATGCCGTCGGCGACCAGAAACTGGCGCGCCTCGTTGAGGAGCGCATCAGAAGGGGTGAAGGTCGTTCGATAGACCCAATCGCGATCGGCCACCCACCGAACGTCCGCTTCGTTGTCGCGGTAGAAGGGATCGGGGATACGTTCGAGAGCGAGAAGATCGGTGTGCACACACCCGGGGACTTTCGCCGGATGCCACGCCTCCGTTCCTGACTCGCGGAACTCCCACGCTCCGGCCAGGGATTGAACCTGCATCAGGCAGCCTCCACCGGGCAGGCACACGCCACCTGATGCCCTGGCTCCGCTTCGTGGAGTTGAGGTCGATCGGTCTTGCATCGATCGGTCTTGCCTTCGTTCAGGCAGCGACCGTAGTACACGCAACCGGGGACGAGGTCGTCTTGTTTGGCGCGCAACTCAATCTCAACATCCTCCCACTTCTTGTCCAATCGAGGAACGGACGCCATCAGCATGCGCGTGTAAGGATGAAGGGGATTGCTGTAGATCTTCTTCGTATCGCCGGTTTCGACGACGCACCCACGATAGAGGATGGTCGCTTGTTCGCTGATGTAGTACCCAAGCGACAAATCGTGGGTGATGAAGAGGACGCTAAGATCTCGCTCCTTCAGATCGGCAAGGAGATTGAGCACGTCGATGCGCGTCGAGGCATCGAGCATGCTGATAATCTCGTCGGCCACGAGGAACTGCAGATCGAGCAGCAGCGCGCGGGCAATGAGGAATCGCTGCAACTGCCCGCCGCTGAGCTGATGTGGATACTTGTTGGAGACGTGCTCCGGATTGAGACCCACGGCTTCCAAAGCGCCGTGCACCTTGGACGTCCACTCCCGCTCGCTGACGCCGGAGTAGAAGTGGCTGCGCACGACGTCGAACACGCGGTCGGCCTTGAAGATCGGATTATAGGAGCTGAACGGATCTTGGAACACGCCTTGAACGTGCCGGTAGTACGCCTTGAGTCCGTCGCCCTTGAGCGCGCCGACATCGATTCCGTTGAAGAGAATTTTGCCCCCCGTGATCTTGATGAGGCGCAGGATCATCTTGCCGATCGTGCTCTTGCCGCTTCCGCTCTCACCGATCAGGGAGACGACTTCGCCGTCGGGGATCTCCAAGGTCACGTCGCTCACCGCGTGCAGCAGACTGCCGCCAAAGGTTCCCACACGATAGGTCTTGGAGAGCGTGTCGAGCTTAAGCATGAGGTCCACCCACCTTCCAGCACGCAACTTGATGACCGAGTTCGATTTCGATGAACGGCGGGACCTTCACGCACGCCTCGTGCGCTTCGGGACAACGCTCTCTGAACCGGCACCCTTCGGGCGGATCGAGCAGCAAGGGTGGCTTGCCGGGAATGCCCACCAGGCGCGACTCGTCGTGATGCGCTCCCACCTTGGGCAGAGAGCTAATCAGCAGCTTGGTGTAGGGATGCCGCGGCGCGTGAATGATCGTCTTGGTCGACGCCTTCTCCGCCAGCTGCCCAGCATACATGATAAGGATCGTGTCCGCGATCTGGTAGAGGATCGACATGTCGTGGGTGATCACAATCACGCTCTTGACGATTTCGCGGTCGCGAAACTCGACCAACATGCGAGCGACCGCCTTCTGGGTGGACACATCCAAGGCCGAGGTGATCTCGTCGGCCAGCAGCAGCGAAGGGTTCATCAACGTGGACAACACCATCACCATGCGCTGCTTCATGCCTCCCGAAAGCTCGATGGGATACATCTTGAGCACCTTGCGATTGAGCTCAACCAGATCAAGGCGGCGCTCCAACTCGGGCAATGCCTTCTTGGGGTCGACGCCACGGGATTTGAGCAACTCGGACGCCATGCGGCCGATCTTGCGCGTCGGATTCATGGCGTTCATCGCGTACTGAGGGATGACGGAGACCTCTTTGAATCGATAGGCGTTCATCGCCTCAACGTCGCTAATCGGAAGTTCATCGTCATCCAGCAACACGCGCCCGCCCATCTGTTTCATGGGCGGAACGAGCAGGATCAGGCTGGTCGACAAGGTCGTTTTCCCGCAGCCGGATTCCCCAGCCAAGCCCATGATCTCGCCATCCGCCATGGCGAAGGAAGCGCTTTCCAACGCGCGGACATCGCCGCGCAGGGTTTGGTAATACACGGTTAGATCTTCGACTCGAAGGCTCACGGTCTCACATCTCTCTCAGTTTCGGATTGAAGACTTCATCAAGCCCAACATTCATGATGTACAGGGCTCCGACAATGGCGGCGATCGCCGCCCCGGGAGGAATGAACCACCACCACAGTCCCAACTGCAAGGCGCCCCAATTCACGGCGTTCTGCATCATCAGGCCGAGCGAAATGCCCGTTGTCGGCCCCAAACCGATGAAATCGAGCGTCGCGGCAATCAGGATCGAACCGCCAAATTGAAGAATGAAGGCCATGACGAGGTACGACATCATGTTGGGCGCGATTTCGGTGAAGATGATGCGCATCGGTTTCATGCCGCTGATGCGCGCCATGTCCACGAACTCCCTCGATTTCAGCGAGAGGGTCTGCGCGCGGATGGCGCGCGCCGTCCATGGCCACGCCGTCAGCCCGATGAAGATGCTCTCCATCATCAGCCCACGCACTTCCAGATAGGCAGCGATGATGATCAAGATTGCGAATGAGGGCACGACGAGCACGATATTGGTGACCACATTGAGCGATTCATCCACCGCACCGCCACGATACCCGGCCACGAATCCGATCAGCATGCCGATGAGCGTGGCCAGTCCGCCGCCAATCGCGCCCACCATGAAGGTGGCCCGCAACCCGACCACGAATTGCGTAAAGACGTCCTGCCCAAAGAACGTCGTGCCGAACCAGTACTCGGACGAGGGCGCCTCGGACATGGGCCCCACGTACTCGCGCGGCTCGAACTCCGTGAACAGCGTGCCGAGCATCGCGACGATCAAAAAGGTGATGACGACGACGGCGCCGACCTTCAGCTTGGTGTTGCGTAAGGCGAAGTAAACGAACTCGTTTCGCTTCTTCTTCGCATTCTTGGTTGTTGGGGTCATCCTCACTCACCCACCATTCCACGGCGGATGCGCGGATCGACGATGACGTAGACGATGTCGATCAGGAAATTGGCCAGCAGAACACCGGTGATGATGAACAAGAAACAGCCTTGGATGAGGAAATAGTCCTGATTCTGGATCGCCGCCAACAACAAGTACCCGATGCCGGGATACGAGAACACCACCTCAGTGACCAGCGCGCCGGCGACGATCACGCCCAACTGCAGAGCAAGTCCCGTCACTTGCGGCAGGATGGCGTTGCGAAAGGCGTATTTGCGCACGAGTTTCCTCGGCGCGCCCAGCGCCTCCATGTAGTGCGAGTAGTCGGCCTCCAATTCGTAGATGATCATATTCCGCATGCCAATCGCCCATCCTCCGAAGCCGACGAGGAAGAGTGAGGCAAACGGTAAGAACCAATGTTTGAGCACATCCCAGACGAAGGCCCACGACCAATGCGGCTGCATCGAGAAACTGTACGCCCCGGCGATGGGGAAGATGTCGAAGACAACGCCAAAGGCCCAGGCGAGCAGAATGCCCAGCCACATGTAGGGGGTCGCCGTCAGGATATATCCGATCGGCAAGAGGGTATTGTCCAATCGTTTGGTGCGGGCCGCGAAGGCCCCGAATTTGTTGCCCGCCCACCAACTCAAGAGGATGGCGGGCAAAAGCAAGAAGATGTCATAGGGTATGGATTCTCGCAAGACTTTGGAAACCGGCTGAGGAAACAGATAGACGCTGGTGCCCAAGTCGCCGTGGAAGAGCGCGACCCAGAAGTTGAGGTACTGCTTCCAAACGGGCACATCCAGGCCAAACGCCTTGGTGTAATACCCGTACATCGCTTCGGCCGCTTCCGGCCGGACGGAGGCGCGCGCCAACATGTTTTGCACAGGATTGCCAGGCATGAACCGGGGGATCATCCAGTCGATGGTCACGGCCAAGAAGAAGGTGACCAGGTAGATCAGCAGCTTGCGTCCGAAGTATCGCCTCACGAGGATTCCTCTCTACCCGTAGTGTACAAGAACCGCCCCTTTCTTGAAGGTGCTCAGAAAGGGGCGGTAACGGTTCACGATTTACGGATTGGCCAGCTCAAGCTCGATGAGCGTAAGCAGTCCACCCAGCTGCCAGTATCCGGACCAGGTGGTCGGAAGGCGGGCGGGATCGTTCGATCCGTCGACCGGCCAGTTCGTCCACACCGAGTCGCTGTACTGGGCCCAAAGGCCGTTGTACCACAACGGAATCATCGGAACTTCGGACAGCATGATGCGCTGGATGTCCGAACAGACGGCCTGCATTCCCGCCAAGTCGGTCGTCGGGACGGCGGCCAGCGCGTCGACCAGGTCGAACAGCTCCTGGTTGTCGTAGGCGCCGAAGTTACCGCTTCCCATGATTTCCTTGATGGGGTGGTTGAACAACAGGTTGTACAGCGTCCATGGCGTGTTGCTCATGTTCGCCCAGTTGTTCAGCGTCATGTCGAACGTTTGGTTGGTGAGCGCCGTGTTCCAAGAACCGTAGTCCGGCGTCACGTCTTCGATGTTGATGCCAACCGCTTTGGCGCTATCGGAAATAACGGCGATCGATTCCATCCAGTCCGTCCAACCGAACGGGCAGGTGACTTCGAGCGCAATGGCCGAGCCGTCGGGCGCTTCGACGTAGCCGTCGCCATCGACGTCCACATAGCCGGCATCCGCGAGAATGCGTGCGGCTTCTGTGGGGTCGTAGGTCCAGCCCAATTCGTCGATGACGGCTTGGTCATCGTACTTCGCCAGAGACGGCAGCAAGCCCGTCGGGCTGGCGGCGGAAACCAAGTTCGCGTAGGCGACCCGTACGATGTCATCGACGTTGATGGCATAGGCAAGCGCGCGTCGGAACGCGGCATCGTCCATGGGCTTCTTGGTTGTGTTCAGGAACAGCACGGCTGTGTTGGCCGCCTGCATGAAGGGCGCGCCTTCGAAATAGGTCTTGACGTAGCCCTTCTCAGCTAGCGTGGCGATTCCCGGCAAGAAGTTGTTGCTCAAGTCAACGTCACCCTTGATGACGGAGCCAAGCGCCACACTGTTGCTGGAGAACCGGGCGTCGACAATGCGCTTCGGAGCGGGCACGCCAAAGACATCGTTCCCCCACCAGTTGTCATTGCGAAGCCATACGTTTCGATCCGAGCTGTGCGTCTCGTACATATAGGCGCCGGAACCAATCGGGTTCTCGTTCGCGCCGCCGGTGATATCGGCCTCCGACTTGGAGTCCCAAATGTGCTTGGGCACGATCGGAATGTTGTACAGGTTGTTGTCGAATTCTTGATAAAGCGGCTCCTCCGTGAAGTCAAAGCGCACGACATCGCCGACAGCGACGACGTTGATCACGTAGTTCCACATCGGCGCAAACCACAGCGCGGCGTAGTCCTTTCCGAGATTCATCGTGAAGGCGACGTCTTCCGCTGTCAGCGGGGTGCCGTCCGTCCACATCACGCCGTCCCGGATGGTAATCTCGTACGCCGTGTCCGATACCCACTCGCCGCTCTCGGCGAGGAAGGGGATGAACTCGTCGTTCAACGGGTCATACATAAAGAGGGTCTCGTAGAGATACCCGATCGTTCCCGTCGTATTCGCCTTACTCCATGTGATGAAGGGGTTCCAGTCGTTCGGCGGTCCCCACGCCGCACCGCTCACGTAGAGCGTTTCGTTGCGGTCGTACACCTGTCCCACAGCCAGCGCTCCAAATGCGAGTAGCGCAATAACGAGCACGCTGACAAACCTTTTACTCCGTGACCACATATAGCCTCCCTTTCCCTCTGATCCGATCTTCGTCAACTGACCTACTGTGCCTACTTCCCACCACCCCCGTGCTGCGTTCCGGTGTTGGAGGCGGTGTGGGAATCCATCGAGGCGCGTACGTTCATAGGAAGGCGGCGCCAGCCTCCGCGAGGCATGCGAGAGGGGAATGGATTCATGGGGTCGTTGAAGCGAACTAGTGGAGCCGTGCGATCTGTGTTGCCTGTGTGATCCTGCAATCTTGCCCCCTTGGAAGCGCTCCCAAACATAGCATGATTCGATCATGCTGTCAAGTTATCTTCATAATGCCCTTAAATAGGACATTATGTCGACAATTTCGTACATGCGTTCGAATGCGCCCATCCCAATGATCGTGACCATCTCGATCCCAAATCTAGACGATTATTCCCTATTTATGCCATTTAAGGCACATTCCCATGGCCTGGCACCGCTTCCAATTGATCATTCCGCCACCTCCCACCGCACCATGGAACGAGCGCGATGCATCGTCCGTTTCGAGAGAGAACGGCAACTGAATACCATTGATAATCCTGTCTCCAACGTTGTTATCCGCATCGACCGGTCACCCGGCGCCACACGCGCCTCTGATTGGTCCAAGAGCCGCTTCGTCTAGCAGGTGATTTCGCTCCCCCAGTTTCTGGGGGATTGACAGAGCCGCATTCTCGTGATAGGCTTGAGAGCGCTTCCATGGAGGGAGAATGTCACGAACATTAGATGAGGTCGCAAAAAGCGCGGGTGTCTCTCGTTCGACTGTCTCACGAGTGATCAATGACCATCCAAGCGTCAGCGATGAAACGCGCGCCAAGGTGCAGGCGGCTATCGAGCAGTGCGGCTATCGACCCAATGCCGTCGCACGAAGTTTGGCCACCAACCGAACCAATATCCTTGGCATGGTGGTCCCGGAGTCCGTCACCAAGCTGTTTACGGACCCCTACTTCCCGCTCATGCTGCGCGGGGCGACCGAAGCTTGCAACCGCCGTGGATACCATCTCATTCTCTCATTGTTCACTGCCTCCGTCGAATCCAGCATCATGCACGACCGCATTGCACGGAGCGGATACCTCGATGGACTTATCGCAGCCAATGCCTCCTTGGATGATAAGCTCATTCCGGGGTTGTTCGCCGAGGGCATTCCGTTCGTGAACATCGGACGCCATCCCGACGACCGCGTGAATTACGTCGATGTCGACAATCGCGGCGGCGCTCGAATGGCGACCGAACACCTCGTCCGGCTCGGACACAAGCGCATTGCCATGATCGGAGGACCCGCCGACATGACGCCGGCGCAAGACCGGCTCGACGGATACCTCGAAGTGATGAGCACGCACCGCTTGCCTGCCTCAAAGGGATTGATCGCAGAGGGAGACTTCACGGAGGCAGGCGGGCGTGCCGCCATGTTGGAGTTGCTTGCAGAGAACCCAACCGCCGTCTTTGCGGCCAGCGACTCGATGGCCGTTGGCGCCGTGAAGGCGATTCGCGCCCAGGGGCTTCGCATCCCCGACGATGTTGCCATCGTCGGATTCGATGATATTCCATCGGCACGGACGGTCGATCCTGAATTGACCACGATTCGACAACCCATTGAGCGGATCGGCCAACTCGCCGTAGAGATGCTGATCAACGTCATCGATGGTAAGGCCGCCGAGGGGAACATGGCGGCAACCCAACGGTTTGTGCTGCCCACGGAACTGATCGTTCGAGGATCCTGTGGATCGTCCTAACGATCGAGCGGCTGCGGCAGCAAAGCCCCTTCCCACACTCAAACGCAACAACGGAAAGGCACGAAGGTGAAGGAATGAAGTACGGTCATTTCGACGATCAACGGCGCGAGTACGTCATCGAGCGCCCAGATACCCCGCTTCCATGGATAAACTATCTCGGCGCCGAGGACTTCATCGGCATCATCTCCAACACGGCCGGAGGCTACACGTTCTATCGGGACGCGCGGCTACGCCGGTTGACTCGATATCGCTACAACAACGTTCCCGTTGATGAAAACGGCCGCTATCTCTACATCCGCGACGATGACACAGGAGACTTCTGGTCTCCTTCCTGGCAACCCGCTCGCGTCCCTCTGGATGCCTACAGCTGTCGGCATGGCCTCGGCTATACGGTGATCGAGGGCCGTAAATCGGACATTCACGCCCGCACGACGTATTTCGTGCCGGAGGGACAGACGCTTGAGGTCTGGTCGCTGGAGCTCGTCAATCATCGCCAGACTCCTGCTTCGCTTTCGCTGTTTGCCGGCGTGGAGTTCTGTCTGTGGAACGCCTTGGACGATGCGACGAATTTCCAGAGAAATCTCAATATCGCCGAACTGGCGGTCGAGGATCGTATGATCGCCCATCACACCGAGTACCGGGAACGGCGAAATCACTACGCCGCCTTCACGGCATCGGAGCCTATGGCGGGGTTTGACACCCAAAGGGACGCGTTCTTGGGACCGTACCGCAGTTGGGACAGGCCGATCGTGCTTGAGCGCGGCGACGCCTCGAACTCGCTCCAAGTCGGCGGGGTCCCCATCGGCATGCAACATCTGCAACTGCACTTGGCGGCCGGGGAGACGCGCCGGCTGCTGTTCACATTGAGCTATCACGAATCGGATGATGCGAACGCCGGCTCCGGCAGCGTCCCCGACCTTGTCCACGCCATGCGCGCTGTTGAGCCTTTCTTGATCCCAGAAACCGTCGACCGAGCGTTCGACGAGCTGCGCGCGACATGGGAGGAAAAGCTCGCCGCCCTTCAGATCGACACATCCGAGCCCCTGCTCGACCGAATGATCAATACCTGGAATGCCTATCAATGCGCGATTACGTATTCCGTATCGCGATCGGCCTCTCGCTATGAATCGGGAATCGGCCGAGGGATCGGCTTCCGCGATGCCAATCAAGACCTTCTCGGTTGCGTTCATCTGATCCCCGGCAAGGCGCGCGCGCGCATTCTCGACCTCGCCTCGACGCAACTGACCTCTGGAGGCGCCTACCATCAGTATCAGCCCTTGACCAAGGCAGGCAATCACGACATCGGCAGCGGGTTCAACGATGATCCGCTTTGGCTGATCGCCTCCACGGCCGCGTACCTGAAAGAGACGGCGGATTGGAGCATTCTCGATGAAGCCTGCGCCTATGGGGACGATGCCTCGTTGCACGAACCGCTCTACCGTCACCTATGCCGCGCCGCCGACTACACGCTCGAACGCCTCGGTCCGCATGGCTTGCCGTTGATCGGACGCGCGGACTGGAATGACTGCCTCAACCTAAACTCGCACTCCGCAGACCCGGATGAGTCGTTCCAGACCGTCCCCATCCGAGAGGACGGGGTTGCGGAATCCGTTTTTATCGCCGCGCTGTTCTGCTGGGCGGGCGCCGACCTCGCCGAGATTGCACAGCGCCGGTCGGATGCCGCGACCCACGATCGCTTGCGGTCCGCCATCGAAGGGATGCAAACGTCCGTGCTGAATCATGGGTGGGACGGCGACTGGTTCCTTCGCGCCTACGATGCCGGCGGACGGAAGGTAGGATCTCGCGAGTGCCAGGAAGGCCGAATCTTCATCGAACCTCAGGGGTTCTGCCCGATGGCGGGCATCGGTATCGCCGACGGAAAGGCGGAATCCGCGCTCAATGCCGTCCGCGAGAGACTTCTGACCGATCACGGAGCCTTGCTTCATCAACCCGCCTACACGCAGTACCAACTGGGCTTGGGCGAGATTAGCTCCTATCCGCCGGGGTACAAGGAGAACGGAAGCACGTTTTGCCATACCAATCCGTGGGTCGCCATCGCGGAATGCCTGATCGGACGAGGCGACCGGGCGTGGGACGTGATGAAGCGAATCAATCCCGCGGCCCGGGAGGCCATCAGCGAAGTTCACGAGTGCGAACCGTACGTCTATGCTCAAACCATTGTGGGAAGAGACGCCGCCGACCATGGCCGCGCCCGGAATTCGTGGTTAACGGGAACGGCATCTTGGACCTACGTTGCCGTCAGTCAGTGGATACTCGGCATCCGTCCCGATTATGATGGGCTCAGGGTCGATCCCTGCATCCCCGCACACATCAGGACCTTTCACGTTCAGCGCCGGTTTCGAGGGGCGACCTACAGCATCGCCGTGGAGAATGCCAACGGCGTTTGCCGAGGCGTGCGGACCATTCACGTCGACGGACGACCCATCGACGGAACGACGCTACCTGTTTTTGATGACGCGGCCACGCATGAGGTCCGCGTCTCGCTAGGAGACTGAGCATGATGCAATTGAGATTTCCGGATGATTTCGTCTTTGGCGCGGCCACCTCGTCCTATCAAATTGAAGGCGCATGGAACGAGGACGGCAAGGGGGAATCCATTTGGGATCGGTTCGCCCACACGCCGGGGAAAATCGAAGATGGAACCACCGGCGACATTGCCTGCGATCACGTGCATCGCTGGCAGGAAGATATCGGACTGATGGCCGATCTCGGCCTCGATGCCTATCGTTTTTCCGTTTCTTGGCCTCGCGTCCTGCCGAACGGAACGGGTCAGGTCAGTGATGCCGGCTTAGCCTTCTACGACCGCATGGTGGACGGCTTGCTGGAGGCGGGGATTCGCCCGTTCCTGACCCTCTATCACTGGGACCTGCCCCAAGCGCTCCAGGAGCGGGGCGGGTGGACGGACCGGCGCATCGTCGATGCGTTCTGCGAGTACGCGGATGTCGTATCGCGCAGATTGGGAGACCGGGTGAAGGACTGGATCACGCTGAACGAACCCTTCGTCAGCGCCATCATCGGGCATTGGGAAGGCCGCCATGCCCCTGGTCATCGAAATGAAGAAGAGATGCTGGCCACAACGCACCATCTGCTTCTGGCGCATGGACGAAGTGTGCCGGTGATTCGGGCGAACGTTCCCGATGGGCAGATCGGCATCACGAACGTTCATCATCCTTTCCATGCTGCTTCGGACAGCGAGTACGATCGGCTGACCGTCGAGGAATACGACGGTTTGCTAAATCGGACGTTTCTCGATCCCTTGGTTGGCCGCGGGTATCCCTCCGTTGTTCCCTACAATCGAGCGACCTTGGATTCCTTCATTCAGCCCGGTGATCTTGACGCCATGACCGCTCCACTCGACTTCCTGGGCGTCAACTACTACACGCGACGCATCGAACGGCATCCTCGAGTCCCAGCATCGGAGAACCTGCCCCAAACCGTGTTTCCGCGTGACGAACACACAGAGATGGGATGGGAGGTCTATCCTGAGGGACTCTTCGAGATCATGGAGCGGCTCCATCGGGACTATGCGTTTCCGCAGTATTTCATCACCGAAAACGGCGCCGCCTATCCCGATTCCGTGGATGAATCCGGCGCCGTGCAGGATCCAAAGCGCGTCGCCTACTATCAGAGTCACCTCGCTCAGACCGCGCGGATCGTCAAGTCGGGCATTCCCCTGCGTGGCTACTTCGCCTGGTCGCTGTTGGACAACTTCGAATGGTCGTTCGGATTCAGCCGGCGTTTTGGCATCGTCTACGTCGATTTCGAAACCCAGCAACGCATCCCTAAAGCCAGCTATCAGTGGTATCGCACGCTCATCGCCGAACGCGCCATCGAACTAGACTCGTCCGATTAACGAGTCCGTGGAGGCAACATGCACATCTTGGTCTGTGGCGAAGCCTTGGTCGATGTCGTCCCCGTCCCGGGATCGAATCCCAGTAAAACACGGTCCATTCCAGGCGGCTCTCCCTACAATGTCGCCGTCGGACTTGCTCGCCTGGGCGTTCCCACCGGGTTCTTGGGCAAGATTTCCACGGATGAGTCCGGAGTCCGGCTGATCGACCACCTCCGCCGCCAGCGCGTCGAGACGTCCCACATCGTTCGCACCCGCCGCCCCACGACGGTTGCGCGCGTGACGACGACCCCGGGCGCCGAGCCGGACTACGCGTTCGAGATCGAGGGAACGGCCGATCGATCCCTGCGCCTCGACGAGATCCCCAAATCGCTTCCCGAGCACGTCCGCGCGCTTCATTTCGGCTCCTATTCCCTCGCTCTTGAGCCCACAGCCGGTGCTCTGGAAGCCCTGATGACGCGCGAGCGTGAACGCCGGGTCGTTTCCCTCGACCCGAATATCCGGCCCCGTTTGGTCGTCGACCCCGCCGCCTATCGGCGTCGCCTCAAGCACGGGTTCGCAAGCGCCCACATCATCAAGCTCAGCGAAAGCGACTTGGCTTGGATCGATCCTCAGAAGCGTTTCGAAAGGGCGGCTCGACGCTGGCTGAAAGCCCGCGCCGAACTCGTCGTCTTCACGCGCGGAAGCAAGGGCGCCATCGCCTACACAACGAAAGGGACGATCGAATTCCCGAGCCTCGATGTGGAGGTTGTGGACACGGTTGGCGCCGGCGATGCCTTCATGTCAGGCTTGCTCGCGACACTGTACAATCTTGACCGGCTCGACAGCGTGACTATCGGCCATCTCTCGAGGGATGACGTCCGGCATGCGCTCGATAGGGCCTCTCAGGCTGCCGCCATCACCTGCTCCCGCCAGGGGGCGAATCCTCCCACATCTTGTGACTTGGAGAAGCATCCTCGCTAGCGAATCGTCTCATCCTTCTCCAGCGCACCCCACCCACGATTGTTTCACAAGGCCCCCATCACGCCTTCATGTTGCTCGCTGAAGATGGTCCATCTGGTCCAGCTTGTGAGGGGGTTCGTTTTTGCCCGGATTTTCGAAATCACGCCGCTTTTACCTTGTTTTTGGCCTTCTCTGGGGTTCGGCGCTCGCCATTCTTGTTACCGCCTCCATGCTCCTCCATTTCGCTGGCATGAGAAATCGTATCTCGTTGTTGCAAGTTGATGAGAACCATGTTCTCGGCATGCAGAATGACGCCATTATCTCGGTGATCAATGCTTCGGTGTCCGACCTTCTTTTTCTCGCCCAATTGAACGAGCTCGCAGCGTTTCCGCACGACCTTTCGACGGTGAATCGAGAGGCGCTGGAACACGAATTGATCGCGTTTTCGGACACTCGAGGAACGTACGATCAGATCCGCGTCCTTGCGTTGGATGGGATGGAAACCCTTCGGATCAACCGTCAGGCGGACGATTCCTTTGCCGTAGCCTCGGATCACCTGCAATTCAAAGGGGATCGCTATTACTTCCATGAGCTCGCTGAATGCCAAGCCCTCGAAATCTATGTATCGCCGCTTGACCTTAACATGGAGAACGGAAACCTCGAACGTCCGCTGAAACCCATTCTACGCCTCGGGATCGTGCTCTTCGAGGAGGATGCCCCATCCGGATACCTCCTGCTGAACCTATTTGGATCCGTCATTCTAGAGGCATTCGCGCGTGTCGACCTAGGGTCGCCTTCATCCGCGTTTTTGCTCAATCCGGAGGGCTACTGGTTGCATGGTCCGTCCTCCAGCGTGGAGTGGGGCTTCGCAATCGACGACCGTCGGAACGATGGCTTCCAGTTTTCGTTCCCGCAGGAATGGACGCGCATTCAGTCTGAAGCCGCTGGGCAATTCGAGACGTCCAACGGAATGTTCACCTTTGACACGATTTTGCCGCATGTCGTGGCCGACATCGCGAAATGCGACGTGCTCGGCGCCGATCATGACGCAGGCTCGGCAGAGGCCGGTGTCACGTACGAGTGGAAAAACGTCTCGTGGGTCTCCCCGACTCAATTGCGCGCGATTCGGATGGCGGGCGCCGCCGAACTCTCCGCCTGGAACCTCGTCGGCGCCCTCGTGCTGGGCGGCGTCGCGTGGAGCACCGCACGATGGTCGATCCGTCGTTCTGAGGCCTTGCAGCACAACGAGCTTCTTGAGTCAACGTTGCAGAAATACATGCCCGCCGATGTCTGCGATCGCCTGCTGGACAACCCCACGAAGTATGGGCAACTGGGCGGCGACTCACAGGACGTCGCTGTCTTGTTCGCCGATATTCGCGGATTCACCTGTTTCGCTGAGGAAAACGATCCTCAATACGTCGTCAGCGTACTCAACCGAACGTTGACTGAACTCGTCACACCCGTTCGCGTGTTTCAGGGCATCCTCGACAAGTACATTGGCGACGGATTTCTTGCCTTCTTTGAGCCGAAATCGAACCTCGCCGACGCCGCCCAACGTGCCGTCGATGCCGCCAAGATGATGCAAACCGCGTTCCACAACCTGTGGTCGACATCTGGCGCAGAGGAGCTAAGCAATTTGGGGCTTGGCATCGGCATCAGCACAGGACGCGTGGTCGTCGGCAACATCGGGTCAACGGATTCCATGGACTACACTGTGGTCGGCGATGCCGTCAATGTGGCTTCTCGCCTACAGGCCATGGCGGGAGCGGGTGAGATTCTTATCTCCGCATCAACCCGCGCCCTGCTCGCCGATACGGAGAACTGGACGCCGATGCTCTCCACGAAGATCCGCGGACGGACACAACCTCTGGACATTTACAAGATCCGCTAGGTGTCGTCGCTGCATCCATCTCCTGGATTCAGTTAAACTATCATCGTCTGTTTATGGACACGACATGCCAAGGAGGCGCCATGCCAAACTCAGAATCCCTTGTGCCTTCGCAAAACATCCTTGATTGGCTGCTGGCGGGGGATGTGTCCATTCAGTATCAAACCTACCGCGATCTGTTGGGGGAGGACCGCCCCGAGCTTCGCGAGCGGATTGCCTCAGAGGGATGGGGAAAACGCTTCCTGGATGCTCGCAACCCAGACGGGACATGGGGACGTGGATTCTATCAACCCAAATGGACGAATTCTCACTACACGCTGCTTGACTTGAGGAACCTCGCCATCGCGCCTGATCATCGCTTGATCCGGAAGAGTGTTCATGCCATTGCACTGGGGCAGAAGGCCCCGGATGGAGGCATCGACCCGTCGGTCACCATCGGCAAGAGCGATGTATGCATCAACGGGATGTACCTGAACTATGCCTGCTACTTCGGCGAGCCCGAATCCGAGCTGCGCTCCATCGTCGACTTCATCCTCGATCAGTACATGGAAGATGGCGGATTCAATTGTCGGAGGAATCGCTCCGGCGCCGTGCACAGTTCCGTGCATTCGACCGTTGCCATCATGGAGGGAATCACCGAGTACGAGCACAATGGGTACGCCTACCGATTGTCCGAACTGCTTTCAGCCTTCCAAACCTCACGCGACTTCCTTCTCCAGCACCGTCTCTTCAAATCCGACAAGACCGGAGAGGTCATCCACAAGCAATTCCTGCAGCTCTCCTACCCCACACGCTGGAAGTACAACATCCTTCGTGCGCTCGACGCCCTCACGCTCGCTGAATGCTCATGGGATGACCGCATGCAGGATGCGATCGACGTCATTCTGAGTAAGAGGAAAGCAGATGGACGCTGGCCGCTGCAAGCCGCCCATCCGGGCGACGTACACTTTCGCATGGAGGAGCCGCGACAACCCAGCCGCTGGAATACGCTGATCGCACTTCGTGTGTTAAAGGCGTTCGGAAAGCACCCGACATAGCAGTACACTCACGCGTCGTGTTGGAGGGACAATGTTCTACGGACTGCTCGCCGCCATCCTCTTCGGCATTAGCGCACCCTTGTCGAAGCTCCTTGTTGTTGATGTCGATCCCATCATCCTCGCGGGACTCCTGTACTTGGGCGCAGGCGGAGCCCTGGGACTGCTGCTGATCGGGCAGCGCTTGATCGGAGCTCAAGAATCAGAGGCTCGCCTCGACCGGGACGATGTCTCCTGGCTCATCGGCGCTGTTCTGACAGGAGGCGTTGTCGGCCCCATCCTTCTGTTGCTCGGCATTCGATCAACTCCGGCGGCAACAGCCTCACTTCTGCTAAATGTCGAAGTGGTGGCGACGGGATTCATCGCATTCACACTGTTTCGGGAATCGGTTGGGAAGCGTGCCTGGATGGCCATCTCAGCCGTCGCCCTCGGCGGCATCTTGCTTTCCGTGAATCCCTCCGACGGGTGGGGAATCTCGGGAGGCGCCCTGCTGATTCTGGGCGCCTGCACGGCTTGGGGATTCGACAACAATTTCACGGGACACATCTCGCTAAAGGACCCCAAGCGCATTGTCGCCATCAAGGGTCTGGCCGCCGGTTCGTTTTCACTCCTGCTTGGGCTCCTCTTGGCACGGCCGATTCCCTCCCTACTGCGCGTTCTGTATGGACTTCTTCTCGGCACCTTCAGCTATGGCGCCAGTATTGCCCTATTTGTACATTCTCTCCGACGTGTCGGGGCGGCGCGCACAGGCGCACTGTTCGGCATGGCTCCGTTTGTCGGTGTGCTGTTGTCTGTGTCGATCTACCGGCAGTGGCCGGAATGGACCTTCTTCATGGCGTTGCCCTTGATGATTCTCGCGGCATGGCTGTTGAGTCGAGAAAATCATTCCCACGAGCACATCCATGCCATGACAACGCATTCGCATCGCCATCGCCACGATGACGGGCATCATGAGCAT
This sequence comes from Candidatus Bipolaricaulota bacterium, assembly GCA_028277345.1. Lineage (GTDB taxonomy): Bacteria > Bipolaricaulota > Bipolaricaulia > UBA7950 > UBA9294 > SPBW01. The sequence continues at coordinate 13,274 of JANQGM010000024.1, read as the reverse complement.
GACCACGACAGCGCAGCGGCTTCCGAGCAAGCCGTAGAGCACGTGCATCGCCACACGCACGGCGAAACCCGGCACGCCCATCCCCATTCGCCAGACCCCCATCACCGGCATGAGCATGTGGAGCAAACGAATGGCTGAACGCGCCGATGACCTCCAACTGGAGAGCGAGCACTGCGTCCACATCTGGCATATTGACCTGTCGGCTTTTTCGAATCCGAACGTGTACGCCGCGAAGATCCTGTCTCCGGACGAACGTCGTCGCGCCGAGCGCTTCAGCCGGGCTGTCGTTCGTCGGCGATTCATCGCTTCTCATGTGGCGCTTCGAGACATTCTCTCGCGCTATCTGGGTCGCAGTCCTCGGGAGATTCAGCTGTGCTGCACGTTGAATGGGAAACCCTATCTACCCGCCAAGAGCGGTTCACCCTTGCCCCGTTTCTCGCTTTCTCATTCCGGCGAGGCGGCCATGCTCGCCGTCGCCCATTCCGCGATTGGCGTCGACATCGAACGGATCGATCCCGCGGTGAATGGCCTGAGAATCGCCGAACGCTTCTTTTCTCCGGCCGAATTCGCTGCTCTCCAGTCGGCCCCTCTCCATGAGCAGACGCACGCGTTTTTCGCCGTTTGGGCGAGGAAAGAGGCCTATCTCAAGGCTCGGGGAGAGGGAATTCAATACCGTCTCCATACATTCACTGTCACGATCCCTTCTGGCCCGGCCGGATTGATCGATGATCTCAACGATCCGATGGCGGCAACGCAATGGAAGCTTCTTGATATTGAGACGAAAGATGGCTTCGCAGCCGCGCTTGCGATGTCCACTTCCGAAGCACGAATTTCGCACTTTCGCTGGGCCGCCAAGGACACAAGGCTCTAGGCTGAATCACCCTGTTTCGTCATTCCGCCGCACTTTCACGGGGGGATGCCGATGGAAGTACACTGAGAAGAGAGGAGTGACCATGAAGCGCGCACAAATCGGCGTTATCGGATTGGCAGCCATGGGGAGCGGACTGGCAGCAAATCTTGCCCATCACGGTGTCGATGTCGCGGTCTTCAATCGATCCTTCACACGAACACAGCAACTTCTCGACCGCCATCTCACCTTGAGCGATCGATTCGTCGCCACTGAAGCCATCGGCCCATTCATCGCATCCCTGGCCTCCCCACGGCGCATCCTCATGATGATCAAGGCGGGCGCTCCCACAGATGCTCTGATCGAGCAACTACTGCCTTTGCTTGATGCGGGCGATGTTCTCATCGATGGCGGGAACGCTCACTTCGCAGACACTCAAAGAAGAATCGAACAGGCGGCAGATCATGACGTACTCTTCCTCGGCGCCGGCATCTCGGGGGGCGAATCGGGGGCGCGACACGGTCCTTCGATCATGGTCGGCGGATCGGAGACCGCCTACGCGATAGCCGGCCCCACCTTGGAATCCATTGCTGCAGTGGGGCCTCGCGGTACCTGCTGCAGCTTCCTCGGCCAAGGAGCCGTCGGGCATTACGTGAAGATGGTCCACAACGGAATCGAGTACGCCATCATGCAGGCCCTCGCCGAGGCCTACGACCTCCTTCGCCGTGGGCTGTCCCTCACCCCGGCACAGGTCGCCGACATCCTGGACGACTGGAACCGCGGCGAACTCGAGTCCTACCTCGTCGAGATCAGCGCGCGCGTGCTTCGAGCGACAGATGGCGCCTCCGGCGATCCGCTCATCGAACGGATCCTCGACACGGCGGCTCAGAAAGGCACCGGAAAATGGACCAGCCAATCTTCGCTCGATCTCGGGGCGCCGTCATCCACCATCACGGCCGCGGTCTATGCGCGCGTACTCTCTGCATTGAAACGCGAACGCATCGCCGCGGAGAAGCGGCTTCAGGGTCCGTCTCCAGCGATCGACGACGCTGCGGAGGATGTGATTCAGGATCTGGCCTCTGCCGTCTATGGGGCCGTCGTCACTGCCTATGCTCAAGGCTTCCGCCAACTCAGAGAGGCGTCCGACCAGATGCGTTTCGGCCTGAACCTGTCGGAGGTCGCGCGCATTTGGATGGCGGGCTGCATCATCCGAGCCCAATTGCTAGAACCCATTGCCGACGCGTTTCGAGAGCATCCACGCCTTGATTTCCTTTGGCTGGCCGAGCCGTGTTGCTCAGCCTGGCGTTCCCATCATTCGGGCTGGCGGCGCACGCTGGGACGCGCTCGACGGGCAGGCATACCGGTGCCCGTTCTCAGTGCCGGATTGGACGCCGTTGACGCCTATCGAACGGCGCGTTTACCTTCGAACCTGATCCAGGCCCAACGCGACTACTTCGGCGCCCACACGTATGAGCGCACCGATCGGGAGGGCACGTTTCACACCGATTGGGAGGCGATGGTCTAGCCGGCCATGGCTAGGCCAACTCGCGGATCACGTTGAGCCAATCGAGGAGCAATCGAGGTACGAGGAAGTTGCGTCGGACATGCTCTCGCCCTCCCACCCCGCACGCCTCTTGCAACGCCGGATCCTTCAGCAATCTGAGAATGCGATCGGCGGCGCTATCGTAATCTCCGGGTTGAATCAAGAACCCGGTCTTCCCATCGTCGATCTGAAGGGGAATCCCGCCGACCTGTCCCGCGACAACGGGGGTGCCCTTCCACAGCGCTTCGGAGACCGTCAGGCCAAATCCCTCTCGCTTCGAAAGCTGAAGCACAACGGCGGCACACCGCTGCAAGGCGTTGACCAACAAGGGATCGGTCTGAGTGATGAGCGTGACGTCTTCAAGCTCGTTGGCCTTCTGAACAACTTGTGCATAGATCTCCGGCCCCTCCGGGTCATCGGTGGCCATGTTCCCCAGAAGCACGAGCTGGCAATCCGTGTCCTGTTTCACCCGCTGATAGGTCTCCAATACGCCAAGGGGATCCTTCCACTTGTCGAAGCGCGATACCTGAACGAGCACGGGTTTTGAGCAATCCAATCCGTATTCGGCCAGCTTCTGATCCATCTCGTCAGCCGTCATTTCTCGGTTGATCTCAGAGAACGGATCGATGGCCGGAGGAATGATGCTCGTATCTATCGGCCAACTCGGATGCTGGTAGGCTTCGGTCGACACCACGGCTTCGTCGTAGCGAAGGATGAACGGACTCACCAGCTTGAGGATCTGAGGGTTCGGCGCGGAGACATCGATATGACAGCGCCACACCCAGGGGTTTTCGCGCTGGCGGAAGCGGATCATCGGCAACGGTTGCGGATCGTGAACGATCACCACGTGATGGATCACGGGGCTGTAGAGAGCAAAAGTCTGATTGATCGACAAATAGGCGTCGATCTCCTCTTGCGTGATCTCGACGTCTTCGCCCTGAAGGCCGTTGTGCAGCTTCTTGGTCACCGCGAACACGGCAGGATCGCCGTAAAGGAGGTTCCAGTCGGCATTGACGCCCACATCGTTCATCAGCGGGATCAACGAGTTCAGCATGCCGGCCACGCCACCGCCATGAAAGGTTGAATTCACGTGCAGCACGCGCAGTCCGTAGATGGAACGCGCGGCGCGTTGAATGGCCGCGATGATTTCCGCATCGATCAATCCCACATACCGTTCTATCCCAACGCCATCCATGGTCTACCTCCCGAAATTGCGTAGAGTATCCACGCAGGGTAGTGGCTTTCAACCGCCACGACGTGTGAAATGCCCGCACTCACCCGCTCGATCCACAACCAACCTACACCCGGGTTCTACATCGAATCGCCGTCCGAAGATGGTCATGGGAATCGCCACCGTCCCACCCTCTAGGCGATCGAGCTCAACGGTGTTCGAGTCGATGCGCAAGCACACCGACGCCCCGAACGCCCGATAACGAAACGAGAGGTAACGAATGCCGTTCGGCAACGCCGGGTCAACGTAAACCTCGCCATCTCGCGCCGACACACCGGCCATCCGCTCGATGACGTGCCGCACGGTTCCGGCCATGACGGCCGTATGAATGCCTTCCGGCGTCGTTCCACCTTGGATATCGTCGACATCGCTGCGCAATGCCACGATGTAGTGTTCCCAAGCAGACGTAGGCTCGTATGGATCAAGAATGGCGCCAAAGACAAGGTGGCTCAAGGTCGATCCATGGCTTGTCCGGTCGCGGTAATAGAGAATGGTCTCCTTGATTCGTTCAGGAGGGAGATCGTACCCCGACGCAGCCAGAAGGTCGCTCAGCTCATCCTTTTCAAGGAAATAAAAGAGCATGCATAGGTCCGCCTGCTTGGACAGCTTGTAGCCATCGGGCGAATCCCCCTCAGCCTTGAGAATTCGATCCATTCTCCCAATGTGCTCGTGCGCGTTGCGATACCGTTCCCAATCCAATTCATCAAGCGACTCGTACCCTTCGAACTGCTCCAGCAGCCCATTGGACATAACAGGCAAGTAGATGGCCGCGCCGATCTTCTCCCAATGAGCGAGTTCGTCGTCCGAAACGTGCAGGCGCTGCTTCAATCGCTCGGCGGCGGGCAGAGGCAGACGCGCCAGCGCATCCCGCGCGCGCTTCATGCACCAGACAGCAAGGATATTGGTGTAAGCGTTGTTTCGTATGCCACCTTCCGCAGCCTCCGGATAGGCCTCGTGAAACTCGTCCGGCCCCATCACACCATGGATCTCAAAGGCCTCCCGCGATGCGTTCCAGGTGCAAAGGCTCGCCCAGAGCCGCGCAATCTCGATGAGCATTTCGGCGCCGTACTCTTCGAGGAAGGCAAGGTCCCCCGTCGTCTGGACGTATCGCCAGACATCCAAAGCGATGGCCGCGTTGACATGCCGCTGCAGATGACTGTGATCGGGATCCCAGCGCCCGGATTTCGGATTGAGGTGAATGACTTGCGTCTCTTCACGCCCGCTGCTGCCACTCTGCCACGGGTACATGGCGCCCGAAAGCCCATTCTCTTTCGCCGCCTTGCGGGCTTCATCCAATCGGCGATAGCGATACAAGAGCAAAGATCGGGCGATTTCAGGCGCTCGCGCGATGTAGAAGGGAAGAATGTACGCCTCATCCCAGAAGATATGCCCTCGGTAGGATTCGCCCGTCCATCCCCGGGCCGGCACGCTGATGTCGAGCGAACGAGAGTTCGGGGAGGATGTTTGCAGAAGATGAAAGGTATGCAGGCGCAGGATCAGCTGGATGGGATGCGGTTCCAGCTCCAGAGACGGATCGACATCAATCTGAAGGTCGAATTGATCCCAAAGCTGCGACCAGCTACGGCAATGCCGGGCCAGAAGCGCGTCGAATCCGGGGACCTGAGCCAATTCCTCCAACCCGTCTTGTACGAGATCGCCCAGCGCCGGGTCCCGCGAGGTATGAAGCGAGACCACTTTCTCGATGCACAACGTTTGACCGGGTTCCAGCGAGAAGCGCGGACTCAGCCATTCCATGGCGTTCTTTCCTTCGTAGGCGGCTCCTGGGTCGCGACAGAGCTCCCCATCAAGAAAGAGGCGATGGCGGGCGCAGATCGAGACATCAAGCGGCGCTTGTTTCGTCCGGGAGCAGATCCGAATCACATCGTCTTGAGGTGCTCCGATATCGATGACCTGGGTGTGATCGCCACGAAGGTCGCGATATCGAGCGACGCCCCAGTTTTCGATATTCCCGTCCAGAAGCGATCGGATCTGAAGGCGGTCCACCGGATGGTCGGCCTCGATCGTCCAGCGAATGGCGGCCACGTGCGAATCGCGCATGCTCACGAAACGTTCGGTCTTGATGTGAATGCCCCCCTGAGACATCCCACGAACTGTAAACGAACGTGTGAGCATGCCTCGCCTCAGGTCCAAGGTCTGGCGATAATCGCCGATCTCGTCGTCTCTGAGCCCGAACCACGGCGTCTCATCCACTCGGAAACTCACGGGAAGCCAATTGGGGAAGTTGACGAGATCTTCGTTGACCACATCCCGATCGCCGACGCGGCTGACCAACCGATCGTATCCACCTGCGATGTACGTGCCGGGGTAATGCACGTTGTCGGCGCTCGATTCTTCAGCGGCACCTCGGGTGGCAAAATAGCCGTTGCCGAGGGTACACAGCGCCTCCCGAAGCGCTTCCTGATCAGGATCGATCCCTTCATAGACGAGCGTCCACAGCTCGCTCATGATGCCTCCTCCACCCAAATCCTGAGGGTGTCTAGGAACGCGAAAACCTCCCAGGTGTCTTGAAGCCAGAAGCTCGCATGGGTATCGCGTGGGGTCTGGGAGACGAGGATGCCGATGCCATCGTCCTTGATCGCCCAAAAGGCATCCTCGTCCGTGACATCATCCCCAATGTAGATGGGGAGCACATCGTGAGACTTCAGTCCCAACGCATCGAGGAGAACGCGTAACGCTTTTCCCTTGTCCCAATCCAGTGCAGGCCGGATCTCGAACACCTTCTTGCCCTCCGCTCTCTTCAAGCGATCATCCGAGGCGACGACATCATCCACGACCCCCTCGACCGCGCGAACGCCATCGGAGGCAACAAGCCGGTAGTGAACGGCGACAGAGAAGCCCTTCGGCTCAAGAATGCAGCCTTCGATATCCCCGAGTCGTTCGTTCAGTTCCTCGCTCACGCGGTGCATGAGGGGCTCAATCCAATCCGCGATCTCGTAGTCAATGGAACCTGCATTCGGGCCGACGATGTCGAATCCGTGGCTGCCGGCAAAGGCGAGCTCGGGGATGCCCACCCGTTGCTCGACATCCGGCCGACCTCGGCCGCTAATGATCGCCGTGGGAATCCGCTGAGCGATCACGCGCAATGCCTCGCGAGAGGACGCATCGAGAACGGCGAGTTCAGGTTTGGATACGATGGGAGTCAATGTGCCGTCGTAATCGAGGAAGAGTGCCGGACGCCGTCCGTTCAACGCCTCAACGAATGCCCCCCATGCGCCGAGCGCAGACGGACGCCGTTGATCTCGCTGCTCAAACCACGCAACGATCTGCTCCAAGGAGGCTGCGTCAAAGGATTCCACGATCCAGTCGGCCCCATGTTCGCGCAGCGCGAGACGCGTGTCGCTGGGCCCGATGCCGATGACCAATCCGAATCCGCCCGCACGCCCGGCCTGGACCCCCGATGTCGCATCTTCGACAACCACCGTCTGCGTTGGATCCACATTCATCCGTCGCGCCGCCTCCAGGAAGATGTCGGGATGCGGCTTGCCCTGTAGGCCCAACTCACTCGACACCACACCGTCGACGCGTGCCTCGAACAGCGAATCCAATCCAGCGCTCTTCAGAATCAACTCGCAGTTTTTGCTTGAGGATGCCACGCCAATGCGCACTCCCGCGTCGATAAGTTGATGGATGAACTGAACCGTGCCTTCCATGACATCGGCGCCTCGTTCGTGCAGCAGCTTGGTAAAATCCTCATTCTTCAAGTTGCCCAATGCCCACGCCGTTTCGAATCCTGGGGGATCCGTTTCCTCCCCCAACGGCAGCTCGATACCACGGGATCGGAGAAACGTGGACACGCCATCGATGCGTGGCCGGCCGTCCACATAGCTGCGGTAATCTTCGTCGATCGTGAAGGGCCGAAACGGCGTTCCCTCTTCCTTCGCTCGCTGCTTCAGGACACCGTCAAACATCCGTTTCCAGCTCTCGGCATGAAGCGACGCGGTTCGCGTGATGACACCATCAAGATCGAAGACAACTGCTTGCAGCGCATTTGGACTCACTCGTACCCTCCTCTTCCTACCTTCCTTGAACATCGCGTACTCAGGATACAGAGCCGATCGGGAAAAAGGAATGCAGTTCATGCAGGGTTCGGTTCTCCCCTGCGCAACTCCTCCAAATCATTCAATTTCCCACCGGATTCGTTAATCCTCCTTCGACTTCACATGATTCTTGACAAAACCACAAGGTCTGATCTATTGTGGAATTGTAATGTATTTTGCAAAATTCCTTACACATACGGAAAGCGCGATCCTGGCTGCGCTTTGGAATTGGCGCGGCTTACAGCGAAGAGAGCTGTGCCACCAACTCGGACTGTCGAGACCTACGGTAGAGCGCGCCTTGCGGAAGCTGGCTGATCTGGATCTCATTCACTCCGAATCCTCTCCCCCTCCACGGCGCGGCCGCCCAGCGCAAATCTTTCGAGTGGTCCCCCATGCGTGGACGACCCTTGGTATGGATTTCGAGCTTCCTGAAGTCAATCTTGTGCTCTGCAATGCTGTCGGAGATTGCGTTCAATCGCGTTCCTTCGAGCTGCGTGAGAATCTGAATCGGCCTCATCATGTTCTATCCCAATTGGCTCAAGAGATCGTCATCTGGATGAACGAACATGATCTGGATCTCAACCACGTCCAAGGTCTAGGTATCGGACTCCCTGGATTTCTTACTCCACAAGGCGTTTCGTTTGTCGGTCGCAATCTTCCGCAGTGGGAATCTGTCCCCGTGCGGGAGCTCCTTACAGAACAGCTTTCCATCCCCGTACTCATTCGACACGATGTGCAACTCATCGCACTGGCTGAAGTCGAACAACGCGGTTGGCATGGGGCCATTACGCTATTCGCCGCCGTACGTCCTGGTTTGGCCGGCGAATTACGAATCGGTGCTGCCGTGTGTATGCGTGGTCTGATCTATGCAGGAGGGCATGGAAACGGAGGGGCGCTCTATCGCGCGGTTGTTGAGGAAGAAGAACTGCAGAAGTTCAGCCAGGAAAAACGCCTTCATAAAATCGCAGATCGTCTTGTCGAATCTCTCATTCATGCGATTCCGCTCATCGATCCCGATCGAATCGTATTGCACGCCGATTGCATGGGATCTGACGAGCCAGCGCTTCGAAGGTTATGTCAAGAGAAGCTTCAGATGCGGCTTCAGGGAGAATACATCGGACTCGCGGAGATTGCTCCCGCTCTCGCACGTGGAAGCAGCGGCGCAGAGAAAGCCGCTCTGGCGGTAACACGACAACTGCTTGGAGAGCAAGTGGCGTTGCCACACGGAATTAGCGACGTCCCGCATCATCAGGACCTCTTAACCACGACCTACGCGACCCAGCCTCAGCGACGAGTTGACATTTTCGAAAGTTTGCGCAAGAATAATGGAAATATTCGAAAGTGAGTGTAAGTTACGTGCTAATTGATGAAAGGCGCCATCTGATCGCGGAAGCCGTCCTAGAACGTGGAGCAGCGACGGTAGTTGATCTAAGCCATCAATTTGGCGTTTCTCACGTCACCATTCGCTCCGATCTCGAGGCGTTGGAGCAGCAGGGCATGCTGCGCCGAAACCGCGGAGGAGCTGTGGCCAATCCGATCGATCGCTATACGCCCGCCTTTCAAGAACGTTCCAGCGTTAATCGCGAAGCCAAGCAGGCCATCGCCAAGACAGCCGCCCATCGGATTCAGGACGGAGATTGGATTCTTCTGGATGCCGGCAGTACGACCCTGTATGTGGCCGATCATTTGATGCAGAGACAAATTACGATCGCCGTCAACTCAATTTACTCCGCCAATAAGCTCGTGGAAGCCCCCAACGTCGATCTCATTCAGATCGGAGGCCTCCTGTATCGGCCTTCGCTTTGCTACGTCGGCAAGCTAGCCGCCTGCCATCTCGATGACTATCACTTCGACAGGGTTCTGCTCGGCGTCAACGGGATTTCGGCGAATGGTGTCTCTGTGAACAACTGCACCGAGGTGGGCATCAAACAGAAGATGATCGAGTGTGCCAATGAAATCATTGTCCTCGCTGATGCCTCGAAACTTGGCGTCACCAGCCTAACTCGCATCGCCCCACTTGACCGAATCGACCTCCTGATTACGGATCACGCCGCTGAGCCCGAGCAACTCGCCCAGCTACAGGAAGCACGACCGGAAATGGAGGTCATTGTTGCCTAACGCGCGTGTCGTCATGCTCTCTCCTCATGGAGATCCTCTCGGCCGAATTGGTGAACCGGATATCGGAGGGCAGTGTGTCTACATCCGCGAACTGGCCAAGCATCTGTCCGCAGAGGGTGTGCAGGTCCGTGTTTTCACGCGAGACCGTCACGAAGGCAAACCACCAATCGAACCCTTCGCACCCCATGCCTCGGTCGTTCGGATCCCATGCGGACCTAACGGATTCATACCGAAGGAAGACCTTCTCCAGCATCTGCCGGAGTTTACCGCCCGTGTCGGCGAGTCGATCGACGGAGCCGAGGTTCTGCATTCCCATTACTGGGACGGGGGATTCGTCGCCGAAGGCCTTCACACGTCGCAACCGTGGTTTCACTCCACACACTCTTTGGGCAAGGTCAAACAACGCTCGCTTCCTGACGAAGCAAAGTACCAGTACGCCGACCGGTTGAGTATCGAAGAGTCCGTCTATCGCGGATGCGATCAGGTCTTCGCACTGACAGACATCGAGAAGACTCAGATCGTCGAGCTGTATCACGTCGCCGAGGAGCAAATTGTGGTCATCCCTCCCGGCGTCGATACGTCGGTTTTCCGTCCCTGTTCGAGCAAGGCGTCTCTACAAGAACAGCTCGGGCTTCCGAAACGGCTCACGGTCTTTGCGCTGGGACGGCTCGACGAGCGAAAGGGACTCGATCTTTATCTCGAAGCCGCGGGCGCTCTTTGCCGGAAGAGCGACCTCCCAGCTTGGTCGTTCGTCCTCAGCGCGGGCGACGGAAGCCCACAAGAAACTGAAGAGCAGGCAAAGCTCGCCGACATCCTCGAGCGACATCAGCTGCAAGACCGCGTGATCTGGCTGCCCGTTCTTCCGGAAGAACAGCTCCCGTTGTACTACGGCGCATCGGACATCTTCGTGCTGCCGTCACGATACGAGCCGTTTGGCATCGTCATGCTGGAGGCGATGGCTTCGGGCGTTCCCGTCGTGGCCACGAACAACGGCGGTCCTGCGAAAGTCATCGAACACGGTGTCGATGGATTCCTTGGCGATCCTCAGGATGTCGAGACCTTCGCAGACTTTGTCGAATCCCTGCTGATCGACGCCGATCTACGGCACGCGTTCGGTCAACGGGCTCATCAGAAGATCGTCCAATCTTATGACTGGAGCGTCATCGCGAAGCGATTCCGCGATGCCTTCGGATTCAAAGCCGCCGGAGGTGAGTCGAATGCGCGGTGATATTCTCGTCATCGATGCTCATCACCGTGCCGCCGCGCGGCAGCTGGCTGACGACATCGTCCCTCTCCTCCTCGCCGACAAGGCGCCTCTCGCCATCGGAATCAGCGGCGAATCGGGCAGTGGGAAGTCCGAACTTGCGCAAGCCTTATCCGATGCCTTGTCGGAGCAAGACATCGATTCCATCATTCTGCAGCAGGACGATTACTTCCATTATCCGCCGCACACGAACGACGCGCGCCGGCGCGATGACATCCACTGGGTTGGTCCTCAGGAAGTCGATCTTGATCGATTGGATGAGAACATCGCGTCACTGCTTGAGGGCGCCCCCATCGTCAAACCCCTCGTCATCTATGCCGAGAATCGCATTGCAACCGAGTCCGTGGCCAGGCCGGGAGCCCGCATTCTCCTCATCGAAGGAACCTATGTGTCTCGGCTTCGTCACCTCTCGCATCGGATTTTCATCGATCGAACATACACGCAGACCAAAGAGGCACGAAAACGTCGCGCTCGCGAAGCACCGGATCCGTTTATCGAACGCGTTCTCGACATCGAGCATCAACTCATCAAGACGCAAAAGACATCAGCCGATTGGATCGTCGACTCCGAGTACTCGGTTCGTCGAGCAATCGGTCGAAAGCAGGTTGAGTAACTCAGGAAGGCGCCGGGATGCAACATCGGAAACTCGCAATGGGAAGCGCACACGCCTGGCTCGCCAGGCCCCGGCCCCTTTCCCTCATAGGCACACCAATAGCGGGAGGTGGTTCACCGAGAAAGTTCGCCAGCAAATGGGAATGGAGGATTCGGAAAACATTACCACGCAACAAGGAGGCAGATCATGCGTAAGGTACTAGTCGTACTGTCCGTGCTCGCCCTCGTGGGACTTGCGGGCCTTGCACAGACAAAAGTGGTCAATGTGATGCACGGCTGGCCGGGCGAACAAGCCCCGGCTTTCGAGAAAATCGTCGAAGCATTTGAAGCAGAGAACCCGGATATCGATGTGGTCATCGAGATCGTCGGACGAGATCGGCCTGCCGTTCTCGCCACGCGGTTGGCTGCCGGCAATCCGCCGGATCTCACCCCCCATCCGTGGGTGGGAACGATGCGACAGTGGGCGGACGCTGGAGAGATCGTTGACCTCACCGGCCTCGTCGACACGTCGGACATCAATCCGGCCCTGGTTCCGATCGGTGAATACAAGGACGGTTTGTACGGCCTGTTCATCTTCCCCAACGTCAAGAGCCTGGTCTGGTACAACCCCAAGGAGTTCGCTGCCAAGGGGTACGAGGTACCGAACACCTGGTTTGAGCTGCAAGCACTCAGCGAGAAGATCCTGGCCGACGGCGGCGCCCCATGGTCCATCGGCATCGAGTCCGGTGCCGCCAGTGGTTGGCCGGGCACCGACTGGATTGAAGATATCGTCCTCCGCACCGCCGGCGCCGATGTCTACGACAAATGGGTCAATCACGAGATTCCGTGGACGGATGCGCGCATCAAGCTCGCATTCGAGACCTTCGGCAAGATGTTCGATGACGGCTACGTCCTCGGCGGACGCATCGGTGCATTGACGACCAACTTCGGAGACGCGGCAGATCCGCTGTTCCTGGATCCGCCAGCCGCGTACATGCACCACCAGGCGACCTTCATTCAGGGATTCTTCAATGACCACATTGAAGGCCTGGTCGCAGGCGAGGATTACGCCATCTTCCCGTTGCCGACGATTACACCTCAGGCGACGCCCGATGGATCGATTCCGTTGCTCGTTTCCGGCGATGTCGTCACCGTTTTCAACAATCGGCCCGAGGTTATTGCTTTTGCGCAGTTCCTGACCTCGGAAACGGCGTCCAACATCTGGAGTGCCGAATTGGGCGAGCTCTCGGCTTACGTCAATGCCGATCCGGCCAGCTTCGAGAACCCCATTACGCGCCAAGCTCAGGAAATGCTGTTGAATGCGACGGTATCGCGTTTCGACGGTTCTGACCTGATGCCGGGCGAAATCGGAGCCGGCGCCTTCTGGAGCGGCGTACTCGACTACATCAGCGGCATTAGCCTCGACACGGTGCTTCAAGCGATTGAAGCTGCTGCCGTCGACGCTTACTAGTCACGACTGCAAGCCGAGGCCCCGTGCCTCGGCTTGCCTCTCTCTGGGGGGTGTGCTGGTATGATTCATACTCGGCGCTGGCAGCCGTGGATATTCGTCGGGCCTGCGCTTCTACTCATTGGCTTTTTCCTCGCCTATCCGGCCGTAGCGA
>JANQGM010000034.1 GCA_028277345.1 Candidatus Bipolaricaulota bacterium | reverse complement strand
CTTCATCCGTAATGCGATAGCGTGGGGCCACCTCCATACCGAGCCAGAAGACGAAGAAGACCGGAGAGCGCCATCGTGCGCCTCCATCGCGTAGGGCCGTATGCAGTCGATCCAATCCAGCGACGGTATCGGTAAATGGGGCCGTCGCCATCAATCCCGCGAGCGGCAGAGGCACCTCGCAATCGATCGTCCCCGCCCGTGCGTACACCAAGCCGCCCTGCGTTTCGATCACGCGGTTGGCGGCCAAAAGCAGATCATCCAATGTCCGGCCGAGGGCCACCACGTTGTGATGATCGTGGGCCATGCTCACGGCCAACGCGCCATCCCGCAAGCCATACCCCTTGAGGAAGCCCACTCCAATCGCGTCATTGTGGCGGCGATTGGCGCACACGAGATAGCAGAGATCCTCTGTCTCTTCAACGAGGGGCCGGCCTTCTTGAACGGGGACATCGCATTCCACAAGCTCGGTGAATCGATTGCTTTCGTTCAATGCAATGGCCTTCACCGTCACCGTCACCGTCGCCGTGTCCGGCACGCGAAGGCGTTCGACAAGGTCCGGAAGGCGAATCGGGTCCCGTTCGATCGTATGCAAGAGCGCCTCCGGATAGACAACCGCGCTGGGTTCGGATAGGAAGGTCTCATCAATTACGCGTCCGGAACAGATGACGCTGTCCAATTTCAGCGACTCGAGAGAATCGAGAAGGACGATATCGGCACACGATCCCGGCTTCAGAGAGCCTACGAGATCATCGATGCGGTAATGAGCGGCGACGTTGTAGGTGACCATACGAATGGCATCGATCGGAGATATCCCGCGGTCAACGGCCGCGCGAACCTTGTACAGCATGTATCGATCCGGAGTCATATCGCTGGCCATGATGTCGTCGGTCACCATGCCCACGCGTTCGGTGGGCAACGCTCGCTCAGCGACCGTGCCCACGAGTGTTTCCACTTCGGTGGCCAACGTCCCGCTCCGCAGCATGACGAACACGCCCTTGCGGATCTTCTCTTCCACTTCGTCGGGCTGTCTCAACTCGTGGTCCGATCCAATGCCTACGGCAATGCACGCGTCGAGACCTTCGCCCCGGTTGTAGAAAAGGTGTCCCTCGGGATGCTGGCCGCGCCGAACCGCCTCGGTGATCAGCCGAAGATCGTCCGGGGTTCCTGAGTCGAGCATCTCAAGGATCGTCTCGCCGATGACTTCGGAAAGCCCGACGGTTTGAAGGTTCGATAGAAACGTTTCCGCTTCGTCCGGGGACATCGTACTCAGGGTGCGCTGAATCTCGGGAAGGAAGGGAAGGCGCATCGGGATCATGAAGAAGGTCTTCATCGGCGAGTGGACGGACGCATCCATCATGGCCTGAAGGCCGGGAGCTCCCGAAATCACGCCCACCTCATGGTAGTCCGTGACAATGGAGGTGACGCCGCATTGCAGCGCGAGCTTCGCGTATCCGATCGGATCGAGCAGGCTGCTTTCCACGTGAATATGCCCGTCGATCATCCCAGGAATAAGGACCTTATCCGACGCATCAACCATGGGAACGTCGAATGAACACGCATCGGTCGTCATCCGAGCGATCCAGTTCCGCCAGATCCAGATGTCATTGCGACGCACATCCCTGGTGAACACGTTGACGACGTGGCCGCCACGGACGATCAGATCCGGCGATTCCTTCCCAAGCGCCACGCGCCCTAGCGTATGCCGTTCCTCATTGGTGAGATGGGTTGACGGTTGCGTCGACATGATTCGTGTCCTCCCTCAATCGTGTGAAGCCTAGTGCGGATCAGCCACTCCGGGTCGTCGAGAAAAAAAGCCCGCGGCAACCCTCGCCGCGGGCCAACTGTGAACTAATCTAGGACAGCGTCGTACATCCACAGGAACTCATCCGAACGTGGCGTCCACGTCAGGCGTGAGCTAAAGCCATAGAGTACCGGCTGCTTGTACAGGAAGATCACCGGAGCTGCGTCGTTGATGAGTTCGGCAGCGGTGTGATAAATGGCAATACGATCGGCTTGGTTGATCGTTGAGTTTCCGGCATTGATCAAGGCATCGATGACCGGATCGTCGATCGTGGAAAGCAACCCGTCCGACCGAACAATGAAATCATAGACATACGAGGCATCAAATGGCGCGTTGCCCCAGCCAACGAAGTACATCGGCGACGATGTTTGGCTGAAGATGGCGGCATTGAAGGCCCCGAATTCCAAGATATTGATGTTGACCGTAATTCCGACTTCGCTGAGGAAGCCGGCAATGGCTTGCGCCACTTCCTTGTCATTGATGTAGCGCCCGTTGAGCGCATCCATCGAGATCTCAAATCCATTGGGATACCCGGCATCGGCGAGCAGCTGGCGCGCCTTGTCCGGATCGTAGGGATAGGGGGAAAGATCGGGGTTGAACCCCAAATCCGTCGATGTCGTCATCGCCACCGTCTCTTCGGCCAAGCCGTAGAGGAGGTTCTCGATGATCGCCTGTTTGTCGATGGCGTAGTTCAGTGCCTGACGAACGCGCTCATCTTGAAGCGGCGACTCCTGCTTGGTGTCAAGTCCGACAAACATCACGCGCGTGCCCGTTGCAATTCCAAGGCTCGTGGCGGCGTTGTTTTCGATCTGATCCATCGCTGTCAGCGGCGGATCGGCGATCAAGTCAGCGTCGCCTCCAAGCAAGGTCGTCACGCGGCTTGCCGGTGATGTGATGAAACGGAAGATGAGGGTTTCGACATCCGCCGGCCCCTGCCAATAGTCGTCGTTTCGCTCAAGGACGACCTGATTGCCGCGGTCCCAGCGCACGAACCTAAACGGTCCCGTGCCCACCGGAGCGGCGTCGAAGGCCGTTCCTACCTCGGCGACATGAAGCGGCGGGATGATCTGGAGCTCGCTGAAGTAATGTTCAGCCAGCGCAAACGTCTTGTTGGCGATGATCTTGACCGTCAGTTCGTCGATGACTTCAACCGTCTCAATCCAACCCAGGTCCGTGGCGCGGGTCGAATTGAGCGCCGGATCCATGATTCGATCCACCGTGGCGACAACGGCATCCGCCGTCAGCGGCTCGCCATTGTGGAACGTCACGCCAGCGCGTAGGTGGAAGATCCAGGCGTTCTCGTCCTCAAGCGCCTCAAAGGATTCCGCCAAGGCGGGGGTAATCGATCCATCCGCGTTTCGCTGCAGCAGCGAATCGAAGATGTTCATCGTCACGTTGTAGGTGGGGTTCTCTCGATGAACGGCCGGATCAAGCCCCGTTGGCTCTGCGCCCTGGACAACGACAAGCTCCCCTTCTGTGGCGGCAAAGGCCATCATTCCAACACTCATTGCCAAAACAACTGCGATTCCGATGCGAACCATGCCTCTCGCTTTGCGACGTCCCATACAGGGAACACCTCCTGAACTGTAAAACTCGGATGGCAAGCTAACTTGCCGTCCTCCGCGACCATCCTGAAGTCACAATGACTCTCTAAGCAGCCTAGGATTCAGGGTCGGGAAAGGCAAGGATTCGGCGATTCAATCTCGACACCCAATTCAAGAGCCCCGGTGTCTGACCGAGGCGGGTGCTGTATGGCTGCATGACAACCCTACAGATTTCTCATGCGTTGACCAAGGATAAGATATGCTGATCGAACTCGAGATTTCGTGTCCACTCATTCCATATCACTGCGAGTCTGCTCGAAACGATGATCGTCGTCACTCGTGGCCCATGGCTAATCACACGCTGTTCGTTGCACGGTACTCGCGCCATCCAAACCGAGAGCGATCCGAGGAGTGATGCTCTCGTAGCAGCTCCCTCGAAGGGTCGGATGAGCCGCCTGTTGCTAGCTTCTGAATAGCACGGCTTCGCGTTTGAAGAGTTGCACCGCAGCCGCAATCAGCGCGGCACCGGAGATGACGTTTGCGATCAGGGTATAGAAGAGATTCTGGAACGATGCATCCCCAAGAATGATGTCTTGCAGGGCGTACAGGGCATTGGCGACGGGAATCAGGAAGCGTGCGCCTTCGAAGGTTACGGAGCCTGTCATGGAGACCATGCCGACCAATACAATCACCATATAGATCGGCAGCAGGAAGGTGCTCGCTTCCTTTTGGCTGCGTGCATAGGAACCGACAATGATCACGAGGGCCGCGAGAATGACGGCGAGGGGAACGAGGACAACGAGCATCCACCCGAAGGCGGGAAGATCGAGATTGAAGACAGCGCCGGAGGCTCCGACCGGTGACAATCCTCCGCCGAAGAATCGAACGCCGATCAGCAATCCCACAGCAGACAGCAGCGATGACATCAGTGATGCCGTGAGCACGGTTAGGAACTTGCCGACGACAATCTCCGTTCGCGAGAGCTGTGAAACGAGCAACGTCGCAATCGTGCTGCGCTCCTTCTCTCCAGCCGTTATTTCGGCCCCAAGACCCATCGCTCCGGTGAGGATGGCCAACACCATGAAATAGGGCAGCAGCCGGCTCAGAATCATGCGGCCGATGGACTCACCTGTCGCAACGTCAATGGTGTCAATCGACAGTGGCGGCGTCGCAGCCTGTACCTCTTCAAGCATCCCCAGCTGGATGAGCTTATCGTTGACGACACGCTTCAGATAGGACTCCAAAAAACCGCGAACCTGCTCGGCGGCGGCATAAGCAAATTGATCGGATTGGTCGTAGTAGAGGGTCACATCGAGCCCGATTCCTTCTCCCCCGGATTCCTTGGTCACGACCATGAGGAGGTTGCCGTTGTCATCCTTCAGTGCCACCAATCCAGAGTCCACCGATTCCTCTTGAATCCAGAAGAAGGCATCGGACGCATTCAGCTCGTCACGAAAGATCGCATCGTCCGAACGATCCACAAGCAAAACGGCCGGGGTCAGGGTTTCCAAACGAATGCGCTCGGCCTCATTGAACTGTCCCATCACCGAGAGGATGAGGGGATAGAAGATCAACGGGAAAAAGACCGTGAGAATTAAGGTGCGGCGATCTCTCACCGCACCCAGCAGTTCTTTCGAGAAGAGCAGGCGCACATTTTTCCACATCGTCTTATCGATATTACGTGGTTTCAGAGGGACTTTGCACGGAACTTTCCGGTGCGGGCTGCATTGGAAGCTCGGATTCGGTTTGCACGGGGGCGGCTTCTTCAGGCTCGACGACGTCCGGCTCTGGCGCCGGTTCGTCCATCACGGGCGGCGTCTCGACCCCTTCAGGCTGGGCAACGTCTGACACCGGGCCTTCAACCTCAGGCTCCGGTTGCGTCACCACCGGTGGAGTTTGCGTTTCTTCCATCGTTGGCGCCCCCACCTGCACCTGCACGCTGTTGGCGTTCGACGGTGCCGCGGTGTTCGAAGAAGCGGAGGACTGCGCCCCCCGAGTGCTGGGAGGCGCGTCATCCTTGATCAAAATGATCGTCTTGAGATCTTCGACCACGCCAGAAGCATTCATGCTGTAGTAGCTAATCTGGTGTGGTCCATCCTCTCCATAAATCGTGAATGGGCGGTTGTATCGCTGCCAACCGCGGCCGTCGATGCGATAGAAGGTCTGCGTAGTCCCGTAGGTTGACGCTTGAGCAAGCGTCAGTGTGATCTCCGACTTGGAGGTCACCCAGATGCCACGAGAATCTTCGTACTTGGGCTCTCCCACCTCGATCTCGGTGATGGGCGGGTGGTTATCCAACATGAACGAGACGGTTCGCTGCATCTCCGCATTGCCCAACTGGTCGATCCCGTAGTAGGTCAGCTTCTGGGGGCCATCTTCGCCCACGAGGGTGATCGGCGCCGTGTAAACGGTCCACGGGCCGCCATCAATCGAATATCGAATCTCGGCGAGGCCGCTGCCGGGATCCATCGCGGACAGTGTAATCGGCGTTTCCGAGGACACGACGAGCGAGCCGTCAGGGGCGACGTGGTTTCCGGCATAGGTCAATCCCGCCGGAGCAACGCGCGTCCATTCCACGGGCGGAGACATGAGGGGATACTTATCGTTGAGCGCGTAGTAGGGAATATCGCCGATGCCATCGCCATTGCCATCGTATCCGACGTAGTCCGACCAATAGTTGCCCACGCAATCCAGCGTCCACGCATTGCGCCGATGTGGATCGTGTCCATTCAAACCGTTATCCAAGAAGGTGTTGCCGGTCACGATGTTCTCGCGAGAGTACGCGCCCATGACAACGCCGACTTTGCACTCGGCGATGACATTGCGTTGCAACACGTTGTTCTTGGAACTGAGAAGATAGACGGCGGTATCCGACAACCCGATCTGGGTGTCCTTGATGCATCCATTTTCCACGGTATTGAAGTAGATGCCGGCTTGGGTCGTTCCCTCAATCACACAGTCGCGGATGATGAAATGTGCCGTCGTATGATCGATGTAGATGCCATAGTCTGCGTCTGGATGATCGATACGCCATCCCTCGATGATGTACGGATCCTCCGGCGTTCCGCTGCCTGAAAAAACACCGTTTTCCACAGTGAACGCATCGTTCCCATAGATGTAGATCGGTTCGTGGTTCCCCCACCAAAGGAACCCGCCACTTCCGACTTGCCCCCCCACCAGGACGACCGACAGCACGACGGCGAGTGTCGCCGCAGCAGCACTTGCGACCTTCCTGCCCATAGTTCCTCCTTACCAATCCATTCCGCTTACGATCGAACCGGAGGATTCGACCGCCTGAATTCCTCGTTCGCCGGCGCGCCGCTCCCAACTGCGGAGAAGAACGCCTCTTCCAAATCTTCGCCGCCGAATTGCGCCCGGAGTTCGTCAACCGAGCCGATGGCGTGAAGCCGTCCCTTGAACAGTATTCCAATGCGATCGCAGAGCTTCTCCGCGATCCGCATGATGTGCGTTGAAAGCAGGATGGTTCGTCCCTGCTGCCGAAACAGCTCGATGGTTCGAACGACCGTACGTGCGGACATGACATCCAAACCGAAGGTCGGTTCGTCCAGGATCAAGACCGGCGGATCGTGCAGGATGCTGCGCGCAAGCGACAGCTTCTGCTTTTCGCCGGTCGAAAACGTTCCCACCCGACGATCCGCGAGGCTCATCATATCCAGCGCATCGAAAATCTCGTCCGTGCGTGTGTTGATCTGGCCATCGGGCAAATCATTGATCCTGCCGAAGAAGCGAATCGTTTCGCGCGCGGTGAACCGATCGTAGAGCCCGGTCTCGGTGGCCAGGAATCCGATGTTCTCGCGCACCGATTCCGGTTGTGTCGCCACGTCGAAGCCCGCCACGGACGCCCGTCCGGAGGTTGGCGTGAGAATCGTGGACAACATGCGGAGCGTCGTCGTCTTCCCCGCTCCATTGGGACCGAGCAACCCGAAAATCTCACCCGCATGGCAGGTAAAGGACACGTCCGTGGCCGCATGAACCAGCCCTTTTCGTGACCGAAACGTCTTGGACAATCCCTCGGAAACGACAAGCGGGCTCGTCATATCGTCTCAACCCCCACCCAGGGACGTAGAACCTCGGGGACACGCACCGAACCATCTTTGTTCTGGTTGTTCTCCAAGATGGCGGCCATGAGGCGAGAGGTCGCCAAACCGGAGCCGTTGAGCGTGTGAACGTACAGCGGCTTTTCTTTCGGCGCCGGACGATAGCGGATATTGCCCCGCCTCGCCTGGAAGGCTTCGCAATTGCTGCAAGACGACACTTCGTAATAGCGGCCTTGCCCCGGAAGATAGACTTCCAAATCGACGGTCTTGGACGCTTGCTGCGCCATGTCCTCGGTCGTTAGCAACACCACGCGATAGTGAAGCCCCAGCGCCTCGAGCACGCCTTCGGCATCGGCGATCAACGCCTCAAGCTCGGGATACGAGGAGTCGGGCGTCGTGAACTTGAACATCTCGACCTTGTTGAACTGGTGCACGCGGATGAGCCCGCGTTCTTCTTCCCCGTACCCGCCCGCTTCACGGCGGAAGCACGGGGTATAGGCGACGTATTGCTTCGGTAAGTCGTCGGCGTCAAGGATCTCATCTCGGTGCAGATTCACCAACAGGCTCTCGGCCGTCGGGTTGAGATAGAGATCATCGCGATCGCAGTGATAGATATCGTCCTCGAATTTCGGCAATTGAGACGAGACATAGAAGCTCTTGGAGTTGGCCAGGAACGGAGGCAACACCGGCTCATAACCTCGATTCGCATGCCTGAAGAACATGAATTGGATTAGCGCCATTTCCAGACGCGCCGCATTCCCGAGGTACATCGGGAAGCGCGATCCCGCCAACTCGGCGGCGCGCCGGAAATCGAGGATGCCCTTCTCTTCCGCCAGCTCAAGATGATGGCGAATCGGGAACGAGGCGTCCGGCCTCTCACCAACAGTCTTGAGAACGACGTAATCATCCTTCTTTCCGGCAGGAACCGATGGGTGAGGAACATTGGGCAGCAGAGCCAACGCGTCGTCGATCTCCTGCTGCGCCTCGCGGAGCTCGGCGTCGAGCGCGGTCACACGATCCGACAACTCGGCCAGCTGCGCGAGCAACTCGGACGCATCCTCGCCGTCGCGCTTGCGGCGGCCAACCTCTTGAGAGCCCTGATTCCGCTCTGATTTCAAGGTCTCCACCTGAGCAATCAACTCGCGCCGACGTTCGTCGCGCTCGATGATGCTCGAAAGGTCAATGGACGCATCACGCGTCTTCAAGCGCGCTTCAAGGTCTGCGCGCTGCTCTCGAATGAGTCGCAGGTCTATCATCCGGTGCCTCCGTTCCGTATGGAATTCTAGGATACGGAACCGGAGATCAACAATGATACACATTACATTCCGGTTCCCATCTGGTTTTCCACGGGTCGTGCGCCGGGTATAATGGCCGCCTGTACGGCGGTCCCCGACAAAGGCCTGATTGTACCGGAAACGAGGATAACCACATGCGATTGTTGATGTACTCCAAAGCGCTTTACTCGACCTGGATTTACTACAGCGCCGATCGAATCCTTTTCGATGCCGGCGAAGGCGCCAGCTCCATTCTCGGGAACAAGGCGTTTGCCATTCGACGCATCTTCTTGTCGCACGGCCATGCCGACCACATCAGCGGGCTGATCGGTCTTGTGAATATCCGCAACAACGCGATGGGCGACAAAGAGAAGCAACTCTCCATCTATTATCCCAAGGACAATTACCTGATTTCTGAGATGATGAAGTTCATCTCCCGAACCAATCGCAGGCTCGATTATCAATTGGAATGGGTCCCCGTCGAGCCGGGGGACCGCATCGAGTTGCTGTCCGGCCAGATGCCGCGATACGTCGAAGCCTTCCCGACCGTGCATGTGCACAACGAGGTCTCGCTCGGATACAACGTCGTCGAGGTCCGACACCGTCTGCGTCCGGAGTTGTCGGGTCTATCCCAAGAGGAGATCGTGCAAAAGGTTCGAACCGACGGGCGTGATGCCGTGTCCGAAAGCTATCACCAGAAGCTGTTCTCGTACGGAGGGGATTCCGTGGGCATCAAACCCGCGTATGTCGCCGATACCGAAGTTCTCTGTCACGACACGACCTTTCTCGACGAAAGCGACCGGAAGGAGTACAAGCACGCCACCTTGGCTGAAGCGATCGCCTGCGCGCGAGATGCCCGCGTCAAGAAGGAATTGTACTGCGTCCACATCTCCAGTCGCTACAAGGCCCAATTGAAGAAACTGTCTGCGGCAAGCGGACACTACGATGGGTTGGATTTCAAGGTCACCCTCATCCCTCCGGGACGCATCTACGTCGTGGATTAGTACCAAGTTCCGAGTTGTGAGTTCCGAGTTCCAAGCTGTCAGTTTCGAGTTGTGAGTTCCAAGTTCCCAATACGAATGGCCAGAGTACTTGCACCAAGCGCAGACTAAGGACTGATGCGCTTGCAAGAAACTAGCTCATAGCGTGCCACACACACGAGAGCGATCCGAGAATTGATGCTCTCGTCGCAACTTACCTGCGTGTACCCGAACACGAGGACAATCTGAGAATTGATGTCCTCGTAGCAGCTCCGTCATATGGACCCTTAGCTTCTATTCACCTTCGGACGTTTGCGTCTCTACCCAAGATACAGTTCACTCCAGAGAATGGCTCCTCATCGGAGCCTTTCTCAAGGCAACTAGCCCATGGCATGTTCCCACGAGAGCAGTCCAAGGATTGATGCTCTCGTCGCAACTGGTCTCTGGCATACATAGTCGCCGGCCCCTTCAAAAAGCCGTCATTCATCGCCGGAGTTTGGCGTGTTCACGCCAAACTCCGACCTGCCCCATCTGTGCTGATATGAGCAGTCCAGTGCCCGTAATCATACTCATCCAGGCCCGAGGACGATCTCTAAATAGATGTCCTCGTAGCGGCCCCGTCATATAGACCCTTAGCTTCTATTCGCCTTCGGACGTTTGCGTCTCTACCCAAGATACAGTTCACTCCAGAGAATGGCTCCTCGTCGGAGCCATTCTCAAGGCAACTAGCCCATGGCATAGTTGCCCGTTGCCACCGTCATCCCGATCCGCTACCATGCCGGCACGTCGATGACGACCTGAGGAGGAAAGATGATCGAACGTCGCTTTACCCGTATCCAGACCGAGCTTCCGGGGCCACAGTCCGCCGCCGTCTTTGACACGAAGGCCAAGTACGTGGCCGCCCCGCTTGAGACCTATGCGCCCTTCATCGTGAAGCGTTCCGAAGGCGCCATCATTGAGGATCTCGATGGCAATCGCTTTCTCGATTTCTCAGGCGGATGGGGCTGCCTTGCCGTCGGCCAGCGCCACGCTCGCGTGGTCGAGGCGTTGAAGGATCAGATTGACGGCTATCTGCATACGGATTTCACGGCCGTTCCCTATGCTCCCTTTATCAAGCTGGCGGAGGTGCTGTGTGAGCACACCGCGATCGATGGCCCCAAGAAGGCCGCCTTCTTCAACAGCGGCGCGGAATCGGTTGAAAATGCCGTGAAGATCGCGCGCGCCTACACCAAGCGAAAGGCCGTCCTCGTGTTCGAGAACGCCTTCCACGGACGCACGCTGCTGGCCATGACCATGACCCACAAGGCGAAACCCTATAAGTACGGGTTCGGCCCGTTCGCCCCGGATGTCTATCGCCTCCCGTATCCGTACGAGTATCGCAAGTCCGTCACCGCCGAGGATATCGAGCACGCCCTCCTCTCGCTCGTCGATCCCTCCGAGGTCGCGGCCATGGTGATCGAGCCGGTGGTCGGAGAGGGCGGCTTCCTTGTGCCTCCAACCTGGTTCCTCCCCGCGCTTCGCTCGCTTGCGGACAAGTACGGATTCGTCCTCGTGTTCGATGAGGTGCAGTCCGGCATCGGCCGCACAGGCAAGTTCTTCGCATTCGAACATTTCGACGTTCAGCCGGATCTGATCTGCGTCGCCAAGTCGTTGGGCTCGGGGCTTCCGCTCTCCGGTGTGGTCGGGAAGGCGGAGATCATGGACGCCCCCATTGGAAGCGCCATCGGCGGAACCTACGCCGGCAATCCACTGGCCTGCCGCGCCGCCATCGAAGTCATACGCAGCCTGGATGAAGAGAACCTGCTTGAGCAGGCGACCCGGGTCGGCGATCGCGTCCGTTCCCATTTCGAGCGGCTGGCCGAGACATACGATGTCATCGGAGACATTCGCGGCCTTGGCGCCATGATCGGCATGGAGCTGGTGACCGATCGTACGTCGAAGACACCGAACAAGGAGCTAACCGGAAAGATCGCCAATGCGGCGTTGAATCTCGGTGCCATTTTCCCCACTGCGGGATTGCGAGGAAACGTCCTTCGCGTGCTCGTTTCGCTTGTCATTAGCGACGAGCAGATCGATGAAGGCATGGCCATCCTTGAGGCGGCATTCGAGCAGGCGCTCGGGTAGCGCCGACATCCGATGCGGGGCGGCCAACGGGTTGCGCGGATTCGCACGGGTTGAATCTGCGCAAACTGCCGCCCCTTGGGCCGAATCGGCATACTTCTTTCAGCATAGAGGAAAGGTGCATAAATAGGGATTTTCAGCCCTCGTAATCGAGCAAACCCATAAGACTTCTGCGATACAGACTTGGCAACGAAACGCATCGTTGCTATACTGAGCGCCAGATTTCATAACCCAAGGGGGTAGACGTGAACAAGGCAGAACTCGTCGAGAAACTCGCGAAGAAGACGGGACTCACCAAGAAAGATGCACGAGCGGCACTGGACGGTGTGGTGGAAATCGTAACAGCAGCGCTGAAGAAGAACGAACCTGTGATTATTACCGGGTTTGGTAAGTTCGAAACGCGCAAGCGCAAAGCCACGACCCGCATGAACCCGCAGACCGGTCAGCGGATTAAGACGCCCGCCAAGACCGTTCCTGCTTTCAAGGCCGGTAAGAACCTCAAAGACACCGTCGCCAAGAAGTAATCATGCTCATCAGAACCGTTTATGTTGTATTGTTGAACGGACCTGATGACGGCGAGTAGCTAAACGCTGCTAGAGAGATTCGAAGCGAGAGGAGCTATCTATGCTCCTCTCGTTGCTTTTCTAAACGAAAACACGCTCTTTCTTATCATCCGTTCACGGACTTGAGTGCTGTGGACATCGTAAGAGTACACTCCAGGGTGCGCATTCTGAATAGTCCATGATAGACAAAGCCTCCCTTTCGAGTCTACGTGTTTCTCAGCTTTTCCAACCTCACGCTGAGGCGTAGTCTGTCCATCTCGTACAAACTGAAGATTCTCCAGTTCCCCATCTGAAATCCCCTTCGGAAACACTACAACGATTTCCAGAACTTCAACGTTTCGAACAAGTTCAAAGCTTCCGTGATCCTTACCGGTTTCTCTCAATGGTGCCCACATATCAGGCCACATTCCAGATACTACAAATTGCCTCGTTTCTCCACCTTCAATCGGCTTGCTGAATAGAAGTGCTATTTGCCTGGTTGTCAAGCCCGAAGTGGCGGGACCCGAAAGCGGTATTGCGGTTCCTTTACTCGTTCGGATCGTTATTCCCAGCTCAGACATGTGTCTAACGCTTCCAACATTCTCGCCAGCGGCTCCTACCCGAAAACCCTTGAATACAATCAGCGGTTTGGTTGCAAGTATTGAATTCATTCTCACCCATTCGTCGTAGCCATCCAGTCGAATCAGATACTGAATCCTGAGGCTCTTGTGCTCAAAAGACGATTTATCGACTCTCCAGTAAGTAAATCCCAATCGAGTTAGTAGCTCGCTCCAGTAGCGTTCTCGATAAACCCTACGGCTAATGTGATATGCAGCCAATAGACACGCTCCACTTGCAACTCCTATTAATGGAAGGGAGAGCGAGATCAATAGTGAAACCAATCCCGTTGAGACAAGTGAAAATGCGATTCGTCGGGGTTTGCTCGCTGTAAGGGCTGCTGCACCCGCCAAAACCCCAAAAATGATCGATAAGATACTTGGTCGACGCATGAATCTTGGCATTGCTCGAAATCCGATCAGCACTCCAAGAACTAGGCTGGCAGCGACTATGACAACTGGAATCAATATCGCTTTCACATTCTCACACTTCCTTTAGAGAACTCGCTCCAAGACCGCCAACAATCCCTGCCAAGATGAAGTTACTGGAGGCTATCAGATAACAGGATGCGGGCCATTCACCATCTGCCGGGATGTAGCTAATTCCTAGCTCGGCCATGAGCATTGTGTATACCCAGCACCCCATCGCCGCAAGAAACCAGCCAAGATACTTCCAAGCTCTCGCCGGGGTGATGTAGGTCTCTCGATAATGACTGCGATCTAGCTCCCCGTTCATCATCGCAAGATACTGGCGATTCGATGTGTCAATAAGATAAACAAGAACAGCAAAGATAACTCCGCTGCTCCAGATGCAGATCGCAGGACTGACGTTGAACCACCCGAAGCTAGAAGGAAACAGTGCCATCTTCAAAGCAATCTCAAGGATCACGCAGAATCCTCCAACAATCACAGGTAGATAGATTGGAAATGACATTACGTTAGCCCTTTCTCCATTAGGTACTATTCAGATAGACTGCCCAGCTTCACCATAGGCTATGCCCTATACTCTGTCAAGCAGACTAGAGAACTTACTTGTATCATCTGCTCAGATTCGCGCCTTGGCTCAGGAGTAAATCCGCGGCTGTCATCACAACAGCAAGCTCAGGCATGCGCATGTATATCGGTTGGGAGTTGTTAGCCGTCTAGCTATACTCCCCTCATGGAACTCCTTCAGGACCTCAATCCCGCTCAGCGCGCCGCCGTCACTCATGAGGATGGTCCCCTGCTCATCGTGGCCGGCGTCGGAACGGGAAAAACGACGGCCATCACACGCCGAATCGCCTGGCTGATCGCCGAGAAGAAGGCGCGTCCGGCTGAAATCCTCGCCCTCACGTTTACGGAGAAGGCGGCGGCGGAGATGGAAGAGCGCGTCGACCTACTGGTTCCCTACGGCTACGTTGAGGCACAAATTGGGACCTTTCATGCGTTTTGCGATCGCATCCTTCGGGAAAACGCCGTTCATCTTGGGCTGAATCCCGATTTCCGCGTCCTGACTGAGGCGGAACAAGCCATCTTCTTGAAGGATCGGCTGTTCGATCTTCCCCTTGAGCGGTTTCGCCCACTGGGAAACCCCATGCGCCACCTACGCTCGTTGCTTTCGTTGTTCTCTCGCGCCAAGGATGAGGATGTGACGCCGTCTGAGTACGCCGCGTATGCCAAAGCCCTCAATGACGCGCTGGCGGAATCGGAAGGCGATGACGACGCGCTTCGGGCCGAGGAGGCGGCTCAGCAGGGTGAACTGGCGGAGACCTATGCGGCGTATCAAGGCCTGTTGGCCGAGTCCGGGTTCGTGGACTTCGGCGATCAGATTGCGCTGACGCTTCGCTTGCTCCGAGAGCATCCGACCGTTCTTGAGCGCTATCGCCGACGGTTTCAGTACATCCTGGTCGACGAATTCCAAGATACCAACTATGCGCAGTTCGAATTGCTCAAGCTGTTGGCCGGCCATCGAAACGTAACGGTCTGTGGAGACGACGATCAATCCATTTACAAATTCCGCGGCGCCGCCATTTCGAACATCCTTGGCTTTCGTGAAGCCTTCCCCGAAGCAAAGATGATCGTGCTGGACGAGAATTACAGATCCACACAAGCTATTCTTGATTCCGCCTATCGGCTCATTCAGAACAACAACCCCGATCGGCTTGAGATCCGCGCCGAAATCACGAAGAAGCTCCACGCCAATTCAGAGGGCGGCCGCCCCCCTCAGCAGCGACACTTTGAAACGCTGGAAGAGGAATGTGACTTCGTCGCCGATACGATCGCGTCGCGGAAATCGGAAGAAGCCAGACCCTATTCCGACTTTGCCATTCTTGTACGCAGCAACGCCCAAGCCGAAAGTTTCTTGAGCGCGCTCAACCTCGCATCGATTCCTTGGCGCTTTTCAGGCAGCCGGGGTCTGTACGATCAGGAAGAGATCCGTTCAGCCGTCGCCTTCCTTCGCGTTCTCGCCGACCCGCGGGACTCGATGTCGCTTCACTACCTCGCCAGTTCACCGCCCTATGAGATTTCGGCCGAGGCGCTCGCATTGGCAACAGGATATGCGCACAGGCAGAACAAATCTCTGCTTCAGGTTCTCCGAATGCTAGGTTCAAATGCCGGTTTTCTCGATATCTCCGCTGAGGCGATCGAGCGTATTCGGCAATTGCTTGGCGATCTCGATGTGATGCTGCCCTTGTCAACGACGGAGAGAACCGGGGAGCTGCTCTATCAGTACTTGACGACGCAAACCGGCCTCATCGAACGGCTCTCAAACTCCTCGCATCCCTCGGATGTGCAGAAGGTCCAAAACCTCGCGCGGTTGTTTTCGATCATCGAGCGCTTCGCTCGCGTTGCGCGCTACGACCGCGTCGCCTGGTTCATCGATTATCTCGATGACCTCATTCAAGCGGGCGATAATCCACCCGTCGGCGACGCGCAATGGGATGACGATGCCGTCAGCATCCTTACCATTCACCAAGCCAAGGGACTTGAGTTCCCCATCGTCTTCATGGTGGGGCTGGTTTCCGGGCGATTCCCTTCCTCACATCGATCCGACCCCATCCCGCTTCCGGATGCGCTCGTCAAGGATTTGGTCTCCAGTTCGGACTTTCACCGGCAAGAAGAACGCCGGCTGTTCTATGTCGGCATGACGCGGGCCAAGGAGGACGTCTATTTCACGAGTGGCCAGGATTACGGCGGCAAGCGGCCGCGCAAGCCCTCGCTTTTTGTTTCCGAGGCCCTGGCGCTGGACGCGTCGCAGCTCTCTCCCGAGCGGCGCTCGCCACTCCTACGGATCACGCGGCATGGAGACGATGCCGCCGCGCCCGCAAGCGCCCAGCAAGAGCTTCTCCTTTTCCCTCAGGGCGAAGAGATTCTCTCACTCAGCCACCGAAAGATCGACGATTACCTCACGTGCCCCAAGAAGTACAACTACATCCATGTTCTCCGCGTACCGATTCGACAGCACCACACCGTAATTTACGGAAACGCGATTCATCAGGCGATCCGCATCCATCTACTCAACCGCATGGCGGGCCGCCAGACGCCTCTGAGCAAACTCCAGGAGGTCTTTCGCAAGGCATGGCATGCTGAGGGATTTCTTACTCGAGAGCATGAGGAGTTGCGCGTTCAACAGGGTATGAAGGCGCTGGCCGCGTTCCATGCCGCCGAAGCCGCATCTTCGACGACGCCTGCCTACGTTGAGAAACGCTTCTCAATCGTCATGGATTCCGTGCGGTTGGTCGGTATCTTCGACCGAATCGATATCGTCGACGGAGGTCCCATCATCATCGACTACAAGACATCGGACGTGAAGACCGAGGAGCAGGCCGTCCGTCGCACGAAGGCCAGCCGCCAGCTCGCCCTCTACACCCTCGCGCACCGGAGCCTGTTTGATAGGCTGCCGGAGGCGCTCGAGCTCCGGTTTCTAACTCCCGACATCATCTGCGGACGAACATCCCCGACCGAGAAGATGTTGGAGAAGGCTCAGCAGGACATGCAGGCGGCTGCAGACGGCATTCGCTCGGGCGCCTTTCCCGGAGAACCCGAGTTTCAGGCCTGCCGATTTTGCCCGTATGCCTCCATTTGCCCCGATCGCAGATCCTAGGTTGTGGTCTGAGTCGCCTCGGATTCTGAATCCGTGAACACCTCGGCCATTGAGACGATGTGATCGCCCCACAACGATTCGATGTCATAGAACGCGCGCGCATCCTTCTGAAAGAGGTGCACGACAATGTCCCCGTAGTCCAAGACAACCCAGCGGCGCTCGCTCCATCCTTCACGATGCCGGGATGAGGCAGGGAATGATTTCATGAAATCCGAGGCGATCGCCTTGAGGTGAACCGAATTATCGGCCTCGGCAATGACGAAATAGCTCGTGGGAATCGACACATCCGTCAAGTCGACGATCACGATGTTCTCGCCCTTCTTTGCGTCAATCAAATCAATGGCCGCGCGGACCAACGTTTGTTCTTCGTTCACTCAATCTCCAATCCAGCGCCTGCGATAAAGACGATATCCGTGCCTGCAGGGATGTAATCTTGCAGCGCTTCGTAGCGTGATCGGAAGGTATCCGGGAACACGATCTTTGCATCCGAGGGGAGTGCATCTCGAAGCACCCAAGCCTTCGCCTCATCGGTCAAGACGATGACGTAACTCGTGTCATAGTCAAACGCATCGGCATTCCCAATCCCGGTGACAGCGAATCCGCGCGCCTTCAAATAGTCGGCCGTTCTGCGCGCCATCAGCCGGATGCCGTTTCCATTGAACACGGCGACTTGCACGTCCGAAGGCGTCAACAACTCCAATCCCTTGAGCAGCGCGGCGACAATACGTTCCGTCTCAACGACGTTGGGCTGAGTGTACGAGACCCCTTCGATTTCCACAATCTCACCCGCCAATCGATTCGCGCGAATGGCGCCCGGTTCGATGGCATGAAGCAGTTGTCCGCACAACGCCAGTTCGGATAGCGACAGATTGGACTCCAATGGAGGGTCGAGGTCATCAATGCCCTTGCGAACGGCGCGCAGCGTCTGTTGCTGAATTCCTTGAGACAGAAGGGCTTGCAACAGTGCCTGTTGCCGCGCGAGACGTCCGAGATCTCCCTCTTCGGAGGGCGACGTTGCGAGGAGAATGGCGCTGTCGGCATCAAACGGGTGCACGCCTGCGCGTATCTCCGTTCGGAGAGCTGGGTCGATCGAGTCATCCCGGTAGATGGCGTCCCCCGATAGCGTGACATTCACGCCGCCGAGGGATTCGATCCACATCCGAAGCGCCGAATAGTCGAATGAAAGGTAGAACGGAATCTGCATACCGATCATGGCGCTGATGCCATCTGAAACAGAGGGAATTCCCTCCTGCTGGCCAAGGTCAGCGGCCCGCACGAACGCGCCATCACGTGCTCTCAATCGCACGTTCGTCGGAAAGGAGAATAGAACGACATCCGCTTCCGAGAAACTGACGAGCGTGAGCAGATCGACGGTTCCATCATCATGGTGTCCAGCGAGCAAGACGTTGACGCGATCGCCTGCGGCGAACAAGCGATCGACATTTTCTTGCGTCAGGAAAAACCAAACGGCGACGGCGGCGGCCAAGACGAGGACGACGCCTGAATAGATGAAAACCTGTTTACGAACCGTATTTCCCCTCATGTTCCCCCCTCGACCGACGCTATCACACCGATTCAAGAATGTCAACCGCACGTCGCATGAAAACCCGGTTCCAGTTGACGAAAACCCCGTCGCGAGGTAGCTTTTGCCTCGACATGGACGCACAGCCAAGGGTGAAAAAACATAACGACCTGGTCGCGCTGGCCGCTCAGGCCATCGAAACCTACGTTCGTTCGTCTCGGATGATTGCTCCTCCTGAGCCCATTCCGGAGATCATGCGGTCGCCGGCCGCCGCCTTTGTTTCCATCAAGAAGCATGGCCGTTTACGCGGATGCATCGGAACCATCCGTCCATCGGCCCCCTCGCTCGCCGAGGAAATCATCGCCAATGCCGTCAAGGCGGCGACCGCCGACCCTCGCTTTCCCGCCATTGAGAAAACAGAGCTCAACGCCCTTTCCGTCTCCGTGGACGTCCTCACCCAGCCCGAACCCTGTGAACCGCACGACCTCGATCCATCGGTTTACGGCGTCATCGTCGAATCCGGCTGGAAGCGAAGCCTACTGCTTCCCGATCTTGAGGGCGTCTCTTCACGAGAGGATCAACTCTCCATCGCCAAACAGAAGGCGGGTATCGGACAGGATCAAGAGATACGGGTATACCGATTTACGGTTGAGCGTCATGTCTGATCCATCCCGCATACGCGTCGCCATCCACACCTTTGGTTGCCGCGTCAATCAGTACGACTCCGATCTCATGCGAACGCTTCTTGAGCCGGCTTTCGAGGTGACCGACATTGACCCGGATGTCATCCTCCTCAATGCATGCACCGTCACCGGGCTCGCGGAACGCAAGGCCCGGCAGACCGCCAGGCGCCTCCGGCGGCTCCATCCGTCGGCGCGCATCGTGACGATCGGCTGCCTGTCGGACGCCGTCCGGCAAGGAACCACGCGCTTCGAAGATGCCGATGTGCTGGCCGGCAATGCATGGAAGCATCACGTTCATCATGTCGTCGAGCTCGCATCTTCCGGGGGCTGTGGCCTGCTTGACGATCCCGTTGGAGATGTCGAGGGGGATGCCTCCCCCATCAGCCGCGGTCCATCCGATCGAAGTCGCGCCTTCCTCAAGATCCAGGACGGATGCGGGCGCGCCTGCACCTACTGCCGAGCGACTCAAGTACGCGGGCACCCTCGCAGCCGGCACCTCACCCATGTTCTCACGGAGGCGGACCGTTTGCTTGAGAGCGGATTTCCGGAACTCGTTTTGACGGGCATCGACTTGGCCCAATATGCGCCTTCGGACGGCACGCTCGCCGATCTCGTCGACCGGCTTTGTCGCCAGCCCTGCCTTCAGCGACTGCGCCTCGCCTCCATCAACCCCTCCGGACTGACGCCCCAGTTGCTTAAGGCATTCGCGCGGCACGCCAAGCTGTCCCCGCACTTTCACATTCCGCTGCAATCGGGAGATGACGGCATTCTGGCGGCCATGGCCCGAGGTTATGATGCGGCAACCTATCTCGCTGTGATCGACCGCATCCGCCGCGTCCTTCCCCACGCCACATTTGGAACCGATATCATCGTCGGCTTCCCGGGAGAAGACGGTTTCGCGTTCGCTCAAACGTGCCGGGCCATCGATTCCGTCGGCTATGTGAACCTACACGTCTTTCGCTATTCGCCCCGCCGGGGAACGCGCGCCGCTGAGTTGCCAGATCAAGTCCCGGCCGAGGTCAAGAAACGTCGATCGAGCCTGTTGCTATCCCATTGGGAATCCGGATTGGGCGCGCTCCTTGACAACCGGATCGGCACGACACAAGATGTCCTTGTCGAAGAGCGCCGGGACGACGGATGGCGTGGCTATACACACGATTACCTCCATGTAACGTTTTCAACCCATCGCACGATCCGGATTGGCTCGATTCTTCCCATTCGCATCGTGGGGAGAACGAAAGCGGCTTTGGAAGGGGTGGACGATCATCGAACCGAAACACGTTGAGATCACATTGCGAGATACCAATGAAGCGACGGCCCTGTTTGGCCAGTTCAACAAGAACCTGAAGGAAATCGAATCCTCGTTTTCGGCACAGATCATCGCCCGCGGCGAGACGATCCGGATCGAAGGAGAGCCTCAAGAGGTCGAGCTCGTTCGCTCGTTGTTTGAGAAACTCATGGATCTCGTTGCCGGAAAGCACTATCCATCCGCCAATGATGTACGCTACCTGATTGCTCAGATCAAGGCCGGCGTGGGCGTCGACGGAGTGCTGTCCGATGTCGTCCGGGTCACGCACTGGGGTGAGGAAATCCGAGCCAAGACCGTCGGCCAACACAAGTACATCCGCGCGGTTCGCGAAAACGATATCTCATTTGCCATTGGCCCGGCAGGAACGGGGAAAACCTACCTCGCAGTCGCCATGGCCATCGATTATCTCAAACGGGAGAAGGTCAAGCGCATCATCCTCACTCGTCCCGCCGTCGAAGCCGGCGAAGAACTTGGCTTCCTGCCCGGCGACATTCAGGCCAAGGTCAGTCCCTATCTTCGGCCGCTGTATGACGCCATTTACGACATGATTCCGGTCTCCGAGTTCGAGAAACTGATCGAACACGGACGGATCGAGATGGCGCCGTTGGCCTTCATGCGAGGGCGAACCTTGAACAACTGCTTCGTCATCCTCGATGAAGCGCAGAACACGACCTCCATGCAAATGAAGATGTTCTTGACCCGGCTCGGCTTTCATTCCAAAGCCATCATCACGGGAGATATCACCCAAGTCGATCTGCAAGATCACGAGTCCGGATTGATCGCCGTCCAGAATATCTTGTCGGACATCAAGGGGATTTCATTCATCCGCCTGGACAAGGGAGATGTCGTTCGGCACTCGCTCGTGGCACGCATTATTGAGGCCTATGAGCAGGATCAGCTTCGGCAAAACGTCACACCCTAGCAACCGCCGACACAAACGTCCTTTGTCGGCTGCGTGGATTGTGCTACGCTGGTTTCCGAAGGCGGATGCACCGTTCATGTAAGGAGGCCCCATGCGGCGACGTACGATCCTATACCTAGCCCTGGCCTCCGTATTCGTTTCGGCCATTCCCACCATGGCGCCCGACGATCCTTCATTGACCGTTGTCATCAATGAGATCTGTTGGGCTGGCGCTTCCTGGGATGCCACCGCCGAGTGGATCGAGCTTTTCAACACGACCGATCGACCGATCGATATGTCCGGATGGATCGTGGCGTCCTCGGATGGCGCGCCCACAATCCGGCTGCACGGCATCCTTCCTCCGCACACCGCCGAAGATCCGAATTCCGGCTACTATTTGCTTGAACGAGGATCGGATACCGCCGTTCCCGAAATCGAAGCGGATCTCATCTACACCGGTGCCCTGACCAACCGGGGAGAAACGCTCACCTTGCTCGATGCGCTCGGGCGTGTCGTCGACACCGCCAATCTTCCGCCCTCGCTCGACACAGCGGGGGCGTGGCCGGCCGGCGCCGATCATCGCGGGCGCCCTCCCTTCACGTCCATGGAGCGCATCCAGTATCAACTGGTGGATTCTCCATCCAATTGGGGAACCTACACGCCGTCTGACATCGCACTGCTCCCAGGCGCCGTCTTGGGCACACCGCGAACGGAGAATGCCTCCTACAACGTTCCACCCATTCCACGCATCTCAACGTCCCACATCATCGCTCGCCCCGGAATCCCTATGGAGTACAGTGCCGCACAGTCGATCGATGAGAACGATGCCATCATGTCCTTTCACTGGGATTTCGGTGATGGCGGCACAGCGGAAGGCGAAATCGTATCGCATGCCTATTTGCTTCCCGGCACCTACACCATCACCCTCGTTCTGACGGACTCCAAGGGCGCGCAAACCTCGATCGCACACGACGTTACTGTGACGTGGACATCGCCACCATTGGCCGATTTCAGTGTCTTTCCCGCAAACGGAGCCGACATCGCCCGCGCGGGCGATCGCCTTCTGTTCCAAGACGAATCGAGTGATGACGATTCGGAACTTATCGACTGGGAGTGGGATTTCGGAGATGGACGCCTGGGCTATGGCGAGCGGGTTGAGCACACGTATGCCACAGACGGCGACTATATCATCGGGTTGCATGTCATAGATGCACACGGAGAAATGACCATGCAAACCCGCTCCCTTCGCATCGCCAGCCAGCGTCCGATTCCCGCCTTCACGGTTACCCCAGAAGCTCCCAATGAAGGAACCCTCGTCAAGCTCGATGCCAGCGATTCCATTGATCCGGATGGAACGATCGTTCGCTATCTCTGGGATCTGGATGGAGACGGAACCGATGATCAGGAATCGACAAGCGCCATCCTTGAGCACGTTTTCGATGGCGGCGGATTTATCACCCTTCGGCTGACGGTTGAGGACAACCAAGGCGAACGTGCGCAGCTCGAGCGCTGGATTGAAGTGAACTTCGCCCCTGTGGCACAGTTTCTTCTGTCAACCTTTTCGCCAAAGGAACTGCAACTCCTTAGTTTGAGCGACCTGTCGCGCGATCCGGACGGGGAAATCGTCAAGTGGTCCTGGCACTTCGGAGACGCCACCTTCTCGCCGGAACCCTCTCCGCGTCACGTCTACCAAGATTCAGGGACGATGGAAATCACGCTCACGGTTACCGACGACAAAGGTGCGACCGATCAAGCTGCTGCTGCGATCACCGTCGAGGATCTCCCGCCACGCGCCGTGCTGCGACCACTACAGGGCCCTGTGCTGCCGACGGGTACGTCCTTTCGGTTTGATGCGACACCCTCCTTTGACCTCAGCCCCAACGGGGAAATCATGCGTTACGAGTGGAGCCTGGCGGAGGGTGACGGGTATGGAGTCGAAACGTCCGTTCCCATCCTGTCTCATGCCTATCCCGAGGACGGAACCTACATGGTCCGAGTCCGCGTGACGGATAACGATGGATCCACTCATGAGTCCGAAGGCATCCGCGTCACCGTCACCAACCGCCCGCCTCAGGTCACGCGCGTCACCTGGTCGCCAGCGTCGCCCGTCGATGGAGAGGAGGTCGTGTTGACGGCTCAAGCCACTGATCCGGACGGCGACGTTCGCTCGTGGGTGTGGCGTCTGCCCGATGGCTCCACCGCATCGTCCCAGGAAGTTGCCTTCACTTTCGAAGACAACGGGGATCACGAGATCTCGGTTCTCGTGCGCGACGACGACAACGTGTCATCCGATGAGCGGCGCCTCACGATTCCGGTTCAGAATGCGCCGCCTGTGGCCGCATTCTCAGCGGTTCAGGACTCCGCGTGCGGCGTGGCCAGCGTTCGGTTCGATGCGTCCGGATCGTACGATCCAAGTCCTTTGGGACGAATCGTTCACTACGCATGGGACTTCGGAGATAACACGCATTGCCCGGGAACCTCGTCAGGATGCTCCGAAACCACCCCTATCGCTCCCGAGCACTGTTATTCCGAGCCCGGAACGTATATCGTTACCCTGGTGGTTATCGACGAGCATGGCGCCGTGTCGCAAACACAGCAGACCATTCTCATTGGCGAGTAGAAAGGAACTGCATGTTTCGCATTCGCGAGGCGACCCGGGAAGACAATGACGCACTTCTTCATTTAGAAGCACAAAGCCCTCAAGGAACGGGCATTTCGATCATCATCGACCGGGATGATTATTTCTACCGCTCCCAACTTCACGAGAGCAGCAAGGTTCTCATTGCTGAAGAGCATGAGAAGTTGGTCGGCATCATGGCCTATGCGATCAAGGACATCCTCATCGATGGCCGGCCTCGCAAAGCCGCTTACTTCTACGACCTACGCGGCGAGGCCACCTACCGTCGCAGCATGAAGCGCGGATTGTTCCGCTTGTGGCGAACGGCGCTCCAGGGGATGGAAGACGCCGGCGCAGCCTTCGTATACGGACACGTCAAGGCCGACAACCACGATTCCATGAACGTGTCGACAAAAGTAGGGGCGCAGCCGATCGCATCCTTTGACATTCTCACGCTTCCCGCACTCCGCGGTCCGGTCCCGCAGCTCGATCCGCATCTTGATTCCCTCGACAACGAGATCGATCGAATCAACGAGCTCGTCGGTGAACGCAACCTCAAGCCATGTGACTTCGCCTCGCCCTATCTCAAGGGCGCCGAATTGGGGTACCTACGAGGCGTTTTCCGGCTTGAGAAGAAGGGCTCGCTTGCACAGGTCAGTGCCTGGGACCTCTCCAGCATCTACAAGGGGCGGGTCTTACGAATGCCGACGTCCCTTCGAACACTGGGCAAGGTCCTCAACCCCCTGTCTTCCATCATCCCTGTGCCTCGGATTCCTCGGGTTGGAGAGCAAATCACGTATCTTCAGCTCTTCGATCCCGTCTGCCACGGCCCCAAGGGGATGGCCCTGCTCAAGGACCTCATTCAGCGGATGCGGCGGTTCGCCTACGCCGAGGGAACCGACATTCTCACGCTTTTCATGTACGACGACGATCCGTTGGCCCGGCTCCCCAGCTTCTTCCCTCAGGAGGTTCTGCACTACAACACCATGGCACGCTTGCTGTGCGGGGAAGAGTTTCCGCAACGCCCCTTTTATCTTGATATTCGCGATATCTAATAAGGTCTTGAGAAGTAACTACACGTCGAGCCGATAGCCGAACCCGCGAACCGTGACGACAAGCGTCGGATCCTGCGGATCCGCCTCAAGCTTCTTGCGCAGCAGATAGACATATTTCTGCACATCCTGCGCATTGGCGTAGGTTTTCCCTCCCGTCTCGGGATCAGGAGGCCAGAGCTCTGTCAGGATTTCCTGATGCGTGAACACGCGGCCTGGCGACGACACCAGCAGCTTCAGCAAGCGATACTCCTTGGGAGACAGTTTGACCTTCTTGTCCTTGTAGATGACCTGCTTCCTCAGATCATCGACATCAAGACGCAGTTCGGAGATCCTCGGTTGCGTACGACGCAGAATCGCTTCAACGCGTGCCAGCACCTCGTCGAGTTGGAACGGTTTGGAGATGAAATCATCCGCTCCCGCCCGCAAACCGCGGACGCGATCGGCCGCCCGGCTCAAGGCAGAGACAAGAATGATGGGAACAAGGCTACGGTCTCGAATCCACCGCAACAAATCCCAGCCAGCGTCATTCGATTCCGGAAGAATAATGTCCAGCAAAATAAGATCGGGCACCCAGCTCTTGAGTAGGTAGATCGCCTCCCGCATCGTCCCCGCTGCGCGCACCTGATAGCCGTCCTTCTGAAGGGCTTCGACAAGCAGTTCGGAGATACGTACATCGTCCTCGCAAACAAGGATGCTTCCGGCATGCATGGCGATTCCTTTCTTCTGAACGTCCCCTATTCGTCCAGGGAGGTTTCCTCG
Source organism: Candidatus Bipolaricaulota bacterium (assembly GCA_028277345.1). Taxonomy (GTDB): domain Bacteria; phylum Bipolaricaulota; class Bipolaricaulia; order UBA7950; family UBA9294; genus SPBW01. Next base: position 11,501 of record JANQGM010000034.1, on the reverse strand, counting down.
GACTGTTCGGCCTTCTCACGGCGGAGGAAGGTGGGAACATCCAGATTCTCGTCCGTGCGAATGCGCTCCCGCATGGCTGACTGGCGGATTTCCTTTCCGACAAGGTCGGGCGCTTGAAAATCGGCGGCAATGACGGTGATCTGCACGTCCTTCTCAAACTCCTGACGCACCACGGCGCCAAACACCAAATCGCACTCCGTGGCCGCCGCCTTCCGAATGTGATCGGCGGCCGAAATGACCTCGCCCAAGGTAAGATCGTCGCCGCCCGTCACGTTCATGATCATTTTCCGCGCGCCTCGGATCGATTCTCCATCCAAGAGCGGATTGGTGCTGGCCAGCTTCGCGGCCGTGACAGCGCGTTGTTCGCCATCGGCACGCCCCATGCCCATCATGGCATCGCCCGCATTCGCCAGCACGGAGCGAATGTCCGCAAAATCCAGGTTGATCAGTCCGCGCACGGTAATCAGGTCGGAGATTCCACGCACGCCCTGGTGCAAAATCCCATCTGCGAGTTCGAAGGCTTGGGTCATCGGCAAGCCTCGAGCCGACGTCTCCAGCAAGCGGTCGTTGGAAATGACAATCAAGACGTCGGCCGCGTGGCGAAGTTCTTGCAAACCGTCGTCGGCATGGCGCTGCCGAACGGTTCCTTCAAAGGCAAACGGACGCGTGACAACGCCCACAGTAAGCGCCCCGTTCTCCTTGGCAATTTCCGCGATCACGGGCGCCGCGCCGCTTCCCGTACCGCCACCGAGCCCGGCTGTGATGAACACCAAGTCCATATCTCGCACGAGACTGGCAATCTCCCAGCGGGATTCGACAGCTGCACGGCGTCCCTTATCGACATCCCCGCCCGTTCCGCGACCGCCCGTGATATCCAGCCCGAGTTGAAGTGTTTCCGTCACCTCGGAAGCTTCCAAGACTTGGCGATCGGTGTCGACGGCAAGAAGGCGAACGCCTTCCAGTTGCTCTTTTCGCATGCGATCGATGGCATTGACGCCACCGTCCCCGACGCCCATAACGAGAATGCGAGCGTTCGGACCATGTTGAACGTGTTGTTGCTGTTCGCGCATCTGCTCCACCAATGGCGGTTCACCGATCACTACGTTGCGGGGGCCCAGCACGCGCTCAACCGCATCGCGCAGCCCCTCCATCTTTCGTTGGCAGTACTCCTTTTTGAACTCGGAATCAACGGAGATGATGATTTGATCCTCCGTCAACGTAACGGACCGATGATCTCCCGGAAGACAGGCGCGGAGAATTCGATCGTCAATCGCGTTAAGTACCGCTCGCCAGGTGTCGCGAGGTCCGCGTTCAGTCCCTTCGAGCCTGGTTTCATCCATCATTCGCACACTCCCATTCCTATTCTGTAGCTGGATCTCATGCTTGTCAACAAGTCTGATGGAGTTCTAGCGATGGGTTTGTCGATTTCCCGGCATTGATCTACCATTTACTCATGACGTGGGAACAGGTATGGAACGTGCTTCGCTGGGTATTGGCCGCGTTGGTCGCCGGATTTATCGGACAATTCGGCAAATCGCTGGCCCTGCGCCTCATCCAGCGCAAGCGCGCGAAAGCGAGCCAATCCGACATTCCGCGCGATCCCGAGATCGAGCGAACGAAGGCACAGGCCAAGATCGAGAAGAAACGCGCCAAGACAGAAGTAAAGCGGCTCAAGAAATCCTAGAGCCGCTCAATACTCGTTTCAACGTGCTAAAGTCGTGTCTTAGTTATCGTCCTGGGTTGCGCGCGCGACGATTTCCATCCCGTTGTAGTACCCACAATGCGGGCACGCTCGATGGGGCAGTTTCGTCTCGTGGCAATGCGGACACTCGCTGGACGCCGCCACGCTCATCTTTCGCCAATGATTGCGGCGCATGCGACCTTTGGAACGCGAGGTTCGATATTTCGGGACTGCCATCTTTCCTCCTTCACCAACAAAACGAACCACTCCGTGGAGTGGACGTTCATTTTGCGTAGGTGCAGTTTAGCCAGACCCGGCTCAGGCCGCAACCTCAAGCACGATCGTCACGGGACCGTCGTTCTCAAGCGCAACGGACATCTTGGCGCCGAACCGACCCGTCTGGACGTCATGGCCTTCCGCGCGCAATGCCGCCACGAAGTCATCGAACAAAGGCGACGCAAGGTCCGGCGGAGCGGCCTTGATGAAACTCGGACGCCGCCCTTTGCTCGCATCCGCATAAAGTGTGAATTGGGAGACCGCCAAGATACTCCCATCGATATCCCGAAGCGATCGATTCATCTTCCCTTCGTCATCTTCGAAAATCCGAAGATCAGAAAGCTTGCGCGCCAGTTTCCCCAGATCGACCTCGTGGTCGGTCGGAGCGATGCCGACGAGCAGCAGAAGCCCGCGTTGGATACGGGCGATGCACTGCCCCTCCACATCCACTGATGCCGCTGTGACGCGTTGAAGAACGATTCGCATCAGGCTTCCTCGTCTTGAAGCCGTTCCGCGAAATCGATCAACCGCTGAAGTCCGCTGTCAGACAACCCGGCGGCGCGGGAGCGGAGAATCAGCTCTAATCGCTCGCGGGCAACCTGCACCTTGACGTTCTGATGAAAGGCGCGTTCGACCAACCGCGGAGCGCGAACATTGGCATAGGGGTCCACATAGTTCACCCGCCACCGCGGAAACTGGTTGAGCAACCCGACCGCCATTTCGACCAGGTGTTTGATATGCGGAGCCCGTGATTCAAAGACCCGATTGATGTGATTGGCCACCTTCTGATTGTCGGTAAAGAAGATGACGGAACGCGGATTGTGGATCGCCGCGAATTTGCACGCCTCAATCAACGCCTGATATTCGGCGACGTCCGTTGTCGCACGTCCGATCAATCTCGACACTTCGTCGATCACATTGCCATCGGGATCCGTCAGCGCAATGCCGATCGCCGCCTCGCCCGGGTTTCCTTTTGCGACACCATCGACGTAAACAAAGAGTTTCTCCATATGGTGGGTCCACCAGGATTCGAACCTGGGACCGACCGGTTATGAGCCGGTTGCTCTAACCGCTGAGCTATGGACCCCTTCTGTTCTGCAGGATAAGTGGCTTCGAATGTTGAGTCAAACCTCAACGGTACCCAGTCACGCCGCTTCGCCGGTTCCTGGCTCATCGAGGAAGAACCCGCAAGCGCGCAAGGCGTTCATGAGGCCGGAAGGATCTTCTCCCCATTGCCCGAGCTTCCGTGAGATATGCTCGGTCCAAGAATAGTCGCCGTAGGTGAAGGTTTCCTCACTCCCGTCGGCCAACGGGATCATGGCGTTGTGAGATCGGTAGTAGTCTTGCGCAAGATAGCCGTCATCCATCACGCGCATCGCCCGGGCGATCTCCTCAGTTGTGAACTGAGGATAGCGATCTTCGAACAGCGTGAATCCCATCGGATATCGCGGCCGAACCGCGGCAGCTTCCGCAGGGTATCCCATCGTCAGTTGCACCAGCGGAAAGACCTTCGGCGGAAGCCCGTAATCATCGATGATCGTCTTCGCATACATCGGGGTCGCTCCGAGATAGCAGCTTCCCAAGCCCAACGATTCCGCGGCGATAACCATGTTTTCCGCAACATAGGCCGCATCCTGCACCCCCAGGATCAAGGCGCCGAGATCGCTCATCTTCCGCGACCATCCGCGCGCCTTCATGATCGTCTCCATGCGATGTAGATCGATGCAGACCGTGAAGAGCCAGGGGGCCTTGAACGGATTTTTCTTCACATCTCGCTTGAGAAGCAAGCTCCCCAATTGGGCGGCGAACGGCGCCTGCTGCCCAGCAGCAGCAATGGCGTTGAGTACCTCATCTGACGGCTGCTCACTCGTGTAGCTTCGGATTGACTTTCTTTTCTTCATCGCCTCTAAAACTGGATTCGTCAGCATGATCTTCCTTTCGCTCGATTCTGATACCGTGACGGTTGAAGCCTCGGAACTTGCTGCGTATTCTAGTTTGCAATCGTTGCATCGTCATCACACGCGATTGAACCGGCTTTGCGTCATTGAACCGGCTTCGCGCCAATGCTCACCTACACGTGACGGATGATGCCATCGAATCACGGCAGCACCACCTCAAGGAGGTCGCATGCAAGAGCTATTAGCACGAATCGCCGCCCAATCCAGCGGATGGATCGAACTCCGCTACCAAGGGCGCAGCACCAAGCAAATTGCTGTTCGAAACGGCGAACTGGAAGAATCTTCCAGCAAGCGTATTCAGGGAATCGGCATTCGAGCACTGGTGGACGGTGTTTTTGGGTTCGCTTCGACAACCGACCTGACCGAAGGTGGCATTCTCAAGGCGATCGAAGCTGCCCAAGGCGCCGCACGCACCTCGGCCAGCGCCAAAAAACACCGTATCGAGGACCTGGCTACGGCCTCCTTTGGTGTCGGGTCGTTTCCCGTTCCCACGCAAGACCCGCTGGACGCGCACCCGTTGGAGGAAAAGCTCGCGCTGGTCCTTCGAATCGACAATCTCATTCGAAGCGGCTCCGCCTCGATCGTGTCCTCCACCACCTCGTACGGCGAAATTCAAGATGAGAAGTACATCGTCACAACCGACGGCGCCAAAGCCCATCTATTTACTTCGATTCCCGAGTTCCGCGTGATGGCGGTCGCTGAGAAGGATGGAAATCAGTGCTTCGGCAATCTCTCCAACGCCGTCACCGGTGGATGGAGCGACCTGTTCGCTGATCGTTCGCCCGAGGAGATGGTCGACTACGCCGTTGCGATGGCGGTGGAGCAATTGTCCGCGCCGCATCCGGCAGGTGGAACCGCCACCGTGATTCTCGACCCGGGGTTGGTCGGCGTTCTCAGTCATGAAGCCATCGGACACACCGTCGAAGCGGATATCGTTTTGGGCGGCGCAATCACGGCTGAGAAGATGAACGAGAAAGTCGCCTCAGAATTGATCACCATGATCGATTCTCCGCACACCGAGTACTCCCCCTTCGCAACCGGCATTCTGCCGGTCGATGACGAGGGCGTCGAGGGGCGCAAAACCACCTTGATCGAGAACGGCATCCTCCGCTCCTATCTCCACAACCGCGAGACAGCCGCGCACTTCGGTGTGGAGCCGACAGGCAACGCGCGCGCGTTTGAGTATTCGGACGCCCCGATCATTCGCATGCGGAATACCTATATCGAACCCGGGAAGGCCTCCCTTGAAGAGATGATCGGCGGCGTTAAAGACGGCTACTACATGTGCGGCCTCGGCTTCGGCGGTCAAGCCGACTCCAATGCCGAGTTCATGTTCGGCGTTCGCGAAGCCCGTCGTATCGTCGACGGCAAGATCGGCGAACTCGTCCGCGGCGCAACGATTTCCGGAAACGCTTTTGATGTCTTGATGTCCGTCGACGCCGTCGGAGATGATTTCAAATGGGATCTCGGCGCGGGAAGCTGCGGCAAGGGGCAAGCGGCCAAGGTGGATGCCGGCGGCCCGCACCTCCGCTGCAAGGCGACAATAGGAGGTCGACAGTGATCCAGGAAACGCAACTACGCGAGCGGTGCCGTGAAGCCCTCGAGCTCACGAAGAAGCATGGCGCCGACGACGTCGAGATCTACGCCGAAGCCTCGACCGCCATTTCCACGGAGATCGAAAAGCAGGATCTCCAAATGTCGAGCAGCCGCCAGGAAACCATGATCGGCATCCGCGCCATCGTCGATCATCGAATCGGATTCGCCAGCACAAACGCCCTGGAAGACCTTGAGGCGACATGCACGGATGCCGTAAAGCTGGCCAAGGCGTCGCCATCCAACGAGCATAACGTTCTGCCCGAACCGCGACCGGTCGAAGCCTTGTCAGAGCTGTTCGACCCTCAAGCAGAAGCCTTCTCGGTGTCCGATGCCGTTCGGCACGCCATTCAGATTATCGAGCTGGCGGAGAAAAAGGATCCACGCCTCGTTCTCGGCAATGGCGAGTTTTCCGTCGACATGACGGGGCGCTGTCTGGTGACAAGCCGCGGGATCGATCTATTCGAACGCAACAGCCTCTTCCTCTATAACGCCCTGGCAACGGCCAAGGATGGAGATGTTGTCTCCAACATGGCGTTCGGCTTCGATGCCGTTCACTCCGTTGACGCCATCGACATTCAGGCCATTGTGGATAAGGCGTGTGACGATGCCTTGGGCTCGCTCGGAGCCACGTCGGGAGAATCGTTCGCAGGACCGGTGCTCCTCGCGCCTCAAGCGGTTCAAGCGGTTCTCGCCGGGTTCCTTTCCTTCCAGCTGAACGGGAAGAATGTGCTCCGCGGATCGAGCCGCTGGGGAAAGATGCTTGGGAACGCCGTCGCCCATCCTTCCTTGACCGTTGTCGATGACGGGCGATTGTCCGGAGGCGCCATGTCGGGAGCATTCGATCGTGAAGGCGCGCCTCGTCAACGCTTCGTCCTGATCGACAAGGGCGAAGCCCAGGGGCTTATGCACAATACCTTCACGGCTCACGCCATGGGAACTACGAGCACAGGCCATGCCTCCGGTTCAGCGCGCGCGCTCCCCGGAATCGGCCCATCGAACTTCATGATCCTGCCCGGCGATCAGAGCAAAGCCGATCTTGTCGCAGGGATGAAGCAGGGATTGCTGGTCAATCGTTTCGCGGGAAGCTCGAATCCCATCTCCGGAGATTTCTCCGGGGTCGCCAAAGCAGCGTACTTGATCAAGGATGGGAAGATCGATCGTCCGGTCACCGGTACCTTAATCGCCGGCAATGCGTTCGAAATGGTGAAAACGCTTTCCGGAATCTCGTCAGAAACCGAGCGCGTATTCACCGCCATCCTGCCCTATATCCGCCTGGAAGGTGTTTCCGTCACCGCCGAATAAGGCGTACGACGATCAATAAAGGCAACCGGGGGCTGCACGCAGCCCCCGGTGTTGTTTGCGAGCCCTGTCCGGCTATAGCAACAGCAGGTCCTCGGCAGGCACGGATAGACCTTCCCAGATCCAGTCCAGATTCGCGGAAAGAGCCTCCAAGGCGTTGGGCGGCCCCCACGACACCATGGCCACAGCCAGCGCGTCCACACGCTGTAGGCGGATCTCAAACGCTTCACCCGCGTCTTCCGTCGCGTAGGTAAGAACGATGGGTTTTCCCATCCACGCATCGGGGAGGTCGCCATCGGACAATTCGATCTCGTCAGAAGAAAGGTCCATCCACGCGAACGTCTCTTCCAAGGCAGATGTGAAACTTGTTTCCTCAAGCGCCATCACCACCACAGTGACCAGTTCATTCGGATCCAATAGCTCCACGTCGCCCGTGTCTTCAGCCACCTGCCACCCCATCGGGATGGGCAAGCTGTACAATCCTTCGGGGTGCACAAACTCGCTGGGCATGGATGCCGCTTGCTCTTCAAGAATCGAGATCGGCAACGGCCGGTCGATGCCCTGATCCCAGAAGACGATGGCATAGGCCGTCACTAGAATGCCAAGCCAGACCCCCGTTAGTATTAGTGCGTTTCTCATTCCCGCAGCCTCCCTTCGTCCCCTCGATGCTTGGGCACACTCAAAGAACCCTTCACCCATTCTAGTGATTGTTGCTGCACGAACCAACACGGGGACCGGGACATTCACTTGGCGACGATAAGCTTGTTTCCTACAATACTAACAGGGGTCAAGATGAGAAACTTGCCCGATTTGTTGACGCTGTCGCGGGGACTGATCGCGCTTGCCATTGCCGGCCTTGGCGCTGTCGGACCGCGCGCCTTGGAGGCCGTGATCCTGCTCACGATGTTGGGCTGGACCACTGATATTTTCGACGGCCGCCTCGCTCGACGGTATCGAAAACCGCCCACTTGGATCGGGGAGCGAGAATTCCTGTTCGACATGGTGATGGTGTTCGCCGGATTGTGCTATCTGGTCATGGCGGGATTCGTCCGATTCTTGCCGGCCCTCATCTACACGCTCGTCGCCGGCATCTGCATTGCCGCCTTCAAATCCAAAATGATCACGATGTCGTTCGCCACGCCGTTGGTGGCCCTTCCGATCGTCGTCGCCTATGTGAAGGCGCCGCGAGCCGCGCTCTGGTATGCCATCTGGATCGTTCTGGCGCTCGCGCTGGACTGGTCTCGCTTCAAAGGCGTCGTCAGAGAGTTCATCGAAAACGCAAAGAAGCTTGCCCAGCGCTAATCGAACAAGGTCTGGCTGGTGCGCGATTGTCCCAAATGTGCGTACGCTCGATCCGTCGCGATTCGGCCTTGGGGCGTACGTTGGATGAACCCTTCCTGTAGAAGATACGGTTCAACAACATCCGTGATCGTATCCCGCTCTTCCGACAGCGACGCAGCCAGTGTCTCCAAGCCAACGGGGCCTCCATCGAACTTGCTGACCAACGCATCCAGCACCGCGCGATCCAACTCGTCGAGACCCGCCTCGTCGATGCGTAGTAGGTCCAAAGATTTTCGCGCGATCTCGCGGTCGATGTGGCCGTCTCCGCGCACTTCCGCATAATCCCGCGTTCGGCGAAGCAGCCGGTTGGCAATACGAGGCGTGCCACGCGCACGTTTCGCCAGTTCAGCGGCGCCGTCTTCGGACACCTCGATACCAAGAATGCGCCCGGCGCGGATGATGATCGTCCGAAGTTCAACGCGGGTATAGAAATTCATTCGAAAAGAGACCTCGAATCGATCTCGCATCGGCGCTGAGATCAAGCCCGCGCGCGTGGTGGCGCCGATCAGCGTGAAGGGCGGTAGATCGATTCTCAGCGACTGTGCGTTCGGCCCCTCGCCAAGGATGATATCGATCTTGTAATCCTCCATCGCCGGATAAAGGATTTCTTCAACGTTCCGCCGCAGGCGATGAATCTCATCGATGAAGAACACATCATGCGGCCGAAGGTTAGTCAGGATCGCTGCCAAATCCCCGGCCTTTTCAATGGCAGGGCCGGAACTGACGCGAATATCGACATCCAACTCGGAGGCGATAATCTGCGCAAGCGTCGTCTTGCCAAGGCCGGGAGGTCCTTGCAGAAGCACATGATCCAACGGCTCTTGCCGGCCTACCGCAGCGGCCAAATAAATGCGGAGCTTCTCTTTGGTCTCCTCTTGGCCGATGAATTCGCTAAGTGAGGGTGGACGCAGACTGGGGGCCAACTGCTCGTCTTCTGGCTGTTCCCCGGCAATTCTCTCCGTCCTCATCTTGAGGCATTGTACCGACAGCTTTCGCCTCCATTCAAGTTCCCATCCCGCATTTCGCGTGTACAAAGCAAATCGATATGATACCATTCCACTGAGGTGAGGCATGAAGCGCGGCGCCGTTGTCAGCATCGGAACCTTTGATGGAGTCCACCTCGGGCATCGTGCCATCCTTCAGAAGGTTCATCACCTTGCGGTGCAACGAAACCTTCGAAGCATGGCCTATGCGTTTACGGTCCCCCCTCGCTGGGTGATGCGAGGAGACGGCGGACGCTATCTCCTTCTGCCGTCCGAGAAGAAGCTCGCGTTGCTGCGACAGGACGTAGACGAGGTCGTCCCCGCTGCATTCAATGAGGTCCGCAATCTCGAACCCGAAGCCTTCGTCCGCCGAATCCTTCTTCAGGAGCTTCATGCCAAGGCCGTCGTGGAAGGCGACTCCTTTCGATTCGGACGCGGCCAATCGGGCGATCTGGAGACGCTCCGAACTGTCGCTCGCTCCTTCGATATCGATGTGGTTCGGGTGCCTTCCGTTTTCGTCGATGGCGAAGCGGTCTCCAGCACGCGGGTCCGAAGCGCGATCTGGCGGCGAGATTTCGCTCAAGCTCGCGCCTGCCTCGGACGTCCTCCAATGCTGCTTGGAACCGTCATTCACGGCGACCGTCTGGGAGAAAAGATCGGCTATCGAACGGCCAATCTCCAGCTCGACCCGCACATCCTCTCCCCACCCTCAGGCATCTATTATGTCCACGTTTTCGGCCCTGAACTCCATGCCCCCGGACTGCTTTATATCGGCACGCGCCCCACGCTGGGCGGCGGTTCGTTGCGGTACGAAGTGCATGTCCACGAGCATTCGAACCTCACGCTCTACGGCCAACAACTGGAGCTCCACCTGCTGGATCTGATCCGTGAAGACCGCCTGTTCTCGTCCCTCGACCAACTGCGCGAGCAGATCGCTATCGACATCGCTCAGGCCCGCGAACGCGCCCCGTCATTTCCCTTGAATGACGAACGAATCAGCAGTTGAAATAGGCACTTGCGTCACCTACCATTGCCCTAGTATGTTGACGCTGGGAGTCGATACCTCTGAGTCGATAGGCGGCGTCGCATTGTTCGACGATGGCCGCCTAGCCGAGACACGGATGATGGAGACTCCGTTGTCTCATGCCGAGAGCCTGTTCCCGTTGATCGATGAGATCTTGGGAGCCTGTCGGGTTGAAACATCCGACGTGGGCTTGATCAGCATCAACTGCGGACCGGGATCGTTTACGGGATTGCGGATTGGGCTCGCGGCCATGAAGGGCTTGTGCCAATCCACGTCCATCCCGCTGATCGGAGTCGACGGAACGCAGGTTGCTCGTCGGCTGGTGGAGGATCGCCAACGTGTTTGTGTTGCGCTTTCGAGCCGGCGGGATTTGCATTATGTACGATGGTTCGGTGGTTCACGTCCCAAGGGCCCCACGGTCGTGATGCAAGAAGCGGAATTGCTCGCATCTCTTGAGCACGAGGAACGCGAGGTGTGCTTGGTGGGCAGTGGAGCACGTCAGTTGAGAGAGAAGCTGCGTCCATGGCAGCATGTACAGATTGCTCCTGATGAACTGAATCAGCCGTCACCTCTGGCGGTTGCGCAATGGGGCAGTGAGACGTTTGAGGTCGATCAGTTGTACTCGGTCGAACCTCTTTATGTAGAGCCCCTCCTTATCGGGGGGAAGGCAGCGTGAGGTGACAGAAGATGTCTAGAGTATGTGAAGTCTGCGGAAAACGGCCGGTTGCCGGCAACAAAGTCAGCCATTCCCTTCGGCATACACGCCGCGTGTGGGCGCCAAATTTGCAACGCGTTCATGCCGTCGTCGCCGGAAAGAAGAAATGGATTCGGGCCTGCACGCGATGCATTAAGTCCGGCAAGGTCATGAAAGCAGCCTAGTCATTCGTGGGGGGATCGTCCGCTTGACCGACACGAACCGCCAATCGCATGAACCGACGGCTGCATCGACTCCTTCCGATTCGGTGAAGGGCGAGATTGTTGGACTAGAGGGATCTCGCGTTCGCGTTCGATTGGAGTCCGGCCACGTGGGGTTCATCCGGCAATCGAGCGAGGGGGCGGACGGCGATGACTATCACATCGGCCAGCGCGGCCTGTTTCAGGTCGATCAGAAAAAAGAGGGAGGAGAAACGACGCTGATCGTACGCTCCATCGATCCGCACGCTGGTTCATCCTCCTCTCAGCCCCCGACGGATCCATCCCATTCAGTCCGAAGCCAGCGGCCCTCCTCGCCGCACGCTTCCTCCGATATGCATCCCACCATGGATGAGCAACAGATCAAAGACTGGCTCCGACGGGTGGAGAAGAGCCTGACCACACTGAGAAGAAATCGCGCCAAGCGACTA
>JANQGM010000032.1 GCA_028277345.1 Candidatus Bipolaricaulota bacterium | reverse complement strand
GACCGATTGCCAGAACTGGACGGAAGCGCACCAGCCCCCTACTATGCAGGAGAAAGGTCGAGCAGAGGAGAATGGATGATTCGGATTCCAACTCAAGTTCGCTATGCGCTTCGCACGATGGTTGATGTGGGTCTCAACCAAGAGAAGGGGCCCGTTCTTCGTCATGATATCGCCCGTCGTCAGGAGATTTCGGCCAATTACGTTGCTCAGATCTCTCGCAAATTGGTGTCAGCCAACCTGCTGATCGGGGTCAAGGGACCGGGAGGCGGCTATTGTCTCGCCAAATCCTGCGAGGACATCCGTGCCAGCGATGTTCTCCGAGCCATCGAGGGGCCGCTCGCGCTCGTGCATTGCGTCTTGGAAGAGGATGAGACACCTTGTTCGCGAACCGACTTTTGCGTCACCCATCGTTTGTGGGGACGCCTTTCGCGCTCCATGGAGGACTTCCTCGATTCGATTACCCTACATGACCTGATGCAGGAAGCCCTCGAGTTGGATCCTGAAGGATCGACTGCCTAGACCTAGTCGAGATATCTCCAGTTCTCAGGTTCTTCCACAACGATCAACAAGCGAGGGCTGCGTTCGAGGATGCCACGCACTTCGACCTTCTTTCCAACGCTTCCGCGCTCGAGGATCTTTTCCAGGGCCTCATCCACAAGTTCAACGGCCACCACGCCGGTGCCGTCCTCAAGCGAGAATTGACATCCGCGGATGCACTGGGTGACGATCGTTCCTGTCACAACGACTTCCTGGTTGGCATACATGGAGGCGTTGGCCATCAACGTATCGATGTTCGCCACGGTGTAGAACTGCTCGCCGTCCATGACTTCGTTCATCGCCTCGCCCACAGGCTGTTCGGGAACGTCCACCGGTTCTGTTACAGCAACGGGCTCGACGTCTTGTTCAGCAACAGGCTCGACGTCTTGAGCCATCTGAGGCGTTTCGACGGCGGGCGCCGTGGCCACGGACTCGACACCACTGCCCTTCGCGGGAGCATTGGAACTCGCCGAGTCCCCTCCACCGCCAGCAAAGATAAGCCCAGCTGCGACGCCGATTCCTACGACAATCACTGCCCCAATGATCCAAACTGTCTTACTCATTGATCCTCCCATCCAGAATGTGAATCTTCTCGTGCGCGCGTTCCGCGACGGCTTCGTCATGCGTCACCATCACAACGCCGAGAGCGCTGTCTTCGTTGAGCGCGATCAGCATGTCCAAGACCGTCTTTCCTGTCTTCGAGTCGAGCGAGCCTGTCGGTTCGTCCGCAAGGACGATGTCGGGGTCGTTGGCGAGCGCGCGTGCAATGGCGACGCGCTGTTGTTCGCCACCCGACAGTTCCGCGGGATAGGAATCCAGCTTGCTTTCCAATCCAACCGTGTTCAGCGCAGCCGCCGCTTTTTTCTTCCCCTCGCGGACGCCGGCCAGCTGGAGGGGGAGCAAGACGTTCTGCAGCGCCGTCATCGACTGATTCAGGAAATACTGCTGAAACACAAATCCGATCTGATCCCTGCGGATGCGGCTCATCTGCCGATCGGGAAGATTGGAAATGGACTGACCATCGACCGTGACTTCTCCTGTCGTCGGCTTGTCGAGACATCCAAGGATGTGTAACAAGGTCGATTTTCCAGAGCCAGAAGGACCAACAATGGCAATGAAGTCTCCGCTGGCCGCGGTGACGTTCGCGTCCTGCAAGGCCCAAAACTGGGCACCGCCTTGTCCATAGGCCTTGGATACGGCGTTCAGTTTAATGTTCATAGTTCCCTCAGTGTCTTGATGGGTTGTGTTCGCGCCGCATTCATCGCCGGATACAGCGACGATGCAACGCCGACGACCATGGCGACGATCAGGCAGATGAGGATGGTCCACGCCGAGAACACGGGCGTCGCTTCCAATCCGAAGCCGCTGTTGTTCGGCAAGAACAACGTTGCCACATAGCCGGCAACGAGACCAACCACCCCGCCGATGAGCGACAAAAAGAGCGATTCGGTCACGAACAGCTTGAAGACGTTCATCTTGGTCGACCCCAACGCTCTCAGGATGCCGATTTCCTTCTTCCGTTCGAAGACGGCCATGGTCATGGTGTTCATGGTCGTCATTACGCCCGCCACAATGGCGATGCCGGTAATGAGAATGAGTGTCTGCTTGATGGAAGCGAACAGCTCCATCAGCCTCTCGAAGATGTCCGACGGCGGAACGGCCTGGATATCCGACATCCGTCCCAACGCGTACTGCGTCTTGGTGGAATCCGAGACCACCTCGGTTCGAATGAGCACCGCACTCAGCCGGCCGTCAAGCCCCAAGACGAGTTGAGCCACCTCGATAGGGACGAAGATGAAGGTATCGTCACGGCCATAGGTCGGTTCGAGAATCCTCGTCACTTCCATTTGAACGTCGCTGTAAAGGCTGATGGTGATGACATCGCCCACGGCCAGCGACAGCTTCTCCGCAGCATCGCTTCCCAACACGACGCCTTCCAGGGTAGCAATCTCCCATTGCCGAACGTCCAAGATCGCATCCGTCGTGCCGTAGAGTGAGGCGAGCTGGCCGTTGATCTTGGCCTTTCCAACCACGACAGGAACCGCAACGTCCACATTGTCAACTGCGCGAATCTCGGGAAGCACATCGATCGGAATGTGCTCGAACGCATCGGAGCCTTGCATGAGCGACAGCGTCAGTTCGTATGGACAGCCCTTCGGCAGCAAGAGAATGTGGGCGCCCATACCGCTGATCTCGCGATCGAGCGCCTGTTCGATCCCCGCACTCAGGGCGAGCAATGCAAATAGCGTCGCCACTCCGATGGCAATCCCGCTGACCGTCATGACGACGCGAGCCTTTCGCTTCTTCGCGTTGGCCAGAATAATCCAGGTCATCGTTCGCCCCCTCGCATCGTTCGGTTTACAAGCAGATCCATAGCCATTCCACCACCTCGGGAGAAAGAAGCACTTCGAGGTCCGCGGTCAAATGAATGTGTGAGAGGGTGTGCGTGTGCGCACTGAGATACTCGAAGATCGTTTCGCCTTGAACTTGATGGGTTAGCACGCACGCGCCCGTTGACTCCGGCGCAAAACCGTCCGCCTCAATGGCGACCACATAGTAGCCGTCAACGATCTCCAACTCGCCATCCTGTGCCCGCCATTGCAACCCAAGGCTCTCAAGGAAGCCGTCCTCTCCCAGGCTCAAGAGCAGATCGAGCACCGTTAAGACACCGTCTTGAAACACATCAGAGCGACTGTTGTGAGCAACCACTGTTACATCCACGAATTCCACGGTTTCAATCGCACTTTGCAGCACCACGCGTGGGATCACGACGGGCCCGTCGCGATCCGCTTGCCGCGCCGTCTGCTGCCGAAGATGCTCGCTGATTGCATCCAACCGCATCGGATTCTCCAAATAGACGACGATGTTCATACCGTCCTTTACGGGAAACAGATCCATCGGAACCACTGTGCGATCGAAGTTTCCGCCCTCGTAGTGGGCGTCGTACCACCATCCGGAGAGGCCGCGAAGTGTGAGGAGCCGATGTGTTTGAAGCGCTTCATCGAAAACATACTCCATCTCGACCCCTTCGCGCTCCGCCACATGGACGAGCACGTCAAAGACCGAGAAATGACCGGGACGAAAGATATCCGGGCGAAGTGTGACAATCTCGGAGGGATCGAACGTCAATTCGCCAAGTCCACGAATTTCCATTCGGCCTTCGGCCACAGGCTGTCGGCCACGGACAACGGCATCGGATAGCGCCCAGCCGCTACTTGCGCTTAGTGTGGTAATATCATCCGCTCCGAGTCCCGGAAACGAAGCAAGGACGACGACGATTACGGCCCAAAGCGCTCCTCGGCGCGGTTGGGTTGATTTCATGAATCCTGATTCCCTCATGGTTCCTCCTCGGTGCAATCTATGGCACGCCAGAGTGGTTTTCAGCAGACCTTTAGAATCTGTTAGTATACAATATCGCTCAACTATATCAGATCGCGAATCTCCCAGCGTCTTCCCAGCATAGGGCATCGGTCATACTTCTCCACCAGTCGTATGTCCTCTCCATTGTCCCCAATTCGACGTTTTCGAGCACAAACGAGCGAGCTGCGGTGATGGACACACCAGATTGCGGGAGTTCGGCCCTTCGCCTATAGTGAATTCCGGATTCGCCTCGTGAAAGGGAGCTTGCTGTTGGACAAAGACACGTGCCTTCGTTGGACCCCGCCTCAGGACTGGCGCCGCATCCGAACGATCGATGCGCATACCGGGGGCGAGCCGCTGCGAATCCTTCTTGATGGGATGCCTGATCTGCCTGGCAGCTCCATCCTTGACTTCCGCCGAGCGGCTCGATCGCAGCACGATGCGCTACGAACGGCCTTGATGTGGGAGCCGCGTGGACACGCCGATATGTACGGATGTTGGATAACGCCTCCTGTCACTGAGGAGGCAGATTTCGGCGTTCTCTTTCTTCACAACGCGGGGTGGAGCACCATGTGCGGGCATGGGATCATCGCCGTCACCAAGGTGGCCGTGGAGACCGGCCTCATTCCATCACGCGGCGCGGTGACCGTCGTGCGCATCGACAGTCCGGCCGGTCTGATCACAGCGACAGCGCATGTTGACGATGACCTCGTCACTTCCGTCAGTTTCAGAAACGTTCCGTCCTTTGCGCTCGCATTGGATCAACAGATTGAAGTTCCGGGCTTGGGGGCCGTTCGCTATGATCTCGCCTATGGAGGCGCCTTCTATGCGTACGTTCAGGCTAACGATGTCGGCCTGATGTGCACGCCTGAGGAACACGATCGATTGATCGATGTCGGCATGCGAATCAAACGCGCCGTCATGGCTTCGCGTCCCATTCCCCATCCCTTCGAGGACGATCTCAGCTTCTTGTATGGCACAATCTTCATCGCGCCACCATTGAACGAAGGCGCCGATAGCCGCAATGTGTGTATCTTCGCCGAAGGGGAAGTCGACCGCAGCCCAACGGGAACCGGCGTAAGCGGACGCATGGCACTGCATCACGCACGCGGCGAGGTCGCGATCGGAGAACCGCTCGTGATTGAGAGCATCGTCGGCTCCCATTTCACGGGCCGTGTCGTTGAAGAAACGACCTGCGGGCCTCATGCTGCCATCATTCCGGAGATATCGGGAACCGCCCATATCACGGGGCTTCATACCTTCGTCATCGATCCGGAGGACCCGCTGGCCGACGGCTTCATCTTCCGCTAAGGAGGCGACCGAGATGCCCGACGACGTACTCTTGCTGTCCGCTCAAACGGTTGCCGAGCTGCTTCCGCCGCCTGTGGAACTCATCGATCAGCTTGAGACGATGTTTCGGCACAAGGCCGCGGGGCACACGGAACTGCCCCCGAAGCTGGGCGTTCACCCCAAGGATGAATCCTTCATCCACGCCATGCCTGCCTGCATTCCACCGATGAGCATCGCGGGCATGAAGTGGGTGGCCGCCTACCCCGGCAACCCGAAACTGAATCTGCCCCAGGTCTGCGGCGTCATCGTCCTCAACCATGTTGACTCCGGACTCCCCTTCGCCATCCTCGATGGAACCGCGATCACCACGGCGCGAACCGCAGCGGCGTCGGCGCTGGCGGCCCGGTACTTGGCAAGAGACGATTCCCGATCACTCGGCATTCTTGGGTGCGGCGTTCAGGGACGCAGCCACCTGGCCGCTTTCGCCGCCGAATTCGATCTCCATGAGGTCTATGCCTACGACCTTCGTCTTGAAACCTCAGGGGCGTTCGCTGAAGAGATGCGCGCCGCCCATGCCATCCGCGTCGAACCCGTCCGAACGCCCGTGGAGGCGGTGGTCAACTGCGATCTCGTTGTCACGGCAGGTCCAATTACGAACCCGCCGCATGCGACCATTCAGGAAGACTGGCTACCGCTTGGCGCCTTCGCGGCGTCCATCGACTATGGATCCTATTGGCATCCGAATGCACTTGCACAAATGGATCTACTGTTCACGGATGACGTCGAGCAGTATCGATCGCACCAGGACCACGGGTACTTGCGCGGGTTGCCTGCCGTCGACCATGAGCTCGCGGAACTCGTCGCCGGAAGCCATCCCGGACGAACCGATGAGCGTCAGCGCACCTGCGCTTGCAATCTCGGCATCGCATTGGAGGATATTGCCGTTGCTAAGGCGGTGGTTGATTTGGCCGAAGCCCAGGGAGCTGGCACACGATTCCCCATCCAATCCTGAAATAGGGAGAAGCCATGGAGCTTTCCGCACGCGAGCGAGACATGCTGAAGGGTGGCGACGGCGAAGCCGCCCATTTTGCGCTCTCCATCATCGTGCGAACAGGCGAGGCCCTCGGCGCGCCACGCTTGCGTTCGATCGAGCACGCCCATATCGATGCGTGCGCACTGCGAAGTCCATCCAGCCTCGATTTCATCCAGTATCTCGCTGACAACGGGGGACGCGTACGCGTCCCGACGACCACGAGCATGATCTCATTGGACCTGGAGCACTGGGAAGCCCTGGGCATCTCGCGAGATCTCGCCGAGCCATCCCTCGCCATCGCCAAGGCCTATCTGCAGGTTGGCTGTCGTCCCACCTGGACATGCGCCCCGTACCAAGGAGCGTTCGTCCCCCAATTGGGCCAAGCCATCGCCTGGGGCGAATCCAATGCCGTTGCCTACGCCAATTCCGTCCTCGGCGCGCGGACCAACCGAACGGCCGACTACCTTGATATCTGCGCCGCCATCACGGGGCGCGTCCCCGAGGTCGGCCTATACCTCACCGAGAACCGCCGCGCGACACGGCGAATCCAGCTCGAACCAACTCCGGCTTCCTCCTGGACGTCTCCGGCAGCATGGGGCGCCCTTGGCACCCTCATCGGCCGCCTGTCGGACGAGCAGGTTCCCGTCATCGAAGGGTTACCCGATATCGCGCCGACCTCCGACCAGCTGAAGATGCTTGGCGCCGCCGCCGCATCGGCGGGCTCCGTCGGTCTCTTCCACTTGGCGGGAATCACTCCGGAAGCGCCCGATGTCGAGTCCGCTTGCCAAGGGGATGTTCCGGAAGCCGTTCTGCACGTGCCATGCCACCAGCTTCGCGAGGCGTGGGATGAACTCTCATCGCCCACGGCGACAGGCGATGTGGATGCCGTCGTCCTCGGCTGTCCGCACTTCAGCGATCGGGAATTCGAGTTGCTCGCGGCTGCCATTCGTCAGCATCCCGGAGCGACTGTCCACGCGCACACCCAAGTGTTCATTTTCACCAGCGCGGCGGCTTCCGAGACGGCTCGCCGAAACGGCCAACTGAAAATCCTGGAAGACTTCGGAATCACTCTCATTCGAGATAGCTGCCCCTTCTACCTCCCCGTCGTGCGGCCGGACGCCCGCCTCCTGGTCACGAACTCAGGCAAGTGCGCATATTACGCGCCTGGCGAGTTGAAGGTCGGCGTGCACTACAGCGATCTTGAGGGATGCCTTCACGCCGCGATCACCGGGCAACGTCAGGATGTGGATCCTCCGTGGTGAGAATCGAGCCCACGCACATTCTCGTGCCCGGGCCAGCGCGGGGACGCCTGCTTCAGTGCCGGCACTCGCTGAGCTTGTGGGGAGGCGTCGATGTCGCGACAGGCGTCATCATCGATCAGCGGCACGATCGACGAGGCGACTGCATCACCGATCGGATTCTCGCGCTTCCATCCGAAAAAGGCTCCAGCACTGGAAGCGCCATTCTTTTGGAACTGATCCGACGCCGCCTCGCGCCGGCCGCCATCCTCACCATTCATCGTGCACCGATCCTCACCTTGGGCGTCATCGTCGCGGACGAACTCTATGGACGCACGCTTCCCATTCTCACCATTTCGGAGCACGACTTTCACACATTGGAAGACAACTCCATGCTTCACGTCATGAAGCGAGGCGTCAAATGGGAGCTCCTCCTGGAAACTCAAAATTAAGTATTACTTCGCAAACAAATTGTGTTCAGTTTCTCGATCTCTTGAACTCATCAATTTCCCGACCTAGAATGGCGTTAAGGGGCGAGCGGCCATGGATCGAATTTTCACTAATACTGAATTCCCGGCGGATGTTGATACGGCGCCCCTTGGCCTCGTGTTCGATATCAAGCGATTTGCGCTTCACGACGGCCCTGGCATTCGAACGTCCGTGTTCTTCAAGGGCTGTCCGCTTCGCTGCGAATGGTGTCACAATCCGGAAAGCCGCGACGCTTCGCCTCACGTGCTCGTCGACCAGGCACGATGCACACAGTGTGGCGCATGCATCGAAACGTGTCCGCAGGGAGCCGTCCAGCACGACGAGGAATACGTCAAGGCCGAGCCCCCTCGCTGCACGGCGTGTGGAAACTGCGTGCCTGCGTGTCCTCAAGAGGCACGCCATCTCGTGGGCGTGCGCCGTTCGGCACAGCAGATTCTAGACATTGTGAACGCAGATACCGTCTACTACACCGAACAGAGTGGAATCACCCTATCCGGCGGCGAACCTCTCGCTCAACCGGACTTCGCGCTCGCACTGCTGGACGCCTGCTCGCATCACGGAATTCACCGGGCCGTCGATACGTGCGGCTATGCTCCAGCCTCGGTCGTCGAAGCCATCGCGGAGAGAACGGATCTCTTTCTCTATGATCTCAAGCTCATGGATGACGAACGCCATCTCAATGCAACCGGCTGCTCGAACCACGTGATATTGGACAACCTTCGATTCCTGGATTCGCACGGTTCAGATCTATGGATTCGGATTCCGCTCATTCCCGGCATCAACGACGATCGCGAGAACCTGCATGATATCTGCAAGTTCTTGTCCTCTTGTGCAAGCCTTCAGCACGTGCAGCTCTTGCCCTATCACCGGGGCGGTACGAGCAAGCAACATCGATGGGGATTCGCGCCCTCCTTTTCAGCGCACCCTCACCCACCCGAGCACCTTGCCGAACTGCATGCCTTTGCCCAATCCCACTGCCGTCATCCCGTCGTACTTGGAGGAGCTTCATGAATGATCGAATTCAACGCCTTCGCACGCGCTGTGTGACGACTCAGCCCAGCGTCAGCGACGAACGAGCCCGTTTGCTTACGGATTTCTATCGGAGCGACGTATCACGCGACGCCTCCTCGGTCGCCGTCCAGCGTGCGCTGGCGTTCCAACACCTGCTGGAGCACCAAACCGTGTGGATCGGGGAAGATGAGTTGATCGTGGGGGAACGCGGC
Organism: Candidatus Bipolaricaulota bacterium; assembly: GCA_028277345.1. Classification (GTDB taxonomy): domain Bacteria; phylum Bipolaricaulota; class Bipolaricaulia; order UBA7950; family UBA9294; genus SPBW01. The sequence continues at coordinate 42,534 of JANQGM010000032.1, read as the reverse complement.
CCAGCTCCCAAAGCGACTCCTACGTATCCTGAACTCTGTTGTCACACCCTCCAGGATCTTCAGGTCCTCAACGATCGACCTCGAACGTCGTACACCGTTACACCCTCAGTATTCGAAAACTATGCATCTACCATCATTCCCTTTTGGGTCGACCGCAGCATTCGCACCCAGCTTCTGGACATGGCCCCTGATGCGTGGCGGCGTGCGTTCGATGCCGGCGTGTTCACCGAATTCATGGAGCAACGTGCGCCGGGGCATGCCGTGCTCGACGGCAAGATCTATCGCTCGGGATTGCTCGATTTCATCGAGCGAATCGACGCATCCAGACGCAGGATCGAGGCATCGGATGACGATCGAAAGCGCGAAAAGTTGGAGGAACTGCGCGCCATGGAGATCGCGTGCCAGGCCGTGATCGACTTCGCTCGCCGCCATGCGACGCACGCGCGTCAACTCGCCTCAGAGACGCCGGATGAGAAGCGGCGGCGCGAGTTGCTCCACATCGCCGAGGTATGCGAGCACGTTCCTGCCCATGCTCCGAGGACGTTTCATGAGGCGCTACAAGCCTATTGGTTCGTTCACCTCGGCGTGATCATCGAACTCAATGAATGGGATTCCTTTAACCCGGGACGATTGGACCAACACTTGTTCCCCTTCTACCGCGCCGAAATGGAGCGTGGCACGCTGACGGACGATCGCGCCCGGGATCTGCTCGCCTGCTTTTGGATCAAGGTCAGTCAACAGCCGGCCCCTCCCAAGGTCGGCGTCACGGATGAAGGAAGCGCGACCTACAACGATTTCACTCTGATCAATGCCGGTGGACTCACGTCCGAGGGCGAAGACGGAGTGAACGCGGTGTCCTACCTCATGCTCGATGTCATCGAAGCCATGAAGCTGCCGTATACGGGATCGTGCATCCAACTCTCGAAGCGAAATCCCGAACGTTTTCTCCACCGCGCACTCGAGGTCATCCGGCACGGATTCGGCCAGCCCTCGATCTTCAACACTGACGCCATCCTTCAGCAGTTTCTGCGCGCGGGCAAGAGCCTTGAAGACGCCCGTCGCGGAGGCCCCAGCGGCTGCGTGACGATCAGCGCGTTTGGAAAAGAAAGCTGTGTGCTCACCGGCTATATGAATTGGCCCAAGCTTCTTGAACTCAGCCTGAACGACGGCCGAGATCCCAAGACGGGACGTCAACTCGGTCCGCACACAGGCCATGCCGCGACCTTTGAGGCGTTTGAGGATCTCGTTTCGGCCTATGAAACCCAACTTCGCTACTTCGTCGATCTCAAGATCGAGATGAACGATGTGATTGAGCGCCTATTCGCCGAGCACATGCCGGCGCCGTTTCTTTCTGTGCTGGTCGACGATTGCATCGAGGCCGCCGAGGACTACAACAGCTCGGGGCCGCGTTACCCGACGACCTATATCCAAGGGGTTGGATTGGGAACGACGACGGATGCATTGGCCGCCATCCGCACCTGCGTCTTCGAAGATCGAACCCTCTCGATGCCCCAACTTCTCGACGCCCTCAAGGTCAATTTCGAAGGGCACGAGCAGGTTCAGCGAATACTTCGCGCCGCGCCCAAATACGGCAACGACGATGAGCGTGCGGATTCGCTGGCACGCCACCTCTTCAACATCTATTTCGATGCCGTCGACGGGCGTCCCAATACCAAGGGCGGACACTATCGCGTGAACCTCCTGCCGACGACCGTCCACGTCTTCTTCGGACGCATGGTCAGCGCGTCAGCGGATGGACGCCATGCCGGCACGCCGCTGTCTGACGGCATTTCGCCGTCACAAGGCGTGGATACTCAGGGTCCCACAGCAACTTTGAACTCCGCGGGGAAGCTCGATCATATCCGAACCGGAGGGACCTTATTGAACCAAAGATTCCTGCCCGACGTCATGCGCGATCCATCCGACCTTCGTAAGATCGCGCAACTGGTTCGCGGATACTTTCGCCAGAACGGCCATCACATCCAATTCAACGTCGTCGACTCCGACACCTTGCGCCAGGCGCAAGCCCATCCTGAGGCGCATCGTGATCTCATCGTGCGCGTTGCCGGATACAGCGACTACTTCAGCAGCCTCGATCGGCAGCTGCAGGATGAGATCATCGCTCGGACGGCGCATGACGCTTAGAACGCTTGGCAGGGACTAGGCGCTGCGACCTTTCTGCTGACCGCTACGGATCTTCAGATCCTTGAGCGTTTGTACCCAGAGAATGCGAACGTCCACATCTCCCATCGCCTCGTAGCCGTGGTTCGCATGAGGACCGAGGTGGTAGCTGTCTCCGGGGCGCAACTCGTAGACATCCTCGTTGAGCAACAGCCGGAGTTCTCCCTCCAGAATGAATCCGAACTCCTCTCCCTCATGGGAAGACAACGGGTACACATATCCCGAAGGAATCTCTCCGATGACGACCTCAAACAACCGTCCCGGGAAATCCCGGCTGAGAAAGCGATAGCGAATCGATGCCTCGGACAGATGAACGGCGTTCTGATCCTCGGATCGAAGAACGGGCGGCGTCGACGCCAAGGCCGAATGGGGCTCCAGAAGAAAAAAGAACTCAGCCATGGAAACGCCCAACGCTACGCAGATGCGCTCCAGCGTGGGAATCGAGATCGAACACAGGCCGCGCTCGGCCTGCGACAGAAAGCTCGACGATACCTCGCACCTATCTCCCAGCGCCTTCATGGACAGCTTCTTCTCCAGGCGCAGTTTCCGCAGCAGCGCACCGATGCGTTCCATATTGTCAGTATATCTTGAAAGTTAGGGGAAACAATGCTTCATGGGAAAACGATTCCAGGTCCAACACGTGGAGACCATGGATCGAAACGAACGGCCTTCCTTGCGAGTTCAATTCCTGTTGGAGATCGTCACTACCGCGAGGCTATTCCGGAGGGCAACCCTCATCCGCGGTGATCCAACTCGGATCGTCATTCAGAAATGCCGTTCGCTCGCGCTCGGTCGCTTCACGGTAGCAAAACTCGCAGTAGGCGTCGCCATCCGGAATTGTCTTGAGGTGAGGAAAGGTGTGAACGCCGTCGTAGGCCATGAACTTTGCTGGATCGACCAAACAGTAGAGGCGGCCCAGTTCGCTCTCCCCGATCTCGTTCCACAGTTGGCCCATGACGCAGCCATAGGCGCGAAGGCGCGGGCCTTCAGGTGTCTGAACCGTCTCCACCCCCTCATGCATCCCCAGAACGGGAAGCTGTCTTGCTTTTCCCGCCCCATAATTCTCGGTTGTCGGTTCGAGTCCCTGATCAAGGACGGCATCGCGAACCTCGTTCCCGATGCGATCGCCATAGGCGCGAATGGCTTTGATGATGAGTTCGCGACCACGGTCATCGCCCAGTTCGTCGACGAGGGTGCGCGCGAAGGCGATATGCAGAAGAGCCACTCTCCGGCTCACCAGGGCGACCTCGTGGGCCGCCTCTTCCCGCGCCAGTTTCTCTTGGCTCATCCAAGCTCCTTTCCCGCGGTCTCAACGTTCCATGGATAGGTTGTAATGCGCCTCGCGCCCGCGTCCGTCAGGTGCACCATGTCAACGAGAGTCGCCCGCCCGAACCTGTCGCAACTCAACGACGTCTCAATCCAAAGAGGCTCGCCGCCGGGAAGCGCGACCGGCTTACCGGGGGCAATGAGAAGATCGCTTTCTCCTCCTGTCTGAAGTCGTCCTCCGGACACTTCGAGGAGTCTCCCCCGAGTTTCTGTCAGAACGTAAGGACGTCGCGGCCTGATGGTCAAGGTCGAGATGAACCAATCCATGGCTTCCACAAGGTGTGATAGAAACTCGCGCCGATCGTCCGAACAGGTTCCGATGACGCCCGTTCGGACTCCCACAAACGAACGGCCCTGGCGTTGACCCTCAAGACGGAGTTGGAAGAACTCACCGTCGCGAAGCGGCCGGGCCGTATCCGATACAGAAAGCGTGGCTGCGTCCAAGTGCGTCCCATGACGTATCCAAAGTTGAATGTTCGCTTCTGGATCGTCTCGTTCGATGACCGTTTGCACGGCTGACTCGACATCGCTCGCAAAGGCTCCAGGAACGATGGCATCAATCGACACGCTCAGGGCTGCGTCCAGCATGCGAGCATTTCCTACGTTCCAGCTCGCTACGTAGTCACCCATCCGACTTTCGCCCCCATTTCGTGACCAGGTCCCGCTCCACGGGTTGTGTGGAGAGGGGTTCAAGTGTCAGGTCCCCTGTGACCAGCGTTTGGCACATCAGCCCCGTTGCTCCATTGATTTGAATCAGGCAGCGTTGGCAAATCCCCTGATTGCAAGCGGCGTGGTCGTAGTAAGCGAGACTGCCGTCCAGGTGATCGTAGATGTAATCGAGGCCATCCATCACACTCATGCCACGAACCAAGGGAACCTCGAAATCCTGGAAGCCTTCTTCGCCTTCCGATCTCGACAGCCCGCGATGGACTCGAAATCGCACAGTATCGCTCATTGCTCTCCTCCTTCACACAGCCGCCGGCCTAGTGATGTCCCCCGACGTCCGAATGGGATCGCATCATGTCGTGAATCATGGTCAAATAAGGGATTCTCCCACTGGGTAAAGGCAGCGAACCCTGCCGAACCGGGTGAACGGCAGACCGCCTCTCTCCTCGATCGAGGGACAGGTGGATTTCCCTAAGCCACTGGTCATTGTCGGAAAAGGGGTGGTCCTCTCGGTAATGGACGCCGCGGCTTTCCGTTCTCTGCAGCGCGGACCGGGCCGATAGCTCGAGCACTGTGAGCATGTTCTCAAGCTCCAAACACTCGATCCATGCTTTGTTGTAGATCTGCCCCTCATGGGAAGCGCCGAGGACCGGCAGAACTTCCTGTTGCATCCGCTCGAGCGATCGAACAAAGTCAACCAGTTCCCGCTCGCAGCGCACCGGGCCAAGGTAGGATGCGGCCGCCTTTTGAAGATCGCTACGCAGCTGTCCAACATCCACCCGTTCGCGATTTCTCAACGGTTTCGTGATCTTGTCATCCAGCACACGCGCCGTCGTCGGATGGGGGGATGCTGAAGGATGGGTGCGCGCAAAGTCGGCCGCTTCCTTGCCGGCGATGGCGCCTGTCACGAGCATTTCCATCGTTGCAGCAGCCACCCGATTGGCGCCAAACAGACTTACGGCGCATTCTCCCGCCGCATATAAGCCTGGCAGTGTGGAGGCAAAGCGTTCATCCACCCACACCCCTCCCTCGAAGTACTCGGCCGCGCCGGCCACTTCCACCCCTTCGCCATCCCGAAGCCTTCGGCCAAGCTCGGAGAAGTCTGCGCCCTTGACCTTCCAATCGGGATAGGAGCGGAGGGCCTTGGCCTCGAACTCTGGCCACGGCGTATCTCCCTTGACATAATAGACGCCGCCGTGTTCCGTTCCGCGTCCGGCTCGAACCTCCAAGGCGGTGGCAAACGAGAAGAAGCTCTTGTTCCACTCGGTCGTGGACGCAATCTCGACCATCTCCGGATCGAAGCGATCAAGGAATCGCTCCCCATCAGCATTCTCCAAGGTTCCACCGCACATCAAGCTCATCGCGTATGTCACGATGCTGCCCCTCCAAATGGGAGGCCAGAGGGGGACATTGCACGCAAAGGTCACGAACTCCATGTTCGCGACCTCGGCACCGGCACGATAGGCCATGGCCACGCCATCCCCGGTCAGCTCCTTTGAGCCCGTCACCGGCGTATAGGCCTTGTGCCACCCACCGGATGCGAGGATGACGGCATGGCAATCAATGAGAATGCGTTCCCCCGAGCGAAGATCGAGGCCGATGGCGCCGCAAACTTGACCCTCCTGAACCATGAGTTCAAGAACGGCAGTATCGTCCATGAATCGCGTTCCCAGGCGCCGCGCTTCCTTGAGATGGGCATCGACAATGCCGATTCCGCTCGTGAAGATGGCACGCTCGTCGCAAAGGTACGGTTGACAACCCCAGTCCAGCGTTTCCATCATTCGGCTCGGGCCGTCTTGAACGAACCGTTCCGCCAAGACCTGATCGTTGAGGAAACACCCTTGATGGACGATGTCACTCAGAAACTTCTCTTCGGAGTCGTTTGGCTCCCCGAAAAACCCCGCTTCGCGCATGCCGACTCCATGACACGTGAGATCTGCGCCCGCCATCGGGCTCGCGCCGCAACGGGCTAACGGTCCCTTGCTGATCAGGAGCGTCTCCGCTCCTTCCTGACGAGAAGCGATCGCGGCGCGGAAGCCGGCGCCTCCGCCTCCCACGATGAGTACGTCAGCCTTCACCGTCTTCATTGGGATGCATCCTTTCTTCGATGAGGGTGGGAGATAGCGTTTGAGAGAGTGGGAGAACGCTCGGCATGCGAAAGCAGCTCGTATCCGGTCTCCGTCACCACGATCATGTCCTCGAGCTTGAGGCTCCCCACCCCGGGAAGATAGACGCCCGGCTCCAAGGCCAGCGTCATTCCTGCTTCAAGCAACTCCGTTTCGGCCTCCAAGTCCGGCCATTCATAGGATGTGGCGAGCCCAACGCCATGGCCCATGCGATGAAGCGCCTCGAACCCTTCTGCCTGAATGACCGTCCAGCCGGCTTCGTTCAACGCGTTGCACGGTACGCCAGGCTTCACCATGGCCAGAATGGCGTCATAGGTTCGAATCACGGTGCCCCATGCGCGCTGTTGTTCCTCACTGGGGGTTCCCACGAAATAGGTTCGAGCGACATCCGACTGGTACCCGTCGAGCTGAGCGCCCACATCGATCATGATCGGATCTCCATCCTTCAGGATGCGAGATCGAGGCGCGCGGGCGACGACAGCATCCTCTCGCCCGGAAACGATGAGCGGATCGAACGCAAGCGACGCCCCCTGCCCATAGATGCTGCCCGCAAGCAAGCCGAGCACGTCGGCCTCGGACAGGCCTGGCTTCACTTGATCCCGCACTTGAGAAAGGGCGCAGTCAGTCACCGTTGCTACCGCACGAAGGCGATCCAACTCCTCGGGGTCCTTGACCCGTCTCAGTCTTGTGATCGTGTCGTCGAGGGAGACCGGATGCGTCCCGCCAAGCGTCTTCACGATCGCGTGGTAGACGGAATAGGGCAGACGCTCCGCTCCCACCGTGGCCAGCCGGCGGATGTTCCGAGTCTTTAGCTGCTGAAGGACAAGCGGGATGGGCTGAAAGCTGGCTTCCCACGTGTCGATTCCCGATTGCACACGCGCCTCTTGAATCGACCATCCGAAGGTCAGAACCCCGATCGCCTCGCATTCCATTAGGATCAGCCACCGGTCCCCAATGAACGGTTCATAGTCCGTCAGGTACCGAAAGGCCTCGGCGTGTCCCTCAGTCCCATAGATCAAGCAACCATCGCATCCCTGCGCCTGTGCAGCATCCCACAACGCTTCCCTTCGGCGCGTCAGCGTCTCTCCACTCATGCCCAACTCCTGTTTCGTTGAGCCCTCGATCGGCAGCTGCGGATGTCGAGCCTCCTAGGTACGAGGAAGTTCATGCTCGATCCACCTTCCTTCACACGGATTGCCCAGGGAAACCTGCGCGTGCACAGCATCGGCCTTCACTTCCAACGCAACCGTCGACACCGTGCCCGCCAGCTTGCCGACATACTCGTAGTGCGCGCAGGGGGAACAGGCCCCCGGCCGCTCGATGCCCTCGGAGGCATCGAAGTGACTGGATTGAATGGCCTTCGCCGTCTCCAATGTGATCGCTCCGTGGGCCTCATCCACAAGACGACGAACGGTCTCGTACCGGTAATCGGTTCCCGATGGATGCTCGGCCAATACCAGATGAGGCTTGATGGCGTCCTCCACGGCATGGTTCGTGCACACGAGCGAATCCTCGCTTGGCTCCACGGTGACCGTATGCTTGGCCGTCTCATGAAGAAGGCATCCTTGCCCAGATGCATCGACCGCAATCAGATTCATTGGAGTCGCCGCCGGGATCTCTCGGGTCAGAGCCAGGATCTCGGTGCTGGAATCAGCAAACTGAACGAGATGGCGGAAGCGAATCCACCAGGGAAGGTTGTGCTCGAAGTTGTCATTCGGACATCCCCGCTCCAGGGACAGCCCGAGGGTGACGCAGCCTTGAGTGTTCCACATTCGGTGGTAGCCGATGTAGCCCGGAACAATCGGGGTTGCAAATCCATTGCCCTCCTCGGGATGGGCCTCCAACAGAACAAGAAACTGATCGATGAATCGAGCGCCGTCATCGTTGTGCCCACAGATCAGGTTTCCAGATTCCGTTTTCGATCCCCAAGCGGCAAAGGATGAACACATATAGTAGGGATGCGTTTCCGGCGTCGGCAGCGAGTTGAGGAGATCCCACCCGCAGTTGAGCACGAGAATCTTCTCGTAGTCGACCTCGGCGCCTTCCGCGATGCCCATCATCTCGTCGATGTAGCGCTCTCCGGTGAAGGTACGGATCGCCGTCTCATACTTCTTCGCCTCCACGATCACGTCGTCAACCGGCAGGGTAACCATCGCTGAGAGCCCCGGAACAAACGACTCCGCGACCATCTGGATGATCGGTTTGCACTGGCGGCCGTAGTCCCGTCCCATCTCTTTCGGAGATCCCTTCACTTGGATCACCGGCATCGTTCCCTTCCAGGGATACAGTTGTGCACGTCGTTCTTTCCACATATCGAATTCCACCTAGCCTTTGATGTATTGCTTGGGATCAAATGCGTCTCGAAGTCCGTCTCCTAGGAAATTGAAGCCTAGAACGATCAACATGAGGACCAAGCCGGGAAACGTCGTTATCCACCATGCTGAATGAAGCAGGGATCGCCCACTCACGATAATCTGCCCCCATTCAGGACGGGGCGGACGAACGCCCATGCCCAGGAAGCTCAACCCAGCCGAGAACATCAGCATGTAAGGGATATGAAGGGTGATGAAGACAATGCCCACGGAAATGGTATTGGGAAGAATGTGTCGGATGAGGATGCGCCAATGTGAGGCGCCCACGGCGCGAGCCGATTCCACGTAGTCCATTTGCCGGACGAGAATCGCCTGGCCCCTCATAAGCCGTGCGAAGAAGGCCCAGCTGACGATGACCATCGTCAAGATGATGGTGAACAGCCCACCTCCCGACGTCCCCGCAATGAGCAACGCGAGCACCATGGCGGGAATCGAAAGCATCATATCGACCGCACGCATGATGATCGTGTCAAGGAATCCGCCGAAGTATCCGGCAAGGAGGCCCAGCGCAATTCCGATGAACGCCTCCAGGATGACGACGCCAAAGCCCACGTAGATGGCGGTTCGAGCTCCATGCAGCACTCGGCTGAAGATGTCTCGTCCCAGTTGATCGGTTCCCATCGGGTGCGACCAAGACGGCGCTTGAAGCGTTTCCCGGTAGTTCGCCTTCAGTGGATCGTACGGCGCAACATAGGGACCGATTAGCCCACTTACGATGAACCCGAGAACGATCACGAGGCCGACGATCGAGAGACGGTTCTTACGAAAAGCGCGAAGCCATACCTGCAAATGGCTTGATTTGCGTTTCACGCGACCTCCTAATCCAAGCGGATCCGAGGATCCGCCACCGAGTACATGAAGTCCGCCAAGAGGTTGGCCAGGATGACGAGTGCGGCAATGAACAAGGCCGTCGTCTGGGTAATGGCATAGTCTCGATTGAACACGGCCTTGATGAGCAAGGTTCCAAGACCCGGCCATGCAAAGACCGATTCAACGATGACGGCGCCTCCGAACAAGGCCGGCAAACGAAGCGCCATCAGCGTAATCAATGGAATGAGCGAATTGCGGAACACGTGCTTCGAAACAACGAGTCGCTCCTTCAGGCCCTTACTTCTTGCCGTGCGAACGTAGTCCTGCGACATGGTCTCCAGCAGGCTCGAGCGGACGATGCGAGCCGTCGCCCCGGCAGACGGAAGCGCCAATGTAACGGCGGGGAGAATCAGATGCCGGATTCCCTCCCACGTCCAGAACGCATCTCCACGTCCGGAAATGGGGAAGATGGGTACGGCGACAGCAAGTACCGACATGAGCATCAGCCCAAGCCAAAACCCCGGCATCGAAAGCCACAGCATCGCGTTGAATGTCACGAGATTATCGATGAATCCGTTTTGATTGACAGCGGCCAACGTCCCCAGCAAGACGGAAAGCACCAGAGAGACGAGAAACGCTGAAATCGTCAGTTCCAGCGTCGCCCCGAGCCGCTCCGTAACCATCCGGATAGCGGGCACGCCGCTGGCCACCGAGTTTCCAAACTCGCCTCGAACGATCTGCGAGAGCCAGATCGTGTACTGCACGATAAGCGGCTTATCGAACCCATACTTCTCACGAATCTCCTGAACCCGATCTTCAGGGGCTTGGGGTCCTGCGATAATGCGAACGGGATCCCCTGGAGCCAGCCGCATGGCGAAGAACACGATGGTGGCAACGCCAAGAACGATCGGGATCATGACCAACAGCCGTCGAATCAAGTAGGTGAGCATGCTCCCCTTTCAGGCTAATGCCGGGAAGGACGTCAGTGTTGGTCTCGTCCTTCCCGGCGCTATCATGCCCTCGTGGACGGCATGGAGGCTACTTGCGATACATGTCCAATGCGAGAATCAACCCGAGCCGCCATGGGTGCGCGTTCAGCAGCTCGAAGCCCCCCACTTCCTCCGCAATAACGCCTGCATACGACAGCGTCAAGACCGTCGGAATCTCAAATAGGTCCGAAACGACCTTCTGTTGGGCGGCGGCGGCAGCCTGCTCACGAACGACGGGTTCCGGCGTCGTGTTCATCAGCTCGACAAGCGCATCGAGCGCTGCATTGCTGTTGCCCGTGACATTCGTCAGCTTCGGAATGCCTGCCGTTGTCACGAGACTCTGCAAGGTGCTGAATCCACTCTGATCGATCCATCCCGCCAAGAAGAGATCCCAGTCGTCCTCTTCCAAGACACCGTAGAAACTTCCGTACTCAAAGGCGAAGAGTTCGACGTCCATCCCCACTTCGGTCAGCATGGCGGCCAAAATCTCGCCTTGAGTCTGCCAGAAGTTGAAGGTGATCAGTTTGATGCTGAGCGGCTCTCCATCCTTCTCACGCACCGTCTTTCCGGCAGGAAGAACCCAGCCGGCGGCATCCAGCAATCGCGCCGCTTCCTCGGCATCGTAATAGAGAATCTTCTTCCCGAATTCGTCCATTCCCGGCCAATAGCCGAAGGACGCCGGCGTCACCAACCCATAGGAGGGCTGGGCCGCGCCAAAGTATCCTGCCTGGATGTATCCTTCCCGGTCGAAGGCATGGTTCACGGCCGCGCGCATGCGCCAATCCGACCCAAAAAGGCCGCTTGCATTGACCTCGATGTAATTGGATCCGTAGTTGGTCACGACACCTGCCGTTACATTCGGATCCCCTTGGACGACGTCGAGGTGGGACGTGGGAATGCCGATATAGTTCACGTCGCCCACCCGGAACTCGTTCACGATAGTCGCCGATTCGCGGATCTCTCGGATGAGGATTTGATCGAAATGGGCAGGCCCCGTGTTCTCCAAGAAGCTCGGACCATGCGTGTAGTCGGGATTGCGGCTAAGCAGAACATGCTCGCCGGCCGCCCACTCCTCGAAGACGAACGGCCCGGTACCCACAAGTGCATCGTATCCGTAGGCGTCGCCGTACTCTTCGTACGCTCCGGCCGGCTGAATGATGTTCCAGGGATAGGCAAGATTGAAGATCATCAACGGCACAGGCGCACTCAACACGAAATCAAACGTGTATTCCCCCGTGACCAACACATCCTCGACATTCGAGAACATCCATCCGGTGAACGACTGAGGGAAGAAGAGTTCTTCGAGGTACGTCTCAATCTCGGCAGCATTGAGAGGCGTTCCATCGTGGAATGTGATCCCCTCTTTGAGGGCGAACGACCATGTCATCTCGTCATCGGACTGCTCCCAGCTTTCCACCAGCACAGGCTGTGGCTGAAGGTTCTGATCAAAGGCGAAGAGCGTGTCGCAAACCAACCCTAGTACAAATAGCGGAGCGGCCAAGGCGGACCGGAATGTGTCGAGCGTATCCGTTCCCCCCCATGTTGTAACCAGCGTGTCTTCCGTCACCGTCACTTGAGCCACGGCCGTTCCGAAAGCGAGAACGGAGAGCACAAGCGCTACGGCGATGACTGCGCGAGAACCTTTTGCAACCATACTGATGCCTCCTTGAATTCTCTTGACAGCATGGGTGGAGTTGCGATATGCTCATCAAGATATTACTGAGCATGCTAGCAGCATATTAACAATCTGTCAAGTTCTCAGGATGGCGAAGATACCGCAGCTTCTTGAAAAAGGCTTCGCCGTGAAGTATGCCCAGACATCGAAGTAAGGAGGACGTGTGAACCGAAACGCATCGAAGACAGTGAACAACGGATCACGAAACGCAAAACCAAGCCTCCGAGATCAAATCCACCAACAGCTTCACGAGCGGTTGCTCTCCGGTTTCTACAGTCCGGGTGATGTCCTGGTTGAAAAGGCCATCGCAGAGGAGTTCGGAATCAGCAAGAGTCCGGTCCGAGAAGCCCTTCAGCGGCTGGTGGATTCAGGCTATCTCCACGTTCTTCCGCGAACCGGATACTTGGTGACGAGTGTCAGCGCGACCGATGTCATCGAACTCGCTCACGTCCGCGCTCTTCTCGAAGGGGAAGCCGCTTGGCAAGCTGCCGGCCGCATCAGCGCCGAGGATATCGCCGCGCTTCGCACCTTGGCGACGGAAGCGGAATCCGGTGGGGACGCGATGGGCATCAACCGGCAGTTTCATCTGATCATCGCACATGCAGCAGGGAATCAACTCGCGGAGTCCATGATCGCCTCGGTGCTCGACCGCGCGGAGCGAATTCTTCGGTTGGATCCGCGCATGTCGGGTTCCTATATCGGCCCCGATCACTGGAAGGTCATTGAAAGCTTGGAGGCCGGGAATCGAGAGGGAGCGCGTTCTTGGATGCGGCAGCACATTGTAGACATCCGCATGCAGGTTGAATTGAGCTTCCCCGACTCCGGGCATCCGGCCGAAAACCCATAGAACTCTGGATGGCCATCTCGCTGTCACAAAGGAGACCTCATGAGTCCGTTGCGCGCCTACACCGACATCCGCCCCCTCCGGCCCGATTTCCGTACCTTCGACGAACCCTGCACCCTTCTCGTGCAGGATGGACGCATCGAGCGGATCATCCGAGAACGGGACGCTGACCTCCCATCCCATGCGGACGTAGTGCCTGGAAATGACGGGTATGCAATCCCCGGTTTGGTCGACATGCACGTTCATATCTCCGAGGAACTGATCCCGCAGCAGCTGGAGACCTTCTTGAGGTATGGCGTCACGACGGTTCGCGACGTCGGCAGCCTATCTACCGTGTCCGCAAAGCTGGCCAAGGAGATTCAGGAGGGAACGCGAATCGGACCTCGCCTTTATTCGTTCGGTGAGGTCGTTGATGGACCCGAGCCGTTTTGGCCCGACATTTCGGTAGTTCCGGAGGATGAGAACCAAGTTTGGGAGCATGTGGAGCGCATCGCCCAGCTGGGGCTCTCGGGCGTCAAGTTCTACTTTAAGCTTCCCCTCGACTTGATCCATGTGGGGGCCGATGCCTGCAAGGAGTTTGAGCTTCTCAGCGCCGCGCATGTCGGCGGTATCGTGACGGCGGTCGAAGCGGTTGAAGCCGGCGTGGGGTGCATCGAACATGTCACGACGCTGACTGAGAATCTCGTCCCAGCGGATCTGTGGTCCGGCAAGGGCTCGTTCTTCGAGCAGTTCATGCTGTGGAGAGACCACATCGACCCCGACTCGGAAGAATCCCAGCGTACGATGGCCACCTTCGTGGATCGGGGTGCCATGATGGTTCCCACCCTCGCCGTGATGGAGGCCATCGCTTATGGGAACCAGCCTTCCATTGTCAAGAACCCGGCCCTTTCCACCCTGGATCCTGCCATTGTGACTGCGTGGAAACAGATGCAGTACACGCAGACATGGACTGACGAACAATACGCCTTCGCTCAAGAAGCGTTCGAGAGCATGAAGCAATTCACCTTGGCCTATTGGAAGTCGGGAGCGCCGATCGGAGTCGGATCCGATACTCCGAACCCGTTCGTTGTCCCTGGTGAGAGCCTGATCCGGGAATGCGAGCTCCTTCAAGATTGCGGCCTTCTACCGCACGAAATCCTCCGGCTAACGTGCCAGATTCCAGCCGACTACTTCTCCGAACCCGATTGTTGGGGAACGTTGGAGGTGGGGAAAGGTGCCGACTTCGTCGTCCTTGAGAGTGATCCTCTGGTCAACGTCGCCGCGTTGCGCGACCTCGCATTCACCGTTCGACGTGGAGAACGCATTGCTCCGTACTAGATCCGTCCAATCCGCCGCTTTTCGGCGTGGAAGACACGGTGGATCGAAGCGATGCGTCCGGCAGCGAACGGCATGTCTGACATCGCTAACCGTCCTGTCGCTTGTCCTCGTAGGAGTCCTGGCAGTCGCGCAAGAGGGAACTCCCGCTGCAACCGTTGACGTTTATATGAATGCCCGGATCCTCGCACCTACGTTCGATGGGTACCTTGAGGAGGGTGTCCTGATCGTCCAAGACGGCACGTTTCATTCGGTATCGAGCTTCGAAGGCGCGACCATTCCTCCCGATGCAACGATCATCGATTTGGAGGGGAGCTATGTCATTCCCGGCCTGATCGATATGCATGTTCATCTCAATGAGGCACTTATCCCTCAGCAATTGGAAGCGTTCTTGAAGTACGGCGTCACAACGGTTCGCGAAGTGGGCGGGGTGTCCGAACGCTCCGTCCGCCTCATCGAGGAGTTGCGGCAAGGGACCCGCATGGGGCCAACGTTGCTCTCGTTTGGCGAACTCGTTGATGCCCACCCTCCGTTTTGGCCTGGGATCTCCGTTTCGCCTGGCTCAGAAGCGGACATGCAGGCTCATGTGTCCAGAATTTCCCAGTTGGGGCTTCACGGCGTCAAATTCTACGCCGGTCTCCCCATCGAATTGCTGGATGTGGGGATTCGAGCCTGTGAGGAACAGGGACTTTTCACCGCCGCACATGTGGGAGACGCTGTCCGTGCGACAACGGCGGTTCGCGCGGGGATCGGGTCCATCGAACATGTCTATACCCTGACCCAGGACCTCGTATGCGAGCCGGAATCCGCACGCAACGCCAGCTTTTCCATGCACTTCCAACTCTGGAAGGACGACATCGAGAGAGGATCAGCGTCCTGGATCGAAACGCTCACCACGTTTCGGGATCACGGCGCCATGCTCGTGCCAACGCTTGCGGTAACAGAAACATTGGCCTACGGAAACGCTCCATTCATTGTCAGCAACCCGGCCTTGGCCACCCTTCCCAGCGGAGCGAAATGGTCATGGCGAGCGTCTCAGCACACCCGCTCGTGGACGGATCACCAATACGACCAAGCCCAGACCGCCTTCTCGAAGATGAAAGACTTCGTCTACGACTGCTGGCAGAGCGGTGTATCCCTTGGTATCGGCTCCGATACCCCGAACCCCTTCGTCATCCCAGGCGAAAGCCTGTGGCGTGAATGCGAGCTCTTTCAGGCCTGTGGAATCCCTCCTTCCGAGATTCTGCGCCTGGCAACGCAGGTTCCCGCCCAGCTGTTTGGCCAGTCAGACAAGTGGGGAACCCTCGAAGCCGGGAAAAAGGCGGATTTCCTCGTCCTGGCCGCTGATCCACTCGATGACATCAGCGCCCTCCGCAGTCTTAGGTTCACGGTCAAAAGCGGCCTTCGCGTGAATCCACACTGAAGCAAAAACGCAACCCAGAAGCAAAAGGAGACGGCCCATGCTCAAACCGCCAAGTGTCCCACAGTTGACCATCAACCCCCAGACCCCGCTCGCAGATGAGCCGGTATCCATTCGCATATCGGGACTTCCTCCGAGCTCCTCCATCACACTACAAGCCTCAATGACCGCAGAGAACAGGATGCAATGGACCTCACAGGCCATGTTCATCAGCACGAAGGACGGAACCCTCGACGTCCGTTCCCAGGCTCCTATCGAAGGCAGCTACACCGGCGTTGATCCCATGGGATTGGTATGGTCGATGGAAGCGCAACCGTCCGAAACGCCACCGACATTGTTTGCCAAGCAAACGTTGAAGCCCACGACCGTTCAGGTGGAGGCGTTGATCGACGGATCCATCCGCGCATCCGGCCAGTTTCACCAGCAGGCGTTCTCTCCAGGTGTGAAGCGGATTGAGGTTCGCGAGCGCGGGTTACGAGGGACCCTGTTTCTTCCTCCAGAAAAAGGGCCACACCCTGGCGTCATCGTTATCGGAGGCTCCGGCGGCGGCTTGCAGGAAGGCCGTGCCGCGCTTCTCGCCTCTCGTGGTTATGCGGCTCTCGCCTTAGCCTATTTCGCGTACGAGGATTTGCCCAAGTACCTCGTGGACATTCCTCTTGAATACTTCGAAACCGCCTTGGATTGGATGCTGAACAGAACCGACATCCGGTCTCATGGGATCGTCGCCATGGGCGGCTCACGGGGCGGTGAGGGCGTCCTCTTACTGGGGTCCCAGTACTCGCAGGTCTGCGGTGTCATCGCCAACGTTCCCAGCCACGTCCTCTGGCAAGGCTTTGGCGATCCTGATGCGACCCTTCCCTGCTACGCCTGGACCAAAGATGGAGAAGGCCTCGAGCCCATGGCCAATTTCGGTTCCGAGGAACAATGGACAACACTCTATCAGCAAGATCCGATTCCACTGACCCCCTTGTTTGAGACCAGCTTGGAGGATGCCGCCGCCGTTGAGAACGCGGCCATCCCCGTCGAGCGAATCAACGGTCCCGTTCTCCTGATCTCAGGCGCGGATGATGCCATGTGGCCAAGTGCGACGATGGCCACAGCCGTTTTCGATCGGCTGAAGGAAAAGGGATTCGCGCACTCGGTATCCAATCTGATCTATGAGAATGCCGGGCACCTCATCCTTCCTCCCTATCGTCCCACGACCGTGAATGCGGCTCCCCACCCCGTGGATGGCCAGAACTATGCCTTTGGGGGAACGCCCGCCGGAGGAGCCTTCGCCAATCGTGATTCTTGGGCAAAGACGTTGGATTTCTTGAGAGAGGTGTTTGGGTAGGGGCGAACGCGAACGCTTCGTGTTCGTCCGAGTCAGCTTCGCTGACATCGGGCTTGATGCGCAATCTCTTGGTCATAAGGCGAAGGTTCGCGCTGACCGGGCGGAACGATTCTGAACCTGGGAACGCGAACGCTTCGCGTTCGATCGAGTCAGCTTCGCTGACATCGAGTCCGAGCAGGCAGTTCCTTGGAGTCAGCGAAGCTGACTCAGGATCTCACTCCGCAGGGTGGGAAGGATGGCGGCCGCTCTTGAGCGGCTTGAGAGTTTGCTAGGAAGGATTCTGAACCTGGGAACTGCTCGCTGCGCGATCAGTTCCTTGGAATCAGCTTTGCTGACTCAGGATCTCACCGTCGGGCCCTAACAGAAACAGGGGATCCTAAGATCCCCTGTTTCTGTTAGGGCGGAAGGATTCGAACCTTCGATCACGGCTCCAAAGGCCGCTGCCTTACCGCTTGGCTACGCCCTAAAATGTCACATCTTCGGTGTGAATCTCGGCTGGCATTGCCATGCCGGGATGATTCACACAGTCGTTGTACTTCTCCAGGATCTGGGTCTCCATGGACATCCGAAACGCATTATCAATCGGATGCGCCGTGTCGCGGAATTGCCCATTCTTGACTTCGCGACTGGGCATCGCAACAAAAAGCGCCTCTTTCCCCTGAATAATCTTCACGCTATGGACGATGAACACATCGTCAAATACGACCGAGCAGAACGCCTTCAGGTTTCCCTCGTCCCGCATGGGCCGAATCTCAATCTTGGTTATCTTCAATGCTCGCAACCTCTCTCGAGTCGGCGAATCCACCCAATGGTAGCGGAAGGATCCAAAACGTGCAATTGTTCATCAGCTCTCAGAAAGCTCAACTTCCGTGACTCCGTCCCCACCGAGATTGGGGGGGGCGAAGCCAAAGGCGGACACGAACCGACAGGATGAGAGATAGGCTTGGATGGCGTCCCGAAGCGCGCCCGTTCCTTTTCCATGCAGCACCCGCGCCTTGCGTACATCAGCCAGCAGCAACTGATCGAGGTACTCCTCCACAGAGCGCAAGGCTTCATTGACCGTCATACCACGGACATCCAGCTCCAGTGGAACGCGTGAAGGTCCACGAACGCCTGAACGTGTTGTCGATTTCCGCCGTGATGGCGGCGATGCCGATCGTTTTCGTCGCCCGGGCTGGGTCAGATCGGCCACCTCGGTCGTGACTCGAACGCCGTCCAGATCAACGGTCACCCGGCCTTTGGCTCCAAGACTGACGATGTCTCCTTCGGACTCCAAGCTGCGCACGTGCACGTGCATGCCCAGTTCCAGGGACTCCGAATGGAGCGAATCGGAATGGTGAATCACTGCGGCTTCCGCCTGCTTGGCCGCCGTCTCTGTGCGGAGCGCTTCGATATCCCTTACCTGCGCCCGTAGCTCGTCAGCGTCAACATCTTCCTTAGCTGCCGTCAACAGCGTTTCAACCCGTCGAACGCCCTGTTTCAAGAACGCATCCAGTTCCTTGAACCGATCGGAGAGTTGAGATTCCTTGTCCTCCTCGAAGTCGGCCAGCTGCTGCTCGAATTGCTTTTTGAGCTTTCGCGCCTCGGCCATGTCACGCCCGGCCGCTTGGCGATGCTTGTGCATCAGCTGCCGCTCGCGCTCCAACTCATCGAGAATATCCTCGGCCCGGATTTCGCCTTGAGACAAGAAGGACCGCGCCCGTTCGATGCGCTCTTCAGGAAATCCCAGCTGCTGGGCAATGATGAACGCGTTGCTGCGTCCGGGAATCCCTTCGACGACCCGATAGGTTGGCGACAGTGTCGTCACATCGAATTCCATGGACGCCGTCTTCACTTCAGGATGCCGGATGGCGAAGTACTTCAAGGGGGTCAAGTGCGTCGAGATCGCTACCAAGGCGTTCGACTCCAACAAGGACTCGATGACGGCAAGGCCGAGTGCGGCACCTTCTTGAGGATCCGTTCCTGCCCCAAGTTCATCGAGAAGGATGAGCGAGGAGTCATCGGCATCTTCGAGAAGAGAGACGATATTGGTCATGTGCGCGGAAAACGTCGATAGGTTCTGAGCAATCGATTGCTCGTCTCCGATATCCGTTCGGATACACGACAGGATAGGGAGGATGGAATCCGGAGATGCGGGGATGGGAATGCCGGACTGGGTCATGAGGATGAGCAACCCGATCGTCTTCAGAGTCACCGTCTTCCCCCCCGTATTCGGGCCGGTGATAACCATCATGCGCGTGCCATCGCCAATGGAAACCGTCACGGGAACGACGCTGTCGACGCCGATGAGCGGATGCCGCGCATGGCGAAGCGAAATCATCGATCCCAGTTCCGGAAATCCGCCTCCTGATGTCACGGCGTAGCCCGCGCGCGCGAACGTGCCATCCAAATGGGCGAGGATCGCGCGGTCGCGCAAAAAGGCGGTTTCCGCATCCAAGAACGCCTCGGTCAAGGCGCGAAGGATGCGCCGGATCTCTTCACGAATGTCACTATCCAATTGCGTCACGACGTTGTTCTCGGACACGAACCCAGGCGGTTCCACATACAACGTCTGCCCGGTCGCGGATCGATCGTGAACGATGAACTCCATCGCACCGACGGACCCACTGCGAATTCCAACGACAAGTCGTCCGCGGCGGCGGGTAATGACGGGTTCTGCGATATGGTCGGGATTCCGATCGATGAAGGACTGCAGTTTGGCCTCGATCCGGCCTTCGATCGTACGCCGTTTCTTCGTCAACGAGGCGAGGTGAGGCGTGGCCTCGTCACGAATGCTTCCCCGCTCATCAATCGCACGATGGATCTGTCGGCGAATATCGCTGCCTCCAGCCGTCAATCGCTCAGCGATCGCGGACAGACGCGGCCCCTCAGCATGCTCTCCCAGCGTCTCCTTGACTTGATGCGTCCCTTCGATGGTGTTGCGAACGATGGCGAAATCCTCGCCATCGAGCGTCGCACTCGCCTTGGCTCTCGCCAACAGCGGTTCGAGGTCGCGAATGGCGCCGAGTGAGAATCGCCCATGGACATTGAGAAACTCCATCCCTTCCGTGACTTCGTCCATCGCCGTTTCGATGACCTCACGATCGGCGACAGGCAACAGCTCGTCAATCGCTTCTTCCCCCAGGGAGCATGACGCATGCTGGCGAACGATCGCCTTTACACGATCGAATTCCAGGTCACGCAATGTCTTCTCCTGGGCAACGGCTTGGGGGTGCATTCATCCTCCGATCCGATGCGCGGCACCGGTGCCGTATGATAACGCAATCTTCCGGATCGAGCGTGTGGCGTGTTGCGGAGACACGACCTTGAACGCACAATCCGCCTGAAGGCAATCACAAGCACTCACAAGGAGAACCCGTGCCATCGACATCCATGCTACGCGTCTACAGCGCTCTGCTTTCGGCCATGGTCATTTGGGGACTTTCGTTTTTGGCTATCAAAGACGCGATCGGAACGATTCCCGTGTTCTCCTTGTTGTTCGCTCGCTTCGCCTTGGCCACAGTGCTACTTGGCATCCTCGGAGTGACGCGCCGCGCCCTGCGCGTTCCTCGGCGCGAGCTTGCGGTTCTCGCCGGCCTATCCTTGCTCAGCCCTGTCGGCTATTTCCTGTTCGAGACCTTCGGCGTCGCCAACACCCAGCCCAGTCATGTGGCCGTCATCATCGCAACCATCCCGCTGGCCGTCTACCTCATCGCCTTCGCCCGCCGGCAAGAGCGATTGACCCTTCAGCGATCGCTGGGAATCCTCATCGCCTACTCCGGCATTCTCGTGCTCGTCGGATTCGGGAAGGCGGACTCAGGCACCAGCTTACTCGGCGATCTGCTCGTCCTCGGCGCCGTCGCCTGCGCCGCCACGCGAACGACACTGATCAAGGATGCGTTGAAACGCGTTTCCCCGCTGCAACTGACGTTCTATCAGTTCTTCTTCTCGCTCTTTATCTTCGGGCCTCTTGCGGCTTCAGAGGGCGTCGCCTGGCTCGGACGGATGACCCTACTCACCTGGGCCGAACTGCTCTTTCTCGGCGTCTTTTGCTCCGCCGGCGCTTTCCTTTTCATGCACTACGCACTCGTCCACTTGTCGGCAACGCAGGTTGCCGTTTCAGCGAACCTCGTCCCCATCATCACGCTGCTCGCCGAGATCGGCCTCCTCAGCGCCGTCCTCACGTGGCCCAAGGCCTTAGGGACTGCGATTACACTTTCCGGTGTGCTTCTTACACAACTGGATCGGCGTGGCAGACCTCCCGCCCGAATCGATTACGACGCCGCCATCCTCAAGAACGATGCGCGAACGACTTAACTCCGCCGCCCTGTTGAGAAACCCGGAGGCCGAAGGGAGAATGATCCTTCGCGCGCCTTCGATACGCGCGACATCTAGGAGGCAGCATGGCCCGTGTATCTCAGACAGAAAACCGAGGCTGGAAGGCGCTGCTTCCACACCCCGAACACGCGCGAGATGTTCTCCGCTTGGCCACGCCCGTGACGTTGGGCATGCTGACGTTCACGCTGCTTTCGATCGTTGATACGGCCATGCTTGGACATCTTGGCTCCCTGCCATTGGCGGCATCAGGCGTCGCCGGCGTTCTGTTCTTCGCTGTCGCCTTTCCACTGTCATCACTCAGCGTCGGGACCCAGACCTTGGTCGCCCGTCGGTTCGGTGAGGGAACCTACGAGGCTTGCGGACATGTGTTGAACACAGCATTGCTTGTCTGCCTCGCCCTTGGAGTCGCATTCGTCGTCACGGCACCCGGGCTGGCCAAGCTCCTCGCGCCGCTGTCATCCAACGATCCGCAGGTTCGGGAAGCCGGCGCCGTCTATTTGCACTATCGCTTCTACGGCGCGCCCTTCATGTTGCTGAATTCAGCGGCCTTGGGGTTCTTCTCCGGCGTGGGACGAACGAAGCATCAGTTAGCCGGATCGATCATCATTACGGCGATTAACGTCGTCCTCGATTATCTGCTCATCTTCGGAAACGCGGGTTTCCCTCAACTGGGTATTCAAGGGGCCGCCCTCGCCTCCACAATCGCCATGGGCGCGGGCACAGTTTATTACGGGGTGATCCTTCTTTCTTCACCATTCAAGCGTCGATTCGGAACCCTGCGTTCGCCCTGGTTCGCTTCGCGCTGGCTTCTGCCGATGGTGCGGCTTTCGGCCCCTATCCTCGCTCAGCGCGTTCTCTCCAATGGCGCGTGGTCGATCTTCTTTGCGATCATCGCCCGCATCGGAACCGTCGAATTGGCGGCAACCAACGTCATCCGGTCGATTTACCATCTCTCCATCATGATCGCCGTTGGACTTGGCATCGCCTCGGCCGCGCTCATCGGGCAAAACATGGGCGCCCAGAAACCGGACCGCGCCGAGCGTCTTGCATGGGAGTCGGTCAAGCTGGCCACCTATGCGATGATTCTCATCGGCATTCTGTTCATCGCCGCCCCGGGATGGGTGTTTCGCATCTACACGTCCGACCCTGTCGTGATCTCCATCGGGCGCTTGCCCCTCGCCCTTCTTGGACTGGTTCAGCTGGTGGCTGGCGCCGCCTTGGTCCTATCCCAGTCGCTTCAAGGCGCGGGGAACACGCGGTACGTGATGCTTGTGGAACTTGGATGTGTTCTCGTCTACTTGCCCACCGTCTATTGGTTGGGACTGCGCACACCACTCGGCCTCGTCGGCGCGTGGATGGGCGAATATGTCTATTGGATTGCGCTGGCCGTCGCCATGATCTGGAAGTTCCGCTCCGGAAGCTGGAAAACGATCAAGCTTTGACGCCGCCGAGCGCAACGCATACATCGGCGACATTGGTCCCCGTTGGTCCCGTCCACAGCAGATCGTTTGACGCGGCAAGGGCGGCATGGCTGTCGTTTACCGCCAGCGCCTCGGGGATCGGATGGCCGCGGCTCGCGGCGCGATTCGCCGTCTCCCCATCCACCACGGCACCGGCCGCCTCCGTCGACCCATCCGTGCCATCCGTCGCCAGGGCAGCGAACACGATATCCGGGACTTGATCCAGGTGCTGAGCCGCCGCCAGCGCCAGTTCTTGATTTCGGCCTCCCTGCCCTGATCCTTTAAGAGCAACCGTGGTTTCCCCACCACCGACAAGCGCCCAGGGCGCTGTGGCATGGGACGACAGAGCCCGCGCACGCTCGGCCAGGGCGTGTCCAACCTCCCGAGCTTCGCCCTGAAGCGGCTCAGGTACGATGACCGTGTGAAACCCCATTCCCCTTGCGGCTTCAGCAGCGGCCTCGACAGCCGTGTGATTCGACCCCAACAGATGCGTCGCCGACGTTCGAAAGATGGGATCCCCTGGCTTGGGCGTTTCAGGGTAGTGCCCTTTGGATCCGCGTTCAAGATAGGCGGAGACGGATCGAGGCACTCGCTTCCACAGGTCAAACCGTTGGAGAACGTCCATCGCGTCGTCGTAGGTCGTTGGATCAGGCGCCGTCGGACCGGAGGCAATCGACTCGATGCGATCGCCAATCACATCCGACAACAGCAAGGTGATGACCTGCGCCGGCGCAAGCTGCTCCATCAAGCGGCCGCCCTGCAAGGTCGACACATGGCGCCGAATGGTGTTGATCTCGTCGATTGTTGCCCCCGAACCGATCAGAAGCGCGGTCGTCTTCCCCCAATCCAATAGCGATACACTGTCTGGCAGCGCCGTCAGCAACGCGGAGCCTCCTCCGGACAGCGCGCACAGCACCACATCGCTCGGACCGACGGCCTCGATCCACGCGCGCACCGCCTCAGCTCCTGCACAGCTGTCCGGAATCGGATGACCGGACTCGATCACTCGAACCCGCTGAGTTTGGACGCCATAGCCGCTTCGCGTGATCGCGATTCCTCCGGATAGGGCGTTCCCCAAGGCTCGCTCCACGCCACGCGCCATGACAGCGGCCGCCTTGCCGATCGCCAAGAGCCCTACGCGCCTGCCTTTCAGATCGTACCGACGGCCTCGAACCGTAAGGCCATGTCCCTCCAGTTTCAGAGCCTCGGACAGCAGGGTCTCCGGGTTGATGGCCGAGAGCGCGGACTCCAGGATATGGAGAAGGGCATCGTGGTATCGGTGCTTCCTCAGCCGCGTTCGATCGACTCGGATCATGCATTCTCCATCGTGTCAGCAAAGCTGCAATCGTCCCGAACCGGACACGTATCACACCGCGGGCGTGGCCGGCACGTAGACGCTCCATGCATCACGATCGCGGCATGCGCGTCGGCATAGAGCGCAACGTCCGTTTCCAGTGCGTCCTCAAAGAGTGTCTGGAGTTCGCCATAGGATTCGGCCCCATGAATCAAATCCAGTCGTGCGAACAGGCGGCGGGTGTAGGCATCGATGACGAAGCTGGGCCGTCCGGCGGCATAGACGAGAATGGCGTCCGCCGTTTCCTCGCCGATCCCGTAGACAGAAAGCAGCGTTTTACGCAACTCCTGTTTAGGCTGATCGGCGAGACGATCCCACGCACAGGCATAGTCATCCCGCAGCAGCCGACAAAACGCGGTCAGCTTCTTCGTCTTCTCCCGATAGAACCCCGCCGGTCGAAGAAGCCGCTCAAGGCATGTTCGATCCGCAGTCAGGAAGGCTTTGGGTGTGAGGAGGCCGCTCCCGCGAAGCGCTTCGATGGCTTTGGCAGCCTGCGCCCAGGTCGTTCGCTGCGTGAGAATCGCGCCGACAACCACCTCAAATGGGTCATCGCGCCCGGGCCACCAGTCACGCGGCTGGTACCAACGTATCAACGTGCGGCAGACTGAAGCCACGGTTTTGAGGCGATGGGGGTGCTGTGTCATCCCTATCAGGATAGCGTGCATCAGTCGTCTGTCAATTCGCTTGAGACGATAATGAGAATCGTTATCATTTCGAATCATGCGATTATCCCACCTGCCTCATGACACGTCCGCACGCGTTACGGACATCCACGGCGGCCAGGGCATTCGCCGGAACTTGAATCAGCTAGGCATTCACATCGGCGATATCGTTTCCATCGTACGATCGGGTGCTTTTCGCGGGCCGCTGTTGCTGCGCGTTCATGGGATGCAGGTCGCTTTGGGGCGGGGAGTCGCCCATCACGTCACGGTCGCACGTCTCGGACGACCGGAACCCGAAGGAGGCCCTCATGCCCCAGACACTGAGTCCTGAGCTGGTCACCCGGCTGGAGGCATCAGGGAAACGGGTGACGCCTGATCGAGAACTGCTGCTTGGCATCATTGAGCGTCAGCCGCACCTCGACGCAGAGAAGATATACCGCGTTGCACAGAAGAGCCGACCACAGATCGGATTGGCCACCGTGTACCGGACCTTATCCTTGCTAAGAGAGTTGGGAATCATCCGCGCCACCGACCTTGGCGAAAACCACTTTCATTACGAGGTCTGTGCGGACGAGCACATTCATCTCGTTTGCACTCATTGCGGCGCGATCGCCGACATTCCCGTTCCGCCCTCCGTTCGTCACGCTGCAGACGCTGAAGGGTTCGAGGTTCGGGAAACCCATTTCGAACTGTATGGCACCTGTCGTAACTGCCGACAAGGAGCCGCTCGCCATGGCTGAGGCTCCGGAAAAGCAGCGAATCGCATTCGTCGGACAGCCCAATTGCGGTAAGAGCACGCTGTTCAACCACTTGGTGGGCTATAAGGCCAATACCTCCAATCTCCCGGGAACGACGGTCGAATACCTTCGCTCCGACGCATGGGTCGCCGGCCATCGACTGGAACTGGTCGATCTCCCCGGAACCTATTCGCTCATCCCCATGGACGAAGCCGAAGCGCAGACGCGCAACTACCTCGTCTCCGAGCAAATCGATGCCGTCCTGAACGTCGTCGATGCGTCTTTACTCTCGCGGAGCCTTGAACTGACCCTCCAACTCCTCGAACTTGACGTGCCCGTCGTGCTCTGTTTGAACATGATGGATGAAGCACGCCGGAAGGGGATCACCATCGATACCGGCGCGCTTTCCGAACGCCTCGGCATTCCGGTGGTCGAGGCGGTCGCCATTCGGGGAACCGGCGTACAGGAAGCCGTTTCAGCGGCCGTTCGCACGGCATCGACGCCGGCGCCACGTTCCCCGGTGTCGTACGGAACGGATGTGGAAAACGCTGTCTCGGGGCTCGCTTCATACCTTGGATCCCAGTCCTCGCGCAGGCTCGTCATCCAGCTTCTGGAAGACGACGAGGCCGACGATCCGGTTCTTTCCACCTTGGATCCAGAACGCACACGAGACGCCGTCAGAACCGCTCGCTGTTCCCTCGAATCCGCTCGTGGGAGGCCGACGGATCAGATCCTTTCCTCTGAGCGTCATGCCGCCGCCATGGATCTCTTTGAGTCCGTTGCCGTCGTCGGCCCGCCAATTCAGTCCGCCCGTGATCGCGTGGATCGCGTGTTGA
Organism: Candidatus Bipolaricaulota bacterium; assembly: GCA_028277345.1. Lineage (GTDB taxonomy): Bacteria > Bipolaricaulota > Bipolaricaulia > UBA7950 > UBA9294 > SPBW01. The sequence continues at coordinate 16,112 of JANQGM010000032.1, read as the reverse complement.
TGCATCGCACGTTTGGGTTGCTCGCCATGGCCGTCATTCTCTATGGTCTCTTCTTCGCGGTCTTCAAGGTCGGCACCGCTGTCGAAGGTCCATTGCTTGCGGGATTTAACCGGATGACAGCGTGGCTCGGCACAGTCCTTCCCGCTGACAGTCTCGGGTTGGCCGCCGTCGAGGGGCTGGTTCAAGGGATCGGGGGCGCACTGGGCATCGTCCTCCCCTATTTGGTGCCGTTCTTGCTTGGCTTGGCCCTGCTCGAGGACATCGGCTATCTCCCGCGCGCAGGCTATCTGGCCGACGGGCTCATGCATCGGATTGGGCTGCACGGGAAGTCCATCATCCCATTGATCCTTGGGTACGGGTGCAGCGTTCCTGCCGTGATGGCAACTCGGATTCTGGAAAGCAGGCGGGACAGGTTCATCACTGCGCTGTTGTCCATCATGATTCCGTGCGTCGCTCGGACGACCATCATCTACGGGTTGGTCGGCTATTTCGTCGGGCCTCATTTGGCGTTTCTTCTCTACATCATCAACATCGTCGTTATCGCCCTGATTGGAAAGTGGATGACGCGGCTCATGCCGAGCATCACACCCGGTCTCATCCTTGAGATTCCGTCTTACAAGGTGCCATCGCTTCGGGTCATGGCCGCCAAAATGTGGCTGCGCATTCGCGGCTTTCTCAAATACGCCATGCCGATTCTCGTCCTCGGTTCGATTGTCATGAGCCTCCTGGAAGCGCTCGACGTCTCCCGCTATCTGAATCTTGCCGTCTCCCCGGTTACATGGGCTCTGGGACTTCCACTTGCCGTCGGCGTGCCGCTAGTCTTCGGGATCTTCCGCAAAGAGCTTTCGCTGGTCATGCTTATCACGGCGCTCGGCACATCTCAGGTGGCGACTCTGCTCTCGACCGGTCAGATGTTCGTCTACGCGCTGTTCACGCTGTTCTACGTGCCTTGCATCGCCACCCTCACCGTCCTTCGCCGCGAGTTGGGAATGAAGCAAACCGCACTCATCGTTGCCGCCACCACAGGGATCGCCATGGCCGTTGGCTTGTTGGCCCGAGCCATCTGGGCACTTCTCTAAGGTGACAAGAGACCATTGCCCGGAGTACTGTTCCCTGAGAGGAGGGCGCTGTGAGCCTAATCGATGATCTGACCCGCCAGATTTGGGGTCCCGAGGAATGGGCGGCGTACGACGCCACCTCGTCGCACCTGGAAACACAGAACAAGCTCCTCGATGCCATCGCCAAGTCCGCCTTCACCAATCTGAGAAGTTACTCCAATTGCTGCCGCTCCACGGTGTGGGCTGTGCAAACGCATCTCCGATTGCCTGGAGATGAATTGCTACGCGCCAGCTCAACGCTTGCCGGAGGCATTGCAGGCACCGGTGAAACCTGCGGCTCCGTCCTCGGCGGGCTGCTGGCCATCGGTCTCGCGCTCGGGTCGGACGGGTATCACGATCGTTCTCAAGACGCCGATGCCCAAGCGGCGGCCCGCGCCTTCATCGAGGCTTTTCTCGCCACGATGGGCAGCACCCGGTGCTATGGCGTGCAAGAAGCCTTGGTCGGCTGGGTGTGTGATGATGCATCCAAGGTGGAGGCATGGCGAGATGCCAACGGCCCCATCGGATGCGCGGCCGTATGCGGATTCGCAGCCCGGCTGGCCGCGAAACAGATTCTCAAGCATCAGGCGATTCAGAACTAGGCCGGGACATCCCCGTTTTCCGATCGCCTCGACGCCGCGCGCTGCTTCATGGCGCGCACGCGCGCCAAGCGCTCCGCATCGCGTCGTTCGCGAAGTGCTTCCAGGTGCATGGCCAACCTTCGATTTCGCTCATCCTCCGGCACATCGGGATCAAGGCAAGCGAGCACGGATTCTGCGATGTCAGAGGGCAAGGCCACCTCGTGATGGTGCACATGCCACGTTTCCGATGAAAAGACGATCGTCCCACCGAGCGCGTAGTTCATCTTGATCTGCACATACGCGGGCACGTGTTCACAACACGAGCCCCATGACACATCAAGCACGCGTCCCTGCCCCCAACGCGCATCGATGTGGCTCGCCCGTTCGCCGACGAGTTGCCGCCATCGGTCAGGATCGGACTCCGCATACCGGCTGAACCCATCGGCTCGAATCCACACTCGATCATGCCCGTTCATCGTACCCCCATCCCGGCATCGCGCCATCTTCTCATCGGTACGGCGATCTTTCCTGAAGAGCCTACAGTCAGGATGGAGGAAACGCGAATGAGCAGCAGCCAACGAAAGTCGATGCCATCATCATGGGGTCCGGACAAGCCGGAAATCCCCTCGCTCTCGCACTGGCACGAGCGAGATGGCGCGTGGCCCTGATCGAAGAATCGCACATTGGCGGGACCTGCATCAACGAAGGCTGCACGCCGGTCGAATCCCTGGGCCCTCGGTCCTCGGAATGGAGGGCGGAGAGCTCATGGGCGCGCTTCAGATCGCCATGATGGGGAAGTTACCCTTCACGGCCCTTCGCGACGCCACCTTTGCGTATCCGTCCTTGATGAAATCGCTGAACACGCTCTTTGGGTCGTTTGTCGACTCCTAGTCGCTCTGCTGTCCGAGGGAACAGCGTGATCGATGTCCGCCCCCGCTAAGCCCAGGCAGGCCTCGCGCTCCCATGCAATCCCCCTAAACTCTTCCCATGAACACGATGCGACGAATCAGCTGCCTCGCCATCGGATTGAGCCTGTGCGCCGGCATGCTTGGCTGTACCACATTGTCCCCTCAGCACGCACCGCACGCCGTTCTCCAGGCCACGCCAATGCAAGGGAAGGCGCCACTTGCCATCACGCTGGATGGGGAGCTCTCAACCGACGATGGGATCATCCGTAGCTACCGGTGGGAGGTTGATGGGGAGGGGGAGACCGCGCCTTCCGAGTCTCGTACCATGCACGTGTTCGATCGCTCGGGAGTATATCGTGTTCGATTGACGGTCATCGACGACTCCGGCCTCTCGGATACAACGGAGGTTGAGATTGTTGTCGAAAACACCGCCCCCATTGCCAACTCACGGTTTTCCAATGATGCGCCCGTGCGCCACGAAAGCGTGCTCTTCGATGCGTCATCATCCTACGATATCGATGGCGATCTCGTTGACTTCTCATGGAATTTCGGCGATGGCACAACCCGACGAGGAACGCGCATCAGCCATTCCTACAGCAGCATCGGGCAATACATCGTCGTGCTCACTGTGACGGACAATGCCGGCGCCCAAGGGACGATCTCTCATACGATGACCGTTCACGAAGGATCAAGTGGTGGAGGGTGCGTCGGCCGCTAACCGAAAATCGAAATCAACAGTACGCCAACGAAAATGAGAATGCCCCCGAAAGCGGCCCGCCGAGTCGGCCTCTCGTTGAGAAAGACGATGCTGAGCAGGACGGTAAAGAGCACGCTGGTCCCGCCGATGGGAGAAACCAGGCTCGCCGGCGCCAAGTCAAGCGCATTGAGCCAAAACACCCATCCCACGAAATACCCGAAAAAGGCGGACACCGTGGCAATGATCATGCCGCGTTTCGTGAGGCGGACCGCCCGTTTCACAAGCCGCGGCAGGATGATCAGTCCCCACATCACTCCAGCGCCGGAGGTAAACAGAAGGTGATAGGCCATCGGAGTCATTCCGTTGTCAAGACAGTGCTTGGCAGGGACAGCCGAGGCGAATCCCCAAAGCACTCCAGCCCCCAGTGCCGCCAGCAGGGGAAGAAGGTGAGGGGCCGATGTTTCGGATCGCTTCCGCTCGATCAAGAAATAGGTGCCTCCGACAATGAGCAACGCCGCGCCGAACGCGACCGGACTTGCCGGCTCGCTGAGCACGAGAACCGAACTCAGGACGCCCCAAAAGGGGCTGGTATTAGATAGGATCGAGGCTTGGTGAAGCGGAGCATGGGTGATCGAGTAGTAGAACAACGCCGTTCCCAGCACGGCGTTGAGAAAGCTTCCTCCCACCGCGATCGCGATCAATTCCGGAGAGCCAAAGTCCAGCGTTCCCAACAGCACCGCGTAGGGAAGCACGAACAGAAGCCCCATCCACGGCCGGACAGCGGCGAATCCAACGCGCGTCATGCTGCTGACCCCAAGCTTCATCAGCACCGCTGTCACGGCCCAGGACAGCGCCGCTCCCAAGGTTAGAAGGATGGCCAGGGATACCATAGGCGCTTTCCTCGTTTCTACGTTCGCTCCGAAGAGATGGTCGCGAAACTAGGCTTCTCTTTTCCCCACCCCGGCAAGGTAGGTCACGAAGCGCTCCACGCCGTCCAGCCCGAGCAGGCCATTTAGCTGATCGTCGTCGAATGCCCCCACCGCGCAGGCGCCCGCCCCAATCGACTCCGCCGACAAATGCAGGTTCTGGCAGATGTGCCCCGCGTCCAGATGCAGATAGCGCAAACTACGCTCTCCATACCGCCAGGCCATTCGTTCCCAAATCGCCACCCAAACGAAGGTTACCGCGCTCGTTCCGATGAAGGGTTGATTGTGACACGCCGCCATGAACGCCTCTGTCGGGTCGCCCATCGCATCCCAATGGATGAGTTCGTGATGTGCCGCATCATACTGGTAGAGGCCGGGGGCCAGGCCGTCGACACGATGGATCAGCAGCAGCGTCTCAAAGGCATGCCGGGCCCCTGCAGAGGGAACGGTTCGCAGCGTGTATTTCTCTGTCGATTCCGGCTTCATGCCCTGGGTACACCAAAGCAAGTACGATAGCGCTTCCACAGTTAGTGCAGTTTCCACATAGCTGCGCAAACTGCGCCGCGTCTCGATCATCTCACGAAGTGGAGATCCCCCAAGCGTCGATGCTTGAAGGGAGGGAAGCGAGATGCGCGGGCCCTCTCGCAGGGTTACGTGGAGCGGCGGTTGTGGCTCGCCGGCCTGCTGCTTTGAGCGCTCGAGGTTCTGATATTTGGAGTCTTCCAGGTAACGGGCTGCGGGATTCATCTCCATGCCATCCTCCTAGCGATTCCAGCGGATTGAGATCCCTGATGCTATCGTACGCGACGCCTTCGCGCACTCTTCGCGACGACAATTGGATGTCATTCTCACACGGCCTATACTGAAGAAACCTCAACCCATTCTCGCCGTATGTAAGAGGAATGGATTGACGTACGGCCAGTAAAGGAGGAGATGGTGATGTCGAGGTGCGTTCGAATTGGTCTATTGATTACCGGATGTTTGCTCATTGCATTCGCGGTCCTAGCTCAAGAGGAAATCCCGCCCGGTTTGGTGCGCGAAGACTTGCAACTCATTAGCCAAGAAAGTCTGGAGCACTGGACGCCGATGTGGACAGGACCCATCCAAGCCGCCACCATCCTGGCATGGCTTGCCGATCACGGCTACTCCGCCTTGCTCTCGGACCTGAACGGGGATGGCGTCGTTGACGAACTCGATACCATTGCACTCGCCGATGAGTTTGGAACCGGAATCATGGAAGCCGACGCTCCGCGCGGAACGACGGACGTTCAATTGGTCATCGGATTGGCCAACTACGTCGCTCAGAAATACCCGGATCAGTTCGTTCTCAAGATCTACGATCCCTCATTTACGCACGAGTACACGACCCAGGGATTCGGTGCCTTCGAAGAGACGGCGGTTCAGGGAATTCGACTCCAATTAGCAGATGAACCCTCCATCCGGGGCTACATTTACGAAATGGGCACGGATGAAGGCGTGATCGTCGGACTGGAAGAAGGGTTCCAGCGTAATCGTTACTTCTCCGGCCGTTCCTACCTGGACGAGGAAACCGATGCCGGCCACACCCCGCTCGATTTTGCTTGGGCAAAAGAGAACCTCTGGTTGACCGGGCATCAAGGACAGATACTTCAGACGGTTGGCAAGATGGAGGATCGCTTTTATCTGGATTTCCTCAATGAGTGGATTCCCGTGGAATTCATGCTCGCCTTATCCCCGGTCTCGGAGGATGAACCCGACAACGGCGAACCCTCGGGCGATTGCCCGGATCTCACCGTCCGCATATTGGACGAAAGCTGCGTATACGATCCTCGCCAACAGGCTTATCTCGTGACCGTTTGGGCGGAAATCCTCAATGTTGGGACAGTTCCGGTTACGTCCTCTTTCATGGCCGCCTTGACGAGCACAACGCATCCTGGAGGAGTAGCTCAGCTCATCACGATTCCACCGATCTTGCCCCCTGGAGACACGATTCCCCTCGTGCTCACTTTCATGACTCTGCCGGAGCCTTCGGGCGCTGCGCCATGTCCACTGACCTATCGAGTCGGCGTAGATCTTGACAACGATATTGTCGAGTGCGACGAGCGCAACAATGAGGCATACGGAGACGTCTGCTGCGATACCAGTGCTCGCGGCGCCTGCTGCCTTCCCGACGGAAGCTGCACCGAGATGTCGGAATCCGACTGTGATGCCGAGGGCGGCACACAGTTCCATCCAGGCGTGGATTGCAGCGTCGTGCAATGTCCGCCCGTTGAAGAGGGATGCCCGGACTTGGTCATGGAGGTCATTGACTTCGACTGCGTGACGGATAATCAGCGCCAGTTTGATGTCACCCTGGTCGTGGAAGTCACCAATGTGGGTACAGCACCGGTCACGAGCAGTTTCCAGGTCCAAGCGGAAACGGATTGTGGCTCAGACTTCGAAACGATCTTCCCTCCGCTCAATCCGAGCGACTCCACAACCGTCACATTCGAATTCACCTGTAGCCCGAATCAAGGATGCGCGCCGAATCTGGTACTCACGCTGGATCCGTTCAATTCCGTCCAGGAATGCGAGGAACTCCTCTAGTCCAGACTCATGTGTCCGGTGCGCCCAGCGTTGGTGGCTGGGCGCACGTCTTTTCGCCGTTTCGCATGTATACTGAACCATCATGCGCGCTTGGAGTATTGCGTTTTGCTTACTGCTTGCCACGAGTATCTGCGTGTTCGGCCGTGGCGAGATCTTCCGCGTCCAGTTGGACGATTCCATCAATCCCATCTCCCGGGATCTCATCCGGCGCACCCTCCGTGAAGCGGATTCTGCCGAGGCGGGACTCGTCCTCATTGAGCTGGATACGCCCGGAGGCCTCGATGCCTCGACACGGGACATTGTCGCTGCATTGTTCGCCTCGGACACTCCCGTCGTCGTCTATGTGTCGCCTTCCGGCGCACGCGCAGCCTCGGCAGGCACCTTCATCACGATGGCCGCCGATATCGCAGCCATGGCGCCAGGAACCAACATCGGCGCCGCCCATCCCGTCAGCTTGACCGGCGGCAGCAATGGAGGAGACACTGAGGCATCTACATCCATGGAGAAGGCGGCCAATGATGCCGCCGCGTTCGCGCGATCGATCGCCGAACGCCGAAATCGAAACATCGCCTGGGCGGAGTCGGCTGTCTTGGATTCCAGTTCGATCAGCGCCAGCGAAGCGATGGCGTTGGGCGTGATCGACCTCATCGCTGAGGACGTTGCCTCCTTGCTGGCCGCCATCGACGGTCGCAGGGTGAGAAACGTCGTTCTTCGCACCGCCGCTTCCCCCCAACGCCTCATCCGGCCGAACCTGCGCGAGCGAGTCCTCAGCCTGTTGGCGAACCCGAATCTGGTCTATGTACTCTTCATCCTTGGCTTATACGGATTGATCTATGAGTTCTTTCAGCCGGGAATCGGCTTTGGATTGGCGGCAGGCGGCGTTTGCCTGCTCTTGGCGCTCTTCGGCATGCAGGTTCTCCCAGTCAGCATCACCGGCCTGCTTCTCGTCGTTTTCGGAATGGGGCTGATGGTCCTCGATGCCTTTACCCCAACCAACGGAATCCTGACTGCGGGAGGCATCATTGCCCTACTCATCGGTTCGCTCACCTTGTTCGATCTACCCGATCGCTCGATCGGGATCTCGCTCGGCACCCTGGTCGCCGTCATCGGGATCTCCACCGCCTTCTCGGTGTTCGTGCTATCCAAGGGATTGATGATCCAACGCAAAGCAGCCGCGACGGGATCAAGCCAACTGATCGGCGCCATCGGCGTCGTCCGGCGAGAGCTTTGTCCAGACGGCACCATCGCCATTCGCGGCGAATACTGGAACGCCCATTCGGTTGAGGGAGAAATTCCTGAGGGCGCTCGCGTTCGCGTTATCGCGTCCGAACGGCGAACGCTCATCGTCAAACGGATTCATGCTTGACGACATCCTCGACGAAGCATGCCTTCGGCAGCGCCCATGCCGGTGAACACCGCGTGGATGATCTCTAGCCCGAATCACCCGCTTCGGTCAGCGTCCGCGCCGCATCCCAACGCCGTTGGAAGAGCGCCTCGTACAATTCAGCCACCTCGGCGAGGTTCGCGAACAACATATTCGTTTCGCAGTTCTTTTCGAGCGAATAGTAGTTCCAATTGGTCGATCCCAGAACCAGAGACCGGCCGTCCACAATGACGAGCTTCGCATGCATCGTCTCACCCGGATGATCCAATCGAACATCCACGCCTCGCTGAAACAAGAGAATGGCGCTGGCAAGATTCGCGTCAGCCGAGTCCGGATAGAACGCGCAATCATCCATCAGAACCTTCACCTCCAACCCTCGCTGCGCCGCCTCCGTCACCGCATCCAAGAGGAGATTGGCGATGCTCCCCGGATAGCTGGCATAGGCGGAGATTCGATACATCATCACGTGAATCGAACGCTGCGCCGAGCCGAGGAGGCTCAGTACGGTATCGGCATAGGTCCTTGAATCGGGGATATCGGCCAGCGGTAGTACCGTGGGGACGCCATCCATGGGCAAGACGGCATCGAATTCGACCGTGTAATCGTGGAGCTCGCCCAGCCATAGCCGTTCGAAGTACGCGCGGTAGAAGTCGCCAATAGACGGGGATCGAATCAGGACATCGGCTTGCCAATGCTCGGTCAAGGCATAGGCGTTCCAATTGCTTGACCCCAAGATCACCGTGTGCGTATCAATGATGATCAGCTTCGCATGCAGGGTGATTTCCGGATCATCAAGGCGTGCGTCAACACCGCGTTCACACAACCAGTCCACGATCGGCCGGTTCTTCTCGCTGATGGCGGGTGCCCAATCGGAGGCATCCATCAGGACGCGAACTGTCACCGACCGTGCAGCCGCATCGGCCAACAACTCGTAGAAGGGCACATCGTTCAGGGAGGCGCTGGAGAGGAGAATCTCGATCGAGTCCTCCGCGCGCTCAAGGGCGTCGCGAACGCGCGCCGAATAGATGGATTCTTGCGGTTCGCCGATCAGTGGAACGATCTCAACGTTCGAGCTCACCGCCAAACGCGGACAGGCGATCAGACACAGGATCGCAGTCAGGAACAGCAATGGGCACGTTCGTTGAACACGTATAAACATCTACGATAGAATCCTAGCCTAAGGAGGAGACCATGGTCAAAGAACTCGACGCAACCCAACTCCGATATACATGTGATCCATCTTCCTTTTCATTCCGATCGACCGCCGAATTGGAGCCGCTTGATCGAATCATCGGTCAAGATCGGGCCATCGAAGCGCTCAAGCTCGGGCTCGGCATCAAGGACGCCAAGAATCGATACAACATCTATGTTGCGGGTGGCCCGGGAACAGGCAAAATGTCGGCTGTCGAACGTTTCCTCAGCCGTGCCTCGGCCAACGAACCCCAACCCCCGGATTTGTGCTATGTGCATTCGTTCGAGAATGCGTACAGTCCAGCCTATCTCGAACTGCCGGCCGGACGCGGATGTCAACTCCGAACCGACGTGGAAACCCTCATCAAGCGATTGAAGCGAGAAATCCCATCGGTTTTTGAGTCCGATGAGTTCAAGGGGCGCAGCAAGAAAATCATCGAGCGCTTCAACCAGCAGCGCACAACACTGCTCGAAGAGATGGAAAACCAATCCCGCGAACTGGGATTTGCTATCCAACGAACCCCCGTCGGCATCAACACGCTGCCCCTGGATGAAGCGGGCGAACCGTTGAGTCAAGAAGACTATGACAGCCTTCCCGACGATCAGCAGGAGACGATCCGTAGCCGACAGGGCGAGGTTCAGGCGCTGATTCAAGAGCGCCTGCAAGATGTCGCCCGTCTCGATGAAGACCGCGAATCGGAGATCAAGGAATTGGCCAAGGAAGCCGTGCTCTTCATGGTCGAACCCCATTTCAGCACCCTGCACACGACGTACGAGGGGCTGCCGAAGGTGCAGACCTATCTGAGCGCCGTCAAGAAAGATGTTGTCGAGAACCTCGATGCCTTCAGGAATGGCGGCAATGCACAGGCACGAAAGACGCCGTTTCCCATGCCGATGCCTCAGGCGGATCCATTCAAGAAATACACCGTCAACGTCCTGGTCGATAACGCCAAAACCGAAGGCGCTCCCGTCATCGTGGAGCAGAATGCGACCTATCCGAACCTTTTCGGTTCGATTGACCGACGCGTGCAAATGGGCGTCGCTGTCACGGACTTCACGATGATCAAGCCGGGGTCGCTCCATCGCGCCAACGGCGGTTATCTCGTTCTGAACGCGAACAACCTTTTCCGGTTGGGTGTCAGTTGGGAAGCGATCAAGATCGCCATCAAACGGCGGCAGATTCACATCGAAGATCCGTGGCAGATGATGGGCTACTCCACCACCGAGGGGCTTCGTCCAGAACCCGTGCCTTTCCGAATCAAGCTCGTCATCATCGGAAGTCCCTACATCTACGAGATGCTTTATCACTACGACGAAGACTTCGCCAAACTCTTCAACATCAAGGCCGATTTCGGCACCGAAATGGAACGAACGCCCGAGCATGAACAGGAAATGGCTCGCTTCTTGGGCAACTGCTGCACGCAAGAGCCGAGCGTCATCCCCTTCGATCCGTCCGGCGTGGCCAAGATGGTCGAATACGCCACCGAACTCACCGGCGATCAAACCAAGCTCTCCTGCCAGTTCGGCAATCTGGTGGCCATCGTCAAGGAAGCCTCGTTCTGGGCCAAGGACGAGGGCGCAGAGCTCGTCTCAGGCCTCCACGTCGAAAAGGCGCTCGATCAGCGCGACTATCGCCACAACCGAGTGGACGACAAGATCCAAGAGATGATCGAGCGCGATACCATCTTCGTCGATACCGACGGCGCCCATGTCGGTCAAGTCAACGGCCTTGCCGTCATGCAAATGGGTAATTACGCGTTTGGCAAACCCTCTCGCATTACCGCCTCGGTGTTCACCGGCAAGGGCGGCATCATCGATATCGAACGCGAAGCCAAACTAGGCGGGAAAACGCACACCAAGGGCATCATGATCATGCGCGGATTCCTCGGCCAGCGATTTGCGCAGAAGCGTCCGTTATCCTTCGGCGCCAGCCTCGCTTTTGAGCAATCCTATTCGATGATCGACGGTGACAGCGCCTCGAGCACGGAACTCTACGCCATCTTATCGGCCCTTGCCGAACTCCCCATTCGCCAAGGCCTTGCGGTGACCGGATCGGTCAATCAGAAGGGCGAAGTCCAGCCCATTGGTGGCGTCAATCAGAAAATCGAGGGCTTCTTCCGCGTCTGCAAAGCAAAGGGGCTGACCGGAGACCAGGGCGTGCTCATTCCGGCGGCCAACATCGAGAATCTGATGCTGCATCGCGATGTCGTGGAAGCCGTTGACGCCGGCCATTTCCATATTTATCCCATCACGACGATCGAAGAGGGCATCGAATGCCTGACGGGAATTCCCGCCGGCGCCGCCGATGCTGATGGCGACTATCCCGAAGACAGCGTCTTCGGGCGGGTGATGGCGCGGATGGAGAAAATCGACGATGCGTTGAAGGCCTCCAAGAAATCGGAGGACGAGGAGAACGACAAAACGGACTCCCCGGCACAACACGCAGACGATGACCCCGCGAACGGCGAATTGCCTGAGCCCGATCCGACTGAAGAAAGTTGAGGAACTGACATGAAACTGAGAGGTTCTTTCGTTGCGCTACTTTTGTTCATCATGGGGTTTGTCCTTGCGGGCTGTCTGAACACGACAACGCCGCTGGCGAAGTTCACGGCCAGTCCGGCCTTCGATTACCCGCCGCTGGAGACGACGTTGGATGCATCGGCATCATCCAGCCCCAATGGCGCCATCGTCAGCTATGACTGGGATTTCGGAGATGGAGCCACCGGCTCGGGCCTCGTCGTCACGCACACCTACGAGGAGAAGGGCCAGTACTCGGTGACCCTTGTGGTGACGGACTCCGAAGGTCAGACGGGCGCCAAAACGCTGGTTGTCGAGGCCTTGAATCGAACTCCAACCGCCTCCTTTGAAGTCAACAAGTACTGGGTGGGCATCCACGATACGATTCGGTTCGATGCATCCGACTCCGAGGATTCCGACGGAGAAATCACACAGTACCTGTGGTCATTCGGGGACGGCACCCTCGGAGAGGGAATGATTGTCGAGCATGCCTACAACTCGCAGAACGGCGTTGGGTGGAAACCTCAAGTCACGCTCACCGTCATCGACGAAGATGGAGGCACCGGCACGACGACGCGAACCATCAATGTCGTGGGCTGCGACACCTGCGGCTAGCTGGGAACGCGGCCATGAGCGCGTTCCTACGAGAATTCCACCGCTACGTGTTGGAATTCTCGTGCTGTCTACGTAACGCAAGAGTGATCTTGAGAGTGGCAACGCTTCGCGTTGCGACGAGGACATCATCTCTTTGATCGTCCTCGAGCGCAGGTGATCAACGGAGAACGTTCTTGTGTTGTCTGCGTCTACCTAGCACAAGAATGGTCTAAGGGCTCTAGTCCAGCACCTACACGAGAGCGATCCGAGGATTGATGCTCTCGTTCGAACGGAACTTGTCGAGTTCCGTTCGCATCTTCAGATGAAGAGGAGGATGAAGACTTATTCTTCATCCTCCTCTTCATCCTGAATCAGCGTGATATTGACGGATACGGTATCTTCCAACCCATGATCATCAAAGATCGTGAGCCGGGCGATGTACGTACGCGTCGGCGCCGCAAGCTCGTAGATGTGGGTCACTTGGAGATTCGAAGTTTCCACCTGCGTCGTCCCATCGCCGAAGTCCCAGGCGAAGTACTCCAGGCGATGTCCGGCATCCGCCGAGGATCCTCTCGGATCGAAGGTCACTTCAAACAGTGAGGGGATCGTCGGACGGTTGTCGGATTCGAAGATCAGATCCGGATCATCAACAAAGACTTCGGCCTCGGGATCATCCCCGCCGCCGTCTTCATCCGGCACGATCACCACAATCTCCAGCTGAGCTGTATCGACGAGATCCTCAGTGTTCCACACAAAAACGGTCACCGGATAGGTCGTCGTTTGCTCGGGGTCTTCGGGCGAGAAGGTATGCGTCACCACGGCGCCCGTAGCCGTATTTCCGTCAGCGAAGTTCCAATTGTACGCGGCAATTGACCCGCTGCCCGAGGTCGACGTCGACGCATCGAAGGTTACGGTCAACGGATCGACCCCAATGAAATGATTGGCCATGATTCGCGCCGTGGGGGCCCCCGTTCCACCGCTCGACGAGCTATCGGCGCGCACTTCGATCGTTTGAACCGCTTGCGCCGTCGCGCCATCGTCATCCGTGACGGTCAGCGTCACGGTAAAGACCTCGATGGCGGCCGTCGTTGTAAAGGTATGCTGAACCGTCGCTCCCGTTCCCGTGGTTCCATCTCCGAAGTTCCACACATACGCCGTGATGGTGCCATCCGAATCGAGCGACGTGGTCGCATCGAAGGTCACAATCAGCGGCGAACTTCCGGACAACACGCTGGCGACGAGGCGCGCCACCGGCGTTTGATTGAAGAGAGAGCAGGCCAAGATGAGTCCAAGAAGAAGCATTCCCATCGTCACGAGTCCCGCTCTGCGCCAGATGCTTCTGTTCTTGGTTCTCATCTCAGCCTCCTTGGCCAAGGGACCTCAATCGTAGTGATTACGGATCGAGGTCGTCCGATCCCTCCGTTCCCTCCATCAGAATGATGTCGCGGGAGAAGGTGTCCTGCCCGCCGAGGAAATCGACCACGCGGATGGTGATCGTCTTGGTTACCGTACCGCCCGTGAAATCGTAAGCATGCGAAGCCACGAAGTCCTGATCGTAAGCGGGCCTTTCCGTCGTCCCCGGCCATCCATCGGCATCCGTTTCGTCCAGGTAGTCGAACCGCTCTTCCGGTCCACCGTCATCCCAATCGACGTAGATGTACTGGATGCCCCACGCCTGGCCGGTGGCTGCCGGGAACCACGCCGGGAAGTCATCCGTATAGTCGTTGTTGGCGCCTTGATCGATCCATCCCTGGCCTTCCGGATCGTAGGAAAAGGCGTTTTCGAAGTCGTCCCAATCATTGGGTTCCGGCTTCGTGCTGCCAGGGGCGGCATCGACGCCTTCCGCCATCTCCAGATCGTCCTGAAGCTGGCTTCCATCCAAATCGAACCAGTCAGCCAGCATATCGGGGCTGATCTGCGACCGGATGAACACGTTGACGGGTGCTCCGTCAAGTTCCTGAAGATCGCCGATGATAATGCCGTCTTCATCGTCATCATCATCCCAACGATCGGCGGCAATGGCCGCTGCTTCGTTGGCATAGTCTTCGGTTCCATCGTCTCCCGCCGTGTGCCCGCCTGCAGGGTTACACACCTCGAAACCGGCCACCGGCTGATGATTGTAGACCTTGACCGTCTTGGTGATGGTGTCGGTACGGGCATCGTCGTCCATGGCCAATAGCGTAATCGAGAAGACCTCGCTGGCGTCGGAGGTCGTGTAGACGTGCCACTGCTCGATGAGATTGGCCGTTGATTCCGAATCGCCGTCGCCAAACGACCACACGATCTGCAACAGGGCCTGGCCTTCATCGACTTCCGTGTCTTCGGGATCGAACAAGGCGTTGAATGGCGCGACGCCGGTATCTCCAGCCGCATCTTGAGCGTTATCCGACACGATCTCGAACCGTGCACTCGGGTCGCCGGCTTCGCGGTCGCCGCCATCATCGCCGCCGCCCGTTCCACTGATGCTGACCGTGTTGGTCACGACGCCCGTCTTGCCATCCGAACCGCGCACCGTCAGGGTGACGGTATAGGTCTGGGCTCCGGTGCTAAAGTAAGTGTGCGATGTCGTACGTCCAAAGCCCGTCCGGCCATTGCCGAAGTCCCACTCGTATTGCGAAATGACACCGGAATCGTAGGTCGAACTGCTGGCGTCAAAGAAGACGGTCAGGGGCGAGGTTCCCGAACTCGGGCTACGCGTAAAGGCGGCGGAGGGTCCCGGCGGCTCAGCCGGGCTGACATAGATCGTCTTGTTGGTCGTCCCTGTCTCTCCATCATCATCCGTGACCCGAAGGACAATGGTGAAGGTTCCAGCGTCCGTGAACGTGTGCGTCACGTTTTCGCCTGAACCGCTTGAGCCGTCGCCGAAGTCCCACTGATATTGAACGATGACGCCATCTTCGTCTTCTGAAAGCACCGCGCTAAAGTTGACAGCGAACGGCGCTTGGCCGGCTTGTGAGCTGATGGTAAATGCCGCTGTCGGCGGAACGTTCATCAGCCAACATCCACTAACCCATAACAGGAGCGGAACGAGCAATGCGCTCGTCAGGATCGCTCGCACCAGTCTTGCTCGCGAGATTGATTTATTCACCTTGGCCTCCCTCATGCAAATCCAGGCCGGGAAGATTCCGGCTCTCTCTTCACTGTGTAAGCTAATCCCAATTCCCGCCTACGTCAAACGGGAACGGGTACTCGGAGTAACGACGCGTGTCCCTTCCGAATCGGACAACGGGAACGCGGTACGAATTAAATGGCGCGTTCCTCAGAGAAATGGATACTCATGGTATCCATTTCTCTGGTCGGTTTGGGCAACAGGATGCGTAGACGGGCAACGCTCATGTAACTCGCCATGCGATCCGCAAACAAGTTGCCGCTCTCATGTGGAACTGAGCTTTCCAGCCTTGAGAACAGGAAAAGAAATGACGTTCTCGCAAGCAATGCGAAGCATTGCCACGCTCATGGCAGCGTTTCTCAGAGAAATGGAGAGACATAGTATCCATTTCTCTGGTCGGGACCCGTATTCTGCCGGAAGAAAGGGCGTGTCCCTGCTCATTCTCTCACTGTAGCGCGATGTACGATATGGCTTGAACCATGACGGAAATACCCAAAACAGGGAACCACGAAAAACATGAAGAACAGGAAGAGGAGAATCAAC
>JANQGM010000018.1 GCA_028277345.1 Candidatus Bipolaricaulota bacterium | reverse complement strand
GTTCAAATGACGCATTCCTCGTGATAGGTTGGCATTGGGTGTTTCGATGAGCAAGTGGTAGTGATTGGTCATCAGGCAGTAGGCATGACAGATCCATCCGAATCGCTTGACAACATCAGCCAGAACTTCCAAGAAGGACACCCTGTCTGCATCCTCAAGAAAGATGCCTCGCCTGTCATCACCACGAGAGGTTACATGGTGCACGGCACCTTCATATTCGATTCTCAGCGGACGGGCCATGGATCAACCCTAGCTCAAGAAACAGCAAAAAACAAGATCTGACCCTAAACCTAAACTTCTAAACTCATCTGAAACAGAGCGTATCAGAAGATCTGCCTCTCTGGATTAGAAATCAAACGGTAGCTGAGAATCATCAAAGATCAACGCTTTCAGTTCCTTTGACTCTCAGAGAGCGCATGGTGGCCATCAGATCTCCTAGTAGAATAAGCAGTTTAGTTCCTAAAGACTTCGCAGCGTGGGTTCCCTCAGCCTCTGCAAAATCGCTAATCGCAGTGCTAATGACGACAAGAGAGTTTTGCCACGATGGTATGCTCGATATACTATGCGAGCGACTTCTGATCTCCTCCAGAAAATCCTGCGCATGACGAGCAGCATCCGCAGGGCGTTTTCCCCGGAGGCTATCAGGGTTCGCGCTTGGGCCAAATGGTGCAAGCTGGCGGTAGACTTCTCTCCATCTGGCCTCTATAGTGGCCAGATCAGTGAGTTGCCTTTTCATAGAGATCTGTTCCTCTGCGCGTTGCGCATAAGCTTTCGCGCGTCCTGCACCTACGCCGGAGACAACTGCCCCGACGACTGATGCCACTGCTCCAATCACATTAACTAATGTCCAGATCATCGATTATCCGGGTGAACTCTTTCTTCGACGATAGCTTTAATCTCCTCTTGCGAGAGTTCGTATTTCTTTCCCAGTTCTATCCATTTTTGAAGCATCCTGCGATATGTGGCCAGAGTGGCTGAGCTATGGCTGTTAAGATCAAAACCGGGACGTCCATCGAGAACCTCCGGCCACCGATTCTGACGCTGAACTAAGAACCGGGCGTACCGGAGCCTGTCCCCATCGCTGTTACCGTCGAACCCCCGGAATTGGAGATCTCCTTCATCCCAGCTCGATTGTCCTGACGTTTGCCCAGAGCTTCCTTTCAGCACTCGATACATGTCTAGGATGTCCATTACCTCAAGGCAATCTTCTTCTGACAAGGAGGACTCAAGGATTACTCGATTGAGATCCCCATAGTGCAGTTCATAACCATTCTCTACGATGAGCCTGGACTCCTCAAACCACTCTGCTTCTGAAGGGCAAAGGGCCTCCAAGATCCTGTACTGGTTCGACAAGAGGAGCCTCTCTTTGACTGATAGTTTGATTCTCTCTTCTGACATTTCGCCTCCCCGAAGTTGGCCCAATCTGCATTAGCAGTTCGCCATCACTTCCAACTCTCTTGAGCCCGTTCTATGTATCTATAGGTCAGATCCTATCTTTTGACATTCTCTCGTTTAACGCAGTGTGATTCGCTGATTGTTGAATAACACAGTCCCAAGTGCTCTTCAAGTTGTGCCAGCATGTACTCATGCTGCCGAGTTGCCTTTCGCAATGATCAGCAGCCTTAGCTACCTTGCCGTGATCTTGAACTGTATGACGGTGTCCAGATCGTCGAGGATTCGATGATCCCGTATCTCGAAGATGCAGGGCTTCGATTTGCCGACGTTCTTCGTGTTCATGATCTTCGCCTTCGAGTCTTCGCTGATGGGGAGGGCGTAAACTTGATCGATGAGCCTCTCCGGGATGTAGACGGCGGCTTGCATGTAGCCCTTCCAGGCGGACATCCAGACGATCGTCCGTTTCTTTTTCTGGACCTTTCCTAACCAGGCCTTGCCGTCCTTGTAGTATCGCCATTCGACGTGCAAGCCACGATGGTCATAGAGATCAAGCAAGGCACAGTAGGCATCATAGGATTCCCCCAGTACCGATTTCAGAACACCCTCGTCGGGATAGATCGATTCGTCGGCGAGTTCAATCGTATTGATCGTTTCCATTGTCTCTCCTGACTTGAACGAGGACCGTCTGATCCCTTTCTGCCAATCGCCTGTGTTGCCCGCAAGTTACTTCACTCTCGTTACCTGCATAATACGGTTTGGCGCGGGTAATTCATCTGCGCTCCGTTCTGTTCATCAAATGCTACGTACGTTGGGAAATCCCATCAAGGACGGGATTCGGGTTCGAGCGTGTGGGAGCAAATCATTTGCACACAGAGTGCATGTTTGACTGTATATCCTCGGATCGTGCGTGACGATGAGAGGGGCTATCGTCTGGGCGTGAAGAGGTGCGCTGATCGTGGTCGGCGAAGCGATGCTGATGAACCACGGAAGCTCCGCAGAGCGAGGGCTTCCGTGGTTCAAGAATTGAATGATCGAAACTACGCTTGTTCCAAACGCTTCCTCGGGGGCTTGGTGAATGCCATGATCAGCATGCCGACGGCGCAAATGCCGGCCAGCAGGTAGAAGGCGCGCGCCCATTCTCCGTTCATCATGACGCCGACCATGGGACCGAGGATTCCAGCCGCCCCCCATGCGGTATAGACCCACGCGTAGTTGACGCCGATGTTCTTTGTCCCGAAATAATCGGCCGTGATCGAGGGCATGACGCCCATGAAGGCGCCGAAGGTGAAGCCGATCAAACTGACCCCGATGGCGTACACGAGGAACGACGAGGCGTTAGGCAACACCAGCGCCAATGTGGCGATTTCGATGGCGAAGGCGACGAGGAACGTATTCCTTCGCCCGATCCTGTCGGAAATCGCGCCAAACGCCAATCGTCCGAGACCATTGAAGATCGATAGGAATACGATGGCGCCGCCCGCGACGATCGGCGTCAGTCCAGCCATTTCCTGGCCGATGGGCGAGGCTTGTGAAATGACCATTAGCCCGACGCCGGAACCAATCACGAACGAGGTCCAGATGAAGTAGAAGGAAAGGGTGGACAGCATCTCGGTGGCCGAGAACTGATACTGAGACGCGGCTGCGTCTTCTTTGACGGCTGGAGTATCCGGCTCGTCAAAGACGGTATCTGCCGGCGGGATCTTGAGAACGGCGCCCAGCGCGGTAATGATGGCGCCGAAGAGAACGCCGAGCACGACGAAGGTATACGATACGCCGATCCGTTCAATGAGCAGTGGCGCGCCGAGGCCTCCGATGATGGCGCCGGCCCCCATGCCCATGACGACCAATCCTGCCATGATGCCGCGTTTGTCGGGCCACCACTTGATGGTGGTGGCGAGCGGCGTGACGTAGGCGGCTCCCATGCCGATGCCGACGATGACGCCGAACGAGATGATAATGCCCGGAAGAGTCGAGCTGAGTAGCCCGGAGAGGACAAAGCCAAGGGCAATGAGAACGCCGCCAACCATCGCGACAGGGCGCGGACCAGCTCGGTCCTGCCAGCGTCCGGCGAGAACCATGGCGATGGCGAATACGGCGATCGACACTTGGAACGGAATTGTTGCTTGGGCCATCGTCCACCCGTACATCTCCATCAGCGGGTTGCGGAATACGGACCAGGCATAAACATTGCCAATGCACAGCATCATCAGTGTGCCGCAAATCGGGTAGCGCAGTCGCTTCAGCGGCGTTGGGGCCTCAGTCATCGAACTCTCCTTACCAACGTTGATCTTTCAGCGACGCGTCCTCCTGAGCCGGAAGGCCGAGACGCCGGTCGGTTCCTCTCGTACACGCTCGATTTCGCCCATGCGCATGAATCCGTCATTCGCTGCAACAGTCCGAGGCAATGAGGGAAAGCGAGAGTCGTTACGTCAATTGCTGGATTATACGCCAGGAAGCGGCCGCGCACCCGTTTGTCCCGAAATGCTCGATGGCGGATTCACTACGGGCTGCCCGATGGGAATGTCTATGTCGCTGACCCTTCGCGACGATATCAAGTTCGACCATTCGAATCGTCCTAGAGGCCGTATGTCCAGCACGAACTGGAGCGATCAGTGAGGAATGTTCAGACTCCGAAAGAACGCGGAGAGGTCGACATTGCCGCCCGATAGAATGACGCCGATTCGCTGGCCCTTCGTTTCAAGTGCCCCCGAGAGCAGGGGGGCAACGGCGACGGCGGACGACGGCTCGATGACGATCTTCATGCGTTCCCAGATGAACTGCATGGCAGGCAGGATTTCGTCTTCAGGGATGACGATGAGATCGTCAATCCGCTGGCGGATGATCTCGAACGTGTTTTCGCCAAGTGGGGTGCGCAATCCGTCGGCAATGGTCGTGGGTGTAAAATCGACGATGCGCTCGCCGCGTGCGAGCCCGCGTGCGGCATCATCGGCGCCGGTAGGTTCGCAACCGATGACGCGAACGCCGGGGATCAGGTGCTTGGCGACGAGGAGTGTTCCGGAGATGAGGCCTCCGCCTCCAACGGGCGCGAGAATGAGATCAAGCTCTCCAACCTCCTCAATCAGTTCCAGGCAGGCGGTGCCTTGGCCCGTGAACACGCGCGGATCGTCGTGCGAATCGAGGAAGACGGCGCCCGCTTCCTTTCGAATGCGCTCGGCGGTGTCGTGACGTCCCTGGTGCGTCGGTGGGCATAGCGTAATCTGCGCCCCGTATCCGGCGGTGGCCTGCACCTTGACGTCAGGCGCGGTCTCAGGCATGACGACATAGGCGAGAACATGATGGATCTGAGCGGCCAAGGCGAGGGCTTGAGCGTAGTTGCCGCTGGAGTGGGTGAGGACGCCGCGTGACCGCTCTTCCGGTTCGAGACTGGCGACGGCGTTGCAAGCGCCGCGAAACTTGAAGGATCCCGTTTTCTGGAAGTTCTCGCATTTGAAGACGACTGACGCGCCCGTCATGCGGTCGAGTGTCGAGCACGTCAGCGCGGGCGTACGATGAATCAGATCAGCGATGCGTTCTCGAGCTCGGAGGACGTCGTGTCCTGAAGGCGTCATGCCAAGGCCTTTACTCGAAAGACGTGTTGCCGATAGAAGCGCAACTCCTCGATCGATTCGCGGATATCGTCAAGGGATCGGTGGGTCGATTTCTTCACAACCTTCTCGACCGTACCGGGGTACCAGCGATAGCTGAGTTCCTTGATGGAGCTGACGTCGACGTTTCGGAAATCGAGATATCCATTGAGTTTGGGCATGTGATGCATGATGAAGCGGCGATCGAAGCCGATGGAGTTGCCACACATCGGTGCCTTCCCCTTCAGACAATGCTTGCGGACGAAGGCGAGTGTACGGTCTTCAGCTTCAGCCAAGGAGACCTTGGACTTGCGACTGGCTTCGGTCAAGCCTGAGCCGCCGTGTTGATCGATGCACCATGGATCCATGGTGGTCAGCACGCGCTCGGGTTGGTGGATCACGAGTTCGGGGCCTTCTTCAACGATGTTCAAGTCCTTGTCCGTGACGATGGTGGCGATCTCCAGCAGAGCGCACGTGCGATCATCGATCCCGGTGGTTTCCAAATCGATCCAGACAAGATGGGAGGGTGATTTCGGCATGTAGGTCCTTTCCGATCTCACAGAGTACAACATCCGGATGCTGGAGGCTACTTTGGATGAATCGGGGATGTGAACGCGAAAAGTGAGCCCTATGGCGGTCGCGCGAGAAGCGCCGGGACACGAACGGCCTTGACGAAGATCTGTTCCTGCGCTAGGTTAGTCTAGTACATTCTGTCGGAGGGCTGATACGGGTGGTTTGCCGCCGCGTTCTGCATTGTTGTCCTCGACGAAAAAACTGAGGCCGAGCGCTTCCCAATGAAGCGCCCGTATGGTTTTGGGAAGTCTTCCTGAACCGGGGACGCAAGGCCCGTGCGAGGTGAGGTATGAGCAGCAACAAATCCAAGGAAACGGAGAGATACGTCCGCAAGGAATTCCGGAAGAGCTTCTCATTAGGGATCTTCTTCCTTGTTGTGACCCTGATTCTCCCCATCCTGAACCAGTTCGCCGGAGGCTTCATGTTCAAGAAGCTGTTTGGCGAAATGTCAGTTACGTACGCGTATTCGGTGCTC
Source organism: Candidatus Bipolaricaulota bacterium (assembly GCA_028277345.1). Lineage (GTDB taxonomy): Bacteria > Bipolaricaulota > Bipolaricaulia > UBA7950 > UBA9294 > SPBW01. The sequence continues at coordinate 14,613 of JANQGM010000018.1, read as the reverse complement.
TTGATCTACATTGTTGCGTGGATTATCACCATCTACTACGTCATTCGTACGGACAAGGAAGAGGAGGCACACTGAAATGGATCAACCCATTGCAACTGCATTAGTTGGTGTGATCGTCGCGATCAGTGTCACGGTGGCCTTCCTCTCCAGGAAGTTTGCCCGAAGCACGTCTGAATTCTATGTCGCAGGTCGCGGCATCAACGCCATCCAGAATGCACTGGCACTCTCCGGTGACTATATGAGCGCGGCGTCGTTCCTGGGTGTTGCCGGTCTCGTTTGGGCCTATGGTTATGACGGCATTTGGTATGCCGCCGGATTCTTCGCGGGGTGGCTTGTTCTGCTGCTGTTCTTGGCCAGCCCGATCCGTCGATTTGGAGCCTACACGATCGCTGACTTTGTCGCCGGGCGGTTCCACTCGAAATCCCTTCGCATCGCAGCGATGATCGGAACGCTGATGGTGTCGCTCTTCTACATCATCCCTCAAATGGTGGGGGCGGGAGAGCTGTTGGGCTTGCTCCTGGGGTGGGAGTACATCTTTGCGGTTGTGATTGCGGGAACGCTGATCACACTCTATGTTGTGCTCGGTGGGATGCGTGCGACCACGTACAACCAGATCATCCAGTGCATACTCCTTTGGACTGCCATGTTTGTCGTGATGGCATTGGCGCTTGGGAAGTTCAACTTCAGCTACAACACCCTATTGGGGACGGTGGCCGACTACACCGAACCTGGGCGGTGGCTTGATTTCAAGAACAGTTTCGCGCTCATCTTCGGTCTGGTCTTGGGTACGGCAGGGCTGCCGCACATCCTCATTCGCTTCTACACGAACCCATCTGGACGGTCGGCTCGTTGGACCACGGTGTGGACCCTGCTCATCATCGGGACGTTCTACATGATGACGCCGGTCGTTGGACTGGCCGCCCGGTCCTTGTTGGGAGATACGCCCTCAACGACGAACCTCGTGCTGCCGCTGTTGGCACAACACGTCGGTGGAGAGTGGATGATCGGTATCGTCATCGCGGGCGCGTTCGCCGCCATCTTGTCGACGGTGGCCGGATTGGTCATCGCCTCGACGGGCGCGATTGCCCACGACCTGTTCACCATGTTGGTTCCCGGAGCTTCGGACAAGCGCCAGGTTCTTGTCGCCAAGCTGACCTCCGTTGGCGTTGGCGTGATCGCCATTCTGACGGGTCTGGTCTTCCGAGGCTACAACGTGGCCTTCTTGGTTGGACTCGCGTTCGCCATTGCCGCCAGCACCTTCTTCCCCGTGCTGATGATGGGGGTCTGGTGGAAGGGAACCACCGAACAAGGCGCGCTCGCGGGGATGATCGTCGGAATGGTCGGATCGGCGATCATGATCGCGACCAGTTTGATGGAGCTTCACACCTTGAAGAACCCCTCGATCATTACAGTGCCTGCCGCCTTTATCACGATCTACGTGGTTTCCAAGTTCGTTGGCAAGCCGCCGAAAGATACGATGGAGTTCATGCGCAAGGTGCATATGCCTGAAAAGGTGCACGAAGCCAAGGGCGACTGACGCTCAACGTCATATAGTGAAAACGCAACGCGCGGAGCATGGCTCAGGCCATGCTCCGTTTTTTTGAGAGCCTACACGCAAGACTGATGCGAAGAGAATCAGTTGATGGGCGGACGAAGGCCGAACAACAGAAAAAGCGGGAGCCGCAAGGGCTCCCGCCACGAGTTCCAAGTTGCAGATACCTTGGTTGCTATGCGGTATGTCCGACCGATTTCTTGAGATCGTCCACGCTTTCGGGATTCTGGAGCGTGGTGAGATCGCCGACAGGCTCGTTCCGGACGAGAGCCTTCAGCACGCGGCGCATGATCTTTCCGGATCGCGTCTTCGGAACGTCATGGGCGAAGACAATCTGATCGGGGCGCCCGGTGGGGCCGATGACCTGATTGACAGTGGTCATGAGTTCCTTGGTGATCTCATCCGATCCCTCAATGCCCGCGCGCAGGAGAACGAAGGCCACAGGCACTTCACCCTTCAAATCGTCGGGGCGCGATACGACGGCGACTTCGCTGACCTTGTCGTTCTGGGCCAGCGCGCTCTCGACCTCAGCGGTCGCCAGACGGTGTCCGGCCACGTTCATGACATCGTCGACACGGCCCGTAATGCGAATGTTGCCCATGGCGTCTTTCCGTGCGCCGTCCGAGGTGAAGTAGCGCTCGGGACCGTATTCAGAGAAATACTGGTCTTTGAAGCGCTCCATGTCCCCATAGATCCCTCGCGTGAGCGCGGGCGGGAAGGGGCTGAAGATGGCCAGATAGCCGCCTTCTTCGGGCCCGAGCACGCTTCCGTCGGAATCGAGAATATCGCCCAGGACGCCCGGGAAGGGACGACCGGCGATCGTCGGCATGAAGGGGCCGATACCGGGCAGGCTGTTCACCATATTGGCGCCGGTTTCCGTCTGCCACCAGGTGTCGATGATCGGACAGCGACCGCCGCCGATAACGTTGAAGTACCAAAGCCATGCGTCAACGTTGATCGGTTCGCCAACGGTGCCGAGCAGGCGTAGCGAAGACAGATCGTACTTGTTCGGCCACTCGTCGCCCCACTTCACGAACATGCGGATGGCGGTGGGGGCGGTATAGAGCTGGGTGACCTTGTGCTTTTCGATAATTGCCCAGAATCGGCCGTAATCGGGCGCATCCGGAGAGCCTTCATAAACCAGCGTCGTCGCTCCATTCATCAGAGGGCCGTAGTTGATATACGTGTGCCCGGTGATCCAGCCGACATCGGCCGTGCACCAGTACACGTCGCCTTCGCGCATGTCAAAGTTCCACTTGGCGGTGGTATAGGCCTGGACAGCGTATCCGCCTGTGGTGTGCATGATGCCCTTCGGCTTGCCCGTCGTCCCGGAAGTGTAAAGCAGGAAAGCGAGGTTTTCGGAGTCCAGCTGCTCGGCCGGACAGTCGGCGGAGGCGTTGGCGACCATGTCGTGGTACCAGACATCTCGTCCTTCAGTGAACGGAACATCTTCGCCCGTTCGCTTGACGACGACGACCTTCTCGACCGGGGAGTCGGCGACACCGGCGTCGGCGTTCTTCTTCAGATTGATCGGTTTGCCGCGGCGATAGTATCCATCAGCGGTAATGACGACCTTGGCATCGCAGTCCACCATTCGGTCGCGAAGCGACTCGGGGCTGAAGGCGGAGAAGACGACGGAATGCGGAGCGCCGATGCGTGCACAGGCCTGCATCGCAATGACGGCTTCAGGGATCATCGGAAGGTAGATGCCGACGGCATCTCCCTTTTTCACGCCGAGTTCCTTCAGTCCGTTGGCGAACTTGGATACGCGTTCATGAAGCTGCTTGTAGGTGAGCTTCACGGCGTCCTCTTCGACCGGCTCAGGCTCCCAAATCAAGGCGATGTTATCGCCCTTTCCGGCTTCAATGTGGCGGTCGAGGGAGTTGTAGGACAGATTCGTCTTTCCTCCGACGAACCACTTGTAGGCTTGTGGAGCATAGGCATAGGTCGTGTCCCATTTCTTGAACCAATGAAGATCTTCAGCATGTCCGGCCCAGAACGCTTCAGGATCGGCCTTGGCTTTGTCGTAAATCGCTTCGTCCGATACCCACGCCCGTTGCTTCATCTCATCCGACGGCCAAAACACGTTCTCTTTTTTGGGGTCTTTCACAACCCACTTTATTGCTTCCGGCACAGTAGAACCTCCTCCGGGGTTTTCAGTTCGAATGCGCCGATACTAGCCAATGTATCCGGCGTTCGCAATGCTAGAAATGCAGGGAAGGAATGAGTTCGTGGAACCATGGATTGGCGAAATAAAAGCGGTAAACGGGGAGCGATGCGTTTACGCGTTTGATATAGCGCTGGGTTTCCGGAAACGCCTCTTCCAAACGGCCCTCCCATCGATTTGCATTGGTTGGACCGGCATTGTAGGCCATGAGAACGACGTCTTGATCGGGGAATCGATCGAACAGATGCCTCAAATACCAGCAGCCGAACTCGATGTTGAGATCAACGTTGGTGAGCTGCTCTGAAGTAAAGTCAAGCCGCCCCAATTTCTCGGCGATCCAGGCCCCGGTTTCAGGCATGATCTGCATGAGTCCGATGGCTCCGGCTACGGATTCGACATCCGAGCGATAGCGGCTTTCATGGCGAATCACCGAAGCCACGAGAACAGGGTCGAGTGAGTACGCCTGGCTGCATCGGAGAATCTCATCGCGGTACTCCAAGGGGAAAACGACGCGCAGTCCGACGCAGGCGGCCGCGAGTGCGAGAACGGCGAGAAGAACGCTGAGACGAAGGCGTAGCGACGTGCGTGCGGGAGCGGGCATAGTCACTTATCATACGCGGAATCCACTATAATCCTTGAACCCGTTTGCGTTGAGCGTGGTGGGGGGAAGATGAAGAAACTCCTGTTGTGGTTGAGAGGAACATTTGTGAGTGGCTTGCTGGCGATTCTGCCGGTGGGGGCCACCGTGTTCATCGTCATCACACTGTATCGGATGATCGACAGTTTCGTCGGCCGGGGAACGCCGTTTGGAATGACAATCGAACGGGCGTTGGGCCGCTGGATTCCCGGATTGGGAATCGTCATGACGATGCTGCTTGTTTTCATCATCGGCTTCATCACGCGCGGCGTGGTGGGGCGAACGCTGCACTATTACTTCGAGAGGATCTTCTTCTGGTTCCCGGGTGTTCGGAAGATGTACGGGACACTCAAGCAGTTTACCAACGCCTTGCTCAACAGATCATCGACATCGTCCTTTCAGCAAGTGGTGATGTTCGAGTATCCCAAGGAGGGGATTAACGTTCTCGGGTTGGTGACCAACGAGAACCTCGGCAAGCTGCAGGACGCGACCGGCGAGGATTGCGTGCTCGTCTACACGCCGACGGCGCCGAATCCGCTGTCAGGCTACATGCTCATTATGCCGCGCCGATTGCTGACCTATGTCGATATGCCGGTGGAAGATGCCCTTTCCATGGTTGTTTCCAGTGGTTCAGCACTTCCGGACTCACTCAAGACCATTCATATCCAGGACAGCGAAGAAAAACGGTCCTGGTTGTCATCGTTCAGGAAACGATCGTAAGGTGGTGAATCATGTCGATCTTCAGAGACAGGCAATACCTTCGTGTCAATGTTGAACAAGCGCCGGACGACAGTCTTTGGATGAAATGCAAAGCGTGTGGAGAATTGATCTTCAAGCGCCGCGTCCGAGAGAACAACAACATCTGTCCCAACTGTGGCGAGTACTTCTTCCTCACAGTCGAAGAGCGGGTCGAAATGCTGGTGGATGAAGGCACCTTCGACAACGTGTCCAAGAAGATCGAAGCATCGGATCCCCTCGAATTCACGGATCGAAAGCCCTATCGCGATCGAGTGGAGCAAGCTCAAGCGGCAACGGGAATCCCGGATGCCATCGTTGTCGGCAAGGCGCAGATTCATGGGGCCTCCGTCATCCTGGCCGTCATGGATTTCCGGTTCATCGGCGGAAGCATGGGATCGGTCGTGGGCGAGCAAATTTGTCATGGTATGGAAACGGCGATTGAAGAAGGTTGTCCGTTCTTGCTCGTTTCTTCATCAGGAGGCGCGCGGCTGCAGGAGGGACTCTTCTCACTCATGCAGATGGCCAAAACGGCGGCTGTACGAGGGAAGCTGGCGGATGCGGGCTTGCCGTTCATCTCAATCATGACCTATCCAACCTCAGGCGGCGTGCAGGCCTCGATCGCCAGTTTGGGCGATGTCATCATTGCGGAGCGGGGCGCCATGATCGGGTTCGCGGGACGTCGGGTGATTCAAATGACCTTGGCTCAAGAGCTTCCGCAAGACTACCAAACCGATTCGTTTGCCTTTGAACATGGAGCCATCGATCGTGTGGTCAGCCGAGCCGAGATGCGAGATGAGCTGGCCCACGTCTTGGGTTTCTTCGCGGAGGTAGCATGAGCGACGAACGCGCGCTGGATCTGCTGGAAGCGAAAATCGAAGAGCTAAAACAGCTCAACAGCATGGAAGGCATCGACCTTTCGGGCGAGATCACCAAGCTGGAAACGAAACTCATGGACCTTCGCCGTGAGTTGTACTCCAACCTCTCCGACTGGGAGCGCGTGAAGATTGCGCGAAATCCGAAACGTCCCTATGCCTTGGACTACATTGAAGCGATCTTCACGGACTTCTACGAGCTCCACGGCGATCGAATGCTTGGCGATGATCGAGCGTTGTTGACCGGACTTGCCAAGCTGGACGGCCGGCCCGTGATGCTCGTTGCTCAGCAAAAGGGCCGATCGACGGAAGAGAATCAAGAGCGCTTCTTCGGGATGACGCGCCCTCAGGGCTATCGAAAGGCCGTTCGCGCCATGAAGATGGCGGAACGTTTCGGCTTCCCGGTGATTACGATGATTGATACCCCCGGCGCCTATCCCGGATTGGAAGCCGAGGAAGGCAATATCGGCGGCGCCATCGCAGAGAGCTTGCTGACCATGTCCCAGTTGAAGACGCCCGTTCTCTCTGTGGTCATTGGCGAGGGAGGATCCGGCGGTGCATTGGCCATCGGGTTGGCGGACCGCATTCTCATGTTGGAGAACGCCATCTACTCGGTGATCACGCCCGAAGGTGCGGCCGCCATCCTGTGGAAGGAAAAGGCAAAGACTCAGGATGCCGCCGCCGCCCTCAACCTGACGGCGGAGCACCTCTCAGACCTTGGATTGATCGATGCCGTGATTCCCGAACCGCTTGGGGGCGCTCACAAGGACTTCGAGCAAACGGCGGCGGCGCTCAAGGATCATCTGCTTAGGTTCCTCAAGGAACTCGATGTGGGGAAGCCGGAGACATTGTTGAAGGCGCGCTTCGATCGCTACCGAAACATCGGACGCTTCGAAGAGCTTGGCGCCGGTATGGATGCGCGTTCTTCCGAGGAATCCGCGGACGAGGAACCTGGCGACGAATGAAGCGCATGCTTCTCGGCGTCGGCAACCGCCTGTCTCAGGATGATGGCGTCGGGCCGGACGTGGCGGCTGGCTTGCAGGCATCGGCGTGGCTGGCCATTGATTGTGGCACCTCACTGGAAAACGCCTCCGGCATCGTCGCGCGTGAGCATCCCGATTTGCTGGTCATCGTGGATGCGGCAGAGATGGGGCTGAAGCCCGGGGATGTGCGTCGATTGCCGACACGGTTTCGCGATCACATGCTGGCATCGACCCATGGATTGCCCCTGCCCTTTGTGCTCGACAGGATGGCATCTCATGCAGGTGAGCTATGCTTGATCGGCGTTCAGCCGGAGTGCATGGCGTTCGGCAACGAGGGACTCAGTCCAGCGGTCGCCCAGGCCTCGCGGACGCTGATTCAGCTGCTTCTCGATAACGACCTCGATCGGATTCCCTTTCTCGACGTTCCAACCTAGCCCTACCGGTTTCCCTGAAGCGCCATTGGCGGCGCTGTGCGCTCAATGTGCAACGACTTGAGATTCCCTCCGAAGCGACTTGCCCTGCCAGCAACACCCTGAGGATTCCTCGTCAGTTTGAGGTGGAATCCTACGAGAACCTTGCCTCCGGCAAGCGGCCGCTCATGTGATCATTGGAAGGAGCGGCTTAGGAGAATATCAACCCATAGAGTGTTCTCCTGGCCGGACACAAGCCATGAAGTGCAGGGGGTAGCAGGCTGCGAGATACCTTGCCCCGATAACTTTGTGGCGAGTGCTCACTTTTGGCGAGCAGGGAGAAGCCAGATACCACTGAGTCGCATGCAGAGGTCCCGGCTTCGAGCTACTTGCCCTGCCAGCAACACCTTGAGGATTCCGTGGCAGTTGAGGTGGAATCCGAAAAGAGATATAAGTGAGCGGCCTCATGCGCACGGCATGGTGCCGCAAGGACAAACGGAATTCAGCAGAGGGACGTACGATTAAGGAGGCACAGATGCCCTTTCGTGGTGGTGAGGCGCTGGCGACAGTCTACCGACAAGCCCAGCAACAGGGGTATGCCCTGATGGCGAACAACATCGCCGAGTCCAACATTTTCCTAGGCTTGATCGCCGCTTATTCAGAAGCACGGTCGGACCTGCTTGTTCAAATCAGCCCGGGCGCGGCGAAGTTTGCGGGCGGCGGGGACAAGAAGGCGGGACTACGCAGCCTGTCCGCCATGGTGCGCGAGGTCGCGGAGGCATTTCCGATCAATGTCTTCATCAATCTCGACCACTTCACCGTCAAAGAGCACGATCTCATTGACGAAGCGATTCGTGGCCGGCTGGTCTCTTCGATCATGATCGATGCGTCGCACGAATCCTTCGAAGACAACATCAGCATCTGTAAGGACGTGGCCGACCGCGCTGCAGGCTCAGGGATTTTGATCGAGGCGGAACTGGGAAAGATCAAGGGCGTGGAGGATGAAATTGCTTCCGATGAAGCGCTCTACACCGACCCGGATGAAGCCGTTGAGTTCATGACACGGACATCGGCTGATTTGCTCGCCATCTCTGTTGGAACCCAACACGGCGTTTCCAAAGGCAAGAGCCTCGTGTTGCGCGTCGATCTGGCCGCCAAGATTCGCGATCGGCTGTACGAAAGCGGCTTGCGTACGCCCCTGGTCTTGCACGGATCCTCTGGGTTGCTTCCCGAACAAGTTCGAGAAATGATCGGAAACGGCATCTGTAAACTGAACAAGGACACCCATTATCAATACGTCTATGGCCGCGCGGCGTGCGAATTCTTCCGGGAGCAGGCGGACGCGATCGTGCCGCCGGCCGGAGTTGAGGACGATATCCTCAACTTGTTCGCGCAATCCGAATGGAGTCCCGACAAATCGCAATTCGATCCCCGCGTGGTCGGCCGTACCATCCAGGCGAAGATCGGAGAGATCGCGACGGAGTTGATTCACCAATCGGGAAGCGGCGGCCGATCCATGCCCGATGCCGTGCCGGGTGAATCGTGAGAGTTGGCGTTCTCACCGGCGGCGGCGATTCGCCAGGCATCAACGCCGCCTTGCGTTCGATCGTCCGGTTCGGGGCGAAGCACAATGTCGAGGTTTTCGGTTTTCTTGAGGGTTGGCGCGGGCCGATGGAGAACCTCATGCAACCGTTGACGACGGCGGATGTGTCCGGACTGCTTCACATCGGCGGGACGATCTTGGGAAGCTCTCGCACCAACCCCTTCACCCTCGAGGGTGGTCCGGAATGCGTGGTCGACACCATGAAGGCCAATGCCATCGATTGCCTTGTCGCCATCGGAGGCGATGACACTATGGGGGTCGCCCATCATTTGTCCGAGTATGGTGTGAAGGCGATCGGGATTCCGCAAACGATCGACAACGATATCGCCGGGACCGACTACTCGCTCGGCTTTTTCTCCGCCTTGGAAGCCATTACCGATGCCTTGGATCGGCTGCATACGACGGCGGCTTCGCATCACCGCGTGTTGATTCTTGAGGTGATGGGACGCGATGCCGGCTGGTTGAGCCTGATGGGCGGCGTGGCCGGAGGCGCGGATGTGATTCTGGTTCCGGAGGAGCCGTTTAAGGTCGATTCCATCTTCGAGAAGATCAAGCGCCGTGAGCTTCTGAAGAAGCGCTTCAGCATCGTGATTGTGGCGGAGGGCGCCTCTCCCGAAGGCTTAAACGGCCAAGTGGTCGACGAAGCGGAGGTGGATGCGTTCGGACACATGCGGCTGGGTGGCGTCGGCCAATACATCGCCAACAAGCTGTCGGAGCGGATGCACATTCCCGTCCGCGTCACCAACCTCGCTTACCTGCAGCGCGGCGGCAGTCCGGCCCCATTCGATCGCATCTTGGCGACACGTTTCGGTGCGGCGGCCATCGAATTCGCGCTTGAGGGAACGTTCGATGTGATGACGGCGCTCCATGGCATGAAGATCGAAGCGATCCCACTGGGAGAGGCCCTGAAGCAAACGCGCCCCGTGCCCGCGGGACTCACCTATCTCATCGATCTGTTCGAGTAGGTTGCACGGCAATTCGGGGGATCGTGGTGCTAGCGTTCGAGCGCAATGATCCCCCGCTGGTTTTGCCCATCGACGTAAACACTCATGCCGACCAGAACTTCGAAATGGGTCACGTGCTCGTCTCGATACAGGATGTTCGTGCCCTCCAATAGCTCATGGTTGAGACGATCGCCCTTCTCCTCGTGAAAGGGCAGGTAGAGCACGCCGCTGGACACCATGTCGGCGTAGAAGTGCGTGCCATAGGATAGCTCAGGAGAGAAGCCGGCGGTCGCCATTTCAACGATGATCGACGCTCCCGCGATTTCGTTGTATTGGGCGGGGACACCGAGTTGAGGATTGCTCGATGCCCAGCGTCCGGGGCCCATGAGGATGTACGGTTCATCTTGGTCTTCGAGTTCGCGGTTGATGCGGCCCACCGTCCGTGCGATGTCATAGGCGCGATCCCAGCGGTAGGCGGCCGGATCGACGTAGACCAGATGGCGCAAATGCTGGCGCCGCCCATTGCCGAGGACGCTGCCGCAATGGAGCACGATTCGTTTCTCCTCGATAGCGGGAATGGGGATTTCTCGGTGCTCGGGGCGCATGCCGAGGGGGCGAACCTGCAGGACGAAGAACAGTGGCGCGCCGTGCTGCGAGGCTTCCGGGCTGGAGAAGTCGACGGCAAACTCAATATCGATGGGATATTCAAGCAACGCTTCCAGCGAGGCCAACGTCTCCTTGACCAACGGCGTGAAGGGCATCAGGGTCTGGCCCTCGATGAGACGGGAGAACGAGGCGATGAGACGGTCCTTGGTGCTGAGCACGGCGGCGGTGGATAGCAAATCCTGGAGCGTTCCATCCTCCGTTGCGACGGAACAGATCTTGGCAAGCAGGGGGTTCGAGAGCGCATTGAGCTTGCGCTGACTCAGATGCCCGACCTCCATATCCAGCACATCGACGGTTTCTTGGGACGCGCGGATGATCGTCTTGACATCCGATCCTTCCGGTCGAAGCCCCGGCATCTTTGGGGAATAGACGCGTGCGTATTCGCGCCCGACCGCACGCGTCCCTGTTCCGACGACCAGCCGGACAATGCCGTCCTCCGGTTTCAGACGTGTCGTCCAGGGATAGTAGTTGATCGAAAACGCGACGCCTCCGACGAGAGGATAGAAAAGCCCGTGGCTGTACTGACTGCCGATCATGTTCTGAACGAGGATCGCCATTTTCTCTTTCCGCCAGTCCAGGCCGTGGCGCTTCCGGTAGGCGCGCGCATTGGCGCTGAAGGTCGAGGCATAGACACGCTTGATCACATGCGTCAGCGCAGTGAACCGCTCCTCCATGGACCCGCGATTGGGCAAGAAATCGGAGAGATAGATGCCGGCGAACGAGTGGTTGGTATCGTCTTCCATCACCGAGGAGGATCGGACGGCCAAGGGACGTTCTTCACGCTCAAGAAAAGCGATCAGCGGATCTTTCCAACGTGATGGGAAGGGACTTGAGACAATGCGGCGCCCGAGCTCTTCCAACTCGACATCTCCCGAACAACCTGCCAGTACGGCCGCTTCCATGTCGTTGCTCTCCATGAACTCATCGAAGATCTCGGTCGTGATGACGGTTGAGTCGGGAAATCGGAGGAAGGGTTGATACTGGGTGAGTTCTCCGCCGCGCTCAAGGTGATCCATCACATAGAGCAAGCCGCGTGCTTTCCCGCCGATTTCCCCGGAGCCGATCAGATTGAGTTGCTTGGGAAGATCGTCCTCCGAGAACCGGTAGCGTCCGTCGTTCGTGCGCCCGAATTGAAAGAATCGACCGGTCTGTGTGCTTTCTCGTGGATGTTCGTGTCCTTGCATGGGGCCCTTTCTTGATCGTTCATGATGAAGTCCGTCGACGTTCATCATACGGCATCCCCATGAGGAGTGCGTCCAATGTGAACGGCCCTCGAAGGTGTGCCTTCGAGAGCCGTCACACAAATCGAGAACCGGTCAAGCCTAGGCGGCGTTGTACCCTGCTTCCAAAGCTGCCGAGTTCATATCGATGAACTTGTCTTTTCCGGACTCGCGCATGGCTTGAGCCATCGTCTCCATAACCACATCGAGAGGAACGGAGCCCGTTGCCTTGACATAGGCGCCCAAGGCCACCATGTTGATGGCGCGAGGGTTCCCCACCTCATCGCGCGCGATGTCATTGATGTTGACATAGCGGGCCGTGACATCCGATCGATCGACCTTTCGCTCGATCAACGAGCGATTGACGACGATGGTGCCACCTTCGGAGACCGAGGACTCGAACTTGTCGAGAGATGGAATGTTCATGGCGATGAGGCCGGTGGCTTCATCGACGATGGGCGAACCCACCGGTTCGTCCGACAGCACGATCGTGCAATTGGCGGTTCCACCACGCATCTCGGGGCCATAGGACGGCATCCAGGTGACTTCAAGTCCGTGGTTCATCCCCGCCTGGGCCAGAATCTTGCCCGCGAGAATGACGCCTTGGCCTCCAAATCCTGCAATAATGACGGATCGCTCCATGTGCATTACCCCCTATCTACGAGGTCGCCCAAGGGGAAGACCTGCGTCACGGTGTCGGCAATGTGCGCGTTGGCCTGAATCGGCGACATACGCCATTGGACGGGACACGCGGAAAGGACCTCGACGAGCGAGTAGCCCTTTCCATCGACCTGATTCTGGAACGCCTTCTTGATGGCCTTGGTCGCCTCCATGATGTGCTTGGTGTCGTACACGGCCTGGCGGGTGATATAGACGGGCGCATCCAGCTGAGCGATGATTTCCGAGAATCGAATTGGATAGCCGAAGAGGCTGGGGTCGCGGCCATCGGGCGTGGTCGCCGATTTCTGTCCAACCAGCGTCGTTGGCGCCATTTCACCGCCTGTCATTCCGTAAATCTGGTTGTTGACGAAGATCACGGTGATGTTCTCGCCTCGGTTCGCGGCGTGGATGGATTCTGCTGTGCCGATGCTCGCGAAGTCGCCGTCTCCCTGATACGAGAAGACGATGGTGTCCTGGCGTGCGCGTTTGATGCCTGTCGCGACCGCGCAGGCGCGGCCATGAGGAACCTGTTGAGAGTCGCACGTGTAGTAGCGATAGGCGAATACCGAGCAACCGACGGGCGCGATGCCAACGGCTCGGTCAGTGATCCCGAGTTCGTCAATCGTATCCCCGATAATGCGCGTGATGATGCCGTGGTGGCAACCGGGGCAGTAGGTGAATCGGGCGTCGGTCAGCGCTTGAGGCCGTTCGAAGACCTTGACCATGGAATCCAGGTTAGCGGACATGCTTCTTCACCTCGCTTAGGATCGCTCGGGGCGTGGGGACAATGCCGCCCATTTCCCCGTAGAACGGCGTTTCCGCCCGCTCAGCGACAGCCAATCGAACATCTTCCCACATCTGGCCTGCGGACATCTCGACGGTAAGAACGGTCTTGGCCTTCTCGGACAGCGCTTTCAACGGCTCGTACGGGAAGGGCCATAAGGTGATCGGGCGGAATAGGCCGACCTTGATGCCCTCTTTGCGCGCCATGCGGACGACGGATTTGCTGATGCGGGCGATGGTGCCATAGGCGGCGATGACGATATCGGCATCCTCGGTGTCCATCTCCTCGTAGCGGACCTCGTTCTCGGTGATTGTTCGATACTTGGCCTGCAGTTCGAGGTTGGCTCGCTTGAGATCGTTGGGATCCATATCGAAGCTGAGCACGATATTCGGGTCGCGGCCGGCGGCGCCGGTGGTGGCCCAGTCCTTGGCCGGCAAGCTTTCCGGATCGACCGGATCCGGCAATTCGACGGGCTCCATCATCTGTCCCAGCAATCCATCGGCGAGAATCATGACGGGGATCCGATACTGATCGGCGAGATCGAAGGCGAGCATCGTCAACTCTCCGGCCTCGGGAACTGTCGAAGGTCCGAGTACGATGAGGCGATAGTCGCCATGGCCGCCACCCTTGGTGGCTTGGAAATAATCGCACTGCGATGGCGCGATGTTCCCTAGACCGGGGCCGCCGCGAACGACGTTGACGATGACGGCGGGCAAATGAGCGCCAGCCAAGTAGGAAATCCCCTCTTGCTTGAGGCTGATTCCCGGCGAGGACGAGGATGTCATCGCTCGGACGCCCGCGCCCGCAGCGCCGAAGACCATGCTGACGGCGGCGATTTCGGACTCGGCCTGTACGAAGGTTCGCCCCAGGCGAGGCATGTGGTGTGCCAGGTGTTCTAACAGTTCGGCTTGCGGTGTGATGGGATACGCGAAGTAGCACTGGCAGCCGGCGCGAATGGCGGCTTCGGCGATGACCTCGTTTCCCCTCAATAGCAGTCGTTCACCCATAACCCCTCCTTAGCTGGGAACGCTCTCGCGATAGACTTCGATGACGATGTCCGGACACGTCATGGCGCAAAATGCGCAGCCGATGCAATCCTCTGGATTCTTCATCTGAGCGACATCGTAGCCGCTCTTGTTGATCTGCCCTGAGAAGGCAAGGACCTGCTTTGGGCAAGCTGCGATGCACAGTCCACAACCTTTGCATCGCTCTGTGTCAAAGACGACCGTTCCTTTCGGCATGAAACCTCCCCTAAGAACCGGAATAGAACTCTTCGTTTAGTCGCTTGGCGCGATTTCTTCTCAGTGTGGTCAGGCTCTTCTCCACCCGTCGGAGCCAGTCTTTGATCTGTTGCTCATCCATGGTGGGATGCATATC
>JANQGM010000025.1 GCA_028277345.1 Candidatus Bipolaricaulota bacterium | reverse complement strand
CGCGATGGCAGCTACATAGCTGCCATCCCCGACGCGCGTTTCGACCACGCCCATCAGACGAAGGGCCGCCAGCGCTTCTCGAACCGACGTTCGCCCCACGCCGGTCAATTCCGCCAGCTTGGATTCGGAAGGGAGTCGCTCTCCCTCAGCTAGCGTTCCATCCTGAATGGACGCAAGGATTTGATCAATCACGAATCGCGGCTTCTGAAGTTCGCGTAACTGTCGAAATGCCATAGAAGGCAATCTTACCCGATCTGTCAGACACCTGACAGATCGATCGATAAGTCGTTCGCTTTGGTCTGCACGGAGATCAGTCCAGGCAGCTTCTTTCGTGCTCCACGTCAGAAACCGCACATCTGCGCGAGAGCTTTGGTGATCTAACAACATCCCGGTCGACAACCTCAGCGATATGCGAGCCTTCGGAGTCCCAAAATGATCGAAAGACAAGACAGCGAACTCATATCCATCCTGCAATCACGCAAGGGACTATTTCCGTTTTACTCCGCAGCGTCGTGCCGCCTGTACGCCCAATGAAGCTGATGAGCAATCTCACGCGGTTTCTGGCTCAGGGAAAAACCCTCGTACCTCAGCGGGCGAGGCTGCCCCACATGAAGTGACAGCGGCGGTCGACGCCCAAACCCGCGTCGTTTCTTGGATAAGGCTCGATACAGCCGCAGGTTGGAGCTGTGAGCTTCGTGAATCGGAACAAGGTAGACATCGGTATCCGGCTCGTTTCGGAGCACCTCTTTGATCAAGACACCCAGCCCCGGATACCACACGCGGGTTCCGCCAGCGCCCGGGAAGATGAGGGAGACTCCGCCATGACTCACATGCTCAGCGGCTGCCTGAATCGACGAGAGGTTCTGCTCTCGCGCCTGTTCAATGTCCACGCCTTCATCGAAGCGATAGAGAAGCGCCATCGTGAGCATGTGAGAGAATCCCGTTTTAAGTCCTTCTCGGGCCGATCGATCGTACGTGGGATCGACCGGGAAGATATCCCGCTCAAGATTGGGAATCAGCTGCGACACGTACCGGCACGAGACGAACTTCAAGTCCTCGCGTTCCAAAGCCGCTGCTACCAGAAACGGTGTGAGCATGGACGGATGATTGCCGTACACGATCAGAGGCTTGCTCGCAATGATCTCTCGCGTGGCATCGGGGATGTCGATTTCCCACCGATCATTCAATCGGGACAAGGCACGGGTTGACGCTTCCCAGAGCGGGGAAGTTTCCAGATCCCGGTCCAGCTGTGACCCAAATTCGGCGACGGCATCGAGTGGAAGCAGCTTTCCAAGCCAACGAAGGAGTCGCCGATAGCTCGCGGACGTTTCCACCCTCCTCCAATGGACCGTTTCCAGCGCCTCCATGCCTCCCTTTCGATAGGCGGCTGCCATGCGTCGCAGGAGATCGCGCAGGCCCGGAGTGCCTCGTGTGAAGGCTGCGAATCGCCGTTCCCCACGCTGAATAACGCCCAATCGGCGCAGCAAATCGACGGAGGTCCCCAACCGTCCGATCGGTCGGCGAAGCACGCGTTCCAAATCTTCCAATGACACCGCATCCTCGCGAGCAAGCAGGAGAGAGCTTACGACATTGGCGGCATCGCTGGGGAGACCCAGATCGTCAGAGAGGCGCTTCCCCATCCTCTCGGACAGGGTTCGAGCTTCGGAAGTTGAGGTCATGGCTAGCTGGAGGATGCGCGTTCGTTCGCTTCCCGCTCCAAGTCCGCCATGATTTGCGGCGCGCGTTCTCGCCACTCTTCGGCCGCCGAGGGAAGCATCTCCACCAAGAATCGGAAGAAGGCGCCCATCTCCAACAATCGCTCCTTCTTTTCCCGTGGCTCCTCAGCTAGAAGTTGAAGCCCCTCTTCGGCAAGGCGAATGTGCTCTTCGAAGTTGTCCGTACGCTCCAAATAGAGCTTCGACCAAAGGTCGGGCCGAAGGCGGTAATAAAACTTGCGGTCACCGGGTCGACTGACCTTTTCCACTAATCCTTGTCGTGTCAAATCCTTGAGTGCCATGCTGATCGCTCCTCTACTCGCCTTCAGTTCCTGAGTCAGGCTGTCGATGGAACGTAGCGGTTCCATGACCAGAAGAAGGCTTCCGAGTACGCGCCCCGTCATGTGGGGCAAGGTGTGTTCCTCGGCCATGTGCAGGCCAAATCCTTCCACAAATCGTTGTCTTTGGGCTTGGGTCGCCATCACACCTCCGATGCCAAGCCTAGATTATTCTGCACTATCTGTCAAGTCGAATATGTTAGAGATTTATGAAACTTAATTCTCACCTAGAGATAGAGAGTTTTAAACACGGGTTTCTACAGAGAGAATCAAGAGAGAAGAGGCCGCTCTGCAGGGGCAAAACGGCCTCGGGTAGGCACCGGAGGTGGGTGCGGGGTGTCTTCTCTAGAGTTCTCCCTCCAACACGCGAAGCGAGAGCTCTTTCACTTTCTCCAGAGTGAACTGTGCATCGTCGATGAATGCAGGCAATTCGAGATTCAGATAAACAATGGAGGTTGTCTTGTCTTCTTCGACGTCGTAGACCTCCAGCTGGTATGGGAAGAAGAGCGTGTCTCCGTTCGGATCTGTCAGCTCGATGTGTTCGAGAACGCGATCTACCTCAACCAAAACCCCTTCGGCATCGTAGAACTCGGCCCGCGTAATCACGCCAAGATCCTTTCGCACGTAGACCACAGCACGGTGGAAGAGTGGCTCGTTCTCAAGCGGGTGAAGCTCAATGGCCCATCCGTCTTCGTCATCCGACAGAAAGCTCACTTCATACTCTTCCGGGTGCTGTGCGACTTGTTCCATCCAGCCGCTATTGAGTCCGATTTCTTCGTCCGTGCGGCTGGATGAGAAGGTCTTGGACCGCTCCAGTGTCAGCCACCACGCCGTAATCTGCCTGTTCTCCTGCAGCATGGAAAGACCGAGAAGGAAGTCGACATCGGCATCCGTGATCACGCTAATTGCCGTATCCGTTCCCTTGGCCCAAAGCATGAGGGTGTAGCTTGCGGGAACGTTCTCGCCGATTTTGACCGTCATTTCCAGCGTGGCCATGAGGTAGTCTTGGGTCCATTGATCCAAGGCCCTCTCGTACGCCGCCACGGCTTCCTCGGATGCAAATCCGCTCATCCCCATGGTGACGACCAGAACGATCAGCCCACAAAGCACGATTCCTCGGTTCCATTCCATTTTCACGATACCCTCCTTGATGAGTTATGTGCCACGGCTTCCGGCGGATCGAAGGTTCGAATTAAACCCGGAAGGATTAGTACATTGAGGATGAGGCAGAGGCCGATGCCAACCGAGGCCACCCAACCGAATGAAACCATGCCGCGATGTGGCGAGAACCCCAGGGTGAGCATGGCCATTACCGTGGTTAAGGTCGTCGTAAGAATGGCCTTGCCCGTCGATGCGAACGCTCGGCGGATGCTTTGCTCAACCAGATAGCGATGATACAGATGCACGCCGTCGTCGATGCCAATGCCGAGAATCAGTGGGAAGGCCATCAGATTGACGATATTTACCTTCATGCCCATCGCGGGAATGAGGGCGAAGGTGAAGAACAGGCTGGCCAACAGCGGAATGAGGATCAACACCGTCCGGCGAATGCTGCGCAGATCGGCCAGAAGCAACAAGGCGAGCACGCCAAGCGCGACGACGGAGGCACGGAGAAATCCGGGAATCATCCGGCGCAGTACTTCATTCCAGATCGGAACTGTCCCCGTCGGCGCGTCGAGCACCGTTTCGATTTCAACCTGATGGGCCTCTCCGAACCCGGCTTCCCACGGAGAGTGCGTCGGATAGACGGTCAGCAGATAGCTCCGGTCGGCGCCGATATAGCGATCCATGTACGTGCGGGGCACGTCTTCCCATGCCAAGGTCGTGCGGTCGAGCGACCGCATCATGCTTTCGTACTCCCGTTTCATCTTGTCATAGACGATTTGATTGACAGCAACCAAATCCGAGGGATCAGCTGAGCGGAGAGCTTCCCGCGTTTCCACCAATTGCACTTCGGCGGCCTCGATTTCCCCCACCAACCGCGTCATTCCCCCCATGTAGGCGAACGTCTTCATCTGGAAGAGCTGATCGGCATAGTCGCCGAACTCGCGTTCCAGGATGTCCGGATCGATCGCCGGGTCGCGGTCGGGATCGGCGGCACGGAGCGCTGGCTCAATGCGGCGGATCAGCGCACGTCTCTCCTGTTGGACGGCCTCGCTGGGCAGGAACGAGGCCAAGCTCTCGACGCGTTTCACCGTTGGCAGGTCGTCCAACTCCGCCTTGGCACAATGGATGCCCTCCAGATTATCGAGCATGGCAAAGGTCGTGTAGATCGAAAAATCGAATGCCTCGAGGATGAGGTCCTGCAGACGGATGGATTCCAATCCCTTGGGTTGGATCTTCATCACGTCAGTTTCCAGTTCTAACCGCCCTAGCATGAAGGCTCCGCCGATCAGGGCGATGAACATGCCCATATACACGCCCCACCGCCATCGCGCTAGCCCTTCTGCCAACAGCCCCAACCGCTTCAAGGGGACGTTCACCGTGGACTTCCCCCTCCGGGTACGACGGGAGTCGACCATAACGAGAATGAGGGGAAGGATGAGGATCATGGCGGCAAATGCGCTCAACACGGAGAGACCACCGACGATCCCGAAGTCGCTGATCCCCTTGAATCCGGCAGTCGCAATCGCGAAAAAGGTCAACGCCGTCGTCATGGCGCCAATGAAGAGGCCACGGCCGATCTTAGAAAAGATCTCGTGCAATGCAGCTTCCAAACCCAAGCCCTTGGCACGGCTTTCGAGAAACTGGGCAATGAGATGAATGCTGTAGTCGATGCCTAAGCCCAGCAGAATGATGGGCGCCATCATGCTGAACAGGCTGAACTCGCCAATCGTCACGGCGACCCATCCAACACTCCAGACGATGCCTACCAACAGGGGAATTGCCGCCAACGACGGAAGGACGATGCGCCGAAACGACAGGAAGAAGACGGCAAGGATGCCGAGAATCGCGAGCACGAATCCCCGTCCCATCCCCTGTTGCGCGGCTTCCGCCTCGTCAGCAAGGATGACGGGGAATCCGGTAAGCCCGATCTTCGTGCTCAGAAACTCCTCGTTGACGGCTTGGCAAAGTTCGCGAATGTGCAACGTCAGTTGTGTTCCGTAAACAGCATCGTTGGCATCGCCCTGCCCGACGATCTGCAGAAGGCCAACCGTGCCATCCGGAGAAATCATGTGTCCCGCGTCGTCCACAAAGCGAAGCAAATCGTCATCATCCGGATCCGCGAGCAGGTCGGTGAGCGCACGTTCGATCTCGAACTCGTTCACCTCGCCCGCGAACCCGCGCGATACGGCACCCAACCACGCTGCCGTGTGAGCCATGCCTCGGATCAGATCGTCCTCGTCCTCCTGGACGCTGGAGACATCGTCGTACTCTTCGAAACTCCGGTTCATCCCCATCACCATGTTGGACAAGGAGAATCCAGCAAATGCATCTCGGAACAGGTTGGGATGGTCGCCCAGATCGTCCAGAAGATCGACGAGATCCTCCGTTTCCGAGAGAAGAAGACCGTATGACCGGAAGAAGTCCATCTGCTCACGCCACCGCACGTCTCGCACCCATTCCGCGTCGTCTTCGAGAACGGATGCCAAGCGGTTTCCCGCACGCACGATTTCTGTCGCAGAGGGGCCCTCGATGACCGCGAAGATGGCCGAGGCATCGGGATAGTTCTCTTGCAGGGCATCATAGGCAACCATCACCGGCCGGTCCTCGCCCAACAGATCCTTGAAGTTGGTCTTGAGTTCGACCTTCGTGGCGAAGAATCCCAACAACGCCGTCAGCAACAATAACCCCGCGAGCAGCTCTCGCCGGTGATACAGGGACAGTGAAACGATCCAGCGATAGATGCGCTTCATGTTTCCTTCACCAATCCTTCCAAGAGCACGTCGATCAGCGATTGCAGGGCGTTTACGAGATCCATCGCCTCCGGATCCAGAATCCAATGTGCCCAGATTCCATCAATCGCGGCGAAAATGACGCTCGCAACCTGCTGGGTATCTATCGGGCGGAATTCGTCAGCCCGAACACCTTCATCGAGAACACGCGCGAGGACCGCGCGCATGGCACCAAATTCCTCACGAAAACGATCGAGCATGACCTGGCGGCGCTTTGACAACGCCCAATACTCCAAGAGAAGTCCGAAGAGTTCGGCGGGTTCTTGATATCTATCCGTCATCACCGTACCCAGCTTCCGCAGCCGCTCGGCAGCCGACCCTTCGGCTTCCAAAGCGAGGAACAAATCGACCATTCGCGTCATCCAGGCATCAAACCCCGCTTCAAAGACATCCTCTTTGTTCTTGTAGTAGTAGTAAATGAGCGCCTTGCTGAGCCCGGCCTCACGCGCGATGACATCCATGGAGGTCTCGGCAAACCCATCTCGGGCGAAGCACCGTAGTGCAGCCTCGATGATTTCTTTTTTCCGTTGATCCTCAACATTCGGGCGAGGGCTCATAGCATCTCCTTATATAACTGACTGGACAGTTAATAATAAGAAAACCGGGCGAAGAGTCAACATCCTCGTACGAAGGTGTTCTGTTGGAAAGAGCTCACAGCCTTCGTCTAGGCCACTACGGAGACAGAGCGCGGTATGCCGCCTGCATCGTCAGGGCTCCGATGTCCTGAGAATTCTTGGCTTCGCAGATGACGGTGGCTGAGAGGTTGCGTGCTGCAAGGATGTCGAGGAACGGCTCGTAGCGAGGCTCGTCTGTCCAGGGCGCGCCTTCGAGTGAGATATGGCGAACCTCTCCCTTGGGACCCCATTCGATCGGATACATGTGGATGTGCAGACGGTCGAAGGCTTCCGTTCCAAGCGCCGCTTCGATTCGATCGAACATCTGTTCGTAATCGGCCTGCACGTGAAAGCTGCCGCCTTCTCGAGCATGGAGATGGGCGAGATCGAGGCATGGCCAGGCATGTGAAATCTCGGAGCAGATCGTCAAAATCTCCTCCAAAGAACCAAGTTGTCCGACCTTTCCAGCAATCTCCGGAAACAGCTCCACGTCTCCGAACTCGTCCTCAACCTCCAGAACCCGAAGGGCGTCGATCGCCCGCACCAGAGATCCTTCTCGGTCTTTCCCGGCACCTCCCGGGTGAAAGATGACGCGACGGCTTCCCACCTTCTTGGCCAGCTCGATGCTCTTTCGTAAATCGCGCAGGGAGTTCTCGCGTTTTTGAGGATCTTCCGTTCCCAGGGTGATGTAGTACGGCCCATGAATGGACAGTGCGATGTCGTGTTCGTCCGCCTGCTCACGGAAGAGGGCGGCACGCGAATCCGGCGTCCTTACCCCGTACGTGCACTGGATTTCCAAGGCATCAAGGCCGATCGACCGAAGCCATGCAGGCGCGTATCCCCGATCCTTTCGGAATTCGGAATCCCAGAAATGCGGCGGATTTCCTGCCACGCCAAATCGCAGG
Source organism: Candidatus Bipolaricaulota bacterium (assembly GCA_028277345.1). Lineage (GTDB taxonomy): Bacteria > Bipolaricaulota > Bipolaricaulia > UBA7950 > UBA9294 > SPBW01. Next base: position 73,606 of record JANQGM010000025.1, on the reverse strand, counting down.
GTGGCGCGTTTGTTTTCGCCTAGCATCATGGGTGGAGCATCTGCGGTCGATCCGGTTGTGTCAACCTGTACCCCCGTGTAAGGTGGCAAGACAAGCTTTCATTTCCATCTTTGAAGGAGTTTCCATGCGCATGGCTCTCGTACAGCAGCACGCGACGCACGATAAAGCGGACAATCTCAAGCGAGGACTACAGGCCGCACGCCGCGCCGCCGCACAAGGCGCCGAGCTCATCGGGTTCGCCGAGTTGGCCTTCGAGCCGTTTTACCCTCAGCGCCCTTCACAGGGAGACCACAAGGCGCTTTCCGAAACGATTCCAGGCCCCACGACCGACGCCTTCTGTGCCTTGGCCAAGGAGTTGGGCGTGGTGATCGTTCCCAATCTCTATGAGGTCGCCGGAGAGGAAACCTATGACACAAGCCCGGTGATCGATGCCGACGGCCGGCTGCTCGGTATCGCGCGCATGAATCACATCCCCGACTACGAACGATTCCATGAGAAGACCTATTACACGCCCGGGAACACAGGCGCTCCCGTTTTCGCGACCCGGGCCGGACGCGTCGGCATCGCCATCTGCTATGACCGCCATTATCCGGAAATGATGCGCGCCCTGGCACTGGCGGGCGCCGAGATCGTTCTTGTCCCCCAGGCCGGCGCCGTCGATGAATGGTCGGAGGGATTGTTCGAGGCAGAGATGCGCGTCGCCGCGTTCCAGAACGGCTACTTCATCGCCCTCTGCAATCGGGTCGGGAAGGAAGATCGCCTCGAATTTGCGGGCGAATCCTTCATCTGCAATCCCGCCGGCAACGTCATCGGACGGGCAGCCAAGCAAGAGGACGACATCTTGTACGGCGACCTCGCCCTCGATGAAGCGACGGCCTCCCACGCACGTTCGCTGTTTCTCCCTGACCGACGACCTGAGCTGTATCCCAAGTGGCTCAGCGCAGAAGCTGCATCACCCTACGCTAACGAACCGTCCCATGAAGCAACGGTTAGCCTGCGCGAAATCTTGGACGAAAACCTGCGCGACATCCTCATGCTCAGCCGACAGATGCTGCCCGGCCAAGACAACATGGTTGCTCCGAACGCCGTTTCGATCGCCCAAGCCCATTTCAATGAGAAGGCTTGGTATCGAGGCATCTATGCGGACGACACCGCCGTCGGCTTCGTCATGCTGTATGACGATCCCGAGACGCCTCAGTACTACTTGTGGAGGCTGATGATCGCTGGACCGCATCAGGGTAAGGGATTTGGGCGCAAGGCGATGTACGAACTGATCGATCATGTGAAGACGCGGCCGGAGGCGACCGAACTTCTCGCCAGCTATGTCCCCATCGCGGGCGGGCCGTGGCCGTTCTATCGCTCGCTCGGATTCGAGCCCACCGGAGAGATGGAGGGCGACGAAGTGGTCATACGATTGAACTTGGAGGAAAAATAATGGGTCAACCGGCATCTGACTTCGCCTACCGATCGACCAAAGACGGGAAGGTATTTATCACGTGGCGCGGAAAGCCGGCACGGACCCTGACGGGGTCCGAGGCGGCGCGCTTCCTTGAGTCGTGCGAAGGCGCGGATGAGTCCGATCTGCAGCACCTGATGGCGCGCTGTACCGGTAATTTCAAGAGAGGAAACGAGAAAACGCCAAGTCGGCATCGATAAATCATGACCTTGAGAAGCACCCTTCCCCCGCGTCACTCATCCTGACACGAAACATATCTGAGGAGTCACCATGTCAAAACCAAGCGACCAGCAAGCTGAGAAGCAAAACCAGCGTTTGTGGGACGAGCTCGCCTCCGTCCATCTTGAAGCCTATGAAGAGGTCAAGATGCTCCGCGAAGGGCGCGAGATCCTTGACGTGATTGAGCTGGCCGACATCGGCCCCGTTCGCGGCAAGTCCCTGCTTCATCTCCAATGCCATATTGGCACGGACTCACTCGCCTGGGCACGACAGGGAGCTGTGGTCACGGGCATTGATTTTTCGGAGGAGTCGATTCGCTGCGCGCGCCAACTCTCTGAAGAATTGGATCTTCCCGCCCGGTTCATCCAATCCAGTGTGTACGACGTTCGAACAGTGGACGAGGAGCGCTATGACATCGTCTATACCTCGCGGGGCGTTCTCTGTTGGCTTCGCGATCTGCAGGAATGGGGCCGGATTGTGGCCGATTCGCTGAAACCGGGAGGCCTCTTTTACCTGATGGAAACGCACCCTCTCCTGGCGGCCATGGAGGAGGTCGATGGCGTGTTGGTTCCCACCTATCCCTACTTTCATCAGACGAGCCCGATGGAGTGGACCGGAGATGGGGATTATGCCGACCCCGGTTACATCTCCAAGACATCTTCGTTGGAGTGGCAATGGTCGGTTAGCGACATCTTGCACGCGCTGTTGGACGCCGGGTTGCAGATCGATCTCGTCAAGGAATACGACCGCCTGTTCTTCAAGATGTTCCCCAGCATGACGACCGAGGACGGACGTTGGTTCCGCATGCCGGAGCATGAGGATAAACTTCCGCTTCTTCTCACCGTGAGAGCGGGGAAACCCGCCTAGCGGCGTTTCGCTTCAGCTCCCAACCCGCCAGGAGGCAAGAGGCAACATGTGCACGAAGAGGGAGATCGAGAAGGCGCAAGCGGCTAGGTTCGTCGTTGCTCTTCCAGCCATGCGGCGACGTCCGACAGCACGCGCTGATGTTCGGGTTCGTTGTGGATTTCATGATAGAGCCCGTCATAAACCTTGAGTGTCTTGTCGCGCGAGCCGATCGCGTCATAAAGCATGACCGCGCCATCGGGATCGACGATGCTGTCGCATCCGCCTTGAAGGATCAGCGCGGGAACCGTGATTTGCACAGCTTCCGTATGGACCCTTCGCATGGCCTTCAGCAACTCGCACGCCAAGCGCGCCGTCGTTTTCCCAGAGTAAACGAGGGGATCGTCGATATAGGCGCGCACTTCATCAGGATCGCGGCTGACGCCGCGTGCATCGACCGCCGAGATTCCAAGCTTGGGGGCAAGACGCGAGAGAATCTTTGCCATCGTGACGGTGGCAGCTGAGACGCTGGTGGGAACTTTAACGCAAGGGCCTGAGAAGATGGATCCAGCTACATCGATGTCGTAGTCCAGTAGGGTGTTGGCAGCGATCAGTGCCCCCACGCTATGAGCATACAGGAAGAGCGGAAGTTGGGGATAGGAGTCATGGACGTGGGCAATGAAGGTTTCAAGAGCGGAAGTGAATTCAGAGAATGCGCGTACGAAAACCCTAGTCCCTTCTGACTTTCCATGCCCAACGTGATCCAACCCAAAGATCGCATAGTTTTGCGGAACAAGTTGCTCGATGAGTCTCGTGTAGCGGCCGGAGTGTTCGGCCAGTCCGTGAACGAGGACGATGCACGCTCGCGGCGCTCCCTCTGGGAGCCATGCCTGATGATAAAGCCTGGAGTCTGTGATGCTTTCGATGAATCCCTCACGATGGTTCATGGCATCTCAAACTCCCCTAATGCCGTACGCTGAGACCAGCCTTTCGCGCGATCGATGGCGCGATGCCAGTTTTCGATAAGGCGTTCTCGCGTCGTTGTCGAAAGCGCGGGCTCGAATCGGCGATCTTCTTGCCACAGCCGGCTCACCTCATGAACGCTGGCCCACAATCCCACGGCAATCCCGGCGGCAAACGCGGCGCCTTGAGCCGTCGTCTCCATCTGCCGGGGACGGATGACGGGAATACCCAAGATATCGCTTTGAAACTGGCAAAGAAAGTCGTTGTCGGCCGCCCCGCCGCCCACGCGGAGTTCAAGGAGCTGAGATCCCGTATCCCTTTCCATCGCACGAACGACATCCAGCGTCTGATACGCAATGGCCTCAAGCGCCGCACGCACCACATGCTCCCGGCGCGTCCCACGTGTAATCCCGATGATGAGACCGCGAGCATCCGGATCCCAATGGGGAGATCCCAGTCCGGTTAATGCGGGAACGAAAACAACACCGTCTGTTGACTCCACAGCGTCCGCTAGGGTCTCAGAATCGGAAGCGTTCGCCAGCAGCCCCATGGCGTCCCGCAGCCATTGAATGGCCGCGCCGGCCACGAAGATCGATCCTTCCAGGGCGAACACGGGCGGGTGGCCGGGATCAGTCCGCGCCAGGGTCGAGAGAAGCCCGCATTGACTCCTGGCACGCTGGACCCCCGTATTCATCAGCAGAAACGCGCCCGTCCCCCATGTAACCTGTGCGTGCATGGAATCGACCACGCCTTGTCCAAGGAGCGAGGCCTGTTGATCTCCCAAGACTCCGGCAATCGGTGCTTCGGCAGCGACCAGTCCGGGCTTGAGCTGGCCGAAGACAGACAGGCTGGGAAGGACGTGTGGAAGGCACCGCTTGGGAACGTCAAAGAGCGCCAGGAGTTCGTCATCCCAGTCTTGCGTCTCCAGGTTGAACAGCATCGTTCGGGAGGCGTTCGTGTGATCGGTGACATGCTTTCCGGTGAGATGCCAGAGCAGCCATGAATCGACGGTCCCAAAGAGAGCATCGCCGCATGCGGCCATTTTCCGCAACTTGGGGACGTTCTGAAGAAGCCACTCCATCTTCGTGGCCGAGAAGTACGGATCAAGAGACAACCCCGTCCGCTCTGAGATGAGACGTCCGTGCAGTTGCTGCTGCAATTCGTGGCAACGCAACGCCGTGCGCCGATCCTGCCATACGATGGCGGGATGAAGCGGCCGTCCGCTCGCGCGATCCCATACGACAATGGTTTCGCGTTGGTTCGTCAGGCCAATGCCGGCAAGAGAACTCGCCGACGCGTCCTCCCGCCCGAGGACTTCGTTGAGAACGGTCAGCGTCGAGGCAAGGAGGATTTCCGGATCCTGCTCAACCCAACCTGGCTTGGGAGTAGAGAGGGGAAGCTCCCGATAGGCGGATGTGATGGGGTTCGCGCCCTCGTCATAGAGAACGAATCGAACGCCCGTTGTTCCAATGTCGATCGCGCCGATCGTGGTCAACCTCTATGCTCCCTTCGTGGGAAGTCGGATCTGCTTTAGCTTAGGCCTTGATCATCGTGAGTAACATCTTGAACGGCGTGATGGCCGTCAAGGCATGCGGCTCATTCGCTGGCATGATCAAGATTTCTCCCGCTTTTGCGCGATGTTCGATTTGGTTGATGCGAACGAGTACATCGCCCTCGAGCACCTGAACCAAAGCATCGTAGGGGGCCGTGTGCTCGCTGAGCGCCTGCCCTTCGTCGAAGCCGAAGAGCGTCACCGTCCCCGCATCGGATTTGATGATCGTGCGGCTTACCACCGCGTCGTCTTGGATTTGAATGGAGGCCGCTAGATTCGTCGGCTGGCTGGTGTTCGCTTCCGTCATCTCTTCTCCTCTTCTGCGCATGGCGCGGACAACGCGCACGTCTCGTCAGAATACCGGATGGATGGCGGCCATGCGATCTGGTGCATCCGAAACGCGTTGTGTAAGGTGTGGCGGAAAGGATGTGTCCTCCATGTCGCGCGATGCCAGCAACCTCGTGTGGATTGACTTGGAAACAACAGGCCTAAGTGTCGCCAAGCGCGTGATCCTGGAGATTGCCTCGATCGTCACGGACAAGGATCTCAATATCCTTGACGAAGGTCCTGATCTCATCATTCACCACACTGAGGACGAGCTTCACCGCATCGACGCGTGGTGCGCGCAGCAGTACGAATACTCCGGTTTGCTGGACGCTTCCCGTGCCTCGGATATCTCGCTTCGCGAGGCCGAGCAGCAAACGGTGGCGTTTATTCGCAAACATACCCATCGAAAGTCCTCGCCGCTCTGCGGCAATTCCATCTTGCTGGATCGCCGGTTTCTCATGCGCTACATGCCGGAACTGCACGGGCACCTGAGTCATCGAAATCTCGATGTGAGCACCATCAATGAACTCGCCTATCGCTGGTACCCCGGTGTCATTCCGCTGGTAGAAAAAGACTATGCCCATCGCGCGGCTTCGGATATTCGCGCCTCGATCGAAGAGCTGCGCCGCTATCGAAGCCTTATCTTTAAGAGCTAATCTAACATTCGGCTCAACTGCCGATTCCTCCCGAATTTCATGCCCTTGTGATTGTCCTCAGCATGTCCGCACGGCATGTTGGCAGAGTTGCTCTCCAGATCACACCAAATGTCCTTGAGGAGGTATCGTGCTGTCTCGCGCTCGACAGGCCCTTTGCATCCTGTTCTCCTGTATCACTCTGCTTCACGCCTGGACCGTCGTTTACGCCGTTTCCTCCGACGTTCTGCACTGGGTTCAGGATTCCGCCATCCCCTTTCTCACGACGGACGCCGTGGAGGATGACACCGATCTCGAACCCCTGCGCGCATTGATCGGCGACGCGCGCATCGTCGGGCTCGGCGAGCAAACCCACGGAACGAGCGAGTTCGTGACGATGAAGCACCGCATCATCAAGTTCCTCGTCGAAGAAATGGGATTCACTGTGATTGCCGTTGAGGCCGGTTGGAGTGGAGGATTGGTCACCGACCGGTTCGTGACATCGGGGGCCGGCGGCCTGAGCACAGCAAGAGAGAGCCTTGGATTCTGGTTCTATCAGTGCGAGGAATTCTCCGATCTCCTTGAATGGGTTCGCGCGCACAACAGCACAACCGATGGGGAGAAGGTCCATCTCGTGGGAATCGATTATCAATCCCCTCACTATGCCTTCGAGTGGGCACGCTCCGTCCTTCTCTCAGCCCGTGCCAGCACGGGGTACGTGCTTGACGCACAGCTGACCCGCGACATGGATCGAATGCCGAGAAAGGCCAAACATGTCTGGGGAAACAACGAGGATCTCCGGCAAGAGTACTTCGACTTAGCCCGCTCGATCGCCGAACGGCTCCTGGCCGATCTGCCTCTGTACGTGGAGGCGATCACACCTTACGAACGTACCCTACTGGAGCGAATTCCGGAGGCCATCGAGCAGCAACGCACGAAGTTCGACATTCCTGACTCCGAGAATATCCCCAATGAAGCGGGCTGGTATTCAAGATCATTCAACCATCGAGATCATTTGATGGCCGAAAACGTCCGGTGGTGGCTCGAGACACTCGGAGACGAGGCGAAGATGATCGTCTATGCCCACAATGGACATATCGCGCTGTCGTGGGATGAAGCCAGCGTCGTGCCGTTGGGTGAAAACCTCCGCCAGCTCTTCGGAGAAAGCTATATCGCCGTCGGGTTCTCAACCTGCGAGGGAACGGCCACTGCCGTGAACTCAGAAACCAGGTTCCTGGATATGGAGATCCCCATTCCCGTTCCGTCTGCAACAAGTTACGAGTCCGTCCTCTGTGCAGTCGCCGAACCGCAGTTTCTTCTCGATCTTCGTCAACTCGACCCTGCATCTGCGGTTGGCCAATGGATGTTCGAATCACGGAACTTCAAGGCCATGGGGAATTCACCTGACCTGGTGGATGGCGTCGTTATCAGCGCTTATGACACCGATGTTTCGTTGCCCAAGATGTTTGATCTGCTCGTTCACATCCGCACAACGCAGGGCCTGCGGTTGCTCGACTAGCTCCGCCACCCTGTACGGCTCAATCAGGCTGCCACTGATGGCCCTTTGTCGTCGTGTACACTTGCGTTGATGAGTAAAAACAGCGCCAACAGAGAGCTCGTCTCCAGAATCCAACACCATGTGGAGACCTTGTGCTTTGAGGTCGGCAACCGCCATGTCGGCAGCCCGGGAAACCGGGCCGCCACCGACTACTTCACGGACGTCTGCCAACACGCTGGACTCCAGGCCATGTGTTCTCCCTTCGAATGCCTGGAATGGGAGGCCGGGGAAGCGGCACTCGTTGTTGGCGATACTGGTTTCCCCTTGCACGTTGGCCCGTACTCTCTCCCTTGCGATGTCCGCGCTCCCTTTGTTTGCGCCTCGACCTTCGATGCGTTGGACGCAATGGAGCTTTCTGGAAAGATCGTGCTCCTCCACGGCGATATCGCCGCCGAGCCGATCATGCCCAAGGGATTTGTCTTCTACAATCCCGATCATCACAAACGTCTTGTCGCCTTGCTGGAAGAGAGAGGTCCCGCCGCGATCATCGCCGCCACCGGCAAGGCGTCGGGAACGGCGGGGAGCGTCTATCCATTCCCGTTGTTCGAAGACGGCGACTTCGACATCCCCACCGCCTATCTGAAGGATCGCGACGGAACCCGTCTCTTGGATTTCGCCGGTCAACTCGTTCACCTACAGATCGATTCGAAACGAATCCCGTCGACCGCATGCAATCCCGTTGCCTCGCTCGGCCCCTCGACAGGTTCGACGATGTTGGTTAGCGCCCACATCGATGCGAAGAAAAACACGCCGGGAGCCTTGGACAACGCCACTGGCGTGGCCGTTTTACTAGCCCTGGCAGAGATGTTGTCCGGATACGATGGAAGCAAGCGAATCGAGCTCGTCGCGTTCAATGGCGAAGACTACTATGCCGTGCCCGGACAGATGCTCTACCTCTCACAGGTTGGCGCCCGGATGCAGGATATCGACCTCGTGATCAACCTCGATGGCGCCGGACACAACGAGGCGGACATCGCTTATTCGTTCTACAACTGCGACCCATCCTTGGAGTCGCTCGCCAATCAGACCTTCTCCGCGGCCCCAGGTTTGGTGCCTGGCGCACCCTGGGCACAGGGCGATCATTCGATGTTCACGATGGCTGGGCGCCCCGCCATTGCCCTCACCTCCACCAACTTCGACTGGCTCTGCCAGGAGATCACGCACACGCCGAAGGACCATCCGAATTTGGTGGACTGCGCGAAGCTGGCCGAGGCCGCTCACGCGCTCCACCGTCTTCTCTCGGCGTTGAGCTAGACTCACCCCTCCCCCTCCATAGTGGAATCTGCCGCTTCCACTTGACCTTGACGCGGCGTCATGGTTCATACTGGCCCTATGAAGACGACGAGATACACAGTTCGACAGCTGGCCCAGTTGGCTGGAATCAGCGTGCGAACCCTGCACTATTACGACGAGATCGCTTTGCTATCTCCGGCATCGAGAACGGACGCCGGTTATCGCCTGTACGGCGAGAAGGAGCTGTTCCGCTTGCAGCAAATTCTCCTGTACCGCGAGATGGACGTTCCGTTGGCCGAGATCGGTCTGATTCTCGACGATCCCAACTTCGACCTTGCCAACGCGCTTCGCCAGCATCGGGCCCGGCTGGAAGCGCGGATGGAACGGAGTCGACATCTCCTCGTCACCATCGACAAGACCCTAAACCGATTGGAGGATTCCAACATGTCCATTACCGACAAAGAGCTGTATGCCGGATTCTCACCCGAACGGCGGCAGACCGTTCGCGCCGAAGCTGTCGCTCAATATGGAGAAGGCGCCGTCGCCGCCTCCGAGCATCGCGCCCGATCCATGAGCCCGGAAGCCTGGGCGGCCTTTCGCGAGGAGACGGACGCCGTCAATCGAGGCTTGGCCGCGTTGCTCGATCGAGCGCCCGATGACCCTGAGGTCCAGGCGCTGATCGCGCGGCACTACGCCACGATCACCGTCTTCTATCAGCCCACGGTCGAGATCTACCGTGGACTGGGAACGCTGTACGTCGAGCATCCGGAGTTTCGCGCTCATTACGAAAAGATCGCCGTCGGGCTGCCCGAATTTCTGCAGAAGGCGATGGCTTGCTACGCCAATCGTGTGTTAGAGCCGGACAACTCCTCCGGCACGAATCCGTAAACGCACCAGCATGCGTGAACGCCTTGAAGGGAAGGCCGCGATTCTTTGCGGCCTTCTTCTTTTTCCGCTGAAGAACCCGCCCCTCGCAGAGGATACGTCATCATTTCGATCGGTACTGTCAACTCGTCCCGCATCATAAGTCCCGCGACGAAACCGGGAGCATCGTTCTGTATGCGTCACAGAGGGCGCCTTGCCGTCCGATCGCCAACCGGGAGATCGGGCACGAAAACAGCCTTGTGCTGGGGGGAGAAGCAGCCAGCACTCAGCGCGAGAGAAGGCGCCGCACGTATCGTCCTTGACCCTCCAGTCGCTGGAGGGCTTACACCTAGGCATCGGCAAAGACGGAGTATGATTGGAGCATGGATATGTACATGATCGGCGAGTTTTCGCGTATGAGCCGCGTCCCAGTAAAGACGCTTCGCTATTACGATGAAATCGGACTTTTGACACCCGTTCACGTTGATCCGGATTCCGGCTATCGCATGTACTCTCCAGAGCAGATTGTTCGTGTACAGAAGATTCTCGCACTCAAGGATCTTGGCCTGTCACTGAATGAGATCCGGGAGTTTCTCGCCAGCGATCCATCCTCTGACCAAATTCGCGGCATGCTGAAGCTGAAGCAAGCCGAATTGAGGGATGAGATTGACCAGGCGAGGGACCGGCTGAGTGTGCTGGAGACCCATCAGGAGCAGGTCAATGGCGGATGTTGCCCAACGTTTGATGTCGTTCAAAAGGATGTGGAACCCCTTCTTGTCGCATCCATCCGACGAACCGTTCCTACCGCGTTTGACCAGATTGGCTTGTGGGAGAGCTTGACAAGACGCCTAGAGAATTCCAAGGCACGAGTGGCCGGTCCCCCCATCTCCCTGAATCACGACGCTGACTTTCGTGAGGAGAATGTGGACATCGAAGTATCGATTCCCATCGTTGGAGTGATAGAGGCCCCAGAGCCGGTTTGCATCCATACACTCCCAGCTGTACGTGTGGCGTCGATCATCCACCACGGCGCGGATGAGGATCTTGGCCGGACCTACTGGCGGCTCATCGTTTGGATACTCTCGCATGGGTTTCGCGTTCACGTTCCCACACGCTGGGTGTACCTTCGCTATGTAGACGCCGGACTTCCAGTCCCTGCATCCATGAAGCACATGCTCACCAAAGATCCTGAGGACGCCATCACGGAAATACAACTTCCGATTTCGCGTCCAAGCGCATAGCCCCCCTCCGTCTCTGCCGAGAGAGGAGATGCTATGCAGAACAAGCAAGCCGCACCTTCAGCGCCTCCCCCGGTGCTGGAAACGCGCGACGTCCGGAAGACCTATGAGACGGGCGGCGAAACGATTCATGCCTTGAGAGGTATCGATTTTCGCGTCCACCAAGCAGACTTTGTCGCCATTCGAGGACCTTCCGGTTCCGGAAAATCAACCCTTCTCAATGTCCTTTCGTGCATCGACCAGCCAACCCATGGCGATGTTTGGATTGGCGGCGACAAGGCCAGCACGCTAAACGAGCGCACATTGGCAAAACTCCGCTTGGAGAAGCTCGGCCTTGTCTTTCAAGCATTCAACCTGATCCCCGTACTGAGCGCGTATGAGAACATCGAATATCCTCTGCTGCTTCAGCGAATTACTCCAAAGGAGCGACAACGACGGGTGGGCGAATGGTTGGAGTTGGTCGGATTGTCCGAACTCGCGAAGCGCAGACCCCAACAGATGTCGGGCGGACAACAGCAACGGGTCGCGCTCGCGCGCGCACTCGTGACCGAAGCGGCCATCGTCTTGGCCGACGAGCCCACTGGAAACCTCGACGCAGAGACAACGGATCGTGTGCTCCGGATCATCCAGGAACTCAATACAGAACGACGGGTCAGCTTCCTGGTGGTCACCCACGATCCTGAGGTCAGTGCATTCGCTACGCGCGTCGTCGATCTGCGCGACGGGTTGCTCTCCGAACAGGTGCCTTCATGATGTTCCGTATCTCACTCCGAAGCGCATTCCGCAATCGCCGACGAACGCTGCTGAGCATCACGTTGATCGTTCTCGGGACAGCCATCCTGTTCTCACTGGGCGGCTTCGTTAGCTTCATCAATGGGTCGGTGCGCAATGCGATCGTACAGTATGTGGGCGGACTTCAGATCGGGGATGAAGGGTTTTGGAGCAAAACCGCCCCCCCTCGCGAGTATCTAATCACTCCAGCGGAGCGCTCGAATGTGGAAGCCCTCCTCGCAACGATCCCTCAGGTCACGTCTGTATCCGGACAAATCGAAATACAGGCTCAGATGAAATTCGGACGGGCCTCGCAGATCGTTTTCGGCTTGGGCATCGAGCCGGAGAGATCCACGTTTTCCTCGTACCGCGTCTTGCGCGGACGAGATCTGGGCCCAGAGGATACGAAGAGCCTGTTGGTTGGACATCTGCTCGCAGAGGCCTATGGAATGGAAATCGGCGACACGGTCACACTGCTTGCAACGACGGCCCGGGGGGCGTTCAACACCATTCGCTTACAGATTATCGGCACCATGCGAATGCCGACGGAGACCGATGAAGCCTTCACGGTATTGTTCACACAGGCAACAGCTCGTGACCTGCTGCGAACTTCCGGAATTGACAAGCTCGTCGTCGCGCTCACGAATCTCGAAGCGGCAGACACGGTGGCCGGGCTATTGAGGGAACAACTTCCTCTGATCCGAGAGAATCTCGCACTCAAACGCTGGGACGAACTCTCGCCAGAGTTTCATCAGACACGCAAGCTGTTTCGGTTCATTCTCGGAGCCGTTGGGACAGCCATCGGCCTGCTCGTATTCTTCGTCATTCTCGAGGTTCTAACCATGTCGTTCCTCGAAAGGACGAGAGAATTCGGAACAACGCGCGCCATCGGAACACAGCGAGGTCAGATCTTTCGACAGTTGTTGATGGAGGCCGCGTTGTTCGCGTTGCTTGGGGCAGGCCTCGGTGTGTGTCTTGGCTATGGACTCACAGCGATCATGAATGGAGCAAACATCCTTTGGAGGATACCGGGAGAGATCGACCCAACGGCGATTCGCATCATGCCACGCCTCTCGCACGCCATCTTGCCGAGCCTTATCGCACTCTGCTCGACTCTGCTTTCCGCCTGGTTTCCTGCCGTAAGTGTCACCCGGAAACCCATCGTTGACGCGCTTCGAACAACCTAGGGAGAAAACCATGTTTCTAATCCCCATACGCAATCTCTGGAGGAACCGTCGACGGACGATACTCTCACTGAGTGTCATCGCTGCTTGTGCCGCCGTGCTTGTCCTCGTCGATGGTTTTGTCAATGGCAGTCTGCAAGGGTTCGAAGATGCGCTCACCAGCGTCTCCGGTCACATGCAGCTCGCCCCAACCGACTACTGGAACCAGCGAACGGCAGATCCGGCTCGCGTCATGATGTCTTCGAAAACGGTGGAACGGATCGAACAGATGCTCGCCGCAAACTCGGATATCGCCCATTGGTCTCGATCTCTCGATGTATCTGGACTGATCGGACACCAGGAACGTTCGACGATGATGATTGCCCAAACACTGGATGATCCAACTGATCTTGCGGGCACCCGCCTCGTCGTCGGCGATCATATTTCATCCAAAGAGGCCAGGGAGATCCTGGTCGGCCAAGGGCTAGCCGAGCAGCTTCAAGTAACTGTTGGCGATCGCATCAACATCGCCGCGCTTTCCCTCGATGGAGCGATGAACGCCATCACGGTATCCATTGTAGGGATCGTGAGATTCTTCGACAGTGAAGCCGATATGTTCGCAGCTCTCATGCCTCTTCCACTGGCACAGTTGCTCTTGCGCATCGATGGTGTGAACGCACTGTCGATACATCTGAAGCCGCACGCTGAGATCGAAACCGTACGAAAAGACATCTTGAGGGCTGTCGAACAAATCGGTCTAGACCTGTTTCCTATACGATGGGACGAACTCTCAAGCGAATTCGCGGACACGCAAACCTTCTTCCATGCCATCCGTTCTCTTGCACGAAGCGGTCTCATACTGCTCGGCTTCTTCAGCATTCTTCAGATCGTCACCCTCTCATTTCTGGAGAGAACTCGGGAAGTCGGCACATTGCGAGCCATTGGAACCCCTCAACGACGTGTTCTATTCACGCTTCTTACTGAAGGTGCGTTGCTTGGCCTTCTGGGTTCCATCGCCGGCTGCGCCCTAGGGTTGGGGCTGAGTTCAATAATCGGCTGGATCGGTCCCCATTGGCAGTTTCCAGGAATCGCCGAACCTCAGAAGATACGTTTGCTCTTACAGGCAGACTCCATCCTCATCCCTCTTTGCGTTACCTGGCTCACGACATTTATTGCCGTCATTGCCCCGGCATCTCGGGGAGCAAGCACCCGGATTGTGCGCGCGTTGCGCCATGTTTGAAAGGAGATCACATGTTGGACCAATTTCGCACCACTAGGCAGGTTATTGGATTGTTGACCCTTGCGTTTTTACTCATCACTCCTGTCCTCCTCTGGGCGCAGGAAGATCATGAGACCCCCACGCAAGGCCCCTCTGAGGACGAGATGCTTCTGCTGGCCATCGACCGTGTCCTTTATCTCAATACCGATCACGGTTCGTACCGAGAGACCCTGGAATTCACCTCTCAAGGCAGCGAGGGGTTCATCGATCACTCGGTCGCGGAACTTCTCATCCACATCCACGACACCGAGTACCGCACGCTAATCAAGACGCTCGCGCCGGCGGCTCAGCAAGGCACGATTCATCTCATCATGGAGGACGAAGCCGTTTACTTGTGTACGCCGACGCTTGACATGCCCATGCAAATCTCCGGTAGCACCGACTTGTTCGGCGACTCGTCTGTCACGGCAACGGCTGGCATCAGCTACTCCTACGATTTTAGACTCATCGAAACCATCGCCGAAGAGGATGCCGGACTTCCGGCATTGCGTCTTGAGCTGAAAGCAACATCGGAGGCGTTTCCCTATCCATCCGCAACGCTGTGGGTTCGTGACTTCACGTTCGTGCCGATCCGAGCGACGCTGTACGCCTTGAGTGGCGATGCACTCGTCAACATCGAGTATCTGGAGTATGACATACAAGGAGAAGACTCCTACCTGCTTCATCAACGGGTCAGCAGTGCCCTTTCCGAGGACTCGTATACTGAAATCAGGGTCTTGGATGTAAGCAACGAACCGATCTCCCTCGACATGTTCGACCCCAATACGTTCTGTGGATCGAACTAACCCTCTCCGCTTGATGAGGCGCTCCAAAAAATGCGCGGGAGCCCGATAGCTCCCGCGCTGGATCACGCCTCGCCGAACGAGGAACCCTCCCGTGAATCATCAAAATGAGTGTCTCCTCTTCGTTGCTGAGAGCTTACCTCCCATCGCGTATGATCGAAGCATCCTCGCTGGCAGGTGATGTCGAATCATGTCCCGCACCACAGTATCCCTCAACGAAGCTCGGCGGATCGTCCTGCGCGCACAAGGTCTCGACGACGGCGTGCGTTTTGCTGGTAAAACGGGAGTTCAAGAAATCATCGACCACTTGGGCTACGTCCAAATCGACACCATCGCCGTCATCGAGAGGGCGCATCATCACACGCTCTGGAATCGGTGCAGCGATTACAGCCCGGGACACCTTCATGATCTTCAAGCCATCGATCGAACCCTTTTTGAGCACTGGGCGCATGCCCTTGCCTTCTTGCCCACCTCCGATTACCGCTTCTATCTGCCTCGGATGACGCGAATGCGTGACCGTCCGAACGATCGCACGCGTCAATGGATCACCGAACATGCGAACGTTCTCGATACAGTCCTTGGCCGGATTCGAAAAGAAGGCGCTCTCACGTCCAAGGATTTCGAGCCGCCGCCAGGAACGAAGCGCGGCACGTGGTGGGATTGGAAACCCGCCAAGCGAGCCCTTGAAATCCTTTTCTGGCAGGGGACGTTAATGGTCAGCGAACGCCGGAATTTTCAGAAGGTGTATGACCTGACAGAACGCGTCCTTCCATCCGCCATCGACACCTCTCAGCCGACCGAGGATGAGTTGGCGCGCTTTCATATCCATCGTGCGCTTCGCGGTTTAGGGATCGCCCGAGAACGAGAAATTCGCAACGCGTTTCACATCGTCAATCAACGCGCCGTATCCGAAGGATTGAAGTCGCTCCAGTCACAGGGGGCGGTGCTTCCTCTCTCAGTCGAAGGACTCGATGATGTCTACTACGTGCAGCCAACGGCGCTTGAATCCATTCCGCCCGAGTCCTCCGATCGATTGGTCATCCTGTCCCCCTTCGACAATCTGGTCATCCAGCGGGAGCGGCTGTCTCACCTGTTTGGATTCGACTACACGATTGAATGCTACGTGCCCGCGCCCAAGCGCAAATATGGCTACTTCGTGCTTCCCATCCTTTGGGAGGATGCTCTCATCGGGCGTTTGGACGCCAAGGCGGAACGCTCCACGCGTACGCTTCTCGTCAAGAAGCTGTGGTTCGAGAAAACGTTCGACACCATCAAGGATGCCCTCCCCGCACTTGCCGACGCATTGGCCGACTTCGCCCGGTTTAATGGATGTACCACCGTAGATCTGGGCCCCATCGCGCCAACAGGACACAAGCGGCAACTGAAATCGCTCGTTCGAGAGGCTCTGCGCCAACCCTCCGTTTCGGAAGGAGAATGATGAGTCCGACCATCCTACGAACCAACGCAACCCCCGTCTACGATTTCCTCAGCCTTCTACACGCCTCGTTGGATTCCGGAGACTCGCTGTCTGGGAAGCGAATTCTCGATTGCGGCGCCGGCGGCCCCCTCCCACCGCTTTCCATCTTTGCTGAATGTGGGATGGCGGCCGTTGGCATCGACATCTCGGATACCCAACTGGAGAAGGCCAAAACGTATGTAGCTCAGCACGGATTGTCCATCGACCTTCGTCAGGCCGACATGCGATCCTTGCCCTTCGAGGACGCGTCCTTCGATTACGTCTATGAGCACTACTCCATGTGCCACCTCTCCAAAGCGGATACGGCTCGCGCAATTTCGGAAATGCATCGCGTGCTTAAGCCCGGCGGCATCGCTTTCCTTGGCGTGGTATCCCAGGATTGTTGGCCTGGCTCAGAGTATGGCGAAGAACGCGCGCCCGGCGAACGCTGGATGATCGAAGCTGGAGAGGATGTCTGCCACTCGCTGTTCGATGATGATGAAGCCCTTCGTCTTCTCTCGGAGTGGGAGATCGCTTTCCGCAAAAAAGACTGTACGTTCTTTGGAGCCCCGGATGTTTCGGAGGACGCGTGGATGGCCTTGTATGGCGAAGCTCCCATGCCCTGCACCCAAGAGGAGTGGGCCGCCCACTACGCGCGCCGGGAGCACTTCTACCAATACGTCCACCACTACTTCTACTTGGAGAAACCGGAAGTTTAGTCGTTTCGCCGATGCGCGGCCGGACGCACGCAAAACGCGAGTCCGGCGCACGCGTTGATTCGCCATCTACTCCGGAGAACAGAACTGATCCGGATCGAGAAGTGCCTCCGAAATCGGGTCCAACTCGATCCCCGAGATCGTAAGCACGGTAGTGTATCCCTCACGAATGAGGTTTTCAATGGTTTGAACGACCAAGTACGAATCTCGGAATCCCGCATCCACATCCTCGAAGGGGTAGACACCGTACTCATCGTACGAAATCCGGTTCAGCGGCTCGCCGGATAGGGCATAGAGGATGGCTTCGATCGGATAGAACGTCTCCGCATCCACCCAGACGGTGGCCGAAGGATAGGCCGCGCCTAGTGAGCTCGCCTCCAGGTCGACCCTGAGAACGGTCTCTCCATTCAGCATCGCCTCTTCACGAGCAACGATCGTGTACTCGTCGGCAAACTGGATTCCCGCCGTTGTGCTCACCGTCGAATCTCCGAAGACATCGGTTCCCCCGGAAATCCGAAGCGGCATGGCCAGGTCCGGGGTACAAAGGAGAACGGCGTCATCTTCCAGAATCAGGAAGGACTGACCGACCGACTCCTCTGGGGCAAGAAAATCGATTCGCAGTCGAAGCTCCGTGCCTTCTTTCGTTCGAATGGAAAGCCGAACCTTGCCCTCCTCCGTGGAATCCGGACGGATTGCCAGGATCTCCATCACCTCAACGACATAGCCGGTATCCGAATCCAAAAACCTCGCCGCATCCATAGCTTCCAACAGTTCTAAATCCGAAGGGACCGTTGTTTCCTGGGCCCCAACGGCCAAACTCAGGATCACGATTCCCATCAGCAGCCCCAGTCGATATCCTATTTTCATTGTGTTCTCCTTTTGTGATCTACAACCGAGTTCGGCCGGCGTTCTAGACGTAGTGCAGGGCCTTGACAACGTTGGCTCGCGCCGAGTGCCAGGCCGGATAGATGGCCGATAGGAAGGCGGACAACACCGCGATCATGAGCGGGGCAATCGCATTGGCCAGCAGTAATTGAATGGCCACAGGCATCGGTTCGGTCGCTCCCGGATACATCCATCCAATTCCGGACGCATTGATCAACATGCCGAATCCGAATCCAAGAAGAACGCCGAATAAGCCGCCCAGAAGGCCAAGCAAGACGCCTTCCGTCAACAGCATGCCAAAGACCTGATGCCGTTTCGTGCCCACCGCGCGGATGGTGCCGACTTCGCGCGTGCGTTCCATGAATGACATGGTCAGAACTTGCATGATGCCAAAGAACGCAAGAATGAAGACCCCCATCGTCGAGAGTCCTTCCAGGGCTTCCCAGAACGTCTTCATCTCGTTGTAGAACGGCGCCACGTCTTGCCATGGCTTGATTTCAACGCCCAGCCCCGCATCGTCGACGGCACCCTGCAAGGCGTTCATGACAGGGATCACCGCATCCAAGCTGGAAACCCGCACCAGCACCTTGTCCACGCCATCTGTCTTCAACAACCGCTGGGCCAAGCCCAGGGGCACAAACGTCAGCTGTTCCTCCCATTCCTGACTGAAGAACTTAAACGAGCCAGAAACGACAATCGTCATCGCATTGAGTGATTCCGTGACCGTAAACCCGGCAAGGTTGATGGGATCGCCGGGCTCAACGCCCAGGCGTTCCGCCAGCAAGCGTCCCAGCAGAATCTCGTCGTCCGCACCGGGCAGAAGCGCCGACCCGGAAGCCACAAGAGGATCCATCGGTTCCAACGTCGGATTCCCGACTTCAATCCCTGTTCCCAGCACCATCGCCGTTTTCTCTGCATTGCCGACCAAGCCCGAAAAACCTAGATTCTTGGTCCAGGAGTCGACGGCCTCGTGTTCGGAAAGGATCGATTCAAGCACCGACAGACGATCGGGAACCAAGAGATAGTCGATGGGTTCCTCCGACCGATCCCAGTACCCGGTATCCGCGATCTGCAAATGCCCATACGACCCCGCCAGACCTTCTTCCATCCCCGTCAAGCTTTCTCGAACAAAGCCGCTCACGAGGAAAAGCATGGCCGCACCCAACCCGATGATCGTAAAACTGAGGAACGACCGTCGCTTGTTGCGGAAGATATTGCGTAATGCGATTTTGAACATGATCACTCCTTCCGCTACTGGGTGCGCAGCGCGTCGACAACGGCCAATCTCGCCGAATGCCAGGCCGGGAAGATGGCGGACACCAACGTTGAAAGCATGGCGATGATTAACGGCGTGATCGCGCTCACCGGCGACATCTTGACGAGAATGGGAACCTCTTCCAGGCTGCCTGGCGGCATCCATCCCATCCCGGAATGATTGACCGCGAATCCCAATCCAATGCCCACAAGAATGCCGAGGAGGCCGCCGAAGATGCCGAGAAGAATGCCCTCGCTGAGGAACAGGCGGAACACGTGGTGCCGCTTGGTCCCGATCGCGCGTAGCGTTCCGACTTCGCGCGTTCTCTCCAGAAAGGACATCGTCAGGACCTCGAGAATGCTGAACAGAACCAGGATGAAGATTCCAAGACTCACGGCGCCCAAGATGAAGGTAAACATGCTCACCGTTTGCTCGTATTGCGTCGCGAGCACATCCCATGTGCGCAGTTCGACACCGAGATCAGCGGACGCCAAGCGCTCACGCAATATCGCCGCGACAGGCTCCGTGCGGTCCAAATCGGTCAATGAAACGACCAGTTTATCGACGCCTGTGGTATTCAACAGCAGTTGGGCCGTTTCGATGGGAACGTACGCGAACTGCGATTCGATGAACTCCTCGAACCCACGGAAGACGCCGGCCACCTGGAGTCGGCCTGTGTTGAACGATCCATTCACAGTGGCGATCAGCAGTGTCACGTAGTCCCCCGGCTCTACGCCGAGGTTGTCCGCCAGCAATCGCCCGATCACGATCTTCCCTCGATCGCCGGGCTTCAGGTCTTCTCCCCGCGCAATCTCATAGCCCGCCAAAATGCGGTTGGCGGGATCCACACCGACGCCAAACAACAGGCTCGATTCAGAGCCTTTCTGAATCTGGCTCGTGAATGTCAGATTGGCCGCATAGCCCGTCACATCCGGAAGCTCATCGAGAAGGGCGGACACCTGTTCGACTCGCTCCCCCTCCATCAGCGTCACGAGACGGTCATCGGCACGCTCCCAGAGATCGATATCCGCAATCTGAAGGTTGCCGTATTGTTCCACCGTGCTTTCGGTGATTCCATCCGTGATGAAGCTCACGAACCCGGAGACCGCGAACAGCATGCCGGTGCCCAGCGAGATAATGACCAAGCTGAGCACGGTTCGCCGCGGGTTGCGCAGCACATTGCGCAAAGCAATTCGGAGTCCCATGTCAGCCCCCTTGGGTGACGGTGGATAGGAGTCCGTCCCGAATCTCAACCGTTCGTCGCGCAAACTCACCAACCATCGGATCGTGCGTCACCACGACAAACGCGACATCCCGATTCTCATTGAGCGATTTCATGATGCCCATGATGCGCTTGCTGGTCTCTGTATCGAGATTGCCTGTCGGCTCATCGGCCAAGACGAAGTGGGTTTCCGTAATCAGTGCCCGGGCTAGTGCGACCCGCTGGCGCTGCCCTCCGGACAGCTTGTTGGGACGGCGCCCCGCTTCGTTGGTCAATCCCACAGCATCGATCAGCTTCTGCACGCGTTCGCGCCGCTGGGGCCGGGGAACGTTTTGCAGGAGGAGGGGGTACTCGATGTTCTCGTACGTCGAAAGCACGGGCATGAGATTGAAGGTCTGAAAGACCAAGCCAATCTTGTCCCGCCTGAGCTCTGCCAGCTTCCCATCCGACAGTGTCGCGACGTCCTGGCCATAGATTTCGACAGCTCCCGAGGTGGGGTAGTCGATGCATCCCAGCATGTTGAGAAACGTCGTCTTCCCGGATCCTGACGGACCGTGAATAACCACGAAGTCTCCACGTTCCGCGCGGAAATCAACGCCGCGCAACGCTTCCACGGTCTCCGCTCCAG
Organism: Candidatus Bipolaricaulota bacterium; assembly: GCA_028277345.1. GTDB lineage: Bacteria > Bipolaricaulota > Bipolaricaulia > UBA7950 > UBA9294 > SPBW01. The sequence goes on along the minus strand of JANQGM010000025.1, from coordinate 52,564 downwards.
TTTGATAGTGTTTTCTAAGTTGGGTTGCCGCGACCACAACGGATGCCGCATCCTTCCCAGGGTTCGTTTGTTCGTTCGTCATCGTTCTCCTTATGCTTAACTCTGTTCGTTGATTCCCATCAAGCCGTTGATTTCACGCACGAGACAGCTCGATCTGAAATACCGCTGCTTCTTGTGCGATCGAGCCTGCGATTCCTGCGAGGGTCTTGATGAACGTGCTAGCCGTCGCGGCGGCGGCGCGGGGGATCCAAGACGGCGGGTCCGTCCACGTACTCTCCTCGGCGGATTCTCTCGATCGTTTCTTCAAGCCAATCGAGGCTCGCCTGCATCATCCACAGTCCATGATCTACCGTCAGGAACCAGTAGAACTGAAGCTTCTTGGGCGCCTTCTGGCCGTCACCTTGAGCCCCGACCTTCGTCACCTCGTTGAGGTTCTCGATGTAGGCGCGAATTTCGGATGCCTTTTCTTCGAGAATCTGAATCGCCTCTTCATCGGGCAAGAGACCTGCGAAGAACACCTGAATGAGAAACGGCTCCCGAACAACCTCCACCTCGGGGGTCCGCCGAATCCATTCCATCAACTGCGTTCGTCCGGCGTCCGTGATTTGATAGACCTTGCGGCTGGGACGATCGTCTTGGTGCACGATATCCATGGACGCCAAGCCCTTGTCAGACAGCTTCGACAGCGTCTTGTAAATCTGGCTTTGATCGGCAGGCCAAAAATGGCGAATGGACCGGTCAAAGACTCGCTTCAACTCGTAGCCCGTGAAGGGACCATAGTTCAAGAATCCCAAAATCGCGTGTTCCAAGTGCATGGCGGCTCCTAATGATATCTTTTTCCTTTATTGGAGATTTCCAATAGAAGCAGCATCATATCATCTTCGACAACGAAGTCAAGGTGTGAACACCTCTCGAGGGAAGGTTCACGCGGAATTCCGCCAAGGCCGCTACCCCCGAACCTTGGACACGCGATGCGCTTTGGCGTCCTAGGAGCCTCAATGCGACGCTAGGTCGATTGGTTGGCCCATAGCGCGATGAGGTGCAGGCACGTTTCGAGCGATTTCTCCATCTCTTGAACGGACGTCCACTCCAACGGCCCATGCACGTTGTGAATCCCTGCAAACAGGTTGGGCGTCGGTAAGCCACGTTCCGTGAGTTGCGAACCATCCGTCCCACCGCGAATGGAGACAACCTTCGGTTCAAGCCCCGCCGCCTTCACCGCTTCGATCGCAAGATTGGCCGGCCGCATATCGTCTTCAAGCCAATAGCGCATGTTTCGGTACTGTTTCACGATCTCGCAACTCAGCGTCGCCCTGGGTTCCAGGAGTTGAATCGCGTGGACGGCGGCCTGAAGGGCATCGCTGTGCGCAGCCAGTCCCTCTCTCTCGAAATCTCGAAGGATGAAGTGAAGTTCCGCTTCGAAGGACGTTCCCTCCATGCGCACGAGGTGAATGAACCCCTCTTTCCCATCCGTCGTCTCCGGGGTACGCGCGTGTTGCGGCAGGAGGTTAAGCAATTTGGCTGCCAAGGTCAGCGCGTTGACGAGGCGTCCCTTGGCGCTCCCCGGATGAATGGAGACGCCCGTAATCCGCACAGTGGCTCGATTGGCAGAGAAACTCTCGTACGTCACTTCTCCAAGGCTCTCTCCATCCAGCGTATAGGCGACATCGGCGCGCAGTTCATCCAACGGCAGCTCGCTGATGCCGGTTCCGATTTCTTCATCCGGCGTAAAGCATACGCGGATGTCTCCATGAGGAATCGCCGGATCGGAGAGAAGCTGTTCGGCCATCGCCATGATCACAGCGATCCCGGACTTGTCATCGGCGCCGAGCAGCGAGGTCCCGTCAGACGTAATGATCGTCTCGCCCATTTTGTCCGCCAGTTCGGGCGCCGTGCTCTCGTCGAGCACCTGCGTCGGGTCGCCGGGAAGGACGATGGGCGTTCCATCGTAATCGCGATGCACGATCGGCTTCACATTGGAGGCGTTGTAGTCCAGCGCCGTGTCAACGTGAGCAAGAAATGCGAGGGTCGGGGCATCCGGCAACGTTCCTGGGATTGTGGCCATGACGAATCCTTTGTCCGACAGACGAACCTCCGACGCGCCCAAGCTTTCTAACTCCGCTTTTAACATTCGCTGAAGATCCAATTGCTTCTCCGTGGACGGCGTTCTTCCCGTTCCATCCGCGCTTTGGGTATCAATGGCCGCGTAACGAACAAAGCGCTCTTCCAACTGTTTGGCGATCGTCATGTGCCCTCCTATGTCCCGGACGAATCGTCGTCGATTGTGCCCATCGCGATCGTGGTCCGCCACCCCCTATCGGATCATTGCGGTGCTTCCTGAGGGTGCTGAACACATTCGATGGATTAGATGCGCGTGCTGGATCGCGCGAAGACAAGAGCGAACTGTGCGAAGCGTTGTGCGGCTAGTCCGAGAACCGCCATGCCGCCGCGCGATGGCGCAGGGATTCATCTCGATACCCGATCACCGGCGGACTCAGATCGCTCCCCGTCGACGTCGTCAGCGCGCGAATTCGATAGTAGTACACCTTGCCGGCCAAGGCCCCTGTATCGCGGAACTCTCTCTCGTCAACCATGGCAAGCATGTGGTATCCCGAATCGATGTGGTCCGAACGATAGACGTAGTAGAGCGTAGCGCCATCGACCCAATCCCACGTCACAACGATGCAGTCGGCGAATCGTCCTCGCGTTGCCCAAACATGATCGGGAACACTGATCATCCACGAACCCACATCAAAGGCCGAGAATGCCCCGCACCCATCATCCCCGCACGCGCGAACCTTGTAATAGTAGTACTGCGATGCCTGGATCGTCCGATCGACAATCTCCGTCAATCTCGTGTAGGCAATGGGAATGTACATGTGTTCTTGGAACGTCGACCGCCATACCTCATAGGACGTTGCACCAGATACCGGCTCCCATTGAACCTGAATCCGATCCGTGTGGAGATCGTCGCTGGCCTCCACCCGGGCTGGCGCCGCCGGGGACATCCCACCATCTTGGGAGACACCCGGAATCGTCAAGACCGCGACGACCCCCAGGAAACAAACGGTTCGCAAGGACCTTTGAAGCATGAGCGCGCGCCCCCCCTCTTGACTTCATGGATGAATGAGGCTGCGATCAGCCACCTCGCCCCAAGTCTAGAGAACGGATATGTGAATCGGATGAAGCCCTGGCCATTAGCTAGGAACACGCACAACTCTGGCCGCGAACGCCTTCCAATCCTTCCTTGAGAAGCCAAGGAATCATCAATCCCGCGGCGATCGGGTCCGCCCACCACCTCCCGAGCAGGCTATTGAGCAATAATCCTGCGAGCAAGGTTAGCGAAAGATACGAGCACGCGAGCGTTTCCTTGGCTTCCGCAAGCAGTGCCTGGCTCTGCAACCGCCGAGCGGCTCGGATCTTCCCGAAGGACACCAACGGCATGACGACGATCGAAACCAAGGCAAGTCCGATGCCCACCGGGCTTCCACTGGGAGGAATCTTGAGAACCAGGATCCATACAGATTGAACCAGTATATAGGCGGCGAGAATCAGAAACGTCACCCCAACGATTCGATGAACGCGTGCATCCATCGCCGCCAGGTGTGGGCCCGAGACCCCTTTCATGCCATGGCTGAGCCGCCACAAGAGAACGCCGGCGGCCACGGTCTCAATGACTGAGTCGAGGCCAAAACCCAAGAGGGCAACGCTTCCCGCTCGAAGCCCAAACCACAGTGAGATCCCGGCTTCGACAACGTTATAGACGATGGTCCCGATCACGAGCCACAGAGCGGTGCGGTGCCAACGCAGTGTGTCCACTTGATCTTGTCCCTGTCCTGAATCAGGATTCATCGTCAAAGTGTAAGCGAAAGGGTGCTAAATGCGAGCCGATAGTCCAAATTTACTCGCCGGGACGCTGGAACTGGCTCAATCGCTGATTCGGATCCCCAGCTTCAATCCTCCCGGTCAGGAACACGTTCTCGCTCGCTTCGCGGCTGGATGGCTGAACTCGGTCGGGATCTCATCCGAATTGATCGCGCTCGAAGCCGATCGCTCGTCACTCGTCGCTCGCCTTGCCGGAGAGGGATCAGGAAGCCTTGTTCTCTGTGGACACCTGGATACCGTGGCCGCCACCAGCCAGGCCTGGCATCGCCCGCCCCTTCAGCCGGAGATTCGTGACGCACGCCTTTGGGGACTCGGCGCCGCCGATATGAAAGCGGCCGTCGCCGTATTGATGCAAACGTGCGCCCAGCTTTCCCTCTCCCGTACCGTTCCGAAACAGGATATCGTCCTCCTGTTGACAGCGGATGAGGAGTGGGGATACCGGGGCGCCGCCTCTGTTGCGGCCTCAGGACGCATCGATGATGCGCGCTTGGTCCTCATCGCCGAACCGACGCGCAATCTCGTGCACCTGGGGCAAAAGGGCGAATTGTGGCTGGAAGCTCGGTTTACCGGATCAGAAGGTCATGGTTCGATGCCCGAAGAGGGAACAAATGCGATCCTGCCCGCTGCGCGGTTCTGCACGCGAATCGAGCAAGAACTCTCGACATGGCCAGCGATTTCCGGACGCGGACGTACAACGCTCAACATCGGCCGTTTCGACGGCGGACGCCAGGTCAACATCGTGCCCGAATCCGCGTGCGTGCAGCTCGATATCCGAGTCGCTTCGAACGAACACCATATTGCCGCACTCGACCTCGTCACATCCATCGGCGAAGCCGAAGCCGCAAACGCTCGATGTACCTTCTCCGTACGCGAAATCAGCTATCATCCGCCCGTCCTGACATCCCGCAACCATCCCTGCGTTCGACGCGTCATCGAACGCTTGGGAGCCGATCGGGTTCGCGGCCTCACGCCTTATTCCACAGACGCCGTATCCATCTCGCCCATTCTCGATGTTCCCATTCTCATCTGCGGACCGGGCAGTATCCGCCAAGCGCACCAACCCAACGAATTCATCGAGGTCTCGGAGATCGAAACGGCGCTTGAGACGTACGCCGCTCTCGTCGCCTAAATCAATGACAGAGCCTGTCAGACGGCGCTACCGTTTGAGATTCACTCCTGAACGCAACGCTCACGCCCTGCGATTGGATTCCATCCATTGCACGCCATCGTCAACCCATGGCCTCTGCGGCATCAGCATCGCTTCCCTCCGCAGACCCATCTCAACGCACCCAGGGGTCGCTAGCTTTCCGAGAGATGGCGTGCGCAGGCAGGCAACGAGTCCTTGGCGATGTGCGCGGCGATACATTGACAGCAATGGCCGCGCCGTTCGCAAGACAGATTCGTGCACGGACAGGACGCTAGATTCGCTTCGCAATCCGAGCAATGATGAGCCATTGAACCTCCTTGAAAAGGAGAGTATAAGGCCTTCTGCGGACGACCTCTCACTGGATCGGATGAACGGGCGCTGGCAAGTCGTTTCCAGAATCTTCCACACTCACGCGGCCTAGCCCTCGGCTTCCCAGGGGTTCTCACGTATCATCCGGAAAATCACTCGCGCCAACGATCTCAAGAAACTCGGGAGGCAGGTATGTGGATTCGTCATATTCCGTATTCGGAATCCGCCGGCAGACTGCGGGAGCTCTACGATCGCGTCAAGGGGCCCGACGACAACGTGGATAACATCATGCTGGCGCACAGCCTTCGCCCCCACACGATGGAAGGCCACATGGCGCTGTACAAGGCCACACTCCATCACGTGCGCAATACGATTCCGCGTTGGTTCTTGGAGGCGCTCGGCGTGTTCATCAGCCTTCTCAACAGGTGTGACTACTGTGTGGAACACCATTTTACCGGCATGTCTCGACACCTCGGAGACGATGTGAAAGCGCATGAGCTTCGAGCGGCCTTGGAAAACGGGAAGTTCGAACCGACCTTCTCCGAGAAAGAAACACGCGCCATCCTCTATGCTCAAGCATTAACCCGCGATCCGTCTTCGATCACAGCATCGGACCTTACCGAACTCCGCGCCGCCGGATGGTGCGATGACGAGATCCTGGAAATCAACCAGGTGACCGCTTATTTCAATTACGCCAACCGTACCGTTCTCGGCCTTGGCGTCGAGACCTCGGGAGATGTGCTGGGGCTCTCACCCAACAACGCCGAAAATCCCGAAGATTGGTCTCACCAGGACGTTCCCGAAGCATCGGACTGATGACCCTCATGAGCCGCCGCATTCTGCTATTTATCGCTTCAAAAACTGTATACTGAAAGTTCGCGGACTGAGCAAAGGCGAGCGTCTCACTCCCAAAAGGAGGCGATAGCATTGTCTTGTCCACGGAAACCATCTCGCCAAAGCGTACGCTTCTGGGTTTGGCTGACGCAGAGTACCTTCGTCGTTGGATTGCTCAGCTTGATTTGGTTTGTCCTTAGAACGGGTACAAAACCTTCGCGCGCCGCGTACCCCTGCCAACGCGTTGCCGCCGCCAACAGCACCGCCTGGGTCGCCGCCTACCTACTCCCCCTGCTCCCTCTCGCGCGCTTGGCGAAGCCTCGTGAATGGAACCGCCGGACATTTGGACTGCTTCTTGCGACAGGCATCCTCGTAGTCGGCGGCGTTTCCTGGCTCTCCATGGCGCCCAATAGCCCCTTGACGCCATCGTCCGTACCCGCTGTGATCCCGCTCTCTCTTGCCGAAACCCGTGCGACAGCGGGGCCCGCTTCCAATCTGTTCGCGATTCAAAACATCGACTCGGAGAATATGGGGATCCCCGCCCTTCTCGAGCTGATGTCGGATCAAGGAACCGCCTTCTATCGAAGCACCGCTGCTTCGAGCACCGCCGCGAGAAACGGCCTCATCTCCAAGGATGATGTCGTTATTCTCAAGGTCAATGCGCAATGGGATCAGCGAGGCGGCACCAATACGGATTTGGTCAAGGCCGTTATTCAGGCCATTGTGAATCACCCAGATGGATTCACCGGCGAGATCATCGTCGCCGATAACGGGCAAGCGCAGTACGGCGCGCGCGGAAATGGAGGGGCCATGAACTGGCGTCTCAATAACGCGGCGTCTCGCGCACAATCGATGCAGGCCGTTGTCGACGAGTTCGCCTCCACACATGCCGTATCCACGTCTCTGTGGGACGTCTTCACATCGAGACTTGTTGAAGAATACGAAGCCGGTGATTTTTCGAACGGCTATGTGGTCGAAGAACCGGCCACCTCGCCGTCAGGCATGGCCGTGACGTACCCCAAGTTTAAATCCGCCTTTGGAACGCACATCAGCTTCAAGCATGGGATTTGGGATGCTGAGGGTGAACGATACGACTCACAGAAGCTAAAGATCATCAACATGCCGGTGCTCAAACCGCACTTCATCTATGGAGCGACTGCCAGTGTCAAGCACTATATGGGCGTGGTCTCCGATCGCCTCTCGTGGACCGCGGGCACGCGGGCACATGATGCCGTCCGCACGGGAGGCATGGGCACGGCATTGGCAGAGACGCGGTTTCCTACGTTGAACATCTTGGATGCTGTTCACGTCTGCTTCCTTCCGGATCAGGGGCCGATGGTCTATTACTCTAAGACATCCGAAGCCGGAATCATCGCTGCCAGCACAGATCCCATCGCACTCGACGCATGGGCCGCGAAAAAAATCTTGATGCAGGGCGCCGAACACCTGGGACAGCCCACCTCTGTGTTCAATCCGTTTCTTGAGGACGAACCGGACGGTGCCTTTGCTCAGTACTTGACCGCTTCTTTCGAAGCGCTTCGTGACTCAGGACTCCGGGTAACCTTGGATGAAGCACGGATGAACGTCTTCGTGCGCTCGCTCTAGGGTGTCGGCAATCTGCCGCCATCCAAGAATCCGAGGGTTTTTGTATGGCGCAAACATCGGATACCCTTCACTCGAAGAGGTCATCGATGGAGATCAAACGACGCGAAAGCCATGAAATAAGGGTTAGATCCCTGGCAATCGGCGGGGAGAACCCCATTCGCGTCCAGTCCATGACGGACACCCGCACCGCTGAAGTGGCGTCCACAGTCCGCCAAATTCACGCCCTCGCGAACGAGGGAAGCGAACTCGTTCGCATCGCCATTCTGGATTCGAAAGACGCAGGCGCGGTCATGGAGATTCGATCTCGCCTTGATGATGCCGGCTGCTTCGTCCCGCTGGTCGGCGATTTTCACTTCGACGGACATCGTCTTCTCGAAGACCATCCCGCATGCGCTCGGGTCCTCGACAAGTACCGCATCAACCCCGGCAACCTTGGATTCGGAAACACGCATGACGAGCACTTCACCCGAATCCTGGACGTTGCAATCGCCAATGGCAAAGCAATCCGCATTGGCGCCAATTGGGGATCCTTGGACGATGCCGTCAAGGACCGCCTCTTGTCCGAGCACCCGCAGTGGCCGATGAATCGGCTTCTCGAACACGCCATGCTCCGTTCGACCCTTGATTCCGCTGAGTTCGCACTTGCCCACGGCCTGCCAGAAGACCGCATGATTCTCTCTGCGAAAGTCAGTCATATCCCAACCTTGATCGCGATCTATCGCGCCCTCGCTGCTCGGACGACGTTCCCCCTACATCTCGGACTAACGGAGGCGGGAACGGGAGATGCCGGCATCATTGCATCCACTGTGGCCATGACACATCTGCTGTCAGAAGGCATCGGCGATACGCTCCGCGTTTCGGTTACGCCCGGACAGGATCGCGGCGCAGTCGATCCGCGAATCCAAGAAGTCCGCGCCTGCCAACACATCTTGCAGGCCAACGCGCTCCGCCGGTTTGTCCCCACATTGATCAGTTGTCCGGGATGCGGGCGGACGGATCGAGTGCAATTCCAGTCCTTTGTCCACGCCATCGAGACCTATGTGGTCGATCACGCCGCGGACTGGCGTACCCGCTATCCCGGATCAGAGAACCTCGTGATTGCCGTCATGGGGTGTGTCGTCAACGGCATCAAGGAAGCGCAACATGCGGATATCGGAATCAGCCTTCCCGGGCGGGGAGGCCGCAACCCGCATCCCACGCTCTTTGTGGACGGCCGGGCCGTTGGCATTCTTCGCGGCGCCAACCCTCAGCAGGAGTTCATCGATCGCATCACGGCGTTTCTCGACGAACGTGTTTCATCCTAGCGCCATTCTCCCCCGTACTCGCTGTTGAACCCATCGCGCCTTCTTGTGTAGGTTGATGGAGTAGGAGGGCGCGAACTCGAAACGGGGGACCCATGACCGAAAGCCAGCTCCATGAGTCTGAACGATGGGGAAAGAGCGATTCACGCTATCGTTCGCTGTTCGACAGCCTTCCACTCGGTTTGTACATGACGACGCCGGACGGCCGTATCCTTGATGCAAATCCCGCCCTGATTCAGATGCTTGGCTATCCGGATAAGCAGGCCTTGCTCGGAATGCGAGCCTCCGACTTCTATGTGAATCCGGCGGATCGAGACGAGCAACGCGCGCAGTTTCGAAAGGGCGTCGCAACCCACAATGGCGAAACGCAACTTCGATGTCTCGATGGTCGCCTGATTTGGGTGCGAGATTCGTGTCGCGCCATCCGTGATAGGGCGGGTGAGGTTCTTTACTACGAGGGCTCGCTGCTGGATATCACCGAGCAGAAGCGTTCCCGCGAAAAGCTGCTGCACATGGCGAGGCACGACCCCTTGACCGGTGTACACAATCGCTATGCACTCGCCGAAGTCCTGGCCAAAGAGGCTTCGCGCGCGCAGCGCTACCAGCATCCGATCGGCATCCTCATGATCGATGTCAATCGATTCAAGGAGGTCAATGACCGATACGGCCACGCCGTTGGAGATCGCGTCTTGAAAGAAGTTTCCGCGACGCTTCGACAGTGCGTTCGAGATACCGACTATGTCGTTCGCTACGGAGGAGACGAGTTCCTGCTTCTCCTGTTGGAGACAAACGGAGAAACGTCAATCGTCCGAGATCGAATCCTGCAAACCTTGAGTGCGCGACAGCCGCTTCATCCAGCGTTGGACTTCCCCGTCTCGGTGTCGATCGGCATCGCTCACTGGATGCCCGACTCATCGCAACCCATGGAAACCGCCCTGGCAGCTGCCGACCGGCACATGTACGCCGAGAAGAGACAGCACCACGCCAATTAGATACACTGCTTGCATGGATTGGGTCAGAACGTTCTATCGCAAGCAACATGAGTGGAGCGGCGTATGCGCTGCTGCCGTCGAATCCTGGCATCGAGAAAAGGCCGCCGCCCTTCGACTTCCTACACGTCCCGGTCCCTATCAGATATTGGAACTGGGCTGTGGTGGCGGGCAAATAGCCGTTGCACTTACCGAACTCGGCCACCAGGTTGTCGCCATCGACCTTCTTCCTGAAGCCCTCGCGTGTGCTCAAGAGCTCGCAACAACGCATCGTATCAGCACCATCGATTGGGTCGAGGAGGATTTCTATGCCTACTCGATCGATCAGCGTTTCGACATGGTGTGTTATTTGGATGGCTTTGGTATTGGGACCGACGAAGATCAGCAGCGATTGTTGCGCCGTATCTCTCAATGGTTGCTCCCGGATGGCCGCGCCATCATTGAAGTCTATGCGCCCGCCTACTGGCGTCGTGCGGCGGGACGATCGATGGTCTGGCCCGATGTCTCACGCCAGTACGACTATGACGAAGAGGCCTCGCGCCTGTTGGATACGTGGTGGGCCACGGACAATCCAAAAGACACCGTCACCCAATCGCTTCGCTGCTACGCTCCTGAAGAACTCGGAGCCCTTGTTTCAGGGACGCGATTGCACATCGAGAAACTCCAACCCGGCGGCGCCTACGATCATGAGGCCCGGACGTATCGGGATCGCGTTTCGCTTGAAGCGTGCATGACGTACATGTCCATCCTCGCGCCGGATCCCCCTCTTGGGGGGTAGAGGCTAGAAGAGATCGGTTTCCGCTTCTGCGGATTCCGGGGGCTCGGAAACGCGATAGAGACAATCGGCGGGCCCAATGTCGCACCACCGGCACTCGGCCCATGCCGGCGATTTCGGCAGCGGCTTGTCGCCCCCAACCTTTCTCACCAAGTCCACGAACCGGGTCCTGAAGGTATCGTCCAGGCCCGTCGCTGGAATGTCCACCATATTCGTCTTGTACGCCACGCGCCCGGAGAGCGAAACGCCCTCGACGCGCGGGTTGCGAATCGGAAGAAGCAGCATGTAGACGAGGACCTGCAGTTGGTCGGACGTCCTTGGTCGTCCTGTTTTGCAGTCTTCAATGACGCCGACGCCGTCCTTGATCGCAAGAATGTCAGGTTTTCCAGAGACGACAATTCCCGTCTGACCAATCCGCTTGAACGCATTCTCATCTTCGATGTAAACCGTGAAGCCGGCATCAAGCAATTGCTCTCGGCGGGCATTCACCAACTCGCGATGATCGATCGTCCAGCCCGCCAAATCGAAATCCGCGGGAAGCTTATCGTAATCCTTGTGGTGGGCTCGAAACCATGATGACCATTCGCACATGGCCTCTCCGGCAAGCAGTTTGGTCAGCCACGTAACCCAGATATAGGGATCGGTTCTCTGGACGGCCATACCCGCCTCCTTCGGTATGCTATGCTGAAAGGCTATGGGGTTGTCTCTGGAACGTCAAGCGAGAACTGCCAGAACTTGGCAGCAGCGACTGCCGTTGCACGGAAAGGAGTTCCATGAAGATTTTGTACGTCTTTCCTCATCCGGATGATGAATCGTTCGGCCCGGCCCGTGCGATCTCGGCGCAAGTGCGCGCCGGGCACGAGGTATCTCTGCTTACCCTGACAAAGGGCGGGGCAACCCGGCGCCGGCACGATTTCGGGTATTCGATCGCCGAGATGGGCACAGTTCGTGAACGCGAAATGGCCGACGTCGCCCGCGTGCTTCATCTGGCGAATCTCACAGTTCTCGATTTTCCGGATAGCGGCCTCAAGGCGCTGGACCCTCGCGTTCTTGAGGCCGCCATTGAGGACGAGATCGAACAGCAGCAGCCAGAGATCCTTGTGACGTATGCCGTTCACGGTGTCAGCGGATTTCATGATCATCTTGTTGCGCATGCTGCGGTCAAACGCGTCTTCGTGGAAATGAAAGAACGCGCCGACTCCTCGCTCCGGCGGCTCGCCTTCTTTACGCTGACCGAAGAGCAAGCCGGCGATGAACCGGGTTGGCACGCTCTCTCCCATTCCTCATCCGAAGACATCGATTGCCTGGTCGAGGTCGATGACATCGATATGGAGTCGTTTCGCGCGGCGCTCGATTGCTATCGCACCTATGAGGCAACCATCGCTCAATCCGGAATCCGCGACGCCATGGATCGTCTCGTAGCCTTCGAGTTCTTCGGCGAATCCTTCGACCCACCCCTCTCCCGGTTGGTTGATCACCTGGACTAGGATGACGCAGCCAGACTCACGAGCATTCACGCGGATCCGCTCCGCGGCAAATCAACCGCGCACGCCACCGGCCGTTTGGCGTAGAGCAATCCCGTCTTCTTCAAACGGATCGAGGAGCACCCAAAAGAAAGAGCGCCGTTCGCGACGGCGCTACTCACAACATACGTTTTTCGCTCGCCCGGCGTCAAGGGCAACGTTCGAGACCGTCTACACGGACTTCACCAAAATGACGGTTTGCTGGGCGGGATGGAATCCGTGCTTCTCGTAGAGCGTCAGTGCGCCAGTCTCATTCTGTGTGTCCACGTCAAGTCCCGCCTGTGACAGCCCTGACTCGTAGAAGGCAAGTAGGGATTGAGCCATCATGGCGTCCGCGATTCCCCGCCCACGATACTCGGGCACGACACCGATCGCCTCGATCCACCCGCGTTCCCCGTCGTCTTCACTGCGGGGAGGGAGGACCCAGTTGATGCACAGTCCAACCACATCATCCCCCTCCAGAACCATCCAAGAGAGATCCATGCGGCTCTGTTCGACGCCAAGAAACCTTTGCTGCCACATGCCCTCATCGATTTCGGGGAGTCCCCAATGACCGGCAAAGGCTCGATTGAAAACACGCAACGCCTGCGAACTCCGCTGCGCGTCCCAGGGAATCAACCGAAGCTCCGCGGGAAGAGTCGGCAGGCTCGGCGGCTCTGTGAGCTGAACGTGCATCTTGTAGGCGTAGCGAACGGGCTCGAACCCCATAGCGCCAAGCAGATCAAGGCGCCCGATATTTCGCAAATCGCAACTCGATCGAAGCTGGTGCAGCCGACCACCCGCATCCTTGGCCTGTCGGGTCCGCTCATCCATCCAGTGGCACAGCGTCTGCTCCAAGCCTCTCCCTCGATAAGCCGGAAGAACATCAGCGATCACCGAAGCCACCTCGTCGTCTCCGGAGGCCGGTGGAAGAAACAGAACAGCCACTGCGACCGCGGCATTCTCGACGAACAGGATCAAACTGTCCGCGGCCAACGTCGGCTCCAATTGCTGCAGCGTCCTGACGATTGCCTCACGCGGTGGGGGATCGCAGCTTGCGGCCACGGCCGACATCTTCAGAATCTCATACGCGGAATCTGCGTCCGACACCGTTATGGGACGCGATTCCACGCCCTCACCTTTCGGATATCTCCGCGGATCTTCCTTCGCCATGGGACGCCTCCTCCGAAGGCTACACGGACTCGACTTCGACGACGCCCGCCACCTTCTCCTTGAGTAGCCGCTCGATCCCATTCTTGAGGGTCATCTGAGACATCGGACAACCTTGGCACGCACCTTGCAGGCGCACGCGCACGATCCCTTCTTCGGTGACTTCAACCAGTTCGACATCGCCCCCATCGGCTTGCAGCATGGGACGGATCTCTTCGAGCGCCTGTTGAATTTCGATTTTCATGGTTCCTCCGTTCGTGCCGTCCTTCGACATCGTTCGCTAAGCATATCGCCTTCTTCATCGTCCGTCCCGTCCGAGGATCGCTAATCTCGATCACTTGATCCCATTTCATTTCCGTTTCCTGTATCATGTCGGCATGAGTACTCTCGGGGGGGCGAACTCAACTTGGAAGCCACGTCACGTGGGAATCCGTTCCGTTCTTCGTGGCATCATCCGACTGCTTTTTGCCCTATTGGCTCGCGTTCGCATCGAAGGAGAAGAGAACATTCCCGAGAGCGGTCCGCTCATCGTTGCCGCCAACCATTTCCATTTCGTCGATCCTTTGGCCATCATTCGCGCCATGCCATGGCCGCTCGATTTCATCGGCGGGTTCCATATGCCGTTTGCTCCCGCCATCGTCCGCTGGATCCCTCGAATGTGGGGACTTCACCGCGTTCGCCGTGGAGGCTCCTCTCGAGGCGCGCTGCGCCAAGCCGAAGAGACCCTCCGGCAGGGCGGCGTGCTCGGCATCTTCCCTGAGGGCGGAAGTTGGGCCGCCATCCTCCGCCCCCCAAGACCAGGAAGCGCGTTCTTGGCCACGCGAACGCAGGCGAAAATCCTTCCCGTCGGATTGGACGGGCTTCCTGACATTTTCTCCAGTCTGAAGCGTTTCCGTCGCGCGACGATCACCATTCGCATTGGCGCACCGATCGGACCCTTTGGGACTTCGGAGCGAGGGCGTGTGGGGAGAGGGAATCTCGACGACGTTGGAGATGCCATCATGCGCGCCATTGCGGACTTGATCCCGGATGACCTAAGAGGCGTGTATTCGGACAACCCGGATTTGCGCGCCGCCGCCGAAGCCGTGAAATATCCCTGGGAAGAGGGAGACGCCCCCGATCAGCAGTAGCCGCCCCCGGGTATGGAAAGGAGCCGTATGTCCCCGAGCACAGCAGCGCCCAGCCGAAAGAAGCAACGTTGGTCCTGGTACCTTTATGATTTCGGGAACAGTGCCTACGCGGCCGTCGTCCTCCTTGCCGTCTATTCCGCCTATTTCAAGTCGGAAGTCGTCGGCGGGGCTCGCGGATCGTTCTTGTGGGGCTTGGCCGTCGGCATTGCCATGCTGGTGGTCGCGCTATTGTCTCCGATTCTGGGAGCGATCGCCGACTACGCTGGAACCAAGAAGCGATTCCTGTTTCTGTATACGGCGATGGCCTGCGTCTTCACCGCCTGTCTCTTCTTCGTGACAAAGGGCGCGATTTTCGCAGGAATGGCTCTGTTCATCTTGGCTGAAATTGGATATCGCAGCTCTCAGGTGTTCTACAATTCGCTCTTGCCTGAAATCGCTTCGGAAGAAGAGATCGGCCGCGTCTCGGGCAATGGCTGGGCCATCGGGTCGGCGGGCGGCGTCGTTTGTCTCATCATCGTTCTCGCCCTCATCCAACTCATCGGCGGAGGATTCATCGTCCGCCTGTCTCTGGTCTTCACCGCCGTTTATTTCGCCGTCTTTGCGGCCCCCATCTTCCTTTGGCTTCAGGAGCGTCCGGCCGTCGGCCCACTTCCAAGCGGGGCCTCCTTGATCAAACTTCCATTTCAGCGGATTGCAGAGACGATCCGTGCCGTCCGCAATTACCGAGAGTTCGGCAAGTTCATTCTCGCCTTCCTGGTTTACAACGACGGCATTTTGATGACGCTCAGCTTCGCCGCCATCTTGGGGACGGTGCTGTTCGGCATGAATCAGCAACAGCTCATCATCTTCATGATCCTCGTTCAGATCACATCGATTCCAGGGGCCTTCGTCATGGGCTGGGTCGCCGACCGCGTCGGAGCGAAGGGCTCTCTCCTTCTTTCACTGTTCGGCATGCTGGCCGCCGTCATCTGGCTGTACTTCAACCGGTCGATCCAAGGCTTCTACTTCATTGGCGCCTTGGCCGGCTTCTCCCTCACCGGCGTTCAATCCGTCAGCCGCGCGATGGTCGGCATGCTGGCCCCAGAGGGACGAAGCGCTGAGTTCTACGGATTCTTCGCCGTGGCCGGGCGAACATCATCGTTCATTGGGCCCACCATCTTTGGCATCATTGCCTCTCGTATGGCGATCTGGTTCCAGAGCAACCGGGAACTCGCTGAACTGGCGGCCGAACAGGCGGGCCAGCGGGTGGCCGTTTTGTCCATCGCCGCCTTCCTCTTGGCTGGCGGGCTGCTCTTGCTGCTGGTCAACGAACGCGCCGGGCGACAAGCAGCGACACGCCGGTAGAGCACTTCAGCGAAGGACTAGGAGCAACTCAAACGTCTCATGATGGACCGGTGGCCGACCTTCTCAAGGTCTCCACGGAATGGTCCTTTCACATTGTGCTACGGTTCTAACCACAATCAACATCCATACAGATGGTATATGGATGTTGATTTCGCGTCGAAAACCTGCATACTGGTCCTCATAACATCCATATGGATGTTTTCAGGAGGGTTTATGACTAGATTTTCGAACAACAACGTTGCTCTCTTCGATCTAAAATGGGGTTCTCCAACGGATCTCCCAACGCAAAGAGCTCCAAGGAACCCGCTTGCACGGCGCACTTGCCAAGCGGGTGTACTGAGGCTCTCGTTTGGAACAGGTTGCGATGTGGCCCCAATCGAAGGGACTTGTGAATGACGACTCAAATGGTCGGGTTGAGTTCGTACTTACTACTGACGTTTGGCATCGCTTGGGGCTTGTGGGCACCGCTCATGAATCGAGGATTGAATCCAAACAGCATGCGTTTCCAGATGGCGATCCTGCCGGGAGCATTTTCTCCTGCAATCGCCGCATGTATCGTGCGTGCCTTCATCACCAAAGAGGGATTCGACCTTACGGAGTTCATCCCTAAAGTCACCGAATGGCCCGTCTATAGCATCGGCTGGTTAATTCCCTTGCTCATCGCTCTTGGAACCTACGCGGTCATTTGCAACTCCAAATGGTCGGTCTATCCAAGAAAAATTCGCCCCATTCGCTCACGAATCGGCCTACTGTTACAGCTTCCCTTCATAGCACTCGTCATGGCTCCGATTCAGTTCGGAGAGGAATTCGGCTGGCGTGTCTACTTCCAAGCAAGGCTCTTCCCCGAGGAGCCCCTAATTGCGGCACTGATCACGGGAGTGGTCTGGGCCATCTGGCATTGGCCCCTCATTCGAATGGGGTACGGATATCCGACTGAGCGACGCAAAGGATTTGCAGCATTCACGCTTTGGTCTGTCCTGTTGTCTATCCTTCTAGGCTGGATTTTTGCGCGGACAGGAGATGTTTGGAGCGTTTCGCTTGCTCACATGGCCAGCAACACCATCGGTGGCTCAGCGCTAGCCGCACTTCTGCCGGGAGAACAGAAGCGGCACCTTGTGGATTACGGAGGCGTCATTTCATCCGCGCTCCTTGGAATCACATGTTTGATTCTAGTCCTTGCTGTAGGACGGCCATGGTAGAATGGGCAACATCCTCACGCCGGGTGTCCGGAAGGAGAACGATGTCGGAGACTGAGAAGATTACGGTCAATCTGAGCCCTGTTGATCTTGGGAGAGCGGATGTATTGGTGGAGCAAGGGCTCTACTCAAACCGCACGGATGTCATCAGAACCGGACTGCGAAACTTGCTGGATCGCCATGACAGTGTGATTCAGAGCGTCGCCGTCAAGCGATCATTCGTGATGGGCGCCCTCATCATGAATCGTCAAGACTTGCTCAATAAGCAACAGGCAGGAGAGAGCCTTTCCATTCGCGTGATTGGAATCCTCGTGCTCTCCAACGACATCGATGCGGATCTGGCAAGAGCAACCATCGATTCAGTGGCCGTTCGCGGTGTCTTCCGTGCTCCGCAGGAAATCAAGGACGCACTCGCCGATCGCACGCACTAAGGAAATCGCGCCGTGTCTAGGTCCCTCCGGCGACCGCGAGATACTGCTCGTAGGCGCGCTCCATTTTCGACGGAAGAAGAAAGTCGATGGCCGCCATGCCAAAGTTGAGTACCGCCGAGTAGACGTAGTCATACTGTGTCACGTAGCTGTACGGGAACAAGAGCGACGCTACGCCGGCAGCCACATTGACGACCCCCGAGATATAGCGAGATAACTGTGCCGCCGCCGCCAACCGCTCCAGCGCCAACGCTGAATCCGTTTCCGAATCGCACGCCCGCGAACACGCGACTTCGGCCTCAGAGGGGAAGGCAAGCGTGATCAAGCCAGGGAAGGCCACCAAGCCTCCAGCAATGGCCGCGTACGAGCCCAATCCGAGATCGCGGAGAAGGAAGTACCCGCCCACACCGATGCCGATGCCGATGCCAATCGACGTAATCCCGGATACGACGCGTTCCGAACGCGCGGATTCGGCCAAGCTGCCCAAGATATCTTGCGCAGGCCCCGCCCATGCCGAAAGTCCCAAGCACAGAACCAGCAACCCCACGACCAACCACGTTTTCATAGGTCCTCCTTGATGCCCTCTCTACTCAGCCACTTCGAAAGCTCGCCGCAACATCAGCAGTTGCCCCAAATGATGCGCATTGTGATCGGCGACCAGCAGAATCTCTCGCAGATACGTCTGCCCCGTTCCATGCGGAATCGTCTCGAACAGCGGGATCTTCGGATCACGCGCCATCGCCACGACACGCTCCAAATCCTCAAGAAACGTCTTGGCCGTGTCATGCCAATCATTGGCAGATTGAGGCGCTGTATCATCAGGCCAGTGCTCGTCGGGCCACGGTGGCGTCACGTGCTGAGGATCGAGGGTAAAGTTGAGAATATCCCACTGCGCAATTCGCAGGTGTTCGAGCAATTCCCACGGTGTGTGCCGACAGCGCCCCATTCGATCGCCCGCACAGGGTACCGGAAATCCCTCCAAAATCTCAGTCACCGGCAAATAGGCTTGACCTCCCTCAAGTTGAGCCACGAGCTGATCTCGAAGTATGCGCTCGCTCATCTCTCACCTCCGCAACCTTTTCATTGTACCGCCGGAGGCAAGCAGACGCGGTATACTCCCCTGGCAAAGGCCGGTGATTCGCTCATGCTCAACGACCGTCGTGTTCTACCCTCGATTCTTTCCCGCCAAAGCGCTCGCGACTTCCGGCCGGAACCGGTTCCAGCAGACGCACTCCAACGCATCCTTGAGGCAGGGCGTCATGCACCGTCTGGCGCGAATCAGCAGCCGTGGCACTTCGTCGTCATTCGAGATCCGAAGGTAAAACAGCGCGTTCGCCACGCCTGCGAGTCCGTGGAGGCCAAGCTGCATCACTCTCCCCCTGAGCTTCTTGGAGGATGGATGAACGAGCACGGCATCACATCCTCCAAGGCGTTTCTGGAATCGGCGCCGGTATTGATCGCCGTATTCTTCGACCCAACCGTGCCCTATCCCATTCCCTCAACCTGGTTAGCCATTGGGTTCATGCTGCTCCAGATTGAGGACGAGGGATTCTCGTCGTTGCCCTATACGCCCTCTGGAGCGGCGCTTCACGCGATCCTCGGTGTCCCCGAAACCCTGGGCTTGGCCGCGGTCCTACCCATCGGAAAAGGCGTGTTTTCGGACCGAAAGCCACGCAAACCCTTGTCTGAGATCGCTTCGGCAGAGACGTACGGACGTCACTTCAACGACTAGAGACGGCGCCACATCCGCATGCTTTTGGCTCTCGCCGAGAAATCAGCGAAGATAGATTCTTATCCACAATACCATGCCGCTGCATTGACATCGTTCCGGTGTCATCGGGGAGGGACGCATGCACCACGCACGAAGAGAGCGAAGGGGAAGATTCGAATGGACGTTGGTGGCGTTGGGACTCATGCTCATCATGACCCACAGCGCAGCAAGCCAACCTGTCATCTATGACACCCCATGGACCGCCGACGAAGGTCCGTGCATTTCACAAGGAGACGTTCCCGTCTGCCAAGCAGACGCATCATCGGACGACTTGATCGCTTCAGGCCGCCTTCGGGTGGTCGCCAACCAAGACAGCCCCTTCTGGGGAGAGACGTCCCGGGGAGAAAAGCAGCTACACTTCGAGCGTGCTTTCACGGCCCAGTCCTCCATCAAGGTCGCCCTCTTTGCCGAGCTTTCCGGATTCCTTCGGATCGATGGTGGAGCCGGAGACGTTATGGTTCGAGCCTCCGCCGCCGTCTTGGATGCCGCGACTTACTTGCCTGTCGCGGGATTGGAACTCAATGCGCGCACGGTGTCCAAACGATTCAGTCACACCCTTCAGGCTCCCGGACGCATCGAATTGACGGATTCCGGCGTTCAGGTGGCCACACTTCCTGCGGGTTCTTACATCGTAGTTGGAACGATCCAGGCCACAGCAGAAATGGCTCGTGGGTGGAGAAATCACGAAGCCGAGGCCAACGCAATCCTGACCCTTGAATTCCTCGCGGGCGACGACGACAGCGCTCAGAGCGTCGATCCCGAAGCGCTTGACCAAACCGACTTCCTCGTCGTTCCCTTGGGAGAAGAGGGCACAAGCTACGCTCACCTGGAACCCGGGACTCGCGGCGGAACCTTCTACGCCTCCACCATCTCTGAACCCAAGGGGTGGAACTCGGTCACGGCACACGCAAACAGCACCACCCAGTACACCAACATCATGATGCGGGGCATGGTCACCAACGATCCCACCACCTCTGCCATCGTCCCAGAGCTCGCCAAATCCTGGGACATCTCCGAAGATGGCCGGGAAATCGTTTTCCACCTTCGGCAGGGACTTCAGTGGTCGGACGGCGCTCCGTTCACAGCTGACGATGTTGTGTTTACTTTCCATGATCTGTATTACAACGAGGACGTAATCACGAATGCAAGGGACATCCTTCGACTTCCCGACGACACTTATCCACAGGTCGAGAAAATCGATGATTACACCGTTCGTGTGACGCTGTCCGTGCCCTTCCGGCCGATTCTCAATGCCCTCGGATCCGTCATCATGCCTAAACACGCCCTGGCGGATTCGGTCCACAAATTGAATCCCGATGTCCCCTCCGGCACGTTTAACTCTACTTGGACATTGGATACGGATCCTTCCGAACTCATTGGAATGGGGCCCTTCATCGTCGAGAACTACTTCATCGGCCAAGGCGTCACCTTCCGGCGCAACCCCTATTATTACCACGTCGATCCAAACGGCGTGCAACTTCCCTATTTGGATCGATACGTCATTCTGACCATAGATAACCAGGATATATCGCTATTGAAATTCCTCAATTTGGAATTGGATGCTTACGCCCCTCGCGCTACCGATTTGCCCATTCTCAAGGAAGATGCTGAGCAGAGGGGATTCTCCGTCCTCGTGAAGCCGGATGTCCCCGTCTTCGGAACCTCGTGGATCGGCATCAACCAGGACTACGGATTGGCGGAAGGCGAGCATGAGAACCTTCGGATCCTGTTCCGCGACTTGCGTTTCCGCAAAGCCGTTGCCCACGCCATTGACAAGACGACGATCATCCGAAACGTGTATAACGGCCTGGCTGTGCCGCAGTGGAGCCCGGTCAGCTACCTGTCTCCCTTCTACGCCGGACGCACTCACTATGGCGGCCTTGTGACTGAAGAGGATGCCGTCATGTACGAGTTTAACCACGCCATGGCGTCCGCGTTGCTCGATGAAATCGGCATTATCGATCGAGATGAAGATGGGTGGCGCGACTTTGAGGATGGCTCTCCCGTGAAGATCGAGTTCAATACCAATCCCAATACGATTCGGGAATCCATCTGCCTGATCATCACTGATGACCTGCGCGCCATCGGACTCGACGTCACCTTCCAGCCGCTTGAGTTCAACAAGCTGGTCGACAAGCTCACCGGCTCCTCCATTCAAATGGTTCTTCTTGGCTCGGGAGGCAGTTCGGAGCCCCACAGCGGCGCCAACGTTTACCGTTCCGATGGAGGCCTCCACTTTTGGCACTACTCGGCAGCGGGCGACGACATCTATGACATTGAGATGCGCATCGATGAACTCCTCTCTGCCGGGGTATCGACCTTCGACAACGACGCCGCGTTCGAGATCTACAAGGAGTATCAGATTGCCTTTACAGAACACGATCTTGGCCTCATCTTCACGGTCAACCCTTCATTCATCTACGCCTATTACGATCATGTCGGCAATGGCAACGTCGCCAATCCGATTGCCACGCCAACCGGAGGCAATGGGCTGACGATGGACCTCATCTATCTCAAGACGCCTTAAGCGAAGCACATTGGGAGGGAGGCCAGAGGGTTTCCCTTCCGCTTCTTCTCATCTGCTTGACGCGGTTCATGGCAGGTCGTAGGTTTTCCAACGCTAGGAGAGGGCATGCTGAACGAACACTTCGAAACAATCGCCACAGAGCTGAAGGTCGCCCCTCGCCAAGTTCGCGCGACACTTGAGCTTCTTGATGATGGTGCGACCGTTCCCTTCATCTCACGCTACCGCAAGGAGAGAACGGGCTCGCTCGATGAGGTCACCATCGCGTCCATTCGTGATCGCGTCCATCAACTGCGTCAATTGGATGAACGCCGTGCCGCCATCTTTGCATCGCTCATCGAGAGAGATCTTCTTACCGATGAGTTGAGACACTCCATTCAAGACGCCGCCTCCCTGTCCGAACTCGAAGACCGTTATCTCCCCTACCGCCCGAAACGGCGGACGCGCGCCATGATCGCACGCGAGCGAGGCTTGGAACCGCTGGCCGATCAACTGATCGCGCAAGAGAATGGGCTGGACCCCGAAGGCGCTGCACGTGCGTTCGTGGATCCCGAAAACGGCGTTGAGGACGTCGCTGCCGCACTCGCCGGAGCGCGAGACATCGTGGCAGAGTCCGTCAACGAGTCATCCGAAGCCCGCACTGAGATTCGCACGCTCTTTGAGAAGCGCAGCACGCTTCGGACGTCGGTGATCGCGGGGAAGGAGGCGGAGGGCGCCGCCTACCGCGACTACTTCGCGTGGAGTGAGCCCATCACCAAAGCCCCCGCGCATCGCATTCACGCCATCCTTCGCGCGGAACGCGAGGGCATTCTCCGCCTGACCGTCCGCCCTGAGGAAGATGCCGCGCTTGCCAAGCTCTCGCGCCGCTTCGTTCGATCCCGAAATCGCGCCTCCTCGCACATCGCGGAGGCTGTTGCCGATGGGTACAAACGTCTGATGGCGCCGTCGATTGAGAACGAAGTACGCACTCAACTCATCGAAAAGGCGGACCGTGAGGCCGTCCGCGTGTTCGCCGACAACCTGAGACACCTGCTGCTAGCTCCACCCTTGGGCGAAAAGCGCGTGCTTGCCATCGATCCCGGCTATCGAACGGGCTGCAAAGTCGTCTGCCTGGATGCCCAAGGCATCCTGTTGACCCATACCGTCGTCTATATCGCTGGATCCGAGCAGGAACGCACACGTGCCGGGCAGTCGATTCTCGATCTCATTCGCGACTATGCGATCGAAGCGATTGCCATCGGCAATGGCACGGCCAGTCGGGAAACGGAATCTCTCGTGCGGTCGCTTGCCATTCCTTCGACGATCTCTATCGTTGTGGTCAGCGAATCCGGCGCTTCCGTGTACAGCGCATCGGAGATCGCACGCAAGGAGTTCCCGGATCAAGATGTCACCGTTCGAGGCGCCGTCTCCATCGGCAGGCGGCTGATGGACCCCTTGGCGGAGTTGGTCAAGATCGATCCCAAGTCGATTGGCGTCGGTCAGTACCAGCACGATGTCGATCAGGGACTGCTCAAGCGATCGTTGGACGATGTGATCGAGCAGTGCGTCAATGCCGTTGGCGTGGATGTGAATACGGCGAGTGCCCCGTTGCTCTCCCACGTCTCCGGCCTGGGTCCGAAGTTGGCCGAGAACATCGTGGCCCATCGCCTGGACGCCGGCCCCTATCGAACCCGGGGACAGATCAAGAAGGTACCACGGCTCGGCCCCAAGGCTTTTGAACAAGCCGCCGGCTTCCTCCGCATTCGAGACGGCGACGATCCCCTCGATGCCTCGGCCGTTCATCCGGAGAGCTACGCCATCGTCCGCCGCATGGCAAAGGACCTCAACTGTACCGTCGAAGACCTCATGCATCGTCAGGACCTCCGAGCGTCCATCGACATGAATCGCTATGTCACCGACGCCGTCGGCTTGCCGACCCTAACGGACATTCTGGAGGAACTCGCCAAGCCAGGGCGAGACCCCCGCGAGACCTTCGAGCCATTTTCCTTTGACGACGGCGTTCATGAGATGAAGGATCTGTCTCCCGGCATGAAACTGCCCGGCCTGGTCACTAACGTCGTTGACTTCGGCGCCTTTGTCGATATCGGCGTTCATCAGGATGGGCTCGTTCACATCAGCCAACTGGCCGATCGATTCGTCGAACACCCCTCCACTGTCGTGAAGGTCGGCCAGCAGGTACGCGTCACCGTCCTTGACGTCGATCTCGAACGCCGCCGCATTGGGTTGAGCATGAAGACGCAGCCCGATTCCTGACATGCCAATTAAACGGATCCCCATGTCGCTGTCGCTTAGCCGCCAAGAGCTTCGTGCCTCATGGACTTGCGATACTGTTCGCCTGGAGGATGCCGAGGATCTTGCCATCCTTCTCTATGCCGCCTATCGAGGAACCATCGATGATGATGGCGAAACCTTCGCGGATGCCCAGGCAGAGATCGCCAAGACCTTCTCCGGAGCGTACGGCCGGTTTCTTCCCGAAGCATCCTTTCTCATTCGCGAGGGCGAATTCATCCTCTCCGCCTGCCTGATCAGCTGGTACGAGCCGACCCAGTCTCCCTTCGTCGTCTTCATGATGACGCGGCCTGAGTTCAAAGGACGGGGGATAGGACGTTTCTTGTTGCAGACCGCCATCAACCGGCTCCTTGATATGGGGCACTCGACGCTTTCTCTCATCGTGACCGATGGCAACCTCCACGCGCAGCAGCTCTATCGAAATCTAGGATTCACCCCGATGGAGACTGTGAAAGACGACTAGCTTCACCGACGGCAATACCCCGCACAACGACTTTATCAGAGTTTAGGCTTTGTGTAGAAGCCAACTAGAGTCCGAATGGGAAACTCTTAAGCAGATCGGAATAGGACCTACCTTGTCTTGGAACTCAAAGAGGGCTCACCAATTGGTGAACCCTCCTTCAGCGGAAGCAGCCTGGAAATCTCTAGCCACCACCTTGATGAGCAATCCGATTTCCTTCCTTTAGATCAACTTGAATCGGCAACCCCCTCTCAGCTCGAGATACGAAAGCGCTGAAGGTTGCAAGGCTTTGAAGAATAACTTCACTTATAGTCTTCGCCCCGATCAACTCTTTCATTTCTTGAATGCGCCGATAATCCGTATCCGTTAAACGAATCGTCACGACGTTATTAGCGGGTTCCCTTCTAAATAAACCCGCATTTCTCCTAGGAAGGTTCTCTGCTTGAATCTCAACAAGCAGTTGATCTAGAAGCTTTTTTGTATTCTTACCTATCTTCGATTTTGAAATCTGTTCTCCAGCGGTAGATGTAACATCGGTCTCATACTCCTCCTCATCTTCTGCCCCGAAATCGTCTCCTTTGACTGGTTCCATAGCAATCCCCCTTTGCGTCAACTAATAGTAAATTGTAGTACTGAATAAGCATTCACGCAAGAGGCTTTTGACCCCCAGTGAAAGGACAGACATTCGTCATAGGTTATTGATGTGACATTCTTCTATTAGGTATTCTATTTTGTATTCGAATTATGTCTTCGATTAGCTTGACAATTCTGCGAGAATCTGTATCATGAGAAGATCTATGTGAGTGGGACACAAAGCGTCCCTTCGAGAAAAATGCATCCCACCTCAAAGGGGCGCCTTACAAGAAAAGGCCCGCTCCGGGAGGTACCAAGGAATGTATCAAAGAAGGGGCTCCAAAGAGATTTACAAAGTTAGGCTTGGCAATGAGTACGATGAACTAGGTCGTCTCATGTCAAGTTCGCGGGAAGAAATGACAACGAAAGAGCACCATGCCTTTCATCTTCGGATTCCAACAGCGAGAGATCTAGCCAAACTGCTCCATGAAGCTGCTACTTTTATAGGCCGTTTAGCTGCCTTCATTCCGAAGAAGGCGACCCTGGTTTCTCTCTTTCGGCAATTGGTGCAGAAAAGGTACGCGGACACTTCTCCAACAGAAGCGTCTTCGGTGAATGACCATGACCTTGAATCTTGAGCAACTGTCTTTGCTGCGCCAGATCGCTGCTGAGGTTCAATCAAACTTCAATGGAACGTTGCTGTGTCTTCGAATTACCGAGATGCTTGATCAACTAGATGAAGTAATCCTCGTTGCTAAAACTGATCCCTAGTGTTGCTATACCTTTAGCTTCGGACAAGAGCAATACTGAAGATTTACTTCATCAGGAAACTCGTTTGTGCCCCGTTTAATGCTTACGCCATCCATTCATAGTTACATCCATAGACTCTCAGTAGTTCCTCCATTTTGAAGAACTGCGTGCATTTGCTCAGACTTCTCAGCTGTCAAGCAAGCTTGAATCTCGATTCCAAGCAATTCAGTCAACTACGGTAGTTGTTGTTGGGTTTGCGTTCTATGAGTCCTTGGGAATCAGAGCTGTGTGTGTCTAGCGAGTCAAACCATTCTCATGATCTGTCATCTCGCTCCACGCCGCCTATCGCGGGACGATCGATGACGACGGGGAGACCTTCTCTGACGCCCAAGCGGAGATCGCCAAGACCTTTGCCGGAGACTACGGATGCTTCCTTCCTGAAGCTTCTCTGCTGATTCGGGAAGGCGAATTCATCCGCTCCGCCTGTTTGATCAGCTGGTACGTGCCCACCCAGTCTCCCTTCGTCGTCTTCATGATGACGCGGCCCGAGAACAAAGGACAGGGCATGGGCCGCTTCGTGCTGCAAACCGCCATCAACCGGCTGCTCGATGCTGGAGATACACCGCTCGCGCTCATCGTCACGGACGGGAACACGCCCGCCCAGAACCTCTACCGAAGTCTCGGCTTCGTACCCTTTGTCATTGAGGATTGAGACGCCTCCTTTCACAGGGTAATCCATGGTCCAATGTCCGGCCCTCAGCCCAGAGGTTCGGTATAATGCGACTTCAAGTGCCGATGCCGATGCATTGGCCGTAGATCTCATCAAGGAGGCTGCCATGAGTAGCAAGAACACGACCATGGACAAAATCGTCGCCCTCTGTAAGCGACGCGGATTCATCTTTCAATCGAGCGAGATCTACGGCGGTATCGGTGGTTTCTGGGATTACGGTCCTCTTGGCGTTGAGTTGAAGCGGAACGTCAAGGACGCGTGGTGGCGGGATATGGTCTCTGGTCACGACGATACGACCCCTCCGGACGGGGCTCCGGCGTCGTATTCGATGGTCGGGTTGGACAGCAGCATCATCATGCATCCGCAGGTGTGGAAAGCGAGCGGGCACTACGACTTGTTCTCCGATGAGTTCGTCGACTGCAAGACGTGCAAGGCGCGATTCCGCGCCGACCATGTGCAGGACAGCCAATGCCCCCGAAAGCCGAGCAAGTGCCCGGGCGAACACGCGGACTGCGAGTTGACCGAGCCACGAGAGTTCAACTTGATGTTCAAGACGTACGTTGGCGCCTTGATCAACTTGGATGCCGAAGCCTACTTGCGTCCGGAAACGGCACAGGGGATTTTCGTCAACTTCAAGAACGTCCTCACCACTTCTCGCTCGAAGGTTCCCTTCGGGATTGCGCAAATCGGAAAGTCGTTCCGCAACGAGATCACCCCTCGAAACTTCACCTTCCGCTCCCGCGAGTTCGAACAAATGGAGATCGAATTCTTCTGTTCCCCGGATTCATCTCAGGATTGGTATTCCTATTGGCGCGACAAGCGCGTGGCCTGGTACGTCTCCTTGGGCCTGCAGTCGGAGAAGCTGCAGCTCCGCGAGCACGGCCCTGATGAGCGCGCCCACTACAGTTGCGGAACCGCGGACATCGAGTACGCGTTCCCGTTCCTTGAAGCCGGTGAATTCGGCGAGCTGGAAGGCGTCTCTCATCGCAGCGATTTCGACCTTCGCAGCCACATGGAGGGAAAGCTGATTCGAGAGGGCGACGAGTTGGTCGTCGAACGCAACGAACACGGCCAGCCTGTGCATCCGGGAAGCGGCAAGGATCTGTCGTACTTCGACGATTCGACGCAAACAAAGTACGTGCCCCATGTCATCGAACCCTCGGCAGGCGCCGATCGCACGACGCTCGCTTTCCTCTGCGAGGCCTATGATGAGGATGCGATCCCGGATGAAAAGGGCGTTCCGCAAGAACGCGTCGTCCTGCGCCTTCACCCTCGCTTGGCGCCGCTGAAGGCGGCCATCTTCCCCCTGGTCAAAAAGGACGGCCAGCCCGAGTTCGCGGCCGATCTCTATCGATCGTTGAAGAAGCGCTGGAACGTGTTCTATGACGAGAAGGGATCGATTGGGAAACGCTATCGCCGCCAGGATGAATCCGGGACGCCATTCTGCATCACTGTCGATCATCAGACGATCGAGGATGGCACCGTGACCGTGCGGGATCGCGATACAACGTCGCAGACCCGCATCAAGGCATCCGACCTCGAGGCCACGCTCGCCGAGAATCTCGGCTAGCCCTCGTGGCAGCTTTGATGCGCGAGAGCCGCGGAGTGACCACCGGCGTCTATTTCGCGTCTCTCGCCGTTGTCGGACTCATCTATGGCGTGACCGGCCCGACGCTGCGCGCGCTATCGGCCCAAACGGGGTCGGCCTAGGCTCGATTGGGTTGATCATGTCGGCGCGCTCGCTGGGGTATCTTCTCGGCGCCTCTCAACTGGGCCGTTTCATCGATCGTCGAGGATGTCATCGATTCCTGGCCCTCATCATTGTGGCGGGGGCCGCTCTCGCCGCCCTCGTGCCGTTGATGAACACCCTGTGGTCCCTTGCCGTGATCATGGGGCTGATCGGCGTCACGCTGGCGGGTCCTGATGTGGGCAGCAACACGCTCATCATGCGTTTGCATCGAGACAACCCGGGACCCGCGATGAATGGGCTCCATCTATTCTTCGGCGTCGGCGCACTGATCGCGCCTCTCTTGGTGGCGTGGACGCGATCGGAGACATCGATCGCATGGTCCTACTGGTCACTTTCCCTTCTCGTCGCCCTCATCGGCGTTGCCTTTCTCTTTCGGCCGGAGCCTCCACTTGAAACGCCTTCCCACGAAGCTGCTCCTCAATCCAGCGTTCGTTCGTTGCTCTTCTTTGGGTGTGTCGTCTTTACCCTCTATGTCGGCGCTGAAGTCGGCTTTGGAAACTGGATTTTCGAGTATGTCAACGTCGCCTTCGGCGAGGATATGGCCACACAGATCACAACCGGCTTCTGGATCACCTTCACGCTTTTCCGCTTGATTGGCGTGGGGCTTGCCCTTCGCTTCTCGGCGCTGAGTGTTGTAATAGCCAGCCTTTGCACAGGCGCCGCTGCCTGTGTCTTGCTTTACGTCTCGGCTCCATCCGTTTCCATTCTATGGGGAAGCGCCCTCCTCTTCGGGGCCGGAGTCGCTGCCGTGTATCCGACCTTCCTGGTCTTCCTCGGCAAGCACATGTCCATGACAGGGCGGCGGCTCGGCGTCATCGCCGTCGCTTCGACACTTGGGAGCATGAGCTTTCCTTGGCTGATTGGCCAACGCTTCGCGGCGTGGAGCCCGCAAGCACTGCCACTCATCGTTGGCATTGACTTGCTGCTCGCTCTCGGCATCATCTTGTTCATCATTCGCAGGCTCGTATCCAAACCCGTTCCTGCACCAAAAGGAGGCCTCACACGATGAAGACGCCCTACGCCGGCATCACCTTCTTGAGCTACGACGATCTTGAGGTAGGAGATCGGTTCTATCGCGAGGTTCTCGGACTACCTCTCATCGAAGACCAGGGGTGGGCCAAGGTGTATCGAATTCACGGATCCGCTCACGTAGGACTGGTCGATTCCCGCGCGCGCGCGCAAGATCAGCCCAAAGGAATCGGAACGCTGCTTTCCATCGTCGTCGAGGACGTCGATGCCTGGCACACTCACCTTTCTACCGAACCTTCCATCGAGATTCTTGGAGAGCCCGCCATGGTGGGAGATCTTCCCGTCTACAGCTTCTTCCTGATCGATCCGGGCGGGTATCGGATCGAGATCCAGGCCTTCACCACCGAGGATACCCAACGCCGGTTCGGTCATATTTCCGGACAGATCGCTCCTTCTGAGAGCGACTGCGATTGCCCCTGTGAGGGATGTGGAGGAACCCATGGATGATGTCCAAGCCATTCGCGCCATTGCGCTGGACGATATCGAGGGTTGGTATACGGCCGATGCAGGCAGGATGAACCACGTACTGTCCAACCACTTGGCCAAGCGACGGATCGTGTCGGCAAGCGAAATTTGGGATGTCGACAAATCCTGGATGGTTGACGCACCCGCCGTGGGGAAAGGACAACTTGAAGCACCGGAGTCAGGCAGGAGGAGTGTGATCCTTTTGGATCAAACAGAAACGATGGCCTCCGTCAAGATCGCCTCCGAAGTCTTTGTCGATTATTTCCATCTTTCCAAGTCGGATAATACCTGGCGGATTGTCAACGTCTTGTGGGATTACCGAAAGAAACCCTCTGCGTAGCCGGTCAAGCGTTCACCGCGTTCTTCCCGTCTTTGATAGAAGCCGCTCGACTGTATTCGCTGTTCGAAACGTCGCGGGCGCTCCCAGCGTTCGTTCCAAGATAGCGTTTGAGAAGGTCGATTCACTTTGCTTCTTCCGGCAGAGCCAATGGATTTCCCGCCCACAGACGGCGAACTGATCGACCTGCGTTTCCAGTGCGCTGACGACGCTCGCGCCCTTCTGATCGAGCGGATCGTGCAAAAAAGCGATGTTGTGGGCAACAAACGCCTCACGCTCAAATCGGTGGAAGGCCGGATGAGCCCTGATAGCCTGCAACTCGTCCATCGTTCGGACGAAGACCTCCACCGCATACCCCAGGGTTCGCTCCAGTCCATCAGCCAGCATCTGCTCAAGAACTTCAGGGTCATCGGGCGATGAGAAGAGGACGTTCCCCGAAGCGAGGAAGGTGCTCACATCTCTAAGCCCAAGGGCTTCGACGATCTCCACCAAATCGGCCATCTTGAGGGTATGCCCTCCCACATTGATCGCCCGGAGGAAGGCGCAGTACTCAATCATCCGCTCGTTCACCCTCCGAATTGATGGACCTGGCTCCTCGTTGCTCAATCATCATCTGAAATCGTTTTTCTCGGGCCGCGTCTTCCTTGCCATGCCCCGCTCGCTGCATGGCGAGATACAGCACGGCTCCCACACCGCCGAACACTCCGCCCACCATGGGAGAAAAGAAGTCATAGCTCCATGGCGGCAAGGCAACCGCAAATTGGATAGTCGCAACGACGAAACCCGATACAACACCTCCGGTGATTAAACGGGGAATCGTTGGATCTTTGCCCCGTTGATGGGCGAACAATCCATACATTGCCCCTGCGAATGCTCCGATTCCAAAATAGAGAATCACGATGAGATGTGCCGTCCATCGGAATCGCGTCAGGATGTGATAGAGGGCGATGAGTGGACTGCTGAGAGCACAACTCCAGAGAAATGCACGCATGAGGCCTCCTCGGATTCCGCTTATCGTGCAGTATAGAGGCAATGAATCCTGCTACTCCAATGCACGATGTCCTTGCCTTCTCTTTCTTGATTTAGATATTATCCAAGGTTATACTTTGTCCGAAATGAGAATGCCGGATCGTTCAGACAAACTACGAGAGTTGGGATTGACGCCGACGATTCAACGGTTAGCTGTGCTGGAAAGCTTGGAGAAGACAAATAAGCATCCGACAGCAGACCAAATCCTTCATGTCGTTCGAAAGAAGTTTCCGACCTTGTCCCGAGCGACCGTGTACAACACCCTTGAAGCGCTCACCAAGGCAGGAGCCATTCTGAGAATTACCGTCGATCCTTCAGTTGCTCGTTACGACGCCGATATCGGACCGCATGCTCATTTTCGCTGTCGCGTTTGCAGCACAGTCTACGATATCGACGTTGAAGACGAAAACACACTAGGCGATTGCGTTGACGGCCATCAG
This sequence comes from Candidatus Bipolaricaulota bacterium, assembly GCA_028277345.1. Lineage (GTDB taxonomy): Bacteria > Bipolaricaulota > Bipolaricaulia > UBA7950 > UBA9294 > SPBW01. The sequence goes on along the minus strand of JANQGM010000025.1, from coordinate 20,802 downwards.
ATCGAAGCCGTCCGCACGTACGCCTACGGCATTTGCTCATCATGTCTTGCAAAGGATGCATCGACAACAACAGCCTCGCCAAATGGCTCACAATCAAGCCATCCCTCATCAAGAAAGGCGAAGGCTTTCTTGGACGAACCGACGACGCCGAGAAAAGAGAAGTCATCACAGAGGACTTCTCAAAGCGACTCACAATCCGAAAAAGGGGGTGAGTCGCCCAATGCCTGAACTTCCTGAAGTCGAGGTGTTCGTTCGCAATCTTCAGCCCGCCGTTGGGCAGACGATTCAACGTGCTAACGTGCTCGATCACCGACTGAACCTTGATGCCTCGTTGATCGAAGGACTGTCGATTGAAGCCATCGCGCGTCGTGGAAAACACATTGTCATCCATCTGGAAGATGGCAGCGATGTGGTCGTTCATCTTCGAATGTCGGGACGCTTACGGTTGCACCGGTCTCCTGAAGAGGTGAAATACACCCGCCTGGAGTTGGTGCTCGATTCCGGAGATACCATCTATTTCGTGAACCCGCGCCGGCTGGGCACGGTGACGTACTGCCCCGTTGGTTTTGCGCCAAGCCTGGGCATTGAACCGCTCAGTCCCGAATTTACTTCCCATACATTCGCGACCCTTGCCTCAAAATCGCGATCTCCGATCAAGTTGTTTTTGTTGGATCAACGAAAGGTGGCCGGCATTGGCAACATCTACGCCTCGGAGTCGCTCTGGCGTTCGGGGATCTCTCCTCAACGTCCGGCGAACGGACTCTCTGACAGCGAAATGTGCCGCTTGCACGAGAACATCATCGCTGTCCTAAACGACGCCATCGATGGGCAAGGAACCACGCTGGGATCGAGCGTCTCTGACTATCACCCCTCTGTCGGGGAGCAGGGTGAGTTTCAGAATCACTTGTCCGTCTACGGCAAAGAAGATGAACCCTGTGAACGTTGCGGAAATGCCATTTCTCGTTTGAAACAAGGTGGCCGATCCACCTATTACTGTACGAGTTGTCAGAACTAGACACAAGAAATCCGAAGGAGGATGACGCACAAATGAACCTCAAGGGAACGAAGACGGAAAAGAACCTGTTGACGGCGTTCGCCGGTGAATCGCAGGCCCGAAACCGCTACACCTACTTCGCATCGAAAGCGAAGAAGGAAGGCTACGTGCAGATGCAGCATATCTTCGAGGAAACCGCAGATCAGGAACGCGAACACGCCAAACGCTTGTTCAAGTTCCTCGAAGGCGGAGAGGTCGAAGTGACCGCTGCCTTTCCTGCCGGAGTCATCGGGTCCACGTTGGAGAACTTAAAGGCCGGCGCAGGCGGAGAGAATTACGAGTGGACGATCATGTATCCCGAATTCGCGAACGTCGCTCGTGAGGAAGGCTTTCCTGAGATTGCCTCTGTTTTCGAGGCCATCGCCGTCGCCGAGAAGCAACATGAGAAGCGCTATCTCGGGCTGATCGCCAACATCGAAAACGACGCCGTGTTCTCTAAGCCAAATGCTGTTGTTTGGCGCTGCCGAAACTGCGGATACCTGCATGAAGGCACCGCGGCGCCCGGCCTGTGTCCGGCCTGCGCCCACCAGCAAGCCCACTTTGAGTTGTTGGGCGAAAACTGGTAGCGACCCGACCTATCCGATGCTGGAGGAGCTTCTGTTGCAGAAGTTCCTCCGATCGGAACAAGTCACGGTGAGCACGTAGGCGGCGCCCTAGGGTCCGTGATAAGCTGTGCCGTGACCTGAATCAAAAGCATGAGAAACATCTCAAAATCGATGATTTCTCCCATGGATGAGGTGAGTCATGATTAGCCAACGAATGCAAGATGCCATGAACCAGCAGATTCAGCACGAGACGTTTTCCGCCTATCTCTATTTCTCCATGGCCGCCTATTTCCACTCCAAAGGCCTGGATGGAATGGCGCATTGGATGAAGGCGCAGGCGCAGGAAGAGTTCGGACACGCCCTGCGGTTTTTCAATCACATCAACGAGCGTGGAGGACGAATCGAGTTGTACGCGCTTGACCAACCGGATCACGAATGGAACTCTCCAAGAGACGCATTCAACGCGGCCTTGAAGCACGAGCAATTCATCACCGGAAAGATCAACGATTTGGCGAAACTCGCGGACGATGAGAACGATCGAGCTGCCGGGATCATGCTGCAGTGGTTCATTGAAGAGCAGGTGGAGGAAGAAGACTCCGTCAATAAGGTCCTCGATTTGCTGAACATTGCCGGAGAGCAAGGTCCTGGACTGCTGATGGCGGATCGCGAATTGGAGCAACGCGTCCCAGGCGCGATCCTCCCTCCCGGCGAAACGATCTAGAAAGGAACAGGATGGCATTCAACTACGTGACCGAGCCGGGCCCCATCAACATCGCCTTGTTCCAGGTCACGCATGGTCTTTACATTCTGACCGCGAAGCACGACTCGAAGCTGAACGGTCAGTGTATCGATGCCTTGATGCAGGTCACCAATGCGCCGCCGCGAATCGTGGTCGGGGTGGGGAATAGGTCATTGACGCATGATATGATTTGTGACACGGGCCGGTTTTGCGTCAGCGTTCTCGATCGAGAGAACCCAACGTGTGGTGAGGTCGTTCGCCGGTTCGGGTTCCAGTCAGGCCGAGATGTCGACAAATTCGATGGGTTCCCCTATGACGTCAATGCACAAGGAATCCCGTTTTTGCCGGATGCTGTCGCAACGTACGATTGCACCGTCGTTCCTGAAATGACCGTGAATTTGGGAACGCATTCGCTCTTTGTGGCTTCCGTCGATTGTGCGGGAACTCGCGAAACAGGCGAACCCTTGACGTACAACGAGTATCGAAAGAACCTCCGCAAGGAAAGGAGTTAGACATGGAAAAATGGGTATGTACGGTGTGTGGCTATATCTACGATCCGGCTGTTGGCGACCCCACGAACAACATCGCTGCGGGAACCGCATTTGAAAATCTTCCGGACGACTGGGTGTGTCCGGAGTGCGGCGTTGGAAAAGAGTTCTTTGAGAAGGCGTGAACCTTCGGGTTCATCGGAGAAAGGGCAAAAAACCGCCCTTTCTCCACAAAAGAATTGTAGGTTGAAGCAAACCAGGTGCTGAGGAGGAAATGTGAAAGCAAGAGAAATTCGGCCGGGGATTGAGTGGATGGGAGCCATCGACTGGGAGCGGAGACTGTTCGACGAATTGATCCCCCTCCCCGAGGGCACTAGCTACAATGCCTACCTCGTCCGCGGCAGCGAGAAGACCGTGCTGATCGATACCGCGGATCCGGCTAAGACGGATGCTCTTTTCGCCCAATTAGCAGATGTCGAGCACATTGACTACCTCATTATCCAGCATGTGGAACAAGATCATTCGGGTTCGGCGCCGCTCGTGCTTGAGAAGTATCCCGATGCGCAAGTGCTGGCCAGCCCCAAGGCCGTGTCGATGATCGAAGACCACTTGGGAATTCCGGCGGATCGGATTCGGGCGGTCGACGATGGAGAGACCCTTTCGTTGGGAAACTGGACCCTTGAGTTTCTGCATGCGCCGTGGGTGCATTGGCCGGAAACGATGCTGACCTATCTTAGAGAAGAGAAGGTGCTTTTCACCTGCGATCTCTTTGGCTCTCACTTGGCGACAGACGATCTGTTCTCAGGCGATGGGTCCAAGGTCTGCGAGCCCGCCAAGCGTTATTACGCAGAGATCATGATGCCGTTCGCCGGCCTCATCAAAGGGCACCTGAAGCGCCTGGACAATTACGCCATCGAGGTTATCGGCCCCAGCCACGGTCCGGTACACGACCAACCGCAGTGGATTCTCAATGCCTATCATCACTGGGTGAATGACGAGCCCAAGAACTTGGTCGTGATTCCATATACCTCGATGCACGATTCGACCGCGATCATGGTCGATTACATGATCGAAGCCTTGAACGACCGCGGCGTCCACGTGCACTCGTTCCATATGTCCAAGACGGATTTGGGCGAGTACGCCATTCACCTGGTCGATGCCGCCACCGTGGTTTTCGGGACGCCGACCGTTCTTGTCGGTCCCCACCCCAGCATCGTCCTAGCCGCCTATCTAACGGCGGCGCTTCGGCCCAAACTGAAGAATGCCGCCGTCATCGGCTCCTACGGCTGGGCGGGAAAGGCTGCCGAGAAGACCAAAGCTCTGTGCGAAACCTTGAAAGCAGATTGGATGCAACCCGTCTTTACCAAGGGAGCGCCGACGAAGGACGTCTTCTCTGCCTTGGACGCCTTGGCCGACGAGATCGTCACGCGCCACAAGGGGCTTGAATCAGGAGACTAACATGAGCGACCTGAGCATCTACATCGTCGGCGCTGCTGGAGAAGGAATTCAAACCATCGGCGATGTCGTGTCTCACGCCTTCCTGCAGATGGGGATTCGTGTCTTCACAACAAAGGACTACGAATCCCGCATCCGGGGAGGCAATAGCTCGTACCGAATCCGCGCCAATGGACCGAATGCACCTCGCCACTCCGCGGACGTCATCCTTTCTCTCAACGCGCACGTGGCCGAGCACTACAGCGATGCAGCGGAGGCAACGTGCCTCAGACTGGGAGAACTGTCTCCAGATGGCGAAGGGAGCGCCATTCCCTTTCAAGCACTGGCGAAAGAGCACTTCGACTTGCCGATCTATGCCAACGCCATTGCCGCCGGCGCATTGGGCGCCGTTCTTGGCATCCCCTCAGACATTCTGAGTGGCGTACTTCGTACGCGGTTCTCGAAGCTTTCTGCAGAGGCCCTCGATCGTAATCTATCCGCACTTGAGATCGGAATGCGCGCCGTTGCCGATCATCCAGGACTCAGCGACAGCTTGGAGCCCTCCGATGAATCGCACCTTCTGGCAGGCGTTCATGAGGTCATTCCATTGGCTGCCGCCGCCGTGGGATGCCGCTTCATGGCCGCCTATCCGATGTCTCCGGCAACCGGTATCATGACAGCGTTTGCCAAGGATCCCGAACTGGGTGTATTCGTCGTTCAAGCGGAAGACGAAATCGCCGCCATCAACGTGTCGCTGGGTGCGTCCGCCGCCGGAGCACGCGCCATGACGGCGACGTCGGGCGGCGGGTTTGCCCTCATGACCGAGGGTGTGAGCTTGGCAGGAATGACAGAGACTCCGTTGGTGATCGTGATCGCCCAACGTCCCGGACCGGCCACCGGACTCCCAACGCGAACGGCGCAAGAGGATCTGAACTTCGCCATTTACGGCGGTCATGGAGAATTCCCGCGTGCCGTGCTCGCGCCATCCGACCCCCAAGAGGCCGTCGATCTGACGCGGCGAGCCTTTGATCTCGCCGAGCGATTCCAAATGCCCGTCATCCTGCTGACAGATCAATTCCTTGCGGACAGTCATTTCTCTCTCCAAGATCTCATGATCCCAAAGGCTGCGATTGCGTCCGGGCTCGCCGATCCAGCATCGATCGAGGCCTACCAGAGGTACGCGTTCACCGAAGACGGCGTCTCTCCACGCTTGGCGCTTGGGCAGTCGGACCATCTCGTGCGCATCGATTCGGATGAACACACCGAAGACGGCCATATTACGGAAGACCTGGCTGTGACTCGTCCGGCCATGGTTGAGAAGCGTCTGGAAAAGCTACGGCGTCTCCAGCGAGAGATGAAGCTTCCTACTCCCTATCGCACCGAAGACGCAGAGACCGTGCTGCTCAGTTGGGGCTCAACGCGTGGGGCCGTTCATGAAGCCGTGGACCGATTGCGTGACCAGGGAGAACGCGTCGGAGCGCTTCACGTCGCCGAGCTTTGGCCACTGCCTACGCTCACGTTGCCCAATTCGTCAAGCTATTGGAGCGTTGAGGGCAATGCCACCGGGCAATTCTCGCGCCTCATCGAAACGGAATGGAACCTGCAGCTGGCCGGGAAGATCGAACGATACGACGGCATTCCCATCGATGCCAATGCCATCATCCGCGCGCTCGGAACGCCCCATGAGGAGGTGGATTCATGATCCCGACAGAGACGTACCGAACGCAGGCTGAGAATCAGTGGTGTCCCGGATGCCCAAACTTTGGCATTCAAACGGCGCTAAAGCGCGCCCTTGGCGCGCTCGATCTGCCGCCTCACCGCGTGTGCCTCGTCTCCGGCATCGGGCAGGCGGCCAAGACGCCCCATTACGTTGCCGCCCATGTCTTCAACGGACTGCACGGCCGTGGAATCCCCGCTGCAATCGGCATCCAATTGGCGAATCCCGAACTCAAGACCATCGTCACGTCCGGCGACGGCTGCATTTATGGAGAGGGAGGGAACCATCTGTTGCACGCGTTTCGTCGAAACCCGGACATCACCGTCCTGGTTCACGACAATCAGATCTATGCCCTGACCAAAGGACAGGGCTCTCCCACAACACGCCGAGGCGAGAAGACGCGGATGCAGTTTGATGGCGTTAAGACGGATCCGGCTCAGATGTTGGCGACAGCCATCGTGCATGAGTGTCCATTCGTCGCCCGCGGATTCGCCGGCGATATCCCCGGGCTGACGGCCATTCTTCAACGCGCCATCGCCCATCGCGGCCTGGCATTCGTGGACATCCTTCAGCCGTGCATCACGTGGGGGAATCACCCCGTGGACTGGTATCGGGAGCGCGCCGTGCCCATTCCGGACGATCACGATGTGTCCGATCGTTCTCGCGCCATCGACCTTGCCTTGGAGGCGCCGGATCGATTTCCCATCGGCGTGTTGTACGAGCGGGAATCTCGCCCCGTCTTCGGCGAAGACCATCTAATTGAGAGACAAGAGAAGGCCCTATTCAAACTTACCACGATTGAACGGACCGTGATCGAATCCCGCGTGGAACGGATGCGCATTTCCCCGGCATCCTAAGAAAGGAGCAATGTGGAACGAATCGTCGTCGGCGCATCCGCGCCTGACTTTGTCCTGAAAGACCAGAACGGTAAGGAGCACTCGCTCGCTGGCTTGCGCGGAAAGAACGTGTTGTTGTCTTTCCATCCGCTGGCGTGGACGGGCGTGTGTGTACGGCAGATGGAAGCGTTGGAGATGAACACCGAACGGTTTGCCGAACTCAACACGTCCGCCTTCGGACTAAGCGTGGATTCGGTCCCCTGCAAAACGGCATGGGCCAAATCCATGAACGTCGAGCGGACGCCGCTTCTGGCCGACTTCTGGCCCCACGGAGCGGTGGCGCGCGCATTCGGAATCTTCCGTGAAGAGGACGGCATCTCCGAACGCGCCAACATCATTATCGATCCTGATGGCATCGTCCGGTGGATCAAGGTGTATCCCATCGGAGAAGATCCGGATTTTGAAGAGGTTATTCAGACGCTGGGCGACCTGAATGTAAATGTATAGCCCCACAAGGAACACAGGAGGACACATGACGCTTGGAGAACTCATCAAAGGCGCATCTCAAGAAGGTAAGGAAAAGCACGTCCCGGTGATCGAACTCATCGAGTGCAACGAATGCTGCAAGAACGCCGTCAAGATCACCGTGGGAAAGGACGTTGCGCATCCCAACACGCTTGAGCACCATATCAAGTGGGTTGCTCTGTTCGGCGTGAAAAACGGCGTTGCCGTCCATATCGCAACCTTCGACCTCGGGCCGACGTTCGGCGTTCCAACCGTGATCGCGCATGTCAACACAGACGGATTGTCCGAACTCATCGCCGTCGAATATTGCAATATCCACGGCCTCTGGGAATCTTCTCTCTCGCTCTAGCTCAGGAGTAGATTCGAATCAGCCTACTTCCTCAAAAGAGGGAGTAGGTCAGAACATGGGATGCAAAGGAGGAATGATGGCTGAGGTCGGCAAGACGTACGTTTGCGATCTATGCGGCCAAGAAGTTTCCGTCACGATCTCGGGAGCCGGCACGCTCGTGTGCTGCGATGTTCCCATGCACATCGTGGACGTCTAATCGCGTCCTAGGTCTAACCGCGCGCCGGCAACCGTTTCACAAGCCGGCGCGCATTTGAAGGAGTAACATGTCTCATGAGGTTCTTGCGCCCATCGACCGACGTCGCGCCCATCGAGCCCTTTCGGATCAGCCAATCCCCCGATCTGACCTGACAACCCTGCTTCATGCCGCTCACCTGGCCCCCTCGTGTGCGAACAATCAGCCTTGGCGGTTCATTGTTGTGAACGCTGAGCCTGAGTTGTCCCAACTCAAGGAACACCTGAGCGCCGGCAACTATTGGGCGGAGCCAAGTCCATGCATCATCGCCATTACCTCGAAATCCGATCTCGACTGTCAAATTCCCGATGGCCGCGAGTACCATGCCTTCGGCTGCGGAATGGCGGCCATGAATCTCATGCTGCAAGCGACCGAGTTGGGACTCATCGCCCATCCGATCGCCGGGTACCGCCAAGCCCCCATCAAGCCTCTTCTGCGCGTACCCGAGGCGTACGCCGTGCTCGCGCTCGTCGTGCTCGGCTTCCCGTCAGACGACCACACCCTTCTCTCCGAGAAGCATCGTCAGGATGAGCGCTCCGCGCGCCAACGTGATCCTCTCGAGTCCGTCGTGGGCTGGAACCGTTTCCCTCTCGCCGAATCCAACCCACCTTCTTGAGCCCCGTCCGTCTTGAAGCCGGTGAAGGAGCCCCGAGCAGGCTAAACGGGAAACGTTGCCGTCATTTTCCATCGGATTAGAACACCCCGTGCAACATCCCTCCTTCGATGGGGAAACAGCCGCCAGTCATTCCACTCGCGAGCTCCGAGGACAAGAAGGCAACAAGGTCCCCCAACTCATGGGGTTCGAGAATCCGTCCTACAGGGATCCGATCGATCCACTCTTGCCGAATGGTTTCAACTTTCGTGCCCCGCTCCTGTGCCTGAGCGGTGAAGATAGAATCCAATCTCTTGGTGGCGAAAGCGCCTGGACAGACCGTGTTCACAGTGATTCCCTTTCCAGCGACTTCCCGTGACAACGTTTTGGACAAGGCCATCACGCCGGTTCGAAAGACATTGGACAGGATGAGCCCCGGCGCCGGCTCTTTCACCGTAAACGAGGTGTTGATCAGGATGCGTCCCCAGCCGCGCTCCACCATTCCTGGGAGCACGCCCCGAACCATCCGAACCACCGAAAGAAGCAACAGCTCATAGGCCCGCGTCCATGCGCCATCGTCATGATCGAGAAAGCCGCCAGGCGGAGGTCCTCCGGTGTTGTGAACCAGGATGTCAACGGTCTCAAACCGACGGCTCGCCATCTCAAAAAGACGCCCAATCGCCTCGCCGCGGCTCAAATCGGCGGCAATGGGAAGCACCTCGACCGCATGCGTCGATTCGATCTGCCGGGCCGCCGCCTCCAGTGGCTCCGAACTGCGCGCGACCATCACAAGATTCACACCCTCGGCTGCCAGGGAATCGCAAACGGCGCGCCCCAGTCCACGGCTTGCGCCGCCCACCACGGCCGTCTTTCCGCGAATGCCAAGATTCACGCTCGCTCCTTTTTTGTCCTCGCCTCCATGGGAAGCACACAGGACATCTTTGACCCCTTCACGCCCTCATCCTATGCTGAAAGGCACGTGGAATCGAATCTGGATCATCATAAGGAGGTGGCCAATGAGCCACAGATTGAGAAAGCAGGGACTCTGGTTGGGACTATTGGCTGTGGGCTTGTTGTCGCTTTCCGCCGTCGCCGATGTATCGCTTGAGTTGAAGTTTAGAGAGATGGGTCCCCATGTCGGTCAAGCCTTCTTCTTGCGCGTGATCGATGTCGATCGCGGCGCCGAAATCTCCCGGTTGGCGGTCCCCGAGATCCTCTCCGGATCGTTCGAATTGGCGGTTTCAGGGCTTCTTGAAGGCGTCTCCTATCACATCGACTTCTTCTCCGATCACAATGGAAACGGGCTGTACGACGCCCCACCCGTCGATCACGCGTGGCGAATCGATCTTCCCAATGTTCAGGCGGACGGCATGCTCACGTTCGTTCACAGCACGATGTTTACGGATATCGGATGGCCGCCCTCCAGTGACGGGGTCATTGAAGAAGGCGAGTACGCGCACGAGTTGCTGGATGATGAAACGGGAATGACCGTGTATTGGTTCAATGACGACACCCTCCTCTACATCGGCCTTGTCTCACCGGGAACGGGATGGTTGTCGATCGGATTTGAGCCTGAACGGATGATGCTTGGCGCCAACATCATCATTGCCGGGATCTCCGATGGCGAGCTAACGATCGAGGATCACATCGGAACCTCGCCAACCGCACACGCATTGGATGATGTCGACAATATCATCCAAGCCGCCGGTTCCGAAGGTGAGGGGCGTTCGGTTCTGGAGTTTGTCATTCCTCTTGATTCCGGAGATGAGGATGACAAAGCGCTGACTCCTGGATCCGAGGTGACGATCATTCTCGCCTATCACCGCTCGAACGATTCCTTGAGATCGCGTCATTCCGAACGTTCAACGGCATCGATCGTCCTGGACTAGGAGGCACGATGGATTTGTTTCGAGATCTGGCGTACGGCGTGTATTGGGGTCCGTTTCCGATGATCGCCTTGGTTGGATTTGCGACCTATGGTGTCCTACTCGTAGCCGCGAGCCTGGCCCTGGGACGGCGGCGAATTGTGGCCCTTCGTCGCCTGCCGATGAAGACCCATCGATACTTGGGGTTCCTGGCCCTTGTGTTGGGAACCCTCCATCTCCTGATGGGAATTTCCGCCTACGTTTAGCCAATCGGGCTTGCGTTTCGATCTAAACGAGACGCAAGCTCGATCGCTTAGGTTGGGCATGTCGGGGTGTTTCAGTACTCGTCTCGGAGGCCGAATTCCGCGTTCTCGATCCACTCGGACGGACGATCGTAATACTCGATCAGTGAGCTGATGAACGCATAGTGCGTGTGTTCAAGCCCCGCGAGTTTCTCGAAGAGCTGCTGTGTGGCTGCATCCGAGGAACGTGAGCCTTGTTCTCGATAAAACGTCTCGGTCGCGCGTTCGATGTCCAGGGCGCGCCGCAACACGCCCAGAAGTCCAGTATCCGGAGATAGGGAGGGAAGTCCACCCTCAACGGCGCCACGAATCCATTGTTTCGCCGCATCCAGCAGGGTGGCGGGGGGTTCGACTCCGGGATCCGAGAGCGTGCTCAGAATCCGTGCATGCTCCTTCTCCTCGTCGGCCAGCAGCTGCAGAATCTTGGCCGCGCTGGCATCATTCGTCCGCTCGGCGCCCTGTCTGTAGTTGGCTTCAGCGCGCACCTCAAGTTGGATCGCCTGTTCGATCATCGAACTCATGTCATCATCTCCCTCGGTCTCTTCCTTCAACACAGTCCAACTTATCCGCTCACGCCCGAGGGATCAATGCTTCGGCCGGGGCGAAGATGGTGACATTCTCCTGAAGCCAGCGTTACAAGTCCCTCAGCCGTACGAACCAGCAACCGCCCGTGGCCGTCGATCGCCTCAGCCGTTCCTTCCCACGGAGGATTTCCCGTTCGTAGGATACGAACATTCTGTCCTAGAGTGGCACAGAACGTTCGATACGCCGCCAACACATCGGACGGCGCTGCATTCTGGAAGAGGTTTTTCCCAACTCGTTCAGTGAGCGGCTGCCGGTCCGTCGCCGCGCCTTCAGCGGCAAGATGCGTCGCCGTTTCCAGCGGCGATTCCGTCAGATTCAATCCGATCCCGACGAAGGCTGCCGCATCCATCGCCTCGATGAGGATCCCGGCGACCTTTTTGTTCCGTATGAGAACGTCGTTCGGCCACTTCAGCGCTGCGGGGACACCGAGGTCACGAAGCGCACGGGCCACCGCAACCCCGGCTCGTAGCGAGAGAAGGGGGTCGACCGGCATGATGTACGTCGCGTAGAGCCCGCCTGCCGGAGAAAGCCACGTCCGTCCGAAGCGTCCTCGCCCTGAAGACTGTGCTTCTGCGAGTATGGCATCCCCGAGCTGCATGCTCCCTTCGGCCCACCGTTGCCTGGCAACGTCCTGAGTAGAGGACACCCGGCCCACGTGATGAATCTCCATGATCGCTTCCCTTCGTCCCGCACAGTTTAGCCGACTCTTCGCCGACGCTTGATCCGAACCAAGGCGACCTGTAGTCTTGAGCGCCCCAATTCAACGCGTCCCCAGGGAGGGCCCATGAAGCGAACGTACCTCACATCGGAATCCGTTACCGAAGGACATCCGGACAAGATCGCCGATCGGATCTCGGATTCGGTTCTTGACTCCATTCTGAAAGACGACCCGGATGCACATGTCGCTTGCGAAACCTTCTTAACCACCGGGCTCGTTCTTGTCGGCGGAGAAATCACGACATCGACGTACGTGGACGTTCCCTCAGTCGCACGCCGCGTGCTGCACGCGATCGGATACGACAAACCCGGCTTGGGGTTTCACTACGAGGACTGTTCCGTCCTTTCGGCCATTAAGGAACAATCCTCGGACATCGCCTCTGCCGTCGACCATGCTTCTGAGGTTCGTCTCGACCACTCCGCGGATCCCTACGATATCATCGGCGCCGGAGACCAAGGCATGATGTTCGGATACGCCCGATCGGACACCGACGATTTCATGCCGCTTCCCATTCACTTGGCGCATCGGCTGACACAACGCTTGACGGATGTGCGAAAGAGCGGCAGCATCGACTTCCTTAGACCGGATGGAAAATCTCAGGTCACCATCGAATACGAAGGCGACCGTCCGATTCGCGCCAACACAGTGCTCCTCGCGGCACAACATGACCCGGATGTGGAGAACGAGGAGATTCGCAACGCCCTGACCGAACACGTCGTTCGTCCCGTCTTGGGCCATTGGCTGGACGAGAACACGCACGTCTTGATCAACTCGTCAGGGCGATTCGTCATTGGAGGTCCCGCTTCTGATGCCGGTGTCACGGGACGCAAGATCATCGTCGACACCTATGGGGGCTTCGGCTCCCATGGTGGCGGCGCCTTCTCGGGAAAGGATCCGACCAAGGTCGATCGATCCGGCTCCTACATGTCTCGTTACGTCGCCAAACACATCGTGGCCGCCGGACTTGCATCGAAGGTCGAGGTTCAAGTGGCCTACGCCATCGGACGTGCCGCGCCCTTGGCCGTCAACATTGATTCTCAAGGCACGGGAACGCTTCCCGATGATCGGATTCGAGAGGCCGTCTTGCGCATCTTCGACTTCCGTCCAGGCGCCATCATCGATCGATTTGATCTCAAACGTCCGATGTACGAACCGTTCTCAGCCTATGGGCACTTCGGGAGGGCCGATATCGACGCCCCTTGGGAGGCGCTCGATCTGGTCGAGAACCTCAAGCGCGCGGCAAGCTAGAGCGTCATCTGCGTTTCAAGGACGCCATCGATGGATGAGGCGCGTTCCGCGATCCGTTGGAGGTCGGGAACCCCGCGTTGTCGAACGCGATAGGTCAAGGTGACTCGCTGGAGGGTGGAATCCCATTCCCAGTTAACCAACGTCGCCCGCGTCTTCTCATCGAAGCAGCAACTGCCCAGCTGCTCCTGAACCTCTTTCTGACGAGAGGCTTCGACCGTAATCCGCATCATCTGATACATGCGGCTGGGGATCTTCGATGCCAGCGGGTCAACGACAGCAAGGATGGCGATGCCGACGACGCCACCCGCGACGGCGATCAACCACGCGCCCAGGCCGGCGGCGATGCCAAGGGTGGCGACGAACCACAACGACGCCGCCGTGGTCAGGCCGCGAACCCAATCGCCAACCTTGATGATGGTGCCCGCCCCCAAGAAACCGATGCCCGTGATGATTCCGGCAGCCAGCCGCCCGATTTCGGTCGGCAACCCTGCCGCCGCCTGGGATGACAGCGCCCATGCGGCTTGAAGCGCCACAATGACCAGCGCCGCGCCGCTGCCCACAAGCAGATGCGTGCGCAGGCCGGCCGGTCGGCCGTGGAACTCTCGTTCAATCCCAATAATCGCGGACAATCCGGCGGCAATCAGGATTCTCCAGAGAAGCGCCCATTCCACCATCGGATCACCTCATGCGAGATCTTGCGTTTTGGCCTCGATCTTCGAGCGGATGAGGTCGATGACCTCGCTGACCGGCTTGGCGCCGAGATCTTCCTCGGTTCGCAAGCGAACGGACACCGCATCGGCTTCCTGCTCCCGGTCTCCCACCACAAGCATGTAGGGAATCTTCTGGAGCTGGGCGTCCCGGATCTTGGCATTCATGCGCTCCGACGTTTCATTGACCGTCACGCGGAGTCCCGCCGCCTTCATGCGATCGGCCACGCGCCGAGCGAACTCGACGTGCCGATCGGCAATGGGAATGACATTCACTTGGACAGGAGACAGCCAGACCGGGAAGGCGCCGCCGTAGTGTTCAATGAGGCACCCGATAAACCGTTCGAGGCTGCCGAGCAGCGCCCGATGCACCATAAAGGGCCGATGCTCCTTTCCATCTTCGGCGATGTAGGTCATGTCAAACCGATTCGGCAGGTTGAAGTCGAATTGGATCGTCGAACACTGCCAGGAGCGCCCAAGCGAATCCTTGACCTTGATGTCGATCTTCGGGCCGTAGAAGGCGCCTCCGCCTTCATCCACCTGGTAGGGAAGGCCCCGCTCATCCAGCGCCGCCCTCAAGGCGTCAGTTGCCTGCTCCCATTGCTCGGGATCGCCAACCGCCTTGCCTTCATGAGGCCGTGTGGACAGATAGATGTCGAAGGTCTCAAATCCAAACGCCATCAGCATGTTCATGCTGAATTCGTACACGCGGCGGATCTCGTCATCGACCTGATCGGGACGGCAGATGATATGCGCATCGTCGATCGTGAAACCGCGAACGCGCATCAGCCCATGCAAGACGCCGGATCGTTCGTAGCGATAGACGGTGCCCATCTCCGCCATTCGTAAAGGGAGTTCGCGGTAGGAATGCACCTTGGTCTTGTAGATCAGGATCTGGTACGGACAGTTCATCGGTTTGATGAAGTAATCCACGCCATCGATATCCATCGGCGAATACATGCCCTCACGATAGAAATCGAGATGTCCGGAGATCGACCACAGTTGCGCCTTGCCGATATGAGGCGTGGCCACGATCTCGTACCCACCGAGATCGTGCTGTTGATACCAGAATTCTTCGATCGTCCGCTTCAGACGGGCGCCTCGGGGATGCCAGCAGACGAGGCCCGCGCCACCCTCTTCATGGATGCTAAATAGATCCAGTTCCTTACCCAACTTGCGGTGATCGCGCTTGGCCGCTTCGTCTTGCCGCCATTCGTACGCTTCCAGATCCGCCGGCTTTTCCCAGGCCGTGCCGTAGATGCGCTGGAGCATAGGGCGGTTCTCATCCCCACGCCAATAGGCGCCGGCGACCGAAAGCAACTTGATGGCTTCGACGTTGACCTTGCCGGTGGATTGCAAATGCGGGCCGCGGCACAGATCGACAAACTCGCCTTGTTCAAAGAAGGAGATGGTCTCGCCATCGAGCGCATCAAGTTCATCGAGCAGCTCAAGCTTGAAGGTCTCGTCTTGTGCACGAAGCAACGCACGCGCCTCATCGACGGGCAGTTCTTTTCTCTGGATAGCGAGATCCTCTTTGATGATCGCCTTCATCTCATCGAAGATGCGAGTTAAATCCTCATCAGCCAGCGGTTTGGCAAGCTCCAGATCATAGTAGAAGCCCTCGGCAATGGCCGGTCCGATGCCGAGCTTGGCATCCGGGAACAGCCGCTTTACCGCTTGGGCCATGATGTGCGACGTCGTATGGCGAAGCGTCTCCAGGACGCGTGGGTCCTCTTTCGTGAGGACCGTCAGCGAACCGCTTTGCGTCAGGGGGTCGCGTACGTCTTTGAGTTCTCCGTCCACCACCGCGCACACCGCGGCTTGGGCCAACCGGGGGCCGATGCTCTCCACCACATCGAGAATGGTGGTTCCCGCAGCGACCTCCTTGACCGATCCATCCGGTAAAGAGATCTGGATCATTTCACGTCCTCCAATGCGTCACTTCATCTAATCCGATTTTACCACGAAACCGGGAGTCCCCTACAGGATGTACCTCGAGAGGTCGGGGTCCTCCACGATGTTCTGGAGATGCTCTTCGACGTAGGCCTTGTCGATCACCACGGTCTGACCGCGAAGCTGATCGGCGTCGTAGGAAATGTCTTCCATCAGACGTTCCATCACCGTGGTCAGTCGCCGCGCGCCAATGTTCTCCGTCGTTTGGTTCAATTCGTACGCGATGTTGGCAATCGCCTCGATCGCATCCTCGGACACCGTAAGGGAAACGGCTTCGGTCTCCATCAGCGCGCGGTATTGCGTGACAAGGGCATCCTTGGGTTCACAGAGGATGCGCCGGAAGTCAGCGGCCGTCAGATTGTCCAATTCCACACGAATCGGCAACCGCCCCTGCAGTTCGGGAATCAAGTCCGAGGGCTTCGACATGTTAAAGGCGCCCGCAGCGATGAATAGAACGTTCTCCGTGCTGACGGTTCCATACCGCGTTCGCACGGCGGTTCCTTCGAGCAGGGGAAGAAGATCACGCTGTACGCCTTGCCGGGAGACACCGGGCCCGCCGGTTTCCTCCCGCCCTCCTGCCGCCACCTTATCCAACTCGTCAAGAAAGATGATGCCCATCTCTTCGGCCAATTGCAGACCGGCTTGTCGCACGTCATCCATATTGATCAGCAAATCCAGCACTTGCTCGAACAAAATGGCCCGCGCTTCGCGGATGCGCATTTTCCGTTTCTTCTTAGAGCTGGGAAGCAATTCGGAGAGCACGCTGCCCATATCGATTCCCATCTGATCGATCCCGTCCTGGGAGAAGACCTCAACTTGCGGATTGACGGCTTCTTCCACGAGAACTTCGATGTAACGCTCTTCCAACTCCCCCGCCTCCAACTTCTCTCGAAGCTTCTCGCGGGTTGTCGAGGTCTTCTCTGATAGAGACGAACCGCCTTCTTCGTCCTCTGATGAGCTATGACCCGCCGGCAACAGGGCGTCGAGGATCTCCTCGGTGACCAAGCGCTCGGCTTCTTCTTCCACCCGAAGGATCTCTTCCTCGCGGACCATATCGATAGAGATATCCACCAAGTCGCGGACCATGGATTCAACATCGCGCCCCACATAACCCACTTCCGTGAACTTGGTGGCCTCGACCTTGACAAAGGGACAGGTCGTCAGCCGAGCCAGACGACGGGAAATCTCGGTTTTCCCGACACCGGTGGCACCGATCATGAGGATGTTCTTCGGTTTGATCTCCGCGCGGATTTCGTCGTCGACGAATTGCCTTCGCATGCGATTTCTCAGCGCGATGGCCACGGATTTCTTGGCTGCGGCCTGACCGACGATGTACTTATCCAGCTCAGAGACGATCTGACGAGGCGTCAACCCATCCAGCTGAGATTGAGAGACTTCGACAAGTTGGGACATGGGATCCTTTACCAGTGGATTTTTTCCAAGGTGATCTGATCGTTCGTATAGATATCAATTTCCGCGGCGATCTGCAGGGCATGGCGGGCCGTTTCCTCAGGCGCAATCGAGTCGGATGCCGCGCGAAGGCCCTTGGCGGCAGCGAGTGCATAGGCGCCACCGGATCCGATGCCAATGATGCCTCCGTCAGGTTCAAGCACATCGCCAACACCAGAGATCATAAGTAATCCTTCTTTGGAGGCTGCGACAATGACGGCTTCAAGATGTCGTAACATGCGGTCCGTGCGCCACTCCTTGGTCAACTCAACGGCTGAACGGCGAAGCTGGCCATCATATTTCTTAAGCTTGCCTTCGAACTTCTCAAGCAAAGCAAGGCAGTCCGCTGTTGCACCGGCGAAGCCGACAAGCACGGTCTCGTCGTGAAGCCGGTAAACCTTCTTGGTCCCCTTTTTGATGATCGTGGTATCAAGCGTGGCTTGTCCGTCGCTGGCAACAACGGCTGTGCGCTCGGATTCCGAATAGACAGCAATAATGGTGGTGCTTTTCACTCGGGACATAAGGGCCCTATTCTAGTCGGCAAGCAAAGGGGCTTCAATTGATGCTTTTCCACGGAAAAGTTCTGAGTGACCAGTAACAACCGAAAATGATCTTCAAAAGGTTCCTTATATAGTAGTTGTAGTAGTCGTGTGGATAACTCCCCCTCTTGGCGCAACCACCCTTTTAGCGAGGACTCCCCGCTCCCACATCTGCGGAAAACGTGGGGACGTTTACATCGGTTCTGTGGATAACGTCTGTTGAAAACACCGGTTCATTTTTCACCAGCAATTGTCCACATCCCCAGGGCCGTTCTCCTCAGGTTATCCCCAGAGGTTGGCCTACAACGGCACTTTGGTTTGGAAAGGAAGGGGCCATGCGACTAGCGAAGGATGGCGTATTGGGTGGCCAGCGATTCTTTGATCTCGTTGATCTCTGAATGCAGCAGGGGCGTTTCTTCCAACATGGCTTGAACGCGGACATAGGAGTGCATCACGGTGGTGTGATCCCGATTGCCGAACTCACGTCCAATGGCGGGGAACGAGTGATCGGTCAACTCTCGCGACAGGTAAATGGCAATATGCCGAGCCTGGGAGATTTCCTTCTTGCGGCTGGAGCCTTCAAGTGCTTGGCGCTTCATGTTAAGGCGCGCGGCGACTTCTTCCTTGATGTGACGGATGGTCAACTTCGGCCGCTGCCCTTCTTTGGGCAACATCGATTCGAGCGTGTGCGGCGTCAACTTCGTCCCTTGCATGTCGGCGTAGGCCAAAACCTTGTTCAAGGCGCCTTCCAGTGCGCGGACACTCGATGAAATGCGCGTCGCAATGAGCTCCAAGACACTGACGTCGATATCAAGTCCACGTGAGACGGCCTTCTCACGAAGGATGGCGATCCGCGTTTCCAGATCCGGAACCTGAATATCGGCGACCAATCCCCACCGGAATCGCGAAACCAATCGATCTTGCAATCCGGACAAGTCATCCGGCGCACGGTCACTGGAGAGCACGATTTGCTTCTCGGCTCCATACAGTTCGTTGAATGTATGGAACAACTCCTCCTGAGTTGCTTCCTTGCCCTCCAAGAAGTGAACGTCGTCAATCAGCAACACATCGATCTTGCGATACTTGCTTCGAAAGGCAGCCGTCGTGTTGTTGCGGATGGAATTGATCAACTCGATGGCAAAACGTTCGGATGTCGTGTAGACGACGGAACTTTCAGGGGAATCCTGAAGCACATGGTTTCCGATCGCCTGCAAAAGATGCGTCTTTCCCAGCCCCACATTTCCATACAAGAAGAGGGGGTTGTAGGCCACTCCCGGTTTCTCTGCGACGGCTTCGGATGCGTAATAGGCCAGATCGCAGTTTTTCCCGCGGACAAAGGAATCAAAGGTGTACTCCGCATTCAGGGATAGACGATCCTGTTTCAGGGAGATGGCCGCTGAGTTATGAGCCAGGTTGCTTTCCGTTTGCTCGACGCTCTCCTTTTCGGCCACTTGGATCACGAGCGAAATCGGTTCATTGCACGACTCGGACGCAAGATCTTCGATGCGCTTTCGGAAGCGTCGATCAAGACCGCCCTTGGTAAAGGCATCCGGCACAGCGATAGTCAAGGATTGATCGGCCAATGAAAGGGGAACGATCCCTTGGAACCATGTTTCGAAACTCGTATAGGACAATTCGGACTTCAAGTTCGAAAGCACAGAATCCCAAACTGATGCAATGACTGCTGTGGACATGCGAACACCCTCTCCCCAGAGAATGAGCAACGAAGTGTGCCTACCGCTCCTCGGAAGCCTACCTTATCGAATCCGATCCGGGAGCGTCAAGCAAGATCGCATGTCCACTCATGAGAGAGGTCATCGAGAAAAGGCCGATCCGAAGAGAAATGCTCGCGGTCGAGACATGCGTCCGCTGTTTGTCTTTGTAGCGCGTCGCCCAGACAGGAGAGGTTCGCGAGACCGCGCAGCATGGTTTGAGGGAGGAAGGCACACGACGCTGTCATTGTGGAAAACCGTGGTATGCGCTTTTGGATGTGGGAAAACGCTGTGGAAAACATTGGGGAAAAGACACGGACAAGTCGTCAAAACGCCTTCCTAGCACGGACTTTGCTGATGAACGGAGTGCGAAATGGCATTCTTCGGTCGTTTATCCACAGGAAGTCCGTAAAATGAGCGGATTTGGACGACTTGTCCACAACGTTATCCACAGGACTTTGAAGGAAGACGTGCCGGGTAACTAGCAAGAATAGGCATCTACAGAATCTACTACCCACATAAGTCATGACCTGAACGGGCTTTCTGTGAGACACGTGTCCAGAATCCGATGCGTGAGGGAAAATAAATGGTGCCGAGGACCAGATTTGAACTGGTGACACCCGCCTTTTCAGGGCGGTGCTCTACCGGCTGAGCTACCTCGGCACAACTGGCGGGGACGACCGGATTTGAACCGGCGATCTCTGGAGTGACAATCCAGCGTCCTAAACCTGGCTAGACCACGCCCCCATCTATGACTCAGTGGGCGAAACAGGACTCGAACCTGTGACCTTCCGGATGTAAGCCGGATGCTCTCCCAGCTGAGCTACTCGCCCATTATAGCGATCGATGATACGACCGCAAGGGTTAGTGTTTCTGGCGTCCCCAAGGGGATTTGAACCCCTGCCGCCGGGATGAAAACCCGGTATCCTAGGCCGCTAGATGATGGGGACCAATCGAACATTCGAACCTAGGGTTTCGGATGTTCGAGCGAAGTATAAGCGCTACTCCGCTCATCCTTCAATCTTGTGGGTCGTACTGGACTCGAACCAGTGACTCCCTGATTAAAAGTCAGGTGCTCTGCCGACTGAGCTAACGACCCGACCGAAAAGCGATCTGTGGGTCGTATAGGACTTGAACCTATAACCAACGGATTAAGAGTCCGCTGCTCTACCATTGAGCTAACGACCCGAGCGTGAGGAATGGTACGGAAGGG
>JANQGM010000016.1 GCA_028277345.1 Candidatus Bipolaricaulota bacterium | reverse complement strand
GGGATTGATGATGATGAACACCGGGACGTACTCAACTTCGTTGCAGTTGAGGTTCTCGTCCGGGTCCACCACCGTGATCGAGGCCGAGGTGTTGGCGTCCTTGTAGACCTCCTGGTCCCAGCTGATGCTGGCTTCGGTGTCGATGATCTTCATGAGACCGATCGCCACATCCGTCGCATCGTTCGGGTCCTGGTAGAGTCCGATCAGCGTGTTCATGTTCTCGAAACGGCCGATGATGTAGTTCTCGCCGCTTCCTGCCACGATCTGGGACGGAACATCGGCAGTTGCACCAACATCCTGATAACCTGGTGCCCACCCATAGTTGTAGATCAACCTACGGCGATCGTCAGCAAATGTGTCGTCGTCGTCATCCATGTAGAGGTAGTGACCCCATTGGAAGTCATCGACCACACCGGCATTCGGACGATCGACCACATGCGTGCTCAGGGCCGGATCATCGTAACTTTCGCGGGTCCCCACCTGGAATGCGCGCACGGACACGAACACACCCGTATCTGCGCCCGTTTCTTCCAGATAATCGTCGTCCGCTTGGATGTCCTCCGGATCGAAGGCTTCATTGCGGTTCCAGACGATGTAGGCGCCGGTCTTGGGATCCATGATCTTCAGATCCGGCGACATCTTGTCGCGGATATCGCAGTCAATGTTCTGGTCGTTGTCGATGACGACAATCCAGACTTCGTCACCTTCCTGAATGTTCGTCACTCGGTTCTGTCCGTTCTTGTCGGACGAGAAGTACATCTGAGCGTCCGTCGCTAACGCAGAAACGGTGAACAGTGTCACAACAAGCAGCGTTACGACACTTGCAACACCTAATTGCTTTTTCAACGTCGATCCTCCTCTTTCGGATCAAAGATGCTTATTCGCTTCTTCGCACCCCTCGGTTCTTCACCAACTTGTCCACTTCGTTGCACCCTGCAGTCGTGCAACGAAGCCGAATTCGTCAAACTCATGTCTACTGTATCTGCCCAACCCTATGGAAACGCAGATCTTGAATACTACATGATCGTTCGTCTGTCGCAAAGCGGGAAGACACGCGACCAAAATACCTAGCAATGCACATTACACGCTGTAGCAATGACAGAAGGTTCTTGGGCGCACCTTCTTCAGCAAGCGTAGACGTGCATCCTGCTATTCCGCCGGGACAGCGAAGATCACAATGAACGCCAGGATTCCCGCGAGCACGGTCAAACTCACACGCCGACGCCAGGACTGCGTCACAGTGATTGCGACTAAACACTGCAGCAAGTAATAGGCAGCGAATGCTCGGGACGCAATCGCGATAATCTGATAGGTGGTCGCCAACCACGTCAACCCAATTGCGCCAGCCCCAACGAGAAGGTAGCCCCAGCGCACTCGGAGCCGACGGCACGTCGTTTCCTCAAGGCTCCCAACCGCAGCCAGTGTATCCGCAACAGCTGCGGCGAACTGGCTCAGGGCTGCCGCAACGATAAGTGGAATCACAAGCACCGCTGCGACAACGCCGACCAGCTGGATGAGGCTATTGTCGCCGTAGGCCCCATCGAGCGTATGCACGGCGGGAAGCGCCAACGCAACGAGACTGATGTAGACGGCCGTCGAGATGATCTGGGCCAAGCGTGACGACCACACCCTCGTTCGAGCATCGTAGACGTCGCCTAGGTAGCGAGAGGTCTCGAATCCTTGAACCACGATCAGCGTTCCACCTACCACGGTCAGGATTCGCCATGCGGAGAGTCCGGTTCCCTTCGGTAGAATCAACCCCGATGCCTTCAGCGCGGCAACGTCATAGCGAGCGAAGGCGACCACGACCGCTACAATCACCAGAATCGTCAAGTAGAGCGCCCACTCCTCCATCCGCTCGAGCGATTTCAACCCCTTCGTGATACCAATGGCCGTAATGAAGAGAATGACGCCCGTTGTCATGGCGTTCTCATACAACTCGGTGTCGAGGCCAAGGCCGCCGAGTACAAAGGAAGAGAAGATGTGAAGGTACAGCGACACCGAGACAACATAGGCCAGCGCCAATGCAACATCCGACCCACGTTCGAGAAGCCGTGTCGGTCGGCCGACGCCTTCCTGCAGCAAGGGCTCCACATGAACGATGTTGTATCGGATAACGCCGCCAACCGCGTACGCCAACACGCAGACGCCCGCCATCGCGGCGACCGACCACACCCCAACCACTCCAGCAAGAATCGGGATGACGATCAGGAAACCACTTCCGAAGATTGATGAAAGCGGCGTAGACAGAGCATCTAGCGCCGACTTCAGCGACTTTCGCATCGCCGCCCTCCTCCCTCAACATGAGCACCCGCATCACACTCGTTTCGTTTCTTCCAATCCACATCTAGACATCGCCAGAATACCGCTGCGCTTTGGAACGAGCAAAAAAAGCGATTGCAGGGAACCAGTCGAGCGCATCGATCATGCGAGCAGAAGTCAAGGGATAGAGAGCGAAGGGTCAGATCTTGTCTTTTGACATTTGTTCGGTCTCAACACGAGATGCAATCCGACTAATCGTCGAATAGTGCAGTCCCAAGTATTCTTCGAGTTGTGCTAGCGTGTACTCATGCTGTCGGGTTGCCTCATGGATCTTCTCATTCCGATCTGCTTTGGAAGTTACGTCTGCAAAGAGTGATTCAAGAGAGGGTCTGGCAACCAGCCGTTGTCTCCTGGGAATCTCCGTCTGCTGCCGCATTTCGTGGAGGAAGGGGGACAGCTTCTGTACAAAATCATCCGATCCCATCAGCGCGCCGCCCCGAAGCTCATTCCATATCTCAATGCCGCAACCTTCTCGTACAAACTTCCGATACGAGGCAACAGCATCCACTGGATTCGCACCGAATTGCGAAAGGAGCCACTTGATCGTGAGAAATGGCAAGGGATCTTCCTGCCCGGCTGTCGCACGATAGCTACTCCACTTCCAATCTCCCACACGGCGAACCATCTCAGCACGTACTGGATTGAGTACTACGTACCGAGCGAGTTCCAACAGATGACTTTCCTTCTCTACCACGATGGATTTGAACCGTCCTTGCATGACGTGGCCGACTCGTCCATGTGTTCGATTGAAGCGCTGTGTGTACACACCGTTCAAATGACGCATTCCTCGTGATAGGTTGGCATTGGGTGTTTCGATGAGCAGGTGGTAATGATTGGTCATCAGGCAGTAGGCATGACAGATCCATCCGAATCGCTTGACAACATCAGCTAGGATCTCCAAGAAGGACACTCTATCTGCATCCTCAAGAAAGATGCCTCGCCTGTCATCGCCGCGGGAGGTTACATGGTACACGGCACCTTCATATTCGATTCTCAGTGGACGAGCCATGGATCAACTCTAGCGCAAGAAACAGCAAAAAACAAGATCTGACCCTTTATCTGACCCTTTCTCGATCCTTGCGATCAAGTAGCCATCCCTGATAACGAGCAGGCTGCGAATCGTATCCAACCGCTCGGCATTGTAGAAGAGGATGGCAATCTGAAGAGGGTCCATCCCGACGGCCTCAGGCGAGGAAACCAGCCAGTCCGCACCCGCATGCGGAGTGTACTCCACGACCTTGAGATCTGAGACTGTGGGCATGCATCCGCAAAGCACAAACAGAAGAAGGCATGCTCCTGCGGCAGCGCTGAAGGGCTTTCGATTTCGATTCTTTTTCATTCGTACCGCCTTCGCCAAATAACTTTATGACTATTATTGTGCTTTGAGTCAAACTATCGCATCGAGAGACGTTTCTCAAGAAAGCTCAGGAGAGTTGCTCGGCACCCGCACCCTGCAAAGAGAGAACCCCAATCAAACCAAACCGGGCGGCTTCGTAGAGGAGCCGCCCGGAACGGAAAGAGCAATCGATTGGATGGTTACCGCTTCACAAACACCTTCCCCTTTCCGGTATAGGAGTTTGTGCCATCGGTCGCTGTGATCGTGTAGATGTATGCACCATTCGCCAGTCCGGCTCCATCCCATGTCATCACGGAGACGTCCGTCTGGGTGGCCTCGAAGACCATGCCTCCGGCCAAGTCGTATACACACACGGTCATCTGGCTTGCGATGCCAGTTCCGTTGAAACCAAAGGTCACTTCAGTCTCAAACGGGTTCGGGCCAGCGTAGAAGCTGTCCACAACCAGTGCGCCCGCGATCACGGTGATCGTATCGCTCGATATGTCAGTAAGATCCGTCGGATCCGTGTACTCGGCCGTCAGGCTGTCTCCAACCGTGAGACTCAGATCCAATCCTTCCGTCAGGAAGACACCTGGCTCGCCATCCACAGCGAGCACGTCGAAGGCTTCGCCTTCGACCGTTAGCGCTCCCGCAAGGAGCGCGACGCCTGCATGCGAAGGATCGATGACCTTCACAACCACCGTGTCGGCATCCGTGTAGGCGGCGATTTCATTGCCGTTCACGTCGACAAAGGCCGTCGTCGACTGCTGGGCAGGAGGCGTTCCGCCACCACCGATTCCGACTTTGATCGAGATCCAAGCCGAGTCGGAGTGGTTGGTGGGGTCCTGGTACACTGCGATAAGCGTGTCTCCCGGTTGGACGTACAGACTGGGGACACACTCGTAAACGTTCGTCAATTCGATGCAGATCACAGAGACGAAGTCGCCCGTAGCGGCACCTGTTTCCATAAGATCCACGGGCGCCCAATGTCCATTGCGTGGGTTAAGCACATACAGTTTAGCCTCCCCCATTTCGTACGAATCATTGTCTGAGCTCCAGAAGATGTTGGTATCGCCAAGCAACGCATTGAGTGGATGATCTTCATCATTTTGGAAGCCGCAGTCAAGATGATTGTCACTGAAATCCTCCGGACCAAATGGCACGTTCTGGCCATCGAGCACGTACCCAGGTTCAACCCTCTGGTCCCAGAATCCATCGATGCGCTCGCGACGATACTGATCCTCATTCTGATCTGGATCGAGAACTTCGATGAACACACAGTCGCTGTTTGCATAGCCGCTTACCCGGTTGCCCTGACGATCAAGGAACCACATGTTCGTCGTCGAACCATCGTAGACTTGCGTGTCTCCGACAGACATGAGATCGAAGCTGACATCGTTGGCCGCTCGAGGACGATCGATGCGCGGCGGGAACGGCGACACATCGCCGAAGGCTTGTGCGTCGCCCAGCCCTGCAAGACCGCGGTCATCTGTTTCGTAGTACATATCGTTGTAACGAACCAAGATATCGTCTTCATTGAAGGCCTCGAACATCCAGTTATCCCACTGGATTTGGAATCCTCCGTCATTTGCAGACCCAAAGCTCAATCCTATTCCAAGAGCGTCCCAGGCAGCCCTCAGTTTCATTCCTGCAAACGTGAAGAATACAGGCGAGTTGCTGGACGTTTCGTCGAGGATCAGGAACTCGCTGTCGTCCTCGCCGTGCGGATCGCAGACGTGCACGACCACTTGCTCGGGGCAGCATGGATCGACATTGGCGTTGGCATCAATCACCTGTACGTAGATCGGATCGCGGCCAAGCCAGTACAGATCCTTGTCAGCGCGGGTCTCGTCCGTAAAGCTCACAACGGAGTGCTGGCGCTCTTCGATGTAAGCGGTAGCGATCTTGAAATCGTCTTCATCGTTCGGGTCGAGGTAGTAGGCAACCAGGACATCGCGGACGCCGAGGCTATTGAACTCAAGATCCACGAGGATCGAATTGAGGTTCAGCTGAAAGACACCCGTGTTGACGCCCGTCTCCTGGGCGTGGAAAGATACCTTCACAAACCCATCGTCATCGATCGTATCGAAGCTGTTCGGTTGCGGATTTCCCCAGGCATCGTCCTCGCCAGCCAGCGGATACTCCATGTAATACGCACCCGGGACGTAGTCGTCCCAATCGATCTGATTGCCATAGATGTTGTACCAGCGGATCGAATGCTCGGAATTGTCATCGATAAGGGGCATGCCTTCAGTGAACGTCCAGGGACCTTCATCCTCGTCCTCGGGAGCAACGCCTCCCGTGTACTTCAGAGCGCAGAAGTTCGTTGGGCTAGAGAAGGCCGGATCTTCGCCTTCAGCTGCTGAAAACCGAACCGGGTTCCAAGACCCGGGATTGACGATGATGAACACGGGAACGTACTCCACCTGATTGCAGTTGAGGTTTTCATCCGGGTCAACAACCGTAATCATGGCAGAGGTGTTTGCGTCCTTGTAGATCTCCCGATCCCAATTCATGCTAGCTTCGGTATCGATGATCTTCATCATGGCTATGGCAACATCGGTCGGATCGTTCTGATCCTGGTACATCCCAACGAGCGTGTCCATGTTCTCAAACCGGCCGATGAGATAGTCAAGGGCTCCTTCATTGCCATCCATTACTTCGGACGGGAAGAATCCTGGAGATCCGATCTGCGGTGCATCTCCATAGGAGTATCCAGGGATTTCCTCCCATTCGGCGTTCATCCAACGACGATCGTCCGCCTCGATGTTCGTCATCTCTTCGTTCGTCGAATCTTGATTCGTGTACAGGTAGTTTCCCCACTGGAAGTCGTATGGATAGCCACCATTCGGATCGGGTCGAACGGCATCATCCACAACGTGCGTGCTGTTGAAGGGATCGTCATAGTCCTCTCGCGTTCCGACTTGGAATGCACGGCGCGATACGAAGACACCTGTATCGGCTCCGGTCTCCTCCAGATAGTCGCCGCCCGTCCATCCCGCGGTATCCCCAGGGTAGTGTCCCTTGTAGGGCACATACTCTTCTTGCTCGTATCGATTGTCGTTGGCATCGCCGTTCTCATCCAGATAGCTACGCCATACGATGTACGCCCCTGTCTTGGGATCCATGATCTTGACGTCCGTCCAGATCTTGTCGCGGACGTCGCAGTCGATGTTCTCATCCGCATCAATGATAGCGATCCAGATTTCATCGCCTTCTTGAATGTTCGTCACACGATTCTGACCGTTCTTGTCCGAAGCAAAATACATCTGCGCATCAGATGCGATCGACACCCAGGATATTCCCGCGAGAACCACCGCAGTGACGCTAACCAGTACGCACAGTTTCCGAGTCACGATGCAACCTCCCGATACCCGATCTCTTCGATCGTAAATGCCCCTCATCCGTAGTATCCATTACAAAATCAGCTGTATCGCTCGCGCGACCCAGCTAATCCATCATCCATGTGCAGCATCATAGGGATCAATCGCTAGACCTGTCAAGAAAAGGGAGGAGGTCTATTCATTTTAACTTTAAGTTCTTCAATTGCCAGACAAATCCTTAGGTGATTCACCCCTCACATTCGATGCGACAAACAAGAAGGGCCCATTCATCAACTGGGCCACTCAAGAAGTCAAGCGTTTCACATTGATTACTATCGTGCCATGCATACTTTGATTCCTAACAAAAGGAGCAGTCCGAAGGGATGTGCCCCCTAGATCCCTCGGTCAGACTACGGCAGCGCTGGCAGAAACCTACTTAGTTCACTGGGGAACCGTTTGGCACCCTCGGGAACAACGACATATCCAAGTCCAACTGTGTTCCTTCTTTCCAATTGTCGATCAACCGACAGGGTCAGCACAGGCTGACCGAAGATCGAAAACGACATTGTTCTTGAAAGATCAACTCCAAGACCATCGGAATGCGCCTCAAGCCAAGTCATTGCAAGTCGCTCTTCCTCAATTGCACCTTCCCCGGAGGCTCCAGCTTCTTCTCCAGGAATTTCAAAAGCAATGACGGCGTATCCCATCTGGGCAAGGTCTGAACAGAACGTGTAAACAGTGCTGGGAAGCGAACGCAAATTCCGTGTTTGAAACGCTGTCAACACAGCGGGGCGAGTACTTTGAGAGTCTTTGCATCTCAGGGTATATTCATAGGCGTAAAGCTCTCGATCCTCCGTGGTTACATAGGTGTGGACAATAGGCTGAACCGGGCGTTCGTACCCTATCCAACCTTCAATCGAATCGATCCACACGGGAGTCACCGGCGCAAGTCCAATAAGGGCCAGGATCCACAGAACAACGTTCAGCAGAGTACTCTTTACCGCACAGCACATACGACTCTCCGTTTCAGACAGCGGATACGCCATCAAGATGCTTCGGCCATCCAAACTTGACACGATCCTATGGAAGGAGGGCAATGCCCGCCGGAGCATCGAGCAAACCGCCCGGATTGCCGAGGCTCACTCCTCCAGTTCCATCGAGATTCGCCACCGTTACCATGTCGGTTCCATTGTTCGTAACATACATCCTGCCAGCCTCGATATCCAGCGCTATACCAACAGGCAAACTGAGTGTTCCTCCAAGATCGCCGAGGCTTAC
Source organism: Candidatus Bipolaricaulota bacterium (assembly GCA_028277345.1). Lineage (GTDB taxonomy): Bacteria > Bipolaricaulota > Bipolaricaulia > UBA7950 > UBA9294 > SPBW01. Next base: position 29,400 of record JANQGM010000016.1, on the reverse strand, counting down.
TCCTCCGGTCCCGTCGAGATTTCCTGCCGCTACTGTGTGGTCGCCGTAATTCGTAACGTACATCTTGCCTGCGGACACATCGAGAGCGATCCCCATGGGGACGACCAGCATTCCTCCAAGATCACCAAGGTTTTCTCCCCCGGTCCCATCGAGGTTCGCAGACACGACCGAGTGATCGCCCCCGTTGATGATGTACATCTTGCCAGATTCTACATCCAACGCGATATCCATGGGCCAGCTAAGTGTTCCACCAAGATTGCCGAGGTTGACCGTGCCGGTTCCGTCGAGATTCGCCACCGTTACTGTGCTGCTGCCGTAGTTCACAATGTACATCTTGTCCTCGGACATATCCAAGGCGATCCCTATTGGGGAGAGTAGTGTTCCTCCAAGATCGCCGAAGTTGACCGCATCAGTTCCATCGAGATTCGCCATGATCACGGCGTCATTATCTACATTGACCACGTAGATCTTCCCTGCACCCTCGTCAATGGCGATCCCTCTGGGCTCGTCTAATAGTCCGGCGAGGCCCCCAAGATCAGCACCCCACGTTCCAGCAAGGCCCGCCATCGTAGTTGCAGCACTGACACCATTGGTGATGTACATTCTGCTCAAGGAGGAAACTGAGGGAGTGCAGGGGGGGCAACAGACGCCAAAGCAACCAGCTAATAACGCAGCTACGGTCAACAGAGCAAGCATCCCATTTACGCGCGCCATTCGAACTCTCCATCGCTGTCGTTCCCGCACATCAGCCTCCTTAGCAAAATCCGTTCATTACCTAAAAAGCAGACGTCGACAAGTCTGACGTACTATTTTGCATGCATCCAACCATCCCCGCTACAAGAAAGCCCTCTCGCCCGCCATAAGTTTACTGTGTTCAACACAGCGCAGACAATGAATACTAGGACATGCTGATCATCTTCATCTGGGGGTGATTTTAGCCGTTGCCGAAGACATCTAAGGAGGAACCAACTCGAGGAGATTGCCGCACTCCTGGAAGCAACATGGAACGCCGCCATTTCCTTCGATTCTCCGACCCATCCACGCTATCCTCTCGTATGGAGGTCTTGCCATGAAGCAGCTCAAACGCACAATACCCGTGCTTCCAGTTCGAGATATCGACGCTTCGTGCAAATGGTATGAGAAGGTCCTCGGACTCAGCACGCGATACAAACATGAAGGCGATCGTATCGTTGAACGGACGAACTATGCAGTCCTCGAATGTGACGGTGTGCAAGTGCACCTCATCCTGGACGAGCCACTTCCCTACGCGAATTCCTGGACCAAGGCCGGATCAGGCTATCTGTACTTGCGCGTTCAGGAGGTCGCCACATTCCACAGCGACATTCTGGAAGCGGGGTTTGAAATAACCAGTGAAATGGAGGCCGCCACTTGGGGCGCGATGGGCTTCGAACTCCGTGATCCCGACGGCAACCTCATTCGTGTCGAGCAAGAGAGGTGAGCAGCAGAGTCAATCCTGGCATCCAAGGGCATTCGTCCCAGTCTAAGTGAACAGCACCTTCAAGGAGAGGTGCTGCTGTCTGGCTCCCCGTATTAGACATTCTTCACAACACGTCAGTTCAGATTCGCGCCGCGAAACTTGCCGCGGAGTTGCAGTGACAAGCACAACCGAAACCGCTGGATTCTGCTTGTTTCCTTCTACCAATCCCCTATCTCCTTTGACGGATGCTGACGCCTAGCTAAGGCAAATAACAATCATCAAGCCAGATTGCACCGAGGAAGAAATCATCAAACTCCCCAACGATCGTTATGTGTTCGTCCTCAACGAGTGATGCAAGGGTCGACAATGCTGACGTAGGGAAATCACAGAAAACGCCCGCGAAATAGAACCCCGGACCGCGTTTTAGAGTCACGTATGGCTCGTCAGATATCGACATGCTCACATTGCTGATGTATCCCGAAACAGCGATTGTCTTGTTCTGATATTTGAGAATCGCAGCGATCTCGTTTGCGCTGAACTCGTCCACTATCTGTCCCACTGTCACATTGTAGTCCACTCCTGATGAAGGCGGACTGGGAGAAGGGAAGTCCGGAATAGGGGTAGGAGCAGGGGCGGGGGGTGAAGTAGCGGATATGCTGTGGCTAACCGAGTGGGTGGCACCATCGTCGTCTCTGACTGTCAGCGTTGCTGAGTATGTTCCCGCGTTTGTATATGTATGAGAGGCAGTTACCCCACTCCCAGTTGAGCCGTCGCCGAATGCCCAAGACCAGCTTTCGATGTACCCGTCGTTGTCACGTGATGAAGAAGCATCGAAACTCACGAAGAGAGGAGTTTCTCCAGTTGCCGGAGTTCTAGTGAACTGAGCTATCGGAAGCACATTCGGTTGAACGCAACCAGCAAGTAAAGCAAGCGCACAGCTGGCGGCAACAATACGCAGAATTCTACTCTTCATAACTCCTCCTGCATCGATAGTCTCATGATCAGGCTTAGTTCGCGTCATCTTTTCTCAATGATCCTATCATATCCGCACCGATCACATCGCGTGCATTCGTCACTCAGTGTGCTTGTGTTTCTGATAGCAACAGCACGATCTAATTCGCCCGCTCGCAGGTGCGCTGGGGAGGAAAGGCCCACGTCTTCAACCAAGTCGCCGGGGGGCTCGCCATCACCTTTGGAGGATAGTTTGTTCTTGACAGGATCAAGAAGTTGCCAGTAACTCTTACGAACCAGCACCAGTGCGATGCCTGTCCGCATTTCGCCGCACGCGTCGCCTGTGCCGAAGCTAACGGCCTTTGTTCAACCGCCCATCTCAAGAGCCCCTGCGTCTTAGGTTGGAGAACAAGCGGATCGAGTCGTCAGAAATCAGCTTTCCTCATCTTTTGCAAGCGAGCGAACGCTTCAGCGTAGCGATCGTTCGTCTTCGACCAAGCCGTCAGTCTCTGACAAGGGAACTCGCCGCATTCCGAGCAAGAAGACAGATTTCTCTGATCGACACAGCATTCGAGGATCGCGCAACTGATGCTCCAATGAACCGTCCGATCCCCCTTGCACCCGTTGCAGTACATGCCACGTTCAAGGATTTCCGCCTTTCCCTCACCCTCCTTGAGCCAACCCATTTCGCGGAACCAGACCACGCACTCCTTGAGAGCCTCATCAGCAAACGGGATTCGTCGAATGCTGCATGATTCACAGTCAAGGCCACACGCGGCCATCCATTCAGTCGCCATCTGATACCTCACGAAGGATTCTAGCACCGCGAGCACTCAGCGTCTCTTAGGTACTTGGGATTTAGGCCGGCCAGTGAGATTCACAAGTGATACAACGGAGTTGATCCGCTCAGCTGCGGGCTGGACTCGCACGAACTCCGTATCTGATCAGAAGACCCCGTTGTCGTTCGCAATCCTACCGCCGATCAGAAGGAAGAAGAAACGCATGAACGCGTTCATCGGTTGTAGAGAGTCCCAGTGCTCAACAATCTGCCCATCTGAGATCCGCCACGTATCAATCACGTTGATTCCCCTCCTATCGTTCCCGCGGTCCCTCCGTCTCGTCGTAACGTGTGAGTGGAAGATGACGTAGTCAGCGTCTGCGTAGATGCGCTTAACGTCGTAACAGTAGTCGGGGTATCTCTTCGTGAAGTCCCTCACATAGTTGACCAGAGCTTCCATCCCATCCGGAATGTTTCTGTTGTGCTGCCGATAGTGCGGATTGCCAAACTCTCTCAGGACCGCATCAAAGTCGTGGTCGTTCATGAGCTTCTGAACGAACCCGATCACGAGCCTGACATTGCGTGTCTCGTGCTCCGACCAGTGATCTTTCCCAAGGGCTTCAAAACCAATCTCGATTGTGTCCATCTTCTTGCCTCCTCTGATTGGGCAATCCGTTGCTCGAGCAGCGTTGCCGCATCGGGGACCCACTCGTCGATCGCAAACGCAGCCGACCGCATCGAGTATACGGGAGTTGCATAACCCTGATTCGCGAGCAACGTTGCGCGTTAATGTGTGCGGCCTCTCGTCGCCAGCGCCCCCATTCATCGCCTCATGGCATCGGCTATACAATCCCATACAGTCGTTTGAATCCTTGCACAGCATGCTACGGCCATGAAACGGCTCGAACAAGTCCATGAAGACTGAGTCGCCAAACACGACTCCCGAAGGACCGAGAAATCCTATTCGCGCTACTAGACAAGAGATAAGCCCCTCCGATGAGGGGCTGGCTCCCATTCCCTGACACACTTCCGACGTCTTTGTTGAGGATCGAATTCTCTACCTGAAGTTTAGTGATCGAGTTACTGAATGGAAGTCACGGGGGAAATACTCCGTCATTCACGTTGGGAAATCTGCGCTAGTCCACAGACTTCAGCTATTGCTTGGAACAGGGCGGGTCCATCTTCCTGAGTCTGATCAATCGACCCTTCTCGTGAACGAGCTCCGGATGTTTCAGGCGAAAGTGAGCAAACGCACGGCAAGGCTTTCGTATGAAGCTTCCTGCGGAGAGCACGATGATCTGGTAATCGCCGCAGCACTTGCATCTTGGGAAGTCGTCGCTCGTCGAAGTGCCCGACATCAATTGACGTTATACGCTTAGCTTTCACAGCTCGTATTGTGAGTGGCATAGGTATTCAACGTGGCTCTTCGCACGTCGAATTCAAATGCTTTCATCTCCCGATCCCGATTCAGCAACTTATGTTCAACACTACTCGAGATAGTACTGTGTGTTCGTGATAGCTCTACAGCCTTTGTCACCTGCCAAGCAGTCAGATTCATCCAGTATTCCCATACTTAAACGAAGAGACAGAGAGGCTTCGGGGAGCTTCGAGCTTCGGGGTCGCTTCGGGGTCGCTTTGGGGTCAGGTCTTTGATTTTGGCGTTTTAGTCCGCTGGAGTGCGGGCGTCAAAACCAAAAAAGCCCCTCCGAAAAGGGGCTTCGTCTTCTCTGGCTCCCCGGGTAGGACTCGAACCTACAACCATTCGGTTAACAGCCGAGCGCTCTGCCAATTGAGCTACCGAGGATCGCAACTCGCAGAGTTGCGCGGAGTTTCCCAATCGGCTTCGATTGGGAAACATCCTGCAACCCTAGGACAGGAATTCTATCTACCGATCTGCATCACGTCAACCGCCGTCAGCGGCCAACTCAACGATGTTTCTCAGGATCTCGGTCACCTTCTCAAGCTCAGAGATCTCAATGTGCTCGTCCGTAGAATGTGCCGCCTTGCCGCCGTAACCGAGCACAACGGCGTCAACACCGCGTCCGCTAAGCACGAGGGCATCCGTTCCACCGAGAATCACTTGTGTGCCTGGCTCGCGGCCGGCCTTGGCAATGGCCTTCTTTCCCAACGCGACGATGGGCTTGGATTCATCCACCATTGAGGCCGAGTACTCGTATCGCAGATCAACATTGGCGGTCGCATTCACTTCGGCAGCCGCTTCCTCAAACGATCGTTTCATCTTCTCCGCCTGCGCCCGGCATTTCTCATCGCTGAGGCTTCGACATTCCGCCTTGATGGTCACGGTTTCGGGGACGCCATTTCGGATCATGCCACCTTCGATAATGCCGACATTGGCCACGGTTTCGGCGTCGAGCTTGCCTTCTTCGAAGCGTGTAATCGCATGAGCGGCCACGCGAATGGCGGAGATGCCGGCATCGGGCATGGCGGCATGGGCGGCGCGCCCGGTGATCTCGATGTCAAGCGACGCATGCGTCGGCCCTCCGAGGATGATGGTGGCAGGATCGTCCGAGTCGACAATGAATCCTTGTTTCGCCGTTAAAAGAGACATGTCGAGGTTCTTCGCCCCCACCAGTCCGATCTCCTCACCACACGTCACAACGATGTCGACCACAGGACGTCGGGCCGCTGTACGGACGGCTTCGATGATGGCGGCCAAACCCGCCTTGTCATCCGCTCCGAGGATGGTGTCGCCCTTCGATCGGACAACTCCATCCACGACGACCGGTTCGATGCCAATGCCCGGCTTAACCGTATCGCCGTGCGCAGCGAGAAAGACGGCCTCACCATCTGAATTCAGCGCAGGAACACGAGCGACCAGATTTCCATGGGCATCGATCGTGCACGCCGCGTCAAGCTCGCGCTCAAGTTGCTCCTTGATATAGGCGATAAACCGCTCTTCGTTTCCGGATTCGGAATCGATTTTCACCATCTCACAGAATGCGTTTACCAGACGCTCGTTCATGGACCCTCCCAAACTTGCCCTCGATCAAGGCTGTATCATTGGTTTCTGTCAACAGGGTACCCTGCCTCCGATCAACTTGCACGATGCCGGTTGAATGCCCCTGGGACTGCCCGTATCGTTAGGCTATGTCTTCAAACGACAATAGTGAAGGCCGCTCCATCGGGAGCCGTCGACGGCCCCAGCAGAGCATGATTAGCCGGATCATCTTCGGTCTTCTGTTCGTCGCGGTGATATGGTACATCTTCATTCGGCCCGAACCTGTCGATGTTCCTCCCGAAGACCAGGTCCAGCTGCTGGCCTTGGCGCGAGAGCAGTTGATTGCGTCGGCGGCAGGCGGGGATCTGATTCCTCTTGAGCCCGATGACACGACCGTACGTACCCAGCGCCCCGGAGCGGCCTTTGTGTCGCTCACAATCGACGGCCAGTTGCGCGGGTGCATGATCGACCAGTTTGAGCCGCACGAGCCGCTGTTCGTCAACGTGCTCCATAACATGCAGCTCGCTGTCGGTGCGGACGCCCGATTTCCCTCAGTCACCCCTGAAGAGGTCGATGACGTTCGCATCAAGATCTCCATCGTTCATAAGATCAAAGAGGTTGAGTTTGAAAGCCCCGATCAGCTTCTACAAAAGCTCACTCCCTTCGAAGACGGCGTTATCTTGGGTGTCGATGGTGAATTGGCCGCCTACCTTCCATCGGTTTGGAAGCTGTTTTCCGATCCGGAGGTCTTTCTGGAGCAACTCTGCGTGAAGAACGGGTGGCCGGCCGATCGATGGCGAACCCTTCCCTATCCAGCGGCTCGAACGTTCCAGGTCTACGAATTCGAAGAGACCGGCTGATCGTCTTCGACACCTGAATTGACATTCGATTCCCACACTACTACTCTGAGACAACCCTTTCCAAGGAGATCCTCGCGTGCCACGAAAACCCAAACGACTGCCGGAGAAACTCTATGGGAGCACCGTGAGTTGGGAAGGTTGGGAATTCCGCATTCTCTCGTCCGCAGAGGGTGTACGTTGGCTCGATCTTCATCCTACGTCGTTCGAGGCGCTTGAGAAGCGGCTGCATGCGCGCATCCTTCCGGATGATGAGCGAAATCAGCGCGTCCTGGATGAGGTCCACGCTTACCTTCGAGGCGAACTGAGAGCATTCACAGTTCCCGTCGATCTGCGCGGGACTCCCTTCCAATGCGATGTATGGAGAGCCATTGCCAGCATCCCGTACGGAAAGACGACCTCTTACGGAGCCCTGGCCGCTGCAATTGAGCGATCGAATGCCACCCGCGCCGTTGGCCAAGCCACTGGCGCCAATCCGGTCCCTATCATCATCCCCTGTCATCGGATTATCGGCTCATCCGGCGGGCTCACCGGTTTTGGTGGAGGGCTTCCTTTGAAAGAACGCTTACTGGGTTTGGAGCAGGGAAGCCTCAACATCTAATTGCACGGTCACCCCATTCGCTTTCTCATGACCACAACGCCAGCTTCCGGAAGATCGGCTTCACAGATGAAACCCTGTCGTCTGTAGAATCGCTGAGCTGCGTCATTCGAGGACTGAACCCCTAACTTCATCGATGAGATGCCGTTTCGGAATTCGTCAGAGAGCTGCGCGAAAAGCGTTGCCCCCATCCCTCTATTTCGATGTTCTGGGCGAACGATCACCCCATGGATATGCAGGATGTCCTCTTGCTTCTCGATCCAAACGTACCCAGCGTTCACGCCGGCATACTGAAGGACGCGAGCTTCCCCCACGGACGCGAGGGCACGTTCAGACTGCTGCGCCGTGATCCCTAAGTACGCAAACGCTCTCGCCGCGTCCTCTCCCAATTGCGCCAGAACATGGTCAGGAACTCCTGTCGTTCTTCCGGCGTTGGGCTGCGATAGATCACCACGAAGCCACCTCCTTGACAGGGGCACCATACCCGCTTATGCTGTTATGCGCATATTGTAGTTTTACAACTCACACCACTTAGGAGGTCTTCATGCGCATGTGCGTGATGACAAAGCAATGGGCGACCTTCGGACTGTTCGCCGGCATCGCGATCGTGATGACAGCTTTTGGAGTGTCAGCCTGCAGCTGCGGTTCGGTCCCAGACGTCAGCGTCGCCCTCGATGAGGCACAGGACGTCTTCGCGGGCCGAGTCGTCGCGCTTGAGCTTGTCGCGATTCATGACGTTGACCCCACATCGTCATTCGCTCCCGAACATCTCAAGGTGACGTTTGCCGTACATTCCATCTGGAAAGGCGAGGTCGAAGAACTCACGACGGTTTTCACCGGCTTCGCGTGTTGCATCTGCGGCTTCCCATTTGAGATTGGAGAGCACTACCTTGTTTACACCCATGCTTCCACCGACGAATTGACCTATACCTCGATCTGCTCACGGACAAAACTTTTGGATGCTGCATCAGACGACTTGGGGATCCTTGGAAACCTGAAACCCATGGCCCCGACCTCACACTCTTCGAAAGAAGGTGATTGATGAGTATTGCCCTGCTTGGTGCAGAGCACAGCCAGTCAACGTCGTCGTCGTGAGCTAATCCATCGCGGCCACGTTCATGATCTCATCGGAATCTCTATCTCTATGAAGGAAGCGGAAATGAAAAGCACGGGCGGTTCCATCGTTGTAGAGTTCAAGCGATCCTTGCTTCAATCCCTCGTCCTCGATCTCTCGTTCGTGTCCTTGGCTGAGGACTATGAGGGATTCGATCAATGGGTCTACTCGACACGGGCGGCCATGGCCAACGATCTTCGGCAGGATATCGATCGGCTGCTCATCAGCACATTTGGAAACAAGCTTCTGCTTCATCTTGCCCATACTGCGCCTGATTCCATTGACAATGTGCCTGGTATCATTCGCTGGCTCGGAACGATCGATGCGGAATGGATCCACGATTGCAACGTCAGCACGCTACGCAAACTGGCGACGTACGCCAAGTCCAACACCCCGGAGATCTCTCGAGACCTGCTAGACGATGAAGTAAAGCTGCGACGAGTCCTCGAAAACCTCCAGAAGGCAAGCATCATCCCCGATTTTGACCTTGGCCCTCTGGTTGCCGCCCTCGGGAACGCCGAGGAGATGAAGGCACAGATTGTCTACGTCCTGACGCGATTCTGGGATCGTCATGCGGAATCCGAATACGCACGATGTGCGCCGCTTGAGACGCGAAGCGTCGAGCATTTCCAACGCAGCACCTTCTCGGGAACAGCGAAGGCCATTTTCGCAGACGTGACGGGTCGTGATTATCCTCTCGAGCATGTCCCCGAGACGAATCAAACCAACCGAATGATTTTCGTTCCCTCATGTCACTGCGGTCCCTATGTCAGCGTGCTTGATCTAGAAAAGGATGGGAGTACGCTCGTCATTTCCTACAATTGCCGCCCAACGGCGGGAATCGAGCATCAAACGGGGTTACCCATTGAGGAGGTCTTTCCCCCTCTTAAGGCCTTATCGGATGAATCAAGATTGCAAATCCTTTCTATCGTCTCCAGCCAAGAACTCTATGCCCAGCAGATCGTCGATCGGATGAATCTCAGCCAGTCCGCGGTATCACGTCATCTGCGATTGATGGTCGCTTGCGGCGTGCTGCGGGAGAGGAAACACGAGGGCATGAAATTCTACACCGTCAACGACGAAATACTTGGCGGCTTGATCCGACACCTGGAATCGCTTCGTTCGACGAGCGAATAAACCAAAACCCTAATTGAGGTCTCTCACCATGAATCAGCCCATTCGAGTTCTTGGCATTGTGGGAAGTCCCCGGCGAGGAGGGAACACCGAGCGCCTTGTGGACGATGTCCTTCGTGGGAGCCAATCCGTCGGCGCAGAGATCGGCAAGATCGCGCTCTCCGACCACCGCGTTGAATCGTGCCTGGGCTGTCTCACATGCTATCCGGAGGGACGAGACCGTTGCGCCAATCATGACGACGCCATGGCTGCGATTACGCAGCGCATGAAAGAGGCCGATGTCTGGGTGCTCGGGACACCGGTGTATTGCTACGGTCCTACCGGGCTCTTTAAGACATTCCTCGATCGGTGGATCTGCTTCCTTCCCGAGGTGTACGAGAACACGGCTGTTGCATCGGTGATCCCGCTCAATCGCGCTACGCTACGCGCAGAGCCAACGCTTACCATGCTAAAGACGACGTGCCAGTCATTTGGTCTTCACTACCTTGCCGGTCTTGTTGCCCCGGATCTTCTGCATGTCGCGGATCTCGATCGCCATCCCGAGTACCGCGTCCAAGCCGCAGAGTTGGGAAGACTTCTTCCTGTCGGGATAACCAGCCTGTCATCGATCGGAGGTGTGTCGTGAACCGTCATCCCAAAGCCCTGGCCCTCGTTGGCAGCGCACGCAAGCATGGGAACACGAGCCGTTTGGTGGATGAGGTCCTCCGCGGATTTGTCGAGTTGGGTGGCTCTGCAGAGAAGGTCTATCTCTCGGACTACAGCATCCGACACTGCCTTGGCTGTCCTTGCTATGTGTGGAAGCCCAAGCGCCCCTGCATCCAAACTGACGACCTCGCGAAGCTTGGCAATCTGATGGAACCCGCCCAATTGATTCTGATCTCGACCCCCATCTACTGGTATGGCCCTAGCGGACTCTTCAAGAACTTCCTCGATCGATGGATCGGTTTGCCCACGTCCGTATTCGAGAAGTCACACGTCGCCGCCGTACTGACCATGCAAGATACGACCCCTGACACCGCAGGCCCGACCGAAGAGATGCTTCGACGCTCCTTCACCGGCGGAGCCTGGATCACCTATGAAGGATCCCTTCTAGCAAGCGGCTTGCATCACACTCCAGATGCCATTACCTCGCATCCGCAGCAGCTTGATGAAGGCTACCAGTTCGGCCGTTCTCTGGCCGAGAAGCTCCGATAAGCAATCGAGGAGATCCCATGTCCCAACATCCACATCATGTTTGTACCCGTACGGTCAGCGCTGATGCTGACTTGCTCTATGATGCCTTCACCGATCGCCGGGCTCTTAAGGAGTGGCTGGCCTCGGAGGCATTGACGATTCCCCGAGCTGGAGGCCCCATTTGCCTCTGGTGGAAAGATGGCTCTTACGTCCAAGGCGCGTTCACTCAACTCGCCCCGCCTTCTGAGATCCACATTCGTTGGAGAGCTAACGAAGATCTCGAAGAGACAGATACCTCCATCACCCTTACCTCGATGGAGGAAGGCGTTCAGGTTGAGATCGCCCATTCATCCCCATCCACCATCGCCCGTTTCTCTTGGGACCGCATGCTGGACAATCTGGCCGCAGTCTTCGGTCAAAAGGGGGTAGACCAGCGCATGCTGATGCGCCCGGATGGCTCGCGGAGAGCTTCGCTTGGGTTTTTCATTGGGCCAACCGCGCCCGCAGTTTCGTCCGATCTGCCCACACATACCTTGGGAATACGCGTTGTCGGCACCTTCCCCGAGACGCCCGCACACGACGCCGGCCTCCGTCGAGACGACGTGATTGTCGAAGTGGCTGGGCAACCCGTCTTTGACCTCTTCTCCTATAGCCATGCGCTCGACGCCATCTCCCCCGGAAAGACCGTCGAAATTCGACGCGTTCGCACAGGCTCACTTGATCGGCTTTCGTTTACCGCTGGAGAGGGACCGGAAACCCTCCCATTGCCACCTGCAGACCCCAAAGCGTTTGCGCAGCAACTCCAAGGGATGTACGAGGAATTCGAAACAGAACTCGATGCCCTCCTATCGGGAGTCAGTGACGAAGAGGCGTCTTGGAAACCGCATGCCGACGCGTGGAGCATCAACGAGGTTCTCGCGCACCTCATTCCGTTCGAACGGATGTTTCATCATTGGATGGGCGCAGCGGCCGTTCGCTTCGAGCCCTACACCTGGGTTGAGCATCCCGCGCTTTGGACCGAGGGGCTTCGTCACGTCTTCCCCACCTTGCTCGATCTACGAGAAGAACTGAGACGGGCACGTCGGGAGACCGTCGCTTATCTGCAGCGCTTGCCTGATGACCTCGTACGCCGTCCGACCTACCAACGGATGGGCATGATCATCCTGCTCGATCAGTTTCATCCACGGCATCACCACGAGCAGATCAAACGAATTCGCAACGCGTTCAAAACCAAAGGAGATCATCACCGTGCCTAATCAATCGATTCACTTTCAGCAGGCCGTTCGCGCAACTGTAGAATCCGTACGTGGCGCCTTCACGCGCGAGCGCGACCTTCGGCTCTGGCTTTGTGACGGAGTCTGCTTTCCTCGCCGTATTGAAGGACCGTTCCTTCTGTGGTGGAGAGACGGAACGTCGGTCACTGGACGTTTTCTTCCGACGGATTCCGAGAATGAGGTCCGCCTGACCTGGCAAGAAGATGGGGCATGCCCGGCCGAGATCCATGTGTCCCTTCAAGAGGGTCAGGAAGGAACGACCATTGATCTCACGATTCAGCATGCTGAAACGCTCCCTGAGCAGGACCCCGCGCGCATTCGCGCGGCCTGGGAAGCGAGGTTGCTCAATCTAGCGTCCATCTGGAGCATGACGGGCATCGACCTTCGAATCGCCAAACAGCCTGCGCTCGGACTGCTCCCGGGAGAGCCCGTTCCCCTTTCCGAAAGCGACCAGGGCTTCGGCGTTCCCATTCTTTCCGTCATTGAAGGATCGAGTGCCGAGAGGGCCAACTTGCTGGATGGCGATATTCTCCTTGAGATCTCGGGCGTTCCCATTACGGCCCACACCTCCTTTCCGAAAGCGCTCACCGGGAGGGAAGCGGGAGACACGCTCACCATCACGTATGTGAGGAACCGTCGAACGCATGTACAGGAAATGACCTTGCTGGCTCGACCACCACTCAGGATGCCTCCGGTGCCGCCCGGCGATTTCGCCGAGGAAATCGAGTCCTTCTATACGGATTTCGAATCACGTATCCGAAGCGCGCTTGCAACTCTCCCGGATTCCATGAGCACCACAGCGCCTGAGCCAGCTGCATGGTCGGCAAATGAGATTCTCGCTCACCTTATTCTGTTTGAGCGTTTGACTCATGAGTACATTGCCCATTGCCGTCTCGGATATACCGAAACGCACATGCCACAGGTGGTCAGCGTACCGGGCCGAATCGAGGCGGTCATGAGGACCGTTCCCACACGCGAGGCACTGCTGGACAGCCTACATCAATCTCTGGATGAGACCGTTGCCCTCCTTCGCGCACTTCCCTCCGAGTTCGTCTCTCATCCTGGCTACATTGCCATGGGACAGGCCATCAACTTGGATCAGTTCCACTACGACCGGCACGTCGAGCAACTGGAACGAACCGTACAACAGCTCACAACTTCCACTCCGCTCAAACGAGATGACAACACATGACCCAAGGCATGAACAACCGCATCGCCAGAATCGATTTAACAACACGCTCGATCACAACTGAGGAACCGGGCCAGGGCTTCTTTCGGACCGTTGTTGGCGGCTGGGGATTGATCGCCCACGAACTCCTACAGTCGGATGCCGCTGCGGCCGATGCCTTCGATCCCGTCAATCCCCTCGTCTTCGCGCCGGGGATTGCAACAGGATTCCCGAGTCCCGGCACCGGCCGCCACGCCGTTGGGGCCAAGTCACCGCTGACCGGCGGCTTTGGAGAGGCCGATGTTGGTGGCTTTTGGGGCACAGAGCTCCGTCGGGCTGGATACGACGGCATCGTCATCACCGGGAAATCGGAATCTCCCGTTTACGTGTGGGTTGAGGACGGTGATGTCGAGATTCGCAATGCCGACCACCTATGGGGCAAGCCTACGGTGGATGTCGAGGCAGAAATTCGCGAAGAGTTGGGCGACTCCAACGTGCGCGTCGCTCAATGCGGGCTCGCGGGAGAAAACCTCGTCCGCTATGCCTGCATCATGCACGATATCTCTCGCGCCGCCGGACGGTGCGGTCTTGGTGCGGTGATGGGTTCAAAGAATCTGAAAGCGGTTGCCGTGCGAGGAACCGCTCCGCTGGAAGCAGCTGAGCCCGAGAAGCTCAAAGAACTCTCCAACTGCATCAACGGGTTCATCAAAGAGAACTACGCGAATTTCACGGCCCACGGAACCAGCGGCAATATCACTCGTCTTCACGAGGCGGGGCAACTGCCCACCCGCAATTTCCAGAACGCGACATTTGAACCCTATGCCAAGATATGCGGGCACCGCATCTCCGAAGTGTATCTTGAGGGCAGGGATACGTGTTATGCCTGTCCGATCGCCTGCAAGCGGCGGGTGAAGGCGGACGGCGGGTATCGCGTCAGTCCCGAGTACGGAGGCCCTGAATATGAGAGCGTCGCCGCTTTGGGATCAATCTGCGAGGTCGATGATCTCGAAGCGATTCTCTATGCCAATCAGCTGTGCAACGCGCACGGTCTCGACACCATCTCCACCGGTGTCACCATCGCCTGGGCCATGGAAGCCTTCGATCGCGGGCTCCTCACGCCAGAAGACACCGCCGGACTGGACATCCGGTTTGGAGATGCCAAGGTCATGGTTCAACTCGTCGAGATGATCGCGAAGCGGGAAGGCTTCGGAAATGTGTTGGCTGAAGGTTCGCTTCGCGCGGCTCGAGAGATCGGCCGAGAGACCGAGACGTTTGCCGTTCACGTCAAGGGGCAAGAGGCCCCGATGCACGATCCTCGCGTCAAATTCGCGCTCGGCATCGGCTATGCCACATCGCCAACCGGCGCCGATCACATGCACAACATTCATGACACGCGATACGAGAACGACGCGACCATGGAGCAGCTGGCGGTGCTGGGCATTCAGGAGAAGGCCATCGCCTTCAACGATCTGGGGCCGAAGAAGATCCGTCTCGCCGCTTATGAGATTGCCTGGAGCACATTCCAAAACTGCGTCGGGCTCTGCATGTTCACTCCATATGGGCGCCAGCGAACGATTGAACTGATCAATGCCATCACGGGGTGGGACACGAATCTCTTCGAACTGATGAAGGCGGGCGAACGTGTCCTCGCCATGGCGCGAGTCTTTAACGCGCGGGCCGGATTTACTCCCTCAGATGACACGCATGTGCCTCGATTCGCGGAACCGCTTGGATCCGGAGCGCACGCCGGATCGCATATTCCACAAGAAACGATGGCAGAGGCGATCGGGTTGTACTACGACATGATGGGATGGGATCGGGGAACCGGAATGCCGCTTCCCTCGAAGCTGTATGAGCTTGGCTTGGACGCTTTGGTTCCTGCTCAGGCTCCTGGGACGATCAAGTGATGACTCGATCCCATGAGCCTTCGATCTTCGAATGCTCATGCTGTTCCAGAACACCTCCTGAACCACGCCGGGGCTGGCGAGGTCACCTCGACCGATTCGTCGGCCCTGGCGCAACGCGCTCTGAATTATGGCTGCAGTTTTCCGTTCCGCTGATTGCCGCGTTCTGTGCGCCGTTTCTTGTGCAAGCAGTTGGTGAAACGTGGGGACTTGTGCGGATGGCTCTCGCAGGCCTGCTCGCCCTCGATATCGTCGGCGGGATCGTGACGAATGCGACCTCATCGGCCAAGCGCTGGTATCACCGTTCCGATGCAACCCGCTGGCATCATTTTGCCTTCGTGTCGTTGCACGCCATCCAATTGGGACTGGTCGCTCTCGTCTTTCGAGATATGGATTGGGGATACTTCGGGTTCTTCTATAGCCTTCTGATGACTGGTGGCGCCATTCTGCTCTTGGTTCCCAGGTACTTGCAAAGGCCGATTGGGTTTCTGCTGTTCACGGCTGTGATCCTCGTCGATCGGTATGCGATGCATCCAACCCCGGGGCTGGAGTGGTTCATCCCCTTGTTCTTCTTGAAGCTCTTCCTCAGCCATCTTCTCGTGGAAACGGCCTATCGGCCTAAAGGAGCACGCGCGCCATGAGCGACAAATGCCAGACACCATGCTGAGTATCCGACAGACTTTTTTTGGAAGCTGCCTCGCCTCGGCAGATGGTGAGTTAGAGGAGCCATCATGATGAGCTTTCGCACATTTGGACAGCTAGATTGGAGGGCATCTGCCCTTGGGTCTAAGCGCCAGCGACATCGAAACCGCGCGCGTTCGTCATTGCGGTTCGAGGGAGTGGCAAGATCCTAGACGATAAGAAGGAGCGTTTTATGATCACCAAACTCGTTAAGTTCGCCCTGCTAGCCATGGCTGCCTGGCTTCTCTCTTCCTGTACTTTCCTGCAACAACCGAATGCATTATCGCTACAGATCATTCCAGACGAAATACTGGCCGTATCCGCCGGCCAGCCCTGCCTACTTATCGCAGCGATCGAGGGCATCGACGCCAATGCGGGGTCGGTCGTTACGGTAACCGCTTCCGCGGTTGGCGCCGAAATCGAACCGGCCACATGGCACATGAGAAGCGACGGCATCATCGAGTTTTTGGTGATTCCAGACCCGGTGTCAACGGGGAAGAAGGTTCAGGTTGTGCTGGTTGCCGAGACGGATGGAGTTGTTCGACAAGACATTTGCAGCCTTCACGTCACCGATGCCCTTCCAGATACGACGACGATTTCGCTCGCAAACCAGGCAGAAGAGATTCTTCATGATTTCTACGATTGGCTTGTTGGCGAGTGTCCGGACATCCCGGCCAAGGACTCAGGGACATGGACGGGCGCTCCCATTCGCCCCCAACTGCTCGGGGGCACGCACTACATGTTCTTCAATGACGACTGGGAGATCGTCATCTGGTGGAGTTTCCCTCCCCCTCCCCTCCAACGCACCGTGACATCGATATGGGCTGACTGGGGTCGCATCTACGTCCGGCGACGCTTTACAGACCGAGCGCCATGGAAGGCAGCTGAGATTTCATCTCTCCACAACGGAGAGACCCCCAAGGCAATGGATCCGCCGAAAGACGTGATTCGGTAGCCGTTGGGAGGATTCATGCCGTATCGAATCGTTGACCAATTGGATCGACAGATGATGTGGTAAAGGAGCCATCATGATGAACTTTCGCCCCTTCGGAAAACTGAACTGGAGGGCATCTGCCCTTGGATTTGGCGCCATGCGCCTACCCACGATCAATGGAGACCCTTCCGTCATCGATGAACCTCTAGCACGTGAAATGATTCGCACAGCCATCGACGCAGGCGTTAACTACGTCGATACCGCACGCGTTTATCACGGCGGATCGAGCGAGCCGTTCCTCGGCAGAGCCCTGCAGGATGGCTATCGAGAGCGAGTCAAGCTAGCCACCAAGCTGTCGCATATTCCCAAGAGCGCAAAGGCTTTCCGCACATACCTCGCCGAGCAGCTTCACGATTTGCAGACCGATCACATCGACTTCTATCTGCTCCACGGAATCAATCGGCGATCCTGGGAGCTCGAGAAACCGGTGTTGCCTTGGATCGAGGACGCCATTTCCGAAGGCAAGATCCGCCACCTCGGGTTCTCGTTCCACGACGATCTAGAGACGTTCAAGTCGATCGTCGATTTCTATGACTGGACGTTTTGCCAAATCATGTACAACTACATGGACATCGATGACCAGGCAGGAACCGAAGGCCTTCGCTATGCATACGATAAAGGCCTGGCCGTTGTGATCATGGAACCCCTTCGCGGAGGCGGACTCGTCGAGCCGATCCCTGCCTCTGTGGAGCAAATTTGGAACTCAGCCCCGACGAGGCGGACGCCAGCGGCATGGGCTCTGGATTGGGTGTGGAATCATCCCGAGGTATCTGTTGTCCTCAGTGGGATGTCGACGTTGGCTCAGGTCAAAGAGAACCTATCCCTGGCCTCGGAGTCCAAAGCGAACAGCTTGACGCCTGAAGAACTGGCGTGTGTGTCACACGTTCGTGAGGAGTACCGGAGCCTGATCCGTGTTCCATGTACGAAATGCCGCTATTGCATGCCATGCCCCCATGGCGTCAACATCCCGGACACCTTCCGGCTCTACAACGATCTCTCCATGTACGGAAACGAGGATTGGATTCGGCAGCAGTACTTCGAGCACCGGCCCGAGAGCATGAGAGCCCACAACTGCAAGGCATGCGGTCAGTGTGAAGCCGCTTGCCCTCAGCGGATTTCGATCATTGAGAAGCTCAAGGAAGCACATACAGCACTACTTACAACTGCTGAGTCGTTGCGATGAAGCTCTTTCCGGTAAAGGTGTGCTAAGTTTATTTCGAGATCTTTCGTTGCGTTTCAACATCCGGTTCGATGTGAACGGTGACATTGGCGGGACGGTTGCAGGCTTCACGTAGCGCACGCTCCACCTCCATTGAGATCTGATGGCCTTCCGTCACCGTCAGCTCGGGATCGACAAGCACATGCAAGTCGATGAAGGTCTCTCGCCCCACGCGCCGCGTGCGCAGATGGTGCCATTCTCGAACGCCGTCCACCGCCTCAAGCGATCCTTCGATCTTGGCGATGTCGTCGCAGGAGAGTCCGCCTTCGGTCAATTCGTGCAGTACGGTGATCAGCGTCTTCCCTCCAGCCACGATGACCATCAGGCCAACGATCAAGCCAGCCACACGGTCGGCCTGGCCCCAGCCTGCCAGTCCGCCAATTCCACCGGCGAGCACGGCGATCGACGACAGCGCATCCGAACGGTGATGCCAGGCGTTGGCATGCAAGGCCGCCGAGTTCACGTCTCGGGCAACGTGTAGGGTTCGTCGATACAGCCATTCCTTGATCACGATAGAAATCAGAGCGATGATCAGCACGGTTGCACCGGGGAAATTCGACTCGCCTGCGCGAAGTGCCCCGATCGATTCCCAAGCGATGAAGCCGCCAACGAGGATGAGAATGCCGGCCACAACCCCTCCGGCCAGCGTTTCGAACCGCCCGTGCCCGTAGGGATGCGTTTCATCGGCCGCGCGGCGGCCAAGGTGCATGCCGCCCAACACGGCCAAATCCGTGGCCATGTCCGATGCGGAATGGATACCGTCAGCGATCAACCCGGCGGAGCCGGAGGCGAAACCAAATAGCAGCTTCAGACCCAACAACAGAATGTTCCCGACGATGCCGATCAGCGTAATGCGATCTCCCGGATCGCGAGGCATCCGAATAGAGCGTGTGCGTGTCATGATTCCTCAGTAATACTACGATTCCCATCCCCCCTGAACCAACGAAAAAGCCCTCTTTGCACAGCAAAGGGGGCTCGAATATTAACCAGGCGACCTACGCTATTAGTTCAATGACTAAAACCCACTTCAACAAGATTATCCGTCTTTTTTTTGGTGAGCCTCAATGCTTGTCCTCTTTCTCCCGGTTAAGAACACGGTAACTAAACTTACTACTGTAGCACCAGAGATCACTCCACCAACCCATTCACTCCCCAGTAAGGCGACAACAGCTCCTGATGCAATACCCAGCACCCCGATGATTAGGCCAAAAACCTGACCACGTCCACTTTGTTTTGTTTCTGCACTTACAAGCTTCCCTTGTCTGTCAATTCGTGCAACTTGCTCTCGTTCCGCCATTGCCATGATTCTGTCAGCGCCATCCGGTATGTATTTGTCGTACAGAGCAATATCCTCTGGTACAGGAAGGGGGCCTCTGTGAAACCGCGCGAATAGCTGCGCCTCCAGAACCTGTCGAAGCTTCTCTTTGTTCTCCGGAGGAAGAATCTCTAGCAAGCCCGGTTCAGCATCTTCGATCATCGCGAGTATATCTGGCTTACAAGAATCTTCTGTCTCAGAGAGTTTCTCTGGTGAGGATTCAGTGCTACCGCCTGAGATTTCGTTATTGCCTGGCTCGTGCTCTTTACTTTTCGCCATACTTCACCGTTGTTGGAGCACTTCTTCGATCATTTCATCTCGCAGTACTCGATAGGTAGTTTGTTGTGAACGACTTCCTTTGCACATAGGAGGTAGAAGGTCTTTGTCACAGGGGTGATCCGTAAAATAGACATGGACAATCCCATGTATCGCAGCCTCAAAATCCTTACCAATCTCAGACCAATCCTCACTAAAAACTTGATAGTCAAGCACCTGGGAATGCTCTGCCCGAACAGAGGAAATTGCTGGTTCTATAATCTGGAATATGCTCCCGATTCCCTTCACAAATGGAGTGCCATGAAACTTGGTGCTAGGAGCTTTCTTTGTGCGATACATCCCCAACTCCCTTCTTCGCAACTAAAAGCACTATTATTGTACTGTAAATTTACGTGTTGAGTAGGTTGAGGTTCCAACAAACGAACTGCCTCGCTTTAGCGAGGCAGTTGAATATTAACCAGGCGGCGACCTACTCTCCCAACCAGTTGCCCGGCAAGTACCATCGGCGCAGGAGGGCTTAACTGCCGTGTTCGGGATGGAAACGGGTGTTTCCCCTCCGCCATATACCACCTGGAATCTCAAAGATCATAGCTAATCTCGACAAATGAACAGAGTGTGTACCACGTAAGACTTCGACCAATTAGTACCGCTCGGCTAAACACATTGCTGTGCTTACACCTACGGCCTATCAACCTCCTAGTCTCGAAGGGGTCTATATGGAGACCTCGTCTTGAGGACGGCTTCGTGCTTAGATGCCTTCAGCGCTTATCCAGACCAAACTTAGCTACCCAGCGATGCCACTGGCGTGACAACTGGTACACCATAGGTTTGGCTATCTCGGTCCTCTCGTACTAGAGATAGTCCCTCTCAAGTCTCCTACGCCCACGGTGGATAGAGACCGACCTGTCTCACGACGGTCTGAACCCAGCTCGCGTACCCTTTTAACCGGCGAACAGCCGGACCCTTGGGACCTGATTCAGCCCCAGGATAGGATGAGCCGACATCGAGGTGCCGAGCTCCGTCGTCGATGTGGACTCTTGGACGGAACTAGCCTGTTATCCCCGGGGTAACTTTTATCCGATGATCAGTGGCCCTTCCACAAAGTGCCACGGGGTCACTAGGACCTGCTTTCGCACCTGCTCGACTTGTAGGTCTCGCAGTCAAGCTTCCTTATGCCCTTACGCTCGTTGGCTGATCACTAACCAGCCTGAGGAAACCGTTGCGCGCCTCCGTTACTCTTTAGGAGGCGACCGCCCCAGTCAAACTACCCACATAGCACTGTCCTACGACCGCTGCTAACGGCCGCCAGTTAGAGTTTCAACAGATGCAGGGTGGTATTCCAAGGACGACTCCACCGAGCCTGGCGGCCCAGCTTCATAGTCTCCCACCTATCCTACACAACACATGCTAAAACCCAGTACCATGCTATAGTAAAGCTCCACGGGGTCTTTTTGTCCAGCCGCGGGTCACGGGCGTTTACACCCGTGCTTCAATTTCACCGAGCATCCGGTTAAGACAGCGCCCAAGTCGTTGGACCTTTCATGCGGGTCAGAACTTACCTGACAAGGAATTTCGCTACCTTAGGACGGTTATAGTTACCGCCGCCCTTCACTGGGGCTTCAGTTCGCCGCGTTAACGGCTCCCCTTAACCTTCCAGCAGTGGGCAGGTTTCAGACTCTATACATCCTCTTTCGAGTTAGCAGAGTCCTGTGTTTTTGCTAAACAGTCGCTCAGGCCGATTCTCTGCGGCCATCCGAAGATGGCACCCCTTATCCCGAAGTTACGGGGTCATTTTGCCGAGTTCCTTAACCGAATTTCACTCGTCCACCTTAGTATTCTCAACTTGCCTACCTGTGTCGGATTGTGGTACGGACTCTTTCTAGCTCGCTAGAGGCTTTTCTTGCCCGATGATTCCGTCTCCCTTCGCCCTGAAGCGGGCTCGCCATCACATCTCGACGTAACGGAGGAACGGATTTGCCTATCCCTCCTACCTTGATGCTTGGACGTACTATTCCGTCAGTACGCGGAGGAGAACCGTCGGGGTCCCCCCTTTGCTCAAACGCTAAATTAGAGGCGCAGGAATATTAACCTGCTGTCCATCGGTTACCCCTTTCGGGTTCACCTTAGGTTCCGCCTAACCCTGGGCGGACAAACCTTCCCCAGGAAACCTTAGGCAATCGGTGGCGATGATTCTCACATCGCTCGCGCTACTCATGCCGGCATTCTCTCTTCCGTCTCGTCCACCGACCCTTTCAGGTCAGCTTCAGCCGTGAACGGAATGCTCCTCTACCGCTCCCACCTAATGGTGAAAGCCCGCAGCTTCGGTACTATGCTTAGCCCCGTTAAATTTTCGGCGCGTCGCCGTTAGACTGGTGGGCTATTACGCACTCTTTAAAGGATGGCTGCTTCTAAGCCAACCTTCCAGCTGTCTCGACAACAACACTTCCTTTCCCACTTAGCATAGATTTAGGGACCTTAGCTGGCGATCATGGGTTGTTTCCCTCTCGACTACGGATGTTATAACCCGCAGTCTGACTCCCACGAAACGATTTACCGGTATTCGGAGTTTGACTAGGGTCGGGAGTTGCCCCCCTTCCCCGACCAGTGCTCTACCCCCGGTAGTCTTCACGTGAGGCTAGCCCTAAAGCTATTTCGAGGAGTGCCAGATATCACCAAGTTCGATTGGTTTTTCGCCCCTAACCACAGGTCATCCCCTAACTTTTCAACGTTAGTGGGTTCGGTCCTTCATGTACGGTCAAGTACACTTCAACCTGCCCATGGCTAGTTCACTTGGTTTCGGGTCTACGACATGTGACTCACGCCCTATTCAGACTCGCTTTCGCTTCGGCTCCATCTTCATCGACTTAACCTAACGCCACATACCGTAACTCGCCGGCTCATACTGCAAAAGGCATGCGGTCACACCACGACGGCCTCCGAAGAGGCCAATGGGTGCTCCCACTGACTGTAGGCAAATGGTTTCAAGTTCTATTTCACTCCCCTCCCGGGGTGCTTTTCACCTTTCCCTCGCGGTACTAGTTCACTATCGGTCAGTTGGTAATGTTTAGCCTTGGAAGGTGGTCCTCCCAGCTTCACGCCGAATTTCACGTGTTCGGCGCTACTTAAGAAAGTTTCCAGGGTAGGTCAACCTTTCGTCTACGGGACTATCACCGTCTGCGGTCGCTCTTTCCAGAGACATTCGACTAGATATTCCTTTTAACCCTGCCTCCTCCTGCATGAAGAAGACGAAACTTCTTACAACCCCGAACGAGCAACGAATGCAGTCTTACACACGCTCGGTTTAGGCTCTTCCCGTTTCGCTCGCCACTACTCAGGGAATCTCTATTGATTTCTTTTCCTCCGGTTACTGAGATGTTTCACTTCGCCGGGTTCGCTGAACGTACCTACTCATTTCAGTACGAACTCTCATGGCTTCACCATGAGGGGCACTCCCATTCAGAAATCTCCGGATCAAAGCCTGCTTAGCGGCTCCCCGAAGCTTATCGCAGCTAACCACGTCCTTCATCGCTTCCAACTGCCAAGGTGTCCGCCATTTGCCCTTACTGCGCTTACGCGGCACACACTCTATTCACTTGTCAAGGATCAGCGCAGCCAACTTCGCTGCGCAGAAGTTAATACTAACATTGTCCCCCGGCGCCTGTCAAGGCGCTGTCAGTGGACAACGCGGGAGACTTTACTCAAGGCGGAGCGGGCTGTCAAGGGATTTCACGAAACCCGTGGATTTCACGATGCAGCGAACCTCAGAGCACCCTTTTCATGCTTTTTTCAAACACCATCGATGGAGTTCATGGGTCGACGCTGGCCGAATCGATCGAGACGTGAGGGTGGCAGATCGTCGCCAATCGATCCAGCTCATCGAAGGCAAGCGTTTCGCCGCGTGCGGTCTCATCCAATCCCGCGTCCGCAATGCACGCCGCCGCAGTTGCCGCGGGCAGAAGGTCTTGGAGCGCACGCCGGATCATCTTCCGGCGATTTCGATAGAGCGTGCGCACAACCAGGAAGAACGCGGTCTCGTCAGCCGAGAAACGCGGGCAGGGAAGGAAGTCCATCTCCCAATAGGCGGAATCGACCTCAGGCTTCGGAAAAAACGAACCCTTGCGAATCTTCCTGAGGGGCGAGACATCAGCGAACGCATGCACGAAGACACCCAGCGCCGAGCCGTGTTTCCCGGGGCTGTTGACGATCTTCTCAGCGACTTCCCACTGCGTAATCAGACAGGCGCGCGATAACGCGGCGCGATGTTCGATCACATATCTAAGAATGGGCGTGGTAATGCGATAGGGAAGGCTTCCGAGGATGAGAACCGGACGCTCGGGAATCTCTTTGCTGATGTCAAACTCGAGAATGTCACCCAATCGCACCTCAAGGTTCGCGTTGGCCCGCGCGCGCTCCTTCAACGATGCCGCCAGCGTCTCATCGACATCAACGGCAACCATCCTCCGGGGAATGTCAACGACGGCTTGGGTCAGCGCTCCGAGGCCCGGACCAATCTCAAGAATCGTTTCAGGGGACTTCTCAGAGACGCGTGCCCGAATGTGGTCGACCACGTGGCGATCGACAAGAAAGTTCTGCCCGAATCGCTTCTGCGGGCGGACGCCGAGGTTGGTCAACAGCGTCCGCACCACGGTCAAATCCGTCAGTCGGTCAGGCGCCAAATCGCTCCAACATCCAGGTCTGCACGGTCTCCAAAACGCGCGGGTCCACCGGCTCATTGATATGCCGATAGGTCAGGTTGGGCTCTTCGGGGTGATAGCGAAGCAAATGATTGAGGTCCGGAAGCACCGATACGGTGATGTCTTCGTTTCCGGCCTCCAGAAGCAGGGCCTCGATCAACGGGGCCTCGGAAGCCGGCACCTGGAGGTCCTTTTCACCGGAAATGATGAGTACCGGATTGACGAGTTGCCGCAACGTGATCGCCGGGTCGGCGAGGTAGTGTTCGCGAAGCCACGATAAGGCCAACGGCGTCGCCACGAGCTGCTCGGTGACGTCTGCCGTCAACCAGGGGATCTCCGCTTGCAGCGCGTCGACCGAGTAGTCGGACCATTCGCCTTCCGACGCTTTGATGAACGCAATGTACTGGTCTTGTTGCGCGAGAGCAGCTTCGAGAGCCATGCCTTCGATCCCCTGCTGCGCCAAGAGGGACTCCACTTGCCATCGGGTAATCGCGCCCAGGTCCCGCGCAGCCCCGGCCAGCAAGATAACGCCGGCGACGGCCTCATCCTCCACTGCGATCAACGGCGCCAGATAGCCACCTTCCGAGTGTCCGGCCAAAATGATGCGGTCGGGATCGATCTCCGGCTGGGTTCGCAAGGCGGAGATCGCGGCTCGCACATCGGCAAGAAGGTCCGAGCGCGACGCCATGGCCGCCTCTCCCTCAGAGGCGCCCACACCCCGCTTGTCAAATCGGAAGGAGGCGACGCCGACATCCGACAAGGCCACAGCCAGCTGGCGATAGGCGTCGATCTCCATCACGATCGCGCCCGTTCCCGGATCCACCGCATTGCCGTCTCGATCGACGGGACCTGATCCGTGGATGAAGAGGATGGCGGGCAACGGCCCCTCGGCAACGGCGGGAAGCCGTAGCGTCCCGGACAAGGTCAGTTCCCCGGACGCGAAGTCCACCGTTCGTTCAACGCCCTCCTCCATCGGCTTCGCTGTTACTTCGTCAGCAAAGCGGATCCCCGAGGGACAGAGGTTCAGGTCGTATCCCACGGTCCCCTGAGTTCGATTGAGGATACCTGCCAATTTGCCGTCGTATTCAACCAATGACAGGATGGTGTCTCCAAGTTGCAGGTCGAACCGCTTGCCCTCGTACTCCTGCTCCCCGGAATAGAAGGTGATCGTATTCGGTCCTTTGATCCTGGCAGGAAGTGAGAGCAAGGCCTGGGGAATGGCTGCCGTGAACTGCCGATCGATCGCTTCGGCGCGAATCGCGCGAAGGAGCACGGCAAACTGCCCGATCAGGTTGTTGTCGAGAAGCGCGAGGTTATCGAGATCCGTTACCTTCGCGTTTTGCACGGACAAGCCGACCCTGACTTCCATATCGAAGCCCCGCAACCCCATTTGAGCCGAAACGATCTGTGTGCCAGACGGCGTATTCGCGGCCAGCTGATAGTTGATGGGCAGAAACTCGCGATCGTATTGAGTTTGCTGCGCCAAGGTGATCGTCTCCCCGTTGGAGAGAATCGACCCCTTTGAATTCAGCAGGTATCCGGCGGCGGCATCGTACTCCAGCGTGTACGACTCCTCGAGGATGGGAAGGCCATCGAATTCCAACAGAAAATGTCCCGATTCCAGCAATTCCGAGGCACTCTCCGGCCCCGTGTCTTCCACTCCCGGCCACAGGAAGAAGAGCAACAGCAGACCGGCTGCAGCCCCGAGCAATAGCAGTAGTTTCGTATTCATTCGTCCCCCTCAAATGGCGAACCAGTATAGCATGGTCGGATAACGGCAACGTTCACATGCATACGTCCTCACTTCCAGCGCGTCAAGATCTGCTCCCGGCGGAACAGCCGAATGGCGATCCGCAAGACAATAAAACACCCCAACAGTAGCAAGCCGCCTTCAAGCAAGACCAATCGCAGGTCCACCAGCGTCTTCATCGCGCTGTAGACGATCATCGGGATCAGCCCGGGCAGCACGGCCAAACTGGAAAACTGATAGGCGGCACGTGCATCCGATGCGCGCGAAGAGACGATCATCGTCACACCAACGGAGAACATCGCCAATAAGGGCGACACGCCGAAGATCGAGGTCAGCCATGGCAGGGTGAGCGTCTGCATCAAGAAACCGCCGACAAGAAACCGAGTGGTCAGCAGAAAGACGCCGAAACTGATCCAATTGACAAGAATGGCGGGAATTGCGCTGGCCAACGCCTTCCCCAAGAACAACTCGGTGTCGGTCACCGGCGTCGCCAACAGGGGCTCCAAGGTCGTCTGTTCCTTCTCCCCAACAATCGAATACACGGCGATCGCCAAGGGAATGACCACTGGGAGCACCATGAAATAGAGCAAGCTCATGTTGAAAAGTGCAATTCGCGCCACAGGATCGGATTCCGCTTCCCCGGTGGTCAACATAAAGATCGACGCGCCGACCATGACGATGGGCAGAAAGATGACGCCGAAAAGCACCATCTTGTTGCGAAGCGATTCCCGCCACTCCTTCAGTAAGAGCACCTTAAGCCGAGCCATGATTGCCCTCCATGAGATCCAAATAGAGATCTTCCAGCGAAACCTTGAGCTCACTGACGAATTGCACGTCAGCCCCGAGTTCGACCAACCGCCGTACAAGCACCGGATTCTCGGTAATGGGGTCCGAAAGTGAGACTAACAGCCTGCCGTCGATCCATTCCGTCTTGGTAACGAAGGGAAGTCTCAGTTCATCCTCGATGCCAGGTTTGGAGTTCGCGAGATGAACCACCGTGCGGCGACCATACATGCTCTCTTTCAAGGATTGCGGATCTCCCTCAGTCAGAAGCTTGGATTTGAAGAGGGCGATTCGATCGCACAGACGATCGGCCTCATCCAGATTGTGGGTACACAAGAAAATGGTTCGATCGTTCGTTCGAAGCGACCCGATCAACTCACGAACCGTCTTCGCTGCTTCAGGATCCAATGCGGCCGTCGGTTCATCCAAGAACAGCACATCCGGCTCGTGCAAGAGGGCCCGGGCCAGCGCAAGTTTCTGACGCATTCCTTTGGAGAAGCTGCCCGCCAAGCTGTCTCGACGATCCCACAACTCGAGCATCTTGAGATACTTTTCCACCTGCTTCTCAGGGGACTCGACGGCGTACAGCCGCGCAAAGAACAGCAGGTTGTCTTTCGCCGACAACCGTTTGTAGAGACCGGGCGTTTCCGTCAATACGCCAACGCGAGATCGAATCGCACGATCCTCGCGCCCCAATTCATGGCCGGCAACTGTCGCCGACCCTCCGGACGGCGCAATGAGCGATGCCAACATGCGCACCGTCGTTGTTTTCCCTGCCCCATTCGGACCGAGGAACCCGAACACTTCGCCGCGTTGGATACTCAAATCGAGCCCATCGACAGCGATGAGATCGCCAAACCGCCGCGTCAGTCCTTTTGCCTGTATCACTCTGTCACCCCGTTTTCATCCGTCACCGAAACACCACTGAGCGCTTCGATCACCGCCGCTAAACGGTCGGGGTTCGCTGAACCGATCAGCACCGACCTGCGGGATGAGAAATCAAGTTGTACTCCCGTTCTGCCTGCGAGGAAATAGGCCGTCACGCCACGCCCCGCACGAATGCCGTAGCCGCCAAACTCCGCCAACGGCGCAAAGGTCCGAATCTTGATTCCGGCGATGTCCGATAGCTGGCAGCGGAAGACGCGGATCCCCATCAAGCCGTAACGAAGCGTCACACCCTCTGCGCTGACGCGCACGCGTTGTCCTCCGTAAAACAAGAGCAGCAGCAGGCCGATAGCTGCATTCAGGGAAGCCGCCCACAGACTCTCACGAACAAGCATCGCGGCAGACCCCCAAAGCACCAACGGCACGCCCACCGACAACCAACTCACGTACTTCGGGTTCTGAATATCCCAGTAGACGATCGTCTCTCCCGCGGCACGCCGTGCGCTCAAATGCTCGCGGAATGCGTCTGTCGAGCGCTGGACAACGTGCGCCGTCCCGGAGGATGTACTGGTATGGCGCTTCCACTCGCCCAGCACCCCCAGAAGCACAACGCCAGCGACAATGGGGACGATTGCTCCCCAGGCCAAGCGATACGTGTCGACCCCGCGTGCAGATGCGAGCAGGAAACTCCCCTGGATCGTCACCAGGAGGGAAACGACCAGCTCATCAAGCAAGCTCAGATAGTTGAACCGCTTTCCCGATTCCTGTCGCACCCATAACTCATCAAGGAGGGCGGTCAGGGCGATGAAAAGCAGTCCGAGTCCAACCACGATGCCGAAGGCAAGCCAAGGCGAGCCCCAAGTCGTCACCTGCCCCGACCAGCCAACCTGCAGGGGAACGCGACTTGGCCATTCCTCGCTTCGCGAGAGGAACCATACGGTAAAGCCGGTCAACACCATGATGGCGGGAAGGTGCGTCCAATAGCGGCGCTTCATGCTCCCTCCTTTCCTCGATCTGCTATTCCCACGTCCGCGCCCCGTGTCGATATGGCTTGAATCTCCTGATCCAACACACGGTGAAGCCGATCCGTTGAACAGCCCTGCAATAACCCATCGACAACCAACTCGCGGACGCGAAGCGAAAAGTCTTCATCCAGAGGCGCCGCATGCATCGATGCCGTTCGTGCAGCAATGCGCGCTTTTTTCCCCAATCGCACGCGCAGAAGGCCCTCCTCGGCAAGCACACGATAGGCGCTGCGCGCCGTATGCAAACTGATCCCAAGCGCACCGCCAAGATCTCGAACCGAAGGCAGTTCCTCGCCAATGGCCAGTTCGCCGATCAGAATCTGCTCCTTGATCTGGCGAACGATCTGCAAGTAGATCGGTTGGCGATTTCCCTCATCGATCGATAGCAACATAGTCATCCGTCCTTCTGTTATAGAACAAGTATAACAGT
>JANQGM010000006.1 GCA_028277345.1 Candidatus Bipolaricaulota bacterium | reverse complement strand
GTGTATGGAAGGGGTTGCTCTGAAGATGTCCTACGTGGAGACATCTTCTAGGTTTGGAAACGCCTCTCTCAATGACTTTGCGTGATCGTCGTAATGTTGGTAGGTGTTCTGGGCGAGGATGTCACCGAACAGCCAATCGGGGGGCATCTCTTCGAACTGCCCAGACCCGTTGAGTTCGTCATCAGATAGCGTCTCGATCCAGAATTCCAGTTGTTGGTGGGTGCCGGTGGCGTCATCGAGGATATCTTGAAGAGGGATGCTCTTATACTCCTTGTAGATGTTGCGATTGCGTTCATCGGTGGGCAGCTGCCACCATGCTGAACCGATGAAGGCGCGGGTCTCCATCACTTCAACCATCTGATCTTCATGCCACGTGATATGGGCGATGATGTCCTTGATCGACCAATGGCTTCCCGGAAGCGGCTCTTCGTACTGAGAAAAAGGCACACTCGCCAACAGATCCTTCCAGGCGGTGTAGCTATCCCTCACTTTTTGCAGGCATTGCGCGACAGTCATCGATTCATGGCTCATGCCCCAGCATAACAACTCGAACCGTTTGAGAAAACAGTCACAAGCGTTTACCGCTACAAGCCTTCACCGCAGAGGCCGCTGAGGAAAACGAATCAGGGCAAGGGAAAAGGCATAGCCTAAGAAGGTCAGGTGCTTTCTTGATGTGCTTCTGCTTTTCTGGGTTCCTTCCCGGGTTGTCTCCGCGATCTCTTCGGTGCAAAGTTACTGCTGAACGACGGTATCTACCGCAGAGGTCGCTGAGGAGCGCAGAGTAGAAATCCATTTCGATGCAGGAGAAGAGCACATTCGAATAGACCTAGATTTTTTTATCAAGTAATGTGCCCCCCGCCTGGTTTCTCTACCTGATTATCTCCGAGCTCTTTGCGGCCTCTGCGGTGGATGTTTGCTGAGGAAACACAGCGTCACAGGTGGACCCAAGAAAACCTCTCCTATTCAGGTTGTGCTTTCCACTTGTGCCGGTTTTACTCTACGTCTCTCGGCGACCTCTGCGGTAAGGCTTGTTTATGCGCTCTTTGTGGTGAGAGGAGTTCGCGGTTTAATCGTTTTTCCGTACGGCGATTTCGAGTATCCTGGCCCCATGACTAGACGAGGGGTTGTTCTGATTGTTGCTGTTGGGGTGGTGGCGGCTGCGGCATTCGTCGTGTTCTTGGCTGATCCGTTTAACTGGCTTGCGCAGTCGGAACCGGTGCCATCTTATGTGATCGCCATCGATGCCGGCCATGGCGGGCGCGATCCCGGCGCGATTGCCGAGGATGTCGAGCCGAACGTCTATGAGAAGGACATCAATCTCGCCATTGTGGAAATGCTCCGCGAGTTGGTCGATGCAGAGCCGGACTTTGCCGCCGAGCAAATTCGCACGCTCGATATCTTTATCTCGCTGGAGGATCGGATTCTCCAAGCCGCAGAAGCCGGGGCGGAGGTGTACGTCACGATCCACGTCAACTCCTATTTCAATGCTGATCCACATGGCATCGAGACGATCATCGATGACACTCGAGAACAGGATGATGACGCATGGGTGCTTGCGGAGTTGATCCAGAGCAGCGTGACGGAAGCTACGGGTGCGCGGGATCGGGGAACACGCTCGCAGGAATCCTACTTGCAGCGAGCGACTTTCCCGGCCGTATCCGTGGAAACGGGATACATCACCAACCCAGAGGAACGCGCCCGTCTCATCGATCCTGCCTATCAGCAGCAGATTGCCCAAGGCATTCTCAACGGCATCCGTCAGTTCATCGATTGGCGATACCCTGCGAACCTGTCCCCGTAGGGGACATCCCGGTTCGTCGCAGTAGCTGCTCAGAGGAGCAGCTACGTGCGGTGGACTTCGCTACCCATGTTTGATGTCCTACTGCGGATGGTTTGAAGAAGCCAGCCGAGGAATGTGCCGGCCAAGGCCGCCCAAATGGGGGCCAGTTCCTGAATGCTGGCGGTTCCGGTGAGGGTGAGAATCAACGTGGCCAGGCTGATCCAGCCGATGGCCCATTGAACCCGATGGGGTTTGAGCGGCTGCTCGGAACGGTCTCCCACGCTTAACACCACGCGATACGAGGCCAGCACGGGGATCATGAGAAGCGTGATTCCGACGAGTCCCACAATCTCGAGCCATCCCCACTGCGGAATAGCAAATGACCAGCCACGTGTGAATCCCAGAATGACGGCGGCCACAGGCATGATGAGCGGAAGCACATACCTCGCCCAACGCGGAAAGCGCTGGATATCGCCAAAGAATACGGTTGGGAAGGTGAGCAGGGGAATCGTCCAGTGCGCGCTAAAACCTAGCCAAAACTTGATGCCGTACAACGCGCCGAAATCCAGGATGCCCGGCGGAAGCCCGGTCGATCGGTTGATATAGCGCATAGCCAGCAGAAACCAGAACGCGAAGAGAAAGCTCGGCGATCCAAGGACGATAGCTGACACTAGGGCGCCCGCTGCAGCGAAAAACGCGGAGATTGGGCGATCGGGATCGCATTCTCGCCCCAACGCCCAAGCGAGAAAGGTGGCAGCGCCCCAACGCAAGCCTTGCAGCACGGACTGCCCTACGGGAGTCCGCTGGAACAGAGCGGCGACCAGGCCCGCAATGAGGGCCAAAAGTGAGAGATAGACGATGGCCCGATTCGTGCGGGTGGACCAGTCGATGGGGCGGCCGATCGTCGACAGCTCAAGGCGCTTTGCGGCGGAAGGCATGGCTATGGCAGGTCGTGGCTGCCGTCGCAGAAGGGCTTGGTCTTCGATTTGCCGCAGCAGCAAAACGCTCCCGTTCGCACGTGCGCGCAATCGCCGCTGCGATCGGAGCCCAGTTGCGCAGAACCGCGGATCATCAGCGGTCCTGGATCCGATACACGAATGGTCAACTTGCACTCTTCCGGCGTATCGCCGTCATCGCGCTCCATGGCTGCTGGGGTGAGGGCGCTTTCCGCTGTGAACTCGATTTCCCTGTGACTGCCGTCGCACAGCGGCTTGTTGCGCGTTTCGCCACAACGGCAGAGGGCGGCGCGCGTCTCCTTTAGAAGCAGCTCGCCGGACTCGGACTTAATCTCAAGGTCGCCCTTGACGAAGAGTGGACCATCGGCGGAGACGGTAATGGCATTGCTCTTCGAGATTTGCTCGCCATCGCCGCCGTCTTTTCGCTCGTAATGCAGCGCTCCAGTCGGACAGGCTTCGCAAGCCGCGGCGACATCGTCGGCCGTGGCCAAGGTGGGATCGATCCATGGCCTGCGGTTGCGGTCGAAGACGGCGGGCAACGCTCGGATACAGGCTTCGACGTGGATGCACCGAACATAGTCCCAATGGACGATGATGTCGTCAGACTCAAACGTATAGATGCGGCTTCTCATAAGTCTCCTTGTCACCCTTATCGCTCATTATGCGATCAGTTCCTGTACTGGGCAATCAGAATCCGTGTTCGGCCAGCGATCCGTGGCTGAGGAGGAATCGATCGCCCGGAAACTCGGCGACCGCAACGTGAGTCCGTAGCTTCATCTCATCGGCCCATTGAGCAAACTCGCGGTAGAAGTGAGCGGTCCATCCGATATGCATGGGAAATGTCGCTTCAGGTTGAAGCTGATCGATCGTGAAGGCGTTGCCGGCTCGAAGCGTCGCAGGGCTGGGAAGTCCGCAGCCGAAGACAGGCAGAAAGGCAGCTTGAATGGGCGCGAACTGCTCGGCGAACCAGGCGACGCTATCCGAGAAATCGCGCTCAGGAGGAGCCTGGCTTGCAGCGTGATCGCCGGCATGGTAGAAGCTGACCCCATCGGCCTCGATGAGGAAGGCGCTGCCGGCATCCGTGGCCGGAGCCGAGGCGACGATCACGTTGCCGATTCGCTTGGTCATCCTTCCCTCGAAACGGAATCCCGTGAGATCCTCAGGCGCATCCCAGCCATAGATCACGCGAAGATTGGGGTGCTCCCAATCCAACACGCGGCGATCGAAATGATCGGTGTGGTGATGCGTGATGACGGCGACAACGGTTAGGTCGCTCCATTCCTCTGGGTTGATTCTTCCATTGAGCAGCGAGGATTCGGCGTCCTCCGGCTCTCCTGGAGCGTAGTCGAGAATGAACAGGTGCTGAGCTGTTCGAACCGCCCACCCACTATGGCCCAAATACCATGCAACCAGATCTCCAAGTTGCACGGGCGCGCTCAGAAGCTCTCGGACGTTCTCCGGCGATGGAGATGTCGATTCAGCGGTTGCCAGCGCACGCCAAGCGGCCGTCCGACCGTAGTGCGCGGCGAGATCGAGTGGCGTGCATCCATGCGCATCTTCTCCAGCCGACCCCGCAGTCGATGTCGCAAGTACCCTGACGCACTCGTTTCGCCCTAAGGCGCTGGCCAAGTGAAGGGGCGTGCGCTTCGATGCATCCGTCGCGTCGGCGTGACACCCTTGCTCCATCAGCAGTTGCACAATCTCAAGATGCCCTCCTACCGCCGCGCAATGAAGCGGCGTTCGCCCCTCCTTACTCACGGCATCCAGTGATAACTCGCACTCGATGGAGAGATCGATGTAAGGGCGGCGCCCGAGTGACGCTGCCGCATGCAATGGCGTGTCGCCGATCAGATCGCCCGTGCCTGGATCGTCGCCGCGATCCAACAGCCAGGCCGCAGTTTCACGTGCCCCACCTACAGCGGCTTTGTGCAAGAGCGTCATACCGTACTTGTCAATGGGGTTCTGCTGAGCGCTGAGTGTGAGTAGCTTGCGAACGACGGCCAAGCGGTCTTGCTGGGCGGCGCGATGGACGGGGCGTTCGTCGTAGCAGTTGGCGACATCCGGCTGAATCCCCTCGCCAAGCAACCGTTCCACGAGTTCCATAGATCCGCTGGATGCCGCGCCATGAAGCATCGTTGTCAGAGAATCATCGACGGCGTGCAGGTCTGCACCTTCGTCGAGCAAACGCTGGAAGGCTCCGGGTTGGCCTCCAAAAGCGGCATAGTGCAAAGGCGTCATTCCGTTGGTGGTACGGAACATGGGGTCAGACCCAGCACGCAGCAACAGTTCAAGAATCTCTCGACTGCCGCCATAGGCTGCATGATGAAGGGCGATGCCTCCGTCCGGAGCGCGCTGCATGGCTGCTTTACCGTCATCGGCAAGCGCGGCCTTGACGCCCTCGACATCGCCTTTCGCGGCAAGGGTCCAGATATCCATGGAGAGAGTGTCGGGCATGGGCTTCTCCTTGTGTGAGCCGGTTACTCTTGGCGAAGGGCCGCTCGGACCTTCTTCGGAAGCTTGGAGAAGACCAGCATGTAGGACTCATCGATCCACGTCAGCAGTTCATCATCCGGGATGGTGCCATCAAGCTGAATGGTGTTCCAGTGCTCTTTGTTCATGTGGTAGCCGGCACTGACAGCGGCATAGGTCGCGCGAAGAAGCTGGCCGTGCATCGGATCAAGTTTGATGGTGATGCTCGGTGGAGAATCGTCAGGCGACGAGTAAGCGAACATCTTCCCGCCCACCTTGTAGACGGGGATTTCCGGCATGAATGGGCGATCCTCGGTCGCTCCAGGCTGCGAAAGCAGATAGCGATGAATCTGTTCGAATGTCACGACGCCTCCTTACGGATGTAAGGATAGGCTGTGGAAGTGGGATCAACAACGAAAACAGACTGACTAACGCGGATTCCAGGTGAGATTCGGACTGCGGCGCGGCAGTGCGCGCCGGAAGTCATGACGGGGATAGCCAACGGCCAGCGCGATTTGTGGAACGCGGCCTTTGGGGAGCCCAAGTTGTTTCGTGAGTCGCCCACTACGTTCGGCCATCACTTGGAAGAATCCGATCTGACAGGTGCCGAGGTTGAAGGAATCGGCGGCCAGCATCATGTTGTAGGTCGCATAGACGGCATCGTCGCGGCCAAACCGATTCCCGGCGGGACCGTGCCCGATCAGGACAACGGGCGCACGATAGAAAATCGGATCTTCGCCTTGATTGATGGCGTCTTGAAGCCGGTCGAACGATCCGCTTGCGCGCTTCAATTGGCGGCTTCCTTCCCTGCCGATGAACAACGGAAGGAAGGGGCGGACGAGCGGGTTATTCGCCAATCGGATGAGCTTTGTCATCTCGCGCACCGTGCCACGGCTGAGTTCCTCGATGCGCGCCGGATCGTCGAAGGCAAGCCAGTCCACGGATTGGCTGTTGCTGGCTGTGGGCGCCCAACGTCCCAATGTCACGAGGTCGCGGATGACCTCACGATCGATGGCGGTATCATGAAAGACGCGCTGAGAACGGCGGAAGCGGTAGGCGGCGATCAGATCGTCGCGATTGGGCAGCGTGGCGGTATCGATGATCGGACAATCCTCAAGGGGGAAAGCCTCGTGGTCGATGGCGTCGGTCGGACAGCCGGCCACACACTGTCCGCAGAACCAGCAGTGGTCCGCGTTGACGGGAACCGAACTCTCGGACGATAGCTCGTAGACCCTTGCTAGCCCACACACATCAACACACTTCCCACAACGAATGCAGGCCGTCTCATCAATCGTGATCTTCGCCATAGGGTTGAATCTCCTTGCTCCCTACGATTCTAGATGCTGAGATTGCGTTCGCCGCGACAGGGATACGCGTTGGGATGGACGTTGGCGGGGCCGATGGCGCCCGGTGTGCAACTTGGAGACGACGCAACGTCCCCTCGCGACGGGTCGAATGTCCCATCGCGAGAGGAATGGATCTCCTAATCTCAGGATGAGATGGAAACCAACGATTTCGTGCAAAAGCTTCTGGATGAGACCTCTCTTGAGGGCATTGACTGGGCTTCCGATGTGGAGCGCATTCTCGCCGAGCAAGTGGTCTTCCTTCGCGAGCAGCTTCGCGAAGTCCGGCAAGAGACCGTTCTCGGCACGCACGGAATGATTGGCGAACTCTACTGCCGCCTTGAGGACAAGCAGGAGCAAATCCAATGCCTCAAGGATGAAGTTGGTTTCCTGCGACAGCAGCTTTCATAAGCGCTGTCTTGAAACCGTCTCACCCATTCCGTACGTTTATCCCATCATGTCTCCATTAACCATTCCCGACCGACTTGCGCAAGCGCGGGACGAGCGCGCCGAGATCGAACTGAAGATGGCCGATCCGGATGTCGTGACCAGCCCGGGCTATCGCGAACTCACACAGCGTTACGCGTGGTTGCGAACGCTGATTGAGGTCGGCGAGGAGTGGGAGAAGGTCCAGTCGTCGATCCGTGAAGAAGAGGAAATGTTGGAGACGGAAGAGGACCTTCGCGAGGAGCTTGAAGCGGCTCTGGCCGATGACCGCGCCAAGCTCGATGAACTGGATGTGAAGTTCAAGCAGTACCTCGTGCCTCCGGATCCCAATGACGAAAAGACGGCAATCGTCGAAATCCGAGCCGGAACAGGTGGCGATGAGTCCACGTTGTTCGCGGCCGATCTGCTTCGCATGTATTCACGGTTCGCGGAGAAACACAAGATGAAGATCGAGTTGCTTGATTCTCATCCCACGCCATTGGGTGGCTTCCGCCAGCTGACATTCTCCGTTGGAGGCAAGGCGGCGTATGGGGCGTTTCGTTACGAATCCGGCGTGCATCGGGTGCAGCGGGTTCCGGAAACCGAATCGCAGGGGCGAATCCACACCTCGACGGCCTCCGTGGTTGTCATGCCCGAAGCCGAAGAAGTGGAAATCGACATCGATCCCAACGATCTGCGCATCGATACCTTCCGCTCCTCCGGGCCCGGAGGGCAGTCCGTCAATACGACCGATTCCGCCGTTCGCATCACGCACGTTCCCACCGGAATTGTCGTCAGTTGTCAAGACGAGAAATCGCAGCTCAAGAACCGCGCCCAAGCCATGCGTGTCCTGCGGACGCGGCTCCACGATCGGATGGAGCAAGAGAAACAGGCCGAGCTTTCGGCCACCCGGCGAAGCCATATCGGCTCCGGCGATCGCTCCGAGAAGATCCGCACCTACAATTTCCCGCAGAATCGCGTGACCGATCACCGCATTGGTCTGTCGCTGTACGACCTTTCGGGCGTGCTTGAGGGCAACTTCGATGCCTTGACGGATGCGCTTCGCGCCAAGGCGGCGGAAGAGGCATTGGAAGAGTAATCGCGGCCTGGATCTGCATTGGGTTCCGGTTTTCCCTTGACAGTCCGAATGGCGCAGGCTAGACTTGTCGCCAATTCCGGGTCTGTAGCTCAGCTGGTTAGAGCGCTCGCCTGATAAGCGGGAGGTCCCTGGTTCGAATCCAGGCAGGCCCAAAGACACCCGAGCCCTTGCTCGGGTTTTTTCTTTGAGGGACTGCTGTTAGTCCTACTGTATCAATTGTGGGCGAAATGCGTTCTCCGTCGGGCAGGATGATGAAATCATCCGGACGACCGAACGGAGCGCGGATGCTTGTCCCGATGCGGGAGCAGGTACACGTGAAGTCCGATTTTGAAGCGACTTCCGACTGATCTCCAATTCGGTATCGAATCAGTGGCATGGTTCGATTGAACAGATTCGTGACAACGATATCCCCGGGAGTTCCAGCAGGCACGGGCACCCCCGAAGGGTCGACGATCTCCACGATGCAGGCGTCCTGCTCAACATGCATGATGTCTGGGTTCTCCGGGCACTGCCAAGCAATGAGTCCTGTTTCCTCCGCGCTGTAGAAATCGAGAACACTGGAACGAAAGGCGTGTTCAAGGTTTCGTTTCATCTGTGGCCGCAGAATCTCGCCTCGTGTGATGATGAGTCTCGGCCGATGCCAACGTACATCGAGATCAGGCAGCTCGGCGGCGATGACATCGAGCGCGCTTGGACACCCGATGATCACGGTTGCACGTTCTGCAGCGAGGACGGCTGCCTGTTGCTTGGGAGACAGCCGCCGGGAAATGTGGACAACGTGAAGCGGCCACGTTCCCGTGTGGCGAACCTCGCCTTGGGGACCCGGTTCGATCCAGGATCCGGCTTGGGCCAGCTTCATGGGGAAGGGTCTTCCGGCGCTGAACCATATTCGGCGCAGGAAAATGTAGCGGCGGAAATTCAGTTCGGCTCGGGTCATATGGGTATCGACTTCCCATCCCGTTGTTCCGCTGGTGACCCTGACCTGCGTTTTGCGAGTCAGCGCGTTGGGATGCAGATGATCTTCCGGGGTATCGCGGACCAGGTCGGTCTTCGAAATGATGGGAAGGGTCGAAAGATCGTACACAGTTCGGATCGATTCCGGTTGAATCCGAAACATCTCCCCAAGGCGCTGATAGAGGGGAACGTCTTGATAGGCTTGACGGATACGCGCGCGTAGAACGGCATCGATATCGGAAGCTGATTTCCACAGCTTGAAACGTCTCATTCGTCCCTTCCTTCAGGCAAAAGGTATCGCGTTTTGTCCAACTTGACGATGCAAATGAGATAGGCGATCAGAGCATGCTGAGTCTTCGAGAAAAGTCAGAGTGCAGCGGGTATAGAAATCAACCCCGGGGAGCGAAGCGTCACTGGAGGCTCTTTCATTTAGGTGTGAAAGGCGTGTGATCACCAGAAAGACTGCAGCGGTTCGGCTCAAGAACAGGCCAACCGAACTGAGTGCTCATTTTGGCGAGGCATTCAGTGCGCGAGTCCCAAGAAGTAGTGCAGGCGGCTAGTCTGATCACTTTTCGAGAAACATGGAGATATACCAATTGATTAAAATACTATATGAACCTACTCTGTTGGAACACATGAATACTGAACGATGAATAGGAAGAACTTGGGCAAGCTTTCCCCCATACATTCTTCCGCCGAAACAGAAAGAGGGCTGGCTGAATCTCTCATGATAGTAGGTACGCAAGAGGCCCCTTCGGTCTGTTGCTTGGATGCTTGCGAGATCTCAGGAGCATATAGAACGAGAGGAGAAAACGTGAAGCGAACATACGTGGTAGTTCTTTGTGTTGCACTGTCTGCAGCCATTCTTGTTCTCTGCGCGGCTTGTGGCCAAAACGTGAATCAACATCGCGATGAAATAGCTACTGGAGATGATCAGGAGAGCTCGCGTGAAGAGATAGGGAGTACAGAAGTGGCGCGCGCAAGCGATGGCGCGCCCAGCTTGACCGTAGTGCAAGCCATCAAGGCGTTTGAGAATGCAGGCTTGGAGTGTCTAGAACCTACGCCGATTTCAACGTCGGATTCATCACCGGTACCGAAAACCTTCTCGGAGGGAGTGCGATGCGTAGTTCCTAGTGTTTCTCCTGACCATGGATTCCGAATTTTCTCGTTCAGCAGTGAGGATAATCTTCAGATGGTGAAAGACTATTACGAAGCGTTTACAGGATTCCTTGGTAGCTACGTATACGTAAAAGAGAATCTTCTCTTTCAAACAAGCGTGAGCATGCCGGTTGAGTTGGTCGAGGAGTACCAACGAGTCTTCGAGAGCCTCCCTGTTCCAGAGAACTAACCTTGCAGCATGCGGTAGGTACATGAAGCGGTTCTGAGCACCTTAGTCCTTTTTAGCTAGGATCGCGGATGGATGCTGGGTTCGCGTAGAATGAAAGCTGATTTCGAAGGCGAAGCAAGAACACAGAAGAGCGGCGTCCGCATCTTGTCCTGGCTTTTTACTTTATCTCGCTTTCCTGATGCGTCACGGGCTATCCGCAATGGAAAATCCATACTTGAGGTGATTAATAGCTAGGGTCCGCGAACGGGCCAGACATGGATGGGTAGCATGTCAGCATCTACAAGTACATTGCTTAACTGCATGGGGTCATAATCAGCTTTCGACAAATGAATCACGAGGGCATGTTGCAGGCCATTGCTGAAGAATGTGTGCTTCCCCCAGTAGGATTCACTCACATTTAAGAACGGATGACCGTTTCGAACAACTGATCCCTCTCGAGGATCAAGGAGTCCTGCGACCTGGGTGACGGCCGACACAGACCAGTCATCGTAGCCAGCTAGCACCAAACTTGAACAGTAATCAATAGCAGCTTGATGGTTTGCAGGCCGATGCCCGGCGTCTTTTGCCCACATAAGCCCCGTCCGAAGATCGGTCACCGTGCCGTCTCCATGGTCAATGAAGCCCGGCGCAATCAGCATCAGATCCTGGATGGTGTGCATGGTGCCCGTCCCTGGTGCAACTTGAGGCTCCTCGAAAGTACCCATCTGCACGTTGTCCATCGTTCCTTCTATCAGACGCGTATAGAGATCCTCAAGCGTGTACTCAATGGTTGCGTCTGGGCCAGAGATGGCGTCGGTGTTCCCCATCTTGACGAGCTGCCGTCCGGCCAACAGGCCTACGGCGAAAAAAAACACAAGTCCGAGCATAGCTAGAAACGTTCTAGCTCTCATTTTTCTCCTTGTTGCTGTGAGGTCAAGGCGTTTTGCTGCGAACAGGCCAAACCTCGAAAGTCATGTTTACAGGGGCGTGGTTGCTTGTTCCTTGCATGGGTCTAGCGAACCAAGCTCGATCCGCATCTTCGGCATACGGGGTGTTGGACCAGTACTCGAAGCTAGATTCACCCGGAAGGCCTGTAAAGAAACGTGGATTGCTTGCCCGAACTGGCTCCGTTCCGTTTCCCAACGTGTTGAGCTCTCTGCGCGTCGGAAGTCTCCAATCCCCTGCCTCTGATCCATCGCTGAGCTCGGCTGAGGCGAGTTCAGCTCCTAATATCTTCACTCGATCCCGCGCGGGTTGGTTCCCCAACAAATCATCCCACGCCTGCGCGCCTCCCCAATCTGCTTTCTTCAACCAGATGAGGCCCGTTGACATATCGGTGACTGTTCCATCTTTGTTGTCGCACCAACGGTAATTCTCAGACAGTTCGCTTGGCGGGTTGCACTGTGTGCACGCTGTGCCTGCTAGCTCCATGATGTCATCGATTGTGTGCATTGTTCCTGTATCCGGTCCTGAAGCCGGTTCGACGAACGATGTGGCTGTTCCCGGAGCTCCTTTGTCGAGTCGGTTGTACACGTCTTCGAGAGTGTAGGATTCGGTGGTTTCCGGCATAGATGGCGAATTGGTGTTCCCCATCTTGACGAGCTGCCGGCCAGCGAAGAGGCCGACGGCGAAGACGAATAGAATCAGCACAGCGATCAAGGATTTGCGAGCTTGCATGGGACCTCCTAGCGGCGAATGACGACGACGGCTTTCTCAGAGGTGATAGTGCCGTTCCCACGGATGACCACGATGCAGATGTAGCCTCCGTTCGGAAGACGGTCTCCGGATGGTGCCGTGCCGTCCCAAAGCAGATGCGTGGCGTCAGAGATGCTGCCTTGCCAGACGGGATGGCCGCAGAGATCGAAGACGGAGACATCGATTTGATCCGGCGTTCCCGTTCCGACGAAGCCGAACGAGATCTGGCCGGAAAACGGATTGGGGAAACAGACGATCTGTTCAACATCCAGGGATTCTGAGTCAGGTTCCTCTGGGATGAAGGCTGGGTCGAACACGGCGGTAACAACGGTTTGATCGAACGTGGTCTCGCCACCCACATCGGTGACGTACAACGTCAGCGTGTAGTCGCCCTCCACATCCGGGATGAACGAGGCGATCGGCTGATCGAAACCCCGACACGACGCGAAGCAGTTGCTGCCTCCAGGGATCATGTAGACGGGGACTCCCGCTGCCATGTAACGAATGGAAAAGGTCCAGCGGTAACTAAGATCCGATTCGAGGTTCGAGACGTTTTGAGCGTGGAGAGCGGTGGCAGGTGCTGCCGCTTCTCCATCATGCGAGCGGCTCCCATCGAGGATCGCTCGTTCGCCCACGCAGACAGTCTGATCCGGCCCAGCATCCGGGATGGGTAGCAGATTCGAGCCCGAGCCGCTGGGAGGAATGGGTACGGGCGGGAAGCCGGTAAAGAGGACGAGATAGCCGTCTCCCTTGAATCGAATCCATCCAACGTTTTCTCCCCAAGCGTCTCCCTCAAACTCATTCGTCTGAGGATTAATGCGAACGCCTCCATGCTCAGGGGCGAAGTTGATCCAGCCGATGTTCGTGCCCCACGCATACCCGGATAGGAATCCGTTGTGATCCCGGTTGACACCGTAGTTGGTGGGGGCCGAATTCTCGTAGGTGTGTTCGTCCCCGCCTTCGTACGTACCCATCCGAATCCAGCCGACGTTCTCGCCCCAAGCATAGCCTTCAAGGTGATCGCGATAGACGCAGACGCCGCCGTTTTGTGGCGCGAAGTTGATCCAACCGATATTGGTTCCCCACGCCCACTTGTCAACGGGGTCGATATTGCTGTCAGCGAAAACGCAGATTGACAGGATGATGATAACAAGGAATGTGCACGCCAGGCGGATGAACCCCATTTTCCCCCCTTGAGGTGGCATTGTAGGTGCTCTCCACGGGATGGATCAACTTTCGCGAGGATCTCTAATTCCAGATTGCCCTTGAGGCTGGATTACACATCGCTGTGATGCTGTCTCGTTCAGAGGACCGTGTCACAGCTTCTCTTTCAATCACGTGACCGCAGAATCTGGTGAGAAATGGGATTTTGAGTACACTTCTCAGCCAGGCGACGTTCTAGTTTGCGGGCGGCCTGAAACACACAACTACTTGTAACAGAAGAAGTAATCATATAGGTTCGGCTTAGTTTGGAAAGGAGAACGACATGGCGAACGAAAACATCCAAGGGGAAGAAATCCTCGTTCAAGCAATCGACAAGACGCTAGGGAACCGCATCCATGTGCGCATCTCGGAGTTCAAGGATCGCGATTACCTTGACATTCGCAACTACTACGAAGATGAGAATGGCGAATGGAAGCCAACGCGCAAGGGAATTGCCATTCCCGTAGAGTTCTACGATGAACTTGTCGCCTCAATCGCTGCGGCTAAGGACATCATCGAGACGCGTAAGGCCAATAAGCCAGCGAGCGAGTAGTCGCGGCGAACCTCTATCCTTTTGTGCTGGTTGCCTTGAGGATGTTAGGTTCGTTGGAGATAATTCGATGTAGATATGGTCCCATCGTCTAGTGGCCTAGGATAGCGGGCTCTCATCCCGTCGACGGGGGTTCAAATCCCCCTGGGACCACCACACGCACACCTGACGCCTTCAGCAATTTCGCTGAAGACGTTTCTGTAGGTAGGGACTATACTTTCGCTGATGGCATCGAAGTTCAAAGCCAGAGTATTAACCAACTTCGCATCCCATTATCGTGATCTGGCGAAGTACGAGGGCAATGTAGGACGCAGAATAGGCGAAGTCTAGAAGCGATCAACTGGGAGATTGGCGAAACCCTCCTTTCAGTAGCGATGAAAAACTGACTTTCATCAGGGCAAGCAGAAGACATACAGAAACACGATGCTGACTACTCTCTGCTTCCTTGTAGAACAATGCGTATTATGGATGGGAAGCGTACCATGTGACGGCTACTCCAGAGGCTGCGATTCCTGTGCCAGACATATAATCATCGGCACTGCAATCACCATACAGGGTAAACTGAGCCATTCCCCCCTCCTCATAGTGTTGTTCGGTCTTAATGAATACTGTTTTAGCTTTCTGATCAATGGATCCGGACTGAATTGGAATCGCGCGAGTGTACTCATATGGCCTTACGTTCATATGTCCTGTTAGTGAGATCCCGGTTTGGACCAGGTCTAGCTCCATGGGGAATGCGACGCTGTTTACGATGAGACTGCCACTCCATCTTCCTGTTACATCCAGTGGTGGTGGGAAGAGACTACAAGAAGATAGAAAGACGACGATGAGAGAGAGCAAGGCAATTGCTCCAAATCTCAACAGGCGCTTTTCAATTATTCTGAATCACCCTAACGGTATTATATCAGAAACATAGCTTCTCTACAGCCTTAGAGTGTCTCGTTAGCCTGGTATGCCTAGTTCCGGAATGGTGTCCATATTTCAGGTCTCCTTGCTCAGTTACATGCTTCGATACATGCAGAAGCAGGCAAAGGATTACTCGATCCTGAAATGAGTTTGCAAGGTGGATAAGGCTGGCTATCTGGTCCTCAGTTAGTTCGAACTCCGAAGCAAGGTTTTGCGTTATTGCCACGATACACCTCCAGGATTTGATTGCATGATCGTCTTGGTGTCAGCAAAAAGTTGCAAGGGAACTGCGATATGGCCAACGCCAGAGACGCATCAACGCTCTCAAAAGGCTGATGGATGGAGGAAATTGCAGGATTGGTGGAAATAGTGAAATGCGTCGATTGCTACATGAATCAATTGCCGGGGAGAAGCGCAG
The DNA here is from genome assembly GCA_028277345.1 of Candidatus Bipolaricaulota bacterium. GTDB lineage: Bacteria > Bipolaricaulota > Bipolaricaulia > UBA7950 > UBA9294 > SPBW01. The sequence continues at coordinate 159,753 of JANQGM010000006.1, read as the reverse complement.
GGATTGGATCAACAAGAACGGTGTGTTCGCTCGCAAGCCATGTGTTTTACTGTAGGATTCGCACACACGGTATAATTGCCCTACTTACAAATATCTTTGGTCAGAAGAGGAGTGCTGATACATGGTAATGAAGAAGAAAAAGAAGAAGAAGAGGCCAGCTTGGCTGGGAGATTACTCCGCTGGTTACTCTGCTGACTTGGAGAGGCACTTTGAGGAAATCATTGATCGTTTGGGCTTCTCTGAAGACGGAATCAAGACTCAGTCTCTTGAGGAACTCACGCACACGCTCGACAGGCTCAACGATGCACTCCAACACCCCGAGCAATTTGGAGGATTCACGAGGGGTGCCACTTTGTCGGTCGGCACACTTGGGGCGTCAACTTCAGTTGGTTCCAGGGAAGAGATTGGGATCATGCCTCTCCTTCTTGAACGAAAGAAGCTCTGCATCGAGCGCATAAGAACCCTAGAGACTCAGAACTACTCGAAAAGCGTCGATAAGCTAGTTGAAGATCTCCAGGAAGGATTCAAGGATGTCTCTGCTTCGCAAGAGCTGAAGGATCGCGTGAAAGAACTTGTACTTCGCAGTGAGGAGCTTGCTCGCGAGGCAGAGCAAACCAGCGAGGAGCAGCTGAAGTCGGCACTTTCGATTCAAGAAAGGGAGTTGATGAGTCGGATCATGGAGCGAGAGAGCAGATTAAATCTGTGGAGCGGATACTTGAGTCGCCCGATGATCGCATCAGTTGTTGGGATGGTCTTACTCCTCGCAATGGGTGGTTCACTTCTCTACGCGATGTTCACTCAAACTCAGCCCACAGAAATCGTGACCAGTGCTTTCTTGCTCATACTTGGTTACTTCTTTGGACAGAATTTAGCTTCGAAGGCTGGCTAGTAGGTCTGAATGAATAGTCTATGCTGCGTGATTGAAGGTCGTGCTAAACCCAGAGCTCTCCCATTCGTCGCACGTATTTCAACGCGTGTTGTGGATGGCGAAGCTATCCGTGAATCCACTTCGAAGACTTTGCACAAGGTTGAGCATCGTTAGGGCGGCGTTCTGTCTGATGGTGAAATGGCGACAAGGGGACTAACATTTTGCTTTTCTTTGTAGCGGCAAATGCGATAAGGTGCTCGCTGAGATCATGCTAACAACAATTCTGAAGCTCAAAAACGTGGCCACTCAGCAACTTCAACTGCAGGCACTAAGGAAGCTTTTGGGCGATGAGCTGAAGCGCATTCGATCGGAGAGAAGCTATTGTTGTCATTACCTGATAGCTCATTGCCATGATGTGGACAAGCGCATCAGGGTAATTGCACATTGTGGGTTGCAGAGGGATATCCTGAAACGCATAGCTGAAGGGCACCTCTCTTTCAACAAAGGCTGGATAGAACTCTACGAAGGAATAGGAGAAACTGCGATCCACACGTTTTCGGATTCAGGTGATCAGCCCGTAGCTAGGCAACTTCGCGCAGTATTCGGCAACCATCCCGTAGGGCAATTCGGTATTGCTCTTTATCGTTGCGATAGTCACAACAGCATCGTATTTGTGGAAGCTCTTGCATCCAACTCCGAGGAATGGGTCTTCTCTAGTGAGCGGCGGACTGTTCTTCGACGTGTTTCCGAGCGTCTCTTTCTTGCGGTGTTGCGAGAGGAGCAATCAACGAAGGCTGAAGACTGGGAGCGCGCTGTTCATGAGCTCGCTTCTCCTCTCGACTTCATTTATTCAAACAGCGATTTCTTGCTTGAGTACCTAAGCTCCAATCGTGTAACGGAGGACCAAAAGAGAATGAAGCTTGAGGATTTACGCCTCGTAGCCGAACTCCTAATCAACCGATTGCACCAATATCGTCTTGCGTTTGGTGGGCCACAGGAGATTGAGGCTCACCTGAGCGAAGAGAGCCTCTATGATCTGCTTATGCCCATAACTCATCTTTGGTACCACGAAGCAGAACAGAAGAATCTTTCTTTTCGCTACGATGAAGTCAGAAACTGCGGCAAGGTGAACACTGATCCCGAGCTCTTGCGATTCCTCTTATTCAATCTGCTGTCGAATGCTATTAAGTATGCAGATGACAATACGACAATTGAGGTTTATGGAAACGTCGATGACAAAGAGAATTATAGGGTCGGAGTAAGAAACCGAGGTCTGCCAATCGAGGGGGAGGACCGTTTTCGCATTTTCGAGCCTCGCTATCGAGGGGAGGAGGCAAAGCGGCGGGACTCCAGAGGAATGGGAATTGGTCTTAGCGTGTGCAGGGGTATTGCCCAACGATTGGGGGGACGTGTGAGGTTGCTTGATGAGACTGGCGATTTGACTGTCTTTGAGCTTGAGATCGGAAAGAGGAGTCGGTGATTTGAGAATCCTGTTTGTGGACGATGATTTCATGACCGTTGATGCAGCAATCACTCATCTAAAGCTTTCTGGACATGAAGTGGACTATGTAAGGACTCCAGCGGAGGCAATCGAGAAGCTCATGTGGGAATCCTATGGGGTCATCTTCATCGATGTGATGTTGCCGCCTGGCAAGGTTTTTGATCTGGAAGAGACAGCAGATGGTCGCTACACTGGTCTTCGGCTATTGGAAGTAGTGCGATCTGATGAGCAAATTGCGAAGAACGGATTGCCGAAGACTGTTCTCATAACCAATTGGAGAGATGAGCCTCAAGTTGATGCGATGGCCGAACGATCTGATGTCCATATCCTCCGAAAGCCTCTTTCTCTGAAATCCGTCGAGGAGGTTATCAAGAATGGACCCTGAAGTAATAGTCGGAATACTAACAGTATTGCTTACGGTGCTAACGCTACTGGTTTCCGTTTTGGGCGGATACCTAGCATATCTCGCACGAACTGTGGAGTCGCGCATTGATTCCCGCCTGACGGGCAAACTTGACAAGGCGAGTAGTGCTATGGAGCGTTTGTTTCGCTCCCAGCTCGCACTTGTCGATGTCGCCGTATGTCTTGCTGTTGAATCTCTTGTGGTCGATGATGCAGATTCAGGGAGCAGCTTGCTCTACTTCCTGAGACAGGCTATCAGGCTCTCTTCGGGCGTATCTGACGAAATCGAAGTTGCTCTAACAGCTTTGGAAGCTGCCGGATCATCGGCAGTTCCTCTATATCCGTATATTGAGAGAATCCGGTCTGCGTCCAATTGGCCAGCGGCCCTGGAGCACAGATTCGAGGAAATGATGAAGCGCGCGATTGTGCCGAAATGAGGACCTGCTAACCAAGATCCTTAGCTGTGCTGTCATGCATGTCGATGTAGATCAGAGGATGATCGCGTTTTTGCTGATCCCAATCCAGTTGTCTCGTGGGCAAGATAAACCGTGCTGGCGACCACTCTAGCATTGGGGCATGAAGCGTTTTTGCTCGTTGGCGCTACGGTTTTTCTGAAGTATGATGAAAACGTGAGGACGTAGTTGAGGAGGGATCAGTGAATCGGTACAACGTTACGCGAAAAGACTACATTATATCCTTCCTAGTGGGATTAGGGATTTCCGTCATTGCGGGACCCATTACTGGCTCAGCACTTTTGCAGACATACTCGTCAGCTTGGTGGATTTTCCAGTTTCTGTTTGGCGTGGTCAGTGTGTTTCTCTCTCATCTCGTTGTAGTGCTTTTGTTCATCCCGCCTCTACCTCAGCCTGAAGTTCCTCGACGGGTCAACGCATTCGATGATGCAATCGTGAAGGCTGGCTACAACTACTTCGCAATCTCGAGCAAGGAGATAGCTTTGTGGCGAAGTCCGACCTTCATGTACTACCTAACACTGAACGACGTGAAGCATATAATCGAATACGGGATTCAGCATGGGGGAATCGAGTTCAGCACAGATGAGCATGACAATCGAGTGTTCCAAGCCTCGGGATTGCAGATGGTCAGACGGATTGCTCAGGGGGAGATTGATCCGAGCTTTTCAGCTCTCAGGCTCCTGATCTACACAGAAGACGCATATGCAGAACACGAAACAGAGATCTTGGCGCTCATCCAGATGCACGCGATCGCCCGAGTTCACTGCATTCCGATTGTACGTGAGCGATTGGTCCGCAAACTGAGCAACTCTGACAGGGAGAAGCTCAAGAATCTCTCTAAGCGCCTAAATCAAAGCATTCTTGATGAGAAGCCTGCTATGAGCAGGATGAGTAGACTCGGCGACTGGATGCGCCGCAGTACCCCAGACGATGTTTACAGTGTTCCATTCCCAGACTTCCTTCTCATTAACATGACCGTTGAAGAAGATGAGCACCTCTGGTGGTATGAGAGAGAGAACCCATGTGATACGAAAGATAGGATGCCAAGGGAACTGGCGCGAGAAGTATATCAGCTCATTTGCAAGCACGTCGATCAAGGAACCCTGTGGCGGAATTACACCTCAACTATCGGTACTACGATTCCCGTTGGAACACCAGGCGATACGGATTTCTTCTCTCTCGATTTCTTCAAGAAGTGGGTAGAGGAGATAGTGCCCAAGAACACGAAGCTCTTGGAGTGGCGCAAGGAAGAGGAACGTGTGCTGAAAGATGAGTTGGCGAAATTAGGAACGGTAACAGCGGCCCTAGACATTGGTTGTGGTTGGGGTCGACACATGGAGATATTGGTTGACGGGGGAGTTGAAGACGTGCAAGGGATCGATACAAACTGGGTGATGGCACGTCGGTTTCAACCTATGTACGAGAAACACGGAAAGAAAGTAGGATTTCGACTTGAAGATGCCCAGAAAACATCCTTTGCGACTGATTCATTTGATCTAGTCGTGTGCATGACCAATACGTTTGGCAATCTGGGGGAGGATTCTGTCAAGCGCAAGGTGGCTGACGAGATCAAGCGGGTGTTAAAGCCCGGTGGTAGATTGATTGTTAGTGTGTACAACGACTCGGAGGATGCGCTATCAATCCGGCGAGCAAGCTACCGAGACGTGGATCTTCACCCGTTCCTTCTTGATGACAAAAGAACCATTCTGGCGAAAGAAGGACTGAGGTCTGAGCAGTTTTCATCTCGGGCACTGCAGGGCTTCTTCTCGGGATTTGCGAGGGACCAACAGATCATAAGAGTCAACAATCTAGCTTTGATCTTGACGGCTACAAGGAAATGAATTCGCGAATCGGAGATTCGAACCCGCCATGCACAGAAACCAATGCGCCAGCCCGAAACGCGGGCGGGAAGTAATGGCGGTGCAATTGGCAACACTACCCCACCCGTAGTGCCCCGGCCATCTCACAGAGCAATCGGCTGGCTATGAGATGTTGATGGCTTTGGGTGACGAATTGAAGGTGCGTTTATCGATCGCTTGTTTGGCGAGCCACTCCCCCGGCTCCCCAAATGCAATCTTGGCCTGATGAATGGCCTGCACGGAGCAGACTCAGCTCCTGGGGATTGTTGCCGTTCGCATTGATCGTTTATTGCATAGGCGTCGTCACTTGCATTACACCGCTTTGCCGCAGGACCGGGCGCTACAGTCCCACACCAACATCGATGGTCAGTCGATAGGTGTCTTGTCTGGAGACCAACTCCAGTGCAGCCAGAGTATTCACGCGGGATTTGGCTTCCGCTGGGGAGGTTTTGGCTAATCGGTTGTCCCCAATGAACCGCTTTCTGGGCAATTGACCTGTTCCCAGGATGCAGATGACGCCAAGCCATCGCACGTAGTGAGCACTTACCTCGTACTGTTCTGACATGCGAGGTTGGGGCATTGAGTAGTAGTATCTGCGCGTGTTGTGGAATGGTCCTAAGCCCCTTCCCCAACTACGTATGAACTGGCAACCTCGGCATGGGTGCGGTACAAAGGGCATCCACTATGGACCACCACCGCAGCACAGGCGACTGTGCTGCGGTTTGTTTGGTGATGGAGATGGGTGCGCTACCATGTGTGCAGCATCTCACTAAAGGAGTGAAGCGATGTCGTCCTCTCTTCTTCAGGTCCACGATCTGAGCAAGCACTATCGCCAGCGTGGGATAAATGTGCACGTATTGGATCGATTGTCCTTCGCATTGGAGGGGGGAACGTGGACGACGATTCTCGGACCGTCCGGTTGTGGAAAGACCACGCTTCTCAAGATCCTCGTTGGGTTGGAGAGGGCGGATTCAGGAACGGTGCTGGTCGATGGGGCGCAGGTTCCACAATTGGGCTCCATTGCCTATTTACCTCAACACGACACGCTTTTGCCCTGGAGGGATGCACTTGGGAACGCCATCTTGGCGTCGGAAATTGATGGGCGTTCGCTGAAAGAGGCGAAGCGTGAAGCCATCGAGTTGTTCGAGCACTTCGGTTTGGGGGGATTTGAGTTTGTCTATCCGCATCAGCTGTCGGGAGGGATGCGGCAACGGCTGGCCCTTATCCGTACGTTTTTGGCGCACCGTCCGATCCTCCTGCTGGATGAACCGCTGGGAGCACTCGATCCATTGACGCGGGCGACCTTGCAAACGTGGCTGCTGGAGGTGTGGAGCGAGTTGCGTAAGACCGTTCTCCTTGTCACCCACGATGCTGAAGAAGCGCTACTGCTTTCCGATCGCGTCCTCGTGCTTTCGGAACGACCGGCGAGCCTTCAGCGAGATCAAGCCGTCGAATTGCCTCGCCCCCGCGATCGAGGCTCGGCTGACCTTGTCGCACGCAAAACGGCTCTGTTGGATCTTCTCTTGGTTTCCGGAGGTGCGTGATGAACGGGCGGCTTACGCGAATCCTGGCGCCGATTGTGCTGTTGCTTCTGCTGCTGGCTGCCTGGGAGCTCGGAGTCCGCGGCTTCAACGTACGCGCGTTCATTCTTCCCGCGCCGTCACGGATCGCGTTGGCCTTCATCAGCAACATTCAGCTCCTGGGTTGGCACGGCGTGGTGACGTTGCTTGAAATCGTCGTTGGCCTGCTCTTGGGCGCGATTGGCGGCATCCTACTTGCCATTTCCGTCTTCTACTCGCCGCTGTTGGACAAGGCGCTCTATCCGCTGATCATCAGTTCTCAGATGATTCCCGTTTTCGCCATCGCTCCCATTCTGATCGTTTGGATGGGGTACGGCCTGTGGCCGAAGGTGACGGTGGCCGCACTGATCAGCTTTTTCCCGCTCGTGGTTAATGTCTCCGACGGACTCAGAGAGCCGACGGAGGAGTCCGTCGATCTCTTTCGCTCTCTGGGAGCGACGCGAGGACAGATCTTTCGAAAGCTTCGCTGGCCCGCGTGCCTGCCGACGTTGTTTTCCGGACTCAAGGTCTCGGCCACATTGGCCGTTGTCGGAGCGACCATAGGGGAGTGGGTAGGAGCACACCAAGGTCTCGGCTATCTGATGCTACAGTCGAATGCCCGGCTGCGTATGGATTTGGTGTTCGCGGCCATTCTCATGCTGGCGATTCTCGGGTTGTCGCTGTTCGGCCTACTCCGCATAATCGAACGACGGGTGGTGCACTGGCGTGCTCCGCGAAAGGACGTTCAGGAGGTCTGATTTGCGGCTGATCTGCCGATTACTGGGGGGGATTCTTGTCTTGGCCGTGTCGTGCCACGTCATGGCGGCTCCCATCCGCGTGAGTCTGGATTTCTTCGCCAACCCTAACCATGTCCCGCTGTACGTGGCGCTGGAGAAGGGGTTCTTTGAAGACGAAGGTGTGAGCATCGATATCTTCGTTCCCGCCAATCCGTCCGATCCCGTGAAGCTCGCCGCCGCAAGGGCGGTGGAGATCGCTCTGACGCCTCAGATCAACTACCTTATCGCCCGATCCGAAGGCTTGCCCCTGATCGCAATCGGTGCATTGATCGACCGGCCGCTCGGTGGGTTGGTGGCGCTTCGCGATGAGGGCGTCGGCATTTTGGACGATCTGGCAGGCAAGCGAATCGGGTATGCGCTTGAGCCTCTGGAGCCCATTCTGTGGGAGACTGTCCTGCAATGCGCGGGCATCGATGCGGCGGATGTTAACCTGATCAACGTAGGGTTCAACACAATCACGGCCCTATTGGCGGGCCATGTTGATGCGGTCGGCGCCTTCTGCAACTATGAAGTGCTGCAGCTGGAGGAGCTGGGGGTTGAACCCATCTTCTTTCCGCAAGAAGACTTCTGCGTGCCGACGACGTACGAGATCATTCTGGTGACGCATCCCAACTTCCTGAAAGACCGCACAACAGAAGCGGAGGGCTTCTTGCGAGCCCTCGCGCGCGCGATCGAGTGGACGACCGATTATCCGGCGGATGCGCTTGGCATCTTCTTCGGTCGCTTCCCGGAGCTCGATGATCCGCTGAATCGCCGCTCATTCGATGTCACGGTCCCGCTCTTCGCACGCGGTGCGTTCCACGCGGATGAGACGGTTTGGGCGGAGATGCAGCAGTTCCTGTTGGCGAATGAGTTGATGACAAAAGCGTTCGAGTTGGACGAACTTTATACCGATGGCGTACTACCGCAGATGGGGGAGGAGTAGGCATGTTGCACATGGTCAACCGGCAGTTGGAGGTCATCACGGGGTGCATGTTCTCGGGCAAAACCGAAGAACTCATTCGCCGCCTGGAGCGCGTTCGCATCGCTGGAAGGACCATCCTCCTCTTCAAGCCGACGATCGACGATCGGTATGCGGCCAAGGCAATCGTGACGCATTACGGCCGCGAGTTCGCGGCTCACGAACTGCCTCCAGGAAAAGAGACGATTGAGACGCTGATCTCAATCGTTGGTGAGGAGCAGCTGGCCAAGGCCTCGGTCATCGCCTTTGATGAAGGCAATTTCTTCGGTGAGAAGCTCACCCAACTGTGCCAGGATCTTGTGGCGATGGGGAAACGTGTCATCGTGGCGGGGCTCGATCTCACCTTTGCCGAAGAGCCGTTCGGGCCGATGGGCCCTCTGATGAGCCTTTCGGATCGTGTGGACAAGCTTCATGCGGTGTGCGTGAAATGCGGCGGCGTGGCCACGCGATCGCAGCGATTGATCGATGGCGTGCCAGCGCCCAAGGATGGGCCGACGATTCAAGTCGGCGGTGTGGGCAGCTACGAAGCCCGATGCCGTAACTGCTATGTCCCTGGCTAGAGCCTACGCAAGACCTTTGATCTTGCGTAAGGACGAGAAGCAAGAATGGGAGGCTTCTCGTGTTGGATGCGTGTAGAACGATGGCTTCCCACTGCGCATCTTATAGAGCTAGTGCGGCGCGTACGGCCGTTCTTGCGTAGGCAGCGACTCAAATGTAAATGGTCTTGCCGTCTTCGCAGAAGAGAACGCCCTCAATAGGCGCCGGCGTTTCGCTCATGTGTGTGGCGATCACGGTTGTTCCCTGGACTTTCAGTTTCGAAGCCATGCGGCGGAAGCCGGGCGAATCCATGTGTCCGGGATCGTTGGATTCACGGGGGTACGTGAGTTCCAGGATGGCCACGTCTGTGCCCTCCAGAAGCCGATCGAGTTCCACACACTCGGCCGTATCTCCTGAATACCCGATGGATCGTCCCTTGTACTCAAATCGGAACCCAAAGGCATCCAAGGTAAAGTGCTCCATGGGGATGGCTGTGAATGCGAGCGCCCCGGCCTGATACTCACCCTCCTCTTCAACCTCGATGAAGTGGAGGGGGACGTGCGGCTCAAAGCCGTGCTTTCGCAGATCGGGCCAGGCGAGATCGCATAACTGGAACGTGAGTTCTTCGATCTTGGGCGGACCGATGATGTACAGGGGATTCTCCCGGCTGCGTCGGACGCAATACTCCAACAGCAAGAAGGGCAAGCCGAACATGTGGTCGGCATGAAGGTGACTGATAAAGATGTGCTCAATCGTGGAGAAATCGCCCCCATGCCGGATCAAACGAGGAATGGCCGATGGCGGCAAATCCAGAAGGATGTGCTCATCCAACAGCAATGAACTCCAGTCTCGGCCGTCCGTGAGTGCCGCACCCGACCCGAGACAAACGAGCGGAATCTGATCGGTCAAACTAGTCCGTACTGACTCGTGCTGCGTCGGTAGCTCTCAAGCGCCGTGCCAGTTCTTCCAGCATGGAAAGAGCGACTTCGGGGTGATTGGCGATAATCGACTTCATCGCCCACTGGGAAAGAATCCAACACTTGGTTTCCGTCAAAGCGATGACATCGGCTGTGCGAGGCTGTCCATCGATGACGCCGAGCTCGCCGAAGAAGTTGCCAGCGCCGATTTCGGCCAGCTTCTCTCCCTCTTTGACGACTTCTGCCTTGCCCTCAAGGATGAGATAGAAACCGACTCCGCCTTGACCTTCCTGGACGACCTTGTCGCCCGCAGGAACGGTCTTTGTCACGGCAGACTTGAGCATCGATTCCAGGCTTTTCTCACTTGTGTCGGCGAAGATCGGGGTGTCTTTTAGGAGGGCAATGATTTGCTTGTTGTCCATGTGGTCGCTCCTTTCAGCGGCACTCGAAGCTGATTTCGATGATATAATACGTAGTCAGGGTTTTCCAGCCGAAGGGAGCACGCGTGTCCTGGAGCCGCACACTGAAGGTTCGCCAACTACTACGAGCTCAGCTTGAGATGGGAGAGGATATCGCCCTCCTCTTCTCCGATATTCGCGGATTCTCGACCTATGCCGCCAAGAAGGGGGATCGCGCCGCCTTTCGCCTCACGCAGCTTCATGAAGGCATTCTGAAGGATCGGATCTCCGAATACGGCATCCTCGTCAAGTCGTTGGGGGATGGTGTGATGGCGGCCTTTGAGAGCGCCGAACTGGCCATCTTATCCGCGGTGGCCATTCAGCAGGCGTTCCGAGAGCGCAATTCCGAGAATCCGGATGAGCCGATCGATGTCGGCATCGGAATCGCGACGGGAACGCCTGTCATGACGGACATCGATTTCATCGGACACTCCGTCAATCTCGCGCAACGGTTGTCGGGACACGCCAAAAGCGGCCAGATTCTCGTTCCCACCGATCTTTGCGCGGGGACATCCTTGTCCGAGGGCCTTCACTTCATTCCGATTGGAGAGCGCGTGCTCAAGGGCATCGGCTCGGCGCCGTTGTCTGAGGTGGTTTGGATGAAGGAGCTGGCACGCGTGTCCGATGCCGTCGATCAGATCACCTTGATTCTCACGGAACGCGGGACCATCGTTGTCGAACTGGCCAAGGACGCCAAGCAAGAGATCCGCGATGCGTTATCCCAACTCCAGAATGCCAAGGCCAACGAAGATGGTGCGTTCTCCGCCTTCTTGCAGCGGCGCATCGCCCGGTTCACCCAGGCTCTGATCGGCGCTCCCTTCTCCGCGATGCGCATTCCACGCGAGATGGAGACGGCGGGCCTTTCGTTGCGGCACAAGGGCGGCACCCTCACGATCGAGGCGCCGGAGGGCAACTTCCAACTCAAGGGCGTGGATCCGTCGCGCGCGTGCGACTTCGTGGAACGAGCAAGGGAACGGGCGGCCACGTTCCAATCTGTTCCGGAGGGCCGTTCGACGCCTCACGATTAGCCAGTTCTTAGCTCGAATTGCCGGAATCTATCTGAAGAATCGTATTGAACCATGTCCACGCTTGACCTAGAATCACACAAAGAACCTGTGGGGGGAGACATCAATATGGGTAAGCGCGAAGTCCTGGAAAGCACACTCAAGCAAATCAAGAAATCGTACGGTGAAGGGTCCATCATGTGGCTCGGTGACGGGGCGCAGATCCTTCAGGTTGAAGCTGTCCCGACCGGTTCACTCGCTCTGGACATCGCTCTAGGCGTCGGCGGCATTCCCCGAGGACGCATCATCGAAGTCTTCGGCATGGAATCCTCCGGTAAGACCTCGCTTGCCCTGCACATGATCGCCGAAGTCCAGCGCGCCGGAGGCACAGCCGCCTTCATCGACGCGGAGCACGCATTGGATCCCACCTACAGCCGCGCCTTGGGCGTCGATCTCGATCACATGCTGATTTCGCAGCCGAACTCGGGAGAACAGGCGCTGGAAATTACCGAACAGCTGACGCGATCGGGCGCCATCGACATCATCGTCATCGACTCGGTTGCTGCCCTTGTGCCAACGGCGGAAATTGAGGGACAGATGGGCGATTCTCAGGTTGGGTTGCAGGCGCGCCTCATGTCTCAGGCGATGCGAAAGCTCTCCGGTGCGATTGCGCAGTCCAACACCATCGTCGTGTTCACCAACCAAATGCGCTCGACCATCAGCACCTCGCGCTTCGGACCCTCGACCACCACGGCCGGTGGCTGGGCGCTGAAATTCTATGCCTCCGTTCGCCTGCAAATGTGGGCGTCCGGCCGCATCGAGGAGGGCACCGAGCGCGTGGGAACGCACGTCAATGTACGTGTAGTCAAGAACAAGGTGGCGCCACCGTTCAAAGAAGCGACCTTTGATGTCATCTACGGAAAGGGCATCGTTCGCTCGCGAGATCTGATCAACACCGGAGAAGCCATGGGCCTGGTCGCGCGTAGTGGGTCGTGGTACTCGTTCGGCGATGAGCGACTGGGACAGGGCATCGGAAACAGCGCGCAAACGTTGGACGACGAGCCGAAACTGGCGGATGCACTGGAAACCGCCATTCGCGAGAAGGCCGGTTGGGGCGAATCCGCGAAGGCCGAGGAGAGCAACGACGACCAAGCAGCCGAAGACGCCAAAGACTAATCCTTGGTCCTACCTGATGCTGCTCTTGCGGTATCGGCCACGAAGCATTGCCGAAGCCAGACGCCGCATGACGGAGCAGGGATACGGCCCGGACGATATCGAAGAAACGATCGCCTCCGCCATCGCGACCGATCAATTGGATGATGCCGCATTCACGAAGCTCTGGATAAGAGATCGGATGTGGCATCATCCCCTTTCCCGCGCAGCGATCGCTCGCGAGCTCCGAGCGAAGGGCATCGCCTCCGATTTGATTGCTTTAACGCTGGAGAGCGAGTATCCCGCTGTTCGAGAGATCGAGCTGGCGCGAGGGCTCGCCGACGCGCGATTCGTCCGCCTTCACAGCGTGGAGCCACAGAAACGGCGTCAGCGTACGATAGCCTTCTTGTCGCGAAGGGGCTTCTCCCGAAGCATTGTTTATCAGGTGCTACGGGATCTGGAAAAGGAGCTGGCCGATGACTGAGACGCGGCAACGGGTCGGAATGGGATTCGATGTCCATCCGTTCGCAGCCGAACGCGCCCTTGTGCTGGGCGGCGTACGCATTCGCGAGCACGACGGCTTGCTGGGACATTCGGATGCCGATGCGCTGATTCACGCGCTCTGCGATGCGCTGTTGGGAGCGGCGGGACTGGATGATATTGGGCATCAGTTCCCGGATTCGGATCCAGCCTATGCGAGCATCGACAGCCGCATTCTCCTTCGCCGTGTGATCGAGCTTCTGCGGAAGGCTGCGTACGTTCCAGTCAACGTTGATCTAACGGTGATTGCTCAGGCACCAAAGCTCGCGCCGCACTTTCCGGCAATGAAGGCCGCGTTGGCCCCCATTCTGGGACTCCCCACGGAGCGCATCGGGCTAAAGGCGACGACGAACGAAGGGCTGCAGTCATGGGGCTACGGCGAAGGCATCGCGTGTATGGCGATTTGCCTTATTGAAACAGCCGGGCAATATCTCGATAGGTAATCAAGATCATCAACCCGATCAGGATCGCGAATCCAATGGCGTGAATGATGCCCTCGCGTTGAGGCGGAATGGGTTTCCCTCGGATCCATTCATAGAGCGCGAAGGCGGCGCGGCTGCCGTCCAATGCCGGGAAGGGAACAAGATTGATCAGCCCGAAATTCAAACTCAGAAATGCAAGCAACTGGAAGAAGAAGGCGATGCTGACTCGAATCCCCTCGCCGAGAATCTGAGCGACCCCGACAGGGCCTTGGAAGACGTCGCCGGCATCGACCCGGCCGACAAACACACTGTGGATGACATCGGCCAAGGCGCGGATGTAGCCGACAAACTGATCAGCGGCCATGGCAAGGCCTTCTCGGAGTCCGGCCCGACGAACCTCGGTGCCCAAATCCGCGAAGACAGTGCCTTCAAAAAGGCTGACTAACGTGCGTCCCGTAGTCGGGATGATCAGGTCGATGCGTTCGCCGGATCGGTCGACGGAAAACGTGAGGCTGTCTGCAGGAAGTGCGGCTTCGGTGGCCAGCTGAATTTCGATGTAGGTGGCGGTTTCCTGACCGTTAACCGCCGTAATTCGATCGCGGGCTCGAAGGCCGTGAGCGTCCAGCAACGAGGCGGAATCCGAGTTAACGAACTCATTGGTCCAGGCGGCCGTGAAGATATAGGCGCCCACGACGTACCGGCTCTCGTCTTCGACATAGTCCGGAGCCAAGGAGAGTTCAACGCGCTCGCCGTCACGCTCGATCGTGAAGGCAATGGGAGTGCCGCGCGAACCATCCACGACGGCTGTGAACTGGTCGCGCGTGAGAATCCGCTGGTCATTCATCGTCAGGATCCGGTCCCCGAACTCGAGAACGCCAATCGAAGGGGAGTCAGGTACAACGCCAGCGACTTGAAGCACTGGGAAGGCCATTGACCACACAACGATGAGGATGATCGTGAAGGAGAGGAGCAAATTGGCGAAAGGCCCCGCCAAGCTGATCAGCATCCGCGCCCACGGGGGCTTGTTGTAGAGTACGCGATGGCTGGGGATATCCTCGTCGTCTTCGAGCCGATCTTCCCCCGCCATTCGAACGTAGCCGCCGAAAGGAATCAGGCGTAGCGAGTACACCGTCTCCTTGCCGCGCACAGCGAACAGCTTGGGGCCAAACCCAATGGCGAACTCCTTGATGAACACGCCAAAAGCGCGGGCCATGAAGAAATGACCGGCTTCGTGAATACCCACCAGCACAAGAATCGAACCCGCAAAGACTAAAAACGTCATGACTCCAATCCCTTCATCCGCATCAACAGCACCCGTTGCGTCGATGCCGTGATCTTAACGCAATCGGACAGTCGATATCCGGCGACCCATAGGATGCGATGGCGGTCACAGACCAAGGGAACGTGGTTTCGGCGCTCGTGAGGCACATGATGATTGATCAAAAACTCCTTGAGTTTCGCCGAATGGGTCGCACCGATCGGTTGGAATCGATCGCCGGATTGTCGCGAACGAGCTGAGAGTGGGAATGCGAGACGATCCGCATCAACGCCCTCGGTCCAGCGGCACGTTCGCAGGTCGTCCAAATCAATGGCATCCCGTGGAACGATGGAAAGCTCAAGCGTCGCTTCGAGAATGGGAAGCTCATTGAGCCCAAGCGAGAGCGGAACGGTCCAGTTTGGAGGTTCCGTCGCTGCGCTCGTCGCGTTCATTGAGAGAATGAGTTGTTCTCCCTGAATGCGAATATGGAGTCCGGGGAAGGAAAGGCTGCCATGAAGGCGGTCAGAAGGTGCCCAGCGTACGAGCGCATCGATGTGATCGCAATCGACGCCTCGAAGGTGTCCGCGTACGGCTTCGATAGCCGCGCGAAGAAGCAGGCGTTGGTGGGCGGACGGCAGCCGAGCCAATCGTTCTCGATCCAACCTCAGTTCGGTCGCCGTTTCCGAGAGCGTGAGAGCGTCCAAGGTCTCGCGAATCAAGGGGCCGCAGACCTCAAGTTGGTCGTGAATGAGACGGCTTGCCCGTTGAAGTGAATTCAACACGCGGGGATTGATGGCTTCGAGTTCGGGAATGACGCGATGTCGGATCCGGTTTCGGGCGATCGAGAGATCACGGTTGCTCTCGTCTTCACGCCACGCAAGGGTTCGCTCGCGTGCGTAGGCCTCGATATCGATCCGGGGGACGGAGAGAAGGGGGCGAATGTAGGGACCTCGAACGGCTGGGATCCCCACGAGTCCCGTGGGGCCCGTGCCTCGCGCGAGGCGATAGAGAAGGGTTTCCGCTTGGTCATTCAATGTATGCGCGAGAGCGATTCGCTCCATGTCCAACTCAGAAGCCATGCGCTCTAGGGCTTCGTATCGAATGGCCCGGGCCGAGGCTTCGTAGCCCAACTGTCGATAAGGTTCCCAGGCTTCCTCGGGAATGACGTGACCGGCGAAGGGGAGTCCGTACGTCGCAGCGATGGACTCGACGAAGTCGGCATCACGATCGGATGCCGTGCCTCGCAGGCCGTGATTGACATGTCCGACGGCAAGGGTTAGGTCCAGATCAGGAGTGAGCTGATGCAGGGCATCGAGAAGGACGATGGAATCAAGGCCTCCAGAGACGGCAACGAGCACCCGCTGACCCGAACGGAGCATCGTGTGCTCGATTATCGCCTCGCGAACGGACGTCAACAGCATGATGGCTCGATTGTGGCGGCTTCGATTTTCGAATGCAATGCTTGGGTCGGACGCATTTTGGCGGTAAGCTCGCGCCAGGATGGCGTACCGAAGATGCTGCACAGGATGGCTGCTTTTGCTGATGATTGTGGCGCTGAGTTGCGGGACGAACGCACGCCCCGGAAAGCCGTGGCTTTCCGCTCTTCCCATGTATGACTCCGGTACGACCGCGTTCCAGTTGACGGCCACGGGGCGAGATTACGCCGAGCTATCGCTGACGCGTGCGATCACAACATTTGCTGAAATCCACGGACGCGCATCAACGCAGGGTGATCTCGATCTCAGCGTGCAATGCCATCTTCCTCTCCAACTTGCTCCCGCCTTCCTATCGGCCGAAGTCTCACTTTCGGAGGTCACGGGCTATCTCACCCTGTTCTTTGGTCCGGCATCGATCGATCTGGGACGGTCTTGGATTCAGCCTGAGCGATGGGCGTGGGCGCAGGTGGTTGTGCATCCGAAGCTGACGTTTGTCGTGGGGGTTCGCGAGAGCGAAGGGAGCATCACTCCCCAAATCGGGTGGCGCTGGTTTCCGTGGGCGACCGCGGCATGGGAACTTTCCCTGACCGTGGCTCCCAACGCGATGTCGTTCTCTATCGGAGGTGTGCCATGAGGCGGCGCGCCCTTTTCGCTGTCGTCATCGTGACAGCGTTGGCGTCCGTGGTTTTAGGAACGGATCTGACGATCCTGTACACAAACGATCTGCACGCCCGATTGGATCGATTCCCGGAGATGGAGCGTCTGATCGCTGAAGCGCGTGCCGATGGGCGCCACGTGTTGCTTTTCGATGCGGGAGACGCTTGGCAGGATCATCGCTTTCTGCTGACCAACGTGTGGGGCGATGACGCCACGCTGGAGTGGATGAACGCGGTGGAGTATGCAGCGATGGCGATCGGCAATCACGACACCTACTGGGGCCTGCCGAGAATGAGGAGCTTGCTTGCGCGCGCGCGATTCCCCGTGCTGTCCGCCAACTGGCGGTCGAGAGGAGGGTCGGCTTCCGGCATTCAGCCCTCGATTCTCCTGGAGCTTGAAGGGGTTCGCATTCTCGTCATCGGGCTCACAACACCTGAGTTTCTTCCCATCCCCGCCTATCCGACCTTTCGCTATCTGGAGCCCGTCGACGCGGTCCGTGTAACGTTGGAGAAACAGGCTGGAACCTACGATTGGGTCTTCGTCACCGGGCACATCTCCGTCGATCATGCTGCGGGGGTCGTACGGCAGGTTCCGCAGATCGATCTTTTTATCTCCGGCCACTCGCATGAGATGACGCCAACACCACGAAAGGTTGGGGAAAGCATTGTCGTGCAGTCCGGCTATTTCGCCCAAACGATCGGGCGTTTGGAGCTGGTGCTGAATGAGGACTCGAACGCCGTCGAGGTCGGATCCAACGCCCTGGTTCCCATAGAAAAGACCCCCGTCGATTGGCGACCAGGGGTCATGAGATTGCTTTCGGTCAGCGCCGCGATTCTCGCGGCGGCTGTGCTGTGGTGGATCTAGAAGGTCATCTGGAAACCGATGCCGTTCTCCACGAAGCCGAATCGGAATCCTTGATCCTGGGCGACGTTGTAGGCATCCAGACCGCTGTAGATGTGCCAGGCGAGCGCCAACGCCGGCGTCGCGTAGGCAAGCGGCGGAAGGTAAATGCCGCCATAGAAGCCGAGCGTCCAAATGGCCACGCTTGCTCCGAAGTGGATGATGGCCTTGTCCATTTGATCGTTGATCAGCTGTCCCAATCCGGGAAGGACGAACGATCCGAGTCCCGGAATCCATGCGTCGTTGGTTTGCGCCATAGCGCCCACCGTGGTGGCGATCAACAGAACGCTCACACTCAGGGCGACGATTCGTTTCTTCATTCCAACCTCCTTCAGTTCCTCACCTTATGCGTTTTCCGCTTCGAGCTTTTCGAAGTACTCGTCATCGATATCGAAATTCGCGTACACCTCTTGCACATCCTCGTGTTCATCCAGTGCGTTGACGATCTTCAGGACCTTGTCCGCGGAAGCTCCTTCAACATGAACCGTGCTTTTGGGAATCATCGTCACCTCGGCTCGAACCGGCGTCAGGCCTTGAGCCTTGACGGCATCGGTGAGCTCGACGAGATCGGATGCTTCGCAGGTGGCCTCAACCGAGCCCTCTTCATCGACGATGTCCTCAGCTCCAGCGTCGATCAGCGCGAACTCCAGTTCGTCCCGATCGAGGTCCTCCGGGAGATCGGAGACGACGACAATGCCCTTGCGATCGAAGAGCCACGAGACGCTGCCCACCGAGGCCATCGAGCCCCCGTTCTTGCTGAAGATGTGGCGAATATCGGCGGCGGCCCGATTCTTGTTATCAGTTACCGAGCGAACGAGGACGGCGACGCCGTCATTGGCATAGCCTTCGTAGGTGGCTTCCTCGTAGTTGACGCCTTCCAACTCACCCGTTGCGCGTTTGATGGCGCGCTCGATGTTGTCCTTGGGAAGATTCGCTGCCTTGGCGCGTTCAAGCGCTTGAGCCAGGCCGGGATTGTGCTCTGGATTGGGATCTCCGTTGCGTGCCTGCAGCGTGATCTCCTTGATCAACTTCCCGAACATGCTGGAGCGTTTCTTGTCCTGACGCTCCTTGCGGTATTTGATGTTTGCCCATTTTGAATGACCGGCCATGAAGTTCCCCCAAATCGTTGTTCAGATCAGTGTCCACATCATAGCAAGGGTCATTTCAGTCGGCAAACCATCGAATCCGTTGGGTCGATCCGTCGATGGGAGTTGACTTGTTTCTCGATCCACGGCAGAGTAGGAGAGTCTAGTAGAAATATGAGGGGGTAAGAATGAAACGAGCATTGCGTATTTCGATCGCGATCGGGCTTCTCGTGCCTGTCATCGCATTGAGCGGTTGTCTGTTCAATATCTTCCAAACGGCCCAGATGGTGCAGTCGGGCGATGTTTCACTGCTGATAGGGTCCGGCGTTATCCCTTTGAATATCGATGGCGAAGCTACGGCCTGGAGTCTCACGCCTCAGGCACGGTTGGCGTTTGGTCTGTCCGATACGATCAACTTCGGGCTTCATACGGGTGCGATGATCGCCCTGTCGACAGGCGAGCCGCTTTGGCTTGGCGCGACAGGCGATTTCAAGTTCTCTATTGTCGACAATCCTGAGTCGCTCTCTTTGGCTGCGGGGTTCGGCGGAGGATATGGGGCGCACCTGTTGGGGTGGGGGATTTTCGGGAGCATTTTCCTTGACCTGAATGTGATCCCGCTCTATTTCGCGTATCAGCCCATCTATCCAATCGGAGGCGGCGGATTGCTTCATGATGTTGCAGCTGGTCTCGTCCTCACGATCTCAGAGAACGCGCAGTTGTACATCGAAGTCGCAACAAGGAACTTCCAAATTCCAAGCTATGCCATCGGCTTCGAGATCGGGCTGTAGAAGCTCGAACGGAAGCTGCTCTATACGACACAGAGATCTACGAAGTTGTGGATTTCTGTGTGTTTTTGGGATGGCGCCTTCTGCGTTCCGGGGTGAGCCGTGCCGTGTCGCTTAGGTCCTCTTTGCATCCTCCGCGTCCTCGGTGGTTTGGCCCTTCAGAGCCTCCAGGATCTTGCGATCGGCGCCGGGGAAGGCGTACTGATCCAAGGTGCTCGGGCGAGCCCAAGTCCAATCGGCGACGTCGATAGGTTGGGGCTCACCGTGTGTGTGCCGACAGTGGAAGACGTGAAGCGACATCCGAAAGTGCGAGTAGGTATGCTGAATCGTCATCATCGGCTCCAGGATCTCGACCTGGATCGCGAGCTCTTCATCCAGCTCGCGGTGTAGCGCTTCCTCGAAGCTCTCGCCGTCTTCCACGCCCCCGCCAGGCAGTTCCCACAACCCGCCCAACATATCGTGGAGTTTGCGCTGGGCAATGAGGAGCTTGGAGTTTTCGGCAAACGGTTCGCCATCCCAGATGGCGCCAGCCACGACATCTCGATGAGGGACCGCTTTGCGAGGACCGCGGTGCGGGAAGTCGAGAACGCGATCCGACTGAAGCGCCGAACAGGATGCCCTCACGGGACAAGATACGCATGCCGGATTCTTGGGTCGACAGATGCGCGCGCCCAGATCCATCAGCGCCTGGTTGAAAGCACTGGCTTCACCCGGCGGTACGAGGCTTTCCAACGTTCGTAACAGCTCGGTCTTGGTCGCGGACTTGCCCACATCTCCTTCAATGCAGAAGAGACGCGTAATGACGCGGATGACGTTGCCGTCCAGCACGGGCACGTCTTCCCCGAAGGCGATGGAGGCAATGGCGGCGGCGGTGTAGGGGCCGATGCCGGGAAGCTGCCACAGCTGCGCGGCTGTCGATGGAATGGCGCCACTGTGCTCGTTCTGCACGATCGTGGCCGCTCGATGGAAATTGACGGCGCGGCGGTAGTAGCCGAGTCCTTCCCACGCCTTCAGCACGTCGTCGACGGAGGCCTTCGCCAAGGCTTCAAGGTTCGGGAATCGCTCAAGGAAGCGCTGGTAGTACGACAGAACGGTGTCAACTTGGGTCTGCTGAAGCATGATCTCCGAAATCCAAATGGCATAGGGATCCTGCGTTCTGCGCCACGGGAGATCTCGCGCTTCGATCTCATACCAGTCCAACAGAGCGCGGCTCAGATCGGCTTTCATGCATCATCTCCTAAAGAAGAAACGGCTGCAGCGCGGGGCTGCAGCCGCCTATGATCGGCTACTTGTCGCGGGTGAGCAGTTTCATGTAGTCGGCGACGTTCGCGGAGGACTCAAGCGCAAACGTGGCCTCCACGACCTGCTTCATCCGCTCGTCGGACATCGCGTGCGAGGCGTTGGCCGTGAACTTATCGATGAGCTCGGCATCCGTCAACGGATTCTCAGCGCGGCCCTTGGCGTGATCGGCCTGCTTCGTGTACGACGACCCATCTTCGGTCGTGATCGTCACGATGGCGCGTTTCACCCCAGGGAACATGGCGTCGATTTCCGGATTGGCGACAACCACAATCTTGGGAAGCGTTTCCCAGACGAACGGATCCTTGATCGCTTCGTCCGTGAAGTCGGACGGCAGCACGTTGCCCTTGGTCACGGCGACGGCGATGCAATAAGGCAGCGAGTGGTCGGCCGTTTCCTTGGTTCGCGGCTCGTACTTCGACGGATCCGAGAGGATGTCGGCGCCACGCGAGGTGGTTTCGATCCTCACCTCGGTGACCTTGTGCGGATCGACGTTGTTCTCGCTCATTGCATCCATCACAGCCGTGATGGGCTGATGGGTCAAGGCTTCGGTGGGGAAGGCCTTGTATCCGCATTCCGTGATCAGGAAATCACGGCCCAAGCCCTTGACCATTTCTTCAGTCTTCCACTCGACGTTGCCGACGACCTCGAACACGCCTTCCTTGCCCTCGAACAACTCGACGGGACCGGAGTAGCCGGTCGAGGCGAGCATGGCGGCACGGACACCGGCTTCGGTGGCCATCGGATCGGCCGTGTTCTTCATGTTCGTCAGGTGTCCGGCCACAACGCCTCCGAGCGTGAAGTGGCTGGAGCCGGAGATGCCGCACGCGGCGACCGCTTGATCCTCGGTCAGGCCGAGCATGCGGGCGGCGACCAACGGTGAGACAAACTGCGTCAGGCTGGCATGATGCCAGCCGACTTCGCGAACGCCCGGGAATGCAGTCAGACAGAGCCGCATCTCCAGTTCGTAGGCGATGAGGATGCCGACGAGCAGGTCTTTCCCATTCAGCCCCTTGCATTCCGCCGGTGTCAGCGCGGCCGGAATGATGTCGGAGGGATGAGAAGGATCCTGCTTCCAGTAGATGTCGTTGTAGTCCATCGCCCGGATAAGCAGCGCATTCATCAGGGTCGCGTTGCCCATATTGGTCTGGGTGCCATGGCCGATGATCGTTCCTTGCTCGTGACCCCCAAGCATCTGAATGAATTCATAGGCCTGCTGCATATCCTCGTGATCGAGGGCGGCCAGCGCACAGCCGACGGAGTCAAGCATGAAGCGCTTGGCTTCTTTCAACGCCGGTTCGGGAATCTGGTCGTAGGTAAGGGATAGCGCGAACTGTGCCATCGTGCGGCTGATGGAGCCCATCTACGCCTCCTTGGCGGCGTTGGCGATTGCCTCGGCCATTTCGGTCGTGGTGGAGGTTCCACCCATGTCGTAGGTTTGCACGCGGCCCTCGTGGATCGTTTCCGCAACCGCGGTTTCGATCTTGTTGGCCTTCTCGGTCTCGCCGAGATAGTCCAGCATCATCTTCGCCGAGCGGATCATGGCGATCGGATTTACCTTGTTCTGTCCCACGTACTTGGGCGCGGAACCGTGCGTCGGCTCGAAGACGGCGAAGTTGTCACCGATGTTGCCGGCGCAGGCAAAGCCGAGTCCCCCAACGATCTGAGCCGCCAGATCGGACAGGATATCGCCGAACATGTTGGACGAGACGATGACGCCGTAATCCTGCGGGTTCTTGACGAGCCACATGCACATGGCGTCGATGTTGGTCTCCCACAGTTCGATGCCCGCGTATCCTTCGGCGATCTTGCGTGCCTCGCGCAACATGAGGCCGGATGTCTCCCGAATCACGTTGGGCTTTTCACAGATCGTCACGGTCGGATACCCGTGCGCCTTCGCGTACTTGAATCCCTGGCCGACGATGGACTGGCAGCCCTTGCGCGTGAATACGCGGGTGGAGATGGCCATGTCTTCTCCCGGCACGTCGGCGAATCGCTTCATCTTGGGATGGACTGACAAGGCCGCGCGAACATCATCCGGCACGGGATGGAACTCGACGCCGACATAGAGTCCTTCCGTGTTCTCTCGGAAGACGACGAGGTCGATGTCATCTCGCAGGTTCAGCGGATTGCCCTCGTAGGCCTTGCACGGGCGAAGGTTGGTGTGCAGGCTGAATCGCTGGCGCAGTCCGACGATCGGGCTGGAGTAGACCAATCCCTTGTTCTGGAGTTCAGGAACCAGCTCTCGCGCCGCTTCTTCCTTTGGTTTGGATGTGATGGCGCCGAACAGACTGGCATCCATCTCTCCCAGTAGTTCGATAGTTCGGTCCGGCAACGGGTTACCTTCCGTTCGCCAGAACTCCCAACCGATGTCTCCTTGGGTGTACTCGGCCTCGAAGCCAACGACATCGAGAACCTTCAGTGCCGCGTCGAGTACGTCTCCCCCGACCCCATCTCCGGGGAGTAGCGCAATCTTGTACTTGCCCATTAAACCCTCCACTCTTGCTCAGATGCCGTGAGAGTATCTATGCCTGCACCGCTATGCAAATTCGATCAATTAGGGGTGTAGAGGCGGTGTTCATTGGCGTTGTGACACCATCAATTGGCCTAATCTCACACGTGTGGGACACGTGAAATGCTCGTACGGAGTGGCGCCGCGACAGATGCTCATGGCTCACATTGTTGGCTTCCTGTGATAAATCGCGGTCCTCTATGCGGTCAAGAGCCAACTTGACCCTTAGGCCTACAAAGTCTATAAAGTCCACCTATGTCTGCGGGTCTGATACCGCTCTTATTAGCTGGGATGTACGTCGGTTGGAACATCGGCGCGAACGATGCGGGCAATTGCATCGGCACGACGGTGGGCTCCGGCTTGCTTTCCTTTCGACGTGCGGCGCTGCTGGTCAGCGCCTTCGCCATTCTCGGCGCGGTTCTTCAGGGCGGAAACGTGATGAAGACGATCGGCAAGGGCATCGTCACCAGCGAGATCTCGGTGGTCGCCATCATCACCGCGCTCATCTGCTCGGGACTGTTTGTCACCTTGGCGACGCTGTTTCGGTTGCCGGTGTCGACGTCTCAATCGATCGTCGGCGGTGTTGCCGGTGTCGGATTGGCGGCAGGAGCCGACGTCAATCTGATGACGTTGGCCGATATCGCTCAAGTATGGATCATCTGCCCCTTCCTGACAGGCATCCTCGCCTTCCTGATTTACGGGTTCTCTTCGTGGCTGTTGCGACGGGTGGGCGCCAACTCGATTTGGCAGCGCGCGCCGAATGCGCTGTTGGTGATCAGCGCGTGCTACGTGGCCTTCTCGATGGGCGCGAACAACGTTGGAAATGCGATGGGGCCGATCGCGAATCTCGGGATTCAGCCCTCGTGGTTGGGGGCTGTGGGAGGGGTTGCGCTGGCGCTGGGGACGCTGACATTCGGCCGCCGCGTCACAGAAACCGTCGGCGGAGGGATCACCATGCTCGATCCGGTCAGCGCCTTCTCTGCCCAGTTGTCGGCCGCCCTCGCCATTCATTACTTCTCACTGTTGGGCATACCGATCTCAACCTCGCAAGCCGTCGTTGGCGCCGTGATCGGCGTGGGGCTGGTGCATGGCCTGAGGACGGTCAAGCGCGGGAAAATCGCAGGCATTGCTGTGGGATGGGTGGCCACGCCGACGATCGCTGGGGTATTCGCCTACGTGCTCTACAAGGTTGTGTTGCTGATTCAAGGATAGGCGGCAGACCGGCTAAAGGTGCTTCTGCGCCACCATCAGCTCGATGTGATCGGACAGGTCTTCGGCACGATCCGAGAGTTCGACGACGGAACGCACGAAGTTGTTGACCTGTAGCTTGTGGGCGAGTTCGAGATCAAGCTCGAAGATGTGCTTGATCGTCTTGCGCTCAATATGGTCAATCTGCCCTTCGATTTGCTCGATCTGCTGGGTGTGCTCAAGAGCGGCTTCCATGTTCTTGAACAGGACGCTGATGGCGTCTTTCACGTGTGCGAAGATGATTTCGGTCTTGTTCGTGATCTCCAGAATAGCGGGGCGCAAGTCCTCGGGAATCTGAATGCGTTGCAACAGCAAGTGATCGAGCGCGTTTTCCGCGGCATTGGCCAATCGATCGACCTGCTCGACGAGCTGCAGGATGTCGCGGCGAGACGCCGGCATCAGCGCACCTGTTAGGAGCTGGGTCTCGACACGGCGGCGAACATCGTCGGCTTGCCCCTCGGTCTTGTGTGTCTCTAGAGCGTACTCTTCGGCTTTGTCCACATCGCCCTCTTGGACGTAGCTGTTCAGGGAACAGAGGAAGAACCTCAGCGATTCATCGACTCGATTGAGATGTTCGAAAACCAATTCCTCAATCTCGCGTTGCTTCTTCCAGAGCATGTGATCGCCGCCTTTCGATGGTCTTCACAGCATATCCGTGAGGCCGAATGCGATCAACTGAGTTGCGACGCGTATTGCCCCCACCAGCGTTTGAGCCCCTTGAGTGTCAGAACGTCATCGTAAAGCTGAATCGAATCGAGGTTCTCGTAAAAGAGTTGGCCCTTGCCGCCGGTCGCCATCACCTTTAAATCGGCGGAGACTTCGGAGCGGAAGCGTGCGATGAGTCCGTCAACGAGTGAGAAGTAGCCGAGGACGACGCCGGCTTGGATGTTGGTTTCCGTGTTCTTTCCGATCACGGATTCGGGAATCTTCAGCTCAACGGCGTGAAGCTGTGCCGCGCGTTCCGTCAAGGCACGGGCCGCCAACCGCATTTCGGGAGCGATCGCTCCACCGAGAAAGCTTCCCTCTTCGGAGACGAGGTCGAAGGTGGTCGCCGTGCCGAAATCGAGGACGAGAATCGGTCCGCCGTGCAAGGCATAGGCGCCGATGCAATTGGCGATACGGTCGGCGCCGACGCGGCTGGGCGCCTCGACGGCGAGCGCGATCGGTGACGTTTCCGAATTAAGGAATCCGATCTTGGCGGAAGGCAAGAGCGATTCGAACGACTTAGCCAAGGTCCGATTCAGCGAGGGCACGACCGATGCGATGGCAACGCCATCGATATCCGAAACATCCAGCTCGGCTTCGTCAAGCAAGCTGCGAACGGCCATGCGAAGCTCGTCCGCCGTTTGCGTGCGTTCTGATGACAGACGCCATTGATAGGCGAGTTCGCCGCCTCGAAACACGCCCAGAACGATGTTGGTGTTTCCCACATCAATAACGAGCAGCATTTGCCCCCCTGATCCCTATGCGTACGGATTGACGTTCTCTTCATCCGCGGGCACTGTACCCAGTCTCAGCGGTGTTGGTCAACCAAGATGGGGTTGTCGTCGGGATCGAGAAGTGTAAAGCTGGCTGGACCGGATGTTGATTCATCGGCTTCCGTGATGAACTCCACGCCCTCTGCCTTGAGCTTGCGCTGAAGGTCGCGAATGTCGGTGAACTCGTCAAGCTCCTTGGCATCCTGGTCCCAGCCCGGGTTAAACGTCAGCGTGTTCTTCTCGAACATGCCCTGGAAGAGTCCGATGACGTGCTCGCCGTTCTTTAGGATGAGCCAGTTTTGCGACGCATCACCTCCGAAAACCGTGAAACCGAATTTCTCATAAAAGGCCTTGGAGGCCTGAAGGTCCTTAACCGCAAGACTGATCGAGAATGCTCCAAGTTCCATGATCTCTCCTTTCCAATGGAAGCCGAAGAGGCATCCATCATCCCAGACTAGCACGATCGGATGGGGCGGGGATGGACGTTCGATGAAGGAATGGCGTGGCGTACTCTTTGAGTACGTGAGCAGCTTCGTCGAATTGAACGAGTTTCACACGAGAGAGGTTCCGGGGGGCAAAAGTGTATTGTCGATGCGTGCTCTTCGAGCACGAGCGCTCCTCAGATAGCTTTCGTCCTCTAGATAAGCGAAGCCCCTCGGGGAAGAATCGTATTGTCGATGAGCCTGGTCTTTCCGAAGCGGACGGCGAGGCTGACCAAGGCTTTCCCTTCCAACACATCGGCTTCCTCCAGCGTTTCCAGATTCGCCACGCTGACGTAATCGATGGTGGCCAGTGGCTCCGTATCGATCAGCTCCTGCATCGCGTCGCGCAGCACATTTCCACGGCGTTCTCCGCCCTCGTACAGGGCTTCCACGCGGTCGAGGCTGCGCCGCAGCACAGGAGCGGCGGTGCGTTGTTCGGCTGACAGATACGCGTTTCGGCTGCTCATCGCTAAGCCATCGTCTTCGCGGATGGTGGGGCCGAGGACGAGTTCGATAGGGAAATTGAGGTCGCGGATGAGCTGACGAATGACGAGGGCTTGTTGCGCGTCCTTTTGGCCGAAGTAGGCGCGATCCGGCTGCACGACGTTGAACAGCTTAGCGACCACGGTGGCGACGCCGCGAAAATGCGTGGGCCGAGAGGCGCCCTCAAGCACGCGCGTAATTCCGGCCACATCAACCCAGGTATCGTATCCGGCAGGATAGAATTCGTCATTGGTTTCCGGCGTGAGCACGAGGTCCGTGCCTTCCGCTTCGAGCAATTCCAGATCTCGCTTCAGATCGCGCGGATACGCGTCGAGATCCTCGGTGGGCGCGAACTGCGTTGGGTTGACGAAGATGCTGGCAACGACGGAGGCACCATCCTCCCTCGCCATTCGGGCAAGCGATAGGTGACCGTCGTGTAAATAGCCCATCGTCGGTACGAACCCGACGGGCGATGGCAATTGTTCTCGGAGGCTCCGGAATTCGCGCAAGGTCTTGGCGATGTTCATCGTTCTTGGGGGAACGCCGTCTCGACGTCCCGCACGACCTCCTCATCGATGGTGAAGCCATGGTCCAGCGTCGGAAAGGCGCCTTCACTGACGTCAGCGTTGTATTGCTCGATGGCGCGTTTCGCGTCATCGGCCAGCTGCGCGAAGCGCTTGGTATGCTTTGGCTTGAAGTCGGTGAACCA
Source organism: Candidatus Bipolaricaulota bacterium (assembly GCA_028277345.1). Lineage (GTDB taxonomy): Bacteria > Bipolaricaulota > Bipolaricaulia > UBA7950 > UBA9294 > SPBW01. Next base: position 131,971 of record JANQGM010000006.1, on the reverse strand, counting down.
GCCCAGGATGTCGCTGATCACCTGGATTTCGGCATCACACCCGGGCCCGGATCCGATTCCGATCGTGGGAATCCTCAATCGATCGGTGATCAAGCTTGCCAGGGCCGCAGGCACGCATTCCAGAACGACCGAAAAGGCACCTGCCGCCTGCACGGCGAGGGCATCTTCCATCACCCGTGTGGCCTGCTCGCTCGTCTTCCCCTGAGCCTTGAACCCGCCGAGTTGATTGACGGATTGCGGCGTCAGCCCGATGTGTGCCATCACGGCAATTCCGGATTCGGTCAATCGCTGAATCGTCGGCGCCATCACCCGGCCGCCTTCCAGCTTCACGGCTTGCGCGCCACCTTCACGCATGCATCGCGCCGCGCTCTCAAGCGCTTGTTCCGGCGATTGGTGATAGGTCATGAACGGCAGGTCGGCGACGATCATCGCCTGTTGGCTTCCTCGGGTGACGGCCCGGGTGTGATGGATGATGTCATCCAGCGTGACTGGAATGGTATTGTCGTATCCGAGGACGACCATGCCCAGGCTGTCTCCGACGAGGATGATGGGAATTCCCGCTTCGTCGACCAACTTGGCCGTCACAACGTCATAGGCCGTCAGGGCGGCAAAGCGTTTACCTTCGCGCTTCATCGCGTGGATTTGCGAGGTGGTCACTCTCATGATGCCGTCTCCCTTCCTTCGGCTGCATCCAGGAGTTGCACGATGGCTTCGGCGGATTCCACGGCCAACGTTCCCTTCTCCAGTGCCATCGCGATCGTGCGTTTGCCCATGGCGACATAGGAGGGGATGATGTCCGGCTGCGAGTCCTTTAGGGCTCGCAAATGGATCTCCACGGTCTCGACATCGCCTCGGGCAATGGGGCCGGTGAGCGCGTCCGGGAACCCGATGCCCTGAAGGTTGTCCAGCGTTCCCTTTACCAGCGGCAGCAACGAGTGCATGCCTTGCTCTCGGGTCAAGCCAAAGGTCTCCCACAGCTTCGAAGCATCCCCAAGCAGAGCGACTAAGTAGTTGGACGCCATCGCTGCGCTGGCGTGGTAAAGCGGCTTGTCTGCTCCACGAATCCACTGAGATCGTCCACCGAGGTCGCGAACGAACTCCTCCATGATCCTGCGGATGGAGCCGTCGGAGGCTTCGATGGCGTAGGCAATGTCAGCCAAGCGGGCGACTTGCTGTTCCCCGCGAGCAAACGTTTGCAGAGGATGTAGGCTTCCTGTCTTGGCTCCACGCGCCGCCGCGGACTCCAGAGCCTCCAGCGAAAGGGCTCCGCTGCAATGCACGACGTAGGATCCGGATCGCCAATGGACGCTCTTGCAGGCCGCCATGATCTCATCGTCGGGCACGGTGAGGAAGATGAGGTCTGCCGAAACGACCTCATGTATCGACGATGCCGCCGTGGCCTTGGGCAGGGGATCCGCCAATCGCTTGGCATCTTCGAAGTCACGGCTGAAGATCGTTGTAACCGTGTATCCGGCAGCGGTGGCGCCGTACGCGAGCGCCGTGCCCAGAGTTCCGGCTCCGATGAAGGCGAGAGTGGGTTGTGTCATGGCCGCCTACTTTGCCGCTGCACGATCCAGCAATCCGACGACGCGATCGAGGATGTGATTCGCGACCTCGCGCTTGCTGAGGATAGGGGTGTTTTCGATGCTGCCTGATCGATCAATCAACGTGCATGCGTTGTGGTCCGAAGCGAATCCGATGTCCGGTCGCGAAATGTCGTTGGCGACGATCAGATCGAGGCCCTTGGCGTCCAGCTTTTGTGCGGCGTTCTCCAGCAGGTCCTGCGATTCTGCCGCGAACCCCACCCGTACGGGAACGTTGCGAACGGAATCGAGGATGTCGATCGTTCGCTCCAGATCGATCGAGAGCGGTCCATCTTCCTTCTTTAGCTTCTCAGGAGACGGTTTGGCTGGCGCATAGTCTGCGACCGCAGCCGCCATGATGAGGGCGTCTGCCTCCGGCGAGGCGTCTTGAACGGCCCGCAACATGTCATCAGCGGATGTAATGGGGATCACATTCATTCCCGTTGGCGTTGAGCGATCTGTCGGTCCCGAAATCAGCGTTACATCCGCGCCCCGATCTCGTGCTGCTTTGGCCAAGGCAACTCCCATCTTGCCGGTCGAGCGATTGCCGAGGAAGCGGACGGGATCGATGGCTTCGCGCGTGCCCCCTGCCGTGATAACGAGCTTCTTGCTCGCCAAATCCCCGTTGGCTCCAAGGAGCTTGTGTGCCTCGCCGAGGATGTCAGGAACTGGCGCGAACCGCCCGGCACCGTAACCTCCCGAGGCGAGGCGCCCTTCGTCAGGACCCACGAACCCGACACCGCGTTCTCGCAGCGTCTTCACATTGGCTTGGGTTGCCGCATTCTCCCACATCGCCGTGTGCATGGCGGGCGCAATGAGGATGGGCGCACGCGTCGCCAGTGCCGTGCACGTGAGAAGGTCATCGGCCAGTCCGACAGCGACCTTGGCGATCACATTGGCTGTGGCCGGTGCAATCAAGAACAGGTCAGCGATTTCGGAGAGGGAGATGTGTTCGATGGAGTGAGGATTGGTCAACTCGAACATGCTGGTGGACACGGGATAGCCTGTGATGGCGCGAAACGAGGCTTCGCCGACGAGCTTGGTGGCCGCCTCGGTCATCACGACATGAACGGCGACTCCCGCCTGCGTCAGCTTGCTGGCCAGATCCACCGCCTTGTAGGCGGCGATCGACCCACTCACTCCCAGAACTACGTGTCGTTCGTGCATGTCTCTCCTTCTGCTCCGATCCGGGCGGATTGTAACTACGCGGCGCGCGAAAGCCAAAGCCACATCCCATTTGGACTTTACTTCGCCGTGTCAGGGAGGGCGCTACAATTCCCTCCACGAGTAGGTGGCGATGCCCTCTCGAAGCGTGGATTGATCGCCGCCATAGATCAGTGCGGCGGCGCCATCTGGGGATGCTGCAAGATCAAGCCAGTACCTCAAGCCTCTGTAGAAATCGCTTGCGAGTGTTTCGCTGGACTTGATCTCAATGGGGATCTGGGCGCTGCCGTGGTCGAGCAGGACGTCAATCTCGTGTCCTGTGGAATCCCTCCAGAAGTAGAGATTTGGCTCCTGCCCGCGGTGGAGTGCCCTCTTGAGCAATTCGGATATCACGAAACTCTCGAAGATTGCACCGCGTGCAGAGTGGTTGTACAGCTCCTCTGACGATCGAATACGCAGGAGATAGGTGAGTAGGCCGGAATCGATGAAGTATAGCTTCGGACTCCTGACGAGCCTCTTGTTGAAATTGCGATGGTGCGGGCGCAAGAGGAAAACCAGGAAGCTTGCCTCCAGAACGGACATCCAACGTCGCGCAGTTGGCTGAGAGACCCCGCAATCGTTCGATAAAGAAGATAGATTCAAGAGCTGCCCTGTCCTGCCTGCGCACAGGCCGATGAACCTTCCGAAGGTTTCGAGGTCCCCCACATTCAGGAGTTCGCGTACGTCGCGCTCGACGTAGGTGCGGTAGTAATTGGCCAGCCAGTCCTGAGGTGGAACTTTCGTGTTGTGAATCCTTGGATAGCTGCCTGTGAACAGCGTCTCCATCAATGAATTCTTCGCGGACCGATGCGCACGAGGAATGGACGTGCCAATCTGCCCCTTTGGGATCGTCTCGCGCCCCAGCAATTCAGCCTGTGAGAACGGCAAGAGATGATGGATGGCCGCTCTTCCCGCCAAGGATTGGCTGATGGATTTCATGAGCAGGAAGCTTTGTGAGCCTGTGAGCACGAATTGGCCATTCTTGCCAGACGCATCGGCCCGTGTCTGGATATACGAGAATAACTCGGGGGTTCGTTGTGCTTCATCGAGGATGACAGGACCGTCGAACTGCGACAAGAAGCCTCGAGGATCGGAGGTCGCGAACTCCCGCTGATCTAGGTCCTCCAAGCCGACATAGGCGTAGTTAGGGAATGCCATCTGGGCAAGCGTGGTCTTGCCCGATTGTCGGGGCCCCGTCAGTGTTACCACAGGATAGCGTCGGGCCGCCTGACGAATCACAGACTCAAGTGTTCGTGGCAGCATATTGGTTCCTCCTTGTCGGTCGCGTAAATTCAACATTCAATATTTAATTTACAAGAATCTCTCGAACAAGTCAATTGTTGGGAATTTCACGATGATGCACTGGTCTGAGAAGCGCTAGCCACATGACTGCGAGAGAGGAATGGTGTCATGACTGTCAGTCAGGTTTCCCCAGCTGATTATCTGTGTGGGATGGATTGCCTATAAAGATCGCATGTCTTCTGAACCGACTGTCAGCTTGCTGGCCAAATTCACTGCCTTGTAAGCGGCGACCGCCCCACTCACTCCCAGAACTACGTGACGTTCGTGCGTGTCTCTCCTTCAGCCGCGCGGATTGTATCGGGGGAAGGATCTGAAGCCAATGCACCGCGATTTCGTACAAGCGATTTGAGACATCGCGCAGACCTATTCACCTGACGCTCAGGTTGTGGATATGCGCGTGGAAACCTCTAGTTTGGGGCTCAGGATGTGTTTGCGCCGTATGGTTCAAAGCCTGATCTCTGTTGTGCGACTGAATCCCTTCGAGTATCGCGAGATCTACTTTCCACAGCGAGTGAGGGCTGAAGATGGATCGGATTGCGGACAGAACGGATAATCCATAGGATGGAACAGTCCACAGCTGAGCAATTGGCCCAAATAAGTGTAGGGGAGGAGATGTGTCAACAGAGGAGTGGATTGTGCATGCAAAGTTGCAGGGGGAGTTTTTCATCGTCGACGAGCAACTCGATTCTACGTCACCGCCTGTTGAGGGAGTACGGCGTCTTGAGATCTCTCCCGAGTTTGGGCCTAGCTCAGAGTGGACAGGAGTTCACAAACTCGAAGCAGTGATATCGATAGACAACAACACGGATGGACCTCTAGAACCACACTTGATCTACGAACGCGGTAAGGACCTTGTTGACAAGATTGTCGCTCTTGCCACGCTCAGTTTAGGTTGGCCAGTACGGGTTCGCGGAGGGGTCAGTTTAAAGCGACGAATCGCTGATTCGCCTCCGAAATATCGCTTTATTGCTGGTGCGATGAAAGCTAAGGGTGTTGTTGACTCTGCTCAACTTTCTGCCAAATGGCTCTCACTTGATGTCGACGCGAAAACCATGCGTGTGATCAGGTGGTGGGCGAGAGGTCTGAGTTCTGACGATGGCATCGATCGATTGATTGCCTTCAACAATGCGCTCGATTTACTAGCCGGCATAGAAACCGGGGCCCCTGGGAGGGTGCGCATATGCAAGAATTGCGGTTGGGAAGAGAAAATTGGGCCCGGATTGAGAGAGCGTGTCACTCACTTATTAAGCGATATCCTAGGCTATGACAGGGCCAGTGCCGAAGAGGTCTACGAAAGCCGGATTGACCTCGCACATGCACGTAGTGATTTGGATGCTGCTGACTTGAGGAAATTTCGCCTTCATGCTGACATGCTCGCCAAGGCCATTAGGAAAGGCATTGCACGGATTTTGCGCGTCGAACTGCCTCCCTCCCCGAAGTCTCTCCCCATCGATCTTCCTAGTTCGCTGTTGGATATCGAATATGAAGAAGGTAACGACAATGAGTAGAGGCTCTTGGTGGAGTTCGGTGGGGATTCCGGGAGCATATCCCTCAAATCCGCCTGTGCGTGAGTGGCGGGACCTAGGATCGGGTGATGACTGGGATACGTCAGGTTGTTCCCAGAGACATGGCTAGAACTTGACGCAGGAGGGTATGTGAGAGTGAAGAGACTGCCAAAAGAGAATCCATGCATTCGTAACCTCCAGGTTTTCCATGAGAAACTCGATTCCGAGAAGCAATTCGACACCGATCTGTTTCGGAACATCGCGTATCTGGCAGAAGAAATTGGCGAAGTGGTCCATGCGGCGCGTGCACTGAAACGAGCGTCCGAATCCAACGACATTGAGTGTGCCAGGGCACATGTTGGTGAAGAGCTTGCCGACTGCCTCGCTTACATTCTCAAGCTCGCGAACTATGCCGAAGTCGATCTTCAGAGAGCCTATCTGTCGAAGATGAAGCAGAACATCGATCGATCGTGGAGATAGCGACATGAGCAGGCGCGGCGACTTCTCAGCAGAGACGAAGCGAATGGCCATTGCTCGACAAGGCAGCGGCTGCGCTTTTTGCGGAATCCCGATTCAGACGCCTTGGTCGGTGGGGACAGTACTGTAGGCAGTCGAAAGGGAGAGCTTTATCCGGGCCAATCTACCGTGGGATCATCCAGCGGGCTACAACATTCGCCAGATAGAGTTAGGGCTTCGCGACTCTTTGAAGCTACGGTAGCCGCGACAGGCGAAGTAGAGTGGCGCCAGGCCGAGAAACCAGAATGGATAGACCCAGATGAGTCCGCGCGGGAACGGGGTGACGACCCACACCACGATTCCCAGGATGCCATAGACATAAAGATGAACAACGTAGAAGAAGAGCGACGATGAGCCGAAGCTCTTGAGAATGCCTCCGCCGGTTCGGCGTTGGTCAAACGCATAGCTCAAGCCGGCGAGTACGATCAAGTTGAGTCCAAGGTAGAGCAGTAGAAACACCAGGCTTGGCGGATACTTGGTGAGTGCGAAGAATGCGTAGAATCCGCCCGACGGCGGGTGAATGTTACCGAATCCACCTATCGATCGGATCACGACGAATAGCGACAGCGAAACGAGGCCAGCTAGAAGAAATCCACGCGGATGATTCGATGTTTCCTTGAGCATCCATCGACCGAGGAGGATTCCGAGACCGACCACTCCAAACCACGGGAGAATCGGGAAGCTCGCCGAGAGAGGCGGCGATATTCCGTTCAATACAAAAAGCGTGTAGAGCGGATGAAACGTCGTTCCAGCCTGATCAATCGCCGGGATGAAAATCGATGTCGTCAATATCGCCGCTGCCGAAAGGATGGCGACTGCCCACGATGCCAGACTTCGGCAGAACGACCAGAGCACCATGGCTATGCCAAGGGTAGAGAGGATTCCGAACGCGAGGAATACGCCGGATACGTCCGATGCGGCTGACGAAGCCAACGTCCAGTCGGGCGTTCGCGGAAGGAATTGCAGCAGCCATGCCGGATTCACCACGAGTTGCTCGATGGCGATGAGCAGGAGACCGCGAGTTGCGTAGAAACGGGCGATCCGGACATCGCTCCAGCCACGGCTTTTGCGTGATCTCGCGAACATCGCGAAGGATACTCCAAGTAGCAACGCGAACCCTGGAGCCGAGAGGTGCGAGAGGTTGCGCGTTAGAAACGAAACGAATGAAGGGTGAACCCGAACCGCTATATCCCAGGCTTCCGATGTGTCGTGCAGACCGCGAAATAGAAACACCCCGGCGTGGTCGAGAGCCATGAACGCAATCATCTGGCCTCTCATGATATCGATTGAAGTGATGCGTTTTTGCGCCATACTCCTGGTTCCTCCGTCTATCGGCCAACCACTATAGGAAGACCTATCTCGCGGCGCAACCGCAGAACCTCCGTGCGGCAAAGTGGCCACCCAAGGCAGAGCAAGGATGACGGTTGGCGGGGACGTTGCCAGCGCGCTCGGCGACTACTTGGGGGCGTACACATACCGATAGGACAAATCTGGGATGTCTCGGAACGAGGCTTCGCCAACGAGCTTGGTCGCCGCCTCGACCGCCTTGTAGGCGGCGATCGGCCCACTTGCCCCCAGAACCATGTGTCGTTTGCGCATATCCCTCCTTCAGCCGCGCGGATTGCAACTATGCGTCGCGTGAAAGCCAATGACACTTCATCTGCAGATCTGTGAATAGTTAGCCTGCTTGGATTCAGGTTGAATCCCCACCTTGTCTGCACGAGCTACTGCACGGGCGCTCCACACAATGGTTGTGGATTCGTCGGTGAGTGTTAGGTGTGTCTGAATCCGGCGGTGTTCGGGCATTTATGCTAATATATGAGAAAAGGATTGTAAAGGCGGAGCATTGCAAAAAAAGAGGGTCAAGGGCAACGACAGTTGATGGATATGGCTATTCAGAAGAATCAAATCATAGCAGGGGCTTTTAGAGAGCCGATAGACGCGCGATTAGCGAAACTGTATCTTGAAGGCGAGAACATCCATTCTGAGTTGGTTGATGAACATACTGTAGCCATTCAACCTCTCTACTCACCCGCGATAGGGGGTGTGAAGCTCCTAGTTGACAGCTCTGATTACGAGCATGCGAAGAGGGTTCTCGATGGGTATTACGAAAAGCAAATGCGATATCGGGAGCACATTGAATCTCAGTGCCCAGCCTGTCAATCTCAGGAGATCAATCGAAATACTCTGTTCCGTAGTGTGATTGTCTTGTTGTGCCTTCTAACGGCTAATCCCCTTTGGCTCTTGCTTTACAAAGATCGCAGATGCAAGGTGTGCAAGCACGTTTGGTAGTTGGTTCACCAAAGACTGACTGCTTGTTTAGAAGTAGGTTTGTGATGAAGCCGCCAAAGCACTGGCCGCAGTTGATCAGCTAGCTCTACTCGGCAGCAAAGAACTTTCGAATGTACGAGGTGTATTGGGGATTGAATGCAAGATTGGTAGATACCGAACGTTTACGAGATCTGCAGGCATTCCACGAAGAGCTCGATTCCGAGAAAGAGTTTGACACAGATCTGTTCAGAAATATCGCATATCTCACGGAAGAGGTTGGTGAGGTGGTCCAGGCGGCGCGTGCACTGAAACGAGCGTCTGAATCCAACGACATTGAGCGTGCCAGAGCGCATGTCGGCGAGGAACTCGCCGATTGCCTTGCCTACATCCTCAAGCTTGCGAACTATGCTGAGGTCGATCTGCAGAGTGCTTATCTGACCAAGATGGAGAAGAATCTCGATCGATCTTGGAGAACTGACGAAGCTTCGGAATGAGCGCAATGGGAGGTGGCGTGGAGTGAAGCGCATGATCGATAGTCATATGCACCTCTCGAAGGATGGGGTCGACGATTCCTGGAGTGATGAATTCCGGAAGCATGTGAGCACAACCCTGGGCTTGATGGATCAGTCGGGAATCGAACTTGGCATCGTCGCGCACGGCCTGCCTGCTGAAACACTCGATCGCGCCGTCACCGAGCACGATAGCCGGTTTAAGGGCCTGCTTCATGTCTATGGTCAGAATCTCGCGGAAGGGATAGAGGACATTGAGCAGTTCGGGGATAACCCGAACATCATCGGGATCAAGATCTATCCGAACAGCTTCGTTGGATCGGACTATCGTTCTGTGATCGGTCCTGTGATCGAGCGTATCAAGAGCAAGCCATGGATCATTCAAGTGCATTCGAGTCCGGTCACGGACTCCGATCTTGGCATTCCGCTCCAGACTGCGCTTTTCGCACACGAGGTCGAACTTCCCGTCGTCATGGTTCACTCGGGAGGCCCTCAGTTTCTGCAGCTTTCCGTTTGGCTCAAGCATGGCATCCCTGACAATCTCTACTTCGATACCTCGGCCACACAGAACGTGTTCGCGAATAGCACCTATGCGCCTCACTTCAAGTGGCTTCTCGATCTAGTCCCTGAGGATCGGCTTCTGTGGGGAAGCGACTATCCTGAGTTCTCGTTTGACGATGCGCTCATGGCTTTCCAATCTTTGGGATTCAGCGAAACTGATCTCAGCAGGATTGCGTGGGAGAATCCGTTGCGATTCTTGCGCGAGCACACACGAACATCGCTTCCAATGGAGACATGACCAGGAGTGGCGATGGACAGCAAGGTCTGTGAGAAACGACTTCACGTGCTCTGCCGTTATGTCACGAGGAAGAATCCATCCCTTCTTGCTTGTGGGTGGAACTGCAAAGATCTATCAATCCATTGCACATACGCATCCTCCGCCCGTGGGGAGTAGTGCTTAGTGGAGAATGCGGAGTAAACTTGATCGAGAAGTATCATGATAGGAGCATGGCATGCGAGAATATCAACGCCAATACAGAGGGGGGAATTAAAGGTGTCGCGTTCTATTCATAGAAAATCAGAGATGGAATTTTCTAGCTCGTTACCGTATGTCTGCACACTATTCATGGTTAGGCATCAAAGATGAGCGATCTCTTCTCTGGTGTGCCAGTCACTGACTTCCAGAGATCTCTTGGCTGGTATGAGCTTATATTCGGGAGGAAACCGGATTTTTCCCCGCATGAAACGGAAGCAGTGTGGAAGCTCGCTGATCATCAGTATGTATACATCGTATTGGCTCCAGAACACGCTGGACACGCAATTCTCATGCAGATGGTCGAATCTCTGGAATCAACGATAGAGGCTATTGCGCAGCGCGGCTTGGAGGTTGGTAGCCGAGAGTTTTTCCCGAATGAAATATGCAAGGTAACTTATCTTGACCCAGATGGAAACAAACTATCGTTCGGCGGCACAACCAACATCAAGCATACTGATGCCTAGCAAATCGTGCAGTCGGACGGCAAACTCGCTACGCGGCTTTGTCGCCGCTGAACTCAAGCGTTAGGATGCAATCGTGATGAAGCTTACCAATGACAGCTACGTCATCCTGATTGATACAGCAAACGCCACGGAGCGGTATTACCGTGACGGCCAGGGCTGGGTTAAAGTCAGCACCCAAGGACGCGAATTTCGAGCGACTGCTGAGCAGGTGCTGAACCACCTTTTGCCTGCGCTATCCGGCATCAAACCTCATTTGACTGTCAGGGTTGAGTACCGCGATGTACAGTCCACTGACGAAAGTGCGACCTAGCCAGCGGCTGCAGTTGAACGGCGGCGGAAACGATTCACTCGACAATTATGTCTCCTTTGCGAGGGCTATCATCAGCTGATCGGTTGCGGAATGGTGTAACTTGGCAACGACAAGCCAAGATGATGGCGGTTAAGTTGCAGGAAATCAGAGAGGAGAGCACTTTTGTGCTATCCCGGAAGTTTGCACACTAATCATAGGTTGACTGCCTAGATTTAGGTCTCGATTGATGTGCCATCGAGTTCTCGATGGGGTGTACGGCGATCAACTTCACACGGATATCGTCAGCAATTTGAAGGGCACTGGAAGTGTAACGATGCTATGCGGGTTACTATTCTCGAATAAACGCAAGCTTAGAACTGAATGAACGATTCTGAGCATATCTCTGGCATAAGACTGATCAACGGCCTAGTACTCGACGTTTATACGCCCTCATGGCAAAGACATACGCTACAGCCATGATTCCGGCACACCACGCGACGGCAATCCAGAGGTTGTTCCCGACTGGCTGGTTCGACAGCAGCGCACGTATAGCGTCTGCGATCGAAGTTACCGGTTGATGTTCTGCGAAAACCCGAACAATGGTAGGCATCGTATCTGTCGGTACGAAGGCCGAGCTGATAAAGGGGAGAAGTATAAGCGGATACGAAAATGCGCTCGCTCCGTCAATGGTTTTTGCCGATAGTCCAGCGATAGTGGCAATCCAGGTCAGTGTCAAGGTAAAAAGTGCGAGTATTCCGATCACGGCAAGCCATGACAATACACCGGCAGGCGAACGGAACCCCATCAACAGCGCGACAAGCAAGATAAGAACAATCGAAATCGCATTCGAAACCAGTGATGTCAGAACATGTCCCCACAGAACGGCTGAGTGAGCGATTGGCATGGAATGGAACCGTTCGAATATCCCCCTTTGCACATCTTGAAACAGCCTATACGCCGTATATGCGATGCCGCTGGCAATGGTAATGAGAAGGATACCTGGTAGCAGATAGTTCACGTAATTATCCACCCCTGACTGAATCGCACCGCCGAACACGTAAACGAACAAGAGCATCAGCGCGAGCGGCGTGATAGCGACCGTGAAGATAGTGTCCATACTGCGAAAGATATGCCGCATGGAACGCCCCAACATTATGCTCATGTCACTGAAGAAGTATCTCGTTTCCATTTAGTTTCCTCCCTTCTTGCTCACTTCCTTTCCGGTTATATACAGGAAGATCTCCTCCAGTGTCGGTTGGGCTTCCACATATTCGACTTGGGTGGGTGGGAGAGGTTTTCTCAGCTCTGAAAGCGTCGCATCAACGATAATTCGGCCTTCATGCAATATCGCAACTCGATCCGCGAGTTTTTCAGCCTCCTCCAAGTATTGAGTAGTCAGAAAAACCGTAGTGCCGATGTTCGCGAGCTCTTTTATCATTTCCCAAACCTCACGGCGTGCTTCCGGATCAAGCCCCGTCGTAGGCTCATCAAGGAAGACCACCGAGGGGTTACCCACAAGGCTCATGGCAAGGTCAAGCTTGCGTTTCATTCCGCCTGAATACATTCCCGCTTTGCGATCAGCGACGTCTGTTAGCCCGAAGCGTTCTAGCAATTTCTCGACGATACCGCGAGGGTCATCGAGATGGCGTAGCCTAGCAATCATGTGCAGGTTTTCCCGTCCGGTCAGCACCTCATCCACAGCGATAAATTGCCCGGTTAAGCTGATTGACTGCCGTACTTTTTCGGGTGCTCTCGAAACATCAAAGCCACTCACAGATGCCGTGCCCCCGTCGGGCCTCAACAAAGTGACGAGAATTCTTATGATCGTCGTCTTCCCTGCTCCGTTCGAGCCAAGCAGGGCGAAAACCTCGCCGCGCTGCACATCGAAGTCAACGCCTTTTAGGACTTCTGCCGTCTGATACGACTTTTTCAATCCCTTTGTACGTATCGCTAAATCAGTCATTTGAAATCGCTCTCCCGTTCGAGTTTCCTTCTGACGTCGCGATTCAATGCCTTTTGCCAGTCTGCGGTCCACGTTTTCGTGTTACGCAAAAGCTCATCGCAGAACGTGGCTACGTCAGCACCTGTTATTTCGAGGACGCGTTTGCCTTCTGTCACGCCTGCCTCAAACAGATCAAGCAAACCGCTGAGAATCGATATCATCCCCATGCCGTCGCCCGCCGCATGAATCCACATGTACTGTTGAATCTTGTCGAACATGAAAGCGTATTCCTCTGGCAACGCTTTGGCGCGGGCTAGCATGTGTTTGTACCTGCGCTTCTCCTGAGCGATGTATTTGAAATACGTAATTGGATTTCTCATGAATGCCTCTCCTTTAATTCGCTGATTTTTGACGCAATGAACTCCCATTTTTCCCAGAAGTGTCGGAGTTCCTGGCGTCCCGCATTGCTGAGCGTGTAGAATTTCCTTGGTGGTCCCATATCGGATGGCCTTTTTTCTATGTCTACGAGCTCATTTTTCTCAAGCCGGATCAAGATCGTATAGGTTGTTCCATCCACAACGTCCGAAAAACCGAGAGCGTTCAGGCGCCGAGTGATTTCGTAGCCATAGATTTCCTCGTGGCTGATTATTTCGAGGACACAGCCTTCCAAGATCCCCTTGAGCATTTCCGTAAGGTTTTCCATCTCAAAATCCTCTTTCCATGCTATTAAGCAATACTCACTACCGGTATATAGTAACACAGAATAGCAGGTCGTTCAATAGGCAACCGACCCAATTGATGTGACAAATGCAAAACTCCGGGGGACATATACCTAATTCACAAGTGCATGAGCAGAGAGCTTGCGCCGGAGGATGCGTGGAACCTCACTAAAGCGTTCCGGATATAGTTAGCCAGATTGATTGCAGGGAGAGTGCTTAAGAGTGAAGCGACGGCCAGAAGAGAATCCATGCATTCGTGACCTCCAGAATTCCTATAAGGAACTCGATTCCGAGTAGCAGTTTGCGAAGGATCTGTTCCGAAACATCGGCTATCTCACGGAAGAGATTGGCGGGAGGCTCGGATACCTGGGTTCAGCTGCAGTCGGATGACTTCGAATACTGGAGCACGGCATCTGTCGAGTGATGTTAGAGCTGCTAAGGGTTAGGTGTTTTTCGGTTGATCCGTGGCGTTCTCAACGGCGCGTTCCCATGAACCATCCCGCTTATGGGAACGACATGCGATCGATGGCTGCTAAAGTGATTGTCGCGCATCGCCGATGATGCTGAGAGTGAGGAGATGGAGATGCTGTACCCGATTCAGAAGGCGGATATCCAGAGAGCTTCCCGCATTCTTGCTGATGCTTTTCAGAACGATCCCATCTGGAGTGCGATTTGCGATGGAGAATCGAACACTGACAAAAGGCGACGAGCCATCTTCGAGATCCCGCTTCGCCAAGCGCTGGCCTACGGTGAAGCGGTTGCCACGTCAGCGGAGCTTGAGGGGATCGTTGCGTGGATTCCCGGAGCGCATCTCGATCTCGGAGTGTGGCAACTCTTTCGGATCGGAGGCTTGAGCGCCGCGACGAGAATGGGAGGGCGTGTCGCGAAGAAGGCTGGAGACGCATTCAAACCCGTCACCGAGTATCGGAACCAGCATCTCGCGGGCATGGATTTCCTCTATCTACTCGTGCTTGGCGTTCCCGATCGACACCGGGGCAAAGGCTTTGGCGGGCAACTGGTCCGTGCTGCAATCCAAAACGCGGAGCAGATGGACCTGCCTCTGTATGTCGGAGCGGGAAGCGAAGACAACGTATCGATGTACGAGCACTTTGGATTCAAGGTGGTCGAGAGAATCGATCTTCCGTTGATTGGCCTGCCAAACTGGGAAATGGTGTGGAATCCTGGCAGACCGTGAGCCGTGGGAGGCAACACGAGTACCATACACTCCTTCGTCTATGCCTGAGCAACTGGCGAGGGCGAAAGGAGACGCCGCGATGGAGCGCATCACTCAGAGAATCGATCCCAAGGCGATTGTGCGCGATGGGTACAATGCCTGTGCAGATGTCTATGCACCCCGAAGAGCGGAAGATGATGCTGATCAGATCATTCCCCTCCTTGGGGTGCTTCCCGAAGGATCGGCGGTTCTCGATCTTGGTTGCGGTGCTGGTGTTCCTATTGCTCGCGCGCTATCGGAGCGCTATCGCGTGACCGGCGTCGATATCTCGGAAGCGATGGTCAGGTTGGCCGAAGTCAATGTTCCGGAGGCCCGATTTGAGCTTGGTGACGTTTCCGGCCTTGTGCTGGCTGAGAATGCGTACGATGCAGTCGTCGCCATCTTCATGCTGTTCCATCTGCCAAGAGATGAGCACGGTCGGCTGTTTGAGAGAGTCTGGGCGTGGCTGCGCCCGGGCGGGTATTTCTTGGTTTCATTGACAAAGGATAGGACTGAACCCTATATCAAGCACGATTTCTTCGGCAATGACATGTACTGGAGCAAGCTGAGCTTCTCGGACACCATGGAACTGCTTGAGGGTGTAGGGTTCGAGATCGTTCGGGAACGAATCCTTGGACACGGATACGGCGAGCAGTACGTCGAGAAGGACGAGCAGCATCCCTTGACACTGGTGCGAAAGCCGCCTGCCGCAACAGCTGCTCCAACTCCGAACGAGGCTTCGAACGTCGTGTGAAGGTTGACGACAGAGGCTGCGGATAGAATGACTGCGGTGCCCCTCGTCCGATTGCTCGAAACAGCATGGATTGGGGCAACTGTGTCTCAAAGGATGGACTGAACATGACGGCAGTCAGTTGGGTCAAGTGTTTTGCATATGATCCCGTGACGCCATTGTTGGAATCAGGTAATCCTGCCGTCATTTACTTCACGCGAAGGGATCTCCTTCAGGAGCCGGTCCGGGACCTATCTGAGATCTGGGCCTTGGACGACGTCCGGGACATCATCAAGAGGCAAACCGCCGACGGACATTGGCTGTCGAAATCTGCGAACAAGGCCAAGCATCCGGCACAGAACTACGATCTCCTGGAAACGTTTCGATTCACCAACATCCTGGTGAATCAATATGGATTGAATCGATCGCACCCCTGTATCGAGCGGGCGGCGGAGTATCTGTTTTCTTGCCAAACGGACGAGGGCGACATCCGCGGAATCATTGGCGAGCAATACGCACCGTATTACAACGGCATCATCGTGGCTAACCTCAACCGCTCGGGATATGAGGACGATCCTCGGGTAAAGGCTGCCATGAATTGGCTACTGTCGATGCGGCAAAACGATGGCGGCTGGGTGATCGGGAGTCCGGGATGCATGGGCACCTACTCGCGCGAGGAGCGGGATGCGCTGACGACCCAGTTTGTCGGGACTCGAAGAGATTTCGATCGCGATCAGCCGTTTGGGCATGCGGGAACAGGCATGGTCATCCGGGGGTTCGTAACGCATTCGTTCTACTCAACGTCTCCAGAAGCCAAGCAGGCGGGACAGCTGTTGGCGGATTCGCTCTTCAAGAGGAACAATCACTCGTCCTATCAGCATCCCGACAATTGGCTCCGGTTCCAGTACCCCTTTTGGTGGACGGATCTCGTTTCAGCATTGGATTCTCTGTCTCTCCTCGGGTTCACGCTGGATCACCCGCGAATTACTCAAGCTTTGGACTGGCTGGTCGAGAATCAAACGTCGTCGGGATTGTGGAAACACTCCTATTCCAAGATCCACAAGGCGGCCGAGAACGCCAAGACGAGAGAGCTTCAGCTTTGGGTTAGCTTGTCGATCCTGCGTGCCTGCAAAATCCTGCTCGCATGACAGAACGCTGATTTCATCGCAATAGTCTCAGTCGATCTGTCGAAGCAGAGGAGCATGGCCCTAGTTTCTTCGAGTTTCATCCCTCGAACTTGGCGCCCGGCAAGCCAGTAGTTCGGAAACCGTAGGTTCATCCTGCGCCTGAAGATTTCGAGTGTCGGAGACCGACATCGATTGAACGATGACAGAGCTACTAAAGGTTTCTCATCTATAAGGCCATGGATAACTCGTCCAATCAATCAGTGTCTCATGAACCTCTACCCTCCAGAGGGAGACTCATGGTTGGCTGTGAAGAAATGTCAGTCGTATAGTACCGCTTGATTGATTTCGAGGGGGAAGAGATGGAGGTGCTGTACCCGATTCAGAAGGCGGATACCCGGAGGGCTGCTCGCATTCTTGCCGACGCCTTTCAGAACGATCCCATCTGGAGTGCGATTTGCGAGGGAGAATCGAACATCGACAAGAGGCTGCGTGCCATTTTTGAGATCCCGCTTCGCCAATCTCTGGCCTATGGTGAAGCGGTTGCTATGTCACCGGGGCTTGAGGGGATCGTTGCATGGATTCCCGGAGCGCATCTCGATCTCGGCTTGTGGCAACTCATTCGGATCGGAGGTTTGAGTGCCGCGACGAGAATGGGAGGGCGTGTCGCGAAGAAGGCTGGAGACGCATTCAAGCCCGTCACTGAGTATCGGAACCAGCACTTCGCGGGCATGGATTTCCTCTATCTACTCGTGCTTGGCGTTCCCGATCGACACCGGGGCAAAGGTTATGGCGGGCAATTGGTCCGTCTGCAGTCCAAAACGCGGAGCAGATGGACCTGCCTCTGTATGTCGGAGCGGGAAGCGAAGACAACGTATCGATGTACGAGCACTTCGGGTTCAAGGTGGTCGAGAGAATCGATCTTCCGTTGATCGGTCTTCCAAACTGGGAAATGGTGAAGAATCCTGGCGGATTGTGAGTGCCAGATCATTGCTTGTAGGTGCATTGCCATCTTGATATGTATTACTGTCCGTGCGAACGAAATCCTATCTTCGCCAAGCTCCACTTAAGGAAGAGACTGGCGGTTCAAAATGCGGAGGTGGTTCGATGGTGTGCCATTGTGAAAAACTTCTTCCTCGGAAAGCAGCATCATCTTGTCGTTGTATAGCATCCCAAGTTGTTCATCCGGAAAATCGTGATAAAGCAATCCCGCACACCCCAGTTGTTTCTTGCGAATGGATCCATCCGGGCGAACGATCATAGCGGGTGCGCATGAGTGAATGGCTGAGGAATTCGAAACGACGATCCACATGCGATTGTCCGTGGCGCGCGTTCTGAATTGAGCGAGTGCTAGTTTCGAGAGGAGCTTTACATGCGGCGTGACCTCTTTGACTCCCGCACAATTCATCGCGAGAAACAATATCTGTACTCCCATTTGGCGATAGCGCGCGAATAACTCCGGAAAGTGCGAGTCATAGCAGATTGCGAAACCACATTTCCAACCCCCTAGATTCAAAACCACGGGGTGATTTCCTCCTGAGTATCGTTCAAACTCGTGGCCAATCAGCATCGATTTGTCGTACCGATCGGCGACCTCTCCGGTTGGCGAGATGATGTAAAGGCAGTTCGTTGGCGGGGCAGTCGAGCTTAAGAAATGAGCAGAACCGAGCAGCACCCAGATTTTGCATTCTCTTGCGAGCTCGACGATTGTTTGCGTTGAGCGGCGAAGTTGACCCCAATCGTACCCAGAGAACGACATCGTATGTCTCCCGTATCCCGACAGAGCGCCTTCGGCGAAGAGGATGGCATTGGCGCTTTGGCTGGCGGCGAGTTGGATATGCCGGGAGAGGTATTTGGCATTCTGCTTGATATCTCCCGTCACAGGGAATTGGCTTGTTGAAATTCTCAGTTTGTTCTGGTTGACGTGCATTCAATTTCTCCTGGTGCGAGCAATGGGTTCCGTGTTCCGGGAACATAGTACTCAATTCGTTTTTCAAGCGGCTGCTAGCACGAGCAATGTACCGATGGTCCTCTCAAGCGTGTGAGGAGACAAGGATGGAATTAGCTGGGATGTTGTAGCAATACGAAATGGACCTAGGAGTGGCGGTGGAAATCACGGGAGAAAGGTTGTCTGATATATCGACGAGTCGGAATGTCTTAGCTTTCCCAGAGCATGCGCAGAGGCACGGCTTGCAGTTTGTCACCAAAGCTGACGCAGGCCTCTCCGTCGTAGAGAACGATTCCTGCCTTGAATCCTGATTTCGCGAGCGTCTGCAACTTTCGCAATCCTGCGAAGTCGCTGCGTTTGATGGAGGCAGAAGCCTTGACCTCGACCCCTACGACTTCTCCCGCACTTCGCTCGAGAACGATATCCACCTCATAGCCGTCCTTATCTCGGAAGTGGTGAAATCGAATCTCATCCGGATGCCAGCTTGCCAGTCTTCGCAGCTCTTGAAAGACGAACGTTTCGGCGAGTCGTCCTAGAGTAGAACGATCTGCTGCGAGAGTAGCTTCATCCATTCCCATGAGCGATGTGGCCACGCCGGTATCTCCGATATGGATTTTCGGTGTCTTGAGCAAGCGCTTTCCTCGGTTGGTGTGCCACGGCGACAAGATGTCGATGAGGAAGATGTTTTTCAGCAATGTGACGTAGTCGTGAATGGTTACACGGCTCTCTTGAAAGGGGGCGGCGAGGCTGGAGATATTGCGAAGCTGCGCGGTCTGTGTCGCGATGAGTGAGAGCAAACGAGGCAGGGCGGCCAGGTTGCGAATCCGGCTGAGGTCCTTGACGTCTCGTTGGATAAGTGTCGAGATGTAGTTTCGATACCATGCACGACTTCGCATTGTCGATGTGCGTGCGAGTGCGGCTGGATATCCTCCTGCGACAATCCGGGAAACGAGATGCCCGCGAAGCCTCTCGTGTAATCCAGTTCTAAATCCTCCTCCGAAGAGCTTGTCGAGAAACGCGGATGGCTGTCTCGCAAGCTCGCACTGTGCCAGAGGATGCAAACGTATGATGTCCATTCGTCCGGCGAGCGAGTCGGCCAGACGAGGAACCAACAAGGTATTGGCTGACCCCGTGAGAATGAACCTGCCGGGAGTACGTTCGCGATCGATGGACATCTTCAGTGCTGAGAACACCTCGGGGACATGCTGTACTTCATCTAGGATTGCGCGGGCGGGAAGATCGCCGATGAATCCCGCCGGATCTTCAGCCGCTGCTTCAGCCATCACGGCATCGTCGAAACTGAAGTACTGATACCCAGCCGCATTGCCGAAAATCTGAGCAAGCGTTGTTTTCCCGCATTGCCGAGGGCCGTGAATCAGAATCACCGGACTATCCTCGATGGCAGCTGAGAGTTGTCCCTCCACATAGCGAGGGTATAGTCGTCCATCGTTCATATCGTCTAATTGTAAGTTTTATATGCGTCCAATTGCAACTATAAACATCGTCCGATTGAAATAAAACAGACCGTCTGATTGAAACCTGCGAACCGGGAATCCCCCGCAGTTCATCACAGCAATTGGTTTACGGGTTTCTTGGACTTCTTCTGGCTAATCTCGATTGCATCGATGCATCATGTCACTACAATCACGGATGTAGCCTGCCGCCTTGTCCTACCTCGATACTCACCAATACAGGCTCAAGGAATTGCTTTGGATACATTCGGACAGGCCTCTCATAATGCCAATTCGAACTACCAGGAGGCTTGCGACTTCTTGAATGTCCTATCGACCATCGAGCCCAATATGCTGTGGGAATCGGGACGGATGAGTTTCTGGTGGCATTCGGCGTATGCCGATAAGTCGGAAGCGTTCTTCCGCGACAACGCCCGTACATGGCGAAACCAGAACGGAGAGATCGTCGCTCTGTGCATCTCGGAATACGGTTGCGATGACATGATCATCGAAGACCACCCTGACTACCACGGTCTTTACCCGGCCATCCTAGATTGGGCGGAGGGAACTTGGTCTACGAAACGAAAGAAGATTGACGTCTATGTGTGCGCCGAGGATGCCGCCGAAATCGAGCAGCTGGAATCGCGAGGTTTCGGGTTTGAATCTCACTGTGAGAACAAGCGCAACTACAATCTGAGTCAGCTCGATACGAGCTATCAGCTAGAGAAGGGGTTCTCGATTCGCACGATGGCAGAATCGGGCGATCTGGAGAGACGGGTTGCGCTCACACGAAATGCATTCGACAATTCGAGCTGCACGATGGAGCGATTGACGGGACAGCTTGCTTCACCGGATTACTGCGACGACTACCATTTGATGGTCATCTTGCCGGACGGCCAGCCCGGCGCCTATTGCGTGGGGTGGCACGAGACGGCGCGAGCGGGATTCGGATACATTGAACCGGTGGGCACTCACGCTGACTTCCGGCGGCGAGGCTTTGCTAAGGCGGTGATTCAGGAGTGCTTCGCGTGCCTGAAGGGGAATGGCATTCACACAGTCGAGATCGCCTCAGGGGCCGAGCCGAATGTGCCCAACGTTCTCTATGAATCGCTGGAGGCAAACATGAAGCGAGAGGCGCACAAGTACAGTAAGGCGGTGAACGTATCGTGACAAAACCCGTTGATCGATATCACGCGGACCTGTCTCAAATAAGCTTGGAGGCCTTGGCTGACGCATTGCGGTCTCGAACGATGATCCCCAGTCGGCGCGCACTGAAAGATGATCTCGACGCACGATTCGCTCGGCTTGAAGCGATCGGGATCGACACGATGGCCGATCTGCTGGCTGCGCTCAAGTCAAAGGCAACGATCGTGCAGGTCGCTTCCGAGACGGACCTGTCGGTGGACTATCTCTCACTCCTGAGGCGCGAGGCTAACAGCTACCTGCCCAACCCGGTCTCATTGGGCAAGCTCCCGAACGTCGATTCTGTCCATGTGCAAGTTCTAGCTGATCAGGGCATCTCGAATACGCGGCACCTGCTCAGGAACGTGGCCAAGCGGGGTGCACGTGAGGAGCTGGCCGAAAGCACGGGGATTCCCATCTCATGTCTGGATGAGCTGGCATGCCTCTCCGATTTGTGCCGGTTGTATGGCGTGGGCCCTGTGTTCGCCCGCTTGCTGTACGATGCCGGATTCCAAACTCTCGATTCTCTCCGAGGAAGCACGGCCGAGGATCTGGTCCGTTTGTACGAGGAACGGACGGGCAAGCCCGCGGATTTCGGCGCGCACGAGATTCAAGTCACCCTTGAACTGGCCGCGGTGCTGGATCGTATCGTCGAGGTCTAGTGTGTGCGAAACGAGCTCGTGACGGCCGGAGAGTTAGGAGAAGATGCCGGATGATGATCGAACTGCGCCCCATCGAATCCGCGGACACTCCCTTTCTCCGGGAGATGCTCTACGAGGCCGTCTACTGGCGCTCGATCGCGGAGGGAACGAATCCCCCGTTCGATGAGGCCCTGCCCCCCAGTCCAGGTATCGGCAAGGCGGTCGAACAGCTGGGAGATTGGGAAGGCGATGCGGGTGTAATCGCGCTGGTGGACTCCGCGCGGGCTGGAGCGGCGTGGTATCGATTCTGGGCGGATGATAACTACATCCGCGGACATATCAGCGAGGGAATCCCCACGTTGGTTCTGGCGGTCCACGGTGACTTCCGACGCCAGGGAATCGGAAGAAAAATGCTGGACCGGCTCATCAAGCATGCGGCGCAGCAGGAAATCGAGCGGATGAGCTTGATGGTTAGCAAGGACAATCACGCGTTGCATTTGTATCGGGCGTGTGGTTTCGAGATCCATGCGGACGATGGCGACTCCTTGCTCATGCTGCGGGAGATCTAGAGGGGATTGGCTTTCGGTGATGAGAAAGGGAGATTGTTGACCGTCGCGCAAGTTGCGAATTATCGGAGGTGTGCCGTGAAAGAGATCCTGACGCGCTGTGGGTATCGATGTGACCTTTGCCTGGCGTATCGACCGAACGTCGAAGCGAATCCTGAGAATCGTGCCGTGCTGAGTGATGGGTGGCACACGTACTTCGGATTCCGCATACCACCCGAAGATATCGTCTGCGATGGCTGCATGGCTGAGAATCCTCAGTTGATCGATCAACGCTGTCCTGTGCGTCCGTGCGTCATCGAGAAGGGGCTGGGAACGTGCGCGGAGTGCCCGGACTATGGTTGTAGCAGGCTTCAAGAACGGTTCGTCGTCTACGAGGAGTTCGCCGATCGTGCTGGGGGCGACATTCCACAGAGGGATCGAGAGCGGTTCATCCTCCCCTATGAGAACAAGGCCAGACTGGATGACCTGCTCAGGAACCAGACGTCGATGCGAGAGGGCGATTGATGACGACTCGTTGCCACGAGGCCTGGAGCGCTGGAACGTCAGACGTGCTCGGCTGTGCTGGGACGACGTTGGCCCTATAAGAAGATCAGAAACAAACCCGGTTTCTCCCCGATTGTTTGGCGTCGTAGAGCTTCTGGTCCGCGCGCTTGATGAATGTTTCTTGGCTTTCCCCTTTGTCGTAGCCAGAAACTCCGATGCTGATCGTGATATGGCCCACTGTGTCGAACGTATGCTCGGCGACAACTCTCCGCAGTCGCTCGGCGATTTGAGCGGCCTCTTCGAGCGAGGTTTCCGGCATGCATACGAGGAATTCCTCTCCACCGTAGCGGATGACATAGTCTGATTCCCGCAACGAGTTCTTGGAAAGCTTGGTGATCTCAATCAGAACGTCATCTCCTGCCTGATGGCCGTGGGTATCATTGACGGCCTTGAAGTGGTCGATATCCACCATCAATACAGAGAGATCCTGACCGGTGCGATTGGCGCGATCCATTTCGAGGTTCATGACCTCTTCCAGCTTCCTTCGGTTGAACACGCCGGTGAGGTCATCTGTGATTGCCATTCGCTTGAGTTCTTCCTGAAGTCGGTACTTGGTGTAATGGAAGCTCTCCAGGGTGAGAACGATCTCCATCATGATGACCTTAACGATCGATTTATAGGTCAGTTCCTTCTCCTCGGCGTGTTCGTCGACGAGCAGCTTGATCCCCTGCATGTACTTGTTGTAGGCGCCGATGTACCAGAGGGGAACGATGTTCAATTGCACATGCACGTAGCCGACTTGTAGGCGTGACAGCATGTAGTCCATGTCATAGTTTCCGGAGAAGAGTTGGTCGAAATAAGCCATCTGCTTCTTCTTCAGGCGCACGAGCACTTCATCGCCTTTGAAATAGGACCGCGTTTCGTGAAACGCCATGAGGTGATCGTAAAAGGAGTCGAACAATTCTGGAGGTGTGCCGGGAAGCAATGCCCGAAAGGCCTTGATGCGGCGAATATCCTCGGCTTCAATCCCCAAGAATGCTTTTCTCCGCTCGAAGTTCTCCGCGGTGATATTTAGATGCCGAGCGATCCTTTTCGCAATCTTACGATCCATGGTGGGCTCCTTTTCAACGAATTCGATCTTGGTTCAGCATCCGGCGATCATCGTTCCGCGTTTACCCTATCATAGTAACAACTATATTGGCACACGAAAAATCATTGGCGTCGTTTACCGCCCTTTGCCCGATCTTCATCGATTGGTTACAGCCGCTTCATGGACTTTATCTAAACTGATTTTAGCTGTTTGATCGACAGAGGGGCGATGATTTGCACCCGTGAAGGGATCTGCGGTTAAGGAGATGATCATGAAACGTTTCATTGTGATTTACCACTCGCCGAAGGATGCGGTGGAGAAGATGTCGCAGGCCAGTCTCAAGGAGCAAGCTAAGGGCATGGAAGTTTGGATGCAGTGGGCGGAGCGCATCGGCGATCGCCTCGTCGATCTTGGCTCCCCCTTGACCAACGGTCAGATGCTGAAGCCGGATGGATCGAACGTGCCAAGCGGAAACGACATCGCCGGCTACTCCATCCTTCAGGCGGGCTCGATGGAAGAGGCTGTCAAGTTGTTGGAGGGGCATCCCCATTTGGAATGGAATGCGGCATGCTCGATCGAGGTGCAGGAAGCGCTGGAGCTTCCAGGAATGTAGCGGCAGCGGCAACTCATGTGTGTACAGAAGGAGTTGCTTGGAAAGCGGCAACTCATGTGTGTACAGAAGGAGTTGCTTGAGAGAAATCGACAAGTGGAAGCCAATTTCTCTGACCGATAGGCTATCACCGAATGACTGCTTGTCTGCGCATGGGAACTCATTTGAATACGAAAGGAGCTGCTTTGAGAATGGCGGCTTATCTGCACACGGAAGGAGTTGCTCAGAGAAACGAGCAAGCTCGTTTCTCTGGTGGGATAAATGAGAAAGCAATCGAAGGGTGAGGGATGGTCCTCTCAGGGTGAGATGATACGTTCATCCTGCTGTATGGGATCTGATGTGGGAGTGTTGAATGGATAAACCAAGTAAATTACTGACGAAGTTGGGTGCAACGGTCGCTGAGGTGCACGGTTTCTATGCGAAGCTCGATGATGCGAGTTTTCTGGCCAATACGTCTTGGACGGCCCGGGATATCCTTGTTCATATTGTGTTTTGGCACGAGAGCTTCGCGCGCAATGTTACGGATCTGGCCAATGGTGTGAAGCCGAAACCGCTCAAGGGAACCTATGCGCAGCTTGGAAGACGTAGCGCTGAGGCGTTCGCGGGCTGCTCCATCGAAGAGCTTCTCGCGAGGCTTACCGATGCACAGAAGGCAATCGAGGCATCGATTCTGAATCCGCGTATCAGCCTCATTCCGTACAAGGTGGGGTCGAGAAGCTATTCCCCGGAAGAACACCTGTCGATTGTCAACGACCATCTTCGCGATCATCTAAACAAGTTACGCATTGTTTCTGCAAACGAACGCGAAAAAGAATCGTAGTCCTGCTCTTGGGAGGACATGACACTGGGCTAACTCCTAGAGCTGGGCAGAGGTGCGACGACGATGCGCCCCAGGCGCATCGAATAGTGAACAAGGCAATCCCGACAGAACGCCCCCGGCACAAGACCGGGGGCAGTGTGATTTCAAAACCGCAGTTTAGGCTACTTTTGAATCGCCGCCTGATTGCGCCTGGCTGGAGGCACCAACGAATAGGCCTCCAGCTTGTGAGAATGTCCGACCGAGCCGCGCTCGTCGGACATTCTCTAGCAGCTCAAGCTATTTGCGAATGGCTGCTTGAGCTGCTGCAAGCCTAGCAATCGGGACACGGTAGGGGCTACAACTGACGTAGTCGAGTCCGACCTTGTGGCAGAAGCCGACAGAGGAGGGTTCTCCACCATGCTCGCCGCAGATGCCGAGCTTGAGGTCCTTCCTCGTTTTGCGACCGTCTACGCACGCCATCTTTACGAGCTTCCCAACGCCATTCTGGTCGAGAACCTGGAAGGGATCTTTCTCGTAGATGCCCATCTCAACGTAATCCTGGAGGAACTTTGCTGCATCGTCTCGCGAGAACCCGCACCCCATTTGAGTGAGGTCGTTGGTTCCGAAACTGAAGAACTCGGCCTCTTCCGCGATTTCATCAGCCGTCAGTGCAGCACGCGGAACCTCGATCATCGTGCCGATCAAAACGTTCAGCTTCACGCCCTTCTTCGCCTCGACATCGGCGATGGTTCGCTCGACGATCGCCTTCTGATTCGCCAGCTCCTTCACGTTCCCCACGAGAGGAATCATGATCTCCGGCTTTGAACCCTTGATGGCGACGGCGGCTTCGCAGATGGCACGCGTTTGCATTTCCGTGACATCGGGATAGGTTAGGCCGAGGCGGCAGCCGCGGTGTCCGAGCATCGGGTTGAACTCATGCAGCGATTCGACCAGTCGCTTGATGTCGGATGGCCGCACACCCATGGTCTCGGCCATCTCTTTCTGGCCGGCCGTGTCGTTGGGCAGGAACTCATGAAGCGGCGGGTCGAGCAGACGGACGGTACACGGTCGGCCCTTGAGTGCCTTGAAGATGCCCGTGAAGTCCTTGCGCTGCAAGGGAAGAAGTTCGCGCAGCGCCTGCTTGTATTGCTTGATCGCGTCAACGGCCTTGGCGTTCTTGCCACAGGCCTTTTGCAGAACGGTCAGGTCGTCAATGCCGTGATCCTCGCGAAGTTTCTTGACTGTCTCGGCAACGAGAATCAGTCGTCGGAACGACACGATGCGATTCCCTTCGAAGAACATGTGCTCGGTCCGGCACAGGCCGATGCCTTCGGCGCCGAACTTGACGGCGACTGCGGTGTCATGTGGCGTGTCGGCATTGGTTCGCACGCCGAGCTTTCGGTACTTGTCCGCGAGCTTCATGATGGTGCCGAACGGTCCCGTCAGGCTTGGATCGACGGTCTCGACTTGCCCTTTGTAAACGGCGCCGACGGATCCGTTCAGCGAGATCCAATCGCCTTCCTTGACGGTGACGCCACCGCACGTGAATCGTTTGGTCTTGTAGTTGATGTTGACGTCGGCCACGCCGGCGACGCAGCACGTGCCCATCTGTCGCGCGACAACGGCGGCATGCGAGGTCATCCCACCGCGTGAGGTCAGCACGCCGACGGCGGCATCCATGCCTCCGATATCTTCGGGGCTTGTCTCCGTGCGGCAGAGAATGACTTGCTTGCCTTTAGCGACCCACGCCTCGGCATCTTCGGCGGTAAAAACGACCTGGCCGGTGGCTGCGCCGGGCGACGCCGGGAGCCCGACAGCGATTTGCTGGGCCTTTTCCTCAGAGGCCTTGACGAAGACGGGATGTAGAAGCTGATCGAGCGCGCCTGGATCGATGCTGAGCACGGCCTGCTTCTCGGTAATCAGTTTCTCCTTGACAAGATCGGTGGCGATCTTGACGGCGGCTTGCGCCGTTCGCTTACCACTTCGCGTTTGGAGGATGAACAGCTCGCCATTCTCGATGGTGAACTCAAGATCCTGCATGTCTTTGTAGTGTTTCTCGAGCTTCACGCGGATACGATCCAGTTCCACAAAGGCATCGGGCATGATCTCCTCGAGCGAGGGGAAGTTGGACTTGCGATCCGCTTCAGCCACGTTCTGTGATTTGGCCCAGGAGCGAGAGCCCTTGAGCGTAATCTGTTGAGGCGTGCGGATACCGGCAACGACGTCCTCTCCCTGTGCGTTCACAAGGTATTCGCCGTAGAAGAACTTGTTGTCGCCTGTCGACGGGTCGCGTGTGAACGCCACGCCGGTCGCGGAATTCTCGCCACTGTTGCCAAACACCATGGTCTGGACGTTGACGGCGGTGCCAAGAAGGCCGCGAATGTCGTTCAGTTGGCGGTACTTGATCGCACGGGGATTGTTCCAAGATCGGAAGACGGCGTCGATGCCTTCTGTCAGCTGGGTCATGGGATGGGTTGGGAACGGTTTGCCGGTCGCCTTCTTGCATACGGCCAAGTAGCGATCGATGACATCTTCCAGTCCGGACACGGTCAGATCGGTGTCAAGCTTGGCACGGCGGGCCTTCTTGACGGCCTCCAGCTCGTGCTCGAAGGCGTGATGTTCGACGCCCATGACAACGTTTCCGAACATCTGAATAAAACGCCTGTAGGAATCAAGGACAAATCGCTCATTGCCGCTTGATTCGATGAGGGCTTTGAGGGTTGTCGGGTTCAATCCGAGGTTCAGAACGGTATCCATCATGCCAGGCATGGAGACGGCGGCTCCGGATCGAACGGACAGCAGTAGTGGATGAGGCCCCTTGCCGAATGTCTTTCCGGTCACCTGCTCAAGTTGTCCGAGCGCTGCTTGGATTTCGGGTTTCATGGTGGCGAATAACTTGGACTTCCCAAGTTTGTAGTAGGCATCGCAGGCTTCGGTCGAGCAGGTAAAGCCTGGAGGTACGGGTAGTCCCAGCGTCGCCATCTCAGCGAGATTGGCGCCTTTGCCTCCCAGCAGCTCTTTCATCCCTCGGTCGCCTTCCACATGTTTCTTGCTGAAGGAGTACACAAACTTCATCGTCTCGCACCTCCGTACGGATTTCTTAGTTGATCTCTGTCTTCTGTATCGCAAACAACGCGTCGACGAATTCCTCCGCCGAAAACGCATGCAAATCGTCTGCCGCTTCGCCAACGCCGATGTGGGTCAGCGGAATCTTCAGTTCATCCCAAATGGCGAGTACAACGCCACCTTTGGCGGTGCCATCGAGTTTTGTCAGGACGATGCCTGACAGATCGATGGCCTCGTGAAAATGCCTGGCTTGCGAAATGCCATTTTGTCCAGTACTCGCATCGAGCACAAGAAGTCGTTCGTCAGAGTCTCGGCCGAGCTTCTTCGCGACGGTTCGCTCCATTTTCTTGAGTTCTTCCATCAAGTTGTGCTTGGTCTGCAGCCGCCCAGCGGTGTCGATGAACAATACGCCGCCTGTTCGAATGATGTGATCGACAGCATCGAAGACCACGGCCGAAGGATCCGCATTGGGTTGGTGCCGAATGAAATCGGTGTCGATGCGCTCCGCCCAGACGCCGAGCTGGTCGATGGCGGCAGCGCGAAACGTATCGGCGGCGGCAAAGGTGATGGGCAATTGCGGGTTGTCTGCACGTAGATGGGCCGCCAGTTTGGCGATGGTCGTTGTTTTGCCTGCGCCATTGACTCCGGAGACAAAGATGACGGTGGGTTCCCCGTTCGGCCGTATGGTCAGCGTTTTCTCGATGCCCTCCAAGCGTTCACGGATGAGGGTCTTCAAGACATCAAGGGGGGCGACATCTCCACGCTTCAATGCCGTCGATAGCGCGTCGACGAGCTGCATGGCAGTCTGTGCGCCAACATCGCCAGAGATGAGCGTTTCTTCAAGGCCCTCGATATCGTCGTCGGAAAGCTTGCGAGACCCACTTAGGATTTGCGACAGTGAGTCAGTCAGCCCCGACCGTGTCTTGGTGAGGCCCGCCCTCAGCCGGTCGATCCAAGCCATTACATCTCCTCCGGGGCATCCATGCCGAGGATTTCCAAGCACTGGCCGAGCACGAAGCGAATGGCGTGCAACAGTGTCAGTCGCGCTGCTTGTAGCGCAGCATCATCGATCAGGATGCGGTGCTTGTCGTAATAGGCATGGAAGGCACGAGAGAGGTTTAGCCCATACTCCGCCAATGCATGTGGCGCAAAGTCGAGGGCGGCGTGGGCAATGACTTGGGGAAACCGGTCCAGCGTTTTGATCAATTGCAACTCTTCGGCTTCGCCGAGCGGCGAAAGAGCCTCGGCACTCCCCTTCGGCGGGTTCAGCATTTCAGCCTTTCGAAAGATGGAAGAAATGCGTGTGAAGGCGTATTGGATGTAGGTCGCGGGGTTGTCCGAGGACTCCGCGCGCGCCAGATCGAGATCGAAATCAAGATGGGCTTCCGGTTTTCGTGAAATCATGAAGTAGCGGACGACGTCCTTGCCAAGCTCTGCGATCAGGTCTCGGAGCGTCACGAAGCGTCCGGCCCGCGTCGACATTTTCTGAACTTGGCCGCCTTCCTTGAGGCTGACGAACTGGTGGACGGCATAGGAGAGCCATTCCTCGGGATAGCCAAGCAGTCGCAGCGCAGCCTTGACGCAGGTTTGCTCGGCGTGGTGATCCGCGCCCTGGATGTCAAGGACACGCTCGAACCCTCGCTCGTGCTTGTCGAGGTGATAGGCGATATCCACCATCAGATACGTCGGGCGGCCATCCGAGCGGATGAGGACGGAATCTTTGGCGCCACCGTGCTCCTCTGCCTTCAGCCACTGCGCGCCATCTTTCTCGTACACCCCGCCCTTCTCCTTGAGGCGCTGGAGCGTCGCTTCAACCTCTCCGGAACGATGAAGGGTCGTCTCTGAAAACCAATGATCAAACTCAACGCCCAATTGCTTCAGGTCGTCCTTGATCCAGTCCGTCATGCGGGTGACGGCTTCATGGCGAAATGCTTCTCGTGCGGTGTTGTCAAACGTCTCGGGAACGGTTTCGAGCGTTGCGAGCAGCTCCGTGGCAACCTGAGTGAGGTAGTCGCCCTGGTAGCCGTCTTCAGGGAGTTCAGTCGCATGACCGGATTGCTGGCGCGCGCGAGCCCAGAGTGATTCGGCCAGCAGATCAATCTGCCGGCCCTCATCATTGAAGTAGTATTCGCGTTCGATGTGATAGCCGATGCGTTCGTACAATCGTGCCAATACATCGCCGAGGACGGCTTGCCGCCCATGGCCGACGGTGAGTGGACCGGTGGGATTCGATGAGACGAATTCGACTTGCAGTCGCTTCCCCTCGCCTAGATCTGAGCATCCAAACGGTCGTTCTGACTGGAAGATCGCGGGAAGAACCTCGTGAATCGCAGCCGGCCGAAGAAACACGTTGATGAACCCAGGACCTGCAACGTCGACCTGGTCAATGGGATAGTTCTTATCCGTTTTGGCTTGACAACGAATCGCTTCTGCGAGCCGGGAGCCAAGATCACGCGGCGCTGTGCCTGTGGATGAAGCGGCGAGCAGCGCGATGTTGGACGTGTAGTCTCCGAACTGGGGGCGGTCGCTCGGACGGATCTCCAAGAATGAGGCTGGCGGTTCAGCGCCGATTTCATTCACATAAGCGGCTCGAACGGCCTCCATCACAAGGGTTTCAAGGCGTGTCAACATGAGACTAAGCGTACTCAAACCGGGGCTATCTTTCGACGATGAAACGAATGCCCGTCTTTCGCTCTCCATTGATGTCCAGTTCCACAAATCCAGGGATAACCTTGATTGAGGGCTGCCCCACTTGTTCGACATGCCGACGCGAAATGGCGATCGCCTTGACGGTTTGGTTGACGGCACCGGCTCCGATGGCGTGGAGTTCCACAACACCCTCTTGCTCCAGGGCACCGGCAATAGCACCGGACACCGAATTGGGATTAGAGTGCGATGCAACCTTGAGAATCAGCATAGGCCACTCCTCCGCTGCGGGCCAGTCTCAGTATTCAGTACAGGAGTATAGCGTTGAGAATCGAGCCCGAGCAAACCATAATCCCGAATGGATCAGCGTTCTGACTCAGAGCGAGGGCTTCACAACTTCTTCAAAAGTCGAGGATAAAACAGATACACATGGCTACCCATTCCGATCGCAGAGATTTCCGCAGGCAGGTTTTTTTCTCGTTAGGAGGCATTGCCATTGGTCTTGTCGTGGCTGGCCTCATTGCGTTGTTCATCAACCACGTGATTGAGCCTACGATGCAGGTGGAGACGCACGACCTCGTGAAGTACGAAGAGGGTTCGTTTGTGCTTTGGTACCATGTGGAATCTCCCCATGCGGATTCCCGGAGCGGTCTTTTCGAGACGCTGGAGACAACCCTGTCTTCGGTCCTCGATCGCTTGCACGTTGAGCGCGAGGACATTCCTCTTCCTATCGATGTGCTGGTTCATGATTCGCCAGCCATGATGCAGCGAACGACGTTGAACCGGAAATCGGGACGTGCGATGTACACGTTCTACTCTGTCATTGATCTCCTTATCGATGAGGATTCTTCCCAGCGCTTGGCCGAACTCGTGCTTGCCTTTGCGTGGGGGAATTGCTCATCGCAATTGCTGTACAAAGGCATGCTGATGAACGCCATCCATTCGGATCGTGACTTCCATATTCCAGTTGCTGCTGCTCCGGCTCGGTTTTTGAATGCATTTGAAGATCTCCTCAAGTTGGAAGGCGTTGGGCACTTCGAGGAAACGCTCTATCAACGGTATCAATCGCCTTTTTCGCCGCGAATGGCGGCGGGCTCGTTGGAGGGCGTTAGTGAGTTTCGATCGATGTTCGCCGATCTTGACAACGAGGTCGGAGAGTATGATTTCGCCGAGTTCCAGGCGGCATCGCTTGTGCAGTATCTGATTGATTGCAGCGGAGGAATCGACGAATTCCGGAGCATCTGGGGGCCGGGAACGACTGAAGCACTGATCACGAAACTTGGGTGTGTCCCACTTAGTGATCTCGATGATCGATGGCTTGCGGAGATCGAGACACGGTCCGGCGTGAGTGCCGTGAGAGAGGTGGACTACTACCGGGCAAGATTCCTGTTCGAAGCTGGCGAGATCGATGCGGCGGCTGAAGCTGCGAGAGCCTGGCCCAGTGCGGCGCTTACAAATGCAGAGCGCGTACTGGCCGTGCGAACGCTTCTTGCATCCGGCCGGTTTGAAGCGGCTCGAGAGATGGCTGATTCATTTGAGACCTTGACGGACTGGGCAGAGCTATACGACGATTGGAGCGAGGTTGGCTCCGGCCGGTTTCAGGTTTACGCGATGGCAACAGAGAGCGTAGCGAACAACCTTCTGACTCAAATTCGTGATGCATTCACATTTGTCAGTCACGAGCTTGGCTTTACAGATGAAGAACTGCCAGATCGTATTCGCATTTTCTACTATGAGTCTGAATCAGATCGAGAACGCGGCGAAACAGCTCTCCCTGCGTCAGATATTCATCGAACGATTTGGCATCTGAGCCCGGAGCAGGATCTGGTCGATGTGTTCGTTAGAACCCTGCCCTCGTTTGTGGTGAAGAAGCGAACGGCATCGAATCTCTTGAAAACGGGCCTATCCGTTGCATTGCAACTGTCATTCGATGAGCTGGTCTCTCGCGGTTGCGCGATACTGAGCAGCGGACAATGGTCGCCACTTTGGCGGTTGGGCTTTGGAGGCACTCCTCAGGGATTGTTAGAAACTCAAACGGGACTGATGATGGGGTACGTGGTGGAAACATATGGCGTCGATGTCATTCGTGATTTGTGGTATGCCACGGCAAGATTAGGCGGTAGTGTGTCATTGGATACAGCCCTCCAGCAGACCGTGGGAATGTCGCGTTCCACTATTGAAGAAACGTTGGTAAACACCGTGCTAGTCTGCGATTGATGAATCCATGAGAATTGACAGAATCGTCCATTTCCGTATAATGGCCTATTAAGCGAGCGCGCCTTTCCATTAGATATTGCTCTGCCTAGGAGGTGGTTTTCGAACACAACGCCGAACCAGTCTTCAATTAGGCAGAAGCACAAGGAGGTTAAATAATGAAGCGTAATGGCCTTCGGGCACTAGGACTAGCATCTTGCGTGGTTGCACTTTTCTCGCTTCTCAGCGTGGCCGTCGATCTTAATACGATCGTTGCCAATGAGCTGATCGACGAGATTAACCTTGCCGCCGGCTTGAATCTGGTCGATGAATACATCGCCAACTACACTGTGGAAGAGTTGGAAGACCTCGCAGTCAAGGGTCTCACACCTGGAATCAAGCTTGCCGCCGACCGAGCCCTCTTTAAGCTCAACGGTGGTCTTGAGCCCTTTATCGCCATGGAAGATGAAGATCTTCTTGCCAAGGCAATCGATGGCGATATGGACGCGGCGGAAGCCTATGTCTTCAACACCCGCGTTGGACTGACGAAACCCCAGGCTGTTCTGGATGCAATTGCTACCGCAGAAAGTGTGGCCCTCGAATACGCCTATGGCAAAGTTCTTGGCGGATTTTATGGTCCGGGCTCTCCGGTTGGCGAAAAGACCGAAGCTGAACTGCTTGAGCTAGTTGCCAGCGGTTCCTACGGTGAGCGCATCGCTGCTGCGACGGCTTTGACGACCTATTGGATTCTGAACTCCGATCTGGATCACGTCGACGTGGAACGCGAAATCCTCGCTCACACGCAGACCGAACTCGGATTGGCCTATCAAGGATTCCTGACGTACCTGTATAGCCTTTAATAAGGGCAATTAGGAGGAGGTTCTCATATGAAGAACGCGCTGATTTTGGCGGGCCTACTCGTTCTCACCTCGCTGGCAGTCTTCGGACAGGGTTATCCGACCCAGCCGGCGGATGCACTGATTTTCCCCATTGGTGAAGCGGGAACCGTTTATGAAGACATGCAGCTTGGTGTCCGCGGCGGAACCATTACGGTCGCCAACATTGAAGACCCCAAGGGTTGGAATAACCACACCGCTCACGAAACGAGCACGACGCACTTCACGAACCGCATGCACCGCGGACTGGTCAACCTTGACCACATCTCGGGTGCCATCGTTCCTGATTTCGCCAAGGGTTGGGAAATTTCCGACGACGGCCTCGTCATCACGTTCTCCCTGCGTGAGGGCATCAAGTGGTCCGACGGCGAGCCGATTACGGCTGACGACGTTCTGTTTACGTACAACGATGTCATCCTTAACGAAGATGTCGATACGAACGCGCGTGACAGCCAGCTTTTGCCTGATGGCACGTACCCGCTTTGTGAAAAGGTCGACGACTACACGGTTACGTTCACGATGAGCGTTATCTATCGCCCGGCATTGAACGCCCTGTCGTTCAACATCATGCCGAAGCACAAGCTGGCGGACTCGGTTCACAAGCTGAATCCAGCTGTCCCTGCCGGTACGTTCAACGAAACGTGGACGCTTGACACGCCGCTCTCCGAGCTCGTCGGTAACGGTCCGTGGATTGTCTCGGACTACCAGCCGAACGTGTCGGTGACCATGACCCGTAACCCTTACTACTATGGTTACGACCCGTCCGGAACCCAGCTTCCGTACTATGACACCTACGTCTCGGCAATCGTGACGAACCAGGATGTCTCGATGCTGAAGTTCCGAAACGGCGAAACTGACGTGTATTTGCTGCGTCCTGAAGACATCGCCATTCTGCTTCCTGAAGGTGCTTCCAAGGGATTCCAGATTCTGATTACGGATCAGCCCGGCTACGGAACCACGTGGTTCATGCCTAACCAGGACATCGGACTGGCCGAAGGTACGGACAACGAAAAGCGCGAACTCTATCGAAACGTGAAGTTCCGCGAAGCCCTGGCTCACACGATCGACAAAGAGACCATGATTCAGAACGTTCTGAACGGTCTTGGCGGTCCTCAGTGGAGCCCGGTCTCCGTTCCGTCCCCGTTCTACGCCGGCCGCGATTTCTACGGTGGCCCAATTACGGAAAACAACGCCATTACCTTCGAATATGATCCGGCCAAAGCCGCCGGCATTCTCGATGAGCTTGGCGTCATTGACGCCGATGGCGATGGCTGGCGCGATCTCCCGAGCGGCGATCCGCTGACGATTGAAATCAACTCGAACGACAACACCGTTCGCATCGGCTACTGCCTGATCCTCCAGGATGACTGGCGAGCCATTGGCCTGAACGCGACGTTCCAGGTCGTTGACTTCAACACGTTGGTCAATCGCCTGTTTGGCGCATCCGGCGACGTCATTCAGCTTGGTCTGACGGGTGGCGACGAGCCGAACAGCGGCGCGAACGTCTATCGCTCCTGTGGTTCCCTGCACGCCTATCGCTATTCTGCATGCGACGAGCCGGACGAAATCGATGCCCGCATCGACGAACTCCTGGCCCTTGGTGCCGGTACGTTCGATCTTGACGAAGCCTTCGACTACTACACCGAATATCAGCAGCTTATTTCTGCTCAGCTCGGTTACATCAACATGGTCGTTCGCTCGTTCCAGTACGCGTACTACGACTACGTTGGGAACGCCTTTAAGTCCAGCCCGATTTCCACGCCGGGCGGGAAC
Source organism: Candidatus Bipolaricaulota bacterium (assembly GCA_028277345.1). GTDB lineage: Bacteria > Bipolaricaulota > Bipolaricaulia > UBA7950 > UBA9294 > SPBW01. The sequence continues at coordinate 96,221 of JANQGM010000006.1, read as the reverse complement.
AACGGCCTCTTGATGGAGCTTTGCTTCGACAACAGGCTGTAGAACAATCATCCATTGCGAGATGCGGCAGATGCCGCATCTCGCAATCTTCACTCATCGAAGAAGGCTGGCATGCTTACATACATCATTCGCCGGACGCTCTATATGCTGCCGTTGCTTCTGATTGTTTCTCTTATATCCTTTACGTTGATCAAAATCATGCCGGGTGATTTTCTCACTCTGGCACGAATGGATCCTCAGATCACAGAAGAAACGTTGCAAAGTCAGATCGAGCGTTTTGGCCTAGATCGACCCTTCATGGTCCAATACTGGCTTTGGCTCAAGAATATCGTCACACGCGGTGATTTCGGATTCTCATTTGATACGAAGATGCCGGTATATAGGACTCTATTCCTTGGGAACAGGCTTCCTTGGACGGTGTTTATCGCATTATCGACGCTTTTTCTTCAGTACTTATTTGCTATACCCATTGGCATTTATTCCGCAACACATCAGTACAAGCCAAGCGATCATATCGTTACCTTTCTAGGGTTCCTTGGCTTGTCGATACCCAATTTCTTCTTTGCACTAGTATTGCTGTGGATGCTGGTTGTCATCTTCCGTGTCGGCGACTATGGCTTAACGGTCGGAAATGCCATGGATATGCATTTCTACGGAGCTCCGCTATCATGGGCCAAGATCGTGAACATTCTCTGGCATATGTGGCCGGTTTGGTTGGTTCTCGGTACCTCCGGAATGGCAGTGCTCATCCGCCTCATGCGTGGTAATTTGCTGGACACGCTGTCCTTGCCGTACGTTCAGACAGCTCGTGCCAAGGGGCTGCGCGAACGGGTTGTCGTTTACAAGCACGCCGTTCGAAATGCCGTGAACCCCCTTGTGACTATCTTGGGTTTGCAACTGCCTACGCTGGTTTCCGGGTCCGTCATCGTAGCCATCGTGCTCAATCTTCCGACGGTGGGGCGCTCGTACTTCGCGGCGCTACAGCGGCAGGACGAAAACGTCATCATGGCGGGTCTGCTGTTCTTCAGTCTTTTCCTGCTCATCGGAAACCTGTTCTCGGACTTCCTGCTGGCATGGGTCGATCCGCGCATTCGCTATGACTGATGCAGTGACCAAGAGTCAAAGGAGCATATAAGCAATGGCTACTAGAGCACAAAGGAGAAGTCAGAAGGCGCAGCAGAAGTCCGAGGAGCAAGGCTACGTCAGCCGCTCTCAAGGACAGATGATCTGGCAGGCGTTTCGACGGCATCGCGTTGGAAATGTCGGAACCATCATCGTTCTGCTGTTCATTGTCGGCGCTCTCTTTGCCCAGTTCATTGGGCCTTATGATTATTCAAGACAGTTTCGAACGCATCCCTATGCGCCGCCATCCAAGGTTCATTGGCGCGCGGAGGACGGCTCCCTATCGAGACCGTACGTTTATGGTACCAAGCGCACGATCAACGAGTTTTACCAGGCAAACTACGAAGAAGATACCTCGAAGAAGTTTTACATACGCTTCTTCGTTTCCGGAGGGGCGAAATACCGCTTGCTCGGACTCATCCCGAGTACGACGCATCTGTTTGCAGCCGTTGCTGAGGACGGGACACGAACAGAGTTTTTCCTCTTCGGATCTGATCGCCTGGGGCGGGATCTCTTTACTCGCTGTATGGTGGGGAGTTGGGTATCGCTGGCCGTCGGGCCGCTGGTTATCCTGATTTCCTTTCCGTTGGGGATTGTTCTAGGAGGAGTTTCAGGATACTACGGCGGTGGCGTGGATATGTTCATCCAGCGTATCTGCGAGGTGTTCCTCGCTATCCCGGGGCTTCCGATTCTGATGGCGATGGGCGCAGCGTTGCGTGGGTTCGGTTTGTCGGCCATTCTCGTTTTCTTTGGAGTGATCGCCGCCTTGGCCATCATCAGTTGGGGAGGGCTGGCGCGTATCATTCGTGGCCAGGTCCTCGCCATTCGAGAGATGGACTTCGTCACGGCGGCCCGGGCTGCTGGTGCCAACGATCTTCGCATCATCCTTCGCCACATCACGCCGAATATCACCAGTTATCTTGTTGTCAACGCGACGTTGACGATTCCTGGCATGATGCTGACGGAGGCTGCGCTGAGCTTCCTGGGATACGGAATTCAGGAGCCGATGACGAGTTGGGGGCAACTCCTCAACGTGGCGACCAACGTAAGCTCGATCGAACTGCATCCTTGGATTTTGATTCCCGGTGCCTTCATCGTCGTTTCAGTACTTGCCTTCAATTTCATGGGCGATGCTGTACGTGATGCCGTTGACCCCTATTCGATCATCTGATTCGTTGAAGCTTCAGCAACGCCTCGCCGGACTCCGGCGGGGCGTTTTTCTTTGACTTTTTTGCTGGGAAATGAGAGCGCTGAAACGCCGGAACCTTGTATCAGGAAAGGGAATTCGATATTCTTATGATCTGTATGAGGGGGGATTATGGAACGCATTGAGCGTACGTTCATCGAAGAGGAGATGGAGCAGTCGTACATCAACTATGCGATGAGCGTCATCCGCGGTCGCGCCATTCCCGACGTGCGCGATGGTCTAAAACCTGTCCAAAAGCGAATCCTATATGCCATGCGTGAGCTTGGCGTGACGCCCGGGAAGCCGCATCGGAAATCCGCGCGTATCGTGGGTGAGGCGATGGGTAAGTTCCATCCGCATGGCGATCAAGCCATCTACGACACGATGGTCAACATGGCGCAGGAGTTCACGTATCGCTACCCGCTGGTCGATGGCCAGGGGAACTTCGGGTCGATTGACGGAGATCCCGCGGCGGCAACGCGCTATACCGAGGCGCGACTTGCTCCGATCGCCATCGAAATGCTGGATGAACTTGCGGAGAAGACGGTCGATTGGATGCCGAACTTCGATGAGTCGCTCGACGAACCGATCGTCCTTCCTGCCAAGGTTCCAAACCTGTTGATGAACGGTGCGTGGGGCATTTCGGTGGGGATGACAACTCAGATTCCTCCCCACAATCTTGTTGAACTCGTGGATGGCATTATTGCGCTGATGAACGATCCGTTCATTACGGTGAAGGGCTTGATGAAACACATTCATGGCCCCGATTTCCCCACGGGCGGTTTGATTATGGGCCGCTCGGGCATCGAGGAGATGTACCGCACGGGTAGCGGAAAGATGACCGTGCGAGCCAAGGCCGCGATCGACGATTCGACCATCATCATCTCAGAGATTCCTTATCAGGTCAGGAAGTCGACCATCGTCGAATCGATCGCCGCCAAGGTGCAGTCCGGCCAGATTGACGGAATCTCGGATCTGCGAGATGAATCGGATCGCGAAGGCATGCGCATTGTTGTCGAGCTGAAGCGTTCGGCCAACCCGAATGTCGTTTTGAATCAGCTGTACAAGTACACGTCTCTGGAGCGTACGTTCTCAGCGATCTTCCTCGTCATCATTGATGGAAATCCGCGGACGCTCTCCTTAAAAGAAATCTTGAACTGCTTCATCGATTTCCGTCGAGAGGTCGTGACGCGGCGAACTGAGCATCGCTTGGATGTCGCTAGAAAACGCGCGCACATTCTCGAAGGCTATCGTATTGCGCTCGACCAGATCGATCGCGTTATTGAGATCATCCGTACGTCGAAGGATACCGAGACGGAAACGCGATTGCTGCAGTCCGAACTCGCCCTCACCGATGAGCAGATCGACGCGATTCTCAAGATGCGCCTGTCTCAGTTGCGCACCTTGGAGCGTCAAAAGATCGATGACGAATACAATGACAAGCTCCGGGCGATCGCGGAGTACGAGCGCATTCTTGGTTCGGATGTCATCTTGGATGAAACCATCAAGGGCGAGTTGCGAGAAGCGTCCGAGCGGTTCGCTGACGGTCGCCGCACGACGATCGCCGATGAAGATGGCAATGTCGACTTCAACGAGCTGATTCCCGACTACGACCTCATGGTCAGCGTCACGAGCCGCGGATACGTCAACGCGCCCCGTGCGATCGACTTCCGATCCCAAGGGCGCGGCGGCAAGGGCGTCATCGGTCAGCGAACCAAGGACGATGATTTCATCCTTCTCAGCAAGCTCGTCAATGCGCGCGACCAGCTGCTGTTCTTCTCCGATCAGCGCCGCGTCTATCGTACGCAGGGATACCGGTTGCCGTCGATGAACCGGGATGCGTTGGGCAAGAACATTCGCAGCTTCATCCCGCTGGAGCAGGACGAAATGGTGCGCACGATTCTCCCGGTGTCGAACTTCGAGGACGTCGAGGACATGCTGTGCCTGATGGCCACGGCCAACGGCATCATCAACAAGAATCTGATGAAGGATTACTCGAACGTCCATGCCAACGGTATTAACGCGATTAACGCAGATGACGAGGACCGATTGGTTCACGTGACATCGACCGAAGGCGGGGGAGAAGTCATTCTCGCGACCCGAGACGGCCACTCCATCCGATTCCGCGAGGAAGAAGTGCGCTGCACCAAACGCCCGTCGAAAGGTGTGATCGGCATTCGCCTTGATGGCGACGATTGCGTCATCGGCATGGCCTGTCTGGATCGCGACATCACTATGGACAAGAAGCTGCTCATGGTGGCCGAGCGCGGCTATGGGAAACGCGTATCGCTGGACGATTTCCCGATTCAGGGCCGAGGCGGCAAAGGTGTTCAGGGAATCAAGCTTGATGCGGATTCCGGCGATCTGGTTTCTATCGGCATCGTCTCGGACCAGGACGAGATCATCATCACCACCGAGCAAAAGGTCATTCGCATCACGGCCGGCGATATCAACGTCTATCGCCGTTATGCGCGCGGTGTCCGATTGATCGATTTGGAAGACGACGATCGCATTGTGTCCGTGGTTCGCACGTAGGAGGCTCCATGAACGAGCGATTCGTGAAACTTGTAGATGAGCGGCTCTCGATCGGATCGGACACGCTCGTCCCTCGAGACGAGCTGATCGCCAAACTTGAGGCTTCCGAAAAGACGGGCGTGCCGCTACGCGTGAAACTGGGCATCGATCCTTCCGCCCCTCATCTGACACTGGGGCACTCCGTTCCGCTTCGCAAGATGCGCCAGTTTCAGGATCTGGGGCACACGGGCGTTCTCATTGTCGGCGACTTCACGCGCCGCATCGGCGATCCCTCGGGCCGCGCATCGACGCGCGGGTTGATGTCGGAGGGCGAGATCAAGCGAAACATCGAGACCTATCAGGAACAGGCCTACAAGATCCTCGATCCCGAGCGAACGGAGGTACGCTACAACTCGGAATGGCTGGGCCCGATGGACCTGGCGGACATCATCCAGCTCACGTCCAAATATACGGTCGCTCGCATGCTGGAGCGAGACGATTTTTCGAAGCGCTATGCTGAGGGGCAATCGATCAGTGTCCTGGAATTCCTCTATCCGTTGACCCAAGCCTACGATTCGGTCGCCATCCAGGCTGACGTCGAACTGGGAGGCGCCGATCAGTTGTTCAACCTACTTGTAGGGCGGGACATTCAGCGAGAGTACGGCCAAGAAGCACAGATCGTTCTCACGGTGCCGTTGTTGATCGGCATCGATGGTGAGCGCGCGATGAGTCAGACGACGGGCAATTACGTCGGCCTCAATGAGCCCGCGTCCGAGATGTACGGCAAGGTCCTCTCGATCCCCGATGCCCTGATTCACAACTACTTTGTCTTCCTTACCGATCTCGATCCCGAGTCGGTCAGCGATATGACGCCGAGAGACGCCAAACGGCTGCTCGCGCGAACGCTCGTGTCGATGTATCACTCCGAAACCGATGCACTGGCGTCCGAAGAGGAATTCGATCGCGTCCACATCCGCCACGAGCGGCCATCAGACGTTCCGCAAGTGGCCTTAGATCGATCGAAGCTAAAGGACGACAACTCCATCTGGATTATCGATCTTCTGGATGCCTCAGGCCTTGTGAGCAGCCGCGGCGAAGCCAAACGCTTGATCAAGCAGGGCGGGGTCAAGGTCAACGAGCAACGCGTTGCGTCTCCTGACGTCGACATCACGTTCGATGCGCCGATGTTGATCCAAGTGGGGAAGCGATCGTTTGCGGAGTTGGTATGAGTGCCTTAGCTTCTTCTTTGATAACTCTAGCAACGTTGATCGTAGGTTGTCTCTTCACGTGGCTCATCTCCCGGCACTACTACAGACGTACAACCCGCGATGCTGAGGGTTTGCAGAAGCGCCCCTTGAAGCCTAGCGAACTCCTTAGGCTCTTCCAAGAATGTCTCGACGATGGAGATGCACGAATCCATACGCTCCTAGAGATGATTGCATGTCCTGAATGATGTGAGTGGTCGGAGATAGTCGAGGTTTGAAAAGGCGCAACGGACGCTATGCAAGCGCCCGTTGCGTTATATGTGATTGTTCCTTATTCCACAACCAGGTTCTCAGAGAACCGGTCCGTATCGGCGAGCAAGAAGTCCGGTGTGGTCTTCAGCGCATCCACCGGACACGCGTCGACGCAGGCGGCGCAGAACGTGCAGCGCGCGACGTACATGCGGATCTTCTTGTCCTCAGGCAAGAACTCGATAACGTTGGCTGGGCACACGCGAATGCAGAGCTGACAGCCAATGCACTTCTCCCGATCGTAGGCGATTTTGCCTCGAAGGTCGTCTGGCGCGGGAACAGGCGGATGAATCTGCGCCTGTCCGGCGGCTACCTTGCCCAGCAGAGCGGTCACCGATTTCGGCATGTAGCGTGCAGGAAACGGGTTGGTCGCTGGCTTGCTGAACAACTGCTTGATCAACGTTCCAAAGATCATCTGTCCCTCCTACACGAACCGGTCGAGCGTCAAGAGGAGCATTCCAAGCAGCGAAATGCCGGTGATGGGCAGCCAGAACAAGCGAGCGGCTTGCCCAATCTTGATACGCGCGAACGCGACCCGAACAACGATGACGGCGAAGAAGATCACGACGAACACCTTCACGAGATAGAAGGCGACGTCAATGACGCTTCCCCATGCCCCCGAAAGGCCAACGAGGCCGGACAGACCGTACGGGAAGAACAAGGCGACGGTCAGGGATCCCATGACCACCATCTTGATCGCATCAGCCAGATAGAACATGGCCATATTGCGTCCCGAGTACTCGGCGAGAATGCCGCCCGCGATTTCCGTCTCGGCTTCCGGAATGTCGAATGGGATCTTTGCCAGTTCGGCCGGTGTGACGATCATCAGCGCCGCGAACAGCAGAATCAGCCCAATGACGCCCAGCGGCCCCACCATTCCCCACAACGGGTTGGCGGCCAAGACCGAGAGCGAGAAGACGTGGGCTCCCGGCATGAAGGTTGAGAGCGTCCACCCCAGCGAAAGGAACGTGATCGCCAACGGGAACTCGTAGGCCATCATCATCACCATTTCACGCTGTGCGCCAACGGTGGCCAACGGCGATCCGGCGGCGAAGCCGCCGAGCACCATGGCGATCGAAGGAACGGCCAGCAAGTACAGAATGAGGATCAGATCACCGAAACCACCCAGGAGCGGCTGAAAGCCCCCCAGAGGGAGGTAGAACAGCAAGGTGGCCACCGATGCCAGCGACAAAAGCGGCATCAGGTTGTACAGCCACCCGACGGCGTGATCGGGAACCACGTTCTCCTTGACCATCAGCTTGATGACGTCAAAGAAGGGTTGACGAATCGGTGGACCGATGCGTCCCTGCATCTGTGCGGCCAGCTTGCGATCCAGGCCCTTGTAAATCATGCCCAACAGAGTGCCACCCACGAGAATGACAATGCCCTGCCAGACGGCGTTCAATAGTGTTCCGCTCATCCGCAGATCCTCCTTGTCTTCTCACGAGAAAGCTTGACGAGCTCTTCCTTCGTGCGTTCCGACGCGATGCCGGATGCATCGGCAAGATGCACGCGATCCATACAGCACATGCACGGATCGATCGATGCGGCGATGATCGGCACATCGGCGATCTCGTCGCCCAGGAACATGGGAACCCATGCCATCAGGTTGGAGTAGGTGGGGGCCTTGACCTTCCAGGCTGCCGGTTCCTCCACACCCTCTTCCAGCCGCACGTAGTGAATGACTTCGCCACGCGGGGCCTCATGTCGGCCCAGGCCCTCGCCGGACGCCTTCTTCAGCGTCGCGAGCAGCGCGGGAACCTTGGGAATCGACATCAATTCGCCGCTGGGAAGGTTCTCGAGGCAGAACTCGATGATCTCGATGGACTGCGCCACTTCGAGCAACCGAACGATGATCATGTCGTACACATCGCCGATCGTCTCGGTGCCGTAGTCTTCGGGCGTAATCGCCTTGACGTTCATATCCGCATAAGCGAGATAGGGCATGTCCTGACGAACGTCCTTCTTAACACCGGAGGCACGCGCGGTCGGACCGACGGCGCACAGCTCGACGGCTTGCTCGTAGGTGAGCACACCGACGTTTCGCGTTCGCATCTCGACGGACTTGTCGTGCAAGAAGGCGTCGATCATGTCTTGAAGCAGACCCTTGTAGTACTCCAGGGCCTCGTAGGCCAGATGTGCCTTTCGCTCCGGGATGTCACGCCGGACGCCGCTGTAGATGGGAATGGCGTAATCGACGCGATTTCCTGTCAGCTCTTCCAACAGATCCATCGACTTCTCGCGGACGTTCCACGTCAGGTGAAGCAGCGTATCGAAGCCCAACTCATGGGCCCCAACGCCCGCCCAGAGCAAATGCGAATGCACGCGCTCCAGTTCACCGATGATGGTGCGGATGTACTGCGCCCGCGGTGGCACTTCGATGCCGGCCGCATTTTCCACGGCCTGCGTAAAGGCCAGCGGATGCGAAATCGAGCAGATTCCGCAGATGCGCTCCGACAAGTAGAGCGCCTGAACGAGATTGCGCTTCATCCCCATGTGTTCGATGCCACGATGGGCGAAGCCGGGCTTGATGTCGACGCCGACGATGCGTTCACCGTCGAGGTTGAAGCTGAACCGGATCGGTTCCTTCAACGCCGGGTGAACCGGACCGACGGGAACGGTGTAGGTCGTCGCCGCGCACTGCCCAACGTCCAGATTAATGGATTGGTTATTCATCGCGCGTCTCCCATTTCACCATTCGCTTCACTTCCTTGGCCGTCTCCTCTTCGAGATCGCGCCGCCAAGGGTGAATGGTCGCTCCCTCAGGCAGGAAGAGGTTCCTGTCGTCCGGGATGCCCACGACGTCAATTCCATAGAACTCGATCTTCTCACGTTCAGAGGTCTGTGCTCCGGGAAGCACATCCGTGATCGTTGGGATCACAAGATCGGACTTAGGAAGCACGGTTCGAATCGTGAACGTCGCTTCCCCATACCGTTCGCCCCATCCCACGGTGAAGTGGTAGTTGAGGGCAACGGCGTCGCCGATATCGTCCCCCGAGATGACCGAAATGTGAGGGTTGTACTCGGCGCAGAGATGCGCGACGGCGTCATGAAGTGCCTCGCGTTCTACGGTGATCCACAGATCATAGACCGTGCCGGGATCGACAGTTCCCACCTTACGTTCGATCGTACGATCTTCGAGGTAGGCCGAGCCGAGTGCTTCCTTGAAGGAGGTAAATATCTGGGCTACGTTCATCCGCCCACCCCCGATTTCTCCAACGTCTCCAACTTGGCCACCGCCTTGACCACACCGTCGATGATGGCCTCCGGGCGCGAAGGGCAACCGGGGACATAGACATCAACGGGGATCACTTCATCGATGGGGCCGACGACGTTGTAGGACTCATAAAACACGCCCGACGTCGAACCGCAACCCCCGACAACGATGACCGCCTTGGGATCGGGCGTCTGCTCGTAGATTCGCTTGAGCCGCGGCAGCATCGGCTTGGTCACCGGACCGGTGATCAGCAAGACATCTGCATGGCGAGGCGTGCCCGTGAGCATAATCCCGAATCGTTCCGCATCGTAACGCGGCGTCAGTGCCGCCACGATTTCGATATCACAACCATTACAAGAGCCTGTGGCAACGTGGAACACCCACAGCGCTCGCTTAAAAGAACGAGGTAGTGCCATGTCGCTCACCTAACCAATACGAGAATGACGAACACCAACCCGAGCACGCCCACGAACCACGCAACGTAGTCCGAAAGAATGCCGGTATGCCAAGCCTTCACACGTCGGTAGTAGGCGGACAGTCCGTCGATCATTCCCCAGTAGAGGTGATCTCCACGAACGTGGAGAGCGTCCGGAGTGTCGGGCTCTTCGTTACCGGACAGGAAAACCTTCGTTTGTCCGGTTCCGCGTTTGTAGCCCTTGTTGCCCAGCGAACGCACGATGAAGGACACCACCAAGATGCCGACGAACAGCAGCGCCCAGGCGATGGGATTCCATGCGCCGAAGCCGGAAGTCAATCCATTCATCGTTACCCTCCCAGTACCGCGTTGATGTACGCGTCACGACCGAGCCACAGCGCCTTGGCTGCCGGTGTCACGATGTGATCGACGAAGAAGCCCGGGAAAAGCCCGAAGACGACGACGACCAGCACCAGTGCCACCATTGGAAGCATCATGCCGGGCGAGGGATCGGTGACATGGGCCATTGCAGTCGTGCGAGGTCCCAGGAACGCTGCCTGGAACGCCTTCACGAATACAGCCAACAACAGAATGCTCGATAGCACGGCGATGACCGCCAGGAACGGACTGAGCTTGAACGCCGCCTCATAGATGAGGAACTTCGACGCAAAGCCGTTGAAGGGAGGGACGCCGGCAAGGGCGACGGCTCCGATGGCGAAACAAACGCTCGTCCACTTCATGCCATGCGCGAGGCCGCCCATCGCATTGAGATCTCGGGTCCCCGAAGCTCGGATGACCGCTCCGGAGGCGAAGAACAGCAGTCCCACACAGGCGGCATCGTTGAGCATATGGAAGATTCCACCTTGCATCGCGACAAGACCGAATTCCGGCTTCGTCGCGCTCACGGCGAGGCCGACACCGACTCCCAGCATCATATAACCGATTTGAGAGACAGCGCCGTAGGCGACCAGGCGCTTCAAATCGTTCTGAATCAATGCCATCGTGACGCCGACGAAGATCGTCAGCAGGGCGAGAACGATCAGTATCCAGCCGACTGCGCCCGTACTAACGGAGGCCCCGAACAGCGTGAACAGAACGCGAAACAGTCCATAAAGGCTGGCCTGAGAGTTCGCCACAAGTACGGCCGATGTCGGGGCCGGAGCTTCGCCATAGGCATCGGGCGCCCACATGTGCATGGGAACAGCGCCTGCCTTCATCGCCAATCCGGTCAGAAGCAGGCCGAGCGCAATGACATCGGTCAAGCTTCCGGTCAGACGGCTGGCCAACGCGGCGATATTCAGATGGCCGTACTGTCCATAGAGAAGGCCGATGGCCAACAGAACGAACAGTCCAGACAGGGTATACATCGCCATGACCTTGAAGCCGGCCTCTTGAGACTGTTTCAACCAGACGCGGAATCCAACCAGGCTGGCTGCGGCAATCGACGTGATTTCAAGGAATACGAAGAAGTTAAACATATCCCCCGTCATCTGCATGCCGAAAATGCCGGCAGTCAACAGCAGGAATAGACTGAAATACAAATTGCTGCCCGAACGATCCTTCCAATACGAGAAGCTGAAGAAGGCGCCTGTGAGTGCGATCAGCGCCGTGATGAGTCCCATAAAGGCACTCATGCTGTCAACTTCAAAGAGGATACGCACGGGAACTTGTCCGCCCGAAAGCGGGAACGTGAATGTGCCGCCACCCATCTCGTAAATCGTGGGGGCGCCGGCTGTGAACACGTCAACGGCAAGCAGCGCAGCCAATCCGGCAACAACGAGGACCACGAGTCCAACCAACGTATTCCGTGCTCCACGGCCAAGCTTCCCAATGAGCGGCGTTGCGAACGCGCCCAATAGCGGAATGGCGATCAGGAGAACGGGTGCATGTGTAGTCAGTGCGGTCATCCCTTCAACTCCTTCACTTTCCGAATGTCAAGGGTGCCGTAATGACGGTGCACGAAAACGGCAAACGACAGGAGCAGTGCCGTGGTGGCCAATCCGATCACGATGCTGGTCAGCGTGAGCGCCTGAGGCGTCGGGAGAACCATTTGCTGGGCCTCGGGGGCGTACGTGTAGATGGGAGAAATCCCACCTGTGCGATAGCCCAGGGTCACCAGAAACAGGTTGACGCCCATCTCAATCAGCGTAATGCCGATGACGAGTTTGATCAGGTTCCGCTTGAACAGGAACGTGTAAAGGCCGAATGCCACGAGCAGCGCGGCAGCGATAAAGGGGAGGTTACCTATGTTCATTCGGTTTCCTCCTTCTTGGATCCGATGAGCATGGTGATCGCGACCGCGGCGATGCCGGTCATGACCTTGAGGCCAACGGCCCAGTTCATCAGAGGGACAGTTCCTCCCGCATTCAGCACGCCGGCATTGGCGCCTGCAGGAACCGAGGCTCCGAACAGGAACCCTCCCGAGTTGGCCAGCAGGTTATAGAAGAAGGCTGTTCCGATACCGAGGAACGCGAGGGCCAAGAAAGCCAAGGCACCTACCTCTTCAATGGATTGCAGCCAGTGCAGGTTCAAACGCCCCTTCAGGCCGGCGGATCCAAAGGCGACAAGCAGCAGCGCAAATGCGCTGGCCACGACGGCGCCTCCTTGGAAACCTCCGCCCGGCGTCAAGTGACCGTGCATGATCACGTAGAACCCGAAAAGGATGATTAACCCATACACGAACCGGGTAACCGTACGAACGATGACAGACATTCCATGATTGCTCATCGTTCATCCTCCTTCGGCTTTCGGAACAAAGCGAGAATGCCCACGACGGCTGCGAACAGTACGGTGGCTTCTCCCAGCGTGTCAAATCCTCGGTAGTCGAAGACGACGGCGGTGACGACATTGTTGACGGCGACCTCACCCTGAGCGTTCGTGATGAAGTAGTCGTCCATGTCCGCAACAGCGGGTTGTCCGAAGGGTCGCATCTCAGCCACGCCAAGTAGAAGGAATGCGCTGACGAACAGGAACGTGACGAACAAAATCGCCTTTCTCATTCCTCCTCCTTTCGCGCCGTCCGCCGAATTGCGATGACGTAAATGGCCGTTGTCAGTGCGGCGCCGATGCCGGCTTCTGCAATGGCGACATCCGGTGCTTGCAGGAGGTAGAACTCAAGCGCGACCAGCAAGCTGGCGGCGGCCAACGCAAGTACGGAGGCAAGCAGATCCTTGAACCAAACGGCCAATGCGGCTCCCACGACGATCAGAACGAGGATAACGATTTGAAGGATGCTTTGTACGATCATGACTGCTCCTCCAATTTGTCCACCACAGCACCCTTCGGCTTGATTCCGCTGCGATAGGCTGCACGTGCGATGGCGTGCGATCCCGTAGGATTCGTGACCAACAGCGCAATCAAGGCGATGATGACATGGATGGCCAGGGTGTTGTACTGTGCTCCTCCGCGAGCGAAGCCATACACAATCACGCCGAGTGCGGTGAACAACGAACCGAAGGTCGTGCACTTCGTTGCGCCGTGAAGTCGTGTATAGACATCGGGGAAGCGAACGAGCGCGATCGCGCCCAGTCCGTTGAACAGCACCCCGATCCCCAACAGGATGTAAAGGAGTACGTTCATTCCAACCCCCCTTCCAGATAGCGAGCGATATAGAGCGTGCCGACAAACGAAAGCAACGCATAAATGATCGCTACGTCTACGAATACGACCTGATCGAAAGCCGCCCCCAAGACGATCATTGAGGCGACCACCAGTGTGTTCAGAGTGTCCAGACCGACGACTCGATCCCCAATCGTAGGACCAAGTCCGATTCGCAACAGGCTGAACAAAACGAAAAACGCGAAGCAGGCCGCGACGATGAAGAACACAAGAGGTTCAATACTCATTCCGCGATCCTCCTTGCCCAGTCAGGAAACGATCCGCAAACCGTCTTGGCAGATGGCTCAGGATCACTGACGTTGATCCAATGCACGAACAGATCTCCGCTCTCCTCATCCACATCGACGGACAGCGTTCCCGGAGTCAACGTGATCGAGTTGGCCAGCAACGTAACGCCGAAATCCGTGCTCAGCCCTGGACTGAGTCGAACGATTCCGGGTCGAATCTTGCCGGTAATGACTCGATAGGCGACGTCGAGGTTGGCTTTGGCCATGGCCCACAAGAAGGGTCCGATCAGATACACCAAAAACAGCAATAGGCGAAGAGGATTCAGCATGCGAAGAGAACTCTTCTTGCCGTCTCGGTTTCGAACGAACGCGACGCGTGCGGCGATGGCTCCGACGATGAGGGAAAGGACAGCACCCGAAATCCATTCTTCGAGGCTCCAGGCTCCGATCGTTCCGCTTCCGAAGGTCAGCAGAAGATAGAAGATGAACGCCACGATGGCAGTGACAAAGAATGCAAGCATTCCCACCCTCCCGATACAACAATTCTCGACGGAAGGTGCGTGAGCACGCGGATTTTTCCGCCGAGCGCGCAAATGTTACCCGAGGATTTGATGTGGTTTCAAGGTGGAAATGCAATTCCCATGCTTGCTAGCGCACGCTGTAAGCGAGCTAGTTGACGTCGATATCGATGCTCAGGGTGTCCGATGCTCCTGAGTCATCTGTGACCGTTAAAGAGACGGTCTTCGTGCCCGATGACGTGAAGATATGCTCCGCGGTCGGAGTCACGGCATCGGGGATGCTGTCGCCATCAAAATCCCATGCATAGGATTCAATCTCACCATCGAAATCCCAAGAAAAGGTGCCATTGAAGAGCACCAACTCACCGACGCTCGGCTGAGCTGGCATGTATGAGAAGTCGGCCACAGGCGGCTGAAAACTCGAGGGTGGCGTCGCAGGAGGGGCCGTATCTGACCCGACGAGGAGTGCCTGTATATAGGTGTCCGTGTTCCCCGTTTCATCGGTGACGGTCAGCGATACGCTGTAGGTGCCTGATGCCACATATGTGAACTCGGCAAACCCGGATTCAGCATCGACTTGGCCATCACCGTCGAAGTCCCAGGCGTAGCTGACGATGTCTCCATCGGGATCGCTGGATAGCAGGCCGTTGAACAAGGTGAGCACGCCGGCGGATGGGAACTCAGGGGAAACTTCGAAATTGGCGATCGGAGACAGCGAGGTCGCTGGGGGCGGTGCGGGCGTTGGCAGCATGATCGCAATCTCGCGTGACAACGTATCGGCAAGGCCGTCATCATCGGTGACGACCAAGGATACGACAACGGTTCCCGACGTAAGGAACGTGTATTCGGAGATCGCGGCTGTTGAATCGACAATGCCGTCGTCATCGAAATCCCAGCCATAGGAGGCGACGGTTCCGTTTGGATCCGATGACAGAGTTCCGTTGAACAGGACGAGACTTCCGGATTGAGGCTCAAGAGGCGAGAACGTGAAATCGGCGACGGGCGGAAGCAAGGTCGGCGCGGGTTCGGGAGCGGTTTCTCCGTCGCCGATGACGAGTTGCTTCGTCACGGTACCGGAGTTGCCGGCGTCATCCGTCACGATCAGCGTCACCGGATACACGCCATCTTCCTCGAAACGGTAGTCAATTATGGCGGCACGTGCGTCGACGGTGCCGTAGCCATCGAAGTCCCATTCGTAGGCTACCACCTGTCCGTCACTGTCGCTGGACAGCGTCGCATTGAACAGAATCAAGTCGCCAGGCTCCGGTTCAGCAGGCAAGTAGGCGAAATCAGCGACTGGGAAGCCGGGATCGATGGGATCCTGTACGACGGGAGGCTCGGGCTGCGGAACAGGTTGCGCTTCGCCAGAAACGACGATGTTTTGCGAGATGGTATCCGTGTTGCCGTCGTTATCCGTCACGGTCAGCGAGACGCTGTACGTGCCGGGGGCATCGAATTGGGTTTCAACAATTGGCGCGGTGGCGTCGACAATGCCGTCTTCGTTGAAATCCCAAGAGAACTCGACAATGGAGCCGCCGAGATCCAACGAAGACGTGCCATTCAACAGGACACGCTGCCCGGGCGCGGGTTCGGCCGGAGAAATCTGAAAATCGGCGATCGGCAACTGCGTCGTCGTTGATGGAGGCGTTGGAGCCTGTTCTTCGCCACCGACGATGACTGTGTACGTGACACTATCCGTGTTCCCGCCATCGTCTGTCACGGTCAGCGATACGGCGTAGCTGCCTGGCGAGCTGTAGACGATGGAGCCGATGGACTCCATGGAATCGATGACTCCATCTCCGTTGAAATCCCAGGCAAAGCTGATGATTTGCCCGTCGAAGTCTGAGGACGACGTTCCATTGAAGAGAATGGTCTCCCCTGTCTGAGGTTGAGCAGGCATGTAGGAGAAATCGGCCACAGGCGGCTGTAATGAGGTCGACGGTCGAATCGTGGTTTCTCCCGATACAGTCACGGAAGTGATTATCGTGTCTTCATTTCCTGCGTCATCGACAACGGTCAATGCGATGTCGTAGGTTCCCGCGGCCGGGAAGGTGAAGGATACGATGGCTTCTGTGGCGTCCGGTTGTCCGTCGCCATCGAAGTCCCAGGCATAGCTGACGATCTGCCCGTCGAAGTCGAACGAGAAGCTGCCGTCGAAGGTCACCATTTCTCCAGCGACTGGTTCTGCCGGCTCAAACAGGAAATCGGCAGTTGGAGGCTGGAACGTGATGATAACCTCCCGTTCGCGGATCGTGCCGCCGAACGACGTGGGGGGCGGTGCATCGGCCCCAACAACGAGCGTCGCTGAATCTGCGGTCGTCATCTCGAAGCGGTCGGGCAATGAGTCGGCATCGAGCGACAGGACGTATGTACCCGGAAGAACGTCCGCGAAGACGAAGGTTCCGGCAATATCCGTCGTTGCATCGACGGAGGTGCCGTCCGCTGCCGTCAAGATCACACGAATCTGTGCGTATCCGCCTTCATTCGAATCGCGAATGCCGTCCCGATCGATGTCCTCGAACACCTCTCCCCTGACAAGGGTGACCGGAAGCAACGGAATGTCGATCCATCGCGTTTCGCCGGCGAAGATGGCGACATCCTGGGGGGCGCCCACCCGCGCCTCCGGGGGAAGCTGACTGGCCGACAAGGTCAAGGTGTCGGGGTAAAGCGGAGGGAACCGGAAGTAGCCCTCGTCATCCGTGGAAACCTCCGTTGGCCCCGCGCTGACAACAATGGCGCTCGCGGGCTCATCATTCAGACCATAGCGCCCATCGCCGTCCCGGTCGATGAACGCGCGGCCCTCAAGACGGCCTTTGGTGACCAGGAAGGGAAGAGGGAGTGTTACATTGGCGTTGAAAGCGATTCCCCAGCCAAAACTGATGTCGGATGCGTCGTGTCGATCCCACGAGATCGAGCCGTCAAAGATGATGTCCAAGTCATCGTTGAACCGGATGAACAACGAGCCGGATAGGTCGAAATCGTCGAGCGTATTCCTCAAGGTAATGGAGGCTTCATGGAGCGCTGTTTCCGGACGGAACCGGAAGGAGACATCCGCTTCGGCATCAAGTAGCGCGTCAGCGATCACGTCATAGCTCTGCTCTTGCGTCAATTCCAGGAACAGGTAGAACGCATCGACTGAGAGTCCGACGCCTTCCGTCGTGGTTGTCGTTCGGACATGTGCGCCTGTGACGTTATCGATGTTCTCAAGCACCTTGCCGGTCAGCGAGTAGGGGAACACACCGGACGTCTCGGTGAGGCTCACCGCCAGTAGGGTTGTGAGGTCCGATTTCTGCGTTTCATCCGCGTAACGATCCCAGGTGAAATCAATGGTTGACGAAAGCGTTGGTCCGTCCTCGAGAGGCGTCGCTGTCATGTTAAAGCCGAGATCGTCCACGATTCGCGTTGGCTGAAGCGGATCGCGGATGACGTTGTCCCATTCGTGCAGCAGCGATGCGCTCAGTGAAAACGAATCCAACCGCAGCCGTTGAGAGACTTCGATCCCTGCGCTGTCGGCGCGTTCGCCGGGGAAATAGGTCCCTACGGAGAACGCGGATCCATTGAAGAAGTAACCCGATGAATCGAGCGTTGTATTGAAAAAGAAGGCTCGGCTTGTGAGCGGACCGTCAAGCCCCAGGCTTCCCTCGACAGTCAAGGTCCAGTCTTCGAGGGGCTCCGCATGGGCGGTGGCCGTCCAGATCGTTTGCGTCGTGGAGAGAGGGTCGCGGATCGTCCAATAGCCGATCCCAACGTTTGCGACATCCGGTCCCACGGCAAGGTGCCCGGCGAACCGCGTTTCATTGTCGTTTCCTCCGCCAATGATCGACATATCGATGAAGTCTCCATCGACGGCGAGTAATCCACCGGTACAGGAGAGGCGCGTGAGATCTGTAAGCGTTCTCGACACGCTTCCGATAGAAAAGGTGGTGGGCGCGCGGCGATAAAGCAGGGTAAACGAGCTGATCTCGGTCAGCGACGGGCCGAGTGGATCGAGCAGGCTGAAGAAGGACGAGAAGTAGCCGCCGAGGATTTGGCCTGACGTCGAGAACGTCAGTTGGCTGTCGAACTCGCCCGTGAGGACGTCCTTGTCCATGGAGAGACGGATTCGAGCGGGCAACTCCTCCATCACCGTGCCCCCGACCGCGTCGGGCGCGGGCGGAAGGATCGTCGTGAAAACAACGGCATCCGATTCGACGGCGTCGTATAGCGAGGACTCGGCAAGGACGGTCAGGACATCGCGGCCAGGGTCGGTTCCGATGGGAACGCTGAGTTGCACAGTGAATGCCACGCGCTCTTGAGGCGCCAGGTCGACGTTGCTACGCGATAGGGATACCGGAATGCCCCGCGAGGATGTCGCACTCACGGTGAACGAGTCCTGCGCGTTGCCGCGATTGATGATCGTGAATTCGTAGGTCAAGCTGCCTCCAGGCGGAACGCTTGCTCCGGTGGGCGACAGCAATTCGACATCATTGCTTGGCGTGACGGTGACCTCAGCTGTGGCCGAGGCACTGTCGATGGAATCCGATTGCGCCGTCACAACGAGTCCGATGGTATAGGCGCCGGCGGCTGCTCCGGGAGGCAAGGTCACGGTCACGAACAGCGTGCTTTCCTCCCCGGGCTGTAAGGCAATCGACGTTGGCGCGCCGAGCAAGCCCCATCCTGCGGGGGCCTCGAACTCAAGGTCGTACGTTTCCGCGGTATCGGATGCGTTGAGGACGGCAAACACATGGGTGACGAAGGCTCCAGGAGCGCCCTCCTTGGCGGCGGACAGGACGTTGACTTCAACGGCCCATCCACACCACCCAAGCAGAAGCACGCACAGTAGTGCGCCCCCCACCCTACGCGTCTGATTCACAATGCACGCCAACATGACACCCCAACCGTATGTGATGCACAGCACATTTCGTAGGACTGGCCTGCGATGGGAATGGGACATTGGTACGATGTCGCGGTGATCGGGGTTCCTCAGTCAGCTGCCGCGCAAATGTCTCGCCCTACGTGGTCATGCGGGTCGGTCGAAGTCCGAGACCATGGGTACGGTAGCAAAAGATCACCATGATAGACGCACGGCTGCAGCAGGAAATCGTATTGCACTCGGAAGACCGTCTCGGCGTTCTTGCTGGGATTACGCGGATTCTCTCTGATATGGGGATCAACGTGCTGTCGGTTCGGCTCTGCCCAGGCGATGAGGAGACGATCGTCTACCTGCTGACCAATTCCCAATCGTATGCGACCTCGGCATTGCGGGATGCCGGCTATACCGTCGACCAGCGGGACGTGGTGATGGTCTCGCTTCCGCATCATCCCGGCTTTCTCCGCCGGGCAACGGAAGCGTTGGCGCGAAAGGACATCCTCATCAAGGATCTGCACGTTTCCGTGCCCGAAGAGGGCAAGGTGGGCATTGTCGTGCTCGCGTGCTCCAACAATGCCCACGCCATCCAGATTCTCCGCGGCTAGGCGTCAGTCGCCACGGGATTCGATGATCAAGGTTCTTCCATCCGACCGCCCGAACACCTCCGGGAAATAGAACTCCGTCGCGAACGTCGGAAGAACGCCGAACTCGCCGGGCGTGACCGCGCGCAACGCGTACTGGAAGGTGTAGGTTCCCGCCGGCAGATACTCGGCGAACAGAACGACCTTCTCATCGCGGAACTCCGAATGAGAATACCAGCGCCACCACCACCAGAAGATCCGGTTCCATGCGTCATCGCTTGACCGGTCGAGTCGAGGTCCCTCGGCGGAGAGGCTCGTTGTGGCCAAGGAGGGATCGATGGCTTCACACCCTGCGGGGAAGGGATCTTCAACAACCACGTAATACAAGTCATGAGGCGCGATGAGGGTCAGGAGAACCTGAATCTCATCCCCTTCCGCAACCGTATCGAGATCGGGGCACGGTTCATCCTCGTCACACGCCGGAGAGAGGTATTGCCGCTGCAGGATGATGCCACGATTCAGTGCCTCGATCTCTTTGACAGGCAGATGAGAGAGCAGATGAGCGGTGTAATAGAGCGAACCGTCTCCCTCACCCCGCCTGAAGGTCAGGGTATTGCCCCCATCCGAGAGCAACTGATCGGTCCCCGTCGTCCACTCGATCGGCTGCAACAGCGCCGTTCCATCGGTCTGGCCTTCAAGGATCTCGTTGCCATTGAGTACGGTGGAGAAGCTGTAGGCGGGGGAGAATTCACCGGTCGCCACCATCCAATCGGTGAGGGCGATCAGGGCCCAAGCCGTTTCCTGGGTTGTTTCCCAAATGCCTCCCTTGCGAGCGACCATGAGCCATCGAACGACGCTCGGCAAGTTGGGCTGAGTGGGATCGATGCGAACCAGCGCATCGAGGATGATGGCGGTCGAGCGCGTATCCGTATTCATGGCCCACCGGTCGAACTGGGCTTCTTCCCAATGCATCCCCGTCGATGAGAGAATGGCGGCGCCATACAGATCCGACACCAGCGTATCGATGAGCAACGATTCCCCGTTCCCGAGGTCGAGGGTCAGGGCAAGCCACGCCTTGGCGTAGTGGCTCATCTTGGCGCGATTCTCGAACAAGCGCTCGGCGGCTCTCAGTGCTGTGTCCGTCCGACCGGCTTCGGCGAGAACATAGGTCAACCAAGCTTGACGATTCGCATCGCGGACGGATGTCAGATCCGTCGAGTCCGTGACATGGCGTTCCAGGAAATCGACGCCGCGCTCAAGGACGTCTCCGGGAACGTCGTAGCCCGATCGGGACGCTTCGATCAGCGCATAGATGGCATAGGCCGTGAGATAGGGGCTGGAGTCGTCTTCCGTCCACCATCCCCATCCGCCGTCCCCATGCTGGCGAACCACGAGTTTCTCAAGTCCCTGCGCGACCAGTTCCGGCAGGCGTTCGGCGAGCTCGGGGTTCTCGATGCCTACGTCTTGCAAGGCGCGTGCGGTCAGTACATTGGGCAGGAAGCGGCTGATAACCTGTTCGGTGCATTCGTACTTGAAATGCTCCAGGTATGCCAGCCCTTCTTGCATGGCGGCCGCCAGCGAGGTCTCCAGTCGCAAGATCAACTCGGATCGTGTGTCATCGAGTTGGGGAGGTAGCATCACGATCTCGGTCCGGCTGCCGGGTTCGGTAAGCTGGCCGGACGTTCCGACGATCTCAGGAGACGTGTACTTGAAGACGCGCAGCGCCCCATCCGGTCCGGTCGTCAGTCGGGGGCGGGCAGCGTCGGACAGTTCCCCAGAGACGACGCTGAAGGCGAGGTCCGCGGCATCGACGTCCTGGGCGATCCCCCACCACTCCACGGCGATCTCACCCTGGGCGGGAAGGTGAACTGTACGGACGGCCTCGTCCTCCAGAGCCAGTCCGCTTTGGGCAAGCGTGACTTCAGCCTCCAGATCCTGATCCGTTTGATTGGAAATGTTGGCGAGCAGGCGTCCGCGGTCTCCAACGACCAGGAACCTCGGCGTTACCGGGCGAATGAGCAGGGGTTTGGTTACCAGAAGGTCGGCTGTTCCCTCCCCAACCTCGGTATCGAGCGTGATTCCAACGGCTCGCGCCGTCCATGTCGTGAGGTTATCGGGCAATTCGATAGCAATGGTCGTACGTCCGTCCGCATCCGTGATGACGTCGCCACTCCAGTGAGCGGTATCCTCGAAGTCTTCACGGATGGTGATTCCCTCGGGGAGTTGTTGCGCAACCGCACTTCGCAGCGCCGTGCCCGGCTCCGCGCTGGCGTCCGCGGCTTCTGCCATCACGGCTTGCGGTGCGGCGCTTCCGGACATGTTTTCGTCCGCCGCGAACTTCTCTTCGTCGCCATCGGCAAGGTCATCCAGTTGCTCGACCACCAGCCGATTGATGGATATCGACAGGCCGCTGGCGGTGGACACGCCCAATCCGCGTTGTCCATAGAACGCATCCATGATGGCATTGGCCGTTCGTGGGCGTAGCGTCAGGACCGCGGCATCAACCAGATCGAAGGCAAGCGCTGTCTGAACAGGATTTCCATAGTCATCCGTGACTCGAATCTCGTACGCTACCTCGTTGCCAGGAAGAGGACGGTGATTGGACGGTAGGAGTTCGATGTGAAGCGCCTTCGGCGCTGGCGAGACGTCCAGAGCAGCATACCCAACCTTGCTCTCGGCGACACCTGCGCCATCTGCAGCCGCAAGGGCCGCGTCAAGCCCTTGGAACACGACGACGCTGACATAGATGTTGGGGATATGGTCCTGGGTAATGGGAAGCTCGTAAACGTCGCTGTTTGTCTCAAGTCGGCGAACCTCGCGGTACAACACGCCCGCGCGCTCGACCGTGATGAGGGCCCAATGCGGGTTGGCATAGGGGCTGGGAATGAGCAGTCGCGCGATGTCTCCGACCTCGTACTGGGTTTTATCCGAAATGAGCGTGATCCGGTCGTCATTGGAGCGGCGCCAGGAAACGGTCTCCGGTCCGGTCACCCAAAGGAAGAGGCTGGATCGGGTCTGACGCCCCTCGGCATCCGTGCCCGTAATCTGCACCTTGTACGTGCCGCCCTCAGGCGGCGTGACGCTAAATCGGCCGACGCCGACTCCATCCGTGGTCAGTGTCCCGGTTTCAACTTCGATATCATCGACCGTCCAGGTCCAATGGCCGCTGCCCGAGGCATCCTCTTCGTAGATGTTGTTCCATTCACGCCGGAAAACGTGATACGTGAGTTGCTGAGCGGCGACACGCGCGCCGCTCCAATCTACTGTGACGACATCGACGGCGGCCGGCTCGCCGGCCCGGGCGATCGATGAAGGTACCGAAAGCCCGGCGTAGAGCTCGGCGGCATGGACCGTGATTTGACGTCGTCCGGAAATGACTTGGCCGTCCGCCCCACGAGCGGTGGCTTCAAGGGTCAAGCTCAAACTCCCCGTCACATCGTCAGCGAGCGCGTCCTGCAGTGCGTCGTATGGAATGGCAATGAGCAGATTGCCGTCGTTGTTCGTGATGCCGGAGCCGTCCAATACGGGCGTTGGTGTTGATGGCGGAAGCCACCAACAGGTCCAGCAGATCCAAGGATCATCGCGATCGGAGAACGTATACCGGCCAAGGTGCGACGGAGAAAAATGGAACGCATCGACATAAAGGTCCCATTCAACCGTTTGATCCGCTACGGGAGCGCCGAAGAAATAATCGACCTCGACCATCGCCTGAATGGCATCTCCGGACACGAGTTCGTCGGCTTGCGGCTGAACCGTCACCTTGAATTCCGGCGCCCGGTACGCGGCGACCTCGAACGATTCCGTGAAATACATCCCTTCAGTGGAAGCCTCGAAGCGGTAGGTTCCGATGAAGGCGTCATCATCAAGTTGAAGCGTTCCATCAAAGGCGCCGAATTCATCCAGCGCATAGGACTCCGAGTGAATCAGATTCCATTGAGAGTCGCGAATCTCCAACTGGACCTTCCCCTCGTTGGGGACGCTGTATCGCGCATCGATCTCATCACGGAGCACGCCCCGGAAATGAACCGCTTGCCCTGGGCGGTAAATGGGACGGTCCGTATCCAAGAAGAGGCGGCGATCCGTGGCTCCCTCTGCGCGATAGCCGAAATCCCAGATCGAGATGCCGTCGGACCACTCTGAGGTTCCGAGTGCAAACGGAGTCAACGAACGGATGGTGAGTCCGCGCCAATCAACGGCATCGGCTCCGGCAAATGTGGCCACGCCGTCGCGATCGGTGATCGTGGCTTCTACGGGATCGCCGTCGCCGTCGTACGCGCGCAGAATCAATCCGGGGATGGGCTCTCCACTGGAGAGATCGCACGCCCAAACGAGCGTTTCATCCGCCGAGGTCTTCAACGTGAGGTTGATGGGGCTGGCGATCAGAAGGTGGCGATGCTGCCAGCGGTTCCAATCGACACCGCGCGCCTCCAGCTCGACCATATAGATGCCGGGCTCAAGGCGTGACGCGTCGGAAAGGAGTTCGACAGGGGTATAGGCGACGGCATCGAGCTTGCCGGATACGGGAACTGTCCAGCGGCGGAGTTGCGATTCGCGGGACGGCGCGTAACGATACCAGTCCGACGTTGCGTCGAAGTAGTCCTCCATCGTGAGGCGGGATAGGGTCAGCGTTATCGAGTCCGTGTTGCGATGTGCGACGACCATCGTCGCAGGCTCGTAGGTGCTGAACGTGCCGACCTGGCCTGGGACATGAAGCCATGCTGAAGGCTCCAAGGCCCGAGTCGAAAAACGGACTGTCATCGGCTGATCCGTTCTGTTCCCATACGGATCCTCGATGCCACTGGCGATCTCAACTTCGTAGGACTGGCTGGGACCTGCTCCGAAGCGGATGACATACGAACGATCCCAGGACCGGTAGTAGCCGGAGATTTCTTCGGGGTCGGGCTCCGGGGAGATGGACACATGATCGAGCACGGTGTCCGGATTGATCGGAGTGTTAAACGTGATCACGAATGAGGTGTAAGGATAGGCGTCGGATTCTCCATGCAGTGGGTCGGTACTCAGGATTCTCGGCAACGGGACCGTCCTGAACGTGGAGGAGATGCTTTCCTCCATTCCCAAGCCTCCGCTACGTCCGGTGACCCCCGGCGCCAGCGTGAGGCGGTAGCTGCGATCGAAATCCAAGGGTACATCCGGTTGGAAAACAACGGTTTCGCCGTCACTCGTCCATTCGCCTGGGATGAGTTCGGAGAACAACCCGCCCAGAATTCCGGTGGTCCGAAGTTCGAAACGTTCGCGCACGGTATTCAGGTCAACGGGCATGTTGAAGGTGAACTCAATGGACGTTTCGATGGGAACGAGGCGGCTGTTCGATGAAGGGCTGTGCCAAACCAGTTTCGGACGCTCGGTGAAGAAACGCCACACGACATCCGATGCCAGAATGCCTCCCGTTGTATCGGAGAGGCCGGCGCGTAGCGTGACCGTATAGGTCGTCCCTCCGGTGAGCGGCGCGTCGGGCGTAAAAACGTAGATGGACGTATTCAACCACTCGCCCGTTCCGCTGATCTCGGGGGTGAAGGAAAGCGGCTGGGGAAGATCGGCTGCATGAGGATCGGAAAGCGTCATCAGCGGAACGACGGGACGGTTGAATGCCACGAAAATCGGCGTATCCGCCGCGATCTCGGTTGCTCCGTCCGCGGGAAGCCGTTGAGTCGCTTCCAAGTAGCCGACCGTTCGAAGGATGAGGTCGAAGGGATCATCAAGCGGCTGTCCGTCGTACGTGCGTGCGGTGGTCGATAGATACAGTCGGTACTCGGTATCGCGCGTCCAAGGGACATCAGGGCGAAAATGCAGGATCGACGGTGTGAGCCAACTCAGGGTTCCTTCGGCGGAGGGCTCGATCGACCAAGCCTTCTGTATCGACTGGGGATCCATCGGCTGGTTGAACTGGATCTCAATGATGCCATCCAGCCGCAACTCCTCTCCCTGGGCCGGCGCATGATGGACCACGGCGGGATTGGCCGTGACACCGAATGAGAACGAGAGTGCGAGGAGCAAAGCGGCTAAGAGAAGCCCCAACTGCACCAAGAATTGCTGACTGGCGTAACGCATAATGACCCTCCCGTGCATGATGAATCAGTTCGTTAACCAAAGCATGGTGGAACCGGCGATAAAAGCAAACCTGTCATTACGCTTACTAAACACCTCGAACGCGGTTCGGTTTCACCGACAACGCTTCGTTGTCCGGTGCTTTCAAAAACACGCTGAAATCGTACCGTATTCTCAGCCTTCATGAGCTTCAGCCTCGTTGTATCTCGACGCCATGTCTAAACCTTGAGAAAAGGTGGAACAATTAGTTCGTAGGTCATTGACAAGTGAACCGAGGATAAACGGAGGAATGGCTCGATGAGCCCTCGTCCTCCCGATTAACACGTGATTCAAAGATTGCGATGGATGGTCCATCGCATGCATGACATATCCTCTCGAAGGTATCTACCAAAGGCAAACCGTTCGAAAGGACGGGACGCAAAGCTACGGACCTTCAAGACAGCGCTCATCGTATGAGCACTGTGACAAGGGCAAACCCGGGGTGACCCGGGGACGCAAAGCTACGGATCTCGCGAATGTTCGCATTCGCAAGACAGCCGAGCCGCCGCAGCGTCTGATGGTGGCCGAGTCGCTAGATGCACTCAAAACCACTCAGGAGGTGCTTTCCATGAGGATGCTCAAAGGTTTCGGTTTTGTGATGTTGGTGGCGGTTTCGGTTGTAGGAATGACGGTCATGGCTTCAGCGGCAGAGGATGCGGTCTCTGTGAACGCGTCGTTCTCGATCCCTTCGTGGATCTCCCTGTCGGTTATCGGCAACGGCAATGTCAGCTTTGCGAACATCGCCGGCCCGGGTTCGTACGCAGCGTCCAATGGAACGCAGCTTCGAGTCCTGAGCACGACGAACTGGACGATCTCTGACGAGATCCTTTGGTCCAGTTCGACGATGCCCAAAGGCGCTGGCCAGTCCACGATCGACAATGCGCTCGAGCGTTCCTATGACGCAACGTCGGGCAACTGGGGAATCCACACCGTAAACGTCAGCTATCAGTTCACCGTGGATACGGATGACTTGGCTGACATGCCTGAAGGCGATTACAACCTGGTGATCCAGTACACGGCGACGACGGACTAGTCCCAGCGGATCAACCGGAGAAGATACGTGGGGGCCTTCGTGCCCCCACCTTTTCTCTTGCAGCAACATGTTCTCGGTTCACACAGGTGCTTCAGCACGGCTGGAGCCTCATCTTCAGCAGTGGCTTCACAAAAAACACACAACCTTCGTTCCCTATTACGATGCTATGACTTCCTTTTCTCAGAAACCCAAACGATCGTCTTTAGGCCGATTTCGGCCGAGAACGAGAATGCGCGGGCGGTGGATTGGCTATACCGGACTGGTTTGTCTTGCGACCTCGCTCGGCCTTCATCAGCTTGTCGGCTTGCTTCCGGGGTTGCTTCTTGCGGTGGCGGCCTCTGTCCTTGGAAAGTTCGGTCTCGATTCCAAAGGTCGCGGAGCGGCGTTCGTCGCGGTGATTGGCGGTATTCTGATGCTTGGCATCTATCTAACCGTCTTTCTGATTGGGCGCGAAAACATCGACATCGCTCCATCTCTCTGAGGACGGGTGCGTTGCGGGACGCGGGGAATTATGTAACGATAGCTTATCCTCGTTAAACTCTACCTATGGAAGCCTTACAGCCTGAGCCCAAGCGCTCCACCTTGGGACGCTTTCGCCCCGAGAAGCCGATGCGCGGCCCGTGGCTGTCACTTGCCGCGCTGGGCAGCCTCCTTCTTTCGATGGTTATGGAAAGTCTCTTTCTGAGCCTTGTGCCGGCGATTGCTTTTGATACTCTGGCCATCTATCTTGCGTGGAGAGGACGACTCACTCGCGGACGCGCCCTCGCGTGGATCGTTCTTTACGCTAGCGTGGGTTGGACGTTTGCGATCCTGACCGCCCATTTCTGGGGACGAGAGATCATTGGCGGAGGCTAGCCTCCGGGAGCGGCTGGTGCGGACAGATAAACCCACTGTCAGGATCCCGCAAGTTCCTCATGCCCTCTTCACAAATCCAACACAATCGAGGGGTACCTTGAGACAACTGCGAGTCAACATCTCGCACCCCCGATACCAGCCCTCCGGGGAGAGGGGCAAACGTCCCTCTCCCTTGGCCTCCAAATGGGACCAATGAATGCGACCTATCCACCCTGGATCGGATACAATGCGGACTAGAATTGTTTGAGGGGGAACCATGATCCGAGTTCGTTTTGCACCCAGTCCAACAGGCTATCTGCACGTCGGCGGCGCGAGGACGGCCTTGTTCAACTGGCTCTACGCTCGCCACAATGATGGAACCTTCATCCTTCGTATCGAGGATACGGATCGTGAGCGATCCACGGATGCGTCCATCGATGAGATCCTCAACTCCATGCGCTGGCTCGGACTCGATTGGGACGAATACCATCGTCAGACGGATCGCACCGAAGACCACCTGAAGGCTGCCCAGGATCTCATGGATCGCGGATTGGCGTACGAGTCGGAGGGTGCCTGGTGGTTCCGCGTCCCCACGGAAGGTTCAACCATCGTCCAGGATGAATTGCTCGGAGACGTTGAGTATGCCAACGATCACTTGAAGGATTTTGTCATTCGCCGCTCGGACGGCAGCTTCATCTACCACTTCGTCGTCGTTGTCGATGATGCCGATATGGGAGTCACGCACGTGATCCGCGGCGACGATCATCTGAACAACACGCCCAAGCACATCCTCCTTTTCGAAGCACTCGAAAGACCGGTGCCCAAGTTCGTCCATCTTCCGATGATCCTTGGCGAGGATCGCACTCGGTTATCGAAGCGGCATGGCGATACAGCAACGCTGGAGTATCGCGACCGAGGCTTCCTCCCCGAAGCGATGGTCAATTTCCTGGCTCGTCTTGGGTGGTCTCATGGCGATGACGAGGTTTTCTCTCGCGACGACCTCGTTCAGCTTTTCTCTCTTGAAGAGATCAATAAATCGGGGGCCGTGTTCGAGGACACCAAGCTTCACTGGCTGAACCAGCAGCATATGAAGCGAGCCGATCTCGATCGGTTGTTGGATCTAATTAAACCGCTGGTGCTGGATCTCGGACGCGTATCGGATGAGATGTGGGGGCAAGCCGGGAATGATCGCCTCAAGCGTGGAGTCCACCTGCTGCGCGATCGGTGCAAGACCTTGCGAGACTTGGCTGTCGCCATGGAGCTCCTATTCCCTGTTCCATTGAATCCTGTTGATGATATTCTTGTTCAATCTGAACAGGTTCCTCTTCTTTTGGCAGTTGCGGAAGCGCTGGAGGAGACGACGCCGGTCGATCCCGGTGAGTTAGAGAACGTAATCAGGGAGGTACTTGCATGTCAAGGAGCCAAGCTCAAGGATGTCGCGCTAGTGAGCCGATTGGCTGTGACGGGTCGGAGGGCAGGTCCTGGATTGTTCGATGTCTTTGCGCTTATTGGCGCGGAGCTTGTCTCCAAGCGATTGCGCGTAACCGCAGAGGGAGTTGCCGAATAACCCGAGGATGCGCGATGATCGTCCTGCTGATGGGTGTTCTCTCTTGTGGTGCCGTTGCATCTGAATCCGAACTGGGCTACTTCGTCGGACAGCCGGTCATGACGTTTGGGTGTTTTACTCAGGCGATCAGTTTAGAGTCTAATCCAATAGACGGAATTGAATGGCCTGAGGCAGAAGGAGATCCGTTGTACGGGCTGCTTCGACTTGCCGAAAACGATCATCCGGTTTTGATTGATCGCAGGAAGATCGAGACTGTTCTCCTTGTCGATTCTGCAGGCAATGGAGAGTTCGTCAAGCGCAACTGGTTCTCTGTTCTGCTTGACGGGAGCAGCGTGGCACGGGTTCCCTTTCTACTTACACATGCGCAGGGTCAAAATATACCGTACCAGGCTCGCCTGATCTGGAACCGTAATGTTCCGGCAGTAATGACCTACTGCCGCGACTCGTACCGGGAAGGTGAAATCGAACTTGGTGGAGCAAGTTATCGCCTATCTATCTTTGATGAAGATACAGACGGTAGGTATGATGACCTTGAAGATGGCATCTTACTGATTGATGCGGATGGTGATCGGCGGCTACTCTCATCGTCCGACTCACATGAGATATTCTCACTGAACGAACCCTTTAACCTGGGGGGCATAACCTATGAAGTTGCGGAAGTCTCCTTGGATGGGACTTGGATCAGAATGGCTGAGTCGGCGATTTCCGTGGCTCCGAAGCCACCTTTGTTGGCCTCGTATCCAGCGCCGGATTTCTCCACAACGGATGCGAACGGCAATCCCTTTGTCCTGTCGGGCTTTCAGGGGAGCATCGTTATCCTTGACTTCTGGGCGAGCTGGTGTGCCCCCTGCATTGACGAGCTTCCAACACTGCAGCGTATTCTCGATGAGTTCCCTACGGAGAAGATCATCGTGGTCGGTGTCAACATCGACCGGGTTGAGGACGACTTTCGAGATGCAGTGAAGGACCATGATATTGCATTTTTGCAACTCTACGATTCGGATACAGGTCCGATTGCAGACCTGTATCGAATCATAGGCGTTCCAATGACGTATGTCATCGATCGTGATGGGATTATCCAGGCTCGTGGACTGAGAAAAGGAGAGCTTATCACCGCTGTACGTCGGCTGATTCGGGATGAGGAGGAGTAGTGGCGCATCGTTCAGCGGTCGTACGTAATCTGAGACGAACGATGGTCGTGATCGCGAGCAGCTTTTCCGTTCTTCTTTCGATTGGGGCCTTCGCCCAGAGTCCCATCCTTCAAATCTCGCTGAAGCCTGGGGAGCTGAGTATTCCCAGAGGATCCTCGGCGAGCACCTCGTTGCAAGTGGCGAATACGTCGATTCACGAAGCCGATGAGATTGAGATTGTGCTTCTGTCCGAATCATTAACGATGGTGCCGGTCGCGGTCATTGAAGTCCTTGATCCATTTGAGACAACCAGCATCGATGTTTGGCTGACGGTGCCTGATGAAAGCCCGGAAGGTGAGCGTGAGGCGCTGTTTGAGATTGTCTACACATATTGCATCGGTGATCTCTGCTTTCAGATTCTCGAAGAACTGTCACTCACGCTTAACGTCCATCCGCCATCCGAGACGACAGTCGAGCCGATCGTTCCACCAATCGTGGGGCCGGTCAAGCCGGCGGCGCCTCCGCAGTGGCCGGCGATCGTCCCGATCATGCTTGGCATCCTCCTTGTTGGCGCGCTTGTGCTTGCCCGTTGGGTGGGGCGGCGTTGGTGGATCGTGCTGATGCTCCTGGCCGTGATGGGCGGGGGATTCGGCCTCGGGCTGAGATTCGGCCAGGATCAACAAGCGCAAAGTATCGGAGCTGTTCTATGTACGTCTTGCGTTGGCATCGAAGAAGCGCCTCGTCGGGAACCGAGCCTATCGGCGTCTGCTCGAGAGGCCCTTGAGCGCATCGCTGAACCGATTGAGCTTCTCTTTTTCACGGCGACGTGGTGCCAAGCGTGCCCCTACGCCAAGGCGATGGTCGATCAAGCTGTTGAAATCCAGCCCGGGATCTCCGTTCGCGTCGTTGATGTCGATGAGGACAAGGACACGGCCCGCCTTCACGGCATTGTGCAGTCCGAACGCACGATCGTGCCCGCCATTTATCGTGCGGATACGGATCGCGTGTTGTTTGGCATTGAGGACCTCGAAACCCGATTGATCGAACTGTTGGAGGAGTCTCCATGAAAATCGCCCGAGGAAGACGAATCGGCCAGTCCTTCGGGATGTTGCTCGGACTCTTCGGCGCAACCGGTATCGGCATGACGCATCTGATCTTCCCGGGGCTGCATTGCTATGCCTGTCCCTGGGCGATCACGATCTGTCCGATCGGCTTGGCGCAGAATCTCATTGTCTTTGGAACGGTTCCCTATTACTGGATCGCCATGATCGTTCTCTATGGCCTTGCCGCCGGACGTGGGTTCTGTGGCTGGTTCTGCCCGTTTGGGACGCTCAATGACCTTCTCTCGTTTCGCAAGGTCAAGATTCGAGATACGGTGTCGTACTCGAAATTCTTCGTTCTCATCGGCACGCTTCTGGCGGCGTGGGTATTTACGGACACCGTCTTTTGCAAACTCTGTCCGGCGTCCTCATTGGAGGCTTCGATTCCCTATCTCTTCATGGGGATTGCCAGGGTGAATCGGCCGTTTCTGATTCACATGGGGACGCTTGCCGCGACGCTGGTCGGGATGGTCCTGATCGCCCGATTTTGGTGCCGCTATCTGTGTCCGATGGGCGCACTTCTCTCGTTGTTTAACCGCGTCAGTTTCCTGCGGTTGAAGCTGGATGAAAAACGCTGCAGCCGCTGTGCCGCGTGCACGAGCGACTGTCCGATGGGAATCGAGCCGCATACGCAGCATGACAATCACAACTGCATCAAGTGCGGGCGTTGTGTCGACGGCTGCCACCTCAATGCTCTGTCTATGGACTTCAGCTTGAAGGACAGTCCGTGATCCGATACGCCCTTCTTGGATTGGTTCAGGGGGTGACCGAATTCCTTCCCGTATCCAGTTCAGGGCACCTCGTATTGGCCGAACGGTTGCTCGGCTTGGATCCACCTGGGGTGTTGCTCGAGTCGATGCTTCATTGGGGGACGTTGGCCGCTGTTTTTCTCGTCTTTCGCCATGATGTGTGGGCGCTTCTGAAGTCGCTTCGTGGCATCGGCCGGATCGAACAACGCAAGGACGTTGGCTTCCTCTTGGCGGGAACGGTCCCGATTGTCGTTGTTGGATTGTTGTTTCGCAGCGCCATCGAAAGCGCCTTTACGTCGCTTCTGAGTGTCGGCATCGGATTGCTGATTACAGCAGCCGTGCTCATGACGGGGCACTGGCTTCGGCGTCGTTTACGACACAAGGCGTTCGGCTTCCCTCAGGCCGTCGGCATCGGGTTGGCGCAAGCGGCTTCCGTTTTTCCGGGGATTTCCCGATCCGGATTAACCCTTTCCGCCGGAATGGCGTCCGGGCTTTCTCCCGAAGAGGCGGTGCGATTCTCCTTCCTCCTTGCGATGCCGGCTCTCGCTGGAGCAGGGCTCCTGCATTTGACCGAGGCGTTGCGATCCCCCGTCCCACAGGATTGGATGGGAATCGGAGCGGGCACGCTCGTGGCTTTCATCAGTGGCTGGGGTGCGCTGAAGGTCGTGATCCGGCTTATTCATCGCCGCCGGTTCTGGCTCTTTTCCGTCTACTGCGGCGTCGTGGGAATCGCCGCCCTCATTGGCTCGAAAGTTTAAGGAGCCTAGAACCTAGTCGATTCCGGAAGGCAGGATGGTGATGAAGGCGACGGCGGCGATGGCGATAACCAAGGCAATGCCGAGAATGGCGGCTCCAACTGACGATCCGGCCGCGAGCGAAGACACGGTATAGGCGACGGTCCGCTGTCCCGCCTTGATTCCAGGTTCGCTGGTTCGTTCGACCCACACATCCCATGTCCAGCTTCCTGTATCCCCACGCTCAATCAACGTATCAAGCCAGACCCACTCGGCATTCAACGAGCGAGGCTGCGCGATCAAGCTGGAACGAGTGGAGGTGAACGTCACCTTACCTGCCGCGTTGAGGGTGGCATATCGGAGGGTTCCATCGGGCCGGGTGGCTCTAGCGAAAGGGAGGTAGGCTTGGGAACTCCCCGGAACGCGCATTCCTATTCGGAGGCGATCGCCGATGCTGAACTCGGTTTTCTGTGATGTCGTCGAGACGTTGAGCGTGATGTTCGCCGCAGGGCCTGCGACAATGACATACCGGTCGATGATGTAGTTGCCATGGACGCCGGCGTCCAAGGTGGTGCGAATGCCGTTGGGGCTGGTTGGGTCGGGATTGAAGGGATCAATGATGGTGTAAACGCCGTTTCGCTTGCCGGTGAGGATGACCCAGTGGCAGTCCTCAGTTTGTGTGCTCCCGCTATTGCAAAAGGCGCCCCAATGAACGCCGGCTACAACCGGATGTCCCTGCCGTAGTGCGTGGTCGATGACCACGGATGCGACCGGATTGACGCCGACTTCGCTACGATTCGTATGCGTCGTGATGCTGAGTTCCTCGGGGAGTTGCCCCCAGATCAAACAGCAGTTGCCGACCGGATCCTGAGCGCAACGTCCATACCCTCCCTCTTCTCGAAGCCAATCGTTAAAGATTCCCGGATCCATTCCCGATCGTGCTTCTCCTGTGCAGGAGCTGCGTGCGGGAACGGAAAGCTCAATCTCGTAGTAGCCGAGGACAGAGGCGAACGCCGTCACCAGGCATCCGGTTGTGCAAACTTGATCCGGGCATCCGACGGTTCCCAACGCACAGTTTCCCCAGGCTCCAGGCCCTTCGTTGTAGGCTTGGTTGAAGGCGGGAACGCGTCGAGGAAGCGAAATATCCTGCGCATGGGACGTGAAAGACAATACGAGGAGAACGCCGATGGAGAGAACGAGCGTTCGTCTCCTGCGGGCAGTCATAGCAAATCCACATCCAGAGACGCGGTTTCTGTTTTGACGAGGGTCGGCATCACATCTCCCGGGGCACGTACATCATGGTGATTGATCCATGCAGTGTACATGCCAGCCGCATGCGCTCCGAGGACATCTGCCTCATATGAGTCGCCCACAAACAAGACGCGCTCGGCACGTACGTCCAATCCCTGCACAAAACGATCGAAGATGCGCGCGTCCGGTTTGTAGACGCCGAGTTCCCCAGCGATCAGGATCAAGTCGAAGCGATCGCCGATGCCGAGGACTTCAAGTTTTTCGGTCTGCATATCGAGGGGGCCGTTGGTGATCATGCCCAATCGATAGTGAAGGCAAAGTGCGTCTAACAGTTCGAGGACTCCGGGATAAAGGAGAACGCCTGATTCGCGGCGCACGTCGGTATAGGCTTCGGCGAGCGCATGGAGAACGGCGGAATCCTCAATGCCGCGACCCGCGAGCATGTGCTTCAGGATCAGGTCGCGAAGCACGACGGAGGATTTCTTACCGAATTCCCAGTCCCGCCATAGGGTGTTGTACTGCTCCGCAGCGTCGGAAGGGTTCCCCAATAGCAGGGGATCCAAGCCGGCGCGGTCCAGCGATTGCTCAAGAACTTGCTGTGTGGACAACGGATAGTGGCACAACGTCCAGTCCAAATCGAAGCCAATGACCTCAAGGCGGTGATCGAATGGTTGAATGACAGAGCCCCCCTCTCTTATGCTTATGCGAATTCGCTGAGTGTTTGCTGTTTCATCAGCGATCATAGCGACGTGAATTCGAAGCCGCAAGGGGGCGCCGTGCGCATCATCGGAGGCAGTCGACGAGGCCGGAAACTCGTCGAATGGGACGAGAGTGGCATCCGTCCGATGCGGGATTTCGTCCGAAGCGCCCTCTTCAGCATCTTGAACGATTTCATTCCGGATGCCGACTTTCTGGATCTGTTTTGCGGAACAGGGAGCGTGGGACTGGAAGCCCTCTCGCGTGGCGCGCGATCGTGCACGTTTGTCGATCGATCGCGCGGCGCCTGCGGCATCGTCCGGCGGAACCTTGAAGCCTTGGGTCTTCTGGGCCAGGCACGGGTCCTCGAAGGCGATGCGATTGCCATGGTCGACGAACTGGGGAGGCGAGCGCGCACCTTCGATCTCGTTTTTCTCGGACCTCCCTACTATCAGAACCTGGTTCCCGAGGCCCTTCGAGCGCTGCAAGGTGGACGGTTGCTGGCCGAGGATTTCGTGGTCGTCGCAGAGATACATCATACTGAGATCGCCGATCCGCAGATCGGCGTCTTGAATCAGGTTGACGTCCGCCGGTATGGAGACAACATCCTGCTGTTTTACCGCCGGTTGGAATGATGGACGTGAAACCCCAACAAAGGGAGTGATGCATGGCGGAACGAATGATTTTGATTACCAACGATGATGGTGTGAATGCCCCGGGGCTGTTGGCGCTGAAGCAGGCCTTGGAGGATGTGGCTCGAGTTGAGGTGTTCGCCCCGGACCGCAATTGGTCAGCGGCCAGTCGAACGCGCACCTTCCATAAGCCGCTTCGCGTTGATGAGGTTCGGTTGTTGGATGGAAGCCGAGGGTACGCGACCAGTGGAACGCCCTCCGATTGCGTGTCGCTCGCCCTGCTCGGGTTGCTGGACCGCTTGCCCGACCTCATTGTTTCAGGGATCAACGACGGCTTGAACCTCGGCCGGGACGTTTCCCTTTCAGGCACCGTTGCTGCGGCAATGGAGGGCGTCCGTGTCGGTGTGCCTGCCGTAGCGGTCTCCTTCGATTCGGTCAGCGATCGGTCGGAAATGCCTGACTATGAACCGTCCGCCGATTTCGCCGCGCGTTTCGTGCGTTTCTTGTTGGATCAACAGGAATTACCGCAGAAGATCGTCCTCAATGTCAACGTGCCGTACGCCCCTGTCGGGCGCAAGCTGGAACCGCGTGTCACGCGCCTCGGCGGAGAGGCCTACAGCAACTACCTTGTCACAGGCAAGGACCCTCAGGGACGCAACTACTATTGGATCAGCGGCGATCCGTTAACCAAGGAATCAACGGAATCAGAAACAACGGACATCGGCGCGATTGCCGCCGGGTATGTGTCCATTACGCCGATCCACCTGGATATGACAGAACACAGCCTGCTTCAGCCGCTCGAAGCGTGGATTCCCCAAATCGACGGCGCCTAATCGTCACGCTTTCCAGATCGTCCATGCGCCGACAAGGATGAACAGGCCTCCCGCGATGTAGTGGAGCACCCGTGTTGACGATGCAGGCAAAAACCGGGGCAGCGTGCAGCCGACCACGACGGCCAGCGTGGTTGAGGCAAGAAGCGCGGCGCCTGCGCCGATGAAAACGGCCCAAGGATTGTTTCTGGTGGCCATGGCCAGTACAGCCAGTTGCGTCTTGTCCCCCAGTTCAGCCAAGAACACCAAGGCAAAGGTCGTGAGAATCGTTCGGATCATGGTTCCTCCCGGCGGTCCACCGACATCAGCACCGCTCGACGCGAGGATACCGTTCCTTTGCTGTTGGTTCCATCCCTCACTACACTGAGTGGGATGAGCGAGGTGTCATGATCCGACGAACGCGATACCAGTACTACACCAATGTGAATTACCTGACGTGCGAAACGTGTCTGTCTTGGCACGGTCAAATCCGGAAACGGAAGGAGTCGTTTCCTGAGTCTGTCGATGGGTGCGAATCCTCAATCTTGTCCATTCCCGGCAAGCGGCTGAAGCACTACCGGGAACAGGGAAAGAGAATGCAGGCGCGCGCGCGACAGGAACTTGCGCGGCGCGCCCTGTTTCGCAAGGCGAGCGATCGACTCGCGGAGTTTCCCGACGATGCTCTGGAACTGTTTTCACGTTCTGCGACACTCGATCTTTACGTGCCTGAGATCGAAAGCCTGGTGGCGCAACGCCAACAGATCCTTCGCGCGAATCCCGAGCTTCGAGATCGGCTGCGCGTGCTGTTCGTCAAGGCGTACTCTGACAAATTCGGATGGCGGCGGTACGAACGCTTGCCGGAAATCATGCGGCTTCAGCGAGAGCGCGCAGGCATCGATCGAATCAACGAGCTGCTCGGATGAAGGCGACACTTGACCGCGCGCAGGAGCGAGGGCTGCTGATCCTCCTCGGACTTGCGGTTGTGGCGGCGGGCCTCGTACTGATCGTGGACCATTCTCCATCCGAACGTTCGCTTCGCGCACAGGCCATACATCTGAGCGAGGTGCGTATCCTCTTGCCTCGTTTCGTCCGTGTCGGACCGATCGACGTGAATACGGCGTCGCATGAGGAGTTGCAGGCACTCGCGGGAATTGGGCCGGCCATGGCTCAGAAGATCGTCGAGTTCCGCACGCTGCACGGCCCGTTTGAAACGCTCGATGACCTCCAAGACATCCGTGGGATCGGTCCAAAAACCATCGAAGGCTTTAGAGATCGTGCGGTCGCTCACCCGCCTCAATAGAAGACGGTTCGCGTTCGATGGCGCTTCCCCGCGCGCTTGATGGCGGGATCTTGCCCGCGATGCCACAGGACCTGATCGATATCCCGGGCCGTCCATTTTACGCCGCGGGAGGCCGCCATCTCGATCAGGAGTTCCACGACATGGATCGTACAGGCGCGAATCTCGATTTCCTCAGGAGATCCCGCCGGGATGAGTTCCTCCGAATCGATGGCTTCTCGAAGCTGAGGCGCATAGTCAAGAAGGCCGAGCTGCCTCAGGACATGAGGCACGAGATTATCGGCGAAGATGGTTAGCTGATGAAGGTCGGTGAATGCACCGATTCCCTTCCCCTCCAGCGCAAGAGCAAGATCGGAAGCCAGTAGCTGGGCTCGCTTGAAGAAGGGAACGTCAGTCCCATTGTACAGACTGACATCGTGGAAAAAGGGCTGAACGGACAGCACCTGGACGAGCTTGGCTGAAGATCGGTCTGCCGCCTCCAGCATGGCACGGATCCCCCCACCGTAACGCTCGATGAGATCATGGCCCAAGTCATTGAGGGCTCGCGCGAACAACCCCATGAGTTCATGGATGGCAGGGTTGGAGAGGTCCTGATGGAACAGGCGTGCGCAATCCTCACGTTTTAGCGCGATGAGCTGTTGAGCGGACCAGGGGCCGTGCGCCTGGAACTGCTCGGTCAGCGCTATCGCGATTGTGGTGTAGCCCGAGCAGCCCTCGCGTTTGCGCAACTGTGGGAAGTAGCCTGATCCAAAGTTGATGGCGGCCAGCGTGGTGAAGAAGGCCAGGGTCGATGCCTCATCACCCATGTAGTGGGATTTAGGATCGATGTTCGGAATCTGCATGGGCTTGGCGAGCATGGTGTCGAGAACCGCGGGCATGTTTTCACGCACGATGGTGACGTACGTTGCCTGCTCAGCGACGTACCGGCATTGGGTGCGTATGCGATCGAGCCATGATTGTGTTGTCATCGTGTACCGTTCCGCCTCACGTCGTCACTCGGTGTAGGATGGTAGCACATCGAACAAAGCGATGGCATCGAAGGGAGTGAACATGTCGCGTGGTGTCCGAATCGGAGTTGTTCTTGTGATGCTCATTGGATGGGTTGTTTCCGCAGAGATCTTTGAAGGAACTCCCTATCTGTTGGCGGGGTTGGGCGATTTGGCTGCGTATCCGGCCGCTCAATCCGTGGAGCAGGTGCCGACTGTCGACCGCATCTATGCGGTGGTGCTTCCTGAAACGGATCGCGTCGTGCTGCTTCGTCCCATGCTGGAGATGGAGTTCGGTTCGTTCCAGGTCCAATCGATCGCTCGCGAAGCGATCGATGCTCAGATGCTGGCGGCAGTGATGGTGCTTCCGGTGATTGCGCCTGAGGATGTCCTTGCCTTCTCCGTCGAGCTTGTCGAGTTGTTGCAACGGACGGTGAATCAAATCAGCGGATTCCCGGTGTTTCCGAAGGTTCTCATTCCCCCCGGCTAGACGACCGGAGGGAATGAGCCGTGAGTTCTATTCGCCAGTGTGGGCGGGTCGATCGCCATTGTCTTGTCGTCGCGGCGGGGCTGGGGGACGTGGCGGCGTTGATGGCCTCGGTGGGGTCGGAGCTCTAGGTGGCGTGGGCGGTCTTGGCGCGATTACGGGGCGCGAATGGCGGACATTGTGCGTCACGAGATGGTTCATGCTGGACGCCTGAATCGTGGTGAGACGGTCCGCCATCTCACGATCCATCCCCGCATCGACGAGTGTCCGATAGTAGGTGGCCAGTGACTTCGCCATATTCTCCATCGTTTCGGGCGTGTACATGGCCTCGTTGATGCCCTTAACCAATGTGGGCATGCGCTCCGAGACGACATCGAGAATTTCGCGAACGGACTTAGCGTCCTCGAGCTCGTCCTCCTGATCCTCAAGCTCATCCTCAAGATCCTGGAGTTCATCTTCCAGGTCCTCCAACTTCTCCTCCCGCGCTTCGAGCTCGGCGCGTGCCTTTTCCAGCGCTTCGCGTTCCTGTTCGAGCTGTTTTCGCTCTTGCTCAAGGCGAGAGCGATCACGCTCGATCTCTTGTTGGGCCTTTACCTTTGCCTGTTCCAACTCATCGTTCTTGTTTCGAGAGAACATGATTCTCCTTTCGCTCTCTTCCGATGATGCGTACCTTATGACCGAAAATCCTGAGATCTCCGCGAACCTGCGTGCGACGAGCGTTCGCCGAAACGCCGACCTGAAGCCCAAGCAAGAAGGAACCCACATCTACATGGGGTTTATGGCTGGGACCCAGTTTGGAATCGATGGCGGCCCATACCCGATCTGAGGGCGTTGTGCCCGCTTGAGCCAGCGACATGTAAGCGTTCCTAAGGCGAATCATCAGTGACAAGGCACGTTGGCAGTCGTTACAGCCGGTGATGTGCTCAGCCATCTCGCGAATCTCGTCAGCTGGCAGTTGTCCGGAGACATACCACGGCAATGCTTCCTGAATGTGGCAACAGTTCATGATGTCAGCTCCTTTGCCAACGTGAGCCGGGCATGATGCATTCTCGATTTGACGGTTCCCTCGGGAATCTCAAGAACAGAAGCGGCCTCCTTCACCGTCAGGTGCTCGAAGAAGACCAAGTGCATGACCTCGCGATGATGTGAGGGAAGGGCATGCAGCGCCTCTTGGACCCGAAGATCCGTATGCAACGACGCCGTTGGATCTACGGTTTCGGCGGCAGGATCGGAGGCTGGGAGCCGCTGGCCCTTGGCCTCACGGCGTAGCGTCGCATGGGCTTGATTGCGAGCGATCCCCAAGATCCATGTCTGTACCTTTGAACGTCCCTTGAAGCCGCCTGCGCCCTTCCATACCGCCATCATCGTCTCCTGTAGCACGTCTTCCGCCAGATGAGGCGACCGAAGAATCGACAGCGCATAGCGGTAAACGGCGTTCGCGTACCGCTCGTAGAGCACGTGGAAGGCGCTACGATCCTGCGTCGCCACCATTGACAGTAGTTTCTCTTCTCCGGTCACCGCGATCCTCCTGATCTCAGGATGGCCTATCGAAGATAGGTGGCCGACCTGCGGCAAAACGGTTCATCGAGCGGTGGCTAGTATCCGGCATGGAGATCGACGCGGTGGGGAACGGCCTGATCGCGGGCCATGGCATTGAGCGACTTCGCGAGATCGTTCATCCGTCGTCGCTCCAACTCCTCCAGGCGGAAGGCGCCGCCGCGGTGCGGGCTCATCACAACGTTGTCGAGCTCGTAAAACGGAAATCGAGAGGGGTGCGTCTCCGCTTGCGCGTCGGCTGTCTTCGGATAGGTGTACCAAACATCGATGCCCGCCGCGGCAATTGAGCGCGTCGACAGGGCGTGATAGAGAGCCTCCTCGTCCACGATAGCGCCTCGTGCGACGTTGACGAGAACGCACGACGAGGGCAACCGCGCGAGTTCCCTTGCTCCGAGGAGCGCGGTGGTTTCGTCGGTGAGCGGCAGGGCGATGATCAGGATGTCGGCGCACGGAAGCATTGAATGAAGCGCATCGAGTCCATGAATGGTGATCGAATCCGGAGATGGCGTTTCAGGATGTCGGCGAACGGCGTGCACGTTCAATCCCAATGCCGAGCAAACGTCGCTGATCCGTTTCCCGATCGCACCGTATCCGAGAATTACAGCCGTTTTCCCCTCAAGAAGAAGGGTCGGCGCGCCGTTGTATCGGCTTCGCCAGTCGCCACGCCGGAAGGCGCGATCGACAGGAAGAAGGGTCTTCGCCGCGGCCAACAGAAGCGCGAGCGCCAATTCGGAGGCGGCGATAGCGTTGTGATGAAGGTTGTAGACGGGGAGCATCGGACAACAGCGTAGCAGGAGCTCGCGTGTTTCGGCTGGAACGCCGGCATAGGGGATGATAAGGGCACGAAGCTGGGGACAGTCCTCCAAGAGGTTCTCGGACGGGCGTCCATGAACCAATACGTGCGTCTCGGAGGGAATGCGATCGGCGCCTGTTGTAAGCTGGACTCCAGGGTCCAGTTGTTCGGCTAAGCACGATAGGGCGGGGTCCGGCGGCGGATGGAGCAGGTGGACGTTGAGCGCGCGCGATCCCTCACTTTTCCGATGCTGTCTCGATGCTGTCGTCATGGTCTCAGTGTAGCGCGTTGGCGCAGGCGGCGCGATCCGTCAACCGTGCACACAGAATGGCCACAGAACGAACGCGAGCCGTTCAGGACCTCGACGTAGAGTCGAAACGTTTCCAAAGGAGCGTGAGCGATGCGCACGAGGTGGACTCGACGTGTTGTACGGGCGGTTGGAATCGTGCTCGGTCTCGTGAGCAGTGTCGGTGCGTTGGGCCAAACGACGGACCTGATCGTTCTGCCTGATGAGAACGGAGATTGGAGCGTTCCTTCTGTGCATGAGGGACGGCTCGTTTCCGAACGCGTCCACGTTGAGATCGTGGGAGTCGGCTGGGTCGACATCGAGCCGGAGGATATTACGACCGTGCGTCCCGACCTCATTCAGCCGGGCCACTTCTCCATCTTCGATGTGCTCGTCGCCTTGGGACAGCGTGGCGATATTGAACTTGACTATCACTACGATGCATCCATGGCCACCCATGTCATCGATGCCCTCGAAGAAAAAACAGGGTGGTGGTATCAGGCCTGCTACTCGGCGGGGTGGTTCGAAAAGAACGCACAACGTATGGATCAATACCTGGTCAAGGACGAGACGACCATCCGGTTTTTTCAGGAACGAACCGATCGACGGGAGACGCTGTATCAGGAGTTTCGCGAGGAAGTGGAATGCCTGGAGGCCAATGACGGCAGGGTCGTCATTCCCCGTGTGACCATCGAAGGACCCCGGCGTCGACTGGGCGTTGTCCTTGAGGATGTGGTTGTCAGGGCGCACGATACGCGGTCGGATCTCTACACGCCGGGAACGATGACGGCATTGGACATCTTGTTGAGCTTGGGCGAGCAGGGGCACCTCGATCGGTTGGGATTGCGGTGGTACGAGGGGATCTTCACGTCGGATCCCGTAGATCATTACTTCGTCGAAGAGGTTCAAGCCGGCGATGTGCTCGATGCGCAGGCGTATGGCACGTGTGGATTCGTCGACGAGGTCGGTTCCTCGGCATTCCCCGGATTCTCGGGATCCCATAGCCATATCCCAACCGATGCCCGCGTCCTCGTATCTCCCGAATATGCCCTTTGGTTCTCGATTTGTCTCTAGGAGTGGATGGAACATGAAACGCGCGTGGATCAACTATGTGTTGGATATTTTAATGCTGCTGACGGCCATCGTTCTCGGAATTTCCTCGCTTCTCGTTTGGGTCGTCCTCCCAAAGGGGTACAGTCCCCAATGGCTGCTCTGGATTGCCATTCACAAGTGGAGCGGGTTCGCGCTTTTCGCTGAAGCCTTCGTGCACATCGCCCTCCACTGGCGATGGCTATGGACCATGACCAAGAAGGTCCTGCGTCGCTAGCGCGTGGGGTATGCTGATGTAGCAGCCGTGGCGCGATTGGCGGCCTTATGGCTCGTGTGGTTGGCAAGTGAACGTACGAATCAGCCTCCGCCGACGGGCGGAAAGAGGCCGACCCGATCTTGATCCATCAATCGTGTCATCCGATCGTGGGCCAGCCTTCCGTTGACGATGCACAGATGAACGTCCGCAGGGGGGAGCCCGATGTGCTCGATGAGGCTCAGGACCGATAGGCCGTCTTCGAGTTCGACGACGAAAGGCATGCCTGCTGTTTGAGACGGTGCAAAGGACGCTAGGGTCGCATAGAGGCGCATCTCAACCCTCACTTTTCGTGCCACCTCCAATCGGCGACGTCGAGTCAGGGGAACCCTGTCTTGACTTGGCAGCCGCCGAGCCTTGGCTCGGCGAGAAATACCATTTGTAGAGCAGCTGCATGTCATCCGGGAACAGCCCGAGTCGGTCGCCATCTTGGAC
This sequence comes from Candidatus Bipolaricaulota bacterium, assembly GCA_028277345.1. GTDB lineage: Bacteria > Bipolaricaulota > Bipolaricaulia > UBA7950 > UBA9294 > SPBW01. The sequence continues at coordinate 52,616 of JANQGM010000006.1, read as the reverse complement.
AGTGGCGTCGAGTGTGGCATAGCGGCCATTGAGAAACATGTTGCTCCCGAGGTCAGTCAATGGAATGCCAAGCCGAAGGACAATGGAGCGGATGGTATCACCGCTCTCCCAAGTGACAGCGACAATGGAAGGCGAGGTTGGATCTTGATCCCTTGCGAATCGGCGCAGCTTCCCGTAGAGGTGAATGTCAATCATGAGGACAAAGACAACGGGCCGCAGGGTGCGGACCGTTGCGTATCGTTTCCTTCCTTAGCCGAAGACCGAATCGATGTCCGACTCAGAGATATCCCAGACGACATCATGAGGCGGCAACGGCTCATAGGTCATGAACTCCGGCAGTCGGTCATCCGCAGGTGTGAAGCCGGCTCGGCGATTGAAGTCCAGTTCAAGATCGAGGATCTCTTTGCCGATTCGCCCTACATCGTCCGCCGTCCAGGCCGTTCCAAGGACGCCGTTGCACTCCTCGACCATGCCCTCGAAGCCGGAGGCGATATCGAGAATGGCGAACGCGATAAACAGACAGTGGCCAGTGGTATCGATGAAGGCGGTGGCGTACTGGAAGTTCCTCGCCAACTCCACCTTGTCGGGATTGAGAGGATCGAGCTTCCCGGACACGCCGAGGATCTCCGGGGCGATGGTGTAACCCGCGGTGTGATCGGCGCCCATGGTGGAGATGGCGTAGGTCATGCCGATGCCCTTGATGGCGCGAGGCTCATAGGCAGGCATGTTCTGCCCCTTGACATGGGGAACGCGAGCCACGCCGAACGTCTTTCCGGCGACCTTGGCGCCTGCACCGAGAATCTTCCCGAGCGGCGTCGCCTTGCCGATCTCATGGATCAACTCGATAGCCTTGGCGCCGTCTCCGAAATCGGCGACCCCGCCCTCCATGGCGACAGCCAACGTCCCTCCGATCTCGATGGTGTCCAAGCCGTATTCATTGCAAAGCAGATTCATTTCAGCGACTTGGTCGAGGTTATCGACCCCGCAATTGGCACCGAGAGCCCACGCCGATTCGTATTCGATGCACGAGGTGTGTTCGGTTCCGTCCTCGCGATGCCATGTATTCGAGCAGCGTATGATGCAGCCGGGTGAACAGGCGTGGTTGTAGAGTTCGGCTCCCGTTCTCGCCTTGTTTCCTTCGAAGATGGCTTCTCCTGCGATCTTGGCAGCGCCGTCGAACCGGCCGGTGCGGAAGTTGTTCGTTGGGAGGGCGCCAGCTTCATTGATGATATTGACCAACACGGCGGTTCCGTAGCTGTTGAGCGCGCCTTGAGGTTTGGTAATCGCATGGTCAGTCAAGGCTGCCGCCATCTTCTTGCGTCCGCCATCGAATGTTTCTTGATCGGCGATGGAAATACCCTCTGCTCCCGCATCGTTGATGACGATGAACTTCAGCCCCTTGCTGCCCATGACGGCGCCCAATCCTCCTCGTCCGGCATAGCGGCTGGGACGTCCGTTTTGGTCGTTGAAGCAAATGCCGGCTGCTGGCATTCGATGCTCTCCGGCGATGCCGATCGAGCAAATGTCAACGGATTCGAGGCTGTCGAAGCGGTCGAACATCGTTGGATAGACGTCGGACAGCCTCTCGCCGGTCCATGACTCGGCGGGTTCGAAGCTGGCGCCATGACAGTCGATCTTGAGGGTCCAGAATCCATCGGCTTGTCCCTCGACGATGAGGGCGCGAATACCTAATTTCGCCAACCGGCGGGCCCATCCGGTACCTGCATTGGCTTCCTTGATTCCCCCGGTGAGGGGCGATTTGCCGCCGACTGAGATGCGAGAGGATGTTGGCGAGGCTGTTCCCGTCACAATGCCGGGTGAGAAGACCAGCTTGTTGTTCGGTCCTAGCGGGTGGCAGGTCGCAGGCACCTCATCATGAATAATCGATGATGTGAGCCATCGTCCAGCCCGGTTCTTGTACTTGCTTGGGATATCCTCGAACGACACCGTTCGAGCACTCATATCTACGCGTAGAAATCGATCCATCGGAGCCCCTTTCAGCCCATAGCCGTTGCGAGTCGATTGGTTGTTTAGCTGCCCGCCCACTATAGTGGCAATCCCGGGTGTGGGACAAGAGAAACGGACCTGGATGCTTGGGGGTGCCCCTATTCCTCGGCGCACATCCTCGGTAGCGTCTTTGCCGGCGTGCTGTTGGCGGACAACGATCCCAGGATTCGCTACGATGAGCCGTCCGCGCACCTTCTCCTTGGAAATCCCATACGGTCCTCATCTGTCGAACTCATTCTGTTTCATGATCGTGGAAAGGAGCAACAATGCGGGTGCAAAACGATCACGACATGAAGATTATCTTCGTCTACAACGCGGATAGCGGACTTCTCAATGTCGTCTCCGATGCCGTTCACAAGATCGTCCGGCCGAGCACGTACCCATGCCGCTTGTGCGATGTCACCTACACCATCACTGGAATGCGACGAGAATGGCGTCAGTTTATCCGTTCGCTCGATATCCCGGTGGAGTTCCTGCATCGCGATCAACTGAGCAAAGCCTATGGAATTGACGGCGTTCCTCTACCTGCTGTATTCATGGAAAGGCGTGGAGAGCTCATGGAATGGATGAGTGCGGTGGAGATCAATGCCTGCCGTACGCTCCAGGAGCTGATCGAACGCGTTCGTCAACGCGTGGACCGTTCTCTCGGGATGCTCAAGAGCGATGCATGACAGGCTACGCGCTGAAGAGATGCATCAAGGTCATGATCGCGTTGGGGAGCAGGAACATGCCCATCACGAATCCGATCAATCCGATGGATCGGAATCGGCTGCGAACGCCGAGCAGGCCAAAAACGATCGCAAGAAGGGCGGAGATCGGAACGACAACCCCGGGATAGGTCGACGCCATTACCCAACCAAGGATGCCGAAGCCCAGACTGGAGAAGCTCAAGAAGACAAAGATCATCCGAGGATCTGTCACCGGCAGGGAGTTCTGCGCTGAACTGGCGTCCCGTTTCTTCACGATCGATCTGACCCCCTGATGCGACTCCTTTATCCCGAGTGATCGGTCACCATCCCTGCTGGGCCCTACCAGGGCGTATTCTCTCCTGTTTCAACAGTGATGAAATCCGGAGGCAATTCCAAATCCCCCAGGCAGAGCCTCGGCCCATCTGCGTAATTGTACGTAATGTTGCCCGCGCCGGTGAGTTCGCCACGAAAGGCGAGGTCGGGATTCCACATCCCTGATTGTTCCAGGAAACAGTCGGGGTTGAAGGATGAGAGATCCGCGTAACCGTTCAAGGCGATGTAGTTTGAGACCACGTTCAAATGCGTCGATTGTTGAACATGGATGCCGCTGTGTTGATGGTAGCGAATGAGTGACTCCAAGATAGAGACAGAGGCATTGCCGTTCGCATAGATCCCATACCCACGGTTTCCGACCAACAGAGAGTCCTGGATCGAGATTGATGCCTGATCGCTGATTCGAATGCCCTGTCCGGGGCTGAGTGATCCGGCGAAACCGTTGAATGAGATGTGACAATTGAGAAGAAACAGCTTGGAGCTGTCCTGGCAGCGGATTCCGCTCGTGTAGTTGCTGCGAATCTGAGTGTCCACGAGTGTGGCGATAGCGGTTGCGGAAGCGACGATGCCCGTGAGCCTGTTTTCGCGAATCATGCAGTCGGAGATGAAACTGGAAACGCCGCCATCCATCTGAACGCCGATTCTTCCATAGGTGATGGTGAGATGCGAGAGTTCGATATCCGTCCCCTCTCCCTGAAGCCGGAGAACAGGACGTTCTCGCAACCCGATCAAGCGGACTTGTTTCTTGGCAAAGGGAGAGCGCGCCAGCCAAATTGACTTGTCAATCACGACGTCTGAGACCGGATACTCGCCTTCGTCAAGGAAAATAACCCCATTGGGAGCAATGGCCTGTACCGCTTCCTCAACCGAATCCCCGGGAGTGAGCCATCGAATCTCCGTTGGAAGCAGTGCATCTGAATCGGCTAAACCAGCCAACGAGAACGGATCGGCAACCGTTCCCAACGCGACGGTCAAATAGGCGTACAACTGTTGAAGGTGAAGATCGGGGCCTCCATTCGACTCGGGTTTTCTCAGGATTTCTTCACAGACTTGAGAGGCCAGCGAGAGGTAGGTGGCGATCTGTTCATGGTTTCTCAGGAAGCTCTCTCGCTTGGAAGGCCAGACAGCCATGAGGAGTTGATCGTTGGTTGAAACCTCCTGAATCCAGCGAATCAAGCCTGGGCCGGTTCGATTTTCGTCGGTAGCGCCAGGATCGAGAAAGCCCTGAATCGCGGACGTGTTGGCCCTATGGTCGGCGGGTTCTGGACTCAGCAAGGCGGTCCGGGCTAGGTACCGGGCGAATTCCAATTGCTCCACCTGCTGGTGGAATTCGGCCACATCGTGCTCCAGGTCGGCGCGGCGCTGTGCGACATCGTCCTTGGCGATACCGGTGAAAACACAAAGGACGAGAAGTAGGACTGTGACTGGATAGCGTCTTTTCATTACCGACAACCGTACCCGCTACTCATCATGGCTTTGAACGATGACGGGGCCGGTGAAGCGATAGCCGAATCCCTTGATATTGGACACATAATCCCCAAGCTCGGGATCGAATTGGTTCAGGCACTTCCGAAGTCGATAGACACATTGATGAACATCATTGGCCCCGATGTAGCGCGCTTCTGGCCATACGAAATCGATGATCTCCTTGTCGCTATACACCTTGGCAGGGTCGTCGACCAGCAGAGATAACAGGCTGAACAGCTTCGGCGTTAGGGTATGCTTCGAGCCGTTTCTGGACACTGTCTTCGCGCTTAGGTCAACGACCAGCGTTTGCGGGAGCAACGTTTCTCTCAACTCCCGGCCCAACGTCGGCTCCGTTGCGGGCACGGATTGGCGAGCGGGAAGGCGAAGGATCGCACGACAGCCGAGAACGGCGAGGACAAGTCCGACAATCGCGGAGGCCACGATAGCGCCCGCCGTCATCTGGCTGATCCGGGTTTCGAGAAGTTGCGCATGGCTGGCCAACCGAACAAATCCGACGACCTCGGCCCGGTTGCGGATGGGAATGATCGTGTCGAAAACGAGGCGATCATCAACTCGGAACGAAGCCGTGGTTGCGGCAACAGGATGCGTGGTCAAGGGTTTGAGAGAGAGGTGCTCCCAGCCAGAATCGTACGCGAGGATGAGGGTTTCTCCCATATAGGAGACATGCACTTGCCGAGCGCTACCCAACAGCATCAATTCAACCCCCCGAGCGAGGTGCTCGTGTGAGCCGTTGATAATCCATTCGTGAACAGCTCCAGCAAATGCGTCCGAGGCGCTGATCATATCTGGCTCAGCGCCTTCGATCATGGAGGTCTTGAGCCAGGAGACGGATAGACGGGCGCTGAATGTTAGCCCGAGCATAAGCGAAATAATCAGGAATAACAGTAGAGGTAGGCGCTTCGTCGTAATCCATCTCATAACGCCACTAAGGTAGCGAGTTTTAGAACCAACGACAATGTGTTTCTCGTTCACTCAACCCGAAACATCGAGAAAACGGGCGCTTGTGACGGCATATTTCAGTCTTTTTTCAGCCACGGAATGGCTCATTCCCCTGCGTTGCATGCTCAACCGCATGGTGTGTGGGGGGAATGGGAGCGTTTAAGCGTGTGTCTGACGGCACAGCGCCGTATCGCGAGGCCCGGAGAACGACAGGCATCAGCCACCATTGCGTCTCTTACGGCAACTACGTTTTGAGGCCTCCCGGGCTCTCGTAATCTGGGTGTAAGTGGCGGCCTATCGACGGGTAACGCGCCTTTCTCCATGCTCTGTTCGTGCGAGGCGGAATCGCCAACCGAGATCGATTGATATCAGTGTCCTGCCATCCGCCTGCCCTTGCTCATTGCGAAGGAGGAATCATGCGTGAAGTTCATCATCGCGCCCTGTTGGCATTTGCCGTGATCGTGATGGGTATAGTCGGTTCCGTGTTCGTGGGATGTGCCGAAGACGTATCGGATTCGGCAAGGGTTGACCGGATCGAATCTCCTGTGAACTTCGAGCTTCCCCGACCGATGAAACCGTGGACGCTTCTCTTCTACAATGCCGCTGATTTTCAGGGCTACAATCCCACAGAGGACGTTGCCCGACTTATGCAATCAACGGGTGGCGTGCACGTCGTGATGTTGGAAGACCTCCCCGATGGTGAAGCAACGGTATGGTATTTGGGAGGCAACGCACGTGCTCCTCGACTGATCGCTTTGGAGCAATGGGGCGAAATCGATATGGGAGACGGCCTCATTTTCTCAAGCATCCTTCAGTTTTGCGCGGCCAACTTCCCTTCCCAAAGAACCCTGGTCATGCTCTATCAGCACGGGCGTGGCTGGCAGGGCGCCTGTTACGATGCGCATCCCTCGGCCATCGAAGGCGAGGTTCAAACTTCCTATCTGACCCCCGGCGAGATGCGAGATGCCCTCCACAGTGTCGGTGGGATCGACGCACTGCTTTTTACGGCACCGTGCATCATGGGTGCCTTGGAGACGGTGTACCAACTGCGCGAGATGACCGATCTCTATATTGGGAGCGAGGCGGTAAGCGGATTCATGATTTGGCAGGGTGCATTGCCCACCCTTCTTGAAGCGCTGACTCGGCAGCCCGATATCCCTGTGGTCGAACTGGGACGATACGTTCTGGAACTCGTGCAAACTACCTTTTCCAGGGACGCGGTGCTGGCGAATGTGCCCGAGCACCTCCATCATCTGGTATCGTCCGCAGTTCTAAGCTCGATTCCCCAAAGTCCCGCCATGGAGTCGATCGTGCCCACATTGGATGCGTTCTCCTTGGCCCTGCTTTCGGCCTGGGAGTACGAAGCAGAGGCCATCCTCCAGGTGCGAGAACAGGTCCAGAGCTTCGGGTACAACGAGGTGGTGGATGCCGTTGATTTCGCCCGGCGCTGTGCATTCATCCCCGGCATCAGGGAGGAGGCTGAGGCCTTCGCAGAAGCAGTCCTGAACGTGGTGGACAGCGCCTTCACGGATCCGGAGCGGTATCCGGATGCGCACGGGCTTTCGCTGTATTTCCCGATGCCGTCGGAACGATCAACCCTCACGTTCGAAGAACACTACACCCGGTTTGGATATGGGCAATACCGTGAGATGTACCGCAATGCGGGATTGGATCTCGTCGATTCGACCCATTGGCCTCAGTTCTTGAGCCGGTTCTACGAAACGGTCCGCACGTCGGATGGTTCATAGGACACTGACTGCTGTTTCTGTCCATGCATTGAGCCAAGCGAGGCCGCGGTTCTGACGAGAGGCCTCATGGAGCATGCTCGATGGCGCCGGGAGGAGGAGATGGTCAGACCGTGGCTAGAGCCGGCGTTGCATCTCGTATTGATCGACGAGCGGGGAGAAGCCCACAGTGCTCAAAAAGGCTTGCATGCCGACATCGGAGGCATCGATGTTCAAGGCAGCCAGCCTCGAACGATTCTCAGGAATGCGAGCGGCGAGCGCTCTCAGGAGTGTGCGGCCAATGCCACGCCTGCGATGCTCTCGCACAACGAGAAGCGACAGCAACCAATTCAAGTCACGGCAGTACGTGACAACGCCCACGCACGTCTCTCCGTCGAAGGCTCCCAATGTGGTGACGTGGCTGGGAATTGCCGCATGTACCGTGAATCGGTTCTCGAAGGAAGGAACCCAGTCTGCTTCTGAGACGAGCGTTCGAAAGGTTTCGACGGCGATGGGGCGTATCTCTGTGTCCGGTTCGGCATCGAGGCTCCTGAGACTTGCCGTCTCAACGGCAAAACACTTCAGCTCGCGGATGATCTCAAATCCACTCTTTTCATACGCCTTGATGGCGGGCTCGTTTTGCTGGAGCACCTCAAGCAGAAAACGCTGAACGCCCTGGTTCCGAAGTTCGGGCAGCGCGTGATCGAACATGGCCTTGGCCAGGCCACGGCCGCGAAAATCCGGGACGATCCCTGTCCCCGCATCGAACGCCGTTAGTTCGCCGCCCAGCTCATCGAGTCCAATCAAGGTGAATCCGACCATACGATCGCCGTCATACGCTCCAGCGGATGCGTCGAAGCTAACGGCGTTCTTAGCCATGCGAAGCATCATCGATTCTTCCGTTGTGCCACTGGCATCCATCGCGTAGTCAGCGAAGGCTTCCATGAACGCTCGATAGACCTGGGTTCGATCAACAGAAGATAGGGTTGTCATGATGGCCAAGTATACCGAACCCCATGGAGTGGATGGGTCTTCCGAAACGAGGAGAATGAGATCGATGATTGCCGGGAGCAGATGGGATAGACTGATTCTTCATCATTAGGTTGAGGAGTGCAGAGTGCGCATCAAGGAGGCGAACGTGACCGAACGGCTGCGAGAAGAAATGGCGCAACGAGCAGGGTTATTTCGCGAATTGATCGATCGTTACGGAGATGGAGTGCTCGACGTGGTGGCCGCTCGAACCGATCGATTGGCTGAGGTTTCTCTGCGTGAAGCTGATTTGGTGCGACGGGATTTGCCTGCCGTGATGGAGCAGTTGTGGGACGGTGTGGACGATCTCATCGACTTTGACATCATCGAGCAGACCGAAGACCGCTTGGGAATTCGGGTTGTGAGATGCCTCTTCGCCGATGAGATGCGCAAGCGCGAGGCCGGAGATATCGGCTTCGCGTTTTACTGTGCGTACGATGACGGCTTTTGCCGCGGTCTCAATCCCGCGATTCGATTCACTCGCACGAAAACCCTGATGAAGGGGGACGATTGCTGCGATCACGCGTACGAGCTCCAAAAGGAGGTTGCTCAGGATGGGTGAAGGATTCGCTCTTAGCGCCATCTCGTACGTGATTTGGGACTTCAACGGAACGTTGATCGACGATCTCGATCTGGTGGTTCGGACGGTCAATGTGCAGTTGTCGAAGCGAGGATTGCCGAACTTGACGACGGATGCCTATCGAGACGTGTTCGGGTTTCCTGTTCAAGATTACTACCGGCGAATCGGAGTAACGTTCGAGAACGAGACGATGGCCGACCTCTCCGAAGACTTCTTCGCCGACTATGCGCCCGCACTCAAGGCCTGCCCCCTTCACGAAGGGGCGCTTGATGTACTGCGTTTCTTCGCGGAAACGGGCCGACGTCAGTTCGTCTTGTCGGCAATGGAGCAGGAAATGCTGAGAGAGATGATCGATCATTTACAGATTGAGTCTTTCTTCGAAGGTGTCTATGGGTTGGCTCATCAAGAGGGCGACTCCAAGGTGACGCGCGCGTGCGAGTTGCTCGCGGATTTCGCGATCGATCCGGCCCGCGCCGTCTTTATCGGAGACACCGATCATGACGCTGAGGTTGCCGACGCGATCGGAACGTCCATTGCGCTCATTGGGAAAGGACATCAGTCCATCGCGAGATTGCGCCCCATAGGCTGTCCTGTCTACGACTCCTATGAAGCCTTCAGAGCGGATCTTTAGCCTTTCCCTGGGTTGGATTCCGACGTCTTTTGCACCGTACCTCGGAGCATGAACGGCAAAAGGAGAACCCCATGGATCATCGAGCCAGGTTAGCAAGCTTGGCGATCCAAGCCTGTCGATTGGACGAGATGGTCGCCTTCTATGCCGAAGCCTTCGGCGGGGCGTTTCGGGAAGTTGATGCCGGTAGCGTTGCTTGCTGGTTCGGATCGATTGGAAATCTTGAGATCAAGTTGGTTCCCTTTCGAGAGAATGTCGATTTCGAGGGATACCCGATCCATCAGCTGGGATTTGATGTCGAGGATGTGCGCGCCGTGATCGCTTGCGCAGTCAAGCACGGCGGACGGGCTGAGGGAGAGATTAGCCAAGTCGATGGCGAGCTGCACGGTGCCGTACGTGATCCGGATGGGAATACGATCGAGCTGTTTTCATCAGCCTGAGGAAAGGGGAGACATGAAGACGCGTTGTGAGTGGTGTGGGACCGATCCGCTGTACGTGGCCTATCACGACGAGGAGTGGGGCATCCCTGTTCACGATGACCGACACCTGTTCGAGATGCTGGTTTTGGAGGGAGCTCAGGCAGGATTGAGTTGGTCGACGATTCTCAAGAAACGGGATGGCTATCGAGAGGCCTTTGATAACTTCGATATTGAAGCCGTGGCTGCCTATACCCTCAACGATGTCGAGCGTCTGCTCGCCAATCCGGGCATCGTACGCAATCGGTTGAAGGTCGAATCGGCGATCAAGAACGCGCGGGCCACGCTGGAGATTCAGAAGGAGTTCGGCTCATTGGATGCCTATCTCTGGCAATTCGTGGGCGGGGAGCCGACACAGAATGCCTGGAAAACCATGGCCGACCTCCCTGCGGAAACGTCGGCATCGAAGGCGATGAGCAAAGCCTTGAAGAAACGGGGCTTCAACTTCGTCGGTCCCACAATCTGCTATGCCTTTATGCAGGCGGTGGGTATGGTCAACGATCACGTCACGAGCTGCTATCGCTACGGTGAGCTGAGGGCGGGAAACGGCTAGATGCGGTCGCAAAGGAGAAGCATGCCTGTGTAGGGATGTTGCCCTCATAGGCATACAGAGTTCCGATTGTCAGTGGACGAGGTGTGAGATGGAAGAACGATGCGAGCCCCCTATCAAGTCTTGATCCTTCCCTTCCGCCGAACCCAACGCGGCGTTGAGTTCGCTGTATTCAAGCGATCGGGTACATCATACTGGCAGTTTGTGTCCGGCGGTGGCGAAGATGATGAACGCCCTGTCGAAGCCGCCGTGCGCGAGATGCAAGAAGAAGTGGGAGTCAACGTCAAAGGACGGCTCGTGTCGCTGGATGCCAAAACGACGATTCCGGTCAACGTATTCAAGGACTCGGCTAACTGGGACGACGCTTTGTTGGTCATTCCCGAGCATGCCTTTGCCAGCGATATTGACGACGCGGAGCTAGTTCTATCGAGCGAACATGACGAACTGAAATGGGTGACAGCCGAGCAGGCAAACTCCTTGCTGAAGTGGGACAGTAACAAGACGGCGCTTTGGGAAGTGTGCCAACGGCTTGCACGCGGAATGGATGAGCAGGCGTGAGCGAAAGACTAAGAAGCTTTAAGAAGCTTGCGGAATATCGAGATTTCGAGTAGGGGAGGCGTACAATGAACTCAACTGCACAAGCGTTTTGGCTCGGACTTCAGAGAAGCAATGATTTCATTGAGTACTTCACAATGACCTAGGGCTTGAATGTCCCCCTCTTTAGTAGACTACAATAGCCCTTTGAAAGGATGAGAAAGTCTATGAGCGAGCCAGTCATCGAAGTAAGAGACTACCGAAAAACCTACGGTGATGTCGTTGCTGTGCATGGGATTAGCTTCAACGTGATGGCGGGTGAGATCTTCGGTTTGCTGGGTCCCAATGGTGCGGGCAAGACAACCACACTTGAAGCTCTGGAAGGCTTGCGCTCCCCTGACAGCGGCTCTCTAACGGTCGCTGGTATCGACCCAGTACGTGAGCCTGGCAAACTGCGCAACTTGGTTGGCGTGCAATTGCAGTCTGCAGGTTTGCCAGAGAGCATTACGCCTGATGAAGCGATGAGGTTCTTCTGTGCCTATCACGGCATCGTGCCTCGCTTTGATTTGTTGGAAAGGTTGGGATTATCCGACAAACGTAAGGCTCAGTTCGGCGAGCTATCTACGGGACAGCAACGCCGATTGTCGCTGGCTCTGGCAGTAGCACATAATCCTCGCGTTCTTTTCCTCGACGAACCGACGGCTGGATTGGACGTGGCTACGCGCGTCGAATTGCACGATCTGATGAGAGAGCTACAAGCAGACGGCACAACCATTGTCCTGGCCACTCATGACATGGCCGAAGCGGAAGAGATGTCGGATCGAGTTGCCATCCTACTTCGCGGACGTATTGCCGATATGGGTTCTCCGCTAGAGATTACGGCAACAGGCGCGAGTCTCACTAAAATATCGGTTCATACAGAAACTGCAAGCTTGGCCGTCCCTGATCTGGTTCTTCCTGCCGTGGATCGGAGAGCAACAGTAGATGAGTACGATATCTTCTTCAGTACGGACATCGGCCCCACAGTGTCTGCGATCATTGCTCGAATTGAATCTCAAGAGGATACGCTGATTGACTTGCGTGTGGAACGTCCATCTTTGGAGGATCGATTCCTTGAGATTACTCAAACTGGAGGCGTCCGATGAAGGCTTTCATCCATCACTTCGAATATGAGTTTCGAACGGGCATTCGCAACAAGCAACTTCTGCTGATGAACTACCTGTTCCCGCTTGGCTTCTATCTCATGATGGGATTCGTCATGGCAAGCATTAATCCTCCCTTTCGCGAGGACATCATTCCAGCGATGGTCGTGTTCGCTGTACTAGCAGCTGCCTTTCTAGGGATTCCCGATCCGCTGGTAAACGCTCGTGAGAAAGGCATCTATCGCAGCTACAAGATTAATGGTGTCCCCGCAACCTCGATTCTTATCATTCCCGCCCTGACAACGATGCTTCATCTAATCATCGTGGCCACGATCATGACGATCAGTGCGCCGTTGCTGTTCAATGCTCCACTGCCGCAAAGCTGGCTTTCCTTTGTTTTAACGTTCATTGCATTGGCTTTTGCTTGCACGGGAATGGCTGTGTTGATTGGCGTTGTGTCTCCCAATTCGCGAATGACCGTGCTGTGGTCACAACTTGTATTTGTGCCCTCAATGTTGTTGGGGGGGCTGATGTTCCCCTACAGCATGCTGCCCGGTGTCGCTGGGAAGATTGCACAATTGCTGCCTGCTACGCAGGCGATGAATGCATTCAATGGGCTTGCGATGGGGAAGGTGGCGGACTTCTCGCCATGGGGGTCGGTTCTTTCTCTTCTTGTGTGTGGTTTGTTGGCTTTCGCGCTGTCCGTATACCTTTTTAGCTGGGATCGCCGCAACACAGACCGACGCGGACATCCATTGCTAGCCCTACTGGTCTTGCTGCCCTATGTCGCAGGAATCCTTGCGGCGTTGTAGTTAGTGCCTTTGAGACCGAGTGTTATCATCGACAGAAGGGCTCATCTCCGTTCCATAAGAGACGGATGGCTCCAGTCATTGATCGCGAAATCATTCAGGTAGCCCGAGATCTGATGCAGGAAAGTAGATTGAGGAACTGCACTCTTGTGCCATTTCTTATTCTCTTCTTTGGCGCGATCTTCCTGATGGAGACGCATGTTTCGATGAACAGAATCCTGTGGTCGATCATGGCGACATCCACAGTCGCCACCTGGCGTCCATGGGCTGGGAAATGAGATACGGGGTAGGATAGCTAGGCGAAAGATGTGAGGGCAAGCAATCAATGGAGGAAAAATGAACGCAGTGGCGACCGCCTATTGGCAGGGTTTGCAGCGAAGCAACGGCTTTATCGACTACTTCACCACGGGCATAGAGGGCGAGGATTGGTACATGGTGCCGGAGGGCGTTCCCAATCCCGCGATCTGGACGCTCGGGCACCTGGCGCATTCACGCGCCCAGTTCTTGGAGCTTCTGACGGGAGAGGATCGGTACGAAGACGGCTGGGCGGAGATCTTGGCCATCGGGACGGAACCCCAAGATCCTCGGGCCTATCCGAGTCTCGAGGTCATCAAACGCGTGTTGGGCGAGCGAATGAAGGATCTTCAGCAGTACCTTGAGAGGGCGGATGAAGCGGATTTCTCCGCTCCGCCAGCGAAAGCGTCCCGTTTCTTCAAGACCAAGGCGAGCGTGCTCGTGCATCTGACGCATCATGAAGCCCATCACACCGGCGTGCTGTCCCTGACCCGGCGGTTGCTGGGCAAGGAGAAGCTGTTATAGAACGTGGCCAAGATTAGCGATTCGAAAGGTGGAACACATGATTCCTGCAGCAAAGATGTTGTGGAAGGGTATGGAACGAAGCCAGAGCTTCATCGAGATTTTCACGCACGGCATGGACGGAGACGATTGGACGACGCGCCTCGAAGGGATTCCGAATACGGCGCTATGGATTCTCGGTCACCTGGCTCTGACTCGCGCCTATTTCCTCGGACTACTGACCGAGACCTTCTCGGCCGATGCCGAATGGGGACCGGTCTTCCGAACGGAGGATTGGGAACCGATTCTTGGCATGGGAGTGGAGCCCCAGGATGCGGATGGCTTCCCCGATCCAGCAACGTGTCGAGAGATCCTGGGAAAGGGGATGAACGTCGTGAAGGCCTACCTTGAGAGCGCAACGCTCGACGATCTGGATGCGCCGCCGTGCCATCCGACGGATCCCTATCTTACGTCCAAAGCCCAAGTGATCGTCCATATGGCGCACCATGAATCTCACCATACTGGGGTGCTCTCGATGATCCGACGAGGGCTTGGTAAGGATAGGCTCTTCTAGATCCTGAGGGGAGCGAACAGCTTGGTCTGGTAGGCTGATCGTGGGATCTTCGTCTACAGGAGGCAGAGACGATGGGGACCTGTGAACGGATTCAGGACACTGCCGAGAGCCTGCTCAAGCTAGACCCTGATCCGATCCCGCGCGTTCGAATCCTTGCGGATCTATTGGAACGTTCGGATACCGATCGGTCGCTCATCGAGGCTAAACGCGACGTCCTTCAGAGCAGGTGGCTCCAGGTACTCGCCGAGGAGCAAAGGAAGAACGGAAGCTGGGGGCGCTTTCACTCAGCGGATTCCTCTGCCACGTACCGAATACCGACCACCGAAGTTGCTGTGGACCGCATCGTCCGATGGGGGCTTCCGCGAGGGCATACGATCGTTGTGCGTACCGTCTCCTACCTTGTCGATTTGCTGAGCAGCCCGGAGCGTTGGCCAGACGCACGAGAGAAAAACGATCGATGGGATGTCGGGCAGGAGCTATTTGTTGCAGCGACGCTGGCCGAGTTGGAGCCAGGGCATCAACTGCTTGACGCGATGTGTGCGAAGTGGGCGCGGATTGCAGCGGTTGCGTTTTCTTCGGGCCGGTATGATCCTGATGCAGAGTGCGACGCACACCGCCGGTTGACGGGCGCAATGAGCATGCGGGGAACCTATCTGGTTATCCGGAATCGCTACGCGCTTCAGCTTCTATCTTGCCGCGAGGGATTGCTGAATGACGAGATCGAACGAGCGCTACTGGGATGGTTGTGGACGCATCCCGAAGGCGTCGGCTACCTGACTGTTCCGGTTTCACGATCCTTCAGCCAGCTAAGAGGGACAAATGGGCAACGGTGGTTGGATTCCCACAGACTGCTCTCCAGATTTGAGAGTTGGAGCAAGCGGGCGGCGCATTTGGCTGAAGAAGTGTGGGCGCTGAGCGATTCTTACGGATTCTGGGATTTCGGGAGTCAATTCGACTGCATCAAACTGTCCGAAAACCATCGCAAGCCCATCCATCGAACGATCGATCATACGATCTACATGTTGCTTCTCATCGATCGTCTCTGTAGCTTCAGTCGTCTGAGACGGAGCGGCTTGCCAGATCTTGACGACGACTGTACCGTGTCAGCATCCACCTTGGACTAAAACTGGAAGAGGAGGAGTGAAAATGGCAGGCCACGATGAGTTGCAGCGGTTCGTAAGAAAAGCGCTAGCTTCAGGGAGATCGCGGGACGAGATTGCGAAGGCCCTTCGTGATGCCGGATGGCGAGGCGATCAAGTGAAGGGGGCGTTGGCTGCCTTCGCGCCGTCCGATTTCCCGATCCCCGTTCCCGTGCCCAAGCCGTATCTCTCGGCAAGGGAAGCCTTCATCTATTTGGTTTTGTTCACGACGCTCTATCTGACCGCCTTCAACCTTGGGCGGCTGATCTTTCAGTTCATCAACCTCGGATTCCCGGACATTGCTGCAGCCTATGATGTGGACCATTCGATCCGTGAAGCGATTCGGTTTTCCGTGGCCTCCATCGTGATTGCGTTTCCCATCTTCCTATGGCTGTCTGCGATCGTTAGCCGATCCATCCGCCGCGACCCCAGCAAGCGGGCGTCGAAGATTCGCAAGTGGCTCACGTACCTCACCCTGTTTGTCGCTGCCGGGATCGTGATCGGAGACCTGACCGCGCTGGTCTACAACTTCCTTGGTGGTGAACTCAGTCTGCGCATTGGGCTGAAGGTACTCACCGTGGGCGCGCTGGCCGGAGGCGTCTTCGGCTACTACCTGTGGGATCTGCGCAAGGATGAGTCCGAGGCGGATGCATGAGAGCGCTGAGCAAGAACCTCATCGTGGTCGTCATCGTGTCAGTGCTCGTCGTTGCGGCACTTGTCGCAGGCGTGCTTGTGCTCGACCCTCCTTCTGAAGAGCGATTGCGACGATTGGACGAGCGGCGTTCAAGCGACTTGCACGATCTCTCCTTTGCCGTCGATCGCTACTGGAGCCGGGAAGGCGTGCTGCCAAGCTCGCTGACTGATTTGCTCGACGATATCAGTTCCGATCGCCTGCATGATCCTGAATTCGGAAACCTGTACGAATATCGGATTCTGGATGCGGGCGCCTACGAACTGTGCGCGGACTTCGCACGTGAGAACAGGCAGCAGCATGCCTCCCGCCTTAGGGGCTTCTGGTGGCACAGCGCCGGAGTTGAGTGCTTCCGCCTGGAACCGCAAGACATCGATCGTCCCATCGAGCGACGATAGGTATAGGTTTTTCAAGGAATACGCCTAAGAAAGAGACGAGATTTGGACAAGATTACTTTGGCTGAGAAGTTCGCCATGTTCGACGAGCATTGGACCCCAAAGATCCTCGCTGAAGCCAATGGACAGCTCATCAAAATCGCCAAAGGTGAGGGCGAGATCGTCTGGCACAGCCACGCGCGTGAAGATGAGGTCTTTCTCGTGGTCAAAGGCAAGCTGACGATCCGATTCAGGGATCGCGACGTTGAGTTGCATCCGGGCGAATTGCTCGTTGTCCCCAAGGGCGTCGAGCACGCGCCCACTGCCGAGGAAGAGACGCATATTCTGTTGATCGAACCGAGGTCAACAGCGCATACTGGGAATGTGGAATCCGATCAAACCGTGCCTTACGAAGATCGAGAGTGGGTTAATTGTTGATCAAGCTAGAGTAGAAGAGTTGTATCCTACACTAGGGATCGAAATGACTGAGTATCAAAAGAAGTTTACGATCAGGCAACGCTGTGGGCATTGTGGGAATTGCGCTCCGATGGAGATTGTCGGAGAGTATTCTGGCGTCAAACGCCACGATGACTATCCGCTTTCCGATATGTCTTGGCAAGCAGGCATGGTCTATCAACTTCTACTGTGTCCTGCATGTGAGTGCATATCTTTACGTAGCTACTTCTGGAATGATGCAGCAATGGAACCTCCGGACATATCCTATGAACTGCTCTACCCGGGTCCTTCAGGCTGCCCTCCTGGCGTTCCCCAGGATATTGCATGTGCGTACGAGTCGGCTAAGAAGGTCAGACGTATTGACGCCAATGCTTACGGCGTGCTTTTGGGACGCCTTCTGGAACTAGTTTGTCATGATCGCGACGCTCAAGGTGAATCACTGAACAGCAAACTTGAGGACCTTGCATCTCGAGGCGAGTTTCCGGGGAAATTGATGAAAGTAGCCAATGGTCTTCGGAACTTGCGAAACATTGGTGCTCATGCATCTCTAGGGGAACTGACATTTGCTGAGCTTCCAATCCTCGATAGTCTTTGTCGAGCGGTTTTAGAGTATGTATACAGCGCTCCTTTTCTTGCGAATCAGGCCGAGGAGTCTTTGCGGAAGGTGAGAAGGACGTTCGAGAAGAACAGCTCTTCAACCGATGAAAGCGAGAGTGAAATATGAGCCAAATACAGTTATTGATCTGAGAGCGTGAATCGAAATCCCCGACTTCTTTGAAACGAAAGTCCCAGGAAGCAGGAAATCCCGTATCCCGTCTGTTATTCATCTCAAAACCGGGCGCGTCAAAGAAATGCTCTCAACCCGGGCGGCGCTCCATTATCGAATGGGTGGCTCGTCATCATGGAATCCATGTGGATGTTGCGGAGTTCCTTGAGCCGCGAACGTAGTCAGCTTTAGCCTCTTCCTGCTTGCCGGAGGTCATTTCCTCGTGCAGGTTCAGCTTGAATTCGGCATACTGACGTCTCGCTTCGTGTGAGCGAAATCATTCTGAAGGGGCGTCTCACTACGCATGA
This sequence comes from Candidatus Bipolaricaulota bacterium, assembly GCA_028277345.1. GTDB lineage: Bacteria > Bipolaricaulota > Bipolaricaulia > UBA7950 > UBA9294 > SPBW01. Next base: position 34,585 of record JANQGM010000006.1, on the reverse strand, counting down.
ACGACGATCTTCGTACGCCCCAACGCCACGCGTGGATCCATCGGCTTCCCTTCTTTTATGGCTGGGTCATCGTCTTCCTGGGCGCCTTCTCGATGTTCTCGACGACGCCGGGGCAGTCGGACTCCTTCGGCATCTTCTTCAATTTCTTTGTCGATGAGTTCGGCTGGAGCCGAACCTACGTGTCATCGCTCTATGCAGCGGCGACGCTCAGTTCCGGTGTGCTCATGTTCTTCGTGGGACGTCTCGTCGATCGCTTCGGCTCTCGCACGATGGCCATTGCGTCGGCAGCGACGCTGGGGATTGCCTGTATGCTGCTGAGTTTCGTCGTGTCTCCAGCGATGCTGTTCTCCGGCTTCTTTCTCGCGCGGCTAACGGGAAAAGGTTCGCTCGATCTCTCCACGAAGACGCTGGCTCCGAATTGGTTCCTAACGCGCCGCGCTCTGGCCATCATGCTCGTGGGATTGGGGGGGACGTTGGGGGGCATGATCTTCCCCCTTCTCAATACGATCCTCATTCAGAGCTTCGGTTGGCGCGTCGCCTATCGATTGCTCGCTGGCGGATTGTGGTTGCTCTATATCCCCGTTGCCTTCGCCTTCATGATCAATCGCCCTGAGGACGCCGGGCTGCATCCGCATGGTCAGGCAGTGGAAATGGCTGAAAAGGGCGAACCCGGCCGCGCGCTCGATGAGCCGGAGTTCCGGCAATCTCAAGCCATCCGAACCTCCGCATTCTGGATTCTCACCTATGTGGTGTTCCAGAGTTCGCTGGTGGGTACGGGCGTGATCCTTCACTTCGTTTCGATCCTGGAAACCAGTGGCTACTCGATGACGTTCGCGGCCGCCATCATGGGCGTGAAGCCCCTGGTGGGCATGATTACAACTGTCCTCGCGGGTCTCATCTTGGACCGCGTGGGGAAGTACCGTGTTGTGCTGGCCATGACCTGTTTTATGCAGGTGTTGGCCTTCTCCATGTTGGCGTTTTTGCGGCATCCGGCGATGGCCTATGCCTATGCGATTCTCGGCGGCATGGCGGGAGGGATCGCCATCATCTGCATCGGTGTGCTCAAACCGAACCTCTTCGGGCGGCGCTATTTGGGCGGTATCCTCGGGGTGACGGCGGTCTTGAATGTCATCGGCTCGGCCATCGGGCCCATTATCTTCGGGGCGGCCTACGACATGCTGGGTGGGTATACGGAGATTATCTTGCTATCCTCAGCGATGCCGCTGCTTGCCGGGATCTTGAGTCTGTTCATTCGCCGACCGCAGATGGCACGCTAAGCACTAGTGATGCCGCGCATGGATGGGTGCAGTCGTTGCGCGGGGTGCTTGAAGAACGAGTGATCGGAGAATTGTCTTGAGTCGACGATGCAGGAGCCTTCTCGGATGGATCGCCGTGGGATTGTCGGTTGCGATAACGTGCTTCTGGGCGTTCTGGGGTGCGATCGAGACCTTTCATGAGGGCTGGCATTTCGCGTCATTCTGGCAGAACGTTGGCTTGTCTGTTGCTCAGTATCTGAGCCCCATGCTGCTCTTTCTCGTTGTGACTGTCTGTGCTGTGGCTTGGCCGAGAATCGGAGCCGTGCTACATGGTTTGCTTGCCGCGCTCATTCTCTGGTTCTTCCGAGGCAACAACATGACGGCGAACCTGCTGCTCATGCTGCCGCTGCTGCTCTTGGGAGGACTCCATTGGTTCGGTCGTCCACGTCCGCGACGAGTGGCGCTGGCCTTGATTATGATTACTCCTCTGGCCGTCCTCATCGGATTCGGAATGGGACCCGCCCTACGGGTTTCACAGCGGGTGCATGATGGTGACTTAGGCCTTCGTGTTGTTTCCGGAAACGGTGTGCGTCTGGCTTGGGCTCCGGACGGCCCCGGGTGGCCGCAGGCGGGAACCGATTGGCACTCGGCTGGGTATGCGTGCGCATGCCTGCGCGATGATGGGATGAGCATGGCGGAATCGCCGGTCCACGTCTGGCGATTGCCCTCGGTGGATGAGGTGGTGAGGTCAATGGCATTGCATGGCGAGAATAGCAGGGGCGTCTGGGATGCCGAGCGTGAACGCGCGGTTTACGATCTCAGGCCAGACAAGGAGTCGCCCCTGTGGAATGTGCACTCGCCTGTCATTTATTGGTGGACGGAGACCGAAGCGTCCGAAACCCATGCCTACATCGCAGTCTATGATGGCGGAGTCTGGAAAAGAGACAAGACGTTCTCGCCCACCTACCTTGGCTATCGGTGCGTTCGCTCGATGGAGGACAAGGCCGCGCCATGAGTACGAGAAAGATCGATCGCATATCTCCACTGCCTGAAGCCATTGCCGAACTGTGCTATGCCTATCGCGATTGCTTGAAAGGCACGCTCGGCGAGAAGCTGGTCGGTCTTTATGTCTATGGCGCCTCCATCTTCCCGGAGACTGAGGCAACGGGCGATGTCGATTTTCACGCCATTCTGTCCGAGGCGCTGACCGATGCTGAACGTGCCGGGGTGAACGCGATTCACGAGGAGATGGCGCGGTCCTACCCTCCACTCGGCGAAGAGCTGGATGCGTATTACCTGCTCCTCGATCAGGTTCGGCGGCCTCAGCCCGATCCTCCGGTACATCAGGTCTTGGCAGACGTCGTGGATTCGTCCTGGGCCCTCCATCGTGCGCACATGCTGGCCGGACGTTGCGTCATCTTGCACGGCCCTCAGCCAAGTGAGCTGTTCCCGGCACCAACTTGGGACGAACTCGATGTGGCATTGCGTGGCGAACTTACGTATGTCGTCGATCACCTTCAGAAGTACCCCGGCTACAGCATCCTCAACCTTTGCCGCCTTATGTACAGCTATCGAACGAGAGACGTGGTGGTCTCCAAGTTCGCTTCTGCGCAATGGGCGGAAACCCGCTATCCGGAATGGTCGTCGCTGATTGACCGGGCGCGGTCGTCCTATCGGGGAACGGCCACAGACGAGGACTGGGCCATCATGCGTCGTGACGTTGCATCGTTTCTGGCCTTCGCTGACGGACAGATCAAGGCGGCGAACGCTGGATTTCGGAAATAAGCCGTTCTCAGCTAGACTTGGCGCATGAACGCTATGGAGCCTGTCCGCATCGATTGGATCGTCATTCCTGCACCTGCGATCAAGATGGCCGAGACCTTCTATCGCGAGGTCTTCGGTTTCGTGATTACGCCGTTTCGCGAGAGGTTTCTGCTATTCGAAATCGAAAACATACATGGAGCCTTGGATCAGGATCTGACGCCTTCAATGAACAGCCTCAGCTTCTCTCTGACGGTGTCCAGCATCGACGATACGCTGAAGCGCATTGAGGAGTACGGTGGCAGCATCCTGCGGGAGAAGTACGAACTTGGCCCGGACGCCGGGTATTGCGCCAAGTTTCGCGATCCGAACGGAAACGAGTTGGAGCTTTACGAGCCGAGATCCCAATAGTCACCGTTAAGGAGCGAAGAAGGCGATTTACATTCGTCTAGGCCGGGGCGCGGTCTGCGGGTCGCATCGAGTAAACAATGGCCGGACGTCCGTGATTGCTAAGCGTCGTTTTCTCGATGCGCATCCCCGCGTTCTCTGCAACGCGACGGGAGGCCATGTTGTTCGGTTTCATCCAGAAGATCACTCGATTCCTTCCAAGAACGTCAAAGGCATAGTCCCCAGGCGCGAGCGGCCTCCGTGGACAGTCCCTCTCCCCATCGATTTCTGGCAATGTGATAGCCAATCTCCAATTTGTCGACACCATCGGCCCGCTGTAACGTGAGGCCGCAATCCCCGAGAAAAACACCGCTTCGTTTCTCAATCACAGCCACAATCCATGTCCGTAGTCACGGTAATTGTGGTGATTCCACTCGATCCATTCCTTCGTTCGTTCTCGGTCGAACGGCTGAGGGTAATGGACCATCGCGATCGGATCGGAAAGAATGCGGTAGAGCGGTTCGAGATCCTCAAGCGTGAGTTCGCGCAGGATCAACCGTCGAGTTTGAAGAATCAACCGAACCTCCCTTTCGAGAAAGAATGCGCTTGCCGGCAATGTGCGTGACGTACCGGTGGATGCAACGGATCTCGACGCTTATCCTCACTTGTTGCATGGAAAGGGGCAACATGTTCTACCTACTGGCTCGTCAGCGTGTGGCGGATTTTGACCGGTGGAAAGCCGTTTTTGACAGTCATGCAGACGCTCAGCGAGACGCTGGGCTGATTCTGGAACGGGTTGTACGAAACCTCGATGACGCGACGGACGTTGTTGCTTGGTTCCAGGTGATCGATTTGGAGGCTGCGAAGCGCTTCGTGACCTCAGAGGAGGTTCCGGACGCGCAGGAGCAGTCCGGAGTTCTCGGCCAGCCGGAAATCGTATTCATGGAATGGGTGCCGTGAGCCTTCCGCAGTCGAAGCGCTTGATCTTTCGGGTATGGTGTGCCTCGGATCTCCCCTTGGCTCTCGCGCTTTGGGGCGATCCCCAAGTTGCTCAGCACATTTCGGCGACGGGAACCTTCACAGAGGATGAGATCGGTGAACGGTTGCACGCGGAGATTCAGCGGTTAAAACAGTTCGGCGTTCAATACTGGCCTGTCTTTGAGCGCGAAACGGAGGAACTCGTTGGCTGCTGTGGGCTGCGTCCGTACGATCTTGAAAGCGGCGCTTACGAATTGGGCATCCACTTGCATCCCTGCTTCTGGGGATGTGGGTTTGCCTTGGAAGGCGCGCGTGCTGTCATTGCGTATGCCTTCGAAAAACTGAGTGCAAGGGCGTTATTCGCCGGCCACCACCCAGAGAATACAGCATCGAGAAGCCTTCTCTGCAAGCTTGGATTCGTGTTTACCCATGAAGAGTTCTATGCGCCCACCGGCTTGCAGCATCCCTCCTATTTGCTGGAGAAGAAGACGGAATCGAATGCAGAGGATTACTCTCTCGAAGATCGCCACGCAAAACGGTAACCCATTCGTGACTGGAGGAAGACAATGCGTGAAACCCGAGCCGTTCTCGTTACTGGCGCCAGCGCTGGGATCGGGCACTGTGTGGTCCGTACCTTGGCCGAGCGTGGACATATCGTCTATGGGACGATTCGCAAGGACTCGGATGTTGAGAAACTCAAGGGAATCCCTGGCGCCATCCCTTTACGAGTCGATGTCACGATTCCCGAGCAGATTCATGAAGCCGTTGAGACGGTGAAGAATCGTGGCCATGGCCTATTCGGGTTGGTCAACAATGCCGGAATTGGAGAACTCGGCATGCTGAACACCTGGGACGATGCCGCCCTTAGACAGATTTTCGACGTGAATGTCTTTGGTCCGCATCGAATGACCAATGCCTTTCTTTCCTTCTTGTTGGAATCGCGAGGGCGCATTGTGAACATCGGCTCGCGTGGCGGCATGATGTCCAAGCCCTACTTCGGGCCGTATACCATGACCAAGCATGCGTTGGAGTCCTATACCGAGACGCTACGCTTGGAACTGGAGCGATATGGTGTCAAGGCGTCGATCGTTCAGCCGGGCGGTGTGGCGACGTCCATCGGAGACGCCTCGTTGCCGGGAACCGTGGCGCGGTGCAGAAAGGCGAAGCCTCCGTTCGTGGAGGAGTGCCAGTCGCTGGCCGACGCCCTCCTGAATCCTCCTTCCCGCGACGATGAAGCGGAAGAATCCGAAACGAATCGAAGGCTGTCGCCGCCGGAAGCGGTTGCGGATGCCGTCCTCCATGCCTTGGTTTCGGGTGAACCGAAGCTACGCTATTTGGTTGGAACGGAATGGGAAGTGGGAAAGACCCTGGACGCATTGGTCGACAAGCTGCTTGACGAGAATGACAACCCCACCCTGTGTCTTAACCAGGAACAGCTGATTGCACGTCTTGTGGATCGCCTCTCGGCGCGTTCGACATCGTAATACGTCTACGCAGGCTGGTAGCAAGTGCGTTTCGTTGATAAACTGTCTGAGACAGTTAGATGTCTTAGACAGCTTAAGGGGAGGACGGACATGCAACGCCGTGTTGGACGATTCGCTCCTGCGTTTCTTTTGCTGCTGCTAGCGGAGAAGGATGGCTATGGATCGCAGCTTCTGGAACGTCTAAGCGATTGGATTCCCCATCATCGGATGGATAGCGCCATTGTGTATCGAACGTTGGCCTCGCTGGAGCGTGAAGGTTTGATCCAGGCCAGGGTCGATGCATCGTCTCCTGGCCCGGTTCGAAAGGTGTACAGGATCTCGAAGCAAGGCCGCCGAGCGCTCAATGGCTATCGCGAAAGCATCCATCAATGTGCCGAGAACCTTCAGCTCTGGTTGACGCGCATGGAGGGGGACAGTTCGCCAGGTATTCCTTCGCCGCCCCATGACGCCGAGGCGAGCGATCGATGAATCCACTCTGGCTTTATGGTGGCGTTGGCCTTCTTCTTCTCGTATCCGCCATTGTTGATGCAGGGAAGACGCGAACGGCTTTGCGAAAGTCCTGGATGGCCTTCTTGAAGCTTCTTCCGGAGATGGTGTTTATCCTTCTACTTGTCGGGCTTTCGTTGGCGATCATTCCCCCGGAAACGATCTCGCAGCGCCTTGGCGATACATCGGGCCTTCTCGGCGCGTTGATTGCCCTAATCCTCGGATCCGTCTCTCTGCTTCCCAGCTTCATCGCCTTTCCCCTGGGGGCGACGCTGCTTGAAAACGGAGCGGGGTTGATGCAGACCGGCATCTTCATCTCCGCGCTGATGGGTGTTGGCGTCCTGACTTTCCCGCTGGAGAGAAAGTTCTTTGGGACGCGATTCGCTGTGGCGAGGAATCTCGGCGTTGTGCTCGCCTCAGCGAGCTTCGGCTTGCTTCTTCTCTTGATGACGAGGTGGAGATGAAGCGCCTTCGGTCGTACGCCAAGCTTCTGTTGATCGCCAGCGGACTCATTGCTTTGCTGCTTGTGAATCGAAGTAGCGGGCTTCGTGCGCTGTCACTTTCCTGGACGAGCGCCGGTACGATGCTCTCGATCCTCCCGCCGATCCTTGTGCTCGTTCACCTTTTCGATGTGTGGGTGCCGCGAGAGCGTGTCGTCAGGCACATGGGCGCCGATTCGGGCATTGCGGGAGCCTTCTGGGCCTTGGCGTTGGGCGCCGTTGCAGCGGGGCCGCTTTATGTAGCGTTCCCGATCGTGGCGATGCTCATTCGAAAAGGCGCTCGTTTTGCCAATGGAATCCTCTTGCTCGGAGCATGGTCCACGATTAAGGCGCCCATCCTGCTCTACGAACTCAGTTTCTTCGGCGTCGCGTTCACACTGCTGCATGTGATCACTGGATTGACGATCGCATGGTTGGCCGCGCTTTGGATTGAGAAGAAGATCCCGATTGCTCTGCAACCAGAGGCTTAGCTTCGGCCCGTGAGGTGAAACAGGTATTCGACGTTGCCCTTGCCGCCTTCGATGGGGGAGGGCATCTGATTCGCGAGATGCCACGGTGTCTCGTTCTCGATGAAGGCGGACAGGTTGTCGAGCACGGCCTGCCTATCGTCCTCGCGCTTCACGACGCCGTCGTCGGGCAACGCGTTCTTCCCGACCTCAAACTGAGGCTTGACGAGTGCGATGATGTCGCCTGAGGGTGTGAGGATATCCTGCAGTGGCGGAAGGATCAGCTTTAGGGAGATGAACGACACGTCGATCACGATCAGTTCGATGGGGTCGTCGACATCCTGGGGTTCAAGATAGCGGGCATTAAGGCCTTCGCGAGCGACGACGTTGGGATGGCGGCGCAAGCGAGGATGAAGCTGATCGTGCCCAACATCGATGGCATAGACCTTCTTGGCTCCGCGCTGAAGCAGGCAGTCCGTAAATCCGCCGGTGGAAGCGCCGACGTCGAGGCAGACGCGGTGGCGTGGATCGATGCGGAACTGCTCCAGGGCGGCTTCGAGCTTCTCGCCGCCCCGGCTGACGTACTTCTCGAAGGAGAGGATGTCGATCTCCGCCTCAACATCGATGGGATGCCCGGGACGGTTGATGATGCGGCCGTCGACCTTGACGCGTCCGGCTTCGATCATGCGCTGCGCACGCGAGCGGCTACGGATGAGCCGGCGCTGCTTGATGACCTTGTCCAGGCGCTCCTTCATCCTGCTGTGGTGACGGCGCCTTCTCGGGAGGCCGCATAGGCCTCAATCCCCGCCTTGAGGATCTCCACGGCGCGCAACAGCTTCGATTCCTCAAGGACATAGGCAATGCGAACTTCGTCGTGTCCGACGCCTGGCGTGGCGTAGAACCCGGCTCCCGGAGCGACCATGACCGTCTCGCCATCGAGATCAAACTCATTGAGCATGTACTTGACGAATTCCTCGGAGTCATCGATCTGCGGGAATTTGACGAAGATGTAGAACGCGCCTTCGGGTTTCCGGCAGACGGCGCCGGGAATGGTCTGAAGCGCCTCAAACAGGGTGTCTCGGCGAGAATGGAATTGGGTTCGAATGTCTTCGATCGCCGTTGCGTAGTCCGGGTCATTGAGGAAGCTCACCAAACCGAGTTGCGAGAACGTCGGCGCCGAAAGGCGGATTTGGCAGAGCTTGTCCACGGCGGCGATGACCTCCGGGTTGCGGCTGACGATGCAGCCGATCCGGGCGCCGCAGGCGGACAAGCGCTTGGAGATGGAGTCCACCAGGATGGCGCGCTCGCCGAGTTCCGGGAACTCGAGAATGCTCGTCGCATGACCTTCGTACATGAGCTCTCGATACGGTTCGTCCGAGATCACGAAGAGGTCATGCTCAATCGCGAGGTCGACCAATCCCTTGAGTTCGTCCCGGGTGTAGCCGACGCCGGTCGGATTTCCGGGGTTGGAGAAAAGAATGGCCTTCGTCTTGGGCGAAACCTGTTCACGGATCTCCTCGATCGGTGGGAGATGGAACCCCTCCTCCACCTTCGTGGTAATCGGAACGATGTTGATGCCGTTCATCACGGCATGGCCGTTGTAGTTCGGGTAGAAGGGTTCGGGAACCAGCACGTCATCCCCCGGATTGCACGTGATCTGAAGCGCAAAAGCAAAGGCTTCGGACCCGCCGATCGTGATCCGTATTTCATCGTCGGAAAGCGCCACGCCCATGTCCGCGTAAAACGCGATCAACGCTTCGAGGGTTGCGTGGATGCCGGGCGCAGGCGCGTAGCTGAGGACGTCGATATCTGCCTCGCGGACGCCGCGCATAAACGACTCGGGCGTCGGAATGTCGGGTTGTCCGATGTTGAGATGATAGACGTGGATACCGCGCTTCTTGGCTGCGGTGGCAAAAGGGACCAGCCGCCGGATTGGCGAGCCTTTCAAAGCTCGCGATCGATCCGATACGCTACGCATGGTGTGACACCTCCGAGGCGCTCACGAGGTCCGTTCTCAGGGCCGACCTCTCGCCCGTCAACCGGGCCGTATTGTCCCCATTCGAGTCGTTCTCTTCAAACGAGTGGAGCGTCTGTATTTCGGAGCTGTAGGGATGATTTCAGGTCGAAGACGGCCCTTGCGCTCCGACGGCAAGGCGCTTGAGGACGCCGATCTGTCCGGCATGGTAATAGGCATGCTTGATGTAGCCGTGGAAGTCGTTGTAGGCCGATCTTCCCCACGTTGTGAGCTGTTTTCCCAAGGCATCGTCGGGAAATCCCTGGAGTTCGGCTCGCAGCGCCTCGTCTGCGGCCAAGAGGTCCTTCTTGGTCTTTTCCCACGCTGCGGATGAGGGATCCGGCACGCTCGGCCAGTCGTCTCCCGGTTGGAAAGGGCGATCGATGCGGCGAACGTGATCCAAGATGAGCTGCTGCGTGGTTCGAAGATGGAGCACAATCTCCCAGATGCTGTGCCGCCAAGGCGCAACAACGAGGCGCGCCTGTTCGGCGGGGATGTCGGCAAGGAGTTCCTCGATCGCGATCCCCACCCAATCCTTCTCGATAAAGAGGTGCTTCATCTGTTCGCGGATGCGATCGATCTCTTTCATCTCTACTCCTCTTCTTCTCCCTGTTGAACTTCCCCTTCCTGCGTGCGCGAAGCCGGGCGAACCGTCGTTGCGGTTTTGAGCATTCGTTCGACCAGGTCGCCGTAGTCGATTCCGATGAGCGCGGCGGCACGCGGCAAGTCGGACAACGGCGTCATGCCGGGAAGCGTATTGACTTCCAGCAGGTACGGGACTCCGTCTTCGCCGAGCCTGAAATCAACGCGGGAATAGCCGTGACACCCCAAGGCATGATGCGCTTCGAGGGCGATGGACTGGACCTGGGAAGCGGTTTCATCGGCGATGGGCGCCGGCGCGAGGAACTCGGCTTCGCCGTCCGTGTACTTCGCCTCGAAATCGAACAGCTCATGCGTAAAGCGAATTTCGATCACGGGCAGGGCGATGTCTTCATCGTCGATCCGCAGGATGCCGGCGGTCAGCTCACGTCCCGAGATGAAGGATTCGATCAGTGCGGCATCGAACGCATCGAGAATGGCGAGGACGGAGGCACGAAGCGCCGTGGCATTGGAGACGCGAGACACGGCGATGGTCGACCCGCCCGATTGAGGCTTCACAATGAGCGGGAAAGCGAGGTGCGTCTCGGCGTCGCGCAAGGCGTCCTCAAGGGTGGCCGCTGTCGCGGTCACGCTATCCGGCGTAGGCAGGTCCTTGGAACGGAACAACGCCTTGGCCTGCGCCTTATCCATGGCGCGTGCACTGGCCAGTGGACCGGATCCGGCGTAGGGAATCTCCATAACGTCGAGCAACATCTGGACCGTTCCATCCTCGCCAGCGCCGCCGTGCAGGACGTTGAACACCACGTCGATGCCGTTTAACGCCGGCACGAGATCGTCGAGTGAGGCGATCTCAAGCAGCCTCGCCTCGTGTCCGCGAGCCTGCAGTGCTTCGTAAACGCCTCTTCCCGATGTCAGGGAGACGGATCGTTCAGGGGAGTCGCCTCCTGACAGAATGCCAATGGTTCGTTTCACGCAAGCCTCCTCCAATCGCCTTGCATTACCTTAGGCCATTGTGTAGTATTCCGTCAACGAGGAAGACAGATAGGTACGGGGGTTCGGGCATTCTCGGATTTTCCTTGACAGTCCCGATGACCCCCGCTATACTTCCTCCCTGCTTGTTGGTCTTTGAAAAGTGGATAGCGTGATAGTTGTGTTCTTTGCAACACCTGATTCGATGTAACACCCATCGATTTTCGATGTATAAGGATCAAAACATAAACTGAGAGAGTTTGATCCCAGCTCAGGATGAACGCTAGCGGTGCGCTTAACACATGCAAGTCGTGCGATCGAGCCGGACTGATTTCCCTTCGGGGTCTGACGACCGGTCACGGAGCGGCGAACTGGTGAGTAACACGTAGCTAATCTGCCCTCTTGACGGGGATAACCATTCGAAAGGATGGCTAATACCCGATATTGTGCGGAGTTGATGACTCCGTCCCAAAGGCGGTCCTGCCGTCGCAAGGGGATGAGGCTGCGCTCTATTAGCTTGTTGGTAGGGTAATGGCCTACCAAGGCGATAATGGATAGCTGGTCTGAGAGGACGATCAGCCACATTGGGACTGAGATACGGCCCAGACTCCTACGGGAGGCAGCAGTGGGGAATCTTGGACAATGGACGCAAGTCCGATCCAGCGACACCGCGTGGGGGATGACTGCCTTCGGGTTGTAAACCCCTTTTCTGAGGGAAGAATAAGGTTGGGAGGAAATGCCCATCCGATGACGGTACCTCAGGAATAAGCATCGGCTAACTTCGTGCCAGCAGCCGCGGTAAGACGAAGGATGCGAGCGTTATCCGGAATTACTGGGCGTAAAGGACGTCTAGGCGGTTGGATAAGTCATTTGTGAAATCCCAGGGCTTAACCCTGGAAGGTCTTGTGATACTGTCCGGCTTGGGTGTAGGAGAGGAGAGCGGAACTCACAGAGTAGCGGTGGAATGCGTAGATACTGTGAGGTACCCCGATGGCGAAGGCAGCTCTCTGGCCTACTACCGACGCTGAAGCGTGAAAGCGTGGGGAGCAAAGGGGATTAGATACCCCCGTAGTCCACGCCCCAAACGATGTTCACTTGGTGTCGGGAGCCTATATTTCTCGGTGCCGGAGCTAACGCGTTAAGTGAACCGCCTGAGGAGTACGGCCGCAAGGCTAAAACTCAAGAGAATTGACGGGTCCCCGCACAAGCGGTGGAGCACGTGGTTTAATTCGATGATAAGCGAAGAACCTCACCTGGGCTTGACATACTAGTGGTAAGAACTGGAAACAGGGATGACCCTTCCTTCGGGTTGGGAGCTAGTACAGGTGATGCATGGCTGTCGTCAGCTCGTGTCGTGGGATGTAGGGTTAAGTCCCGAAACGAGCGCAACCCTTGTCACTAGTTGCCAGCGGATAATGCCGGGGACTCTAGTGAGACTGCTGGTGAATAGCCGGAGGAAGGCGGGGATGACGTCAAGTCATCATGTCCCTTATGCCCAGGGCGACACACATGCTACAATGGGAGGTACAGAGGGTCGCAATACCGCAAGGTGGAGCCAATCTCAAAAAACCTTCCCCAGTTCGGATTGTGGTCTGCAACTCGACCACATGAAGCCGGAATCGCTAGTAATCGCGGGTCAGCCATACCGCGGTGAATATGTACTCGGGGATTGTACACACCGCCCGTCACACCAACCGAGTGGGGGGTACCTGAAGTCGCTCTTCTGAGGGCGCCGAGGGTAACCTTCGCAAGAGGGGTGAAGTCGTAACAAGGTAGCCGTAGGAGAACCTGCGGCTGGATCACCTCCTTTCTAGGGAGTACAGACCAACAACACACAACGAATCGAATCTGCTTATCGCGCTGTCCCTTTTCATCCCATTTCCCGCCGTCCCACAACTAGGTGACATGCGTTACCCTTTTTCCGCTGCAATTGGTCATGAAAACCGGCTGGTCTTCCTGCCCGTTCTCTCTTCGACCCGATAGTCTTTCGGTACAGAACAGAGGGAGGATGGATGTTTTCGACGACCACGAATAAGAAGATCAGTTTTACCGAGCTGCTCGCCAATTGCGGCGACCTTCTCGAGCTTGATCGCGGCGAGACGATTTATCATCCAGGCACACCGAGCAGCACCATTTATCTGGTGGAATCCGGGCGCGTCAAACTTGCCTATCTCGATGAATCCGGCAAGAAACTTACGTTGCGCATCGTTGATGAAGGCGAGATTTTTGGAGAGATGTGCCTTGTCGGAGAGACGCTCCGTCGGCACCTGGCTTCGGCGATCGAGGATTCCGTGGTTCGGAGCATCGAGAAGAAACGATTCCTTTCCGTGATGGAGGACGATACGACCGGGCTTCCCATGCTCGTCCATCACTTCGCGGCGCGGATGAAAGAATTCGAAGAGACGCTCGAAGATCTGGCCTTCCGAGACATCCAGGCACGGCTGTCCCGACAACTCCTCAAGCTATCCGACGATTATGGCGTGGAGACCAAGGAAGGCATCTTGATCGGCATCTCGGTGACGCACAAAGAACTCGCCGATATGATCGGCTCGGCGCGTGAGAATACGACGCTGGCTCTCAATCGTTTTGCGCGCGAGGGTATCCTCGACAAGAGTCGCTACCGCATCGTCATCAAAAGCGAGGATGGCCTGCGCAAGAAGATCTCTGCTCTGTAGACAAGGTGGTATTGACGTGAAAGAGCCCAGCTTTGCTGGGCCCTTTTGCTGTTAATCCTCACTTTTCTTGCTCAGTGCCGCCGCAGTGCTTAGCATGACGAGTATCGAATAAAACGATATTCGTCATAGCTATCGGAAGAGGAGTCATCATGACAGGTCGTTCGCCCATTGACCCCGCACGGATTGAAAGCGTTCGCCGGGTGATCGCGCAAGCCTGGTTCGCACTTCAGTCGGAGTATGATCGCATCTCCGACGAATGTCTTCCGCTCTCCCTCGGCGACAGAATGGTTCTAAAGATGGTCGACGAACGCGATGACATTATTCTGCGTGAGATTAGAGAAGTCCTGCACATGCCGCACAGTACGCTGACGAGCGTGATCGATCGGTTGGAGAGGCACGATCTGTTGAAAAGGACGCTTACGGACCGGGATCGCCGCTCGTATGGAGTGCAGCTGACGGAGACTGGGAAGGCCTACATGGACATGCATGCGCGATCCGAGCGCGAGCTGGCGGTACGGATTCTGGATAGCCTCGGCGAAGAGGCACACCAGCGACACTTTGTGGATCTGCTCACCCGTGTTGTGGATGGGCTGGATCATCGAGTGCCGAGCTAACGTGTCCTCGCATCGACCTCCTGAAGAGGGGGCATCAAACCGCCTTCGCTGGATTCCGTCCGCGATCTCTGGGCTGCGCATCGCGCTGCTTCCTGTCATCGGCTTCGCGTGGATGCAGGGGAAGTCGACGGCAACGTTACTCCTTTATGGCCTGGTCGTGTTGAGCGATTGGCTGGATGGCCGGTTGGCACGTCGATGGCGGGTAGCCTCTCGCTGGGGCGCGTACATGGATGCCGTTGCCGATATGGTTGTCACAATCGGACTCTTGGGCGTTCTCGCATTCAATGGAGCGCTCCCCACATGGGTTCCCGGTGTTCCCTGTGTTGTCGCCGTGATGTTTTTCGCGACATCGCCGAGAGGAAACCTCCGCTATGACTGGCTTGGCAAGTACTACGGCGCTTATCTGTACGTGATGGTGGGCGTGCTCTTGTTCGGCGCATCGGCCTTCGTATCACAAGGGCTGACCCTGGTTCTCTTTGTCCTGAGCATGGCCGTGCTTGCAAACCGGCTCGCCTCGGGCCGAGGCACTTCGGCCTGAACGCGCATCATCTGCTGCACCTGGTGTAGGATTGTGCGAGGAGGCGGCGATGCCTGAGAAAACGATCGATCTAATTCATCATGGACTTGAAACGAAGGCGGGACGGTGGTTTGGTGGTCCCTCGCCATCCGGAAACCTGCGGAACGTATCATGGGAGCGCGCCCTCTGGAAGCCGGAGGGCGTTAAGCACAGTATTTGGGAGCTTGCCCTGCACATCGCGTATTGGGAATATGCTGTGCGTCGAATGCTTGTCAACGGCCCCAAGGGAGGATTCCCAAGGGCTCCCTCGAACTGGCCGAATCCTCCGGCCGCGCCCTCACACGACGCGTGGGCCGCTGATCGTGCCTTGGTGCGAGATGAACGAGAACTCCTGTTGGGAGCCGTCGAAGGATTTGACCGAGCCCGCCTTGATCAGCCAGTGTCCTCTCGATCGAAACACACCTTCGCCGAGGTGCTATTGGGTGCCATTGAGCACTCGGTGTATCACAATGGCCAAGTGTCGCTGCTGAAACGGATGAGGGGCCCGAACGAGGCCCGGAAGACGCGTGATCGGAGGGTAAAGTGAGGCTTGTCCAGCGTGAAACGGTGATTCTGGCAGAGAACTACGATGCGCTCGTCGATTGGTACGTCCAGGTGCTGGGTTTCCGTGAGACCAAGCGATTTGAGAACGGCTATCGCTATTGCAACTTGGAAAGCGAGGGTGGGGTACACATTGGCATTGCTCCGGCAAAGGAGATGGGCGTTGTCCCTGGCGACCGAAAGAACGCGACGGTGCTGATGCAGATCGAAGTCGAGGATGTCCGCGCTTTGTTTACGATGCTGCCCGAACGGGGCGGGGCTGTCACCTTCGGGCCAGCGCTGGATGAAACCGACCAGTTCTGGTATGGTGGGATTGCAGATCTAGAGGGAAATCCAATTTGGGTAGTTGACTCAAAGTGTCCTTAGGGGACAACGAGGGAGACGAGGGCAACCACGCGAGGAGGACCTGTGGTCTATGCGATCTGTGAAGCAGCATTTGTGAAGGAGCTTCTTGACCTTCTGTCGGAAACGTTCGTGAAAACGCAAGGGTTTTTTCTGACCCGTGATCGATCGTTGTTTCAAACATTGGCTGACGTATCGCCTGAACAAGCCTCAGAGTCAATCTCGCCCAATGGGGCAACCCTTGCTGGCCATGTCGCCCATATCAGCTATTACCTTGGCGTTTTGACCAACTGCATACGGGGAATCTCGAGTGACAACGTTGATTGGGAAGCAAGCTGGCAACGGCGGCGCGTTGACGAGGTGGCATGGAGCCAAACGAAGGCTGATTTGAAGATGGCTTATGATTCCACCATCGCTGCCATTGAAACTGTCGAGGAATGGGAGGGAGAGGATGATATCGGCGCATCACTGGCCATCCTGGCTCATTCCGCCGCTCATCTGGGAGCGATCCATCAAGCGCTACACGCCGTCTTCGCAGGCGGGTAACGTTTGCCGCGGCTAGAGCATGTCCGAGATCGGGCCTGAGGTGCTTTCATCAACATAGTTTGCTAGCCCAGGTTTCTCTCCGTTCCAGCGTTGGATGGCGTGTTCCGTGGATAATCCAAGAGGACCTTTCGCGGAACACATCCCACATACGACACGGTAGGTTTGCCGTCGATACATCGTCACAGGACCGGGGCATAAGCAGAGTTGCCGGAGGCCGCAAAACGGACACGGGCGAGCATCCTTCAGATGAGGATCATCGATGGCTCGAAGCAGGCCTTCCTTATCGTGGTCCATTCTTGCCCCTTCCCCGAGTCGGCGGCGAATGCGCCCCGGAGACTTTACCGTTTGAATCGCCAAGTTCCAATCCAGCGTGCCAGCAGGAAGGCGATGCATCGTCGGACGATGGCCTTCGGTGCTTTCGAAGAACGCGGACGTGGCGAGTGAGCGATGACCGTTCGAGGCAGAGAATCGAGTGGATGTCGAGCCCGCATGTCGAGCAAACCATGTGGAAGGATGGTCTATGAACGGGAGCGGCACGATGTCTTCTCGCATCGGCTTCCACTAAACTGTGGAACGAGGAATCAAGAGCAGGGTTCAAAGGAGGACACGTGAGTATCCATATTGGCGCCAAGCCCGGCGAGATTGCGCCCAGCATTCTATTGCCGGGCGATCCGTACCGTGCGCGGTTTATCGCGAAAACGTGGCTTGAAAATCCCGTCTGCTTCAACGAGGTTCGAGGAATGCTTGGGTTCACGGGAACCTACCGTGGGAAGCGAGTTTCCGTTATGGGAACGGGAATGGGCGTGCCGTCGCATTCGATTTACGTCAATGAACTGATCACGGAGTACGATGTCAAGACGTTGGTCCGTGTCGGGACGTGCGGGGCCCTGCAGCCGGAGCTTGAGGTGGGGGATCTGGTACTGGCGATGTCGGCATCGACGGACTCCCAGATCAACCGGCTTCGCTTCGGGGGGATGGATTATGCGCCCACGGCGAGCTTCGATCTGCTTCACGCCACGTATCGTGTCGCTCAGGCCCAGAACATCCCAACTCGCGTCGGCAATATCCTGACCTCGGACACGTTCTATCACGACGATCCCGAGTCGTGGAAGCTGTGGGCGGCATTTGGCGTCTTGGTCGTTGAAATGGAATCAGCCGGGTTGTACACGTTGGCCGCCAAGTATGGTGTTGACGCGCTGTCCGTGCTGACGGTGAGCGACAGCCTTGTGACGGGCGCCAGCGCGTCGTCACAAGAACGGGAGCGAACCTTCACACGGATGATCGAGTTGGCACTGAGCGTCGTCCCCTAGCCGTTTCCGCGTCTTCTCTCAAGCACATGCGAAGCCCGGGAGAGTGCGGGAGGAGAGGCCAGGGTTCACGCTAGCGTGGCTCCGATGCCTCGAATAATGGCGAGGGGGCGATCGGCCTCTTGCCAGCCTTTCCTAAGGCTAGGATCTGGCCGTCGCCAGCGAGCGAAGCTCGTCGACGGCGCTTTCCCCAATGGCCTCGAGCCGCACGCGATCTACAACGGACGAATCGTAGGACACGCTGAGGTGAAGACGATTTCCCACGGTAACAGCGCCTACATATTTCTCGGTGGAGTCGGAGAGGACCATGGGACCGTAGAGTGCGTCGACGACGGGAGGACGTAGCTCTGAGTTGATGGGAACAGCGCCGAGATTGGACATCAGCAAGCCGGCCATCACCCGATCTTTGCCCGTGCGTTTGAGGAAACGTACAGCCAGAGGCTGGTCGCACAGGCCCCCCCTGGCATAGGCGAGGGCGTCGATGAGTCCGGGATCGAGAGGCGCCAGCCGCATCATCGCGAACAGGGTCTTTGGGGTGAGGAGTGGGGTCAGACGCTGGCTAAATGCGCGAGCATTTGTCCGCAGCGACTGGCGCACGTTGTAGGAATAGCCGACGCGAACCCCAGTTGCATAGAACCCAAGGGCTTGGCCCGCTTTCGGTGCAAGGAGATGCCGAATGCTGGCCGCAACAAGCGTCGTCTTATTGATGTCACGGTTGGGTTGAAGCTGTGCTTGCGATTTCAGGAAAGCTGCGTTGATGATGTTCCCAATGCTGATGGATTCGGCGTGGCAGAGCTGAACGAGTTTCTTCGTTTCGTCTGCGCCGAGCGACGCTGTCCAAACGGCACTCTGATGCGACGTCCAGAATGCTTCGTGCAAACGGATCGAATCCCCAGGCCGGAAGTGAACGTTCTGAGCTTTCCACTTGCGGCTCATCGCGCCCAGCATCGCCTTCTCGAGGAACGATGATCTTAGGGGGGGCGCGGCATCGCGGAGGGCAACGGACCGCGAATCGTGCTCGCCGAAATCTCCGGTCCAGACCCACTCCAGTAGGTCCCGAAGAACGTAGACCAGCGAGAGGCCGTCACAGATGGAATGATGTGCGACCACCATGCAGATCGACCGACCCGCATGCTGGAGGAGGCGAAATCGAACCATTGGGCCGGTGAGCCAGTCGATTCGTTCACGATGCTCTGCTGCGACAAAGGACCGCCACGATGCCTCGGCTGGAAGATCTCCATCGTGGACGGGCGGCAACCCGACATGATCCGTGGTGAACCATGCATCGCCATTCTCCTTTACCTCCGTGCGGACAGCAAGCAGTGGATGCCGCTGGCAGAGTGCGGGAAGACCTCGCTGAATCGCGCCAGCAGACAATTGCTCGGATAGCTGTGCGACGACGACGACATTTGGATTGGGCATGTGGAGGGACATTCGCTCCATGGCGGATAGCTTCCGCCGAAATCCGGACGTCGATTCGGATGCACGTGTCGAGTGTTGAGTGCTCATGGTGTCTCCTTTGGGTCGCGCGGTCTATTATGACCGACCGACCGGTCATTATAAAGATCGACAAACCAAAGTCAATGATGCGATGCGGGGTCTACGCCGCCAGGCCCTCCAGGAACACGTCAAGAAAGCGATGCAAGCCCTGAGAAAGGTTCCGTGGTTCCAATCCCTGCCGATGGCGAAGGAACAGCCCATCCACGGCCCCCATGAGAACGGCGGCGTCCTGCGCAGGACGGATCGCCGATGAGAAGATGCGGCGATTCATGCCGTCGATGAGCCACGTTTCCAGTGTTATCGTCGTTTCAGTTGAGAGCGCTTGGATTGAGGCGAGGAGCTCACGCTGTTGGGGGCTTGGAGGATCGTCGCGTCTTAGAAAGGCAAAGAACATCAGCAGCGAGCTGTTGCGGTCGGCCATGCGGTGAACGGTGGTGGCCAGCAATTCTCGGATCAGTCGATCGGGAGGCTGGGCCGATGCCTTGAGGCGCTCAACTTCATCCTGCCAGTCACGAAGCGCCATGGCGACGAGCTCTCCAAGCACATCCTCTTTGCTCGCGAAATAATCGTAGATGGATCCCTTGGCCATTCCACAGGCTTCCGCAATCTCCCGAACGCTGGTTCGAGCGAAGCCTTTGCTGGAAAACAGCGCTAAGGCGGCTTGTGCAATGTCGCGTCGTCGCTGAGGCTTATCTACGATTTTTGGCATGGTCTTCCATTCATTCTGAGGGGAGTGGTCGGTGATTGCAATTTCTGCGGCTGAAGGGATGATGTAGTGTTCGCGATGTCAGGAGGTAAGGATGAATATCGGGATCATTGTCAATTCACAGACAGGGCACACCCTTGAGGTCTGTGAGATGCTAAAGGACCGGCTGATTGGGCAGGGGCATGCAGCAACGATTGATCGAGTGACAATCGCTGGGGATGGATCGCCGAATCCGAAGACGTTCCAACTTGAGAAGGTGCCGGACCCCTCTCCCTATGAGGCCGTTGTCTTTGCCGGATGGGTGGAAGCCTTCTCCCTCTGCCGGATTATGGTTCGATACTTGGAGGGTACGGCCTCGCTGTCCGGAAAGAAGGTGGCGTGCTTGCTGACGCAGCAGTTCCCCTTTCCATGGATGGGTGGGAATCGAGCGCTGAAGCAGATGAAGCAACGATGCCGCGCGAAAGGTGCGACAATCGTCGGCACGGCCATTGTCAGTTGGGCGAAATCCAGACGTGATGGAACGATGGCGGCGGCCGTCGAGGAGTTAAGCCGGAACTTCTAGTTCCACCGGACCGGATAGTGAACCCAATGGTTCGATCACACCACTCACGGTTAGGTTAGGAGCATTATGAGGAGGATGATGTGACGACAGATGCGGTTCGAGAATTGCTGCGGAAATTCCAGGCAGGGTATACGGAACGCAACACGGACAAGCTGGATGCGTTCATGCGCCTATTCGACGCCAGTGATGAGATCGAAGCCATTGGAACGAAGGGGCTCCAGGCCGGCGAAGACGAATGGTGTATCGGACGTGACGCAGTTCGATGTCTGATCGAGGATGATTGGAAGGGGTGGGGTGACGTTGTCTTCGACGTTGACAAGGCTCGTATCCAAGTCGTCGGAGATGTCGCGTGGTTGTCAACGTCGGCGACGGCTACGTTGCAAATTCCATTCGAAAACATCCCGGCGATGTTCCTCTCTCAAGCCGGCAATACGATCGAGAACGAAGATCTTACGCCTGAGCAGAAAATGCTTGAGATTTCGCGCTTGGGCGCTGACATCTACTTCGAGATGCCGATGGGAGAGACCTTTGTGTGGCCGTTTCGGTTCACGGCGGTTGCTGTGCTGAACGACGGTGAGTGGCGGTTTCATCGAATGCAATTCTCCTATTCCAATACGCGATTTCCCGATGTGCGCCGTCCTTCGGCCTAGCACGGGTTTGATTGTGAATGGGCATCGGACTGAAGGGGACGTGGCATTGGCTGAGCGCGGTCGGATTTGGCGATAGCGTGTCTCTTTCTCCAAACGGTTCGGCCGAAGATCTGGACGTTGGTCTTTAGCGCTGGGACGTACGGCGCCTTCAACGGACACATTCGATCCTCCGTGGCACACGGAACATGGGATAGGGTACGATTTCATTGTCATCCGACGATGAAGAAATTCTTACTAATACCCATTTGGTCGACACTGTCGTATTGTATTGCCAGCTAATCTATCGTAAATTTACGATGGTGATTCGATGAAACTAGACCGCTTTCCCGAAACGATGAAAGAGGATCTGGTCGCGAAATTCGGTGCCCTCGCCAATCCGACGCGTGTTCGGATTCTTGAGATCCTCGCTGAGCATCCTGAGTCGATTGTGTCAGATCTCGTTGCACGATTGCCGCTCTCCCAGGCCACGGTTTCCCAACACCTGTCCGTGCTGCAAAAGGCGGGACTCGTGTTTCACGAACCCAACGGCGTTCGCCGCTGTTGCTGGATCGATCTCGATGAACTCGCGGCCTTCTCTCAGAACGTCATGGGATGGTCGTATGCGTTGGCGACGCGAACGGCGAAGACGTGCTCGGAAGGAGAGCCTCCGTGCACGAGCTAGTGAAAATCGGGCGGGTCATCCTGGAAAACCTCGGACATGTTTGGCCGCTCTTGCTGATCAGTATTCCACTGGCTGTCATCCTTCGAGCCTCGGGCGTGGCCTCGCGTCTCAAGGGCGCATTCAGCGCGCGTCCGATCGCCGGCATCCTAATTGCGACGGCTGCGGGTGCGTTTAGCCCATTCTGCTCTTGCACGGTCATTCCCATGGTGGCCTCGATGTTGATCGGCGGAATTCCATTGGCGCCGGTGATGTCGTTTTGGATCGCTGCGCCGACCATGGATCCTGAGATTTTCTTCATGAGCGCCGCTTTTCTCGGCTGGGATCTCGCGATCGCTCGATTGGTCGCGACGTTGCTGGTCAGCTTGGGCGCTGGGTTTTTCACCCGCTGGCTCGATCAACGAGGCTGGATCGGCGAGGGCTTTCTTCGGCGTGGCGCGAGTGCGAGCGGACAGCCCTTCCGCGTCTTTCCTAGGCTCCGAGTCCTACTTCGCAAGGCACTGACCAAGCTGAGACCGACGTCTCCAGCGTCCTGTGGCGGCTGTGGAGAGTCGGGTGAGCTGGATCACGATTCCTGCGGCTGCCTGGAAACGCATCGCCACGCCCCTTCTGCATGCGGTTGCGGAATTGCGGGAGCTCCCCCAGGTGATGTGCATCATGAAGACGTCTGCGCCTGTTCAACCGCGGCATCGAGAGCGATGCCGGAGAGCCGACTCCGTCGAGCCCTTTCAGAATCGATCACGGCAACGCTCTGGGTTGGACAGTTCCTCGTGCTCGCGTTCTTTCTTGAGGCGCTGATTACACTCTATGTCCCTCAGGCGTGGATTTCTCAATGGATTGGTGCCTCGAATCCTCTGGCTCCAGCCTTGGCCGCGATCGTTGGTGTCCCCCTGTACACGGGAAACCTGATGGCGCTTCCGCTGATCGGGGGGCTTCTTGAGCACGGGATGGACCCCGGAGCCGCCCTCTCATTTCTTATTGCCGGTCCGGTAACCACGATCTGTGCGATGACGGCCGTGTGGGGGGTTGTGAAGAAGCGCGTGTTCGTCCTGTACATCGGCATCGGTCTCGTGGGAGCGCTGGTGCTGGGCTATGCCTATAGCCTGGTGCGTCTCGTGCGCGTGGCCTGACCGGGGTTTCGGCGACGGTGAGCGATCTGTTATGATGCATGCAGGATGACTGCGTGAACACTCATCTAAACACATGAGGAATGCACAGGAGGAGCCGATGGCGGATTGGTACGACATGCGGGAACGAGCAAAGGCGGAGGCTCATTTTCGAACGTCCATGCACAAGCGCGACCGAGAGAGCGTTCACACCGTCGCCCATTTCCGTCAGCTCGACGATGGGTCGACGCTCTTTTATCCGCCTGGCGCGTTCGGACGTCACGGATATCGAGTGGAATCAGGCCATCAAGAGCGCCGGCTTCGGCGAGCGGCCGGCATCTACCGCAATCTCTGCATCGCGGTCGGAATAGGTCTTGGGTTCCTGGTCATGGCCGTAGATCTCCACGAGTGGCCAGCGCTTTACGAGGCCGCCGCGTTCGTTGGGTCCTTGGTCGCGGGGTGGGCGCTCGCTCGCGCGTTCTTTTGGCCGATGACCCGAACGATGGAACGGGTGAGCATTCCCAACTCGCCTGTAGACTACTGGCGACACCTCGGCGAGACGCTGAACCCGATCTGGCAGGCTCTTCTGCTCATCTATTGTGGCGCGATGATCGGCCTTTTCATCTGGCTGCTCTTCCGCGATGGGAAGACCCTTGCCCTTCTCTATGCGGGATTCTTTGCGTTCCTATCCCTCCAGCCGCTCGTCGGCTTGATCCATCGCTATTCGGGCAGGCGACGACACGTGCCCTGATTGATCGGTGATGGGTGCTGTGGAAGCGTTGTGGCCGTTTCGCGGCCATGGCTTGGTTTCATCCGGACATCGATTTTGTGTGAACGGGTTGCGTTGGCGATATGCTTGATGGAAGCCAACTGCGAAGAGGGGGTTGTATGTCGCTTCTAGGAAACGTTCTTTGGATTTTGCTGGGGGGTGGACTCTTTCTGTTTTTCGAGTATCTGTTCGCCGGCGTCCTCTTGTGCGCAACAATCATTGGCATTCCCTTTGGGGTTCAGTGCATCAAGCTGTCGCTTCTCTCCTTGACGCCGTTTGGCAAGGAGATCGTCGACATCAAGCGTCCGACAGGTTGCCTTTCACTCCTCATGAATGTCCTTTGGATCTGTATCGGCGGGATTTGGATTGCGCTGACGCACCTGATCTTCGGCCTGTTCTGCGCGATCACCCTCATCGGGATTCCCTTTGCGAAGCAGCATCTCAAGCTTGCGTCGCTTGCGCTGACACCCTTCGGAAAGAGCTTCCACTGAGGGTCCACACTCGATTGGTGAGCTGAGGTGGCGGCAATCCTCGAACCGCGGGGTGCGGTTGGCGAGCCCAGGGCCTTCGGCTACAAGAAGGCTTCGTCAAGGGCGTGCCGGCAGGCACAGTCATAGCGATCGGGAAGAGAGAGAACGACCTTTTCAAACAGCCTTGCGATGGTATCCCCCAAACTGCCCAGGTTCTCCAGCACCTCTGTGGCCGTCAGTTCTGACTTCATCCCTGCGGCCATGTTGCTGACGACGCCGACTGTGGCGTAGCAGATGGCCAGTTCCCTGGCCAGTACGCACTCCGGATAGTTGGTCTGCCCGACCAGATGTCCCCCCAAGCGCCGGATCATTTCGATCTCCGCCCGGGTCTCGAACCTGGGTCCCGAGAGGCAGGCGTACGTGGCTCCTTTCCGAAGGTGCAATCCCATGGCCTGCGCGCTCACGAGCAAATTCTCGTGCAAGGTCCCGCAGTAGGGATCCGTCACATCGATGTGCGCGAGTTTGCCGTCCATCGGGTAGAAGGAACTGGCACGGTCGGTTGTGAAGTTGAGGAACTGATCGATCAACACCAGCGTGCCCGGCCCCCATTCGGGGACAAGTGAGCCGCTGACGCTGGTGGCCAGGATTCGCTCGACGCCCAGCGTGTGCAGGGCGTAGATGTTGGCACGGTAATTGATCAGGCTGGGCGCGATGCTGTGCTGCTTGCCGTGTCGGGGGATGAAGGCGACATCGCGGTCCCCCAGCGTGCCGATCTCAACGTCCACCTCGCCATAGGGTGTGCGCACGGTCTTGTTTCGGACCTCGCGGAGGCTCGGCAGGGTATAGAATCCCGTTCCGGTGATGAATCCTGTGGTCACTGTCAACGCGCTCTCCTTCTCCTGTCGGTGCGTTATCCGGGTATTCCCCGTCCGTCGAAGACCTCGGCCAAACTCTTCCGATAGGGCGGGCGAACGATGCCCACTTCGGTGACGATGGCCGTGATCAACGTGCTCGGCGTGACGTCGAAGGCGTAGTTCAATACGTTGGCGTCCGGCATCGTGATTAGCGTGTCGTTTACCTTGCGCACCTCATCCGGATCGCGTTGTTCCACGGCAATGTCGCTTCCGGTCGCGAGCGACATGTCAATGGTTGAGAGCGGACTGACGGCATAAAAGGGAATGCGATGATGGTGCGCCAGCACGGCCAAGCCATAGACGCCGATCTTGGCGGCTGTATCACCATTCGCGGTTACCCGGTCTACGCCGATCATCACCAGATCGATCTTTCCTTGCTGCATGAGGTAGGCGGCTGTGTTGTCGGTGATCAGCGTGTACGGCACGCCGGCATTGGCCAGTTCCCAGGCGTTGAGCTTCGCACCTTGCAGCCGAGGTCGTGTCTCATCCGTGAATACGTGGATTGATTTCCCCTGTTGGTGCGCATAGATCACGGGGGCCATGGCCGTGCCCAAATCGACGGCGCACAAGGGGCCGCAATTGCAGTGAGTGGAGACGTTGGCCCCATCGGGGATCAGCTCGGCGCCGATCTCAGCCAGGCGTTGGTTGATGGCCACATCCTCATCGGCCATGCGATGGGCTTCCTCAAGCATCCGCTCACCGAGTGGTGTCGCGCCGTCGGAGACCGGCTCGCGGGCAAACTCCATCATATGGTTCAATGCCCAAAAGAGGTTGGTTGCCGTCGGGCGCGTTTGCGCGAGGAGTTCGCGAGCACGCTCCAACGCCGCCAGCTGCTGTTGGGGATCGTTCGAAGAGGATTGAAGGGCGGCCAGCGCCATCGCGTAGGCTGCCGTCACACCGATCGCGGGCGCGCCTCGGACTTCCATCACTCTGATGGCCTCGGCAAGTCGCTGTACGCTTCGCGTCCGGATGTATTCCGTCTGATGCGGAAGGCGGGTTTGATCGATTAGCACAACCTGGTCATCGCTCCACGATACGGTACGCACGGAATCACTCCTCCCGAAGGAACTCGTCACCTGATCTGCGCCGCTCGACTCTGAGCTTGAACTGATTCTGAACCAGATAGCCGACCGAGGCGGCAATGGGTCTGCCTTTTGTATTGCGATGGCATTGATGCAGTGCCAACAGAGGCGTGCCTGCGGGCACATTCAGTTTCTGACGAATGGTTTCATTTGGAACATAGGCTTCGATGGTGGCGTCGACCTCGCCGATGAACTCATGGCAGCTTTCCTGCAGGTACTCGTAGATGGAGCCCCGGTAGGCTTCGGGATCTTCAACCAACCCGGGCAAATCGGCGACAACGTAGGCGATGAGGTAAGCAAAGGGAACGCGGTCCGCCGTTCGCACGCGAGTGATGCACAACAGAGGGTCGGAACCGGATACCTGCAAGCTGGCAGCGATCTTGGGCGACACGGTATCGGCTGTTGCGTGCGAGACGGCAACTTCGCTGGTGCCGGGCTCCATTCCCTTCACCTTGATGATCTCGCTCATACTGAGACTGATATCGGCGCTGGAGTAAATGGATTGAGGATCGTCCGCCACAAACGTGCCCACCCCATGCATTTGCTGGATGAGGCCCTCGGTCTCCAAGCGAGCCAGTGCTTCGCGGAGCGACGTGCGGCTGACGTTTAGCTGCTCGGCCAGAACCATTTGGGGCGGAAGGCGGTCTCCCACGCCCAGCTTTTTCCCTCGGATATAGGCAAGCAGTTCGCGGGCAATGCGCGTTGGCAGATCTCTGTCATCTCGCGCCGGCTCAAGGTTCGTCATATCAACTTTCCTCCCGTACTGGCAGGTCTTGCTGAAGATGTTGGCACAGCCAAAGCAACTGCGCTGCTTCCTCGATCTTCTCTGCCAGAAGCAAGGCATCTTGGAGTGTGGAGGCGACGGCCACGGCCCCGTGATGGCCGATGAGTACAGCTTTTTCACGCGCCAAGGCGTTGGCAACAGCCTTCGCCAACGCCCAAGAACCAGGCGGAGCATGTTCGGAAACCGGCAAGGCTTCCCCGAGAAGGATCTTCCCTTCGTCATGCACGATGGGAAGGGACGAGAGCATGACGGCGGCGGCAGTCGCGTACAGCGAATGAGTGTGAACGATGGCCTGCACATCTTCGCGCACTCTGTAGATCTCCGCGTGCATCCGCCATTCGGAAGACGGGGCGCCGGTACCTGAATACGTTGCGCCGCCATCGTCCATTTCAATCACCTGCTCCGCATTCAAGCACTCGTACGGAATGCCGCTGGCCGTGATCAGGAAGCGATCGTCCGCGCGAAGGGAGACGTTCCCCGAACTTCCTGTGGCGAATCCCTTGGCGGCCATCGATTGGGCCGTACGCTGTACCTCGTCACGCGCTTCCTGAAGGCGATTGATGGGGTCGTTGGACATGCTATGGCCTCCCGAGCGAGCGAAAATCGAAGGGCGGATGATGGACGCCGGTTTCGGTGACAATGCCGCTGAGCAACGGCGCGGGCGTGACGTCGAACGCCGGATTCCAGGCCTTCGCGCCTCGCGGGGCAAAGGGCACCTCGCGTGGGGCGAGAACTTCATGGGGGTCTCGCTCTTCGATAGGGATGGATGCGCCCGACGGCGTGGCCGGGTCGATGGTCGATGTCGGGGCGACTACATAGAGGGGAATGCCGTGGTGCTTGGCGAGTACGGCCAGACCATAGGTTCCAATCTTGTTTGCCGCATCTCCATTGGCGGCGATTCGATCGGCACCCGCCAAAATGGCATGGACCTCTCCACGGGACAGCAGATAGGCTGCGGCACCGTCGGAAAGAAGCTTGAACGGAATCCCGTCTTGTAGAAGCTCCCACGCGGTCAGCCGAGCCCCCTGTAGCCGAGGACGCGTTTCACACGCATAAACGAAATCGAGGTTGCCCGTTTCGTACGCGGTCCTGAGAACGCCGTAGGCGGTGCCGAACCCACCGGTAGCCAGCGCGCCGGTATTGCAGATGGTCAGGATGCGGGCCCCTTCGGGAAGGAGTTCGGCGCCGAATCCGCCCATTCGGCGGTTCGCCTCGATATCCTCCGCGTGAAGGCGCCTCGCCTCTGCGCACATTGCCTCATAGATCTCGTCATGGGATTGAGCTTCGTGGGTCCGAAAGACCTGTAGCATGCGGTCGATCGCCCAACTCAGGTTTACGGCTGTTGGGCGGGTGCCGCGCAATTCCTCGGCGATCCTCTCCATCTGCTGCAGAGAGGCCGATGGGCCTTCGTTCTCAACGCCCAAAACCATTCCATAAGCGGCTGTGACCCCAATAGCCGGCGCGCCGCGAACGCGCATGGTTTGGATCGCTTCAGCCACTTGTTCGACGCGCGTCAACCGTAGGACGACTTCTTGCTGCGGAAGCAGCGTTTGATCGAGAAGGTCGATCCCATGGTCGCGATAGACGACGGGCGACAGAATCCCTTGATAGCGTGGCAAGTTTTTTGTCTTCATTATTGTTTGATGTAGTGCTTTCCCAATGCGGCGGGAACATTGGCCCGCCGGATGAAGAAGGCCAGGACCAGGACGGTCAGCAAATACGGCAGCATGATCGAAAACTGGCTGGGGATGAAGCTCTGTAGCCGCATTTGAAGGGCGTCGATGAATCCGAACAACAGTGCCGCGCCCAGGGCTCCGACAGGCGAGTAATTGCCGATAACCATGGCCGCGATGCCGATGAACCCGCGCCCCCCCACCATGCCGGATGTGAACCGCCCAACGCTGTTGAAGAAGAAGGCGCCGGCGAGCCCGCAGAGTACGCCATTGAGGATGGTGTAGATGTAGCGGGTTCGATGGACGTTGATTCCGGCCGTGTCCGCTGCTTCCGGTTTCTCGCCCACCACGCGGAGGCGGAGCCCCCATTTCGTGCGAAAGATGAAGATCTGGGAAGCGATGATGATGACCAATGCGGCACAGGAGATATACCAAATGTTGAGTGTCGGGGCATAGGTGGACGTGCCTCGCCATCCCCAGACGGAGCTCGTGATGAACAGCGCCAGTCCGGCGACGAGAATGTTGATTCCGATCCCCGATACCACGTGGTTAGCTCGGAAACGAATGCACCATACCGCGTGAAGTCCTCCGGCCAAACCTCCGGCAAGGGGAGCGGCGATCAAGGCGAGCCACGCGTTGCCCGTAAAGTAGGCGACCAGCGCCGAGACCAGTCCGCCGAGGACGGCGGTTCCTTCGACGCCCACGTGGATGATGCCGACCCGTTCGGAGAACGTCTCCCCCAGTGCGATCAAGGCGATGGGTGTCGCCAACCGGAGCGTGGAGAGGACAAGATGGAGGGTGAAGATGTCTTTGAGGATGTCCATCTTATCGCCTCCTCCGCCGAATGAGCGTACGAATCAATGTCGGCGCGATAATGAAGAAGATGACCAGTCCCTGTAAGACGGCGGCGATATCGCCGGGCGCGGCGCCGGACCGCTGAACCTGCATTCCTCCCGCACGCAATGCGCCCATCAACAGGGCGGCGAAAATCGCTCCGATGGGATGCGCGCGAGCGATCAATCCCCCAGCGATTCCATCCCAGCCGTAGCCGGGCGAGAATCGGCCGATGAACCGCAAGTGTGTGCCGAGAACCTCTCCCGACCCCGCGAGTCCTGCGAGCAGGCCGGCGAGGCTCAGCGCGAGAATGTACTTGCGCTTGATGCGAATTCCTCCGTAGTCCGCTACGGTCGGACTGAGTCCGACGCTACGCAACTCGTACCCCGCCGGGGTGCGATACAGGTAGTACCAAACGAGCAGAACGAAGAAGAGGGCGACGATGAGCGCCATGGAAACTTGCGTTGGTCGGAGAATGCGCGGAAGAACCGCGCTTGGCGCAATGCGAATGGTTTGGTTGGCCCAGTACTTATCGTCGTGAAGCGGGCCTCGCGGAGCAACCAGGTAGTCGGTAAACCCGATGGCCACGTAGGACAGCATCATTGTGGAGACGAACTCATTGACGCCGCGCTTGGCCTTGAGGTATCCGGGAATCCACCCCCAGAACGCGCCCGCCAACCCACCGGCGGTCAAACAGACGAGGACGTGAAGCACGATCGGAAGGCGAAGATAAGCGCCCGCGACGGCGGCCGCCATCGCTCCGATGTACATCTGTCCCTCGGCGCCGATGTTGAACAATCCGCAGCGAAAGGCGATCAGAAATGATAGCGACGTTAGAATGATAGGCGTGGACTTGGCCAACGTCTGGCCGATGGCCAGCTTCCCGCCGAAAGCGCCTTTCCAGAGGTTGGAGAAGACGGCGCTCACCGAAAAG
This sequence comes from Candidatus Bipolaricaulota bacterium, assembly GCA_028277345.1. GTDB lineage: Bacteria > Bipolaricaulota > Bipolaricaulia > UBA7950 > UBA9294 > SPBW01. Next base: position 4,461 of record JANQGM010000006.1, on the reverse strand, counting down.
CCGGCGATCCAAATGATGATCGTGCCGATGGCAAAGGCGAGAGCGATGGAGAGCAGAGTAATCCCCATCTCTTTTAGCACGACGGAGCGTTTAAACATAGGGCCGATGGCCAATTCACGCCTCCTGATTCTCTTGTTCCTGTAGACGAGGCGAAGAGCCACTCAGCATCAACTCGCCCAGTTCGCGGCGGCCCGTCTCATCCGGTTTCTTGATGGCGACAATCTGGCCGTCGTACATCACGGCGATGCGATCGCTGACCATGAGGATTTCATCCAAGTCCATCGAGATGAGAAGGACGGCGGCTCCCCGGTCTCTCATCTTGAGCAGTTGCTCGTGCACGTATTCGATGCCGCCGACATCGAGACCACGCGTCGGCTGCGACGCGATGATCACGGCGGGATCTTTGGACAGCTCTCGGCCGATGATGAGTCGCTGCTGATTGCCTCCCGATAGGTTTCGCGCCAAGGTCGCGGCTGAGGGGGTTCTGACACCGAAGGCTTCGATGATGTCGCGGGTGAATCCCGTGATCGCTTGAGGGCTTTGCCAGAAGCGATGTGGGCTGAACGGTTTGCTGCGATGCTGGCCGAGAATCGCGTTTTCGCGGAGCGAGAAGTCCATCACCAAGCCACGCAAATGTCGATCGGCGGGGATGTGGGCAATGCCTGCCGTGATGAAATCGCGGGCCGTCTTTCCGGCCAGACGACGGTCGTGAAGCGCGATCGTTCCCGATTGGATCGGCCGGAGGCCGGTCAGCGCCTCAGCGAGTTCGGCTTGGCCGTTTCCTTGAACACCGGCGATGCCCAAGATCTCATGCTTGCGAAGATCGAGTGACACCTTCTTCAACGCAGGCAGGCCACGGTCGTCCTTGGCGTCGACATCGCGCACACGAAGGGTCGGTGATGGGGCGCCTTTGGCCTGGCTTCGCCGAATTGTGAACACGACATCTCGTCCGACCATCATCTCCGCGAGCTCTCGCTCACTCGTCTCCTGGGCGTTGACGGTTCCGACCACCGTTCCCTTTCGCAGCACGGTGATGCGATCGCACATGCCGATCGCCTCTCGCAGCTTGTGGGTGATGAGGATGGTGGATTCGCCCTCTTCCTTCAGCTTGCGCATGGCGGCGGCCAGATGCTCGACATTCTGTTCGGTGAGCACCGCAGTTGGTTCGTCAAGAATCAGAGTGTTGGCCCCTCGGTAGAGGGCCTTGATGATCTCGATGCGCTGTTGCTCGCTGACAGGGAGTTGCTCCACGCGGGCGCGTGGGTCGATGGGCAGCCCGTACTGCTCGGAAAACGCCTCGATCTTGCGAATGGCCGTCTCGCGATCCAGAAATAGGCCGGATTTCGCCGGCTCCTGACCGAGCATGATGTTCTCGGCGACCGTCAGCCTGGGCACGAGCATGAAATGCTGGTGAACCATGCCGATGCCCAGACGGATCGCCTGTGCGGGACGGTAATGCGAATAGGCCGTTCCGTCGATGAGAATCTGCCCCTCATCGGGAAAGTAGAGCCCATAGAGAATGCTCATCAGTACGGTCTTCCCGGCGCCGTTTTCGCCGAGAAGACCGTGTATTTCGCCTTGTTTCAGATCGAAATCGATGTCATTGTTCGCGACAACACCGGGGAATCGCTTGACGATGCCCCGCATTTCCACCGCAAATTCCGACATCTTCGATCCTCTCAAGCTCTGTTGATTAGGCCGATGGATCGATGACGATCGATCCGTCGTGAATGCCATTTGCCGCTTCGATGAGCTTCATGATGACATCGCACGGTACGTGGACTTCGGACGTGCTCTTCCGGATCCAGGCGTTCACATCCTGGGTGCCGATGGCAATGCCGGTGCCGAAGCCGAAGCTCGTATTGACGCCATAGCTGAAGACGCCGGCGCCCCACGTGTTGTTCAGCACGGCGAGAACCTGCGATTCGACGGCAAGATCGACGCGCTTCAGGCCGCTTCCGATGATGACGTCGGCGTGCTCTGGAGCGGTGGCTGCCTGATCGACATCCGTTCCGAAGGCGTATTTACCAAGTTCCTCAGCGGCCGTGAATACGCCAAGATGCGATTTCCCTGCCGCGCCGTAGATGATATCGGCGCCGGAGTTGTACATTTCGCGTGCCAGTTCAGCGCCAAGCGTGGGATTCGCCCACTCGCCCACGTAGCGGACGAGGACCTCGATGTCGGGGTTGACCCATTGTGCGCCTTGGGTGTACCCGTTCATGAACCCGACGATCAGCGGGATTTCCATTCCGCCTTCAAAGCCGATGATGTCGGTTTCCGTCATCATGGCGGCGGCGACGCCGACGAGGAAGGCCGATTCCCAGTCGTTCATGACGACAGAGGCAATGTTGTCCCCGATGACGACCATGTCGACGATGACGAACTTGACGTCCGGATATTGCGGAGCAACGATTTCCAGCGCAGCTGCTTGGTCGAAGCCGATGCAGATGACGATGTCGTACTCACCGGAATCTGCGAACTGCAACTGAAATCCCTCGTACTCGGCAATGTCGGTGGGCTCCACGTAGTCGAGCACGTCGTCCACCGTGACACCGTACTGTGCAGCGATCACGGCAGCGGCATCGGAAGCTCCTTTGAAGCTTTGGTCATTGAACGATCGATCCCCGAGCCCGCCCGTTGCCAACACCAATCCGATTCTTGGGTAATCTCCGGCCTGGGCAAGACCCGTACTTCCCAACAGTGGGACCAGGATCAAGACCGCGATGGCCAGGGTAACCAGCTTTCTCATGTCTCCTCCTCCTTGACCTGTGTACTGACGAGGTGTGCCTTCTCGCAATGTGTTCGCCTGGAGATCACCTCCTCGTCCGATGCGTGATGGGATGTTGTATGTTGTATGAAGACATACATCTTACCCTAGCGCCAAGACCACGCTCTGTCAACCCTGCCAAGCGTACTGCTTGAGACAGCCTATGGAAGAGCGGATCGTGAGGTTCGATCGTGGAGAGCTCCGCGAACTACGGGTTTTTCACGGCCCATAAAGGAACTAGTACGGTGTCTCGCCGCCGTCAATGCTGATGGATTGACCGCGAATGATGGTCGCGTGATCCGAGAGCAGAAAAGCGACCACTTGGCCAATTTCCAGCGGTCGAACATGGCGTCCCAATTGGGGGGGAACCAGTGTGTTGTAGATTTCATCCACGCTTCCTCCCTGCTTCTCAGCCAAGTCTTCCGCCACGGAACGTAGCATGGGCGTCGCGACGCCGCCCGGACAAACGGCATTCAGATTGATGCGGTGCTCGGCCCATTCCCGGGCGAGGGTTTGCGTCAGATTGATCACCGCCGCCTTGGAGGCGGAGTAGGCGGCATACCCGGGGAATCCCACCTTGCCGGCATTGGAGGCGATGTTGACGATCTTTCCACCGTTAGGCTGCTCCTTCATGACAGCACCGACCGCACGGCAGCATGCCAGCAGGCCGAACACGTTGACATCGAACTGCATCGTGGTTTTCTTCCACGTCGCATCCAGTGAAGGTTCGGGCAGGAAAAGGCCGGCGTTGTTGACGAGTCCGTCCAGTCGACCGAACTGCGACTGCACGCGATCCACGGTCGAGGCGATTTGCTGTTCGTCGGTGACATCCATCTCCAGGGCGATCGCTTCGGTTTTCAGCGTCTCCAACATTGCTTTGGTTTCTTCCAGCGCATGGCGCCGCCGGTCCGTGATGACGAGGCGCGCTCCTTCCAATGCTGCAGCCCGAGCGATTCCCTGTCCGATGCCTCGACTTGCTCCCGTGATCAGCACGACGCGGTCGTTCAAGAGCATCGTTCACTCCTCCTTTGTGCTTCCTTTGCTCTTCTTGGTTAGGCCTCCGAACCCGGAGGCATGAAGCGCTCGTTCGTCGTGCGTGTCAGGGCACGGATGCGTTCGTGCTCGTGCGGGTAGCGCGTGAGAAGCTCGTCTCGACGGGCCGCCTCGAAATCGGTTGCGACGAAGGCTGGGGCCATCGTCGTGCCAAACAGGGCCCATGTCCCGCCGGGCAGCAGGCGTGACCCTTGCCATACGCCGGCAGGCACGCTGAACTGCACGCGCTGGCCGGCTATCACGTCTTGGCCCAGAAGGATGATTCGACTCGTGCCGTCCGGGCGCAAGTTCAGCATTTCGATCGGATCGCCGAGATAGAAGTGATAGATCTCATCCGTCGCCAGCCGATGGAGTGCCGAGAACCCAGCTGCATCATCCGTCAGGAGCATGATGATGGCTGAGCCGTGAGCATGATCCACCCCCGCATAACGAGAAGGCAGGCCGCTTCCGGCATAGACATCGTCGGCCAAGTACGTCCGCGCAAACAGGCCTCCCTCTGCCGGCAGAGGTTTCAGTCCATAGTGTTCGATGACCTGCTTCGCCGTCATCCTGGTCGCCATTCGATCCGGTTTCCTCCTTTGCATCCTTCCCAATCCTATGCTAGAGAGCATAGCGGAAGCGATCGCTTGGGTGGAGCAACA
>JANQGM010000004.1 GCA_028277345.1 Candidatus Bipolaricaulota bacterium | reverse complement strand
AGCCGCCCTGCACGGATCGGCCATCCACATTGCCAGTGTGATCATTTACGGGGTATCGCTAATCCTCTTACACACGTCCTCGTCGCTCTATCACGCGCTTCACGCACCGCGTGCCAAGCGCGTGTTTTGGGTGTTCGATCACGCAACCATTTACCTGCTGATTGCTGGGACGTACACACCGTTCTTGCTGATCTCGCTCTGGGGAGGCTGGGGATTGGCCCTCATGATCGCCATCTGGACGTTGGCCATCCTCGGCATTCTGCTCGCCAGCATCTTCATTGGCCGGTTCCGCCGAGTGGCTCTGGTTCTCTATCTGGCAATGGGATGGCTCATCGTGATCGCCAGCCGAGAGTTATGGTTGAAAGTGCCTCATGAAGCCATCATCTATGTCGGTGCTGGCGGGCTTTCCTATACCCTCGGCGTCGTCTTCTATCTCTGGAAACGGCTGCCGTACAGCCATATGATCTGGCACCTGTTCGTCCTCGGCGGCAGCATCACCCACTACTTCGGCATCCTGCTGTACCTGTTGCCGAAAACCTAGGTGTGCCTCAGTCACGCGCCTACTCCAATTGCGGTAAACTAAGTACAGTTCATGTCCTGAGTTCGCAAGGGAGGACGCATTGGCCAAGGCGACGCTCACGCCACAGGAGTTTGTTGAGAAGTGGCGCAAGTCCAAACTCAAGGAGCGATCCGCATCTCAGGAGCACTTCATCGATCTTTGCCGCATGCTGGGCCATCAGACACCGGCCAAGGCCGATCCCGAAGGCACGACCTTCACCTTTGAAAAGGGCGCCAGCAAATCGTCAGGAGGACAGGGCTGGGCTGACGTTTGGAAGAAGGGATTCTTCGCCTGGGAGTACAAGGGCAAGCACAAGAATCTGGATACCGCCTACCAGCAGCTTCAGCTCTACCGAGACGCATTGGAGAACCCTCCCCTTCTGATTGTGTCCGATATGGAAACGATCGTGATCCATACCAACTTCACCAACACGATCAAGCGCACGATCCCGCTGACGCTGGACGATCTACTCACCAAGGACGGCTTGGATACCCTTCGCGGCGCGTTTGAGCATCCTGAGCACTTGAGGTCTGAGCAGACCACCGAGGCCGTCACCCAACAAGCCGCCACCGAGTTTGGCAAATTGGCCGAATCGCTGAGAGAGGCGGGGCATGAGCCCGAGGCCTCCGCCCACTTCCTCATCCGCGTCCTTTTCTGTCTGTTCTCCGAGGACGTCGGACTGCTTCCCGACGGTCTGTTCACGAAACTGGTCGAGAGCACGAAAGACCATCCGGATAAGTTCCATGACCTCTTGCGGCAGCTCTTCGTACACATGGCTGATGGCGGCTTCTTTGGACTGGATCGCATCCCTCATTTCAATGGCGGGATCTTCGATTCCGATGAAGCCTTTCCCCTGAATCGCGATGACTTGGAGGTCCTGTCGCACGTCGCCAAGCTGGATTGGTCAAACATCGAACCGTCCATCTTCGGAACGCTGTTCGAACGTGGACTTGACCCTAGTAAGCGAGCGCAGCTCGGCGCGCATTACACCAGTCGTGAGGACATCCTACTGATCGTCGAGCCGGTGCTGATGCAACCGCTTCGTCGACGCTGGGAAGAGGTCAAGCGGCAAGCAAAGGACTTCGCAAAGCAATGGCGAAAGGCAGACACCGCAGGTGGAGCCAAGACGCGCTTGAAGCGCAAGTTAGAGAAGTTGCTCCATGGCTTCGCTGACGAAATCGCTGACACACGCGTGCTTGATCCCGCCTGCGGAAGCGGCAACTTCCTGTACGTTGCATTGCGCCAGCTCCTCAACCTGGAGAAGGAAGTCATTGCTCTTTCTTCCAACCTGGGATTGGGTATGTTCTTCCCCACCGTCAGCCCCGAGCAGCTCTACGGAATCGAGATCAACGACTACGCGCATGAACTCGCCCAAGCCACCATCTGGATCGGCTACATCCAGTGGCTTCGCGAGAATGGCTTCGGTCAGCCCTCGGAACCCATTCTAAAAGCGCTCGACAACATCAAACACATGGACGCCATCCTTGCTTACGACGAGGACGGGGAGCCCATCGAACCCGAGTGGCCGGACGCCGATGTCGCTATCGGCAACCCACCATTTCTTGGCAGCTACAGACTTCGCTCAGAGTTAGGAGACAATTACGTCGAGAACCTTTTCTATCTCTATGCTTCCCAAATACCAGGCGGATCTGATTTATGCTGCTACTGGTTTGAGAAAACTCGTTCGCTGATCGAGTCGGGGCGTCTCAAGCGAGCTGGACTTCTCGCAACACAAGGCATCCGCGGGGGAGTTAACCGAACTGTTCTTCAGCGAATAAAGCAGAGCGGGGACATTTTCTGGGCGCAATCGGACCGTGCCTGGATCCTGGATGGTGCCGCTGTCCATGTATCAATGGTGGGGTTTGATGATGCTAGTGAGGTCTGGCATGAGCTAGACGGAGACCAAGTCGAGGCAATCAACATCGACCTGAGTGGTGCAATCGATCTGACACGAAGAGAGCATCTGCACGAGAACAATAGCATCTCGTTCAAAGGACCATCACCTGCGGGTCCCTTTGATGTAGACGAGAAGTTGGCAAAAGAATTGCTCAGTAGCACTGGAAATCCAAACGGAAAGCCAAATTCGGATGTTGTAGTGCCGGTTGTCAGTGGAATTGATATCAACAAGCACTCAAGAGGACGCTGGACCGTTTTCTTCAGAGACATGTCATTGGAGGAAGCCGCTGAGTATCACGCTCCATTTGAGTACGTTCGCAAGTGCGTGCGCCCAGTCCGAGAGAGGAACAGGGCCACAGCATCGGCAGCTCGATGGTGGCAGTACGACCGACCGAGACCTGATTTGTGGAAGGCGCTGCATGGTCTCAGCCGCTTTGCTGCAACAGCGCGCACGTCGAAGCACAGGCTCTTTGCATGGTTGGAGCCAGGAACTCTAGCAAATGACGGCACTGTGTTGTTCGCACGCGCGGACGATTACTTCTTCGGCGTGCTCCACTCAAGAGTCCATGAACTCTGGGCACGTCGCCAGGGGACACAGCTTCGAGAAGTAGAGAGCGGCTTCCGCTACACACCGACGAGCTGCTTCGAAACATTCCCCTTCCCCTGGCCCCCAGGTGAAGAGCCCGTCGACGACCCGCATGTCCGGGCGATCGCCGCTGCCACTGTGGAACTCGTCGAAAAACGCGATCGCTGGCTGAATCCGGAGGGAGCCACTAAAGCCGAATTGAAGAAGCGCACGCTCACCAACCTCTACAACCAGCGTCCTACCTGGCTTGACCTCGCCCACAAGAAGCTCGATGAAGCCGTGCTCGACGCCTACAGCTGGCCGCACGACCTCACTGACGACGACATCCTCGAACGCCTGCTTGCCCTCAACCTCGAACGGGCGAATACGGGGAGCGAATGATGAGCTACACCGAGTCATACCTTTCCTCAGCAGTGGAGTTCATCGATGCAATCTCGCTAAGCCGTTCAAGATTTTACCTTCAAGGCAAGTACTTCTGGATGTTCCGCGGTCAACCGAGTGTCGCGAAGCTCATTCCCAAGGCCTGGAGGGAGCATGTCATCGATGATTTTAATGGGGGGAAGCGCCCTGAGACGTACGAGCAGCTCGTCAAGCTGGAGATGCGCGTGGCAGTCAAGTTTTTTCGGCTGGCAGATACACGGGGACTTGCTCTCCCTGAAGATACGCAGATGTTAAGACGCGAGATATGGGCGCAGAACCTCCCAGCAGGTCACTCCTGGCCTGAAAGGCATTGGTGGTCACTTCTTGCGCTAGCACAGCACCACGGACTTCCAACCCGTCTACTTGACTGGTCATGGAATCCGTACGTTGCCGCGTATTTTGCTGCATCAGGTGCGTATAGGGCGCTTCAGGATGGGAAGGCGAAATCTACGGATAAGTTAGAAGTCTTCGCACTGAGCATCACAACCTGCTTCGACAATCTGCAGCGGGAACTGCTTGGACAGCGGCCATCACCCGGGAGCATCAAAATCGTTACAGCACCTGGTGCAGGAAATCAGAACCTCTGCGCTCAAGAGGGAGTCTTTACTCTTCTCGTCCCGAGGCAGGATGCAGCGCCGGCCCCAATCCCGAGCATGAGTATTGATGAGTACGTCCGCGGTCTATCTGAGGATGTACCTACAGCTCTTCTTCACAGATTCACATTAGATACCGGACACGCGTGGGAGCTCATGGATCTACTGGGTTGCGAAGGAGTCTCAGCATCCAGTGTCTGGCCGGGATACGGAGGAGTCGCACAGGAAGTCAGAGAATCAGCTGAAGAAGGACTGTGAACGCTTTGATGGCTCGGGGTTCGTGTCGGGTCTTGCAATGATATTCCCTGCAGAGACCCTAGGGACTCCCAGGATGCATACCATAGTTCATTGAGGAGCAGTCGAGAATAAGAGACTGTCTCCTTCGAATTGATGCCTCATTGGCAGTCGCGAACACCATGAGCATATTGTCCCCCTGAATCGAGTAGCCGTACGCTACCCACATGGAGGGAATACCTTGAGCAATGATTTCACAGCGATTCTAGAGAAGGACGGCGAATGGTTCATCGGTTGTTGCCCTGAGATTCCGGGAGCCAACGGCCAGGGGAAAACAAGAGAAGACTGTTTGAAAAGCCTTGCTTCGGCCATTGAGTTGATCCTCATTGATCGCCGTGAGGAAGGTATGCATGCCAATTCGTGAGAATATCAAACCTGGCGATTACGCAATATGAATAACGCTAATTACGTAATCTTTTAAATCCAATACTTGACTTATTTATCGCCACTACGTATTCTACGTTACGGAGGATACGTAACATGCTCAATCCGTTTCGATACGGTGGTGTCGTGGATCAAAACGCGTTCTGCAACCGCAAACAAGAACTGCGGGACTTACATCGCTCGATGACCCAGGATGAGCGGATGTTCGTGTATTCCGAGCGACGCATGGGGAAGACGTCCCTTGTACGCCTCGCGCTCACGCAGCTGCCCGAGGACTACATTCCCGTCTACATTGACCTCTGGCCAACGGATGGAGATGAATCGTTCGTTGCAACCACGGCAAAGGCACTTACCGAGGCCTTTGAGACCTCGGCCGATCGCATGCTTCAGCACGCCGGGGCCTTCTTCAAGCGACTCATCCCCGTACTCACGGTCGACGAAGAAGGGCATCCTCAGATCCGCTTCGAGTCACAGCGAGTCAAGGAAGATGTGAAGTCCCTTGACGAGGTGTTAGTGGCCCCTGAACGCATCGCCCATCAACGAGGATGTCACGTCGTTGTGGTGTTCGATGAGTTTCAAAGAATTCTCGAATATCCACGCGACCGTATCGTAAGAACCCTGCGAAGCATCATCCAGAATCAAACCAACGTCTCGTACATCTTCCTCGGCAGCCGGAAGCACTTGATTCAGCAAATGGTATTGGATACAGCAAGCCCGCTCTATCGTGCAGGCGCCCATTACCCGCTGGGACCTATTCCCACGACGGAGTGGATTCCATTCATTCGCGAGCGATTCGAGCAGTCGCACAAGCACATCGATGACCCTCTAGTCCGCGATCTCTGCGAGCACACCGACGGTCACCCGTTCTATACGCAGCATCTCTGTCACGCGATTTGGGAGCGTTGCGAACCCAACTGTAAAGTCGAGAAGGCCATGGTCGAATCCGCCATCGATCTCCTCCTCGACCGCGAAAGCTACGCATACTCGGCGCTCTGGGAATCACTTACCGCTGCACAACGCCGAACGCTGCTTGGACTCGCCAGCGAGCCAGCAGGCGCCCAGGTCTTTGGGGCGGAGTTCGTTCAATCCTATCGGCTCCAGTCGGCTTCGACAGTCCAGAGCGCGATTCGTGCGCTACTGGACCGCGATCTTATCGACCGTGAGAACGGCTCGTTCTTGATCCTTGACCGATTCTTCGGGCTCTGGATCCGCCGGACATCGCGTCAAGATTGACGCACAAAAGCGCACGACTGAAAATCCACCAATCACGTGCTACCTAGCCCTTCTCCTTGCGCTTTTCGATGATCTCCTCGGCGATGGCGAAAGGAACGGCTTCGTAATGTTCGAAATGCATGGTGAAGGTCCCGCGGCCTGAGGTGATGTTTCGCAAGTCGGAGGCATAGCCGAACATCTCGGCCAGCGGCACATAGCCTTGGAGAATGGCGGCGCCGGCCTTGGTGTCCATGCCCTGCACGCGACCGCGCTTGCTACAGAGGCTGCCCGTCACAGCACCGGTGTAATCTTCAGGCGCTGTCACTTCGACACTCATCAGCGGTTCCAGCAGTTCCATGCCCGCCTTGCGGCAGGCTTCACGGAATCCCATCTTTCCGCAGGTGCGGAAGGCCTGCTCGGAGGAGTCGACATCGTGCATGGAGCCGTCGAACACGGTGACGCGGATATCGACCATCGGGAATCCAGCGTACAGCCCTTCGGCCATTGCATCGACGACACCACGCTCGATGGCATTGAGATATTCGCGCGAGATTTTTCCACCGGAGATTTCGTCGCGGAATTGGAATCCGTCTCCGGGATTCGTGGGTTCGATGCGGAACTTCATGTGCGCGTACTGGCCGCGTCCACCCGTTTGCTTCACATGACGATACTCATGCTCAACGGTTCCGAGGATCGTTTCCCGATAGGCGACTTGCGGGCGATCGGATTCGACGCCGACGTTAAACTCTCGCCGCAGTCGGTCGAGGATAATCTCCAAATGCAGTTCGCCCATGCCCGAAATCACGACTTCGCCTGTCTCTTGATTCGACTTCACGACAAAGGTCGGATCCTCTTCCGCGAGACGGTGAAGCGCCTTGGACAGTTTGTCGCGATCGTCGCGAGACGCAGGAGACACCGCAACGCCAATCACGGGCGCTGGAAACTCGATCGATTCGAGAACGATCGGATGCTCTCGGCTGCAAAGCGTGTCTCCGGTTCGCGTTTCGCCGAGGCCGACAACAGCGCCGACGTGCCCCGGCAGCAATGCGTCAACGGCTTCACGGTCGTTGGCATGCATCTCGAACAACCGGCCGACACGCTGAACCTTGTTGCGGGAGGAGTTGAAGACCTGAGCGCCGGCTTCCAGCTTCCCCGAGTAAACGCGCACATACGTCAGCTTCCCCATATGCTTGTCGGCCTGAACCTTGAAGGCTAGGGTGGCAAGCGGGGCATCGTCTTGGGGCTGACGAATCAGTTCCTGGTTGGATTCGGCACATGCGCCAATCACGGGAGGCAAGTCCGTGGGAGAAGGCAGATAGTCAACAACGGCGTCAAGGAGCAACCGTACGCCCTTGTTCTTGAAGGCGGCGCCGCACAACACGGGAATGAATCGCCCGTCAATCGTCGCTTTGCGAATGGCGCGAAGGACTTCCGCAGGCTCGGGGGTGTCTCCTTCGATGAACTTCTCCATGAGCTGATCGTCTTGTTCGCTGATGCGTTCAATCATCCGCTCTTCGGCATTGCGCGCCGCCTCCATGAGGTCATCGGGAATGTCTTCAACCCGAATGGTGGCGCCGGCGCCAGGGGCATCGTCGTAGTACACGGCTCTCATGTGCACCAGATCGACGACACCTTGGAACGTCCCTTCAACCCCAATCGGGATCACGACGGGAACGGCATTGGCCCCCAATTCCGCTCGGATTTCGTCCACAACGCGTTCGAAGTCGGCGCCGGTACGGTCCATCTTGTTGATGAAGGCAATGCGGGGCACGCGGTACTTCTCCGCCTGCCGCCACACGGTCTCGGCCTGCGGCTGAACGCCGCCAACGGCACAGAACAGGGCAATGGTTCCATCCAATACGCGAAGGCTGCGCTCCACTTCCGCCGTGAAATCGACGTGTCCAGGAGTATCGATGATGTTGATGCGATGGTCGCGCCAATAGGCGGTCGTCGCCGCCGAGGTAATCGTGATGCCGCGCTCCTGCTCTTGCACCATCCAGTCCATCGCGGCTTCTCCGTCATGAACTTCGCCGAGCTTGTGGCGCTTTCCGGTGAAGAAAAGAATGCGTTCCGTCACCGTCGTTTTGCCTGCATCGATATGTGCCATCACGCCGACGTTGCGGACGTGATCAATGGGGGTTGCCTTCGTCATGGTCCTACTCCTTCGCATACCGCCTCGAACTCATTCCTATTTGGCGGATACGCTGCCCTAAAAGCAAATCCGACTCGCGGCCACTGCGAGAGTCGGTGTCTGTTCACGTAGTCTAGCAATCCAATGTGGTCGTTCTTTGGCCCGAAGGGTACACAAGCGCCGTGCCGGAATCAATCCCCTCTGCCCGTCGGCCACGCCGTCAGGCGAATCTCAAGAGGAGCACGCAGCCACTCGCTTCGCGCGCTTGCATCCTGCGCCGTCCACCCGGACTCTCCGTAGAACAGCGTCACGGTCGAGGTAAGATGATCCGTCCCAAACAGCGCGGGATCGGTATTGGGAAGCGGCGAGGTGATCCAAACACCTGACGCGCCGATAAGGTGAGGGTCCCCCAGCGCTTGAGGCGCCTCGCATCCATCTCGGCACGCCACGCAAAGGGGAATGCGCGTATTGATGTCGTCGGCGTAGAAGAGGTCGAAGGCTTCATCCGGGATGTCGAAGCTCGCATCAATCGAATGAACCCGCACAAGGCTCCCCAGCTCGCCGGTGATCAGTTCCCAACGAATGCGCCCTCCTTCAACGTCATCCGGCTGGCCGTCGATCACAACGGGCGCCGCCGACAGGTCCGTGAGGTACGTCATCCCAATCGCGTTCTCCGTCATGTCGGAATAGAACATCCCGACAGCCGGCCGTGGATGAACGCGAAAGTCAATGGCCGCCTCCTCAACACCTTGATAGTAGATGCGATCCTGTTGAACGAGCGGGCCGCTGTTGGCGCCCATCACGCTGCGTATGGCGCGAACGGGACCGGAGACATTGGCGATGATCGCACCCTCTTGTGCGTTGAAGGTTCCATTGTGACGGCCGCAGGAGCCGGGAGCGATCCAATAGTCCTCCCGCTCAACGATGCTGGGTCCGTCGAACAGAGAGAGGCTGTCGCAGGTCCAGCGATACGACCAATGCCGTTCATACGTGTTTGTGTGAATGACCGAATTCTCTGGATTGAGTTGTGGGCCGTGATCGTCGTTTTGCTGGCCTGTTTCCTCATCCAATCCGAGCGTGTTGTAGGTCGACCGGTAGTCGCCTGAAAGCAGCTGGAAATCGTACGTCACGTAGGGCCGTCCGACCGCCGCGGGCAACGACCCATCCTGAAGAAACAGGTAGGCGTACACCGTCTCATGCGTCAGGGGGTCGCGAATCGCAAACTCACGTCCGCTTCCAGCAATAACGCCTTCCGGCACGGCAACATCGGGAGCTCGATCACCGGCGTCACCGTGCATGAAGACGAGTTCATCGTTGGCATCCAAGGTCGGATCGGAATCTTCTCCTGTGAACGTGTTTGGGTCGCAATAGACCTCCCCGAACACGCCATGCCCGAATCCACCCCGGCTCTGAACGCCTTCATTGGGGTCGCCATAGATGCGCGAGTACTCGACGACATCCCGCTCATCGATCTGGACGGGGATGCGCATCCATTCGCCCTGATAGATGAAGGCGACCACTTGGGACGGGATCGCGCCACGCCAGGCGAGGTCTTCGCCTCGAAGGACAACGGGCATGCCCGGCCGAGCCGCGCGGACAGGCAGGCTGATCCCAACGAGGACGATCGTCAAAACGACCCCCAAAGAGCGCAATCGATGCCATGACGTATTGAGCATTCGCATGATGCATCAGTCTACTCGATCGTGGTCCCCCATCAGCGAAGAGAGGGCTTGCACGTCGCTTGCGAGGCGATAGAATCGCTCCTCAACTCAGCCTTTCCCAACCAAGCGAGGTAAGACCGATGCCCCTTCGATGTGGATTGATTGGCCGGCCCCAGTGCGGTAAGACGACGGTGTTCAATGCCATCACCTCCGCTCATGCGTCGATGTTTGACGCCGCCGAGACGCATCGCGCGACGGTCGCCATTCCCGATCCCCGCGTTCAAGAACTCGTCAATCTCTACCGCCCGGCTAAAGTCTCGCCATCGTGCCTTGATCTCGTGGATATCCCAGGCCTTGAAGAAGGCGCAACATCCGAAGGCGGGCGCGGCTCGAAACTGCTGACCCACATCAAGGAATCCGATGTTCTCATTCACGTCGTGCGCTGCTTCGAGAACGGGCATGCGGCCGTCGACGCCATTCACGATGTCGAAATCATTGACCTCGAACTGATGTCCGCCGATTCCCAGACCTTAGAGCGCAAGATCGAACGCATCGCTAAGCGCGTGAAATCGGGAGACAAGGACGCGGTGCGTGAATCCGAGGATTGCCAACGCGTGTTGAACCGGCTTCACGAAGGGCTCCCGGCACGGCGTCAGAACCTCTCGGAGTCAGAGAAGGCGTCCGTCTTTGAATGCACGCTGATGTCGCTCAAGCCCGTGCTCTACGTGGCCAATGTCGATGGTCCGGAATCGCTGGCATCCGATTCGGTCGAGGCCTTGACAGCCTATGGCGAACGTGAGGGGAGCGAAACCGTCGCCGTCTGCGGGCGGGATGAAGCCGACATCAGCGAGCTGCCTGAAGAGGACCGACAGGCATTCCTCGAAGAGCTGGGGCTCCACGAACCGTCTGTGGAGCGGATCATCCACGCCGCCTACCGCGAGCTCGGCCTGGTCGACTTCTTTACCGCAGGAGAGAAAGAGGTGCATGTGTGGACGTGCAAGGCGGGCAGCACCGCTCCCGCCGCCGCGGGGAAGATCCATACGGACATGGAGCGCGGCTTCATCCGCATGGAAGTCATCGCCTACGACGACCTCATGGAGCACGGTTCCGAAGACGCCGTCGCCAAGGCGGGCAAACAGCGGTTGGAAGGCAAGGAGTACCTCATCCGAGATGGCGACATCGTCGTCGTTCGCTTCTCGCCGTCTCGCTAAGCCTCTTCTCGCGTTGCAGAGAGCAATTCCGAAAGGACGAGAGGCTCGCCCTTCTCTGGAGCACGCTCCAGGGTCAATGCATCTGCCGGGCACTTGGCCACACAGACGCCACAGCCCATGCACGCGCCGCCGTCCACACTGAGGATTCCCGCTTCGAGCGAAAGCGCCGCGAACGGACATGCCGAGACGCACTGACCGCACCCCACGCAGGCCGCCACATCGACTTCGGCAACGTAACCCGATGAGGCCAGCATCGGCGTTCCGTTCCGATTGGCCTGCATGGCGCCGCAGCAGCATGAACAGCAATTGCAGATGGCGTAAAACCGTCCCAACATCGCATCCTTGAAGAAGGCGTGGTGCACATGTCCGCGATCGCGCTCCGCACGCAGGATCTCGACCGCTTCCTCCTGACTGATCGGCCGCGATCGCGTGGGATGATGCTCGGTCACAAAGGCTGTAAACGGCTCGCCCACGATCAAGCAGACATCCAACGGCAGACACGGGTTCTTCGCTTCCGCCCGGCACGGACACTCCAAGGCGACGATGTGATCGGGATCGGAGAGGAGGATGTCCTTTGCCGTGCCATAGGGGATGATCGTCTCCAGATCGTGCAATTCAATGGGACGATCGAGGGTCACCAATTGCTCGGCGGCATCGGTGGGCACGACCTTGCCGTGATAGCGTTCGGCGAACTCCTGCTTGGCCGTCGTGCTGCGACCAAAGGCGGAGCGCAGAAGGAACCATGCAAGGATCCCAAGAAACGGCTTCTGCCAAGTTGATACCTTGCGATCGCCCTTGGCAATGCTGATGTACGCATACGGCCACCGCGTGTACACATAGCCATGCAGGAACTCGGTGATCGAGTAGCCCTTCGTTCGGCGTCCCGCCGCCCAAAATCGTCGCGTCGACGTTTTCATGCATCCCCCCATTCCACGAGCCGGACCATTGGTTTCTTCGATCATACTCCGCCTTTGTTGGCTGGAAAACCGCGCCGTCACTTGACGGCGCGTGAACTCCATGCTATGGTTACATCATGTCATCATATGACCTGATGTTTAAAGGATAAGCCCATGACCACGCCAAAACCCAATCGTCCGCTCAAACGCGAAACGCTCGCCGATCGAGTCTCCGCCGATATCACGGAGCGCATTCTCTCCCAGGAACTGCCCGGAGGAACTGCGCTGCCCACAGAACCTGAGCTGGCGGAGAGTTACGGCGTCAGCCGATCCGTGATCCGAGATGCCACGCGACTGCTCGCCGCACGCGGACTTGTCGAAATCCATCACGGAAAGGGGGTTTTCGTCACCTCATCTCAACGGGAGGGCTTCGCGGACGCCCTGCTGCTTGCTCTGCGTCGAGACAACGCCACCGCCTGGGATGGGGAGGAGTTCATCGATCGATTGCACCTCCTTGCGGTTTCTCTCGCCACTGCCAATGCCACGGACGAAGAAATCGACCGGATTGACGACTTGGGGAAAGCGTTCCTGGATGCGCTTGACAGCACGGAAAACATCAGCTCGGCACTCGATATCGAGGAGGCCGTCCAGGCCGCTCAGACCGCCAATTTCAGAGTCCGCATGGCCGTCTTTGAGGCAACGCACAATAAGGTGATACAACATCTGGCTGAACCGCTCCTCTCCCTGCGCCGCTTGAGGCTCTTGGATTTCACACAAATTCTCGAAACCCTGGAGGATCGCGAGGGCATCGAAGCCCTTCGAAAAGGGGATCATGACTTCCATGCCGCCCTCATGACGTGTCTCCGAAGTCGAGACCCCAAACGTGCGTTCACGACGCTATGGAAGCACATTCAATTCCAGCTTCCACCTGAAGCCATGGAAACCCTTAAGAACACGCCCATCGGAGAATCGCCGCATATCGTTCTCAGTTCGCCATTACCCGAATCGCTGCTTGAGCAAATGAAAAGGAGTTCTGATGGTTAACGTACGCATCAAACTCGGCATCATCGGATCGGTTCACGTCGTTTTGGTCATTCGAGGAGATCTGAGTCACCCCGTATCACTCGAAATCAGCTCCTAACGAGAGATTCGAACCAATGAAAATGGGCGGCCGGTCCCCTCGACATCACTCTTAAGGACCGGCCTCAGTCAGCGCCCTAGGGCGCATCGGTACCGTCATTATACGGAGGCAGCATGAAGGAGAAACTCCTCGCCGCTCTAAAGAATCTCGATGTCGATTATGCGGACATCCGGTTCGATGAGGAGCGAAAGACCCAGATCGCACTGAATGGACCTCAGGTATCCAACCTCGCCACTTTTTCTCCGCGAGGGGGGCACGTACGAGCTTATGTGAACGGAGCAAAAGCCATTGCCTCGTTCAGCCGGATCGAAGATGCCGCGAACATCGCGCGCCAAACTGCCGCCGCGGCTCGCGCCGCGGCAAATCACATTACGGATCCCATCCGGCTCGCGTCTGCACCCATTGTGAAGAAGGATTTCGGCGTCACAACACCCAAGGATCCACGCGCCGTGACGTTGTCAGAGAAGCACGATCTTCTCGAACACTACAATCAAATCGCACTGGCCGCGCCAGATGTGATCACAACGCAGCTCTACTACTCGGACTCCTATGCCCATCGAGGCTACGCGAACACCGACGGCTCTTGCATTCTCTACGAGCACCTGATCTCACACATTCTGGGCGTTCTCATCGGGCGACGGGGAGATGCCGTTCGGCGTGCGGTCTTCGCTGTCGGAGGCTCCTCCGATTACAGCCGGCTCGCCGAGCGGGAGGACGTTCTTGAACGTTCGCTCGCTGAACTTGATGAGCTGTTGTCAGCCGCCCCCATTACTGGCGGGAGTTATCCCATCGTTCTCGATCCCTATGGATCCGGCGTCTTTATTCACGAAGCCTTTGGGCACCGCTCGGAAGCCGATCTCACCATGGACAATCCGATGTTGCGTGAGAAGCTGTCGCTGGGGAGCCAAATCGCGACGCCCATCCTCACGGTCTATGATGATCCCACGTTGCCCGGCTATGGCGGAAGCTATCCCGTTGACGACGAGGGCGTTCTCGCCCGGAGGACTCCACTCATTCTCAAGGGGCGCGTAGCCGGCCGGTTGCACTCCCGAGAGACCGCCGCGGCATTCGAGGAGCAGGTCACCGGGAATTGCCGCGCATCGGATGCGGGATTTGAGCCCGTCATCCGCATGTCGAATACGATCATCGAGAATGGGACTAGCTCGCTCGACGATATGATCGCCTCCATCGACGACGGCTACTACGTAGCAGGAGGCGCGGGCGGTCAAGGGGGCATTGATTTCACCTTCGGCGCACACTGGGCGCGCCGGATCGAAAACGGAAAGCTCAAGGAGATGGTGTCTGACGTCAACCTGTCGGGGAATCTCTTCACGACACTCAAGGCCATTTCGATGGTGGGCAATGATCAACTTCTGTTCGAGTATTGCGACTGCGGGAAGAGCAGCTTTGACGGCGTGCAAATGACGTCTCGCATCTCCGCCGGAGCACCCCATCTCAAGATTGACCACGTCACAATTGGAGGTGCCGCCACATGAAGCTTCTCACCCAAGCACGCGAATCCGCGGATCAAGCAGAAGTGTTCGTTCGCCATCGGAAATCAACGCTGGTTCGGTTCGCCAAGAACTCGCTTCGGCTGGTTGCAGATCGCGATACATCGGAATGCGCCCTGCGCGTCGTTCAGCAGGGACAGTTAGGCGCTTCGTTTGGCGAATCCCCTGATCAGCCGGAACTCCTCAGGGATGCGCTTTCCGCCGCGTCGTTCGGACAGGCCATTCCGTTTCGATTTGCGGAGAGAACCAATCGGGAGAACGTCATTTGCTATGACAGGCACACCGCTGCCCTGACAGCCGAGGCGCTTATCGAGCTTGGCGACGGCGTTCGCCGACGGGTTCTCGCTGCGGAACCAGACGCTGTCGTCAATCTTCATACCCTCGTGGAATCGGGGATGCGTCACATTGCCTCGTCCGAGGGCGTCGATGCCGAGGAAGCCTTCTCCCGCATGGAGCTTCTCGTCGAGCTTCCTTTCCCGTCTCGGGGAACCGATATCGGCGCCGCCGGGCGCCTTACCTCCATCCATCCCGTATCTGCATCCGATGAATGGATCGAGTCCCTTCTCGAACAGCGGCATTGGGGGAACAACCCCTCCCGTCCCTCCACCGGTCGATGGCCCGTTTTGTTGACCCCCTATGCATCCAATCTTCTTACCCTGGCCTTGGCGGCCGGTTTGTCTGGAGCCCATGTTGCACAGGGAGCATCTCCGCTTGCAGATAAGGTGGGGCAACAGATCCTCAGCCAGCACCTGACGATCCACGAGAACCCGCGGCATCCGAATCTTGCCTTCCGGCGATCGTTCGATGACGAGGGAACCCCCGTATCATCGCGTCCGGTCATCGAACGCGGGGTGCTGCGCGGCTTTCTTACCGACCTTCGGACCAGTGCGATGCTCGACTGTCCCTCATCGGGCTCTGCCGTACGGCGGACCCTGTTCAGCGAGAAGATCGAGGATGCGCCGTCTCCCGGCTGGCTCGGCGCCGTGATCGAACCCGGCGATCGCTCCTGGCGCGATCTGCTCGCCGGCATCGAGGAAGGCCTTCTCGTTACCCACATGCTGGGACTGCACTCCTGCAATCTCCTTCAAGGCCAGTACACAGTTCAAGCCAACGGCTTTCATGTCCGCAATGGTGTTCCGGTGGGGTACTTGGAGCGAACCATGCTCTCAGGCAACCTCTACGAGGACTTTCTGAGCATCCGCGCCATCAGTTCGGAACGCGAGCCAACGACACAAGGGCCGCTCTCCGTTGCCGGACTCGCCCCCTATCTGTTGCTTGAGTCGGCTCAGATTACGGTCGGTTAGAACGGGGTGGGAGATCCGTCGGGCGATCTCCCACGTCCTTGAGTCCTCCTCGAATTCCTTCTACAGTAAAGGAGATCTGAGGAGGAACATCATGGCACATCGTGAGTTCGAAACCGACACCTTCGAGACATCGCAGGGGCCGCTAACCATCACTTTCGTCGGACATGGATCCTTGCTGTTTCGCTTCAACGACAAACACATTCACGTCGATCCATTCAGCCATGTCGCCGATTACACATCGCTGCCAAAAGCGGACCTCATTCTGATCACGCATGAACATTACGACCACTTGGACCTGAACGCGCTTGGCGCCATACGCAAGGAAACGACGGACATCGTGCTCACCGAACTCTGCGAGCAGCAGATCGACGGAGGCATCGTCATGCGGAACGGCGACATGACCGCTGTTCAGGGATTGTCGATTCGGGCGATTCCCGCCTACAACTTGATCCACACGCACGAGTCGGGAGATCCCTTCCATCCCTGCGGAAGCGGAAACGGCTACGTGATCTTGTTTGCGGACACCTACGTTTATGTCGCCGGAGACTCCGAAAACACGCCGGAGATGAAATCCTTGGAGGACATCGATATCGCGTTCCTGCCGATGAATCTGCCTTATACCATGACGCCGGAGATGGTCGCCGATGCCGCTCGCGCGTTCCGCCCCAACGTGCTGTATCCCTATCACTTCGGGGAGACAGATCCACAGGAGCTTGTCGATTTACTCCAAGATGAACCGGACATCGAAGTCCGGATCCGCAAATTGGGCTAACCTAACCTCTAGGATGCCGCTTCCGGAGCGGCCCACGCATCCACAAATAGATGCGGTGTGTCTTCAAACTCGATCCCCAACTCGAGGATATGAATGTCCGCGTTTTTCATGAGAATCCATCCCCACGATCGTCCCTGGAACATGAACATGCGCGGCTCACCCCGCTGGCGGTTTCGATTCATCGACTCATAGGAGAGCGACCGCTCCCAATAGAAACAGGCTTGATAGTGGCCCACGGCCCACGCGGGGAACCGTTCCTCTGCCATGGTCACGGTATCGTCATCTGCCCAAACCACGCCGCTGCCATAGTAACCGTTGTGGCGACCTTCCCATCCCATCTGAAATCGCTCTTCCGCAAGACTGCACAGGACATCGGCTGCCGCACGTTCGAGCGTCGCAAGATCGGCGGCATCGTCTGCTGGCTCGCTCGCTTGGGAGGCATCTTCCGATTCAACAGGAGGACGAGAACCGCACCCTACAAGGAGTCCGCCAAGCAACAGCAACCCCATAAGGGGCAGAAAAAGAGCATATCGGCGCAGATTATTCGTCGTCATGGCGAAAGGATTGCAAAGCAAACACGTGAGTACAATCCCCTTCTTCGGTTTGTGGATTTGGTGGAAAGGTCAAGTTCCCTGGAATAGGGAGTTGACAGCTGTTCGTTAAATTCGGATTATTCCCACTTTGGTTCTATCGTTCGGGGGACACTCCCATGGAAGGGAATGACAGATGTCAAACAAGATCTTCTATTTCACAGGAACAGGAAACGCGTATTCGATCGCCAAATCACTAGCCGCATCGCTTGGTGATGCGGACCTCGTCCCCATGGCCAAGGCTCTGCAATCCCCGGACATCGGCGAGGCCGAGCGGATTGGTTTGATCTTCCCCGTTTACGGTTGGGGCATGCCGCGAATGGCGGCGGAGTTCGCACGGAACTTGAAGCCCACCTCCGATCAGTACGTTTTTGCTGCTGCGACGAGCGGAGGAACGCCTGGAAAGACGCTGCCTCAGCTCCACAAGATCCTTCGAGGACATGGCTCCAAGCTCGATGCCGGATTCGCGGTCACAGGCGATTTCCTCATCTCGCTGGACACCGCCAACGACATGGCCATCATCACGTTCATGAACTGGCTGGGCAGAAAGAGCAAGCCCGCAGCAATGTCCGAGCGCCTCCCGGAGATCGCGCGCGCCGTTGCCGCCAAGGAATCCCGCAAGCCGGAGAGCTCGAATGCCTCAGTCAACCTCATTGGAGGCATGCTGTACGGCCTGTCCATCCGGTTCTTCCAGACCATGGACAAGAGCTATGCCGTGAGCGACGCCTGTGTCTCGTGCGGAACCTGCGCCAAAGTCTGTCCTCGGGAGAACGTCACGCTCGAAGCAGGGGTGCCCACGTGGCATCAGAATTGTGAGATGTGCTATGCCTGTATGGTGTGGTGCCCCAAGAAGGCCATTTCATTCGGCGGAGGCGTCCCGAAGGAGCCCTCTCATCATGCCGATATCGCACTAGGCGACGCCCTGCTTCGCTAGCTGAGCGAGTTGGCTTCGAGGATCTTCATTCTCGGGACGAAGGCAATCGCCTGCGTCAGGCACGCAGAGACGCACACACCACAACCAAAACACTTGGATTCATGAAAAAGAGGCTTTGCCCCTTCGTCGTTGATTTCCCACGCATCGAACGGACAGGCGCGTACACATGTTCCGCAGGCCACGCACGCATCCGGAAGGTGTTCTGCGATATGCGAGGATTCCGCAACGCCGTCGTGGTAGTCGAATCGCTTGAGCTTATCGAGAAACCAGCAACAGCACGCACAACACGAGCAGAATTCGTGAATCTCTCCGTCCTGATTGCGAAAGGCAAGGTGAACGAGCCCGGCTTCGTGAGACAGACGTAGAGCATTCAACGCCTCCTCAACCGAGATCGTATGAAAGCTTGGATTGTCCTTCTTCACCTGCTCAATCGATTGGTCCAGCACCAAACAAACATGAACCGGTTTGTCGCAGTTCCCGCCCTCGGAGCGGCAGGCACAGTCGCCAAGTGCAATCGATTCCGCATTCCGGAGGAGGGCCTCCGCTTCGTTCAAGTTCACAACCGTCTGCGTAACATCAACGTCGATATGAACGGGAATGGTCGTCGCGCGATACCCATCCAAGACCTCAGAAACGTCCTCCGGCTTCTTTTGCGTCGTTTCCGCCATGGCATTCCCCCGTGATCGATGATAGATAGAGTGTACCGCTTGGAAGCAAAAAACAGCGAGAAAAAAGACTCAGGGCTCGAAGTGTCTTGTCTTCACTTCGAGCCCTGGTAAGAAGGTTGCTCTCGTATGGTGGAAGACTATCCTGAGAAGATGAACGAGACGTGAAGACGCGTTGAAAAATGTGTGTCTCGTGGTTCGGGCCTTTCGCCTCTTGGGCGTGTAGACTCAGCGTGGAGGTTAGCCATGCAAGATAGCGTCGTCTGCTCACAGATTCGCGCCGCATTGAAGATGGTCAGAAACGTCATTGAAACATGTCCAGATGGACTCTGGGACCGCACATCCGATCACAACCCGTTTTGGGCTCTCGCCTATCACACGTTGTACTTTGCCCATCTCTACTTGTCACCCTCGCTTGAAGAGTTCGAACCCTTCGTGCGATCGGCTCGCGGCCACGACGGCTTCGGACGAACCGATCTCGGGGACTGGAGTGTGCTGACGCCAGCGGATGTGTACGCCAAAGACGATATCCTCGCCTATTTGGAGCACATCGACACGCACGTCTGCCAATGGGTCGAAAGCACGTCCTTTGACGCACCTTCCGGGTTCCATTGGCTCAAGTTCTCCAAAGCGGAAGCCCATCTCTACAATTTGCGACACATTCAGCACCACGCGGGCCAACTTGCGGAACGGTTGCGGCAAGAAGCCGACCACGGAAGCCGCTGGGTTTTTAGTGGACCCTAATAAGGAAATGATGAAACACACCACCGCCATCAAGGTCCGGGGCTATCACGAGGACCGCTTCGGGCACGTCAACAACGCACGCTACTTGGAGTTCCTGGAGGAAGGACGTTGGGACTATCTGGATGTGCACGGACCTGCGAGCGGTTTCCCCTCGCTCGGCGTCTTCCCCGTCGTCGCCAGCCTTTGCATCTCCTACCGGCGGCCTTCGCATGCCGGTGAAACCGTCGACGTTACGACGGAAGTCGGATCGGTTAGCAGCCGAAAAGTCGTCATGCACCAAGAGATTCATCAAGCTCGCTCAGGGGAACTCTGCTGCGAGGCCGATATCACCATCGTCTTGGTCGACACCGAAACCGGACGCCCTGCCGTCTTGAATGACGAGATCAAGCGCGCCTGGCCGGATCTGACTCCCGAATAGGGAGTTCCACAAAGGAGACGAATGAGATTTCACCACATCGGCATCCCCACCCAAGAGGTCAAAGAGAATGCGCGTTACAGCGAACCCTCAAGGCTTCACATTACCGATCCTGAAAACAACCCGTACCACATTGAGTGGCTTCGCTTCGAATCCGACAGCCCGATGCCCGCGCTGCTTCAAGAGACGCCTCACCTCGCCTTCGAGGTGGAGGATGTCGAAGCTGCCGTCGAAGGCAAGGACGTCCTCGTCCCGCCCAAAACCTTGCCAAACGGTCTCCGGATCGCCTTCATCATCGAAGACGGTGTCCCCATCGAGTTCATGGAGAAGAACGACGAGAGACAATAGCATCTCAGCCAGGCTCCGTCTCTGCGCACGAGTTTTGCTGTACGTGGCTGCGTGCTAATCCGCGGAGGTCGCTTCCGCGGCCTCACGGCGTGCGGTTCGGGCCCGAAGCGCTTGCAGCGAGAAGCGTGATTCCATTGCCGCATTCTTGAAGGCGTGCGTCCACATCGAGCCATCCTGTCTCAGCAGGCCATGCTCGATCCCCGAGGGTCTCCAGGATCGAGATCCATAGATGAGCCGCGTAAAGGCGAAGGTCCCAGGATTGTCTTTGCAGTAGCGCTTCATCGCGCGATAGGTCCGCGCTTCTGATGAGCGCTCGCTCTCCAAATCACGATGCTGCGGATAAAGGCTGATGTCAAAGCACCCGCCTAGCACCGTTCCCTTAAGATACGGACGCTTGTGGTTCTCGCCGAACCGATGAGAGGAGTCACCCAGCAGATTCTTGCGGCAATCGTTCCCTCCAATATCATTGGATGCCTGTGCGCGGCCATACGCCACGATGATGCGGTCTTCGACCGCGCGATCGCCCGACACCACACCGCGCGCACGTAGCTCGGACGCGCGATCGAATAAGAACGCGTAACCTCCATGCGAAAACGAATGGATACGTGTCGGCGATTGCGCCATCTTTCGATAGGCCTTCTGCCAGAGTTCGGGCAGTTGCTCAATCAAATGGGAAACCATCTCATCGTAGATCAACGATTGCCGAGGCGTCACCAAGGCGTCATAATCGATGACGATTCCCCTCTTTCGCATCGAACCTCACCCCTCTCGCATCATACAGCGAGACATTCCCAGAGTCCCTTTTCCAGGTCAACAGGGCGAACCTCCCCACCCCGCCAGGAGGCCCTCGAACTAGAACACGTTCTGAGTCAATCCTTCGTCATCACAGACAATCACGGCCACGCGATCCAAGGTCGGAATCGATGAAAGGGTCCGGGAAAATCTGACGAGATCCGCGCTACGAAGAGGCTTCACCAAGAAAGTCAACTCCAAGCGTCCTCGATCCCCGATCGAGCGTGTATTGATCAATCGATGATCCTTTAGAAAGCGCTCGAACACCTCGCGATGCGCAATCCCATCGTCGTCCTCCCCGCCGGGGATGGTGAACTTCACCAGAACCTCGCCCTTTGCTCGCATGCCAATGCCTGATAACCGGATCGCCACCATCGCCAACCCGATAAATCCGATACCGATCGCGGTTTCGACGTAGAGGCCGACACCGCTCCCCATGCCCGCGGCCAATGCGAGGAACACAAAGGAGGCATCACGTGTGTCCTTGACCGGCGTGCGAAATCGAATCACCGACAGCGCGCCAACCAGCGTGAAGGCTCTAGCCAGCTGATTGGAGATGATTAGCATCACCAAGGATGCAATCATCGCGATATAGAGCAGCGTCTGTTGAATGGCGACGGAATAGTTGACGCTCGGCGTCACGAGCCGATACATGAGCGCGATGAAAAGGCCCAATCCCAGGCTGATGGTGCTTCCGATAAGCACGGTTTGCCAACTGATCGTCATCAGGTCATTGAGGCTAGTAGATAGCGGCATAGCGGATTCCATCCTTCAATCGAGGCGATTCGCCAAGCAGTTGAGCAATGCTCATGCCGAACTTCGAGCAGGCTTGGCGCTTAAGATCGAACAACGTATTCAGCCGACGAAACCATCGGGGGATCATCCCCGTGAACTTGATTTCCAGAATTGTCCAGTGATAGAGCAGCGGTTTGAGGTCGCATTCCGAGTGAATGTCGCCCAAGGCCGGATAGGCGCAGGCACGGAGATTTCGGTCGAACGTCAGGCGGACAATATCGTTCTGTCCTGGATAGACGTAGGCCTCTCGGTCGTAAACGACGAGGCTCGTGGGAGCGAAGGCATCTCGCGCCATTCGGTAAAGCAATTGCTCGAGAACAGGCGGGAAAGACAATCCCGAACCCGAAGAGGCCTCAACAAACGCTTCGCGAACCGCTTCACGATCGCGTTGCGCCAGCGTTGCAAGCACACCCGGCGTAAGGTGCGTCTTGACCTTGTGGTGTGTACTGCCTACCTTTCGCTTGTTCTCCAAATAGGCCGCGTGGAGCATGTCGTTGTAGGTTCGAATGCGAAACTTGTTGCGCTCACGCACACCATCTAGCTTCTCGTGGAAACAGGCAAATGCCGGACTATCATAGTAGATGCTTCGCACCGTGTATGCGTTGTTCTCTCGTGAGACACAGTACTTGTCCAACTCAAGATACGGGCGCACGAACTCGGCAATCGCTCCGGCTTGTTCCGGACGAATGAGATACTTCAGTTCGTGCCGTCCACCCGATCGTTCATCGGCTGTGGCACTCGGCCTTCGGCCAATCATCGGTCGATCCATCCCGGAGACCCGCCGATATTCGAACTTGCACGCCAATTCAACGCCAGGTCATTGGGAAGACCGGCAACGATCGCCTCCAATGAGCGGCCTCCGCCGTCGGTCGATTCGTCCCAAGGCGCATCGTCATCGTAGATTACGACATCCATCGTTTGTCCATTCGCGTCGACAAGCTCCAAACGTTCTCCGTCATTGGCCAGCTTTCCCGCCGACCACTCCAAGACCTGGCACCCAACGTTCGCGTAGGTCGAACCACGAATGGCAAGGATCAGACATTCCTCTGGCTCAAGCTGAACCTCGCTGGGAAATTCAAACTCAATGCCATCGACGAATCGCCATCCCGAGAGTGAGACGGTTTGATCCCCGAGGTTGGCCAGCTCCAGGAACTCGTAAACATCGTCCTCTCCCTGATCTGAAGACGGGTTGTAGTAAATCTCGGTGATGGCGATGTGCCGTCTCTCCTGCTCCATCTCAGAGAGGAACGTCTCCACGTCACCGTGCCGGCTCCCGATATAGTCCACTAAAACATCGATTCCTGTGATGAAGTCGGACGCACTTCGCAGCAACGTGAAGTCCTCTTGCTCACCCTCATCCCCAATGACGTACGGCGAGATCAACTCCCAACTGGCCTGCACACGCGCCTGAAGCGCCGGCACATCCCACACCGAATCAATGATCTCACGCATGTACTGCAGATAGGTAGCGAAGTAGATGGGATCGTCCGCCAGCCTTCGAATCAACGGCCATTCCTCGCCAACGTCTTGGAGTGAAAGATCCCGGGCTCGGGAGAGCGACGCGTTCAGCGATTCGTTGTTATCCCAAGGAATCCAGTTGAGTAGGCCGTCGTCTTCATCCGTGTAGACATAGAAATTATGCGGCATTCGCCCGTAGGTATCCCAATTGCCAATCACGGTGTCCGCGGCCAACCAGCGAAGAAAGGCTTGGACATTGAGAACCTTCTCCAGGTTCTGCCGCCAGATCGCGGGATCATCTGAAGGCGCATTCACGGCTTCGTAGACGGCGGCCACGTCACTCCAATCGCCTTCATCAACATTCGTCTTCTTCGTGAAGGCCGCTTCCTCGAAATACGAGAAGGTGGCTGCTCCGCCTTCAGGCTTGTAGAGGTTGCCCCCGCTGTTTCCGAACATCAGGTCGAGCATGGGATCGTCCGGAATCTCGGTCATCGTGTAGAGCCCGAAGTATTGGGGACCTTCCCCATAATCGATATAGACGCGATAGAACGCGGAAACCGCGCATGGCACGCCGGCCAATCGGAAGAGATCATTCGTCGTCTTCTCGCGTATCAAGCTATTGTCGTGAAACCCATTGGACAACGAAAGGTCTTTGAATCCGTAAAACCGCTGATCGTCGATCTCCGGATAGTCGTCCTCAAAATGATCGAACTCCAGATGAAAGGGAATCTTCAGCACTTTCGACTGAGCCCCGGCACGTAGCGAGGAGTTCCCCTTGAAGCGGATGCCGACATGCTCCCACACCTGGCCGTTGAAGCGGCAGGTCGTCTCCACATACAAGGGATTCGTTTCGCTGGTCGTCGGGAAATTCAGCGCCCGCGTTGTCACATCCTCCTGGCGCCGGTTTCCTTCATCAAGGGGAGATTGGGACTGCTGCACATCATTCGGCATGAAGATAAGCTTGCCTTTTGGGTCATAGCCGCACGTGCCCTCAATCTCGCGGCCGCTCGGATCGACAAGCACGGCAGCATCGCCTTCGCTTTTTCCAACACACGCTGCGATATGGGGCGGCGTTTGTCGAAGATCCGTGGTTTGCTCCGGAGGCGCCACGCCTTCGTTGACAGGTCGTTCCGCGTTTCCCTCGCGGTTACCAAAGAAATTCGTGCGCAAATCATCGAGCATGGCTTGCCAGTCATCCGGCGCGATCTCGAAGTCGATGCGCAACACCGAGTCCTGGGCAAAGACCACATCATACCCTGGCTCCGCTTCGTTGCTATGGGAAAGCGCACCCCATCCATCCGGTCGCTCTGAGGCAATCGCCCCCAGACAGAAAGCCAGGGTAAGGAGAGCGGCGATCGCTGCGACAGCGTCCGTTCTTTTCCAACTCGATCTTCGCGTCACGTCACACGGTCCTTTCTCATCGTTCGATCCAGCCCGGCGATCCACCAATAGCCTCGCTGGCACGCCAGTTCTCATGGGTATAGTTGGGACGATGGGGGTCGACGATCTCCAGGGATGAACCTCCCGAATCCGCAGCTTCGGGCCATGGGGAGACGTCATCGTACCTCACGCTATCGACCTCGATTCCCTCTCGATCGACCAAACGAACAACTTCCCCCCCATTGGATAGGCTGCCCCTTGCCCATTGCTGAACCTCGCAGGGCGCATCGCGATACGTCTCGGCTCGTTTGGTAAGAAGAAGGCACTGCCCCGGACGCAACACGGTTCCTGGAGGCAAGGCAAACTCCAGCCCTTCGATGAATCGATACCCCGAGAGATCGATGGTACGGCTGCCTCGGTTGAATAGTTCGACGAACTCGAAGTTGTTATCGATGCCTTGAGCGAGCGAAGGATTGTAGTGAAGCTCGCTGATGATGATAGGCGAGGGTCGCACCCTGAGATCCCAGATGAAACCGTCCACATCCGCATACCGTTTCTCCACAGCCAGGGATAGACGATCCGCGGCCTGAGTCGCCGCTTCGATGGACGGAAGCCTGGAATCCGGACTCGAGGCCGCACGTTCGAGAGCCGGCCCGAGCGCGGCGAACGCCTCCGTGATTCGGCCCTGAAGACGCGGGACATCAAGGACTCCCCGCAAACTCTCTTCGACATACGCAAGGTAGGTTCCGAAATACGCCGGGTCTTCGATCACGCGATGCAGGAGCCTCCATTCCGGTTCGATGTCCGAGCCGTCGAGGGCAAACGGAGGAAGCGAGGCCTCAGAAGACATGAGTGCGCCCATCTCGACACCCGGGACCCAGTGATAGCGCGCGTCTCCGGGATCCCAATAAAGGAGAACGGGCTCGTGAGACCTCCCGTACCCCCAACTGGCTCCGAGTACCGTTCGCGTTGCCAACCATCTCAGAAACTCGTAGACATCGAAGATCCGCTCCAGTTCCATTCGCCAAGAGCGTAGGTCCTGCGGTTCCCATTGCAGAACATCGAACAGAGCACTCGGAGGAGGGGGAGACCACTCGTCGTCCGCCGGATGAAGGAGCACGGCCGCATGTGGATCGAAGACGGAGAAGGTGGCGGATTCTCCCTCGATGGCGTACAGCGCGCCGTCATCCTCATCGTATTGGGAATCGAGCAAGGAAGGCCCAGGCGTCTCAACCAGCGTGTAGACGGCCTCCATGCTTGATGCGTCCGGCAAACTCAGGGAGATCACGCTCAATGCGGCTCGCGGAGTCGGAATTCCCGCCTCGCGAATCGACTCCAGCGTCACCAGATCACGAACCAGCTCATTGCTAGCGAGAAGATAACCGAGCTCGCGGAAGCCATAGAACCGCTGTTCAGGACGTTGCTCCGATGCAAAACGAAGATGAAGCGGGAAGGGAATCGCTTCACGTTGCCACTCTTCCCAGGCCCCTCGCGGAACCATGACTACCACGTCCTCCCACACGCGATCCTCAAATCGAACATCGGCCAGCCAGTCATGCACATGCGGATTCGTCTCCGCCCCAGTGCGATTCTCAGAGACAATGGCAATCTCCAGCAGCAGCACACCACTGGAGGGAAAGACGATCTCATAGTCGGGATCAGCCGATGAGGCGTGAGAGGCCTTCGACCATCCGGGAGACTGAGCCGTCGCGATGCCTCCAAAGAGAAGTAGCGACAACAGAATGCTCACCAGCACACCTGCGTGTCGGCTCCGCAACCTCATATCGATTCTCCCCTTGGATGCCATCCGTTTAGTCGTTCACACCCATCGGCGTCGGCCTCATGCCCACCCAAGCTCCCGTTCCATTCGGCGAACGGCCGTACGATCGATCCGTCGTCTGCTCCCCAAAACTCACGCGATCGATCACCGTGATCCCATCAGCCGCCACCAATAGGACGTCTTCACCGCCGCGTGACAACGCGAAGTTCAGGTGGACATCGCCTTCTTCATTGTCGTTGTCCGCCCAGAATAGGAGGTAGCCGCCTGCGGGAACAACCACACCCGCGGGAATCGCGTAGCGCGTGAGGTCGGATGCATCGTCAGTCAAATACATGCCTCCCATGTCGACATCCGCCGCTCCCGGATTGTAGACCTCGATCCAGTCTTCGTAGGCGTCGGGCTCATCCGGATCGGCCAACGTCGACGCATTGTTCGCCATGATCTCGTTGAGGATGAGGGGGCTGGAGGAGGCGACCGTATAGGTCACGTTGGCCAATGCACTCCACACTCCATTGGCAAACGCACGCGCCTTGATCGTTGTCGACGCCGCCAGTGAGATCGGCCCTGCATAGGCCACCCCTCCCGTCTCTGAGGATCCCACCGTCGTCTCTCCTTGAACCGCCACGAGTTCCAGATCGAAACTGATATCGCTGCTCGTCGTCGACCACTGGTGAACCTCGGCCGCCAACACGTTCACGCCGCTGACAAGCGCGGCAGCCGACGCTGCCATTTCTTGCCACGTGATTTCCGTGATCTCCGAATCGAAAGCCAACGTTTGCGAGGTTACCGACCCGTCCGGCATGTTGCTGCGCGCCAGCTCAACGCCATTGAGGTAAATAACGGCTCCGTCATCGCGTATGAGCTGGAGCCGTAACGCAGCGATCGATGCGCGATCTTCCACATCGAACGTCGTTCGGAAGTAGGTGGTGACGTGATTGGATGAGCAATCGGCGGTGTCGCCACAACGAACCGTCGTCGCTTCATCGCCATCCCCATATCCGAACTCCGCAACCCCGACCGCCCATCCGCCGACCGACGTGCGCCAACTATCCGCAGGGAAGGACCCATCGTCCAGGTATTCCCATTCCGACCCGCGAGAGACGAGCACGGTTCCAGGAAGCGCCGTTTCGCCGCTTCCCGCCGGACGAGGGTCGGTGCCATCCGTCGTGTAGTGGATGGTTCCCGTTTCCGAAGCCATCGTCAGCCATGCACCGGGGTCGATTGCGCCCCCGTATTGGAGACGCCCATCAATGGACAACCGTGGCGGCTCAACCGCCGGGTAGAGCCCGGCTTCGCGAAGGAACCCGAGCAGGATGTTGCCTCGCCGTACGAAGTACTCGTCCAGCAGCCAGTCCCGCTCTGTGGCCCACTCCACATCACGCGTATAGGGCGTCTCGCGAACCGCGTCGCCCCAGCGAGCGGACTCGGCCACCATCGCGCGGTCGACGAAATCAGCCAGTGTTTCGTAGCGTCCCGCCGCATTTTCAGGCGTAAGGGCGCCCCCGTTGAAGAGGTGTTCATAGACGCGATCGCCAAACAGTACGTTGAACTCCTGATTCGCCCTCAATTTCTGGAACACGCGGCTTGGGCAACCATCCATATCCAAATCAACCAGGTTTTGCCCCTCCAAGTCCAACGCGATAATCTCACCGTCCCACACGTACATCTGATACCCCTCACCGCCGTCGCGACGGCGGCCGGCGTACCAGTTGTGCATATCCCAATCATCGGTTCCGGCATAGAAGTTGAGGATCATGTAGTCGGCAAGCGCATCGACATCCAATAGCGCCGGATAATCCGGATTCCTCGTACCATCCGGGTTGTTGCCTTGGATACGCTGGTAGCTGGCGACATCGGCGAATCCGGCATTGGCCAGATTCAGAAGCTGCTCCCAAGCGACACGATCGCCGTCAATCGGATCTCCATCGTGAAGACCGTCCCAATCCTCGGGAGAGCCGCCCATGTAGTCCGAGGAGAAATCGGCGTCCGGGCGCTCAACCGGATTGTAGAGCCCCCAATACAAGCCATTGATATAGAGGTGGACGAAGGTACCGTGCGGAGCCAGCCGTCCCATATCGATATAGGACGCGCGAATCCACTCGTCACGAATGGATTGGACGCGATCCAGCTTCCACGCATCCCACAGCATGTGCCACCCGTCATTGAAGTTGGCACGCAGAATAAGGGTATCAAATGAATCAGTCGCGCCTTCTCCAAAAACGGGATACTCCAGTCGCGTCGGGCCATAGCTTCCGCGAAAGAAGAGCCGGAAGGTGTGTTTTTTCGCCCAGGGAGACCGCCCCATCCCTCCATAGATGCGGATTCCGCAATCCGCCTGGATTCCACTCGTTCCATCGGCTGGAATCCATTCGATCGAGGCGGGACGTTCCCACAGCGGGCCATCGGATTCAGGGTGGGTATAGATGCCGCCGAGGCTCGGATCCTCGCTCATGTTAAAGAGGTCATCGGGATCCATAACCAACGACAGCGTTGGAATCGATGTCAAGGCATCCGCGAATGTAAAGGTTCCGGCATCATCTTGATACGGCCCCGCATTCACGATTTCTGGATCCACCTCGTAGTCCGCTTGAACGGGAAGGGCCGGAGTCTCGAAATGATTGATCCCCCACGTAGTGGGAAATCCCTCCGGAGCCATCGGCTGAGTCGCGACATCGGACGTGAAGAGATACGACTGCGTCGCCGTGTTCGATGGACTCCAGTTCGGCTTAAACGCGCGAGCACGCAGAACGGTCGATCGACTCAGTCGGAGGGGATCCGAGTAGACCCTACCCGTCGATTCTGTTGGCTCGGTTCCGTCCACTGTGTAGCGAATCGTTGCGCCGCTTGTTTCCGTGATCAGCGCCACGGTGATGGGCTGTGAAAACACGCCGTGCGCTTGGCTCATCGATACGTCCTCAACCGTGCCCAGCGTTCCCACGCCATTCACCTGACCGGGTGTCGGGATCGCAAAGAACCGAGCCGCACCATCGCCCCATCCGTACGAGATGCCTTGCGCTTGCTCAGGAAAGTCCGGCGAATAGGCATGGACGATTCCCCCATCGGGGTTCACAAGAGCCAGATATTCACCGCCCGCATTGAGCTTGAAGTTGGCGTGCAACTCGCTTCCCACGACCGCTCGATCCTTGCCTGAGGCAAAGACGATGAGAAACTCCCCTGATCGAAGCGTGACCTGGGGGAAGGTCCATTTGGCAGGTGTGTCGGCATCATCCGTCAGCGTCCACCCATTCAAATGAACCGGACGTGGGCCAGGGTTATAGAGTTCGATCCAATCCGACGCGTCGCCATCCTCATCGAGCAAGCCGCCGCCGTTGGATGCAAGAAACTCGTTTAGAACGGGATCAGCCGCAAATACAGCCACTCCTATGACCGCCCAAAGCAGGATACAGGCAACGATCGTCACTTCACGCACTCTCACCGAATTCATGGTCCCCCTTGCCAACCTCTAACAGATTCTAGCCTTCCCCACCTACACATCGTGGGGACAAGAGGTTCCACGTGCAAATTCAATCAGAGGCCGGCGAGTCCGATGCGGGGTAGGATAGCGTCATGGACGTTGCTTCCAAGACCTCAATCTCCGCCCGATCCAAGGGAGACGGCCGCATCGTTCCACGTTCCCAAGCCGCTTTTTCTGCGAGATAGAAATCGCTGCCCAGACGTTCGGTGCTTCCCAACGGCAGCAATGCCAGCGAGGCGTTGATATCGGCTAGATTCACCCATTGAGAGTAGGAGTTTCCCCGCTGAGCCCAGATCGTCGAGCCTTCTGGAGCAGAGAGCGGGTCGCTGGTGAGATTAAGGTCCCGATCCAACGTGGGGAATCCCTCCAGATTTACTCCGTAGGGTAGGGGCAAGGTCGCGGTACTGGATCGGAAGGCATCGCGCCACAGGTCCGGCTCCGTTCCATACTTGGAGATGGCCGTGCTCCATCCCGCAGCCAACGACGCATCAATGTAGGCAAGCTCGGCGGCATCCAAGAGCAAGCCGGAGTTTGCATCAAGTCGTGCGTTGAAGTCCTTCAGGAATGCGCACAACCCGCCGTCTCCCCCACCGTATCGAACGTACAGCTCCCCCGCCTGAGGCTCTCGGAACCCACGCGCGATGTGATAGGCGGCCGCAAAAGAGGCTTCATTCGAGTCGCAATGCGCGCCATTCGCGACCCACTCGGACAGAACCTCCAGGCACTCAGAGGCGTTCGGGCTCAAGGGCTGGCCCATCGCCCGCGCCTGAAACCCGGCCCGCAGGATGGACCGGATGGCTGAGTTCACATCGTCGTAGTGCATGGCGAGCACGTCTTCCGGCTCGTACATCGCATCACCGCTCAGCAGCTCGCGCAACCGCCACGAGCGCTGCGAATCACCCGATCCTCCCGTTCCCACACCAAGCGATAATGGGTACCAACTTCCCACTGGAAGGTGATTGCCGGAGAAGAGAACGCCTGCTGCGGGATTGATGACGTGGGGAAGCAGCGCATGGGGAATGATATCGATCCAGTCCGTTGCGCTCGTGCTCCCATCTTGGGCCGCCGAACCGCCGAACGGGCTGGCGGGGGATCGCACGGGAATCCCCGCATTGGTCCAATACCCGATCGTCCCATCTGCATCGCCGTACAGCGTATGCACGCCCGGTGAAAACCATGACTCCAGCGCATGTCCCAACTCTAGTGCATCGGACGCCCGCATCATCGCCAGCAATCCCTGAACCGTGTGGCGATCCTCATAGTACTGATCGATGGTTCGCAGGATGTACTCTTCGCCCGGCAACGCATGCGTCACCAAATCCGTTACAACGGGGCCAAGATGCGTACGCTTCAGCGTGATCGTCGCCGGACGCGCGTTTCGAACGGGGATCGTCTCCTGCCACGTCTCCACGGGATAGTTCGCTCCATCGTAGCGATAGCTGTCGCGTTCTCTCGTGGAGACGTCCAACCGGAAAATGTCGGAGAGATCGGCGCCCAGCGCCGTCGCGCCCCACGCCACATCCCGGTTCCAGCCGATCAGGAACCCAGGACATCCGGCAACGCCGATTCCTCGAGCATCGAACGTCTCGCCAACCACGTGGGATTCGTACCAGACCGAGGGATTGCGCACCGTCGTTTGTGGGTCGGAATGGAGTACGGCGGCGCCCGTTGTCGTGCGATCGCCTCCCACAACCCAGGCATGGCTGAAGGTGGGCCTCGGTTCGCTGCTTGCCCACAACGTCGGGATCGTCTCAAGTCCCATGGCATCGAGATAGTCTTCGAGAGCGGCAAGGAACGCAGGATCGACGTCGCTGAGCTGAACGACGGCCGCGTCTTCATCGATGATGCGCTCGGACGTCAGTTCATTCACCGCCTCCTCTGCGGTCAGTCCCTGTCTGAGCAGATCTTCATAGTCATGCAACCGTTTGGCTTCTCCGGTCCACGACGGGCTGAAGAAAACGGCGATCCGATTCCAAACCGCGAGGCTGTCCGCGGGCCGCCATCGTTCCGGGCGAATCCCAAACTCGGCGAACAACGGATGCAGGTCGTCCGTGACGCGCAGATAATGATTGACGCCATCGGCATAGGCCTGAAGCAATCGCCGCGACCCTTCATCCAGCTGCTCAGCGACGGTCTCCAAAAACGCATAGGTGCCCATGTGCCGATACTTCATATCGGACTCCAGCGTCGTCTTGCCGGGACTTCCGATCAACCCCAGCATTTCGGAGATTCGCCCCTGCACGATGCGGCGGCAATACTCCATTTGGAGCATTCGATCCTCAGCGCTCGCGTAGCCCAGCCCGAACATAGCGCCTTCGTCCGTCTCCGCGAACACGTGCGGAACCCCCCATTCATCTCGGAGGATCTCAATGGGCTGGGGATCCTCCGGGGCGATCCCCAGCAATGAGAGGGCGGCGATGAGAAGAACGAGCAGAAGGAGTGTTGAGACGCTGAATCGGCGGGTTGATCGATGCATGGGACTCACCTCGGATCGCAGATGTTCCACTCTAGAAGAGGGGGGTGTCGTGAGCAATCAACGCGCAGTCAATGCACGGTCAATGCGTATACTGGCTCCCCATCTCGTCGATAAGGCGCGGATATGCGTTGTGAATCCATGCACCAATATCGCAGCACGCTTCGGCTAATGGCAACACATCTTCCTCCATCGATGCCGAGCCGTTGCCAACGTGAACATCGTCGGCGACCACCCGCCCTTTTCCGACGCCTTCACTTCGCTGACACACGACCGGGGGGGATCAATACGTATAGAGCACTGCGCTCAACTCTCGTATGCTCTGCATCCAACAAGTCTGCAGGTAACTAAAGGAGTCAACATGCCCCTGGACCTACGCGCCGAGGCCGCCCGCTACTATGACCTGAATCCTGCGCGCCTTGGAGACATCGAGTTCTATCTCAACCTCCTGTCGGACCCAAAGGCTCGCGTTCTGGAGCTTGGGTGTGGAACAGGCCGAGTCTCCATCCCGCTTTCGCAACACGGTCATTTCGTCCACGGCTTGGACCTCTCCGAAGCCATGTTGGAGTTGTGTGAGAAGAAGATCGCCCATGCTTCCTTGACTCGCCAGCAAATTCTCGTCCAACACGCGGACATGACGAGCTTCACCCTTCATCAGACGTTCGACCGGATCATCGCCCCCTTCCGCGTCATCCAGAACCTCGAAACGGACGCGCAACTGGACGGCTTATTCCACTGCATCCGCAAGCACTTGACCCCCGATGGACGATGCATTCTCAACGTGTTCCACCCGTTTCGCCCCTTGGATCAGTTGCTGAAAACCTGGGTCACCGAAGAGGAGAGCCTCGCTTGGGAAATCGAGAAGAATGGCGAACGCATGACCTGCCATGATGTCCGGCGACGCCTCGTCGAAAACCCACTAGTGCTCTATCCCGAACTCATCTACAGGCGGTGGCGCGGAGAGCAAATGCTGGAAGAAGCCGTTCTCCCCATTCCCATGCGCGTGTTCTATCCGGATGAGTTTCGCGATCTGATCCGATCCGCCGGATTCACCATCACCGGCCAATGGGGAGGATACAGCGGAGAACCGTATGGGGAGGGGAATGAACTGGTCATCGAGTTCAGATCCTAATACAAAAACGAGTCCGGAATCCTTCGGCACACCAAAGACATTGCACCCAACCCGACGTACTTCCCCGGGAGCGGAGCGAGACCTGTACGGCTGACGCAGCGGAGGTTCGCTAGTCGGTCGCGAAGAAACCGTCAGGCAGAGCGAGATCTGTCGGGTAAACCAGGCCCGCATCACCGCTGATGATGGAGTTGCCCACACCGCGGATGGAAACGACCACTTCGCTCACGTCGTTGGCAGACGATGAGGAAAAGGTCATCGCCCATTTCTGACATCCGATAATGGACGAATCGATAAGGGTGAGGGAGCCCGCGAATCCTGCAAGCGGCGGCTGATCCATTCGAATGCCGCTTTCGATGCCATGAATGCTCGTCGAAGCAAGCACGATATGCGTGCTTTGAGCCGCGACAATTCCTTCGAAGCAATCGGTTACTCGACAGTTCGCAAGGATCGTCTCGCCAATGCCGCCAATCACAACTCCTGTAACGTTGTCCTCGAGCGAACCATCGGCAATGGTCACCTGCCCATTGCCGACAATGCGAATGCCAACGCCACTGCCGTGGATATCGTTACCATAAAGCCCCACCTGAAGGACGCTGTCTGTCAGCGAGACGGAGATCCCGGCATCGCTCGCCTGAATGATGCAATTGCCGATATCGCATCGTGACTGATATACGCGAATTCCGACAAATGCCGCACGAATCTCGAAGCCAGAGATGGCAACCCCCTCCACTTCGTAGACATGCAGGACGGCTTGTTGTTCCATGCCGGGAACGAGCGTCACATCGCCGCTTCCCACCAGGGTAAGCGGTTTTTCGATCAACACGTTCTCTGTATAGAGACCGGAGCGGACAACGATCGTATCCCCAGGAGCCGCCTGATCGACGGCCGCTTGGATCGACGTAAACTCACTCTCTGCGTGTGAAACAATGAGCACGTCCGCACACACGCTGCCACTCCCCGCGAGCAGCAAAGCCGCCATCGTCCATCCCACGATACATCTCTTCATCCACTGGCCTCCTCTCACCCTAGAAGCTGGTGACTTGCCCGCATTATACGTATCCTCACAAGGAGGTGAGATCGTGAATTACACGCTCCTTACATCGTTGATCAATCTAGCGCTTCTGTGCCTCGTTCTCTGGTTCGTTGTGCGCCTGTGGCGAAAACTTCAGAGGTAATAAGTTCCCCTCAGCCACGCTGAGCATTGCACACGCAACTCCAGGGGTGTGGATGGCTCCTTCTGCGAAGCCCGATCAACGAAATCGCTTCGATACATGGGGAATGATCCGGCTGGCTGAGAGCAAGCGGGCGCATCCTATGAGCGACAGCCTAACCATCAAAGTGAACGGCTGCGGTCACATCCGACACGCACATAAGAGGTGATCGCATGCTCGACCCAAACCCCGCTATCCGGCTTGTCACGGACCAAGCCGACGCCCTTCTGAAGATTCTCGACAAACGCAACCGTCGACAACCCATTGATCAGTCGGATTGGCGGACCCTCTTCAAGAGCGACGGCTTTCGCCGCTTGGCCGATCGAGAAGCCTTCATGAACGTGCCGATCGACAAAGCCGACTTCAAGGACTTCGCCACATCAGATGCTCTCTTGCATCAGGCGAGCGAGCTTCACGCCAGCTTGGACCTGTATTTGCAGATCGATCTTGAGTCGCTGGTCGAAAAGACGCGAGCCTATCTTCCACCTGAGGCAAACCTGCGCGGGACCATCTATCCCGTGATCAAGCCGAAACCGAACAGCTTCGTCTACGAATTGAGTACCGACCCCGCCATTTTCCTGGCCGTCAAGCCAGGGCAACGCCTTGCCAAACTGGAGAACACGCTTATCCATGAACTCCATCACTGGGGCCTCGCCAGTTGCCACGCCGATGAGGAAAGCGTCGAAGATGGACCTGACGAGGAGAAGCCGCTTCGCTTTGCACGATATGTGTTGTCGGCATTTGGAGAAGGCTTCGCCATGCTCGCGGCGGCTGGTGGCCCCGAGGCGCACCCCCATCTCACAAGCACCGCTGATGAACGCGAGGAATGGGATCGCTCGATGAGCGGCTTTGACGACGATCTCAAGAAGCTGGAAGGCTTCTTGCTCGACGTTCTCAATGGGAACTACGAAACCCAAGAAGCGCTGTTCGAGAGCGCAATGGCGTTCTTCGGCGTCGTCCAAGGTCCCTGGTACACGGTGGGTTGGAAGATGGCTCAGGCGATTGAGTTGCATCGCGGCAAAGAAACGCTGATGGAGTTCATGCGCGATCCCCGTCGCCTGCTCGTGCTGTTCAACGAGATCGCCAATGAACGACCACAGGATATGGAGACCTCGGCGACCTGGTCCACCGAGTTGCTCGAACGCCTGGGTTCTGACTAGGCGTCCATTGGATTAAGCGCATTCTAGCCTTCGCCCTAGTGAAAGCCGGGCGCACGAGCCGGGTGCTCGTGCGCCGCCTGTGCGATCAGCAGATGCCTTTCCTGAATCTACTGATCCTCAGTCTCCAAGAGGCGATCGGCCGACTCCTTGTGGAAGCTGTATCCGCAGACCGCACATGTATAGATGGGATCTTGCAGATTGCCCGGATTCGTGCAGATGCAGCGATGGGAGCGGCATCGGGGGCACGTCCAGGAAGCCACCTCAGGAGGGACTCCAGCCGGATTGGCCGAAGGCTCCGATGACGGATCGCGAAGCCAAGAGACACCACGAATAACCATGGCCCGCTGTTCAGTTTCCTGCTCACGCTCATAGAGCCAAAGCAAGTACTGATGCTGAAGAATCAGGTCAAGTCCCGGAATTCCGCCAACGTTGTTGCCGAGCATACCGATCACCTCCGTCAAGCGTTAGGTAACGTATGTACGACGTGGTGAAATCCGAGTGTCGCGTCAAATATGTAGGTTTTGTGTGGATCTCAGCGTACGATCGGAGACGAATGAGTGATTTGCAGCGAATACGGAGGCATTCATGAAAGGAATCATCGGATACGTGTTGATTGGTTTGGCGGCTGTTGGCGTACTCCTTGGCGCAACCGGTGATATCCTCGGTGCGCTGCAGCGCGAGCCTGCGCCGATCGATGTTCGACTTCAGCGGGTGCTCGATCGAGGCGTCGAACGCCGACGCAGCATCTATCCCGGCATGATTCTCACCGTCGACTTCGAGCCATCGGGCAGGTGGTCCGGCAGCGCGGGGCTGGCGGACACAGCCGCAGATC
The DNA here is from genome assembly GCA_028277345.1 of Candidatus Bipolaricaulota bacterium. Taxonomy (GTDB): domain Bacteria; phylum Bipolaricaulota; class Bipolaricaulia; order UBA7950; family UBA9294; genus SPBW01. The sequence continues at coordinate 15,169 of JANQGM010000004.1, read as the reverse complement.
AACCGATGGCCGTCGACAGCCAATTCGGTATCGGCAGCATCACCAAGACCTTCGTAGCCGCCGTCGTGCTGCAATTGATGGAGGAGGGGGTCATCGATCTTGATGCCACGATCAACAACTACCTGCCGACAGACCTCTCCATCGACGTTCCTCATGCTGACGAAATCACCGTTCGCATGCTCCTCAATCACACGAGTGGTCTGCCGGAATGGTTGACCGAAGCTGTCATCCTGCAGATTGTCGAGGATCCATCACGAGTCTGGGGTGACGAGGAGCTTCTGACCATCGCCTTTGCCCAAGGCATGCTCTTCGAGCCGGGGAACGGGTTCGCCTACTCAAACACGGACTACACGCTTCTGGGCATAATCATCAAAGAACTCACCGGGCTCTCGTGGATCGCCCAGGTTCGTGAACGCATTCTTGGGCCACTGAGCCTCTCGAACACCATCGCTCGTTCGCCCGCCGATGCGGCAGTCACGCCCCAGATGGCCCGCGGATATGTGAAGCTCGGACGCGAAGTGTTGGATACGACGCTGACCGATCCGTCCATGGCCGGAGCAGCGGGAGGAAACGCGATGTTCTCGACAACCGAGGATCTGGTGCGCTTCATCGCCGCCTTGCTGAACGGCGAGCTGTTCACCTCGCCAAGCACCTTGGACGAGATGCTCGATTTCGTGGATGCACCGGACGACAACGGATTCCCCTATTGGTACGGTCTCGGTGTGGAGCGCTATGAGATTGGCGGAGTCAACTACATTGGGCATGCGGGGGGCGCCGTGGGTTATTGCTCCGTCATGTACGTGGCTCCGGAGCCGGGGACGATCATTTCCGGTGCAATCAATGGCTACAATCTCGCGGATGTCTATATGGATCTCATGCTCCCCACCATCAAGCAGCTTGGGAAGTAGGGATCGATCTTGAGCGACACTTCCATGACATCCACGCCTTCTCGAATTGCCTACTTGGACAATCTGCGTATTCTCGTTACCTGCCTGGTGGTGCTGCATCACATCGCCATCACGTACGGTGCGCCGGGGAGTTGGTATTTCTACGACACACCGGTCGGGGGGATCGGCGTGATTCTATTGACGGTGTTCATCGCGCTGAACGCGAGCTTCTTCATGGGCATCTTCTTTCTGCTGGCCGGGTACTTCACGCCACGCTCCTACGATCGAAAGGGACCCTTCCGCTTCCTATGGAATCGGCTGCTGAGGCTCGGCCTTCCGCTCGCCGCCTACTCGTTTCTGTTGTCGCCGTTGATCCGCGCCCTACTCACCGCCCGAGTCTGGACTCCGGGAGCCGCCTTCTGGCCGACCTATTGGGCCCAAATCCGGGACGTTGGCTTCTCTCCGGGACCTCTGTGGTTCGTCACAGCATTGCTCATCTTCTCGGGCGTCTATGCGGTCGTTCGCTTTGCAGCCTCCATACTCAGACGAGAACACGGTGAGCGGTCTATTCCGCTGACGAACCGACAGATCATCGCGTTCGGACTGCTCATCGGCCTTGCCATCTTTCTCGTTCGCATCGTCTATCCCAGCGGCCGCGAGTGGTTCGTCTTTCAACTCGGCGACTTCCCTCAGTACATCGCCCTGTTCATCGCCGGCGTCTTCGCCTATCGACGAGATTGGTTCTCCAAGCTCACCCGGAAACAAGGGCGACAATGGAGCAGGGCCATCCTTGGGCTGGCGATCGCGCTTGGCGTCATCGGCGGGTTGGGCGGCGCCTTTGACGGTGATCCGTCCGAATTCGCGGGCGGCTTCACCTGGCAATCGTTCGTTGCGTCGTTGTGGTGGTCAATGCAGGGCCTCGCCATCATCGTGGCGTTACTCGTCGGCTTCCGCGAACGGCTCAATCGGCAGGGTCAACTCGCCAAGGAGCTGGCACGTGATGCCTACGGCGTCTATATCTTTCACGCGCCCGTCGTGGTGACTTTCTCGCTGCTCTTCTTGTCGACGGACTTGTCGCCTGCCCTCAAACTCCCGCTCGTCGCCATCAGTGGACTTGCTATCTGCTTCATCATCGCAGCCGCTCTACGGCGATTGCCGCTGGCGAAAGGTGTTTTGTGAGAATATGGCAGCGTCACCGCATCGCAGGAAGCCGCCTTCTTCGATCCGGTTTGCCGATGAAGACCCTAATTCTATAGATGGCCAGCAGTCCCCTGAACTTCTAGGTCCCCTCAATGAGATGTCCATGATTTGCGTCAATCCATTTTCGAACTCGCGTACAGCAACTCTCCGCAAACATCAGTGCTTCCTCGACCATGGATTCCGAGACCTCGCCAACCCGTATGTAATCAGCCGTAGCACGTTTCTTCCCGAGACTCTCCATCTTGTTGATCGCTTCCACACCGAAGCCAACCGTAAAGTGGAGAGACCGTATCGCGTAGTAGTGATGACTCGGCGTTCCCTTGGGAACGCGATATCCCGAGGCGCGGAGGGCAACACGGGCTGCCGTCAGTAGCGCGGCATAGCAGCAGGCCAGGCGGCGATCCAGGCTCAAGACCTCAATCCTTGCATCATCAAGATCAGTTTGAACAATCTCTAGTAACTCGCTGATCTCTTGTCGGTTCGGCTCGTGCTCTACGATCAAACGCGAGTGATGCCAGCTCTCAAGCGTCATGGGAGCCTCCAATAAGATCAACGATTGGTTCGCTCATCACACGAGAGAGAAAGCGATCCCCCCGCCGTATCCTCTGCCGAAACTCATCCTTCGTAAAGACAGTTGGATTTACATCACGTCCCAGCTGCTCTTGAAGCGGGGATACAGCAGAGACGATCTCAAGGTAAGATGCCTTGCCGACGACCATGAGATCGACGTCGCTTTCACTTCGTTCCTCCCCTTTGGCCACGGATCCATATAAAAAAGCCCGCTCAATGGAGGCTTCCAGCGGGAGTAGCACAACGCGGATTGCCTCACTCATTCCCGCCGTCCTTTCAATCAGCAATTGAAGTGCGTGGAAGACTGGACTATGGGAATTCGCCTGGTAGTAGGTGAGATTCGCTTCTCTTGTTTTGATGAGGATGCCTGCGTTTACGAGGTTCATCAACTCTCGCTGCAACGCGCCTTGCCCCGAACCAGTCAGGCGAAGCATCTGTCGGAGATAAAGTCGGCGATCCGGCAATGGCAGTAGCAATGACAAGATCCCCAGCCTGGTTTTCCCAAGCAACATAGAGCCCAACCCCGATTGAGTATGATTCGAACCCTTCATGGGTACATTTATACCCCAAAAAGGTACAAATATCAACTTGATCGTAACTTGTCAGCACGTCCAGACACAAACCCGATCACGCTTCGATATTCGGCTAAATCGGATATGGTCTTGAACGCTTGATTCCTAAGCAGATACTAGATGCAAGGTTCGGCGATAAAGAATCATGCGTGCCCCTGACAGGAGGTTTCCATCGTAGATCGCAAGGCCATTCAATCGATACACGCTGAGATATGTGCATGCCGTCGCTGCAAACTATCAAAAACGCGAAAACATGCTGTCCCAGGAGAGGGACCTTCCACAGCATCCATTATGCTCGTGGGGGAAGCTCCAGGAGCCGAAAACGATCGTACAGGAAGACCGTTCGTGGGGCAAGGAGGTTCTCTTCTGAACGGTATTCTTGAGGAGGTAGGACTGCGGCGGGCCGAAACCTACATCACCAATACTGTGAAGTGCCGCCCGCCCGAGAACCGCAAACCAAGTAAGAGCGAATTGCTGAGCTGTTTGCCCTTTCTCCAAACACAGATCAACTTGATTGCTCCAAAACTCATCTTCACTCTTGGAGCAGTTGCGTTTAGTCAGATCACGGGCAAGCAAATCAAACTCCGATCAGAGCTTGGCCGCTGTGATGATGTTCATGGCGTTTCTGTATGCGCACTGTATCACCCAAACGGACTTCGCTACATTACCGGCGGTCGTGCAGACATGATCCGCGTCTTTCGGGAGCGCTTGCGGAAGCAAGGAGCCCACCTGGAGTGAGGTTGGTCGATGCAGTACCTCGCCATCATGGTGGCGTTGTTGGTTGGCTTCCGTGAACGGCTCGATCGTCAGAACCGACACGGACTTTGCGCCTTCCCTCAAGCTCCTGCGTGTTGCTGCAAGCGATCTCGCAATCTGCTTCAGCCTTGCTGCTCTGTCAAGACGATTGCCATTAGCCAAGTCTGTTCTGTAGAGAAAATTCTCAAAGCGCAAGCACCTTGAGTGAATGCCGTTCTTCTGATATCGTAGGTTAACGTATGGCAATGTCCTCTAACTCATGGAAGGAAGTGGAACATGTCTCGTACACTGCGTCGAATTGGCCTGCTGGTTATTACCGTCTTCGCCATCGTTGTGCTTGTCTCTGCATCCACCGAAGACATCCCAACAGATCGCGTGGCTTGGCTTGAGGAGAATGTAATTCCGATCGAGACCTGCGAGGCCGAAAACGGATTTGAAGATCTAGCTCCCCTCGCCAAGTTGATCGGTGATGCCCGCATTGTTGGACTTGGAGAATCGACGCACGGAACGCGCGAGCATTTTCAGATGAAGCACCGGCTTGTGGAGTATCTGGTCGAAGAACTCGATTTTTCTTGGTTCGCCATTGAGGCAAGCACACCGGAGGCTCACCGGCTCAACGACTACGTCCTTGGAGGCGACGGCGATCCCGTTGAATTGATCCGTGGCATGTATTTCTGGACCTGGACCACTGAGGAAGTGCTCGCCATGGTCGAATGGATGCGAGCCTACAACGCACGCAGTGACCACAAAATCCACTTCACAGGCTTTGATATGCAGACCCCCGATGTCGCCCTCGAAAAGGTCATCCACTTCCTAAGGGAGACTGAATCCCCGCTGGCCGATAGAGTCGAAAACCTCTCCCCGGAAGTGGTGAATTTCACTCCGAGCGTTCCGAGTGGAATCGCCAGCTACCACTTCCCCACGTCCCAAGCCCTTGGGAAGATCGTTCGTTTCTCGGCGTGGGTAAAGACCCAGGATGTGCTCAACGGTCACGCGGGACTCTGGTGGAATGTTTACGGACCAAACGGAGTTCTGGCATCTGCCAACATGATAGATCGCGGAGTGAGTGGAACGACTGACTGGACACAGTGTGTGATCGAGTTGCCCGTACCCGCTGAGTCAACTTATATCCACTATGGGTTCTATATCGTGGGCAATGGGTCTGCATGGTTTGATTCCACGGCAATCGAACTCAATGGCATTCCTTTCGACGCCTCATCATTCGACCTCGATTTCGAGAAGGTGGGCATTGCCGCCTTTTCCAAGTACGGCTCGGTATCCCTGGATAGAACAACAGCGCACACCGGCCTACAGAGCTTACGAATCTCAGGAACTCAGCCAGACCTTAAGATTCACCGCCTACTTACAGAAGCTGAAGCGCTTCTTGCCGAAATGCAGACATCCCGAGAATCCTGGCTTGCCATTCATCCTGCCGAACAGGTGGAGCGCGCGTTGCTGAATGCGAGAATCGTTGTCCAATACTTAGATATGCTGGTCGCCGGTCCACCCTACCATGTTCGCGACGTCTATATGGCTGAGAACGTCACCTGGCTTACCGAGCAGTTCCCAGAAGAACGTATCATTCTGTGGGCCCACAACGCCCACATTAGCCGTTCGGCAGTCAGGATGGGTGCTCATCTCGCCGATCGATTCGGAGACACCTATCTCCCCATTGGATTTGCCACTTCATCCGGCCAATATTCCGCCCTCAAGGATCGCTATCCACCCCAGATTAATGAACTTCAGGAGCCACCAGCTGAGAGTTTCGAGGCGCACTTCGCAGCCGTTGACAAACCCATCTTCGCCCTCGACTTGCGAGAAGCATCAAACGAAGAAGTAGGTTCCGCCTGGTTGACCAAAACTCGCGCTTTCCGGTTCATTGGTTCACATGCAACTGACGAGCAGTTCATCCCGACACCGCTCCGCGACCACTTCGACCTGATCATCTTTATCGAGGAGACAACGGCAGCACGGCAGTTGTAGGGAAAATCCAAGAATATGACGTGGAAACGAGACCCTACGTTGTTGTGCTATTCATGAAATGTAATTTCTATGCTATCGTTGAATCTGCTGGCCGGAATAAGCATAGCAACATCGGAGAGGTCGTCTACCTGTAGGATTAATGGCCGGGGAGGATCGAAACCCGTTCGCGCCAAGATTCGGTACTCATTCTGATGTGAGTAGATAGAGCGCTTGATGAACCCATGGTACTTCTCTGCGAAGACACCTTGATGTGTTGCTTCGTCGAAGTAATGAACGGGTCGAGACGAATGTGCATATCCCAGAGAATCAAGTGCTTCTCGAATTCGATTTACAAGCATTTGAGTACTCGTCGATACAACTGCCCACTTGCCAAGCCCAAAGCAGTCTTTGTGTATCTTCAGAGTCTCTTTGAAGGCATTAACTTCATCCTCTGAAATGGACTGCCACTCTCCACTTCCCACGGCGTAAAAGCAGAGTGCGTTCGCTTCGGTAATCCAGTTAAGTCTTAGTGACATGGGCGCTGCCATTTCTGAGCCCCGCAGAACATGGCCGTCGATTTCCACCCGGGTTCTCTCATCTGGCTGGTACCAGGCAATCAAGCCTTCCTCGGAGTCTCCACGTTCCCGCCCCAAACTGTCTGTGTACTTCCGAAAGCGAGAAAGGGAGCTCATATACAATCTCCCAGCCATGAACTCCCAGCGTGGCATCGTTGATCGAAGAGCCGGATGAGAGTGTAGATTGTCATATCCTGCTGACCTTTACCCCAATCACCCCCCAGCGGGGACACACGGAGTAAGAATTTTAAGTTCGCAATGGAGCTCTGTTAGTCGTCCTTGATTCGACCAACTCGCTCCTCATTCCACCAATTCGATCCCTTTCTGACTTCCCCATCATTCATGACACGTCCTACTCGCTGCTGACTTAACCAGTTGGAGCCTTTGAATATAGTTCCATCCTCTTCGATTCTTCCTACTTCCTCCTCGTTCCAAAAAGAGGTCCCTCGGTATACTCTTCCATCCTCATCTATTCGACCGATTCGCTCTTCGCTTATCCACGATGCTCCCCGATAAATGACGCCATCTTCATCAACACGTCCTGCCAGCTCCTCGTTCCACCAACTAGTGCCACGCCAAAAACGTCCTCTAGCAGGTGCTACGCGTGTTCCCTCAATGGAGACAGTGGTAGATGAAGTAGTTTGAGTTGAGGTTGATCCATCCGCCAAGATCCAGATAACTATCATGAACACCAAGCCCGCCACAGCGAGCCAGAAGACAATAACTGCCGCGACCGCCACAGCGAGACCCCAAATGCCAAGGAAATAGGCAGCCATGGTTATTCGCGCAGCAGCTCGGATGTGCTCATTCGAGAGGCGGCGGCCAAGCTTCCAAATAAACCTGCCCGTCCGACAGACCGGGATTGTTACCGTCTTTGCAAACTTCGTCCCTTTGGCTTGGGCAGACTCACAGCCACGTTGAAAGCGCTCATCTTGGCCGTTGATAGCGATGGAGACTTTCTGATAGGACAGCACCGCAATCAAAGCGCCGATCATCGGAGGACAAAGCAAGAACAGCCATACGGACAACGGATATGGCTGTGCAATAGCAAGAAACAGACATCCGGCCAGAAGTAACAGAAACGCGATGATGCGAACCAGATTTGCTTGAGCGAGCTTCAGTATGGAAATTCCAACTTCTTTCGCGCTTGGGGCGTTATCCAAGAGCACCTCCTTGAGCTAGTCACCAATGGATCCTATAGTAGATCTTGGAAGTACATTTCATCAAGGAGATCAATAGGAACTCAACCTCTTGAATCACAGACGGTGCTTTTGAAGAACCTCGAAGCCCACTTCGCAGCAGCTTTAGCGAGACCTCAAGATAGAGCTTTGCACCGTTTCGCTAGCTGCTACAACTCAGGAAGCACCGTCTTATCGGAGTCCTCGACGATCGATCGGAAGAAGGTGAGTTGGAGGTCGACCTTCTCAGCGAACATGTACTGACCGGTTGTGGTATCAAGCGGGTTGTTCGTGGCGTACTGCTCCAGGCGCTCGATCCGTTCCCGTAGCATCTCCGCCATCGCATGGAAATCGTCCTGCTCGGTTTGGCACCACAAGACACAGCGATACGCGCTGAAGCGATCGACGTTGTCGGAATCGCTGACAAGATCAGCCAACTGCGTGTGTGGATGGGGCGTGTCCGGTTCACCGTCAACATGGACGGCAATGGCGTAGCAAATCTCGGACGTCTCAGCTTCGGTGAATCCCGCCTCAAGCAGAACCGGTCGTGCAATCTCAGCACCCATACGCCCGTGATTCTTCCAATCGGCATCCGGGAACTCGAAGAAGTAGGCGATGTCATGCAGCAGGCACGCAACGATCGCATGCTCGACATTGAGCCCTTCCTCTTCGGCAATCGTCTTGCCGTACTGCGCTACGCGAAGCGTGTGCTCCCAACGATAGTTGGCGGTGAACACCGGATCCCAGGTCAGTTTCTTTGACGATCCCCGGAACTGCTCTTCGACATACGATGCAATCCGATCGATGCGTTCACTTCCTAGATCTGGTGGCATGGGCACTCCCTTGGGGTGGTGGTCGGGAGATAATGAGGGGCCTTCGTTGGGTTCTCAAGAAGCATGATCTGCTCACCTAGTTGGGAGAAGCAATCGCTCTTATCGCCGGTTCAGTTTTAGATTCCATGTTTTTATACGCATAATATTGCTTATTAATCGCGTTATTTGCGTTTTATAAGCCGTTTTTTGCTCTTTATTTGCAAAAACGAGTATTGCGCAATATACTACCTCTTATAGGCTCAATTGGCATTTAAGGAGCAAAATATGGCTACTTATATTGACTATTCGGTCGCGTCAAGTTCACAGATTGAAAAGGATCTATGCGAACGCCTGGAAAGAATCCGCTTATCCCGAAACATCACTCAGGCTCAGCTAGCACAAGAGGCCGGTGTATCGCTCCGTACAATCGGACGTCTAGAAAAGGGAGAAGGTATATCCCTCGATACTTTGATTCGCGTGTTCATCGCACTTGGTATACAACGAAACCTCGCCTCTACCTTGCCAGATTCAACGATCCGTCCCATTGAGCGTGTTGGTGCTCGACAAGGCGAGAGGCAACGAGCGCGTCCGCGCAAATCTTCTAAACCCTCCGACACTTGGTCTTGGGCTGACAAGAGGAATAGCTAATGGCCAGCGATGCGAGAGTCATCCTGTGGGGAACTGATATTGGCGCAGTCTCGTGGATTGCGGATCGAGGAATCGGCATTTTCCAGTATGCGCCAGCCTTCATCCCAAGCGGAATCGAAGTATCTCCCTTAGAGATGCCTCTCGGAGAATTCCCCTATGAGTTTCCCGACCACCGTTCCACCTCATTCCGGGGGCTTCCCGGGCTACTTGCCGATTCACTTCCAGATGCCTTCGGCAACGCACTTATCAACGAATGGTTGGCCTCTGAAGGGAGAAGCCCCGATAGCATGAATCCTGTAGAGCGCCTCTGCTACACAGGGACACGCGGCATGGGAGGGCTGGAATTCCAGCCTGCTATTCTCGATACATTCAATGCGACAAAGAACCTTGAAATCGAGAAACTGGTAGATCTCGTGCAGAAAACACTCCAAGCCCGTGCAAACCTTGGGGGTGTCTTTCGAGGAGAGGATGACCGCGAAGCCATTGAGGATATCCTCCGGGTCGGGACATCGGCAGGAGGAGCCCGCCCCAAGGCAATCCTCGCCTGGAATCCGCAGACCGGCGAATTCCGATCAGGGCAACTCCCGGCTGACTCAGACTTCGAACATTGGATCATGAAGTTTGATGGTACGGGAAATCAGAACGGGCAAGCCCTTGGATCTCCACGGGGATACGGAAAAATCGAATATGCCTACTACCTGATGGCTTCAGCCTGTGGCATCCAGATGGCCCCTTGTCGCCTTCACCACGAAGGGGGACGCAGCCACTTCATGACCCAGCGATTCGATCGAACAGAAACAGGCGGCAAGATCCATATGCAATCCCTCGCCGCACTCGCGCACTATGACTACCAACAGCCAATGCGCTATGCCTACGAGCAAGCCATCCAAGTGATGCGACGCCTCCAACTCCAGCGAGAAGATCTCGAACAGCAGGTACTGCGAGCTATATTCAATGTCATCGCGCGGAACCAAGATGATCACGTCAAGAACATCGCTTTCCTAATGGATCCACAAGGACACTGGCAACTCTCACCAGCTTTTGACGTCACGTTTGCAGCCGATCCAGCAAACCGATGGATGATGCAACATCAGATGAGCATCAACGGGAAACGCGCCGACATTCGCCGAGATGATCTCATTGCCCTTGCGAATTTGGCCAACATTAAGTCGCCCAAAGCGCGGGAGATGATTGACACCGTGCAGCAGGCCATCGCCAGGTGGCCCGAGTTTGCCGAAGAAGCCGCGCTGAATGCCCAAATTATCGATAGGATTGGGAGTTTGCATCACACCAACGTATAGGTTTTGTCTGTCATCTTGACGAATTGCTCCCTAAGAGCCCAACGCCCCCCCCCCAGCCATGGACGATCAGTTCGTCGCAACTCCGCTTCACGACTACTACGTCCTGATCATCCTCGTCGAGGCAGCAACGTAAGAAAGACGGCTTTAAAGAGAATTCAAGAATAAAGGCCTGAAGACTGAAGACTCTCAGATTGAGTATTGCTTCCCCGGAATCCCGTTCACTACTTCAGTTCGTTGGCATTGGCACTCTTTTTGGGGTTGGTGGCCGGAAGATGTTGGGCTGGGATCGAGAGGTTCTCAAGAGGCAAGGTGTGAATTCGACACAGGATTTCCTCCTCAATGCTTCTGCGGTCGGTCGATCTACTCCCCAAAACGCCTGTTCCGTCCCGAGAGGTCCGAGATTGCCAATTCGAGGCACTGAGTTGTGACATCAAGAAAGAGATCGGGGAAGAACTTGATCTCTGCATACCTACTCTGAAGCGGTAGGAAGCCACTAAATCGCTGCTCTCCGCCCGTGCGAAATACTGCATCAACTTCTTCCGGCACCCATAGATGGTCGCGCGGATCCTTATCACAGCAAGCGCGTTGAATAGCATCGGTGATCTCAAGCCAGGCATCGTAGCCTGCCAAAAGGTAAAGCCTGCGAGTCCCACAGCCACTTGAATCTGATTCCAAGTTCTCAAACGTGGCGGCAAACGGGGGAGGGAGCAGCGAGCGCTGTCCCGCCAAGGTGGCCTTGCAGTCGTATTCACGAATCAATGGCGGGAGAATCACCTCGACAAGATGAGTTTCGGAAGCAATCACACTTTTCAGATCATCATCTGGACGCTTTCGCAGATTATCCGCACTCAACAGGTAGACGCTAACCGCAATTGCTCCATGATCAAAGAACAGTGATATCGCCTGTGCTATCTTCTCCATGGTTTGCAGGTAGGCGCTTTCCAGTCGCGTTTTATTCTGCCTAGCCCATCGTCTTGCTCCGTCAGGAATCAATCCTATGTGTTTCAGATCACTACTCAATGTCAACTCCTGACTTCTCCAGCACACGCAGCAGGGTATCCCAGTTGAGGACCTCGCACGTAGCATAGAATGTCTCGCATTTCCGTAGCAGTCCTTCCATTTTCGGCCCCAGAATACGAAAGCACGCCGTATCCCTTCCAATGTTCGCTATTGTCAAAGCTTCGGTTCTCCCATCCTCTCTTTGCACTGCAAAGGCCTGTCCTGTACTTAACTCAAGAGGCAGTGAAGCGACGGAATGGGATTCCGGGATGACGCGAATCGGCATCGTCTCCCTCTCACTACGAACTCTCACGCTATTCCCTTCCCTGTCAAGCTCTTGAAGTGCCTCACACACTCTAGGGTAGCTTCGTGAGGGGGACTTTAAATGCTGCTGCATGATACTCAAACTTGTGATGTGATGAAGTTGTGCGTTCTTCCTCACTTGTTGGAGAAGTAGCTCGTAGAACCTTTGCTCATCCCGTAACCCTTCCTGCGACCCAAGGATCAAGGTACTACTGTATTGTAGTAACGCAATCGAGCGACAGCTTTCCCTAAGCATGTCAACGGCCGCTTCATAGTACCCTCTCGGGCCTTCGTATACTTTCTGAAGCTTCGTCTTAGTTCCTCGCCAATGGCGCGGCTTTCCCAATTCCTCGATACTCAGTTGGATTTCATTGCATGCTTTTCCTACGGCGTCTCTCGGGTTGTCATCTACGCGGGCACTGTCGTATTGGCCAACGGTGATTCCAAAAAGGTCTGTTGGTAAGCGAAAATCCCGCCTGTCACTTGGCATCACGATAGCCGTCTGTTTTATACCTAGCGCCCCAGCAAATAAACCTAATTCTAAAAGGACATTATCTCTGACAGTTTCCTGCGGGCCATTACCCTGGTCGACGTAGTCCACTGGATCGAAAACAAAGATCGCGTAGTGGAACTCGTCCAGCGCTTGAATCAGACTCTCGATCGTATGCCTGGATAATAGAAACACTCCATCATTCCACACGGTTACGTCGGCGACTCTTCGTTCCTCCAAGTGCGTTTTGATTGCATCTGCAATTCTAATGGACTTGCTGTTTCCGGAAGAACCTATGAAAATTCTCAGTACTCTCACCCTTTCACAATCTCTCCTCAAGATAGATTCAAGGAAACGATACATATTTTCTCCGCTCAAGGGAAGAGCTAGCTCTCTTTCCCAAAAGCAAATTCCGAGAATCCTCTTTGGTACCGAGAATTAGGCTACTGCATCCAACGAGGAACTGAGTCGTTGTGCAGGATAAAACACTAGATCGTCGAATCGAGACGGGCATGAAATATGTTCTCCTCGAATCAGAGCTATAACGTCCACGCAACTCTCTCGAACACAGCAACTGGATCAGATAAGAAGCGCTGATCAACTTTGACACGATTTTCCAGCTTGCCAGCGCACTTCTTGTGCAAGTCTAGGTTCGCAGTAGGCACAAAACGGAACTCCCAATTCTGAGTAACCGAAGTTCGGGGGACACCATACTTAGTCTGAGAGTGGACTAATCGATTCAGTATTGTGTCCCCGGAATACCATTGACGAATGATGCCTCGGAGCTACGTACTGTATCCTCGGAATCTCGGATCACGGCGACCACACCAATAGCACAAGAATCGTCTTCTACGGAACTATTTTCCCAAAATGCGGATAAAGACGGAAGTACAGCTCATATTGCTCCAACTTGTGCTTGGTCTCCGTATCGCTTGCCTCCCCGTCGAGCAAGTACCCCAGTGATTTGGCCGTTCTAACTCCATCTACGTTCTTTGTGGGAAGAAGCTTCGCGATTGCTAGTCTCTCTTTGGTTGTAAGGATCGGCACATCAATGAGAGCAATGCCAGATTCAGCTAATGAGTAGTATTCGCATGTTCGTCTGAAGTGTTCGTGAAGCGGCGAGAAATCGGCATCGTGGCAGACAAGAGCAGTCCAGCTCATCATGATAGTTCCATCTGAGTACATTGCTGCATGAAGAGGAAGAATCCGTTTTGGTGCTGAACATGCGCCATTGGCAACTGCGGTTAGCATTCTAGAGAGAAGCCTTGGATATCCTTCAATTGAAAAGCTTTGCCATTCGAACCATTCGTTTGGAAAGACGACTCTGTCAACTGCCATTCTGCTACGGAAAGAATCTCGGAACTCCGCAAACGCCTTTTCTTTCTCCACCGGCATTCGCTCGGGGAACTTCCGTGCCTTTATTCCAAGGGTACCGAAAGCTGGTGACTCAGCCTTCACAGTGAACCGGATCATGCTTCCCTCAACTGCTTTTCTCACAGTCCCTGACACTTCACTGAGACACTCACGTGTCATTTGGGTGTAGTCCGCCCACACGACGACGGGCTTATGAGTCGGAAACTGTGTTGCCAAGTATTCCGAATAAGTCCCTAGGTAGAACCGCATGCGACTAGAGCACTTATGGAAAATCTGCCGCTTCTTCGTTTCTGCGTCTCGCTCAATACAGACGAGGGATAATTCAGGGAATTCCTGTGACATGAGGCGAAAATCCTCAAGAAAAGCACCGCCGAGGCCGATATACGTGCTGGGTATCTTCGAACGCCATCGAGAGTAGGTTCGAAGGAATTCAACGAAGAGTAGCCTATCGATCGCCTTGTTAGGGCGCAGGTGATAGGCAGGACAAGGAAGATCTGAGAATCGTGTCATTCCTCGCTCTCCTTAAGAATGAGATCAAAGCATTCCTGACCCACTCGTTTTGGGCTTTTTTCTGGATCGCCAAATAGGTAGTTCGAAAGGCGACGAACCTGCGCGACAGGTTTCGAGAAAGAAATGCGTTTCTCGCCTCCTTCCTGATCAGGCTTGGGAAGCGTTGGCTTGTGCTGACGTCCACCCAATGATCCCTTCGTTTTCTGGAGCTTCAGCGTAGCGGCGCGTTGCTTCAACTCACCCAAAGAAGCCGAGGACGTCTTGTCGAAGTGCTTCCTTGAAGCTCGAACCTTCTCCCTGCTCTTCCATGCATACGTATAGCGAGTAAAGATCTGCATTCCTTCTATCATTTTGTCCCGTACCTGAAGATAGAGATCTGAAGATGCTTCAATCCCCCTCTTTGTGGTCGTCGTCGGCAATTGTGAGGGATCTTCTGAACTGAACAACACAATCCCTGCAATCGCCACAAACTGAGTGTGGTACCTTGGGACTCCAGCGACTCCCCAGCCGGTCAGGGATGTCTTGTCGCAGTAGACTACTGTTCTGTCATTACAGACGATAGTCCACCCAGCATCACGTGATGAATAGCTATCACGATGGGTTTGAAGGCTATCTGATACTTCTTCATCACTAGGAATCTTCCCGGAGAATCCCACGGCCAAGAATACTTTAACTCCATCTTGCTCCGCTTCGTAAATGAACGGCTGAATCCTGTGTCTAGAGAAGGCTTCATCATCTGAGTCCGCAAACAGAAGCCGCATCTGCTTGGGAGAAACTACTGTTCCATTCAGTTCAACTTCGAACCCCATACCCATTATGTAGGCATAGTATGTCGACAACGTTTCTTTGAACTCGGCCAGAAACTCGCTTGATGCAAACTGCTGACTCACTCCATCTCGAAGGCAACGCACCTCGATTCTCGTTCCTCTAGACTGTCCAGTCTCGGAATGGTGTTGACACATCAGACCTCCTCGTGACGTTGCTCGCGGACGGCACCCCAGAAGATCTCGGCAGGTGTTCGTCCTTTGGTCC
>JANQGM010000020.1 GCA_028277345.1 Candidatus Bipolaricaulota bacterium | reverse complement strand
GAGTTCTTACATGAGCATTGACGCATTCGTATTCAATTCGTATGGTAAAGCTGACTGACAGCATGACGAATCGTGGAGGATCGTGCTCACCGCTCTGAGTGTCATGTCAGCATTTTTCCGAAAGGAGAGGGTATGGGAAACATCAGCGAACTTGAGGCGCTATTGAGGCCTCCTGCAATGGATATGCCGGTCTATCCACCCAAGGCCATCACCTTGGCAAGTGGCGAAACGATGGTGGTTCGGCAAGTTGCGCGTGACGAAGTTCCGAAGCTACTGGAGGCCATCTATCCGTTGCTTTGGGTCGAGCGCGACTTCTATGATGTCGTCGCCGCCAGGCTGTTTGGGGAGCTGCTTGCCTACAAGCGCTACCGTGTGAAGGATGAATACGTTCTCGCCGGGTTGATCGACGGTGTGCTCGCAGGCATGGTGAATGGACGCTTGGTCGATGAGAAGACGGGCATGAGCTATCACACGTTGACCATCCGACGTGGACTGCGCGTCGGCTCGCATCTCTTCGCCGCCAAGATGGAATATCACATTGAGCATTGCCAGCAAGAGGAAGTTCTCATTGTCGCCGAGAGCCCCATCGGCTTTCGCCGATGGATGATCGAATACCCCCTTGAGAAGAAGTATGAGATCCAACACGAGTTGGGCGGTGTCCCGTCTTGGGTCCTTCCGAAAGAGACCTACTACAGCGCCAAGCCTCGCCTTGTTTCCGGTCACCGGCCGGTTTCCGAAGCCCTCCTCAAATCAGCGGAGACCATCGTTCTGCCGGGCGATGATACCGTCGTGCGTCAAGTTGCCGGCGAAAAGGAGGAGTCGCCATGAAACCTGTCTACATTGCCGGCGCCGGCATGACGCGATTCGGTCGCTCCGAATGGCCGCTGATGCAGCTTGCCAGCGGCGCCTCTACCGCAGCATTGAAACATGCGAATTTGGGAGAGATTCCCGTTGACGGCGTCGTGGTGGCCAATATGGGCGCGGCGAGGGTCAACAAGCAAACGGCCCTCGGAAGCGCGCTAGTCGATCAGCTGGCCCTTTATCCCGCGACGGCGGAATCCGTCGAAAACGGCCCGGCCTCCGGCGCATCGGCCTTTAAGGTGGGCGTACAGGCGATCGCTGCGGGCATGGCGGATGTCGTTTTGGTCACGGGTGTCGAGCGGATGCGCGTTGTCAATGGCCTTGAGGGCACGGACTTCGTGGCGAGTCTCTCTCATCCTGAAGCCGAATACATCTACGGTGTGACGCTCCCCTCGCTTGCCGGCATGTTCACGCGGCTGGTCATGGACCGATTTGGGGTGGAGCGCAAGCACTTGGCGATGGTGGCCATCAAGAATCACGAGCATGGCGCCATGAATCCCTACGCCCATATCCAGCAGACGGTGACGATGGACGGCATCCTGACACTGCCGGAAGCGGCGGTGAACAACCCGCCGATTGCCGAGCCCCTGCACTTGTTCGATTGCTGCCCAGTATCCGATGGAGCGGCTTCGCTCGTACTTGTCTCAGAGGCTGTCGCCGGCAAGCTGGGCGGCCCCAAGGTACGCGTCGCCGGCATCGGCCAAGCGACGGATACCCACACGGTTCACGAACGAGAAGATCCGACCGATCTCAAATCCGTGCGACTGGCGGCGGGGATGGCGTTTGACCGGGCGGGACTTGCTCCTTCCGATGTCGATGTGGCGGAGTTGCACGACGCCTTTACGATCCTCGAGATCGCGGAATCGGAAGCCTCCGGCTTCTTCCCTCGTGGCGAAGGGCATCTTGCCTTGGAGCGTGGCGAAACAAAGCTCAGTGGAACCTTGCCCATCAATCCCTCGGGAGGATTGAAAGCCAAGGGACATCCGGTTGGGGCAACGGGCGTTGCTCAACTGGTGGAACTCGTCTGGCAATTGCGCGGCGAGTGCGATGCCCGCCAAGTGAAGGATGCGGTGGTCGCCTATGCCTGCAATTTCGGCGGATTCGGCAATAACGTTGTCGCAAGCGTACTGCAGAGGGAGGCGTGATGAGCGACCAAGTTCTAGGAATGAAGTGCACGTCTTGCGGAACGGTGAGCTACCCGAAGCACGCGGTATGCCCGAACTGTCGCCAAGAAACGTTCGAGGCTGTCGCCATTGGAGGCGAAGGGAAGGTTCTCACCTATACCGACGTCTACGCCTTGGCCATCGACTACGAGACGCGATACTTGCGGTTGGCGATGGCAGAGTTGGACGATGGGATTCGAGTGACCGGCCATCTTCTGGCGGACGATCCGAAACTCGGCATGCGCATTCGGACCGAGATCGGAACGGTGCGGGAGCCGGGAGACAAGCCGATTCAAGGGTTGCAATTTCACCCCATCTAAGGGTCGCTTGAGCGACAAACGATCGCTTTGAATGAACGAGCGGGCTGCAGCGGGTGCTGCAGCCCGTCGTCTAGCCTCCAAGCAGTTTCACAAGGCCGTGGGGAAGAACGCCTTGCCAGCTGATCATGTCGTGACCTCCGGGGAATTCGTGCAGCCAGTGATCGTAGCCCTTGATTTCGAGGATCGTTCGCAGATGGCGATTGGCGACGACCAAGTTGGGGCCGCCGCGTGGGTCAAGCAGCGACTGTGTCTCCAACCGGCCGACGGAGAGGTAGAAACGAACCGACCTTCGATCGGATCGAGCGATCCTTCGAGTCAGCCATTCATGTTCCCCCTGCCAGTCGGGCGAGAGAAAGCCGGGAGAGAAGCCGAAGGCGCCGGACAGGGAAAGCACGTTGCCGAAGGTATCGGGATGTTCGAACGCTGCATAGGCGGCAGCCAGTCCTCCCGCGCTGGCGCCTACCATCACTACATGGTCGGGATCCCGAGAAACATGCAGAGAAGAGTGCGCCCATGGCATGAGTTCCTGCACAAGAAAGGCGTTGAATTGGTCGTTCAGAAGCAATTCCTGAAATCGAATCGTCATGCTGAGACTGCAGGGCATGATGGCGATAACGGGAGGGATCTGCCCTGCGGCGATCAGGTTGTCGAGGATGGCGCACAAGGGAGACATCCGTGCAAACGCTGTGCCGTCGAGCACAACCAGCAGGGGGTAGCCGGCCTTCACCTCAGGATCGTAGCCATGGGGCGTATAGATCCACACGCGGCGTTCGTTCTCTAGTACCGTGCTCTTCAACCGGTGCATCCGAAGGGAGCCATGTGAATCCAAGGGCGCGCTCGTGTTGAAGGGCTGGAGAGGTGCGTCAGGCATGGTGAGCACGGAGCGGATCAGTTCGAACCCCTCGGGGTCCTCATCATCCTTCTCAAAGGTGTAGGTGTTCGGATTCAGGGGATCGTGAATGTGTGAATCGAAAGGTCTAGATGGACTCGGTGGTGAGGCCTTGCTGATCGGATGGAACTGGTAGGTCGCACGAATGTCACGATCTACGATTTCGCTACGAAACCAAATATCGGTATCCGGGATGCGTTGAAGCTCGTTGTTCTGCAATCCCGTAATAAGGCTGATGAGCCGGACGTCGGCAGCATCGCCTTTATCTCGCCAGAGGAACGTGACCAGCGAACGATCTTCCGCGTCAGGAAGAGGCTCAATGAGTGGGGTGGATGTGGCGGCGATCTCGCTCCAAAACGCATCAATAGCGCCTGAAGAGGCGGATTTCAGCGTGTTGTACAGCTGTTTGAGTCGCGGGCTGGCAATGGTTTCACTGTTTAACATAAAGACTCCTTTGGCAATGAACGAGGGAGACCCGTTGAATGGACGTCGTTGATCAGCAGAGTTAGAATTCGAATCGTGCTAGAAACAAGTATAGTTAGAATTCGAATTATTTCAAGCCCAAGGAGGCCAAGATGGAGCGTGGAAGCAGGAATCCTCCGTTCGCATTGACGCAGATGGCACAGATCATGCATCAGTTCCAGCAGTACCGGC
The DNA here is from genome assembly GCA_028277345.1 of Candidatus Bipolaricaulota bacterium. Taxonomy (GTDB): domain Bacteria; phylum Bipolaricaulota; class Bipolaricaulia; order UBA7950; family UBA9294; genus SPBW01. Next base: position 170,437 of record JANQGM010000020.1, on the reverse strand, counting down.
GCAACCACGTGACAGCATTTGGGATGACGGTTCCTCAATTCAATGCCCTGCTACAGCTTGATCGGTACGGAGAACTCAATCCATCCCAATTGGCCAGGCTCTTGTTTAGCGATCGCCCAACAGTGACGGTGATTGCAAAGAACCTAGAGAAACGCGGATGGGTCAAGCGGACGCGATCGGAGTCGAATCGGAAGTACGTTGCTCTTGAGATCACTCCCCATGGACGAACGAAGCTGAGAGAACTGTCAGAGGCAGAGGAAAGCCAAACAGGCGACTTCGAACTGCTTCAGTGCTATTCGGATTCCAAGTTGTCTCAACTTGAAGATCTCTTGGACATGCTCATCCTTCATTTTCGCAACCTTCCCGAGATTAAGCGGGTGGGTTAGCCTCACCCCATTATTTGGATGAAACGGATTTGCTTTCTGTCCATGGCTGAGTAGGATTCAAGGTTTGCATTTTTCTCGGACGAAGGATGGTTTTCTATGTGGTATGACGTTGCCATTATTGGGGCCGGCTCGGCTGGCCTTTTCGCTGCCCTGGAGTTGACGCGATCGGCGCTCAAGGTCGTTGTTCTCGAAGGCGGATTGGATCCCAAGACGCGCACAAGCATTACAACCGGCGTCGGTGGGGCGGGCACGTTCTCTGACGGGAAGCTGAACCTGAGCTCGAAGATCGGCGGGAACCCCCATGCGATCGGATGCACATCAACGGAATTGGAGGGCTTAATCGAACGCGTTGATGCTGAATTCACGCGGTGCGGAGCACCGGCGCAGTACTCAGGCGAGAACGTTGAGGACCTCGCTACGCTCAAGCAATCGGCATCCCAAGCGGGCATTGAGTTTATCGCAGGACGGCAGCGGCACATCGGTACCGTCACCATCCGCGAAGTTATCGACACGTTGTACCATGACTTGCTCGATAGGGGCATCGAATTCCGTTTGGACACGAAGGTCGGTGCGATCATCGCCGAAGAGGAGGGATTCTGCCTCGACACGGCCCACGGGGCTGTCCATGCGCGCCATGTCATCGCAGCGCCTGGGCGCGTGGGCGCCTACTGGCTGCGCGAACAGGCGCGCTCTCTCGGTGTAGGCCCCGCCTTCGGCCCGCTTGACATCGGCGTGCGCGTTGAGTTCCCGGCTGAGCTGTACGAGTCCATCGAGAAGATCATGTACGATGCCAAGCTTCGCGTTCGAACGTCGACTCACGATGATATGGTGAGGACGTTCTGCACGAACCCTCGTGGGTTCATCGTGCGCGAAGACCACGAGGATTTCGTCCTCGTCAACGGCCATGCGGAGAATGTGCGAAAGTCCGACAACACGAACTTCGCCCTGCTCGTTCACATCGAGCTGACGGATCCCGTCGAAGACACGACGCAATATGGACGCGCGGTCGCACAGCTGGCCACAACGATCGGAGGCGGGAAGCCGATCCTCCAGCGGCTCAAGGATCTTCAGCAGGGGCGCCGGTCCACATGGGATCGCGTTCGAAGGCTGCCCATCCATCCAACTCTGGACGCCGTGACGCCAGGTGATATTTCGATGGCATTGCCCCAGCGCATCGTGTTGAACCTGCTGGAGGCCATCGAACGGCTGGACCGCGTCATTCCCGGCTTGGCGGCGGATAGTACGTTGATCTACGCGCCTGAGATCAAATTCTATGACACGCGCTACATGGTAAAGGATGGAATGGAAACCGACCTTCCCGGCTTCTATGTGGCAGGCGATGCGTCAGGCCACTCTCGTGGCATCGTGTTCTCTGCGGTCACCGGTATTTATGCGGCGCAACATATCGTTGCCAAGAATTCGAGATAGGAAAGCAGCGCGAATCCATTCGCAACGAGAGGAGTGAAAGATGGCGTTTATCATCTATGGGATTCGATCGTTCGTGCGAGGTCTCGGCAACCTGTTTCGCCGTGTGAGGCCGTGTCCCGACTACATTGTTCTAACGATTGAGCAGGGCATTCCCGAGATGGCGCCGCCCCGCTCTCCCTTTCCGCGTAGCCTGTTCGAGAAGCGGCCCCTGACCCTGCGCGTTCTCGGCAAGCAACTCGATCGCATCGGGAACGATCCCCGGGTCGCGGGCATTGTCCTACGTCTCTACAACGTGAACGGTCCTTTGGCTCAGCTGCAGAGCCTTCGAGATCTCCTCTTCAAGCTTCGGGAATCGGGGAAGCGCGTGATCGTATGGTCGCACAATTACGATATGGCTGCCTATACCGTGGCGACAGCGGCGGACGAGATCTTGCTTCAACATGCGGGGTCCGTTGCGGCCTTTGGCTTGGAATCTCGCTATTACTTCCTGGCGGATGCACTGGCGAAGGTGGGCATCGAGGGAGACTTGGTTCAAATCACGCCGTACAAAACGGCGGCGGATCTGTTCATGCGGACGTCGATGTCCGATCAGGCACGAGAGATGGCGGCGTGGTTGATGGACGACATGTACCGGCAGCATCTCGAATCCATTGCCCAAGGCCGGTCGATCTCCATTGAAGCAGCAGAAGCGTTGATTGACGGGTGCCCTTATCACGGGGAGATGGCTGTCGAAGCGGGCGCGGTCGATGCCGTTGTCGGCGAGGAGGACCTTGCTGCCTATCTCTCGAACTCGTCAAAACCCGTTCGTATGGCCACCTTGAAGACGGCAAAGCGAACTCTACTCAAACCTGCATTGCCTCGGCCGGGCAAGTGCGTGGCCGTCCTCCGCATTGCCGGTGACATCATCGACGGGCGCAGTGCGATGCCTCCATTCAAGGTTCCGTTCCGCGTTCCCCTTTTGTTCTCAGAGCGGGCGGGAGACCTGACCGTCGTTCATCAGGCGCGTGCGTTGGCCAAGAACAAGCGTGTGGGCGCCGTCGTGGTGTACGTCGATTCAGGCGGCGGCTCGGCAACCTCGTCGGAAGCCATGGCCGCGGCGTTGAAGACTGTCGCCGACGTGAAGCCCCTCGTCGTCGCCATGGGAAGCGTGGCCGCGTCGGGAGGCTACTATGTGGCGACGCCGGGCTCGAGGATCGTGGCGCAGCCGGGAACGATCACCGGATCCATCGGCGTTCTGAGCGGGAAGGTCGTCAATGCGGGCCTCTACGAGAAGATCCTCTTCCATCGAGAGATTCTCAAGCGCGGGAAGCATGCGGGCTACTATTCGGCGGCGGAGCCGTTCACAGAGGAGGAGAGGGCGTCCCTGTGGACCTCGATCACCACGGTCTATGAGCAATTCTTGAGTCGTGTTTCCGAGTGCCGCGGCCTGACGCGGGACGCCGTGGACGCCGTGGGCGGAGGGCGTGTATGGACGGGACAGCAGGCGTTGGAACACGGTCTCGTGGACGAACTGGGTGGATTGGACGTGGCCATTCAGCGAGCGCGAGACGCTGCAGGGCTCCGATCCGGCGTGCGCATTCTTGAATGCAAACCCATGAAGAAGCGCATGGCGCCAACGGGATCATCCGCGACTGCGATTCTTGAGTATGCGAGCCGTGGGCTTCGATTGCTCAAACCGGGTTGCGCTGCGCTGTTGTGTTCGACGGTATCGTTCGAGAACGATTGACGGAACATCGCCTTAGGGATAGGGTCGAAGCTTGTCAGTGGGGCACGAATCCGGCAGACTGCGGGTGAGGGGGCTATCATGAGAGTACGAAGCGTTGTCATCATTGTCTTGCTGGTCCTTTTTGTGACGGCCATTGCGCAGAATACGGCGGTCGTGAACCTCAAGGTGTGGTTCTGGGAACTGAATGGATCGCTGACGCTGATGTTGTTGTCTGCCTTTGGGGTCGGCTTGGTGACGGGATTCCTGCTTGGCCGTCCGTGGCGACGCCGCCGGAAAGCGACGGCTGCGGTCCAACCGGCCGCGCCGGAGCAAACGGAAGCGGATACCGAGAGCTAGCCGTGAGACGGCTGATTGAGAGACGTCGCGTAGCCCCAGCGGGGTGGGGCGGGTTCACCCTCTTCCTCGTTCTTCTGTGGGTGCTGCGCGGGTTGGCGCGATCGGGCGCCGTTGCCATCCTGCCTGCCGCCATCTTGCTGATCTTGCTTGCTCTCGCAGCATCCATGATGATCGTCTGGATGGCCATGCGGACGCGGATGACGTTTCCACGGCTACTCGCCTATGTCGGGCTTCAGGCCTACACCATCCTTATCTATGCCCTGATCTATCGTAGCGTGGGCGTCATCGATGCAGCAGGACGAGCGTTGCAAGATACCGCTTCGGGCCTCTATTTCAGCCTTATTACGTGGACGACGCTGGGGTACGGCGATCTTCGCCCACCGGAGGGGCTTCGGTTGTTGGCCGGGTCGCAAGCCATTCTCGGTTACATCTCCATGGGCATCCTCGTCGCGCTTATCCTTCAGTGGATGCAGGCGCCTCGGCACGAGGAGCAGACAAGCCAGCTCTAGGGAGACGCCAACAGGCGCGATGCCTTTTCGCGAATGTAGTGGTCGACCATCGGTTCGAGAAGCTTCAGCGGTACATTGCCCTGTTCAAGAACCGCTCGGTGGTAATCGGCGAGGCGAAAATCAGCACCAAGCGCGCGTTGTGCTCGATCGCGCAGCTGAACGAGAAGATAACGGCCGATGAAATAAGGAGTCACGCGCACAGGCTCATAGATGAACTCGTTCAGGAAGGGAAGTAGCTCCCAGGGATCCCCGGGCATGCGAGGCCGCAGAAAATCCACGGTTTGCGCATCCGACCATCCAAGGCCAAGGCGTCCGGTTTCCAGAATAACCGTCATCAGCATGAAGAACTCGGATCGGAGATAGTCGAGGTGGCCACAGGTGTCGTTACGATACCATCCCTGCTCGGCGGTCAAGTACTGTGCATAGGTCGCCCACCCTTCGGTGTACCCAATCCAGCCGTTCAGCTGTTGCAGGACGGGAACCGATGTGCTTCTCGCGACGTGATGCTGTAAATGGTGCCCGGGAAGCGCCTCGTGATAAAGCAGATTAGGAAGCTCGTTCCACTCGAACATCTCATCCTTGGAGATTACGAATCGAGGGGGACGGGAGGCATCGAAGGGTTCTGGCCAATACGTGGGGTTTGAAGCCGACTCGATCTCAAAGACGGGAGGCTCCGTTGGCAGTTGATGGAACAGGGAACCTGCGCGATCGAAGGCAAGATCATAGAGGATTTCGGCTCTTTCCAGCAAAGCATTTGATGTGACTTGGCGCGTGCAATGATACTGCTGCCACCACAGCTCCTGATTGAGGTGTTTCATTTCGATTTGCGAGGAATCGATTCGCTTGCTGTATGAACGGATTTCAGACTCGATACGCGCAAGGTCTTGTAGGGCCAGGGAGTGAATGACTTCGACAGACAGATCAGTCCCTAGTTTCTTTCGTAGGTCGCTTCTGTAATAGGTTTGCCAATCCGGGTGAAGGATCCAGTTGTGCTCCGGCGAGGCCTCCAGCATCAGTTGCTCGATCCGCTGTTGAAGCCGGGCAAATGAGGGGATCGCACATGTTTCAATGACTTCGCGTAGACTCGCAAGGAACCCGTCACGCGCCTCCCTGGAGATACTGTCTCGATCCTTCCACTCCGCTAACTTGTCGACGCCGTATTCGTAGTAGGGATGCGCGAGCACCCGATAGGGATGGACGCGATCCTCCAACTGGAAGGCCAATCGCATCAACGTGTTTTGAGACGGCAGGATTCCCGCGACGACATCTTCATCGATCTCTCGTAGCCATTGGTCCACGAGATCATCGATCTGCCATAAGCGAGTGACATAATCTTCCAAATCTTCGAACGTACGAACGGGGTGCCGACTCTGGAGGATCCGGTCGAGATCGCTGATGGAATTGTTCCCAACCGGCAATAGGGAACTCCAAAACGGGGGAGTTCCGACGCCTTCTGAGAAGATCTCGTCAACGACGGCAGCTTCAATTCTCTGATCGAAGGAGAGTGTGGAACGGTCGAAGTCACGCAGCGAATCAAGGATGATATCGCCCGTTTCTTCGGCCTGCGCTGGGTCGAGCGGGCCGATGAGCCGATCGTTTCGTACACCTACAAGATCAGAAAGTCCCCAGGCCGAGATTCCCAACGGAAACTGAAGCAAACGAAGACGGTGGGCCTCGTCGATGAATGCATCGAATGAGAGTCCTGAGATTCGTCTTATGACCTCGGTTGGAGTTGGAGGAGTCCACGTTGGGACGACCTCGTCGGCTTGGACGATGAACGCCATAAACAGAATGAGAATTCCTAAACCCAGGTGACGAAACGCTTGACGCATGGTGGCCCTCCTCAACGGTACCCCTCAGGTCATACATTGTAATCGATGGAAGCATCGTAGGGGTGGAAGACGGATGTTGGCGATGGCATCATCGGGTTCTATGATCGTTTTATGAGAAGACCTAATGGCTGTTGCAGACAGATGGTTCGAGGGATTTTCGCTATCGGGATCTGTCTGCCTCTTTTATTCACGATGGGTTTCCGAGATTCTGATCATCTCCGCGCCCTGTACGAACCTCCCGATGGACGGATCTATCACGGTACGGCGCCCAATCCTCAGGTTGTGGCCGGATACCTTGCTGTTCTCGCCGATCCCGCCATCGAGCCCTTGATTGAGGGCATTCATCTGAGCGCTTCCGGGACAGCGGGGCGTCAGTATGTGGGCGACACCATCCGTGAATGGCTGACCTATGTCGATGAAGCCGGCCGCATCCCACATCTCAGCCTATCGATGACGGACGGATACGGGAATCCTACCGATGTCGAGATTGCCAACACAAGCGCGCACGATCGCGTGCTTCGCGAAATTGGCGCTGTCATCGCCCAGTTTGATAAGCCACTGTTCGTCCGACTGGGATTCGAGTTTAACGGTGCGTGGAATGGCTATACGCCCTGCGTTTACCCGATCGCCTATCGGAAGATGGTCGACATCTTCCGCTCTGCGGGAGTGACGCGAGCCGCCTATATCTGGTGCTACGAGCCGGACGGCCCTGACGATTTCGATGCCGTCATCGACGGGCAGGCAGCCTGGTATCCCGGCGATGATATCGTGGACTGGTTTGGGCTCGATGTGTTCAAGAGCGAGCATTTCGTTGCGCCGAAGGCGGCGCGTCAACGTGGAAGCTCCAGTTACGCGCGCTCGATTCGCTTCTTGGAGATGGCGGATGAGCGTGGCAAGCCCGTCATGCTGTCGGAGACGGCGGCGGTCAAGGTGTACGTCACTTCCGATCCGGAGGATGGGCGCTCCGATTGGAACTCTTGGTTTTCCCCCTTCTTCGCGTTTATGACGGAACATCCGCAGATCAAGGGGTTCTTGTACATGAACCATGACTATCGCGGCACGGTCTACGAGCGGGAGAACGCCTGGGGCGACGCACGGATTGAAGTCAACGCTCACATTCTTGACCACTATCGAATGGAGCTTTCTGATCCCCGCTTCATCCATCGCGCCGAGGGGCTGACGCTTCCGTAGCCGCTGGTTGCCGCTTGGCCGGATCTCGCTCACAATGATCGGACTCAACGGCTGGGAGGCTGCACATGAAAGTGTTCATTTCCGTCGATATGGAGGGCGTGGCCTGCGCGACGCACGGTGACCACGTCAAAATGGAGGGCGGCGCCTACGAGATGGCGCGCAAATGGATGACGGCCGAAGTTAATGCCGCCATCGAAGGCGCTCGTGAGGCCGATGCGACGGAGTTTGTTGTGACGGATGGTCACGGGCTCATGCGCAACCTCTTGCCTGACGAACTGCCCGAAGATGTGCTCCTCGTCTTGGGAACGCCTCGCCCTCTCCTGCAGATGGAGGGCATCGATGCCAGCGCCGATATCGCCTTCTTCCTCGGCTACCACGCGCGCGCCGGCAATGCCACAGGCGTGATGGCGCACACCCATGTGGGCAAGATCGTCTACGAGCTCTATCTCAACGATCAGCCCATCACCGAAACTGCGTTCAATGCTGCCGTTGCCGGACACTTTGGCGTTCCCGTCGGGCTTGTGGCCGGTGACGACGCCCTGATCGATGAAGTGGCGCAGACGCACCCGTGGACCGAGCGCGTGATTACCAAATGGGCGATCGGTCCAACAGCCGCCCGAAACCGAACGCCCGTAGCCGCGCAAAAGCTAATCCGAGAGGGTGCGATCCGAGCCATCGAGCGCAAATCCGAGTTGAAGGTGGACAAACTGGAAGCCCCCATCGAATTCCACGCGCACTTCCTCAAGGCCCTGCAAGCACAGCTTGTGGAGGACATCCCCGGCGTCGAACGATTCGATGCTCGGAGCGTCCGCTATGTTGGCCAGGATATGATCGAGATCAGCAAGATCTGGCGACTCATGATCAACGCTGGCTTGAGTGGGTTTGCCGTCTAGAATCCATTTGACGGCGTTCACTAAGCGTAGCTGTGCAGCCCGCGCAGGAGGTAGTTGACGCCGGCGAACGTGAACAGAGCGAGCAAAAAGCCGACAACGGCGATCCACGCCGTGCGCCGTCCACTCCAGCCGCGCTGTACGCGAACGTGGAGAAACAGAACGTAGACGAGCCACGTCACGAGCATGAACGTCTCTTTCGGGTCCCATCCCCAGTAGCGCCCCCAGGCGTGTTTGGCCCAAATCGCTCCGAAAAACAGGCCTCCGAGGGTGAAGAAGGGAAATCCAATGGCGATCGAGCGATAGATGAGGGCATCAAGGCGACCGAGAAGGTCTGCGCGATCATCTCGTTCCCTTCGACGTTCGAGCAAGTAGAGCACGCCAGCAATAAACGCCACCGTGAAGAATCCTTCGCCAATGAAGACGAGGCTGACATGAAGAACAAGCCAATGGCTTCGTAGCGCGGGAACAAGGGGCACGAGATCCGGATTCAGAAGGGGCGACCCGGCAAGAGCCATGGCAATGCCGACCAAGAGTCCAACGCCGATTCCCACTCCGTTACGTACCCGCCCATGTAGTAGGCCGCCGCCGAGTGTGACCAAGAATCCGAGGGCGAACACCCAGCCATAGAAAATGAGGGATTCGTATGTATTGGTAACAGGGAAGGCATTCAGAGAGATGCCTCGCCACAGTAGGCCCGCCGACTGAGCGAGAAAGGCGGTGATGAATGAGCCGGTGGCGGCGGTTCGCAGCCACGATCGGTTGAAGATTCGTGCGGCGAGAAGGCCGAAGAACGAGACAATGTAGGCGATGGCCGCGCTATCAAAGAACAACACGCCGTGATTCATTTGACCTCCTCGTCATCTCCCGTCAGCTCTCGGAGCGCGGCGATCGTGCGGCAGAGCCGAGCCGTTTGCGTAACGCTTTTTGCGCCTTCAACGTACACATGAATCTCATGCTCTGCCAGCCTCACGTTCGCAGTCGAAGGACGGAAGTAGAAGGCGATGGCCAATCCGGCCATTACAAGCATGAAGCCCCACCAGAACAGGGGATAGCCTGGATTTCGAGCGATATGGAGGTCGAGGGTCGCCGGAAGGTGGATGCCGGACAATAGAAACGCGAGTTCCCGGCCGGAATTCTCCTCGGACAGTTGGGGAAGGGCGGCGTCGCGATAGAGGATCGCGTCTCCTGTGCTGGAGACGCCTTCGACCTGAAGGAGAACGACTGGAGAACTGTGCGATGCCTCTCCAGGGTCTTCTGAGGAGCGTTCGTCAGTTTGTGCGCGCACTCGATAGAGCTGTAGGGCTGTGACAGAGACTTGGGTGCCGGGCACCAGAACGGTTTCGCCCAGGCGCAATTCGATTTCCGATATGGCAAGATAGCGTGCGCGGTCGATGATCTGGATGCGTACCGAGGCGTGCGTCGAATCCTCACCGTACCGCCAAACATAGAGGCCGGCACCGCCGATGATCAGGGGGTGGTTCACGGAAACGCGGGTTTGCTTGACAACCTCCTCGCCTTGCCACAGGGTGATGTCAGCCCAATAGTCTTGGGCTCGGCCGGTTTGGTGGTCCGTCTCCACACCGAACGCGTCGATCTGGAGGTCATAGGGTAGCGAAACGCAGTTTTCGCGCGATGAATCGGCACAGGAGGCGAATCGTGTCCCCATCATGGCTTCGTCAATACGGAAGCTGCTTTCCTCTCGGAAGATGCCGAGCAACGCACCGAGGAGAACGACCAGGATGCCGACATGAACGAGATCAGCGCCCAACACGCCCCATGGCCGTCGGTGGCCCGAAAGGCGGATCTCGCCATGAGGTTCATCCCGGCGCTTAAGGCGTGTGAAGCCGCTCCGATGAAGTACTGTGGCGACCGATGCGGCGAGATCGTCGGCGCTCGTATGTGCCGATAGGGTTGTCACTGGAGATGCCTGGCCGGATGGATCACGAAATGCATCGGTCCGAAACGCCTTCCTGAGCGAGGCCCGAAACCGCCGGCTCGTGCAGAGGAGAAGGTTAAGGGCGAAAGCGGCGGTCAGCACGAAGAACCACGGGCTGCCGAAGACATCATCCAGTTGCAACCGCGTAATGACGCGATACCAGAAAAGGCCGTACGACCGGTAGACGGCATCAGCTTGAGGTGTGGTGGACGATTGCGGAATCAGTCCACCAATGGCACAGGCGGCGATCAAGAGGAGAATCAGGAGCATGGCCAGACGAAGGCTGCTCAAGCCGGCGAGCGATCGGCGAGCGAGATCCCGGATTTTGAGCATCTAAACGCCCGTGTCCATAGAAAGAGTTTCCTCGACCTCTTCCATCAGAATGTCGGGCACGTTCCAACTCTTTTGCTCCATCAGTTCTTTGAACGCCCGGCGGTAGAGGAGGGTGGCGCGGAGTTGCACGTTGCCGCTTTCAGGCGCCTTGAAGATGTACGAGCTGGTTGCGGTCGCGTGCGCGGCGATTCGGTTGTCACTGACGATTCGCGTGGGGTTCCAGTACGCTCCCGATGGCGAGATTTCCGTCCAAAGTTCCTCAAGAACCTTGGCATAAGCCACGCCCGGATATCCGGCATAGTTCCCCTCGCTTCGATGACCCTCTCCGCACCACGAGGGAAGTACCGGCCCTTCCACAAGGTCAAGGGATCGCCCCGCTGAATCGACGGCGTCAACGAGCAAGATGAGATGGCGAAGCGGGCTGCCCGTGGGGACGTGATGCCCCGTCTTGTCGTTGGTGATGGCGACGTCGACGGTCAGTCGGCCGGATGACACAATCGCTTTCGTCGCCATCGTGACGGCATTCTGCAGAAACTCGACATCCGATGCGCCCAGCTGACGATGGCTTCTCAGCGTCTCGGGATCTCTTTCGATCCCTCCCCTCCCTGGAGCAACATTGGTCATGGGCACGCCATCGATCAGCATTGGAGCCGGCATGTGACAATCCTGGCACGAAAGCCCGTCGATGGGATCGTTGTAAGCGCTTTCTAGCCATTCGCCGTAGGAGTTGTAGATCACGGTGTCCCAGAACACGCCGAAGTGGCAGGGCGCGCAGAACGCGCTTTCTTGGATCAGCGGCAGGTACGTATCTCCCTCATCGACGTTTGGATCGTCGAATGGTCCGAAGAATAAGGCGATCTCCTCGCCGTGCTCGTCGTTGAAGGAGCGACGTACATCCGAGGACAGGACACCGGGCCGATTGGGGTAGGGCAAGTTGGTTTCGGGATCGAGGATCACATCGGCGACCTTGTGGCAATAGTCGCAATGCACGCCGAAGGCGTCGGCGCCGGACACCAAATTGGGATCTACGCCATAGGCGTCGTCGAGTGCTGCGCCGGGATTGTGACAGGCGCCGCAGTTGCCTTCTGTATACGGGAAATCGAGTTTGTACCCCGGTCCGAAGTAGGTTTCGTCCATTGTAGGTCGAAGCGGGAAGCGTCCGTAATCCCTGCTGGTCGCGTACTGCGTGAGCGGACTGCGGTTCCCGTAGAGGTCAGTCCCGTTGTACATCGACAGGTATCGTGGATTCGTGGCCGACGTCGCATGCGCATTCTCCAGCCATGGCATCACGATATGCGCTTTGCATTCCGCACACGTTGGAACGTCAGGATCGTCGCTATACGGAAGCGCCCACACGTAGTCCGGATTATCCTCTGTTTGATAGCGGTGAAGAACGAGCACGATCTCCTCGGAAGGGGGCGCGACATGAGCGGCCCGAGCCGAGTAGTAGCCGTGCTTCCACGCCGATACCGTCACTGCCGTGATCGTCTTGGCGTGGAGCGTAAAGGCCCCTTTCTCGTCCGTGATCGTTTCAATTTCGGTTGCTTGAAGACGAACCGTGGCCCCGGCAACGGGGCCGGACTCATCAACCACGGTCCCCGAGAGCGCAAACTCTTTGACTCCCGGCGTTAGACCGACGGCGAGCAACGCTGCGATGGCAACCAAAGTGAGCGCAAACGCGCCATGCCTGAAGCTGCGCCGACGCTTCATCAGGCTCACGTCTGCGGCGCGCCGGCTGGCGCCTGTCCGTCCAGATCCAAGCGATAGATGCCGTCCCCGCGGATGGCGAGATAGAGGTGGCGTCCGTCACTGGAGATGGCCAAACCGGTGGTCGCGCGATTGCGCAGCCCAGCGTTGATTTTGATCCACGTTTGGCCGCCGTCTGTCGAACGATAGACGCCGCTCGCATGATCACTGGCATAGACAACGTTGGGGTCTGTGGGATCGAAGACGATGTCATGAAGCGCGCTGTTGGGTTCCAGCCCCGCGCTGACGCGGCGCCAGCTTGAACCTCCGTCCGTGCTGCGGTACATCCCCGTTTGCTCGAACCCGACCAGGAGATGCTTCGCGTCCGATGGATTGACGGCGACCGTGTGTACAGGTCGTTGCTCGGGGAATATCGACACCGCTTCCCAGTCGTTCCCACCATCCGTGGTTACGTACAAGCCCATGCCTGTTCCCGCGTAGACGACATCGGCGTCGGTCGGATCGACGGCCAGGGCGAAGACGCTTAGGTTCTCCAACTCTTCGTCGACCGCGCGTTGCCACGACGCTCCGCCGTCTTTGGAGATGAGGACGCCGGGGCCGCTTCGCGCACAGGAGGGTTCATGGGCTAGGGCGCAGTTCTCGTCGCCATAGCCAACGTAAACCGTTTTCGGATCGGAGGGAGCGAATACGATGTTGGACGGCGAGATGCCCCGCATCGCTTCCTCAGGGACGCCGAGCTGTAGGTAGGTTTCCACTTCCCAGGTGAAGGTCCAGCTTGAACCGCCATCCCAAGACTCGGCCAAGTTCTCTCGTCCTGCCAGCACGTGATCGCTACGAGACGGATCGGCCGCAATCGTGTCGTGCCCGATGCGCGGCCCCTTGCGTGCGTTGGTGATTCCGTTCCACGTGAGCCCTCCATCATCGCTGCGCCAGAGGCCGCCAAATCCGGCAGCATAGACGCGAGCCGGATCATTGGGATCGACAGCTACATCGAACGAGTCTTCTCCACTGTAGCCTTGGCTGGCATTGATCCATGTGCGTCCGCCATCCTCGCTCAGGAAATTCCCGCCGCCATAGTTGTTGATGAAGATCCGATCGGGATCGCGCGGATCGCACTGCATATCGATGGGAAAACCGGTGGAAATGCCTGGAGGTCCCCAGCCTCCCCCAGTAACCAGTGTCCACGTGCGTCCGCCATCCTCGCTTCGATGCACGGATTCATCGCTGGCCGCGTACACGATGCTCGGATCCGAGGGGCTGATCTCGACCGAAGAGAACACCTCGTAGGAGGCCAGCGTCTGCGTCCAGGTTTCGCCGCCATCCGTGGTTCGATAGACGCCCATGGGGCCGGGCAGGTCGGCCGCCATCATTTGCTCGATGTAGCTCAGGGTGTCAGGCTCGATGACGTGGCCTGCGGCGGCGAGCAGCACGTCGGGATTCTCGGGGTGCATGAACAGGCTGCCGATGTACAGATGGCGAAGGCCGTTTTCCTTGCCCAGTACGCGCCAGGATTCGCCGCCATTCGTCGACTTGAGAATGCCGAGTCCGCCGAACGGATCATCCGGTGATTCGTTGTCTCCGACCGCACCGCGATCGAAGATGCCGGTGGAGACGTACAGGACATCTGGATCGCGGGGATCGATCCACAGGTAGCGCGTCAAGCTGGATGGCATGCCGCCGTTCCAGATTTCCTCCCAATTCTCTCCCCCATCCGTGGTGCGGAAGACGACGCCGCCGGTGCCGCCCTTCCACGTTCTTGGACCTCCCAGCGCTTCCGAGGTGAGTTCTCCCATCGCATAGACGATGTCGGAAGTTCGCGGATCGACGGTGAACCCTCGGAAAGTCAGGGTGTCGTACTCGATTCGGATGCCGTTGTCACGCTGCTCCCAACTGTTCCCACCATCTGTGGAGCGGTAGATGTGCCCGGTCTTGTCCGTCCCAATCCAAACGATTTGCGGATCGTGCGGATCGACCGTGAGGCAGAATACGGGAATGGCGTCTCCGGTAGCTCCCGCCTGACCCGGAATACCGGTGTTGCTCGCTTTCCAGGTCAGGCCGTTGTCGGTGCTGATATGGACGCCGGCCAATGCATCGGTTACGTACCAGGTATCGAAGTCATCAAAGTTGTAGCGGATATCGTAGCCCGTTCCTCCAGGCGGCCCGCCCAACCGGATCCACATCAAAGATGAAGCTGAAGGAGCGCTTCCCAAGTTCAGCGCGAACAGAAACAGGCTCCCCACAATCAACGTTGCTAATACCAGCCTACGGCGTGACATCATCTCACTTCCTTATGTGATGCACCAACGTTCGGAGAGACACAGTGGGCTAGCTTGTTAGCCTTCAACAAGCGCATCCTTAGATTTTTGCAGCGTTCCCGATGGCTCCCCTCCCCTCAACCTATCTCCAGTTCAGTTTTAGTCTAGGCGTGAACTGTCGATTGGGGCAAATCAGAGCGGCGACTCAATTGGTCAAGGGAGCTCGATAGGTCGCTACGAATACTCTGTGATTGCATTTCTCAATTCGTTTCGAGCGCCTTGCCTTCTGATTCTCACAACAAAGGATATGGTGATGTCGAGCGACTCTATGTGAACGGAACAAGCTGCGTGATTTGGAACGCATTCTATCTACTGAACATCGCATGAATAAGCCATTTAACTTTATAAAAGTGATATTTGAATACTATCGAATAGTGAGATATAGTCAAGACACAGATCGGAGGCGTACGTGAGAAATACATCAGGCTTTCGTATGGTTGCCAGAGTTCTCATTCTCATTCTCGTTCTAGCACTTCCTTTTGCTATTACTGCCTCGCCGAGATTTCCTGATTATGAGACTTGGTGCTCGTTTTTGTATGAACCGGAAGAGTTGATGGTTCTTCCAATTGGGTATCCTAAACATATATCGAGTGCAGACATGGACGGTGATGGGGAGGTGGAGATCCTTATCACAACTGTTATCTCTAATCCAGCAACAGGCGATTGGGAAAGCAAGCTACTGAGGATTGTCGATCCACTTCCTGTCGGTGCAGGAAGGAGCAATCAGATAGCATCCTACGATGGGAAAACAACCGATTGGGGTCTAACGGGGAATCAGCAAGGCTTTGTCTCTCAGATCGCGGTTGACGATATCAACAGGGATGGCTTAGATGACATTGCGGTTGTTTTTCAGAAGGCGACGAGCAACCGCGACATCTTTGATTCGAAGCTCATATTGGTTTTTGGTTCATCTAACGAAGAGTTTCAACTTGTCGAGTTCCCTCTGGAACTTGGTTCTTTTGCATCCGGCCATATCCTTCTAAGCGATATCAACTCGGATGCCAAGCTGGAGGTAGTCATTCCCGATCCTCTCAAGCATCGGTTTTGGATTTTCTGGGGTTTTGCTGACGAGGGGTTTGCTGAAAAAACACTTCGGGAAATGTCTGAGATTGGGTACATGCCTCTCTCAATTCTGAGTGCTGAGATGGATGGTGATTCCATACTCGACCTTGTCATCAGTGGGTTTTCATTTCAGGAATCGGGCAACTTGCGAAGATTCGTGCAAATTGGCTACGGAAATGGTGATGGGACATTCAAATTCGGCTCTCCGATGCTTGTTGGTTGGGAAGAACCAACTTTGCTGGGCATCTCAACTCAAGTTGCTGATTTCGATGGCAATGGGCTATTGGATGTCCTGTCCACGATCAGGAGCGATCTTAGGGATGGGATCTCTGCGAGCACAACGGGATTCCCTTCCGGGGAATCGCTCCTAATTCTGAGTCAAGTCGAGGTTGGGGTTTTCTTCGATATTGAACCGTCCTGGGTGAGCGAAAGTGGTCCGACTAGTATTGAGTGGATTAGTATCAATGACTCTGACTTCCGTGTTATCGTTCATGTCCCAGGGGCCGGACTTCGCTTGTTCGAGAGCTTCTCAGATACTTTCACACGTGAATGCCCGATACCTCAATCGAGTAGTGTTTTGAGTCTATTGGTTGATCTCGATAACGATGGTTGGCTTGAAGCGGTAATGGCAGAAAGAACTAGGAGTAACGTAGTCACACTTTGGCTATCTGATCCTTCCCATGGGACAACTGAGCAGTAAATGGTATTCTTCGGCTAGCTCATTATTGCTCGTTGTGGCAAGATGGCTCTTCGAGTTGGCCAGAATGTTCAAGAATTGCTATACCTCGCTGTAGGGCATGGCTTGATCCTCCTAACAGTGGCGGCGAGTTGTCTCGAAACCACTGTATTCTTCTTCTCCATCGTGGTTGGAGATATTCTGCAAATAGGTTAGGTCGCGACTTTTAAGAATCCCGAGTTCCTACTGCCAATTTCAGATTGTGCTTGTCGTCAGGAGCTTGCACGTTTTTCACCACCGGATTTTCGCGCGATGACTGCAGTTGCAACATGCAAAGATGGAATTCAGAGCGTTTTGCCGATCTGCTGCTTTTTACTCCTTGACCGCCCAACATCACATGAATAAGTCATTTAGCATTATACAAGTGATATTTGAATACGATCGAATAGTATGCTAACGTAGATTGCTGACATTGGAGGCGCACATGAGGCATGCAACGATCATCTTAATCCTTCTACTTTCTGCATCATTCTGCGTTGAGATGGTTGCCGAGGAGGACTTATCGCCAAGATACAACGTGGTTCGAGAGCCAGGCGGGGTTGCAACAACCAGCCCTTTCATTCCCATTGAGTCTATTGGCAGCATCGCGACGACATACATGTCTAGCATGGAACCAGCTACAGGAGACTTCAATGGTGATGGGCGCATAGACTACTGTCTCCCTCAGTTCTTGGAGGATTACGCAGCAGACGGGGAGACTGTAGTTGGAGTCAAATCCTTGGCAATCGTTGCGTTCGGAGACGGGGCTGGAGGCATCAGTGAATCTGCAGGGACAAATGGCTTCGCTTCGATTGAGGGCGTCATGCCGGGAATCCTTGCTGTTGGAGATTTGGACGAGGACGGATGTAGCGATATTCTCAGTACTCGATTCGTTGATCGAGAAGTAGATTCTAGCGTGGTTCACAGCATTTGGTTTGGCAGCAATGACGCTGTCTTCGAGCGTGTTGATCTTCCCAGCCTGAGCGTATCCACCCAGTGGATAGAAACAGCGGATGTAAACAAGGATGAGCGTCTGGACGTTCTCTCATTCGTGCTGTCGCCCGAGAAGAAGATGCAACTGTGGTTTCTGGCAGGGAATGGTGCCGGTGGATTCAGCGAACCAGTGCGTTCCTCTCCTGAGGTTCAGCTCACTCCTTTGAGAGGAACCATTCGAGTGGGAGATATGGATGGTGATTCATTCTTAGATGTCGTCTTTGTTGCACTCGAAATAACAGAGCCTGGGGGCTTGTATCTCTATATCGCTTATGGTGACGAATACGGAGAATTCGAGTTTCGAAGGCAAAGCGCTTTGTCCTATTACCCTCGTGGCATGTCCATCGATGATATCAATGGTGATGGACTTGATGATGTCTGTGTAATAAGTGATTTAGAGCTTACGAAAGTTGATGCTGTCTCGGGAGGGGAAACAACCGCAGCTGTTATCACTCGAGCTAGAGTTTTTCACGGTTCAGAGAGCAAGGAAATGCAGCTTGCCCAATCATTCGATCTGAATGCGCACGCCCTGTTTGTCTATACGGAGCGATTGGATACAGATCAGCACGAGGATATGCTGTTCATTACAGATCAAGGTCTCGGGCTAGTTATGTATGGCTCCCCGGAGGGGCTATCGCCTCCTCCTCTCGCTTATTCCGCTGCAAACGGAAGCCATTCTCGATGTCGATTTGGAGGGCTAGAGGATGTGAATGGCGACAGCATCTTGGATTTTTATGTGCAGCTGTACGATCAAGAGTTGGTCGTGCGTTTTGGGAATGAGAGGGGGGGATTCGGAACTGGATGGATGTCCCCTCCTATCAGTACAACTTTGCCGACATATACGACGAGATTGGCCGGCCCTGCTGTTTTTGATCGAGATGGGAATCTCGATCTTGTCTTCTACAAGGGGAAGGGAGCAGGCATTGCCTATGGCAATGGGCGTGGTGGTTTTGACGACATGTCATTACTCATGGAGGAGTTCGGTTGGTCCGCAGCTGGCGTAGGCGACTTCAATGGAGATGGACTAAGCGATCTTCTTCTCGGCCAGGAGGTCCCAGAAGAAAACCGATACCTCGTATTGCTTATTAATCAAGGGAATCGAACGTTTCAGCGTGCGAGCACTAGTGCTATTTCTGCCCATTTTGAGGGATCTTCCTATGGTGAGAAGATTAATCACCTTCTCGTTGGTGATCTGAATTCCGATCAAGTTGACGATGTTGTCGTTTGTGAGGGAACTGAAACCTATGTTTTGCTCGGAAGCCTGGGTGATGGAGGTTTGGTGCGTGCGGAAACCATTTGGGTACAGCCGGAGCGATTGACTCCTGCGCTTGAGAGGAGGAAAGGGATCGGACTGTTCACTCCACAGTTGTACGACATCAATATGGATGGGAAGCTTGATCTAGTTGGGGTTGATTCAGGTTCCGAACCTATCCGAACCATCGTCTGGTTGGGGGATGGCACAGGTGGATTCACAGATGTTGCCAGCTACCCCTATCGAATCTTGTTTGGGAGGGCATCTGACCTTAATCACGACGGATTCCCCGATATCCTTGCGTGGTCTACGGAACCTGGTTATGCCGTACTCCTTGGCGGCAGTGAGGGCAATCTTGTTCCTCGTGAACTCGATATCGAGCCATGGATGGGAATTAGCGCAAGTATGGTTGGCGATATTGATGAAGATGGGAAAGTAGATTTCGTTCAGGCTCTAGGAATGGTACTGTGGATCTACCTTGGCGAGGGAGAGGGCAAGCGAGGGGCGCGACTCCAGTTTGCACCGAATTTCCGGGGAGACTTCAGCTACGATGTTTCTACTATCGCCGCAGACTATGACAACGATGGTCGGTTGAATATCGCTTTGACCTCAGATTCCTCGATTTCCGTAGTGCTCAATCACTTCTTTGCGCGAGTGGAGCAAGAATGAAGAGACAAGCCTTGAGTTTGAGGGCTATCAGATTTCCTCTGATCTGGTTTGCTGTGCGTGCTTGTCACTGGGGGGCATTTTAAAGATCGCCGCTAGGTTGTTGTCTGCTAACAGCAAGTGCTGGGGAAGGAAGTGGGTTTACTAGATCTGTAGCTCATTGCTTCGAACCGCCAAACATCGCATGAATAGGCCGTTTAACTTTATAAAAGTGATATTTGAATACGATCGAATAGTACGTTACTCTAAATGGCTGAGGCAGGAGGCGCATGTGAACAGGTTGTTAGCGACTGTTTTGTTATTGTTGCTGTCAACAACAACTCTAGTATATCGGGCAGGTGCTCAGGAAGCAGTGGATTTGGGGCTTCCCGTTCCCTTGTGGGAGCCCGTGTGGTCTCCCCGTTTCTTCGCATTCAGGTGTTCCACTAGCCCGCATGTTGACGTGCTCGGAAGTTTTTGTGAGTTCGAGGTGGGATTGAATGGACCTCCGGGCATTCTCATTGCAGGAACATACCCTCATATTCTTATCCCTGGTTTGGATGGTCGCTTTGCGCTTGATCTATCAGTAGTTAACCCGTCTATGCAACGGAACTATCTAGAGTGCGAACGATCTGGAACCAGATTCCCACAACAGGATGTGCTTTCCGGGGATCTGAATCACGATGGAAACCAGGATATGCTGGCAATCAACTCTAATGGAATTCACGTCTACCTCGGCACTCGTACACCTGTTCGTGGAGAGCTCGCAAACTGTAGCGAGAATAGTATATGCGAAATATGGGAATTCGAGACATCTGAAGTTGATGATTCAACATATCCGATTTCAGGCAACCATTCCTACTATCTCCACGCACAGCTTCAAGACTATGATGTTGACGGAAATCTCGATATCGCGTTGTTCTACGAGGGGGAGTTTGGTGTTCGCTATGGGGATGGAAAGGGCGGTTTCAGCGAATCGGAACTATTACTTGAAGTCCCGGGTATTCCGCAATCTGTACTGTGGGGGACCTTCCAAGGCTCATATGGGTTTTGGATCCTGACTCACGAATCTGCTCACTCCGAATTGGCTGCGGAGGCTGATGATGCGGGGTTGTGGTTCTTGCGTGAGGGAACAAATAAGGTTGAAAAGATCTTAGATGTCTACGGCGTTTCACTGACAAGCGGTGACTTCAATGCGGATGGTTTTGATGATTTGGCGTTAATCACTTTCATCAATGAGTTTTCCATCTATCTGAGCTCGGAAGATGGTTTCTCACTATTGGGTACCCATCAAATAGATATCGATCCTATGGGGAAGATAGCAGGCGACCGATTTCTTGATGTGGCAGTCGGCGATTTCAACGGCGATGGTTACTCTGATATTGCAGCATTTCAACGTGAGCCGGCAGAGTTGCTCCTCTATTACAACCGACAAGATGGCAGTTTCCATCCGCCGGTTCAGCATACACTCGGTTTGCCTCCTGAATTAGTATCCCAACTTGAAGATTCAAACGCGAATATCATTCACGAAGGGATCAATGATGTCCTAGTACTAGATATCAATGCGGATGGTGGTGATGATCTCGTATTCCTGCAAGATGATTTCATCGTTCAAGTGCTTATCCCGACATCAGAACCACTAGGATACGGTTTGCAAAACGATGGCCCCTATCGGCAGGAGCATGCGGCAGATTTGAACAACGACGGAGTTGTTGAGCTTCTATCCGTCCGGGAGCATTGGACGGAGCATAGTTGCGACCAAAGTGAGATTTTTCAGATCGATTTCTCTAGCTCGGGAATCCTGAATACACGAAGCTTCTTGCGTCTAGGCGGATCTGATGATTGCATCTGCTACAACGTGAAGGAAATCGCGACAGCTGATCTCAATGAGGACGATTTCCTCGATGTTGTTGTCCTCAGTTCTTGTGATAACGACAAAGGAACAACCTCTTATCAGGTGGTATCCGTTTGGGCGGGGAACGGTAGTACTGCTGGGCCAAGTCCTATGTGGTCTTACGCTTTCTCTCCTGAGGAGCAACTTAGCTATTCCCTTCATATCTGGGACTTCGATGGTGATCAGATGGATGATATCGGGGTCGTTCTCCAATCTGGAGAGAAAATGGGTGTTTTTGCCACCACGGAGCTTCAAGAAATGGGAAGCATTCCCCCACTTCTCTGGCTCGATATCTCTGATATCCGCCTGTTCGAACCTATCAAATTGCCTGATGCCCAATCAGCCATTATAGGCGTGCGTCCGACTGAGCCTGAATCTATTGCAGGCCCCCAAGAAATCGTGCTTGTGAGCCGAGATGGAATTCGTCCGATTGCTGAGACAGATAGTTTCACGATAACTGGGCTTGTTGCGCATGATTGGACAGGCGATAGCATTGAGGATATTACGATGATAGGGTTGAAAATAGTCGATCCTATTAATAAAGCGTCGATCGGATTCCGCCAAGTTTGGGGGCATGAACACGAAGCTATGGCCGTTGTCCTGGGATTCTTTGAGGGCGCTCTCTCAGGAGATTTCATAGCTACCTTTCAAGAAATCGAGAATTGGCCGTTTGGGATGCGCCCCTATCGAACTTCTAAGCCGATTACGGGTGACTTTGACGGCGATGGAGATTGCGATCTAGCACTATCAGCGAACAACCTCGAAGCACAGGACGTGGTCGTTGTGGTTCTTCTCTGGCATGAAGAGAGTTTTGGACAGCTTGCAGAGTTGCATCCTATTGAGTCTGGTTGGTTGTTCCCTGCGGATATCAATATCGATGGGAAAGATGAAATCCTTGTTGACATCTGGTCAGGGCCAATTTGCATCCTGTCTTTGACGGAGCAAGTGCTGAACGATTTCTAACTCATGCCAGGACGAGAATTATACTTGGCGTTGCTCTTGGTGATCCTGCTTTTGCCAATCACGTATATCCCAGCCTTAGGGCAAGCATCAGAGTTCTTAGAATGCGACAGCCCCTATTGCAGTGTATATGTTGAGGATAAGCGGATGAGTCTCTATACAAACGAGATTGGCCTTGCGATTGAGCTATTTGGAGAATGGCTCATTGAGTATGGACCTGGAATGCCCGCCCCAGAGCTAATGGCAATAGCCATGAAACTTGGACCGTTGGTAAAATTGGGAGGCCTGTTATACGGAGAACTTCCCGATGAGGTTAGTTTCGGTGAGGAATGGAGCATTACAGCGGGAATCAATTGTCCTCGCAGCGTATGTGGAGATGATATTCTAATTTTAGATGTTGAGTTATATGTTAATACAGAATTCATAATTAGTTTCGGTCCTTCCTCGTCTTCCCGAGTGATGATTTCGACACAGGTAGAAGATTGGAGCATTCAAGATAACCAGTTTCGCGAAGTGTGGTCAGTTGCTTCCGATCCGCATGTTTTCTCTGAAGATCAAGACTACGGAAAGGGTAAGATCCTATTTCATCAGCCTATTCAAAAACCCTTTCTTTCAGGGATTAATCCAGACCAGCTAGCACGCGCAGCGGGACTGGCCTACAATCCTTTTGATGCGAAGATAGAAGATCTTGTGCTAATTGCTCGAAGTCGCGCGGATAGTGGTTGCTACGCAACAACTTCCTGTTCTAGCGAGGAGCAGATAACTCTAATGATAGATGGCTGGGATCGCACATATAATGAGGTTTTTGACTGCATCACGATCCCGTACCCAAGAGCACGGAGCATTGCATTCCTTGGTTCAACCGATTCAGGATCAGGGAAACTGCGCTTTGAGCTTGAATCAGGGGATTCTACTTTGAGAGTCATCCCAAATGCTCCTGAGATTGAGAAAGGACGGATTAAACAGGTATTTAACATACAAGCGACAAGCGCCTCTCCGATCATCGATTCTTTGACGCTAAGATTGATAGATGATTCTTCAGGACAGCAAATAAGCAAGAAAATCTCCTTTTGTGTTTCCCCTTACAGTCCTCCCATTGCCCAAGATACGGTGGTTACGGTTACCAGATCTGAGCTGCTTTCGAACAGATACATCGCAGTGAAGCTCAAAGCAATGGATCCTGATTTGCCGAGCAACAACGACTGTGAGATCTATTTCCAACTGCAGGATCACCCTCATATTGGTCAACTTGTAGATTCGGTAGGACAACAGCCAACGCGTATGATCGCAGATGTGGTGAGTGATTCTGAAGCAACGGGGTATCTGAAATGGTATCCGGGAACGGATATTCCGGTTGGTGAGTACGTGTTCTCATATCAAGCAGGAGAAATGGATCAAGTTTTCCCTTTTGGGGAAGTATATGGACAAGAGTGCGCCTCATGGTCAACCGCAGAGTGTCGGGTGATTGTTCTGAACACGGCTCCAATTGCAAATGACGATATCTTTTACAACTACAGCGCTAGACTTGATGGTTGTAGTATTTCAGTAAATGGAAATGTGACAAGCAATGATTTTGACCTAGACGGGCAAGCCTTATCAGTGCACATTGTTGAGCGGCCACATATTGGTAGCCTGAATCTTCTTGCCGACGGTTCATTTGAGTTTTTATTTGACATTGATGAACTTGATTTAGATTCATTTGATATTACTACAGCCTATTTCTCATACTATGTTTCGGATGGTACGGCTAATTCTGAGCCAGCAACTGTTGCGCTCAAGTTATGCCCAGATTTGGGGACAGCTCCAGTTCTGTCTGTCTCGCTCATTACAGATGGACGTTGCTCGTGTATCGGTGCTCATCCGCCTTGTCCCAAATGCTATCAGCTTCATATTGCAGTTTATGACAAAGATTTTGAGCACAGCTGGAGAAATGAGGTTGTTACCATAAGTGTGGATTTCGGAAGCGGCGACACTGGTTTTCTTCAGCTAGATGGTTTCGCGAATAGTGTCGGAGAAGCTACAGCGAAGGCAGTACCTGGTGGCAGCTATCATGGCACACTGGTCGTATGGCCGGGTAATTGGATTAAGGAATCAGAAATCGAAATCAAGGCTTGCGATTCAACTGGACAGTGTGCGAGCCAAGTAGTTCGCTTTCCAGGGGAGCACCCACCACTCCTGGATCCTGCTGAGATTTCACAGCGCTTCGATGCCTGGATACCTCAAGGCCACGGTGCTGGCCCTCTTTTCATCATGGACCCGGATTGGGAGCAGGCATTTTGCTTTACGGCGACAGACCCGGATGGGGATGAGCTGGACTTCTTTGTCAATCGTGTGCCCCGGTATGGTCGGCCGGGAGTGCTCGCGTCGGGATTCGCAGGAAACTACGAGGTTCACGCCACGTATATGCCGAGCTACGATGCGTTGGTGGCGGCGCGCAATGCGAATCGCCCGCTGCAAGATAGCTTCACGATCATCGCTCGCGATCCCTATGGCGGTCAAGATGAAGCGCGTGTGAGCATTCAGATCGACATTCTCAATCGTGAGCCCGAGGCGGTCAATGATGCCGCATCAACGGATCAGAATGTCGCGGTTTCGATTGCCGTGTTGGATAACGATAGCGATGGGGATGGCGATACGCTCTCAATCGCCTCGGTTAGCCAGCCACAGAATGGAAGCGCCTCCATCTCCGGTAGCCATATCGTCTATACACCGGATACCGGCTACGTCGGGGATGATGTGCTTAGCTATACCATCACTGATGGCTATGGCGGTTCGGCAACAGCGACAGTTGATGTTGAAGTAATCCTTGTCGACTTTACTCCACCAACGATTACCTATTGTCCACCCGATGTCGATGTTTCAGCGGGCTCAGGACGATGCGATGCGACGGTCAATGTGGGTATGGCGACGGCGACCGACGACCTGAGTACGCCGTCAGTGGAGGGCGAGCGCAACGACAGCCTAGCGCTAACCGCCGTGTACCCGGTTGGCACGACAACGATCCTATGGACGGCTCGAGATGACTCCGGCAACACGAATACGTGCACACAGACAGTGACGGTGCGCGATGATCAAAAGCCCGGAATCAGCGACTGTCCGGGCGATCAAACGGTGAGCTGCGCTACGGGCGAGTGCTCGGCGATCATCACTTGGACCGAGCCTATCGTTGATGATAACTGTAGTATCGCGTCGTTTACCTCCACTCATTTGCCGGGTGACAGCTTCCCTAAGGGAGGTCCGACAACGGTCACGTACACAGCGATCGATGTGCATGGAAACACGGAGACGTGCTCGTTCACGGTGACGGTACTGGATGATGAGAAGCCGGTGATCGCTGGTTGTCCGGGCAATATCACGACTGATCTGCAACCGGGGGCCTGCACGGCTCTGGTGAGTTGGACGGAACCCTCCGCAACTGACAATTGCGACGGCGTACTGACGTATTCGAACCGCAGCCATGCTCCGGGAGCAAGCTTCGGAACCGGAACAACGACGGTGATGTATGAATACACGGATTCCTCCGGAAATATAGACACCTGCTCGTTCGATGTGACGGTCAACGATGCGGTTGCCCTTGTCATCAGTTGCCCCGGAGACATGACCGTGGGAACGGATGCTGATGCCTGCGGAGCAACCGTCGTCTATAGCGTGACAGCCGACGACCCCTGCGGAGCCTCGATCGATCAGCTGGAGGGTCTACCGAGCGGCTCACTGTTCCCCATCGGAACGACGGTCAATCGATTCCGCGCCATCGATGCGGCTGGGAACACCGATGTTTGCGAGTTCAGCATTGAAGTCAGCGACGATGACGATCCTGCCATCAGTGGCTGCCCGGGCAATATCACCGTATCGTCCGGAGTCAGTCAATGCTCGGCGGTTGTGAATTGGACGGAACCCACAGCCACAGACAACTGCGGATTGGCCTCGTTCTCAGGAGATCATGCGCCTGGTGAGACATTCCCTCTCGGAGCAACCACGGTGACCTATACTGCCATTGACATCTACGGGAATCGTAGCGATTGCAGCTTCACGATCACAGTGGAAGATAATCGCGATCCCGATATCAGCGGGTGTCCGAGCGATATTACGGTGGATGCCTTGTTCGGAGGCTGCTCGCGCAGCGTGAGCTGGTCAGAGCCGACGGCAACGGACAATTGCGACGGCGCGCTTAGCTACACGAGCCGAAGTCATGCTCCTGGATCCAGCATCGACGTGGGGACGACAGAAGTCACTTATACCTTCCGTGACGATGCTGGGAACTCATCCCAATGTCAGTTCGACGTTACCGTGCGTGATACGACCAATCCGAACATCTCGTGCCCCTCCGATATCACGGTAGATGCCGAGACAGCGTGGGGTGCCAACGTGTACTTCAACACGCCGAGTGCGTCTGACAATTGCGACAACCACGTGGAAGTCAGTTGCTCGCCCTCCTCGGGCAGTTTCTTCTGGAATGGCGATACAACGGTGACATGCACGGCGGAGGACGATAGCGGAAACGAAGATACCTGTACCTTCGAAGTGACGGTGGAGGAAAATCACGATCCCGTAGCCCGCAATGACAGCGTGTCGATGTCGACAGGCCAAGGTGTGATCTATATCGACGCGCTTCGCAATGATTATGACATCGATAACGACGATCTGGAGATCATTTCTGCGAGCACTAGCTGTGGCTATGCTAATGTGTCGGGCGATTTGGTGGAGTACGGAACCATGAATTGCTCGGCACCGGCTGGGAGCACGATCACGGTCAATTACACGATCTCGGATGGACGAGGAGGCACGGATTCCGCCATCATTTCTGTGACGCTGCCGGATGCGGGTCCAATGTCTAATCCATGAGATTCCTGAGCGGTTGCCTTCTCCTTATCGTCCTTATCTCCATTCTATCGCTGGCAGGCGAATTGGGTGTATTCGTTGAAGGGTTAGTTCATTTCGATCTGGATTCCAAGTCTGTAAGTTTCGATTGGCTGGGCGAGGTAAGCTGGGAAGGCGAGTTCTCTGAATTGACGTTCACAGCGGAGGGTACAAACGTCGATTGGGATGAGTACCGCGTTGACGGGAAATTGGACTTTCCGTTGGCTCCGCTGACGTTCACGCTTGACTTCGATCCCGCGAGCCAGAGCTTCGAGTCGATCGAAACCGAACTCTCCGTGAGTGTCTCAACTACGGAGTTTTCGCTTCAGTTGATTGGCGAGCCGGGCGCACTTGGAGTGCTTGTCGATGTCTGTGATTCCGAAAGCCCGTGGCTCGATCTTCTGGAGATTGGATGGAATCTTGACGAATTCGGGGACCTTGTGCAGACGGCCTCATGTGCGCTGCCCTTCACCTACGGTCGAGTTGGCGCCAGCTTTCCGTGGTGTACGGCGTGCGAACCTGTCCGGGCTGAACTGACGTTGACGGATAGCGGGTTTCAGGATGTGCTGCTGAATTGGGGGCCTGTAGAATCGTTCCTTCCTGGGGTGCGATTCAGTGGGCAGCTGACGTATGCGCTGGATGAGAAATCACTACGCATGATGCCGTCGCTTAGCTTGGCCAATGAGCCGTGTGTCACGTTTTTTGCTGGTCTGGATTGGGATGAGTCGACACACAGCCTCAATCGATTCGATATCTATGGCTTTGACGTGCGTTGTCTGATATCCGATGTGCAGTTGCGTGCCATCCTCGCGTTTGAGCCAGGGAAGCTCTCTTTGGTGCCGGCCCCCTATACTTTGCTGCTGGGGGCGATTTGGGAGATCCCATCCTGCTGCGATGAGAGGGGGAAGATAACGGTTTCCGCCTACTTCGACGAGGAAGAGAGCTTCCTGGGATTGGGAAGAATCATGGCGACGTTCACGCTACCGCTTACCCCCCACCTGTCCATCTACGGACGGATCGACAACATTCTCGGACTTTCGCCCTTCGTTACTCTCGCCTGGGAGATTGAATTCTAGCGGTTTTTCTCGATTACATTGAGCGGAAGAACTTGTGCTCGGGGTGGCTGATGTCATCGGAGTGCCGGATGTCGTGCATGCAAGTGTCGCAATAAGGACCCGTCATCAGCGTTGTCGTGCGGGTAAAGCGCAGGTTGGGATTGAGTGCCTCGAATCCGGCACGATCGCCGTAACAGCAGACGATGTCGACGAGTTCGGGATTCCCGAGGGGTAGCATGACCTCGTGCAGGATGCACGTATCGGTACGGAAGGCGAGCTTGCCCGTGTTGATGCGGGTGACGACACCGGTGGTGACCTCGCTGGTTCGTGCCGTCATCTCCCACCATCGATCAAGATTCTGAATCTCGAGTTCGGCTTCGGTCAGACGTGAGAAGCGGTCGTCGATGAAGGCTCTAAGCAAAGTGTGTGCATGTTCGCGATCTGTCACCTCGAACAGGGCTTGAAACAGTCGTAGCATGGGCGCCATTCTCGCGAGAACCTGAGTCTCTCGTGGGATGCTCATGTTCTCGGTAACTGCTTCCGGGGGCAGTCCTAGCAAGCTGATCCCGTACATCATGACGGTGATCTGAAGTGGACTTGCATCCGTACAAAGCGAGTCGAGCATCGGGCGACGAATCGATTTTTGAGAATCGCCAGATTCCCCCAAAAGGGCATCGAGCGTGGCTGCTGCACGTTCTCGGTAGGCGCTGGTGAGGTCGGGAGCCTGCGTGTCGATGAACCCTGCGAGATCCTGTTCGATACTGGCGAGCCGTTCCAGTTCCCGTTTGCAGTTGAATGGGACGAGGCCGTCTCGATGCCGATCCCATGCGCGCGTTTCTGCCATGGTTGATCCTTTCTTGTCCCGGTTCTTACGACTCAGGGAACGTGAAGCGCCCCTCTCTAAAGAGGGTTGCGCAGGCGGCGACGATCTCTGAATCGAATGTGGCACCCGAACCTCGCTCGATTTCGTCGAGCGCAGCCTCAATGCCCAAAGCGGGCCGGTAGGGGCGATGAGAAGACATGGCTTCAACGACATCAGCTACGGCGAGGATCCGACTCTCCGGAAGAATCTGCTCGCCCCGGCGTTTGTTGGGATAGCCGCTACCGTCCAGCCTCTCATGGTGTTCAAGGATGATATCCAGGATGGGCCATGGGAAGTCGACGTTCTGCAGGATGTCGCTGGCGGCGACCACATGAGACTGAATGATGCGCATTTCCAGGGGCGTGAGTTTCGTCGGTTTGGCCAGCATCTCGGCCGGAATGGCCAGTTTCCCGATGTCATGAAGGAGTCCGGCAACGCGAATGCCTTCCTTCCTGTCCCGATCCATACCCACTTCGTCTGCGATAGCCACAGAGAGGGCCGCAACTCTCACTTGGTGACCGGCGGTGTACGGATCGCGAAGCGCGCTGGCGGCGGACAGGCTCTCGATCATGGAATGAAGCAATCGGGTCTGATGCCTCGAACGCTCCGCCAACGCATTGCGTTGGGTGACGTCGCCAAAGCGCATGAGGAGATGAGGTTGCCCGTGCATGATGAAACGTCGAAATTGGTACTCGATGATCTGTAGATCGTGTTTGGGATTGACGAGACGGACTTCCCCCTGTGTCATCTCGCCGGTCTGAAGCGTGTGGAGTGCGCCTTCCAGCAATCCATGTGCATTCCAGCTTTCGAGCTGATGGTAATTGTGATGAGTTTCCAGACTATCCCCGCCGAACAGCGAAGTTGCGAGTTGGTTCTGTAGAATGCAGGTTCCCTCTTTATCGTAGACTCTGACCGCGATCGGCAATGCAGATAGGAGGGATTCCCGCAGATCCTCAGCTTCTTTCTGAACGGTGATGTCGACAAAAGCGGCGATGGCCATCTCCAGTTCGCCGGATTCTCCATAGATGGGGTTGGCGGAAACATGAAGCACTCGAGTTCCGTCCGGATGCCGAATCTCCATGTCATCCACCCAGCAACTCTCGCCGGACAAGGCACGAACCAGAGGCATTCGTTCTTCCGGGTATAGCTCGTCGGTGCCGGAGACGAAGGCGTGATAGAGCTCGGCGAGGTTCGAACCATCAATCCCCGGCAGCACACCCTTGCCGAGGATCCTTCTCGCTTCTTTGTTGGCATATTGTGGATTTCCGTGCTTGTCCGAAACGAAGATGGCGGCGGGAAGGGCTTCAAGCATGCGTCGTAGGGGATGACGTTGATCCTCGATGCTAGCGTACTCTGTTCGATGTTCTTGGTGACCCTCGTGAGCGGCTTCCATACGCGTTCTCCTGTCGATCCAATGTCTATTATAGGCAGTGGCATTGCCAAGCTCGAAATGGTCTGGCATATCCGAACGCAGGCGTTGTTT
Source organism: Candidatus Bipolaricaulota bacterium (assembly GCA_028277345.1). GTDB lineage: Bacteria > Bipolaricaulota > Bipolaricaulia > UBA7950 > UBA9294 > SPBW01. The sequence continues at coordinate 140,067 of JANQGM010000020.1, read as the reverse complement.
GCGTTGCGGAAGTCGAATCCGAACGGTGTTGAACTACCAGTTATCATCCATGCTAGCCGAGTGGTACTGATGCGACGAAGTATCATGCGCAGTTCCGGTGTTTGATTCCACAGTGAAGGGTCTGGAGAAGGCAGTGCAGGTCTATGCCAGAAACTCACGGGCGCGGCCGGAATTACGATCAGGGGTGTAAGCTCTCAGTCTTGCGGTCATTGTGCTCACTGTCTCAGTTGAGTTGGTTCAATTCAATAGTCAGCTGGGCGGATGATGAAGCGTCGCTTCTCATGGGACGCAATCGGAAGTGGGGCTGAACTACCTCATGCAAGCAGAAGGAAGACCGAATGAGGATGTCAGAGCCGAATGCATTGAGAGACAGTCGAGTTCGTCTCGATTACGATCTGAATCATTGGCCTGCCTCCCATCAAGCAGGCAATTTCATCTGGCTTTGGAGCGTTGACTAGGGGAAAAGTCAACTTCTTGCATTCTGGAAATACTAGACACCACTGAATATCAATAAAACAATTCATGAATAACCAGCGAAGCAAGTTCTAGCAAAACTCCAATTGCAATTACCCCAAACCCAAAACGGCAAACCTTCCGAAATCGAGCACTATGAATCCAGTTATCTACGGTTTCTTGGGTTGCCACTGCAATAGGAGAAGAACCGTCATCGGCGTAGAGTTGCACGTGGTTTAGCTGAATCGAGTTTTTTCCGCTTCCGATTCCCATATAACTCCCGCATCTGATGCAAGAGATTCCGGCGGGATTTTGTTTTGGTCGCCTTGAGACGATAATGTTTAGTATCTGTTTGAATCCTTGGTCTTCTGAGCTGAGACTACCTATGGTATTGGTATTGTCGCAGAGTTTCTGCCACCCTTTCTCCATATAGTCCAACTGGCGAAACATTCGGTTAAATGATCTTCGAAACCATTGCCACTGGTCTCCAATCAAGACAAACGTACCTAGCAGAATGAAGCTGCCTCCTCCGGCTGCCATCCAGAATGCTATAGACATGTATCTCCCTACGAGGATGTCTCAGTGTTCCAAGATCGCCCGTTTCTTGGCATCAAATTCATCATCGCTGAGCACACCTGATCTATGAAGTTCTGCGAGCTTCTTCAGAATCTCAAGTTCATCGAGAGATGCAGCAGTAGTTTTAATCTGTTGGCGCTTTTGTTCGATTGCTTCTCTTAGCTCTGCAAACTCCTTTTGATGTCGTGGCCAAAACATGACCGTATTCTCATCTGCTACAGTTCTGTGAAATCCTTTTGCTTCTTGACCTCCTGGATACAGAAACTGAATGAAACCGCTCGCCATCAATGAAGCACGCTTGAATTTGATTGCCGTGATCTCCGAAAGAAGGATTTCCTTGTCCCCTGCCCACGGGTGCGCACCAAAAGCAAGAAAACCGCGCCGAGTAATTCTTATTCTGTCTTGAAGAAGCTCAATCTGTCCGTTGACCCCTTCCACAAGAGACCCCATATAAGTCCTCCGTATTCCATTTCTTTGCTGATCAGTGACGCGAAGCAATCAATGATACGTCAACAGAAGATGGCGAACAATTATCTCCTAACCAGATGGAATTTACGAAGATTTATATATCGTTTGATCTATCCTCGTCTACGGGACCGCATGGCTACCGGCACGCTGCCATGGCGCTACGGATCTGGTGCGAGCCTTGCGCATCGGTCCAGGATATGGCGGCCCAGAAGGTCATGCCAATCGTTTGTCCGCCTTCGGAATAGCTGGATTCGAAGACTTGTTGCCCACCTTCGAAGGCGAAGGCTTCGCTTCCGTGTGTTCCGCATGGTGCCACCCAGTTCACGTAGATCACGACCGGATTTGTGCCGCTCCCAGGAACTTCGGTGACTTCGATGGCACAGGTCAGCTCACTGACGTACTCGCCCCCTTGAGGATCGGCAACCACGCGGACATCGACATCCATTGGGCCGGAAGGCTGGGGAACCACCCCTCCGCCGACATCACCTCCACCGAGGTCCGGGCCGAGATTGTGATGACAGGCTTGCGTGAGGCTTCCGATGATGAGAAGCGCCACAATGGCCCCCAGCTTTCCAAGGCTCCATCCGTTCTTCCATTCCGCAGACAGCCAGCGTTTGGTGCGATTGCGCATCATGCCACCCTTCGAGCCGAGAGATACTTGAGTAATATAGTCAACTAATGAGCTTGTCGCCAGCTCGGCTGTCTCACAGTAACCCGACAAGATGCAGATTAGCGGCAGGGACAGATGTCCCCTGTATCCCTTGGCGCTCAAACAGAATAGTATTCCGTTCTCGATGAAGAAACGTCTAACACGAACGTCGCTCATTAGTGGGGATTCTGAATCTGAGATCATGCGTAGAGCATTAATCAGAGAGATGAGGCGAATGGGGTTTTACTGGAAGAGGAGGAATACTGTCACGGCCAAGCCCCTCTATGCCTTCAAGTACTTCTTAAGATCTCGGTAGAAGTTCTGATGACCTCCAATTGCAAGTAGCGTAACAGTCATCTTGTCTTCATCAATCGCATATGCGAGGAGGTACTGCTGTCCAACGAAACTGAATTTGTGGACCCACACACGCCGCAAGTCGCCACTTTTCTGAGTTCCGATGCTCGGATCCTCGCAAATCCGATCCACCTGTTGATCAATCTCTTCCCGAAGAGTAGGCGGAAGCTTCTTCTTTGTGTTCAGAAAGTTCCGAACGGCAAACGGCGTGTATGGCACTCTGTACTATCCTCGTTCGTAGGGAGCAACTTCCCCAGCATCCATCTGAGACAGCCCCGACAGGATGTCTTCTTTGAACTGAGGGTGAAGCTCCGTGTATTGACGTACGAAGCACTCTAAGGCCATCTCAACCACGTTGCTAATACTTCTCTTTTCAGCTTTGGCGATTTCGTCAATCTGCGTCCGCAGGTCCTCAGGAACTCGTCCGGTCACGGTTGAAGTAGGCATATCAACCTCCTGTATCACATACATACACTAGCAGCGTTTGTATCATATGTCTACGATAAATGGCAAATGTCTCATGTTGCATTTCCGTGGTTCTTTCGGCGAGTTGTCAGAGGAAACACAACGTCCCAAAAAGCCGAACTTAATCGTGGATACCTAAAGGTTAAAGGGAACAGCTGTCCCCTTCTGTATTTTGCAGCGACTGGCTTTGCGCAGTGACGGTGATACAGACATCAGTCCCTTGAGAGTTCTTGGCGCTATACACGTGTGATTCAGAAGATCAGGCTATCACGCAGCTTCAGGATAGATCCAACCGTGAGCATAGGTGTGTTCGCATCTCGGGCAATGTGCGGTTTTCTTCTGCTTGAGGTCAACATATCTGCCGCCTGAGGGAACATCTCCCGAGGATTGCGGCTGAACTGACGCACGGCCAAGTCCAGAGCCCGTGTTTGACCATGAGGGGGGTCTTGCCGCTGGAAATCGATTCCAGGCGGCTCTGGCAAAGGGGGCAAACCCCAAACCGAATGCGAAGTTTTTCCAAGGATTTCAAAGCTCGGAGGGGGCGAACATTCTCAACCATGAGGTACCTCACGTTTCCCTGGATAGATCCAGCCATGAAGGAAGATGCGGCCGCAGGCGGGACAGGTTGGGATGTTCTGGTGTTTGACATCCGTGACTTGGCCAATGCGTCCGCGTCCCTGGGCACTGGCACCGAATGAGCCAGTGAACCGTGTGGTCGTCTGAATCTGCCAGTTCTGCACCTCGTCGTGAGGGATTGACGTCAAGGGCTTCCGGCATGTCGGGCAGCGTCGAAGCCGGACTCGGAGCTTCTCGATCTGCTTGAGTTTTCGGAGAGGCCGTACATCTGATTCCATGGTGCGAGTCTAGGGTTATCGGATAGGACATGTCAAGTGAAGTGAATGTATGCATCAAGCGGAAAACATAGGCTTCACATGCACTCCAATGGGTTGACGAAGCCGCTACGACTTGAGTACAACCAGGGATGAAGCCCTATCTTTCGTTAATCGATACAAACACAACTGGAAACCGAAACGATGTCACGCCGTTGTTCGCGGATCGAGATGCATTTTCTTCGCTGATCGCGGACTTGGCTCAGCCCTTTGTCACAGCCGGCCTTGATGCAGTTCTCGCCATTGATGCCCTGGGATTCATTCTTGGGACGGCGGTGGCGGAACGGCTCGGAGTGGGACTCATCCCCGTTCGCAAGGGAGGGAAGCTCCCCATTGAAGCGGAGCGTCTGGACTTCGTCGACTACACGGGCCGAACCAAAGCGTTGGAGCTACGTCCCGACGCAATCCAGGAAGGAATGCGTCTTCTTGTGGTGGATGAATGGGTCGAGACAGGCGCTCAAGTGACCGCGGCCATTGCGTTGGCCGAACGGCAAGGCGGCAGCATCGCCGGGATCGCCACCATCTGCATGGATGAAAACGAAAAGACATCGCCCCTTCGTGAAGCCTATTGCGTTCATTCAATCTGGAAAGACGAGACGTTGCCAGGGAGCGACTAGTTTTAATGAGGGTGCATCGATTCCAGGGCTTGGAAGATGCCTTGGAGCATGGCAATCCCTGACGAGTCCCCGAGAGAGGCGAGCCTGCGTGCAGCCATAATGGCGCTTGATTCGGACTCGATCGACAGTGCACGAAGCGCATCACGAATGGTGTCTACAAAACTGCCTTGAGAAGCGGCCAACAGCATTTGAGCCGAGGGCAACGCTGTTTGTGTCAGCAGCTCCTCCCATCGAAGCAGTGTTTGAAACCCATCGATTTGATGCTTTGATGCTGGGGATTGCTCACACGAGGCCCACAAGACCGAGAGCTGTCCTACGAGATAATCGTCCCCGGACGGAGTGGAACCGCCCCCTAAGCCGACATAGCGCTGCACGTGTTCTTCCAGGTCTTGGCCGAGAACGAAGCGAAGGATCTGTGGAAGGCCGTCGCTCTGAAGCCGATGAAGTTCCTGGCGAACTGTCTTTGCCAACGCCGTCCTGATGATGGGAACCCGTTGCCGCGCAATGAGCAGTTGCTCGGGGGTCCATGTGGGGATCCTCAATGCCTCAACTGTCGTCTCCCGGATTGAGATCACGATCTCCTCAATCTGAATCAATCCACCTCCCGATCGAGCGACTTGGGCCTCAGAGAACGACAGAGTCGGGCGGTAGCTTTGGTCCAGCTGAATGCCCCAGGGATGCATCGGAACGTCTGATGTCTGGAAAACGACGTATCCTGGTTCCTCCACTTCATCGAACAGGATATTGAATCCGTCGCGAAACGTAGACACGATACGTCCATCACGAGTCTTGGAATCCAAATAGGTGCGAACATGCGAACCCATTCTTGCCGCTTGCGTCGAGACCATAGCCCATCAATCTTGACCCACTGACCATCCTATTGCACGCGGCGTTTGACGAGGCCGCCAGTACGATCGTCCTGAACTGATCAGCTTGCCGTCGGATTGGCGAACAAGTTGGTGGAGCTGCGTGCTGTCGTCTTCTGAACTGAATCTGGGAATGAGGACATCGCCATGGACGGCTTCGGCGCGATAGGCCACGTCCAACCCGATGAGGTCGTGTCCTTCACGAAACGAGAGAGTGAGCGGTTCAAGCAGCCATTCCGGGTAGTGAACGTTGTTCACGTGTCCGCTCATATCGAGGTCCCTCGCGAGCACGGGAAATGGAGTGCCTTCCTCCCAATCGTCCGTCTCAGGAATTGGGGTCCAAGCTTCGGTGACGGCTCGCTGCCGATCAACGGGACCTCCATGGTTGATCGACTCCGTGCGCACGGGACGGCGGCGCGCCGTATCGACGGCGACCCATGCACTGGTGACGGAGGCGAGATGGTCTTCGCTGCCGTTGAGGATTTCGAAATCTCGGTGAAACAGCAGCTTCTCCCGATCGGCATACCAGGTGCGGACGATGACATCATCCTTCCACTGTGGGAGCTTGGAGATGCGTATCTGCTGACGAGTCAGCAGCCAAAGAATGTCATCCTTCTCCATCTGCTCAATCGTGAAGCCGATGGATTCAGCGTGTTTCCAAGCCGCCTCTTGCATGGCCCAGGACAGAAACTGCACGCTCGCTACCCCGGTCCAATCGGAAAGCGCTGTATCGACGGTGAAGCGGCTTTCCCCGATGATGCCGGCCGTTGTATGCTTCCTATTCCCGTTGCCGGTCATGGGGTTCCTCCGGACAGGGCTCGATCGGTTAGGATTCCCGCGAACGTGTACTCCAGAACGGGGCGCGGATCGAATGCCTTTTTGCTGAGCACCCACTGGCTCACGATGCCCATGCAGGTGGCGTAGAGCGATCGGGCGGCAATTTCGCTGTCCGGGCAGGCGAATTCACCCGCCCCGACGCCATGATTGAGGAGATCGGCGAACCATGCCGTCATTTGCTCTCGAATGCGTCCCAACCGCTGAGCCACCTCGCGATCGCGCAACGCCATCGACCAGAATTCAAGCGTGATCTGCGGATGCTTGCAGGCCACGGTGAGGGCGGACACGTATTCCCACGCCAAGGAGCGAAGCGAGGTCTCGTTGGCTTGTTCGGTGTTTAGGATCTTGGCGGCCCGATCGACAATCCCCTCGGTAAACAGGTCGATCATCGCCAGATGAAGCTTCTGCTTGGACTTGAAATAGTAAAAGGGCAGGCCCTTGCTGAGCTTGGCGGCATAGGCGACTTCGTCCATGGTCATGGCCGCCAATCCCCGCTTGGCGCCAATGCCCAGCGCGGCATGCAAAATCTGAAGCTTGCGGCGTGTGGTCAGAGTTGAGCGGCTATTCTTCACGTCCGAGGAGGGCATTTTCGATTCACCTTCTTTGACTGGTCAGTCAATAATAGGCGCGAAAGACGCATGGATCAAGTCAGGACGTCGACCCTTCACGCATGCGAGTATGCGAAAAGAAAACGGGAGCTTGGGCAGCGCCAAGCTCCCGTGACCCAAAGGGATGGCTAGGTTCGTCCAATCGCGTGCAGATGAGGATTCTTGGAGCCGGCGACATCACCGAACTTGGTGAGTTCGCAGCCCGCCTTGACCTTCATGAGTTCGTCGTAGCGTGCATCATCGACGATGGCGACGATACGGGAGATCGACGATTCTCCGTCCACGAACCGCCAGGGGAAGCAACCGACGGTGGCCCGTTGGTTGAGCAGCAGGTCGATATCCCCGCCGAGACATTCGGCATGAATCAAGCCCTTGTCGAACAGCTCCAGGTGCATCATCTGGTATTTCGATGCATCGAGCCGCTCCGCCATCGGCATGCCGTATTTCTCCTTGAAGTGGGCGTCCGCCTCGGCCGCTTGGCGCGGCATCCAATCACGAATGATCGTGTTCATCGGATGATCGGCACTCCCACAGTCGACGCCGATCCAGCGGATCTTTTTCTTCAAACACCAGTGAACGAACTCCCGGTCCGGTCCCGGATGCATGACCATGTAGCGCACTTCGTCAGCTCCCGGCTGATCCCAGCCGTAGTGGTGGTAGCCAGTATGGATGATGAGGATGTCGCCTTCCCTAACGTCGACGCGCTCCTCGATCATCTCCGAGGTGTAGATGTCGTAATCGCCGACAGCATCCGACAAGTCAACGATGGCGGCGTCGTGCACGAGAAAATCGAAATCAAGCTCCGCGATGTCCTTGCCTGAGGCAAAGAAGTGGATCTCCCCGTCCAGGTGCGTGCCGACGTGGTTGGAGTGGGTGAGCAGCTGGCCGTTGGCGCCGTTGGGCGCGAGACGCTTGAAGTACTTGAGCTGCAACGGTTCGTAGGTCGGCCATGGCGGCGTTCCCACACCGAACGGAATGGTTAGATCGATAAACTTCATTGAACCTCCTCGTGAATCTGTGATTGATCGAGTAATGACGCCAAGGCATTCGCTGCATCCGCGAACAGCGAGAACGGAGGTGTGACGAGACCGGCGCCCACCATGCCGATCCCCGGCTCCTTGTGCGCGATGCCTGTATTGATGGCGGGCACGATGCCGGACTCCGCAACGTGAAGTACATCGATGCCTGTCGGCGTGCCGCGGAAACCCATGGCGGGAATTTGATAGGCGCGCGATTCCGCGAGCGTAATCGTTCGCATGCGACGCGTGGTATCAAGCGCCAGTTGAGGCGTTCCGCCGACGAATTGGACGATGGCGGGGGCCGCGGCCATGGCAAAGCCTCCGTAACCGGCTGTCTCCGTGATGGCTGAATCCCCGATATCGGGGGCGGCATCCTCGGACGAGAAGCCGGGAAGATAAAGGCCATCGACGATTGGCGCCGGGGCCGTGAACCACCGGTTGCCGGTGCCTGACAAGCGGATTCCAAACTCCGTTCCGTTTCGTGCCATGACGGTGACGAGCGAGCTTCCAGGGATATTGGCGGCGGCGTCCAGAGCACATTTTCCGGCCGGCATGGTCAAATTGAGGAAGAAGTGATCATTGGAATGAAGGAACTCGAAGGTGCGCGCGATCGCATCAGAGGGGATGTCAAGCCGAACCAAATGGGGTGCCAGTTCCCGGATGAGCAGCGACGTGCCCGCTCGGTTGCGGTTGTGTCCCTCATCTCCCATCTGGAGCGCCTGAGCAATCAACGAGCGGAGATCGATGGGACCGTGCGCCTGGATGGCCTTGCTGAGGATGGGCGCCAGCTCGGACTCCATCCACCGCAATCGGGCGATGACCTCGTCGCCATAGGCGCCATAACGTAGCACCTTGCCCAATCCCTCGTTCAACGTGCAATAGGCGCGATTGCCCTCGGTGACGTTCTCGATGATCCACACCGGCATGGACGCCGTCATCACACCGGCCATGGGGCCGACCGCGGAATGGTGATGGCAGGGATCGAAGGCGATGTCTCCCGAAGCGGCCAGCCGGGCGGCTTCGTCGGGCGTCAACGCCGCATTCTCATAGATCAATCCCCCCATCACGGCGCCCCGCATTGGGCCACACATGGCGTCCCATTCGATGGGCGGACCGGCGTGCAGCACCATACCATCGGTCATTCCGGGAACGACGTCGCGTGCGATGCCAATGCCCACGATGTGTGGCTCAGCGGCCAACATGTGCTCGATGGCCGTTTCGTTGGCAGATTGGATGGCCGAGATCCACGCGTTCTCGGTCTCGTTACGGAGTGCGTCGATGCGTTGAATCAACTCGGGGTCGCCGCCTGCAGGCGGACGCCAGTCGAGATCGAGTACGGGAACATGTCCATCTTTCAGCGTCTCGGCGAAGGAGGACAAGCCGAGGTTGATGACGCGCAGTTGGGCGTTGAACAGGGCGGCTGTGGGCGTATGTCGGCTCATGCGCCGCCTCCTTTCAGAAGCTCAGAAGCCAGGCGCGCGGCCTCTGCATTGCTCGCTTCAACGTAGACGCCGGCCTCTTTCAGGATCGCGCGTTGACGACGAAGGTCCTGAGGGTCGAGGTCCGTTCCAGTGACTGAGGCGATAATGATGAGTTCGCGCCCATCGGATCGTGCGGCGGCGAGCGCGGTGCGGGCGGCGGAGGCCAGACTGCCTGAGGGGTTCTCATGTGCGCCGTAGCCGATCACGCAATCGGCGAGGACAAGGCGCACCGTTGGATCCTCTCCGGCGGCGGCGATTCGGTCATCTCTCAGGCTGGGTTCGATCATGGGATGGGGCTTGCCCATGGTGAAGACATCGTCCCCCAAATCCCACATCACATGCCCAGCGACTTGAGTTTCGGCATGCACTTTGACGTCCGGAAGACCGGCCACGTTCGAGGCGACATCATGGCCGGCGGCGTGCAGGATGCTCCACGTTTCTTGGCACAGCGTTCCGCCACAGAAAAAGCCAATGGCTCGTCCGGTTCCCGGGTCGGGGTTGCCGGCTGGGCCGACAGTCTTGAGCGACGCATCGACGTGTTTCGGGGCGTCGTCAGTTCGGATGCCCGCCTTGTCGAGTGCGGCTCGCGCGGCATCGGCCAGGCTGGCCGTGATGTCAACAGCCTCCGAGTAACGCGTTGCGCGTGCCCCGATGAAGTGAACGACCCCGGGTTTGTCGGTGGCTTCAAGCGTTGTCAACACCTTCTCGGCGACCGAGGGGCTCGGTGTCTTGGAGACCACGACGATGACCTCGGTCTCCGGATCGTCGCCCAAGGCGCGAATGCCAAATCGCGTCATGCGTCCGTCGACGGCTTTGGAGAGGTCGCGTCCGCCCGTGCCGATCGCTTGAGACAGCCCACCACCCCACTGATGAATAAGGGACGAGATCTCTTGGATGCCGGTTCCCGATGCTCCGACAATGCCGATGGTGCCTCGCCGACAGACGTTGGCGAACCCGAGGGCCGCGCCGTTGAGAATCGCCGTTCCGCAATCGGGGCCCATCATCAACAGGCCTCGCTCAACGGCCTCGTCCTTGAGCGCGACCTCGTCCTCAATGCTGACGTTGTCTGAGAACAACATCACATGCAACCCATGGCGGAGCGCCAATCGGGCTTCGCGTGCGGCATGCAGGCCGGGAACGGAGATGAGCGCGAGGTTCGCTTCGGGATCGATCGTGAGGGCTTCCGCGAGGGTGGATGCGAGCGGGCCTGTTGTCGCATTGCCAGGGCCTGCATCCGTTCCCCCAGCGAGCAATCGATCGAGCGTCTCCTGTGCGGCGGCGTAGGCCTCATCTGATGCGGCATCGATGGCGATGATCAAATCGGCGGGCTGAAGCGCGCCCTCGCGTTTCAGATCGTAGCCCGATGCCATCAAGTTCCCGACGTTGACGGGAGTGGCCATGGCCACGACGGCTTGAGCGATGCCGTCGAGCTTCTCCAACTCTGAGCTAATGCGCATCAAAAACACGGAATCGAAGTACCGATTCCGCTCAAGCATCCATTGCTTCACGTGGCCTCCGCGTTCTCCCGAAGCCGGGTCAGAATTCGCTCGTAATTCAGAGGCAGCGTCATGAATTCAATGCCGAGCGCATCGTAGAGCGCGTTTCCGATGGCGGATGGAACGGAAATCATGGGATGCTCGGCCACGCCACGTGCGCCATACGGACCCCCGGGTTGCGGGTTCTCCAGGAAAATCTGTTGGGTGCGGTGCGGGATATCCTTGGCTGTCGGGATCTTGTAGTCGACGAACGCCGGATTGAGGAAACGTCCGTCTTCCGAGAAAACGAAGCCTTCCCACAGGGCGGAACCCAATCCTTGGATCACGCCGCCCACCACTTGCCCAAGACAAAGCTTGGGATTGAGGACCTTGCCGGCATCGAGTGCCGACACGATGTTCAGGACCTCGATTTCGCCGGTTTGAGTATCGACTTCCACTTCAACGGCATGCGCCCCGTACGTCCAGTATTGGGCGGGCAACCCTTGCCCTGTTTCCGGATCGAGGTGGGTGAGGCCTTTGGCGATGAATCGGCCATGGCCGATGACGGGGCCGCCGATCGAATTTCCGTTTTCAAAGGTGTATCCCAACGCCAGGGTCGCATAGGAGATTGCGCGGTCCGGCTGTCCGTCCGGATAGACACTGCCGCCGTTGCAGATGAGCAGCTCGGACGGGACATCCAGGGCGCGCGATGCCATCGATCGAAGCTGTCCCAGGCAATCGGCGGAGGCTTCGATGACGGCGTTGCCGCCCATGTAGGCGAACCGGCTTGCCACGGTTTGCCAGTCGTAAGGAGAGAAGGCGGTATCGCATTCCCACGTGATGTGAGTCTTCTCGATCGGGATGCTCAGTTCTTCGGCCGCGATCTGCCGAAGCACGGTATAGGTGCCCTGGCCGTAGTCGACGCCTGAGACAAGAATGTCCGCGCCTCCGTCCTCATCCAGCTTGATGACGACGGAACAGGATGTATAAGTAGGCATCGCGGGCGCTTTGTGCAGCATAGCGATGCCCTTGCCACGGACCTTATGGGGCACGTCTGGCGGCGTGGAGGGTGTTCCCCAGCCGATGGCTTCGGTGACGGCGTCCAAGCATTGCTGAGGCTTGCCGTGTCCGGAGGTAAACGCCTCCCCAGTGATCGTTGTGTCGCCTTCTTTGAGCAGGTTAATGCGCCGAAACTCGGCGGGGTCCATGTTCAGTTTTCGCGCCATCTGATCCATGGCACGTTCAATGCCCCAGAGGATCTCAAGGTGGCCGAAACCGCGATAGGCGGTACCGTAGATCTTGTTCGTATAGACGACGAACGAGTCAATCCAGCAGTTATCGATGCTGTAAGGCCCTGCACCGGAGTAGGCGGCGGCGCGCCCAACATTGACGCCATAGTCGGCGTAAGCGCCGGCATCCCAGATATAGGTGGATTTCAGGGAGACGATCTTCCCGTCTGCCCGCGCGCCGATCTCGATGGTCGAGTGAAGTCCCTGACGAGATGGCAGGGTATTGAACTCCTGCTCTCGTGTGGCCACGACTTTCACGGGGCGGCCATCTGCGGCTTTGGACAAGACATACGCGAGAGGTTCGAGCCCCAACCCTGCCTTGCCGCCGAATCCGCCCCCGACATAAGGCACGTGCACGCGAATGCTGGCATGCGGTAGGTTGAAGGTGGCGGAGAGCAGATGGCGAACCGTGTAGGGCGATTGGCTTGAGGTCCAGACCTCCATCCGATTCTGAGGCAGGGACTGCGCGATGGTCGCGTGAGTCTCCATGGGGACGTGCTGGACGGGCGGGTTATCGAAGGACGCGGTGAGTGTCACCTCAGCGTCGTCCGAGGCGCGCGCCACATCGCCCTTCCGGATTTTCTGGTGGTGGGCGATGTTGGTCTTCGGCTTCGGGAAGAAGACGCCCTCCATATGCGAGTAGGTCTCAAGGTCCGGGTGAACGAGATGTGCGCCTTTCTCCATGGCCTCGCAGGGGTCGAGAACGGCTGGCAGTTCCTCGTAATCAACGCGGACCAATCGGCACGCCGCGTTGGCGATCTCAAGGGTATCCGCGGCCACAGCAACGACGGCCTCTCCCTGATAGCGCACCACGTCCTTGGCGAGAATGCGCTTGTCTTGCATATAGAGTCCCAAGTGAACGTCGAGGCTCTTTCCGGTCAAGATGGCGCGAACCCCTGGCGTGGCTTCCGCAGCCTCGGTATCGACGGAAACGATGCGAGCCGACGCATGGGGAGAGAGAACGAGAGCGGCATGAAGCATGCCGGGAAACCCGAGGTCATGCGTATAGTGCGCGGCGCCGGTGACCTTGTCGACGGCATCGGCGCGGGCGACGGGTTTGCCGATAACGTTGAGCTCACGCGTCATGAGGTTCACCTCCCAGGCGATCGGCGGCGAGGCGAATGGCCGCGATAATCGCTTCATAGCCGGTGCATCGGCACAGGTTACCGGCAATGGCTTCCACGATTTCGTCATGCGATGGAGATGGAGATCTTAGCAGGAGGCCATGGGCGGACATGATCATGCCTGGCGTACAGAACCCACACTGCGTCGCCCCCGCATCGATGAAGGATTGCTGTAGCACTGAAAGTTCGCCGCCGACAGCTTCGCCTTCGATCGTTTCAATGGCTTGTCCGTCCGCTTCAACGGCCAGCATCAAGCACGCGGTGATCGGTTTTCCATTGAGAAGCACGGTACAGGCGCCGCACTCGCCGATTCCGCACCCTTCCTTGGTCCCGGTGAGGGCGAGCCGGTCCCGCAATAGGTCCAGAAGCGTCATCGTCGCCGGGACGCTGGCGCGTTCGGGATTGCCGTTGACTGTGAAGACGATATCATGGGTCATGCCTCACCTCCTGGGTCCAGAAGTTCGCGCAGAATGCGCGTCACCAGCACTGGAAGAACGGCGTTCCGGTACCCGGCGGACGCACGGACATCGCTGATCGGGGAAACCGAGCGCTGAACCAACGAAACCGCGTGATTGATGGATGCCGCGAGATCGGAAACGTCCATTGGAATGGGATCGAGAAGAACAGGCGTTGGCGCACAGCTTCCGATCGCAAGACGCACTTCCCTCGTCTCGGGATCGTAGGCGCCGGCTGCATTGACCACGGCGAGGTCGTGTCCCTTGATGCGTTGCTGCTTGAGGAACGACGTTCGCCTACCCGCGTTGACTGGAAGCGTGATCGACGTGACGATCTCATCCGGATTAAGCGCCGTGCGCTTCACTCCGGCGAAGAAATCGGCGATCGGAATGACGCGAGGCCCGCCGACGCCATGAACGTGAACGGTCGCATCCAACACGAGCAGGACGGGAGCGGAATCCGCTGCCGGCGATCCGTTGCAGATATTGCCGGAGACGGTGGCGCGATTGCGCAGTTGATACGTTCCGATCGATTCCAAGGCGTCCGCCAGCGCGGGATAGTGTCCGCGGAACGTGCGGTTCTCAATGAGCCGGTTCAACGTCACGGAGGCGCCTATCGTGGTCTTCTCGGGTGACGTGTCAAGCACGTGCAAATCGTCCAGTGCTTTGCAGTCAACGAGGAGTTTCGGAGATTTGAGCCCGTTTCGGATCTCAACGAGCAGATCGGTTCCCCCGGCCAGTACGGCGCCCGCTTCTTTGGCGTCGGCTAAGGCGCGGCAGCCTTCGTCGATCGATCGAATTCTTGTGTACTCGAAATTCCCAAGCACGATGAATCCTCTCTGAACGGTTGCGGTACAAGGCCAGAAAAGCAAAACAGGCCTTCCGACCTTGTTCGCCCCATCTTAAGGCAGGAAGCGGGATCTGCCAAGTGGTTTGACAGGTTCCGGGTGTTCCTTCGTCCGGCGTTCTCAGCTACACTGAGGAGGGAGGCACGATGACAGTACGCGACTTGCCAAACGCCAGAACATCGACGGTCGCGCTTGTACGTTGTGACTCCTACGATGCGGATGCTGTTCGAGAGGCGGTCCAACGCGGTATTGAACTGATCGGCGGGTTGTCGCGATTCGTGGCGCCAGGCGAGCACATCCTGTTGAAGCCAAACCTGCTCACCGGCCGGGCGCCCGAGCGCGCGGTGACCACACATCCATCCGTGTTTTCGGCCGTGGCATCGGAATTCTTGAGCGCGGGAGCCGTGGTGTCGTATGGCGATTCGCCCGGTTTTGGCAAGCCGCACACAGCGGCCCAGCGCGCCGGTCTGCACGAGATCGCCAACGCGCTTTCGCTTGAGTTGGTGGATTTCGTCAATGGTGAGGCGGTCTTGTTTCCCGAAGGCATACAGAACAAGCAGTTCACGATCGCGCGTGGCGTGCTGAGCGCCGATGGCATCGTTTCTCTCCCCAAAATGAAGTCTCATGGGCTCACACGGCTGACCGGCGCCATCAAGAATCAGTTCGGGTGCGTGCCCGGTCCGCTGAAAGCGGAGTTTCATGCGAGATTGCCGATGGCGCGGCTGTTCTCACAAATGCTGGTCGACCTCAACCGTTTCCTGAAACCGCGCCTTTACATCATGGATGGGATCGTTGCGATGGAGGGGAACGGTCCGCAGAACGGAACCCCTCGCCCCATGAATGTGTTGCTGTTCTCCAGCGATGCGGTGGCGCTCGATGCGACGGTATGTCGCTTGGTCAGTCTTGATCCCTCGCTGGTGCTTCCCATTCACTACGGGATCGAGTATGGCCTCGGGTGTGGAGACGGGTTCGAGCTCATTGGAGATCCGATCGAGCCGCTGGTTCAATCGTCGTTTGAGGTCAACCGCAATCCGCTGCCTACCACCGAAGAACCGGGGCGGCCCAGTCGGCTGGCACGTCGATTCGTCGTCCCCAAACCCTACGTGATTCATTCGAAATGCACGATGTGTGGGACGTGTGTTTCCGTTTGTCCCGTCGCGCCCAAGGCCGTTGAGTTTCGAGGCTCAGGGCGAGAGCATCCGCCGGTGCACGATTACGATCGTTGCATTCGCTGCTATTGCTGCCAGGAGCTGTGTCCGGAAGGCGCGATCGATGTTTCGACGCCGTTGTTGGGACGCGTAATTCATCGGCGATAGGCAGGAATGCCCAATGCGTTCCAACTCCCGCGAAATTGAAACCAAAGCTCACCTCGGGGGTACATCGTTCGGAGGTGGGTGTGATGTGTATTACAGGTTGGCTACTTGTATCGTTCTTTTGGGCGTTCTGGATCTTTTCGTTTTCAGGCTGGTGGTGTGGAGGACATTGCTAGTCAAAATCCTGTAGAATACTCCTGTGGTGCAATCCGCCGGAGGCGCGTTTTTCGGAAGAGCGGGGTCAAGCCGGGTGCATGGTCCCGCTTCTTCTTTGCCCCTCCTTCACAGTCCTAACAAGAGATCCTCTAAACTGTACGTTAAACTCCAGTTTAACATCGGCAGGCATCTGGCGAGGGCGGAGGAGTGTTTATGAGTTCACATCATGAGGAGTTGCGAATTGAGGGCATGCACTGCGCCTCGTGCGCTCAATCGGTTGAGCGCGCGTTGAAGGGTGTGGATGGCGTGCAGTCGGCCAGCGTCAATCTCCTGGGTGAGGTGGCGGTTGTCGATCACGACGGGACCACGACGATCGAGGCGCTCGCCGAGGCCGTTCACGCCGCTGGGTTCGAAGCATCGGCTCCAACGTCGACACGGCGCGTGCAACTGACGATCACCGGCATGACCTGTGCAGGTTGCGCGCAGTCGGTCGAGCGCGCCTTATCGGAGGTTCACGGCGTTGAGTCGGCTACCGTCAACCTTCCCATGAATCGCGCTCACGTGGTGCTAAGCAACGCCGTCGAGACGGCCGATCTGATCGCGGCTGTCGAAGCGGCGGGATTCGGCGCGCAGTCGGTTGAGGAAACGAGCCGAGAGCCGAGCGGGAGCGATGTGGTGAAACGTGATGAAGCGCACCTTCGCGAAGCGGCGAGGAAGATGCGTTGGGCGTGGGCCTTCGCGCTTCCCATTATGGGATGGATGATCCCTGAGATGTTCTTTGATCTCATGTGGCCATCCGTGCTTGGATTCCACCTCGTCATGACAGGTTTGGCCGCCTTCCCCTTGGTTCTGGTTGGAGGGGAAACGTTGCAGATCGGGTTCCGTGCTTTGGTCCATCGATCGCCGAACATGGATACCCTCATCGCTCTTGGTGTCTCGGTTTCCTTTGTCACCGGGATTCTCGCTGTGCTTGGGATCGTCGGTTGGCTGCCGGCGATCTTCAACTATGCTGGGGTCTCAGCCATGATTTTGGCCATCCATCTGACAGGGCGGTGGATTGAAGCGACGGCCAAGGGGCGCGCATCGCGTGCGATTCATCGATTGCTGACGCTGGGCGCCAAGACAGCGCGTGTTCTCCGTGCGTCGCGCGAAGTCGAGATCCCGGTCCAGCAGCTTGCCGTTGGCGATGTCATGGTTGTGCGTCCGGGAGAAAAGATTCCGACGGATGGCCTCGTCGTCAGCGGCGAAAGCTACGTCGATGAGTCTCTAGTGACGGGCGAATCCGTCCCTGTGCTTCGAACGGTTGATGATGAGGTGATCGGAGCGACGATTAACGGGCGCGGCTTGCTGCACGTGCGTGCGACAGAGATCGGAGAAAGCACGTTTCTCTCGCAGATCGTTCGAATGATGGAGAACGTTCAGATGACGAAGGTGCCGATCCAAGCCTTTGCGGATCGTGTGACGCGAGTCTTCGTGCCCATCATTTTGGGGCTTGCCGCGCTTACTTTCGTGGCTTGGATGCTTGCTCCCGGACCTTTGGGCGACGTCTTCAACTGGGCGGACCGCTACCTTCCTTGGATCACAGAGGGGTTGAGCCCGCTGTCACGAGCGCTCTACGCGGCGATTGCCGTGCTTGTTATCGCCTGTCCGTGTGCACTTGGCCTGGCAACCCCGACCGCTCTGATGGTGGGAACGGGGGTGGGAAGCGAGCTTGGTATTCTCTACCGATCCGGAGAAGCGATTCAGACGATCCGCGAAGCGAAAACGATCGTCTTCGACAAAACGGGTACCCTTACCGAAGGGAAACCGGGAGTGACCGATATCCGCATCTCGGGTGGCCAGTCGGAGGATGAACTTCTCAGAATCGCGGGAAGCCTGGAATCCGGATCCGAACATCCCATCGGATCGGCAATTGTGGATGAAGGTCTCTCGCGTGAACTCTCCTACGCGGCGGTCGAAGGCTTCGAGGCGCTTCCGGGGAAAGGGGTGCGCGGCCGCGTCGAGGAGAAGAACGTTCTCGCAGGAACCTCGGCATGGTTTGAGGAGTCGGGAGTCTCAACGGATGGTTTTCTGGCGGATTGGGAGCAGTTGTCCGCTCAAGCGAAAACCGTCGTTGGCGTGGCCATTGACAGGCGGTTGGTCGGCTTGATCGCGATCGCCGACCGTGTGAAGGCGAATGCAAAGGATGCCATCTCAACGCTTCATGGACTGGGGTTGCGAACCGTCATGCTCACGGGCGACAGCCGAACGACGGCTGAGGCGGTGGCCGCCAGTGTGGGAATCGATGACGTGATCGCCGACGTGCGGCCCGGCGAGAAGCTTGCGGCCATCCAGCGACTGCAAGTGGACGGCAAGCGCGTGATAATGGTTGGCGACGGCATCAACGACGCTCCAGCGCTGAAGGCGGCGGATGTCGGGCTGGCCGTTGGAACGGGAACCGATGTGGCCATTGAGGCGGCGGACGTAACGATCGTCTCCGGCGATCTGTCGGCGGTTGTGCGCGCCGTTCTCTTGTCTCGAGCCACGTTCCGGAAGATTCGACAGAACCTGTTCTGGGCCTTCTTCTATAACGTCTTCGCGATTCCCTTTGCCATGCTCGGACTGTTGCATCCGCTGATCGCCGAGGCCGCGATGGCGTTCTCGTCAATCAACGTCGTGACCAACGCCAATCGATTGCGTCGGCAGCGGCGGCGGCTTCGCCCGGATACCGCCGTATAGCCGGTAAGAACCGCGCCTTTTCCGGTTGAGGTCGGTTTCCCACTCGCTTACACTTGGCGTGCCAACGGCCGCCGGGCGGTTGGCATGTTGCTTCATGGAGGCGGCAAGACGGGTTCGTGATTTTGCCGAGGCGGCCGATTGCTGTAACGTAGCGGGGCCGGGCAGATTTCACGCGGCAGCACCCACAATCCGGAGGAACCATGGGCTTGATTGGATTTGAACAGCGAATGTCGAAGATCTTGTATCCCGAGGATGCCATCCGCGATCGTGTGGCCGCCATGGCGCAGCAGATCACGAGCGACTATGCTGAGAAGGGATTGAGCGCGGATCCCGAGAGCCGTCCGTTGCTCTTGGTCGGCGTCATGCGAGGCGCCCTTGTTTTCTTGACGGATCTCTCCCGTCAAATGCCGATTCCCGTGGAATACGACTTGATCAGCGTGTCCTCCTATGGCAATGGAACGGCGCCCGGAGCCGTCCGGCTCGTCAAGGATCTTGAAGAGCCGCTTGAAGGCCGCGACGTTCTGTTGGTCGAAGACATTATCGACACCGGATATACGATCGAATACCTGCGCCGCAGTTTCGCGGCACGCAAGCCGGCATCGTTTCGCGTGTGCACTTTGGTGGACAAGGTGGCGCGGCGCGAAGTTGAAACCGAGATCGACTACGCGGGATTCGCACTCGAACAGGATGAGTTCATCGTTGGCTATGGCATGGACTACGCGGAACTGTATCGCAACCTCCCCTATATCGGCGTGTTGAAACCGGAGTACATCCAATGAGCGCATCCGACACTTTCTTAACGCTGGGCATCGAAACCTCGTGCGATGAAACATCGGTCGCCGTGCTGCGTGGGGAAGCCGAGCTGTTGGCCAATTCCGTGTACTCCCAAGTCGACCTGCATGCGACGTACGGGGGCGTCGTTCCCGAAGTGGCCTCTCGCAATCATGTCGTCAAGCTGCCCTATCTCGTGGCTGAAACGTGCGCTTCGATCGGTGTTCCGCTATCCGAGATTTCGCTGATCGCGGCGACCTATGGCCCCGGGTTGGTCGGACCCTTGCTCGTCGGATTAACGCACGGCAAGGGCCTGGCCAGAGGCCTGGACGTTCCCTTCATCGGCGTCAATCATCTGGAAGGGCACATCTTCGCCCATCGAATCAGCGAGCCCGACGCGGAGCCTCCCTTCATGGCGCTGGTGGTCTCCGGAGGGCACACCTCGCTCATCGATGTTCCCGTCTATGGGCGATATCAGCTCGTGGGGATGACGGTGGACGATGCAGCAGGTGAAGCGTTGGACAAGATCGGCAAGATGATGGGGATTGGCTATCCGGCAGGCGCCGAAATCGACCGCCTTGCTGAGATCGGCGATCCCAAGACCGTCCGCTTCCCGCGCCCTATGATCGGTTCGCCGGGATTCGATTTCAGCTTTTCGGGTCTCAAAACGGCGGTGGTCTATCACCTGAAGAAGAATCCGCGCGAACGCCAAGAGGACATTGCGGCCTCCGTACTGGCCAGTGTGGTCGAGATCCTCACGAAGAAATCCATCGAAGCGGCTCGACGTTTTCATCGAAAGCGGCTGGTGATCACGGGTGGCGTCGCCGCCAATTCACATCTACGGCGTGCCCTCGCCGAAGAAGGCGGCGAGCGTGGCATTCAGGTCTCGTTCCCTCCGCTGTCGCTTTGCACGGACAACGCAGCCATGATTGCTGCGGTGGGCGCATTCCGGCATCTGCAGATGGGAGAGAGCCATCCCCTTTCCCTTCGGCCTCAGCCGTCATTGGGGTTGGGGAACACAGCGGAGTAGCGGGGGAATCGACGCGCGAGCTACCTACGTCGGTTCGACGAGGGACTCGGGTTCAGCATCCACTTTGAGGGATTCATCCACTCCGAGAACCTGTTTCATGGAGGCGATGGCGACTTCGATCATGTCATCATCCGGCTCGGCCGTCGTCAACTTTTGAAGCCACAATCCGGGTTGAGCCAGGGCGCGCACCCACCAGCGATCGTAGTTTCGTCCCGAGAATCGCAGGGCCTCGTACGAGACACCGGCGACGACGGGAAGCAGCAGCAGTCGCGACAAGACCTTGACCCACAAGGTGGGGTTTCCGGCCAGAGAGAAGATGAGAATGGCAATGACGAAAACCGTCATCAGAAAGGCGGTTCCACAGCGAGGATGCAGCGTCGTATGCCGGCGCGCATTCTCGACCGTGAGGTCCTCGTCGGATTCATAGGCATAAACGACCTTGTGCTCGGCCCCGTGGTATTGGAATACGCGATGGATGTCCTTCAACCGGGAGATGACGAGAAGGTAAGCGAAGAAGAAGCTCAGCCGGATTAGGCCTTCAACGAGGTTGAAGACAATCGAGCTCCCCAGCCGGAGTCCGGGAATGGTGTTCGTTAGGTACAGCGGCAGTACGACGAAGGCGCCGACCGCAATGGCGATGGCAATGGCGAACGTGATGAAGGTTCCGCCTTTGCTCATTTGCTCGTCTTCAGGATAGGCAAGCTGGGTCGATAGGTTCAGGGCGCGTAGGCCAAGCGACATCATGTCGACCAAGCGAAACAACCCGCGCAAGAAAGGGATCTTGCCGAGTTTCACGAATCGCAGGCGTGAGGGAATCGGGCGGACGAGGATCTCTCCATCCGATTGACGACGAACGGCGACCGCGATACGGTCGCCGTTCTGCATCATCACACCTTCGATAACAGCTTGTCCGCCGATAACCGGCTTCACGAGTCTGCGTTCGCCTCTTGCGCGTACTTGCGATTGAAGCGCTCAACGCGGCCTTCGGTGTCGACGAAGCGCTCTTCACCCGTATAGAACGGATGACACTTGGAGCAAATATCCACACGCATTTCTTCCACGGTTGACATCGTTTCGAAGACGTGTCCGCAACCGCAATGGACTTTGGCTTTCTTCAGCTCTGGATGAATTCCCGTTTTCATGAATCCTCCGTTGGCTAGCGCTTGGAGTACTGCTCGCTCTTGCGTGCCTTGCGGCGATTGATCTTCTTTCGCTCGACCTCTCGTGCGTCTCGCGTGAGCAATCCCGCCTGGCGAAGCGGCGTCTTGTACTCTTCTGTGACGCCAAGCAGTGCGCGTGCGATACCCAGCTGAACGGCTTCCAGCTGTCCGGTGTAGCCACCGCCACGAACGCGCGCCTTGACATCGTATTTCCCGACCGTCCCAGTGGTGTAGAACGGCAGCTTCAAGCTTTTCTCAAGATATTCAACCACGTTCAAGAAAGGAGCGAAGTACTCTTCCGCGGGGCGCCCGTTGATCGTGAGCGTTCCATTTCCTTCGGACATGTACACGCGAGCAGTGGCCGCCTTGCGCCGACCGATGGCATGAATCGCCCCATTTACTCTCTTAGGTAGTCTTCGATTTCCCTGATCCACGAAGAATACACACCTCCTGAAATCAAAACCCGTAAACAACTTGGGAATGATAGCTGAGTGATTGCGCGGTTTCAATCACCTGCGCATCACTCCTGAGTATCGTTGTCTTCTGGCCGCTCAAGATTGCATATAAAGCGGACTGCCCAAGCATACCCGCGCATTGTGCGTTGCACAACCTGCTCGCTGAAGACGCCTTCATGCCGGCTTGAGCGTAGAACTAGAAGAGCCACCGTACGATGGATTTGAGGAATGGGCTTTCCATTCGCTTCATCATCCAGCGTTCGGAGACCCGTTTGGTCAAGAAAGACATGGCAGGGAATGCGTGCTGAAGGAACATGATCTTGTGCAGACGAAGCTTGTTTTGAATGGCCAATCCCCACTCGTTGATCATTTCTCCCGCGCCGTCTCCGATGATGCGAACGCCGTAAATCCGTCCGGTTTTGCTGACATAGGCGCGAACGGAGCCGATGGGATGTCCTTCGGCGATGGCGGCACCGTAATCCTCATACTTCTCCTCATGGACTTCATAGGGGATATCCGCATTCTTGAGTTCGCGTTCCAGCCAGCCGACGTGGGCGACCGGCGGATCGGTGAACACGGTCCACGGGACCACGTATTTGGCGAAGTCGAATTTGACCGGCCAAGGGGCGATCGCATTCATGAGCGCGAGCATGCCTTGGTGCATGGCTGCGTGCGAGAAAAGGAAGTTCCCGTTGCAATCCCCAGGCGCGTAGATCGAGCGCTGGGTGGTGCGAAGTTGTGAATCAACACGGATGCCCACATCTGAGAAATCAACACCCGCGTTTTCCAGTTGAAGTTCTTTGAAATCGAAGCAGCGCCCGGCGGCAACCAGCAACTTCTCAGCGCGGAATGTTTCGTTGTGATCCGTTTGAATGACGATGCCGCCGCTTTCGGAGGCGACGGAGCGAATGCCGCGTCCGTTGTAGACGGCGATGCCTTCGCCGGCAAAGACGTCTTCCAGCGTTTTCCCGGCATCCCAGTCGCCGTGCGGCAAGAGATGTTGATCGAGATGCAGGATAGTGACGCGGGTTCCCAGCCTTCGGAAGGCTTGCGCCATCTCGCACCCGATGGCACCGCCTCCGATGATGGCAAGACTCTCAGGAACGGCCTCCAAGTTGAAGATCGTCTCGTTCGTCAGGATATCGACGGAATCCAATCCTGAGATGGGCGGAATCGCCGGTTGCGTGCCCGTACAAATGAAAAAGCGCTTGGCTGTATAGTTTTGGTTGCCAACTCGGACGGTGTGTGGATTGATGAACGATGCGGAGCCTTCACCGAGCTTGAGGTCGACCTTCTCGAACATCTTGGTCGTTTTTCGCTCGTTGATGAAGCGAATATGGCGCTTGATGGTTTCAAAGGGGTCGACGGGATCAGGGAGCTTGGCGACATTGGACAGTGCGAAGTCAGAGGCGCGTGTGAATCCGTGGCGCAGGTGGGCCATCTTCAGGAGAGATTTGCTTGGAATGCAGCCGACGTTCATGCACTCGCCGCCCAAGGCGCGCCGCTCGACGGCGAAAACGCGCAATCCCATGTGGGAGGCCATGACAGAGACAGCCATTCCGGCCGGGCCCAATCCGATAACACCGACATCGTATTCGTATCGCATGTTTCCCCTTTTACGGTCCGTTGACGCTACGCCGAGTGGATTCTAGAGTATAGCGCTCGCGAAGGGCGGCGTTAGGAAAAGTCAACGCGATTCGAGGAGGATGCATGGACGCTGAGCCATTGCGTGAACGTGTACGCCAGGCCGTGACGCTGGGGGGGATTTTCAGGGTACACAGGCCCTGCGCTCCTGCTTGCAGGACCTCGGAAGCCGCGAGAACATCGAAGACGTGTCTTGCTTCATCCCAGGACTGGGAGAGACGTTCGGCGTTCAGATGCCGTCGCTTCGTATCGTCGCCTCGAACTGGCTGCACACTACCGCGGCCGTGAAGGTTTTGCCGGCTGAGACTCAGGCTGATCTAACGCGTACACTTGAACTCAAACTGAGGTACGCGAGGAGGCGGAGATGGAAAGGTTGATTGCAACGTGCGGACTGGACTGTGCATCCTGCCCGGCCTATCAAGTAACCCGCGAAGGAGACTCGAAGGCGCTCGAGGCGTTGGCGATGACGTGGAGCGAGGAATACGGGGCGACACTAACGGCGGAAGATTGCGCCTGCATGAGTTGCCACTCGGCCACCGGCCCTTGGATGTCCCGCTGCGCGGAGTGCGAAATTCGAGCGTGCGGTATCGAGAAGGGGCTCGGCACCTGCGCGGAGTGCACCGACTATGTGTGCGACAAGCTGGCGAAATTCTTCGATGTCGTTCCTGACGCCAAGGCGACCTTGGATGGATTGCGGGCGGACGTATGACACACCATCAGCTTCCGGCATGGCTGTGCTCCATGCGACGAGACGACCGCGAAATCACCGATCGGGAAGAAATCTGGGAGATCGTTCGTTCCGCTGAGATCTGCCACCTCGGTTTATGCAGTGAGGGGTGGCCGTATGTGATCCCCCTCAATTACGGCGTCGTGGGGGAAGCCCTCTACTTCCATTGTGCTGCCGAGGGAACGAAGTTGGAACTCATGCGCGCCAACCCCAACGCCTGTTTCCAGATCGAAGCGAATGTCGAAATGATCCCCAATGATATGGCGTGTGGGTGGTCGGTGCGGTACGTATCTGTGGTCGGCTTTGGCGGCCTTTCCCTTGTCGAAGATGATGAGGAGAAGCTGAAGGCCATTGCTGCGTTGATCGGGCAGTACACGGATCGAGAGGTTGAGCTTCCAGAACGTGTGTCGGCCAACACGCTGGTCTTGCGCCTGGACGTTCAGTCGATGACCGGCAAACGATCGACGGGAAGCTAGGCTTCAATGAAACGACGCGCCCCCGATCCTGAGGATCGAGGGCGCGCGACAACAAGGCGGGTGACTAAAGCTTTAGGTCGGAAGTTCCGAGGACGATGGATCAGGGATCACGATCGGCCCTCCGCGTTTGAGTTGCTCGCGTAGCTGGGCAAGACCCGCCGGATCGGTTCCGTAGGCAAGAACATCTCCGGAAAGGCGAAGCACGCGCTTTCGGACTTCCTCATAGATCGGCGTCGATTCTTGTTTCAATGCTTCCAGGAGATCCCTCAGGTCGGCATGCGTAGGAAGGCAAACGTCCGTCCTGCGCGCCTCAGTTTCGGCGGCATTGGTGGATGGGACAACGACTTGAATCCAGCGTTCGTTGTTAGGTGCTGTCATGTTTGTCTTCTCCTTTCGCTGAGGGATTGGCACGGGCTAGGACCTGGATCGAATGGCAGATGGTGGCGCCGGCAATGACGAATCGTCTCCACGGGGGCGGCGTGCGCCCCATGTCGAAACGGAGTTCGATCTGCTTTCGGATTTGCTTTCGGTCAGTGGTCTTCGTTGGTGCCATGCTGCTCACCTCCTGGGTTCTTATGCTCGCGCGCATCAGGTGATACGCAAACAAAAAGCAGGCCGAAGCCTGCGTTCTCTTGTCGGACATCTGGCGGTTGCGTTTGAACTAGTTGCGCGCCGTCTGCCCGACGATCATTTGGAAGACGCAAAGCGCATCGCGGCCGACAATCGTGCGATAAGAAAGAGGCCAATGCGTTGTCGTCTTCATTTCAAAAGGATTATACCGCGATCGGCGTGGATGACAACGGACGTGTGTCTGCTGACGTGGCGATGAAGCAAAAGTGCGAGGGCCTCTGCATCGTTCCGTCGGTGTCTTTCCCCAGGAGGCCCGCCGCCTTCCGCTTGATCAAAGGGATAGTTGTCCACAGTGTAACGGTTCCATGGCGAGTTGCCAAGCAGTCTGACAGATCTCTGGAGGAAGATCGAACGTCAATTCCTTAGGCCGCCTAAACGATGAAGGTGTGCGCCTCCATGTTTCCGGGTTCCATGTACTCGATCTCGACACGCGTAATTCGGATCAAGCAGAAGTTCGGGTCCTGCGTTCCTGTCCAGTGTTCGGTCAGAAAAGGGATCTGATTGCCGATGCGCTCGATGATATCGGCATCCCGAACGACGGACGCGATGCCGCTCACACGGATGTAGCCATTACCGCAGCTTGCTGTCAATGGATAGCAGAACTCGATATTGGGGTTCCGCAGAATCTGACGGGCTTTGGCGCTACGGGGACTGGTGGCGATCCAGAACTTCTCTTCCAAGTCCAACAGCGTTACCGGGCGAACGCGAGGTTGGTCTCCCTCAGCCGTTGCGAGGTAAACGCGTTGTTTGAGCTGGAAGTGGGACCAGACCTCAGCCTTGATATCAGCTAGCGATTTACTCATGGGCCACATCCTTTCAGCGTCCCAGCATACAAGTGGAGTTGGTGCGTGACAAATGGATAGCTTGGGACAGGCGTCCGATTTCGAATTATCCCCAATGTCTCGAGCGATCGTCCTATTCTCTGTTTAATTCAGAAAGTTCTGTTCCAATCAGGCATTTCTCCATTCTCGAACAGGATGGGGGAAGCGTGAATCGAACACGTCATGGACAGAATGCCCAACGAATGAGTTATTGGCGAGATTTGCATATTAATCGAGATAACTATATAGTTCGATCATTAAATACATATGCTTCAGGAGAGTGGTACACGTGAAGAAGGTTCAACTGATGCTCGTAGGCTTGCTGGCGCTGTCTTTGTTTGGAGTGGCTGCATGGGGTGACGGTCAAGTCACGATCAATGGCTCGACCACGGTGGGTCCGATTGCCCAGGAAATCCAGAACTGGTTCCTCGTCAACAACTCCGCCATCAACGTCGTGGTCAGCGCCACCGGTTCAGGGGATGGAATCGCTGCGCTGATCAACGGCGAAGCCGACATCGCCATGCACTCGCGCCAGATGAAGACGTCTGAGTTCGGTCGGGCGGTCGAGAGCGGCGTCTTCCCGGTCATCTATACCATTGCCCGCGACAAGATTGCCGTCGCCGTTCACGAGTCCAACCCGATTGACGACATCTCCCTCGACGAGCTCTACGGTATCTT
This sequence comes from Candidatus Bipolaricaulota bacterium, assembly GCA_028277345.1. Taxonomy (GTDB): domain Bacteria; phylum Bipolaricaulota; class Bipolaricaulia; order UBA7950; family UBA9294; genus SPBW01. Next base: position 113,014 of record JANQGM010000020.1, on the reverse strand, counting down.
CATGGGGACGATTACCAACTGGAGCCAGCTCGGCGGCAACGATGAACAGATTCTCTTCGGTTCCCGCGACACGTCGTCGGGGACCTTCGGCGTTTGGCAGGACCTCGTCTTGAACGGCGAAGACTACACGGGCACGAACGTGAACGTTGTCTCCGGAAACCCGACGATGCAGGAACTCGTCGCCAATAACACAAACGCCATTGGCTACGTCGGCCTCGCTTTCCTGGACGGTGTAAAGATCATCACGGTCAATGGCATTGAGCTTGATGCCTCGACCTATCCGATCGGCCGCGCCCTGTTCATCTCCACGAATGGTGTGCCAACAGGGGACACCGCCGCAGTCGTGGACGCCTTCATGGGCCTCGTCGGCGCTTGCGCGACGCAGAAGGTGAAGTTCCTGCCGGTATGGCCCTGCGAATGCTCCTGCGAGGGTGTGCTCTCGGACTAAGCCGACGAACGCCCCCCTCTCGACCAGCCCCTCGGATTCGTCTGAGGGGTTGCCCTCTCATCCGACAACAAGGAGGTTTGACGGCGATGAACAAAGAGGCACTGGTGCAGGCTGGGTGGGTTCTTCTCGCTTTGGTGATGTCGCTGGGCGCCCTTTGGGTGGGAGTCGTGTTCGATGGTGTCTTGCGGCTCTAGGTACGGATCGGCTGCGGATTCGTCTGTCATCAGATGACTCCGCAGTCGCCCTTTAAGTCCGCGACTCAAAGGGGCTGGCAACGCAGCAAAGAGCCACTAGATCCGCTGACCGGGCCTCGCCGCCCGGTCAGTCCTATCCGCTCTAAGGACTGGGTTGGTTTTGATATTTATTGGAGAATATTTATACTATCAATAGTTTTTTATAGCGACGGCATTCTCTCTAAAGTTGAATCTGGAGGCATGGCGTGGGACACACCAAAGTAGACGGAAAACCGAATCTCAAGATCCGGATGAAACATCGGAATGTCGATCGTTACGTGTTTTTCGCCCTTGCCCTCGTCTCGTTGCTGACGTTGGGCACCATCATCTATTTCATTTTCGCGGAAGCTGTCCCGTTCCTCGACAAGATGCGGCTGGTCCCGGAAGAGCAGGGGACCACCAGCAAATGGGGCGAGCACTTCACCGATACGAGACTGGGCGACTTGTTCACGTCTACGTGGCGGCCGGAGAGCGATCGGGAGGAATTCTTCGGAACATTGCCCATGATCGTGGCCACAACGGTGGTGACGCTCGGGGCGATGGTGCTGGCGATTCCCTTTGGCTTGAGTGCCGCTGTCTTTGTCGGCGAGGTCGGGCCTCGGTGGCTAAAGGATGTCTTCAAGACCGTGCTCGAGTTGTTGGCGGCCGTTCCTTCCATTGTCTACGGCTTCTTCGGATTGATCATCATCGCACCCTTCGTTCGCGTTCATCTCGATGTCGTCAGTGGAAGCAACGGGCTGACGGCGGCTCTCATCTTGAGCATCATGGCGCTGCCGACCATTTCAAGCTTGGCGGAGGATGCGCTGCATGCTGTTCCCAACACCTATCGCGAGGCCTCCCTAGCGTTGGGAGCAACCCGGTGGCAAACGATCTGGCGAACCATCATCCCTTCTGCATCTTCAGGGATTATTGGCGCCGTTATCCTCGGCATGGGACGAGCGGTTGGGGAAACGATGGCCGTCCTTTTCGTGGCCGGCAATGCGCCGTTCTTGACGTGGAACATCCTGCGGCCGCTTCGCCCCATTACATCGGCCATCGCCTTGGATATGCAGGAATCCGTTCGCGGCTCCGCCCATTTTCATTCGCTGTTTGCCATGGGAGCCCTTCTGTTGCTGATTACCTTGATCATGAACTGGACCGCGGAATGGTTCCACGGACGGCTTCTAAAGCGTCAGGGACTGAAGGGTGGCTAGCATGACGGATCGCTCCCTCGAGAACTTACAGGACGGCATCACGAAGCGCTCAATGACGCAGTGGATCGCATTCAGTCTATTGGGCGTCGCCTCGCTGTTTGGGTTCTTCTTCCTGGCCTTCATCCTGTATTGGATCATTCGGCAAGGCGCGTCCGCGATCTCGTGGGAGTTTCTGACTACGGCGCCCCGCAACATGGCGCAAGAAGGTGGCATCGCGCCGATGATCATCGGCTCCGTATATCTCACGGCGGGATCATTGATTGTGGCCATCCCATTTGCTCTTGGGGCCGCGATTTGGTTGTCGGAGTACGCCTGGAAGGGGTGGTGGTTGCGCGCCATTCGTGTCACCGTCAATACGCTGGCTGGCGTGCCTTCCATCGTCTTCGGGCTGGTCGGTCTGGGTTTGTTCGTCTATGCGCTCGGGTTCGGCGTGTCGTTGCTGTCAGGAATGTGCACCTTGGCCATGCTGACGCTGCCCATTCTCATTCGAGCTTCTGAGGAGGCCCTGCGTGCGGTTCCGCGAACGTTCCGGGAGGGATCTCTCTCCTTGGGCGCCACGCGATGGACCATGATTCGAACGGTCGTTCTCCCGACCGCCTTGCCCGGGATCCTGACAGGTTCGGTGCTCGGCATGGCCCGCGCGATCGGTGAAACGGCGCCCATCATGTTCACGGCAACGGCCTTCTTGCTGACTCAGCCCTATCCGACATCCCTGTTCGAGCGGGTGTCGACCTTGCCCTATCACCTCTATGGGCTTGTTCAAATCAGCAATTTCTACAACGAGACCAAATCGATTCAGTTCGGAACGGTCTTCGTACTCATGGCGGTCGTCACACTGCTCAATCTGACGGCCATCATCTGGCGCACGCGTGTGAGGAGGAAGAAAGCATGGTAATTGAGGCGAGGGAAAAACATGGAATCGAGGCGCCCTCTCGAAAGGACTCTGTCGAGGATGGCATGGCCAGTACGCGCGATTGGGTCAAGCGGAAATTCTACGGTGAGACGATCATCGATGTGGAGGACCTCGACTTCACCTACTCGAAGGTGCGCGCGCTGCAAAACGTCACCATCACCATCCCCAGGGATGGTGTCACCGCCGTCATGGGGCCCTCCGGCTGCGGCAAGAGCACGTTTCTTCGCACGCTGAACCGAATGTACGAAGTGGTTCCCGGCGCCAAGGCCAGCGGGACGATCCTGTTCGAGGGCGAAAACCTCCTCAAGACCGATCCGGTTGTGCTGAGGCACAAGATCGGAATGGTCTTTCAGCGGCCGAATCCGTTCCCGAAATCCATCTTCGACAACATTGCCTATGGTCCCCGCATTCATGGGCTTCGAAACAAGAAGAAGCTCATGGCGATCGCCGAGGATGCGCTCCGCCGGGCCGCGCTTTGGGATGAAGTCAAGGATCGATTGAAAGAAAGCGCCTTCTCGCTGTCAGGCGGACAGCAGCAACGGCTTTGTATCGCCCGTGCCTTAGCCGTTTCGCCCAAGATCCTCCTGATGGATGAGCCGTGCTCAGCGCTCGACCCCAAGGCCAGCGACTGCATCGAGCGGACGACGCGAGAACTGGCCGAGGCGCTCACCGTCATTATCGTGACGCACAATCTCCAACAAGCGGCCCGAGTCAGCGATCATGTGGCCGTCTTCTTGGCGGGAGGGCATCTTGCCGAATTCGGCGCGACGCGCGAGGTGTTCGAAGACCCTGAATCGCAAGAGGTCGGCGACTACCTGCAGGGGCGATTCGGCTAGCCTCGGAACCGTACGGCTTGGGTTGCGCGAATGGGGCGGTACCCCGATGGCGCTAAAGCACAGTGCCCCTGTTTTCGTTCGCGCCCTTGTGCCCGGCTACGCGTTTTCCCGCCCTCCACGAAGACTGCTGGAGATGGGCGCATCGAGGGCATTCTCGGCGATGTTGAAGCCGTACTCGGCAATGCGGAGCAAGCTGTCCAGCGCAATACTGATGGAGGACGCCGCCTCCGGCTGTTTCTCCGACGCCATCCGGCGGGTAATGGCGAAGAGTTGACCTTCCTTTTCCTTGAGTTCCAGCACGCGATTGGCGAGGTCGGTATCTTGGTCCACGAATGAACGAACGGCTTGGATCAAGATATCCTGCGAATCTTTGAAGCGGGCGCGGATCTCTTTGGAGACTTCCTCTTGAACGGGGACGTCCAGCGCGAGAGCGGCCTCGGAAATCTTGGCGGCATGATCGGCCACTCGCTCCAATTGATCGGCCACCTCGTGATAATGCAAGAACTGAGGCCTTGAAAGCGCACAATCCTCTTCCGTCATCAGATCCCGAAGCAGAAGGTTGAACTGGCGGGCGACGAGGAGAACGAGGCGATCAATATCGCGATCGCGCTCCATGACATCATGAGCGAGCTCTTGATCGTGATCGCAAAACGCGGACACGGCATCGCTCAGCATCGCTTGCGTGATATCGAAGACGCGGCCGACTGTCTTGTGGACGGGAAAATCCTTGATGTTCACGAGGGAGTGCAGCACGATCAGTTGCTGAGTTTCCTCGAAGATCTCCAAGCCCACCAGGCGCTGGGAAATCTCACGAACCATGCGCCGTTGTTCCGGCCGGATGCGCTCCCCACGAACGGAGATGACGTCAAATCCGGCGATGTAGCGGGCGATGACCTCCCGTTGGAGCCGATCGAAGTCCCATTCCTGCAACTCGATCGTACACCGATTGGCCGAGGCCACGCTGCCCGGAACGACAAGCAGCGCGCCCGAATCGTTGGGAATGAGATCAACCTCCGATCCTGTTGTAATCCCGGCGCCTTCAGCCCATTGTTTGGGCAAGGTCACGAAGTAAGTCGATCCCCCCGTTTTCTGTACCTTTCGTGTGTACACAGTCCCTCCAGTCAACTAACGACGATAGATGATCCTATAGCAATCTATTGAGATGGGCAATGAGCTGTATATCGCATGACCGGCTACTGAAGTTGAGAGACTTTTCGCGAGTTGTGACGTGAATGTCATTTTGATAGGGTGAACTACCTATAATAGGGATACGAAACGAAGAAAGGAGCCGAATGCTCAAGATCGGATACGGGGTGATGCTGGCTGCCGGAGCGGTATTCGCGGGATACGTTGGCTACCGGCTGATCATACTTGTGCTCCTGAGCTCAGCGTTGAGCACGTTCTTCAAGGTGCTGATCCTCGTGGCTGTGGGCGGTGTTCTGCTGACGCTGGGGGGACTGATTGCGGAACGGCGAAGAGAGGAGAAACATGATTCTGGTCACGACGAATGAGATCGCTGGCAAGCCGGTTGAAGCGACCTTGGGATTGGTGCGAGGCAACACCATTCGGGCACGGCACATCGGCCGCGACATCATGGCGGGGTTGCGAACGATTGTGGGCGGCGAGATCAAGGACTATACGGTGATGCTGGGACAAGCGAGAGACCAAGCGATCGAGCGCATGATGCGGCAAGCCGAAAGCTTGGGCGCCAATGCCATCGTCGGTGTGCGTTTCACGACGTCCCAGACCATGTCCGGCGCCGCCGAGATCCTTGCCTTCGGTACGGCTGTGCGGGTTCGTGGAAACACGGACTAGGCGGAGTAACAGGAAATCAAAGAAAAACGGCCCGCGCAATTGCCGGGCCGTTTTTCCGTGTGAGACTGACTGTGTTCAGTCGATCTTGATGTCTGGCGCCGCGGCGATGATGCCGGCGTCCATGAGGGTTTTGGTTTCCGCTTGGGCATGGAGGATCTTGGCTTCGGCTTCGGCGCGAAGCTGGTCTTCCGTCAGAATTCGACGCGCAATGCCCTGCTCGATGGCCTTCATTCCCACATCGACGGCCTCGTTGATGAACACATCGGTCTCCAGCATGGTGGGAACGATGTATTCCTCGTGAAGCCCCTTGGCTTCCGCGGTCTTGGCGATCGAGTAGGCGGCGGCAATGGCCATCTCATCCGTGATGGTCTTGGCGAACACGTCGAGCGTCCCGCGGAAGATGCCGGGGAACCCGATCGAGTTGTTGATCTGGTTGGCAAAATCGGATCGGCCGGTTCCGACGACGCGTACGCCCGCTTCCTTGGCTTCCCAAGGCCAGATTTCGGGGATCGGATTGGCCATGACGAATGCAATGGCATCCTTGTTCATGGCGGTCAGCCATTCCTTCTTGATCGTGTCCGGACCGGGTTTGGAGGCGGCGATGAGCACGTCCGTGTTGGCAATCGCTTCCGCCATGCCTCCGGTTCGACCCTCGGCATTGGTCTCGACGGCGTATTGCCATTTGTAGGGGTTGTTCGCCTTGTCGGCTTCCAGATCCTCTCGTCCCGGATGGAGAATGCCCTTGGAATCGACCAGGATGATGTTCCCGGCGGGTACGCCGGCGCGGATCAGGATGCGTACGAAGGCGATATTGGCGGCGCCGGATCCGATGACCGAGTAGGTCACCTTGTCCAGATCCTTGCCGACAAGCTTCACGGCGTTGATCACGCCAGCCAAGGTGATGGACGCGGTTCCTTGCTGGTCGTCATGCCATACCGGGATATCGAGCTCTTCTCGAAGCCGGTCGAGAATGTAGAAGCACTTCGGATTGGCAAAGTCCTCAAGGTTGATGCCGCCGAAGCCGGGGGCCATCCACTTGACGGCTTGAATGATCTCATCCGGATCCTGGGTATCGAGAACGATGGGGAAGGCGCCAACGCCGCCGAGATACTTGAACAGCAGCGACTTGCCCTCCATCACCGGCAGACCGGCCATGGGGCCGATGTTGCCCAATCCCAACACGCGCGAGCCGTCCGAAACAACGGCGATGGCGTTGGCTTTGTTGGTGTACTCGAAGGCCTTGGCGGGATCGGCATGAATCTCGCGACAGGGCGTGGCCACACCGGGCGTGTACCAAATACCGAAATCATCGAAGCTGTTGATGGAGCACTTCAGCGTCGTTTCCACTTTGCCTCGATAGAACGCGTGCATCCCCGGGGCCTTCTTTCCCGGGACCTTGGCGCGCGCAATCCGTTCTTCTACCGATAGATGTTCGTCCGATACCATGCGTTCTCCTTTGGAACGGGAGGCGGTGTCTAGCCGGCGTCAATGCGCGCCAGCACAGACTTCACGTTCTCCGCGATCGTGGGTTCGAGATCCTTATAGAGATTGCCCCCGGCTGAATCCATGGTGACCAGCAAGGGACCGAAATCAGCTACCTTGAAGAACCAGGCGGCCTCGGGCATGCCCAGTTCCTCCAACCACTCCACGCCTTCGACGGCTTCGATGCGCTTGGCCGCTAACGCTCCGGCTCCGCCCGTATAGTGCGTGTACACGGCGCCGACCGATTCCAGAGCTGCCTGGGTCCGATCCGCCATGCCACCCTTCCCGATGATGATGGGAGGGCGGAACATCTCAAGGTATTTGTCCTCGAAGATCTCCATGCGGATGGAGGTCGTGGGACCGGCGGCAATGACCTTCCATCCGTCACCCTCCGGACTGACGACGGGACCGCAATGAAACAGGGCCATGGTCGACGGATCGAAGGGAATGCCTTCGCCGGATTCCTGCTTCTCCATCATCAGGAGATGGGCTTCATCGCGGGCCGTGAAAATGGTGCCTGTCAAGAAAAGGATGTCTCCGACGCGCCACTCGCGGGCGTCGGACTCAGTGACGGGAAGTGTAATGTCGCGTCGCATCAGGCGATCACCTCCGCGGTTCCGTCGGCCTTCAGCCGTACGCTGGCCCGGCGGTCGGCCCAACACTGCACGAGAATGCCAAGCGGCAGCGACGCCGGATGACGATGCGCGTACTCGATGTGAACGGCGAGGCATGTGGTGGCGCCGCCGACGCCCATGGGACCGACGCCGGTGGCATTGACGAGCTCAAGCATCTCTTGCTCCATGGCAGCGGCTTCAGGCGTTTCGTGATGGGAACCGATGGGGCGTAGCACGGCCTTCTTGCCCAATTTGAGGGCGATATCCGCGCCGCCGCCGATGCCCACGCCGACAATGGTGGGAGGGCATGGCTTGCCTTGGCACGAGACAATGTGCTCGACGACCGCCTTCTTGATTCCCTTCAATCCAACGCCGGGAGGCAGCATCTTGAGGGTCGACATGTTCTCGGAGCCTCCACCCTTGGGCAGAACGGAGATCTCGACATCATCTCCATCGACGAGTTCCCAGTTGATGAAGGGCATGAAGCGCCCCGAATTATCCCCCGGGTTCTTTCCGGAGAACGGGTCGACGGTATTCGGACGCAGGGGAATCGCTGCCGTCGCGTCGATGACGGCGGTTTCGATCCACGAACGCAACTCCTTGAGATGGGGGCTGTTTACGCCCGCCTTCACGAAGAAGGTCTGAATGCCGGTGTCTTGGCACATCGGGATGGCACCTTCGCGGGCGACGTTGACGTTCTCCAGGATGGCGTCGAGCTGGGCCGCGCCCATGTCCGACGTCTCCCGCTGGCGGGCGGCCTTCAGCGCGACGACGACATCGTCCGGAAGGACGGTGGCCGCGCGTTTCAAGGCGGCGACGAGCGCCGCACCAATCATCATCGAACTCATGTGACTCCTTGTCCTAGGCGGACGGCTTTTCGAACTTGTTCTTCTCGACGACCAGTTCGTTGTAGAGATCAAGATACGTCGGACGAGGCTGGTCGACAAAACAGCCGACGGCGATTTCCTTGCCGGGTCCCAAATCCGCGTACTTAGGATCGGAGCCGTGCTTGATGACCGTCTTTTCCTGGTAGTAGCGCAACTCGTCCAGGCCGTCGCCGATGCGGTTCCGCCGTCCGTAGTTGGTGGGACAGGGCGATACGATCTCGACGAACGAGAAGCCGGGACGTTGGAGGGCTTCGATCATCGCCTCTTTGACGCGGCGTGCGTCGAGGCTCGTCCATCGGGCCACGTACACGGCGCCGCTCGATGCGGCCAGGTAGGGCAGGTTGAACGGGTTTTCGAAGTTGCCGTAGGGGGCCGTGGTTCCGCGTTGTCCGATCGGCGTTGTCGGCCCGAATTGACCGCCCGTCATCCCGTAGTTGAAGTTATTGACGCAAAGGACGGTCATGTTGACGTTGCGTCGAGCGGCATGGATGAAGTGATTGCCTCCAATGGCGAACAGATCGCCATCCCCCGAGATTACGACGACCTTCTTGTCCGGTTTCGCGACGGCAAGACCGGTGGCAAAGGCAATGGCGCGACCGTGGGTCGTGTGGTACGAGTCGAGGTTCAGATAGCCGGCGGCTCGGCCCGTGCACCCGATGCCGGAGACGACGCCGACGTCGGCGTCCGTAAGCTCCAGTTCGTCGAGCGCATAGGTGAAACAGGACAGCGTTGTCCCGAGCCCACACCCGGAGCACCAGATATGGGGCAGGCGATCCATGCGGAGGAACTTCTCCATGGGATGCCGTACATCGTCGAAAACCTCGGGCGTTGGCAACGCTTTGGATTTAGTTGGCATGAGCCAAGACCTCCTCAATGGCGCTGAGAATGACGCGCGGATCGTGAATTTCCCCTCCCGGATGCGGGACGGACTTCACATGCGCTTCGCCACACACGGCGCGCTCGACTTCCTGGACGATCTGTCCAAGGTTGATCTCCGGCACCACAAACCCAGCCACGTTCTTGGCGAGGTCCTTGATGATGGATTCGGGGAACGGCCAGACCGTGACCAGCCTGAGCATGCCCACCTTCAGGCCCTTGTCGCGGGCCAGATTGAGCGCGCCCAATGAGGTTCGAGCGGAGATGCCGTAGGTGACGATAACAACCTCAGCATCCTCCATGGCCGTTTCCTCGATGTGAGTGATGTCGTCGATGTTCTTGTAGATCTTGTCCTTGATGCGAACGACGTTTTCTTGCTGCGTCTCGGCATTGATGATCGGATAGCCGCGTTCGTCGTGCGTCAGACCGGTAACGTGCACCTTGTAGCCGTCGCCAAACGCCGGCATGCCCATGGGGACGAGGTTCTCGTCCGCCTTGTACAGCAAGAATTCACCCGGCGGCAGATTCGGCTTCTTGCGCTCCACGGTATGAATCTTGTCCGGATCGATGTCGACGCGTTCGTACATGTGGCCGACAACTTCGTCCGACATGACGAGCACGGGCAAGCGATAGGTCTCCGAGAGGTTGAAGGCTTCGATGGTCAGCTCGAACGATTCCTGAGGAGAGGACGGCGCCAGTGCGATGATGCCGTAGTCGCCGTGCGATCCCCAGCGCGCCTGCATCATGTCCGCCTGCCCAACGAGCGTGGGAAGTCCGGTGCTCGGGCCGCCACGTTGAATGTTGATGAGTACGCAGGGCGTCTCGGTCATCAGTCCCAAGCCGAGGTTTTCCATCATCAGCGAGAATCCGGGACCGGATGTCGCCGTCATCGACTTTTCGCCCGCCCAGGCGCCTCCAAGAACGGCGGCCATGGACGAGATTTCATCTTCCATCTGAATGAAGACGCCGCCGACTTGCGGAAGACGAACGGAGATCCGCTCGGCAATCTCGGACTGAGGTGTGATCGGATAGCCGGCGAATAGGTTGCACCCAGCGGCCACGGCGCCTTCTGCGCAGGCCTCGTCGCCGTTCATGAAGTGGGTGCCTTCGAGGATTCGTTTACCCATGGCTCACGTCCTTGGTTTCGGATTCGTCTGCGCCGTCGGACTCTTCTGTCTTCTCGCTCCAGATGGCGAAATCTGGACAGATGAGTTCGCAGAACGTGCAGTTGACGCATCCCTCTGCATCCGTGACAACGGGCGGGTAGTAGCCCTTGGCATTGAACTGCTCGGAGCGTTCCAACACCTTCTTGGGACAGAACTCGATGCAGAAGTTGCAGCCCTTGCACTCATCCTCCTGGATGTAGAGGTACCCGTGTTTCGTCTTCCACCGTTTCGTGACTACGGTTGCCATCACGCCTCCTACGTCAGGATCTCAAGCCGTCGATCCAGAACCTCTTCTCGACGGTAATTGGGCAGGATCATCGGCGCCTTGCGGCTGGGTTCGATGCCTGCCGAGGTGAGATCGTCCGTGAATGCATCAATGTGTTTGAGCGTCGGCGCCTTGGCGGCGTTTGCCTTCGCCCAGTGGGCGGCGGCGATGCCCGCGCGCCGGCCGAACACGTTGTAATCGAGCAGTGAGTTGCCCATCAATCGGTTCTTCCCATGGACGCCGCCTGCGACTTCTCCGCCGGCGAACAGTCCGGGAACCGCCGTACATCCGTTGGCATCGATCTCGACGCCCCCGTTCTGATAGTGCAGGGTGGGGAAGACGAGGGCCGGATCGACGGTGATGTCGATGCCATGGCGGCTCCACATCATCCACATGGCAGCCAGTCGGCTCTTCAAGGTTCCCTTACCATGAATGGCGTCGATCATCGGGGTATCGAGCCACACGCCGCGAATACCGGACGGTGTCGTGATCCCCTTCTCGTGACCGTAGCACTCGCGAATGATGGCGGCGGCCTCGACATCGCGGGGTTCCAGCGGATAGACGAAGGATTCGCCCTCGATATTGACGGGCTCAGCGCCTTGATTGCGCAGCTTCTCGGTGGCCAGTTGCCCGAGGATGGCGGCCGGATAGGCGACGCCGGTGGGGTGATACTGGACCGAATCCATGTCGATGACGCGGACGCCGGCCCGATAGGCCATGATCAGGCCGTCGGCGGTGGCCCCGTAATGATTGGTGGTCGGAAAGCCCTGAATATGGAGGCGTCCGAACCCGCCGGTCGCGAGCACGGTGGCATTTGCCTTGACGACGATGTATTCCTCGGTCTCCAGGTTGTAGAGAAGGGCGCCGGCGGCGCGGCCACCTTCATCCAGAAGCAGCTCGACGGCCGGGACGAATTCGATCACAGGGATGCCGACATTGCGGACTTCATCGCGAATGACGCGCATCAGTTCCATGCCCGTGTAGTCCTTGGCCGAATGCATGCGCATCCGAGAGGTTCCTCCGCCATGGGCTTCCAAGTACTCGCCGTCCACCTTGTCGTAGAGTGCGCCCAGCTTCTCGTGCCAATCGATCATCAACGGGCCGTCGTTGACGAGCGCCTTCACGAGGTCCGGGTTGTTGGTGTAGTGTCCGCCGCCCAGCACGTCCAGATAGTGAATGGCGGGAGAATCGGGCGCGCGATCGGCCGCCTGGATGCCTCCCTGGGCCATCACCGAGTTGCAGTCGCCGTGGCGGAGCTTCGTGATCATGAGGATGTCTTCGGCGGGAATGCCCTCTTCATGCGCGAACAGCGCCGCGACGGACGCCGCTCCGCCGCCGCCGAGGATCAAGACTTGGGTCTCGATATCGGGCGATGACAGGTCAATGACTTTCGGATCGATGACCGGATAGGCCTCGAACAGGTCGGCCACTTCGTGCGGCATCAATTCGCCCTTGGAGGGGCCGACACTGAGTGCCCGCTTCTTGTCTGCCTTGTAATCGGGATGCCACGCTTGAAGCACCTCTTCGCGCTGGTCGGCCGTCATGGCCTTGGGAGACCCGTCCTTCAAGCGCTGCGCACGCGTTGCCTCGACCTTGGCGATGGATTCCCGCATGTAATCGGGATATCCGCCCTTCAGTCCTCCCGCGGTTGCCTGGCTCACAGTGCCTCCCCTTCCTTCTCAATGACGCGCTCTGCGTAGCGTTGCTTTAGTTGATCGAGGGTCATGGACATCATCTCATCGAGTTCGGCATCGTAGGCGCCATCGCCCAGCTCAGCCATTCGCGCGGTCAGATGCGCGGGCTCGGGCGATTCCGTCACCGAGTACAGCCGCCTGGCCATCTGGGAGAGGTGGTAGTGCTTGATGTCGGCGGGACAGCGCATGGCGCACAAGCCGCATTGGATGCAGTCGAACGACAGCTCGGCCACCCGCTTGAGGTCGCCGCGCAACGCCGCTTGGACATAGTCCATGACTTCAATGTCTTGGGGACACGCCTTGGTGCACGTATTGCACGAGACGCAACGGGCGATCGCCGGGTAGTGTTGCAACAGCACGTTTTCGGCGGCGTCGAGTTCGTTCAGCTGATAGTCCGAACGCGGGGCGGGTGTGAAGGGGATCTGCGTGAGGTGCATGCCCTCTTCCACCATCTCCTGGCACGCCAGTGCGAATTCGAGGCGGTAGTCGCCGTCCTTGCGGTACACGGTACCACAGGCGCCGCAGAACCCGGAACGGCACCCCGCTCCGCGCACGAAGCGATAGCCGGCGTACTCCATGGCATCCATAATCGTGATACCGGCCGGCACATCGTACGCCTTGCCCATGACGAATATCTGTGTCAGCTTCTCTTCGGTCATGCTAATTGCCTCCCTGGTCGGCTTGCGCCGCGGCGGTCGTTTGAAGCGATTGAGTGATTCGTTCCGGCAATGCTGTGGGATCCATGCCCAGGGCTGCGCCGAGCAGCTCCGTGAAGTACACGATCTCAAGATCTCGGATGTTTTCCATGCCGGAAAGCTCGCGCTGAGCTTCCTGCAGGTTGTGCTGGCAGAGAGGGCATGCGGTGGCAATGACGTCCGCGCCCGTTCGCGCTGCCGATTGCAGGATCCGGAACGAATGCTCAATGGATAAGTCTCGGCGATCGACAACTTGGTAGGTGCCGCAGCACTCGGTGGCAAAGGGGAAGGCGCGAGGCGTGGCGCCGACGGCCTCCAATGCATCGTCCATCAAGGTCGGATTCTCCGCGTCGTCGATGCCGACGCTCTTGGGACGAACCAGTGTGCAGCCGTAATAGCAGGCGACATTGAGGCCGTTCAAATTGACGGTGCTGTGCTCGGCCAAGGTCTCCCAGCCGATTCGATCCCGAAGCACCTGGAGGAGGTGCACGATCTTGACGTCCCCGACGTAATCGGATTCACGATCCATGAATTGGTTGATCTTGTCGCGATCGGCGTCATCGCCGTTGACCCGCTGCGCGGTCCGCGCAAGCGTGTTGTAGCACATGGCGCACAGGGCGACCAACTCGGTTTCGCCGAGATCTTGAACGCGAACGAAGTTTCGGACTGCCGCGAGATGGTGCATGAGATCGTCCGACGTGAGCGACGACACCGTGCCGCAGCAATTCCAACGATCCAATTCGGCGAGGGCAAGTCCGAGCTTCTCCATGACGAACTGGGCCGAGGTTTCGAACGGTGTCGCTGTATCCTTCAGGCTGCAGCCCGGGAAGTAGGGAATGGTCTTCATCGGCTATCCCGTCTTCTTTCGGAAGCTCGCCACCAACGCAATTTGCGGCAGCTTCCTGATCTCGTCGTGGCTCATGTCATCGATCGACATGTGGTCCAGCTCCTTGCGAAGGTGAAGCTGGCGAAGCGCCTCCATCAACTTGGCCAAGTCAACGCCCTTGGGACATCGAACCTCGCAAGCGAGGCAACTGGCGCAGACCCACGGCGCGTTGGAGTCGAGCAGCGTGATGTCCTCCAGTTGCAAGTCGCGGATGACCTGGCTTGGCAGTCGATCCATCTCATCGGCCAGCGGACACCCGGCGGCGCACATGCCGCATTGATAGCAGGCGAAGACGTTCTCTCCGGACAGCTCCTCAACGCGAGCGCGCAAGTTCTCCGCTGAAACGGCTTTCGTCTTAGACAACGGCCGTCACCTCCAATTCTCGAATCACAGCGTCGGCCAATCGTTCCGCCGCGGCCTCGCCACCTTGAGACAATGCAGCATTCCATGTCGTCGGAGCCGCGATCGGTGTACTGAAAAGAACGATCTCATCGGGAAGTTCGGGATCGCGAAGCGTGCGAAAGGCATTGAGCGCTTCGCGGAGCGTTCCATCGTGCCGCGTCGGCAAAGAGGCCTCCTCATCGTGTGGGCGAAGGATCTCTTTTCGAAGCTTCGCATCCCCATCGTCGATTCGAACATCCGCGATCAGGACGCGATCGTAGCCGCGCATTAGCTCGACCAGCCGGAGACCGGCGTGGGAGCACGATCGAACGTCAACGTGAGCTGGGACGCGTTCGGCCGCCAACTCCGCGGCGCGAGGTCCGATGCCGTCGTCTCCAGCGATGGGATTGCCCCATCCGATGATGAGTTGCCTCATCGCTCGATCCTTTGGCAAACGGAGCCTTGCGCATCGTGAACCTGAACGAGCAACGGCATCTGGCCGGGCAGGGCATGGGTCGCGCAAGCCAAGCAAGGATCGTAGTTGCGGAAGCTCATCTCCACGAGATTGAGGATGCCGTCGTCGACGACACCGTTCTCCACGACCGCCGTCGCCATGTCCTTGATGGACATGGAGATGCCGGCCACATTGTGTGTGGTGGCGACGATCAGATTCGCGGAGTTGATGCGTCCGCGGTCATCGAGATCGTAGTGGTGAAGGAGTACGCCGCGGGCGGCTTCGATGACCCCGACGCCCTCGCTCGGCGCACCCAACGGCGTGCGCAACGGACCCGTCATGAGGTCGGGGTGCTCGACCAGTGCAGCAACGCGTTCGGCCGCCGAGAGCATCTCAATGAGCCGCGCCCAATGGTAGGCGAACGTGGCATGAACAGGGCCTCCGCCGAAGTACTCGAGGAAGGCCTCATACTGTTTCTGTGCCAACGGTGTGCCGATTTGCTTGCAGACGTTGAGCCGCGCCAACGGACCCACACGGTACACGCCGGAATCCGGCCCCGAGACGAAGCCCTTCCATCCCACGTCCTTGAGATAAGGGATCTTGACGTACGTCCAGGGTTCCGTGCGCTCATCAATAAGGCTCAGGGTTTCCGAGCCTGGAACTTGGGCGAATTCGGAGCCATCCGGCCCGACGATGCGGACATCGCCATCGTAGTAGTTGATCGATCCTTCCTCATCGACGAGGCCCATGTAATAGGTCGGCATCATGTGGGCGTTCTCGGAGATGAACCGTTTGTAGGTATCGTCCTTGAGAAGAACGTCGTTGAATACGCCCAGTGTCGCTTGAGCGAACTCCAGGCATGAGGCCGCCATCGTGCGGATCTCATTCTGCTCGTCCTCGGTAATGCCCTTGGACTGACCGCCAGGAATCCCGGTCACCGGGTGGATGGGGCGGCCGCCGATGATCTCAATGATCTTCTGGCCATAGGAACGATGTTTGATGACTTCCTTGCCCAGCTCCAATCCGACCTTGCCGATCACGCCAACGATATTGCGTTCCTGCGGCGGGGCATACGGTCCGACGAGAAAATCGGGTCCGCCGAGGTAATAGAAGTGCAGCAGATGGTCGGAGAAGATGTAGGCGTTGTAGAGCAGTTCCCTCAGCGCCTTGGCCCGGGGCGTCGGCGGCGCATTGTAGCAGTCGTCGAGCGTCTTGGTCGACGCATAGTGGTGCGCCTCCGGGCAGACACCGCAGATTCGCTCGGTGATCTGGGGCATATCCTCGCCCTGGCGTCCCACGCAAAACTGCTCAAACCCGCGCAACTCGGGAATCTGGAAGAAGGCATCGGCGAGATTGCCGTCGTCGTCCAGGAACAGTTCGATGCGGCCGTGTCCCTCAAGACGCGTGATCGGATCGATGCTAACGTGCTGGACTGTTTTGCTCATGATACCTTTCCTTGAAGATCGACGTCGCCGAACCGAATCGATAGAACGTGCCGACGATATCATCGAATTGCGCCAGGATGGCGTCTTCGGCTTCCAGTTGGTCTTCACCCTCTTCGCCGGTTCCGATCAGCGACGCGACCGTATTCAACATGGCGGCGCCTTGATCGCGAACATTGGCGGTCGGGCCCGCACACCCGGTGCACGGCATGTTGGCGGCCGGACAGACGGCGAGGCATCCCCCGCGCGTGGCCGGTCCCATGCACATGAACCCCTGATCGAGCAGGCATTTCTCCGGATCGGGTTCGTGTTCGTGCGGGCGAAGGATCTGAGTGATCTTCTTCTGTTCGCGTTCGCGCGAGCACTCTTCGCAGAGGTTCTTTGACGACGCGAAAACGGTGCCGGTTTGAGGCAAGTTGCCATCGACCAGCGCCGTAAACAGCTCGGAGACGACCTCCTTCGGCGGAGGGCATCCCGGCACGACGTAATCCACCTCAACCACATCGGCGAGGTGTGTCAGCTTCGGCAAAAATTCCGGCAACTCCAGCTCGTAGCCATCGGCCACGGAGTTCTGTTGCGGCCAATGCTTCGTATCGCCGAAAACCGTGCTGAAGATCTCCTCTTTCGACGATTGATTTGCCAGGCCGATGACGCCGCCCGATTGCGCGCAGGAGCCGAAGGCCACGAGATACTTCGTCTTCTCGCGGATCAAGCGGGCCAGTTCGCGATTCTCTTCCGTCCGGATGGCGCCGTTGAACAGCACGATGTCGATTTCGCCGTTCTTGTACTCGCGCAGATCCTTGTACTTGGGATCTGCGGCGCAGGGCCAGAGCAAGATATCGGCTGCAGCCACGACGTCGAGGATCTGTTCATCGACCTCGAGCAAGGCGCAGTCGCAGCCACCGCAGGCGGCGGCCCAGTAGATGCCGATCTTCGCCTTAGCCATGGACGGCCTCCTTGGTCGCGCGCACCGGACTCGGTCCCAATTCGCGGATGAGTTCGGTATAGGACGTCATCGTCTCCTGGAACTTGATGCCTTCGGATGCGCTGATCCATTCGAGATGAACGCGGCGTGGATCGAGTCCGACTTCGGACAGTGCTTGCTTGAGCAGGGCAATCCGCCGGCGCGTCTTGTAGTTTCCGGAGACGTAGTGACAGTCTCCTGGATGGCATCCGCCGATCAGCACGCCGTCCGCGCCCTTCTCTAGGGCGGAGAGCACCATGTCCGCGTCGACGCGCCCCGAGCAGTTTACGCGCATGGGAACGACATTGGGCGGATAGGTTAGGCGGCTGACGCCGGCCAGGTCTGCACCCGCATACGAGCACCATCGGCATAGGAAAGCGACGATGCGGGGTTCGTGAGCTTCGTGTTTGTTATCCATCTGCGAGTGCCACCTCGATCATTTCTCGGAGTTGGAAATCGGTTTGATTCTTCATCTGCGCCGCGCCGGTGGGGCAGGACGACACGCAGGTGCCGCAGCCCTCGCAGAGCACCTCATTGCACTCCGCAACGCCGGATGCCGTGAGCGACAGCGCCGTGTACGGGCACATGCCCACGCACACGCCGCATCCTCCGCAAATCGTCTCATCGATAAAGGCGGTTTCGGGGGAATGCGAGAGCTTGTCTTGAGAAAGCAAGGCGATGGCCTTGGCGGCCGCGCCGCTTCCCTGAGCGACGGATTCGGGAATGTCCTTGGGGCCTTGTCCGGCGCCCGCGACATAGATCCCGGCTGTCAGCGATTCGACCGGCCGCAGCTTGGGGTGTGCTTCTTTAAGGAAGCCTTCACCCCCGCAGCTGATCTTGAGGATCTTGGTCAGCGCTTCCGTGCTGGGATGAGGATCCATCGACATGGCCAAGACGACGAGATCGGCCTCGATCTCCACCTTCTGGCCGGACAGCGTATCGACGCCCCAGAGCATGACCTTGTCGCCGTCTTGATAGATCTTGGCGACCTTGCCGCGCAAGTAGCGGATCTGTTCGTGCTCCGTCGCGTTCTGGATGAACTCCTCGTACCCCTTGCCTCCGGCGCGAACGTCAATGTAGAAGACGACGGCTTCGGCATCGGGGACGGCATGGCGGTAGAGCAGCGCGTGCTTTGCCGTGTACATGCAGCAGATTTTCGAGCAGTACGAATTGTGATTTTCCGGGTCTCGCGATCCTGCACATTGCACGAAGACGACGCGCTCAGGCACCTTGCCATCCGAGGGGCGGCGGACGTGTCCGCCGGTTGGGCCGGACGCGGACAGCATCCGCTCGAACTGCAGCCCATCGACGACATCCGGAATGTCGCCGGCGCCATATTCCCCGAGATTCAGCACGGGGTAGAGGTCGAATCCTGTCGCCACGATGATGGCGGCGACCTCTTCCTCCAGGATCTCGGGCTGCATATCGAAGTCGATGGCGCCCACTTCGCAGACCTTGGCGCATTCGCTGCAGCGCAGAGGATGCAATCCCAGACATGACCCTTCATCCAAGGTGTACGAAGAGGGCACGGCCTGCTGGAAGGGGATGAAGATGGCTTTGCGTTCCGTCAGTCCTCGCTCGAACTCACTGGGCACGGACTCCGGGCACACCTTCTCGCAATCTCCGCAGAGGTTGCATTTCTCGGCGTCCACGTACGTGGGATTCTTGCGAATGGTGACGTTGTAGTTGCCGACATAGCCGGAGACGTCGAGCACTTCGCTGTAGGTGAGCAGCTCGATATTCGGATGACGCGAGGCTTCCACCATTTTCGGCGTCAGGATGCACTGTGAGCAGTCCAGGGTCGGAAAGGTCTCCGACAACTGCGCCATGTGTCCGCCGATCGACGGCTCCTTTTCGACGAGGAGCACTTGATAGCCGGCTTCGGCCACATCGAGCGCCGCTTGGATGCCCGTAATGCCGGCGCCGATGACCAAGCACTTGTCCACATGGTCGATCTTCACCGGGTCGAGGGGATGGTTGCCCTTCACCTTCTCGACCATCGTGCGAACGATCCTGATCGCCTTGGCGGTGGCTTGCTCGCGATCGAGATGCACCCAACTGCAGTGTTCTCGGATATTGGCCATCTCGACCAGGTACGGGTTCATGCCCGCATCCTCGGCCGCCCGCCGGAACGTCGGCTCGTGCATGGCCGGCGAACAGGCCGCGATGACAACGCCGGTCAGCCGGTGGTCGCGAATGGCTTCCGAGACGAGCTGCTGTCCCGGATCCGAGCACATGTAGTCGTAGTTTGAGACATAGGCCACGCCGGACATCTCGCGCAGCGCATCGGCAACGCGGGCTGTGTCGACGGTTCGTTCGATATTGAGTCCACAATGACAGACGAAGACGCCGATTCTAGGTGTGCTCACCCAGCGCCTCCTTTCCTTTTTCGTAGCCGGTCACGAAGGCGCGCTCGTTGAGGTCCTTGGTGCGCGGAGGAACCGAATTAAGAATGGCGTCAAGCATGGCATCGCGTGAGACGATTTCCGTGATGGCGGCCAAGGCGCCGAGCATGACAACGTTGGCAACGATCTTTCGGCCAAGTTCATCGGCGAGGCGGGTTGCCGGCACGGTATAGACCTTGGAAACCGAAGGCGGCATTTCCTCGAAATCGACCAGATCTTGGTCAACGATCATGGTGCCATCGTGGTCGATATTCTGGCCATATTTCTCATAGGCTTCTTGAGACATGATGACGAGAATGCTGGGTTGACTGAGTTGTGGGTAGCCGATGACGGCATCGGAAACCACGAGGTCGGCATTACAAGCGCCGCCGCGTGCCTCCGGCCCATAAGATTGCATCATCACAGCTTGCTTCCCGCCGTAGATCGAGGCTGCCCGACCGGCGATCTTGCCCGCTGAGATGATTCCCTGACCTCCAAATCCTGCGAAGCGTACCTCTGCTCTCATACGCGGTGTTCCCACTATGTGGGAACCCTCCTTATGAGTGGATTCAGCTCGGGGTAGTCTAGAACAACTCCCCTAGCATTGTCCACCGGGAGGGACAATTGTCCCCGCGCCTAGTCTCGATAAATGAGAATATCTGCTTCTAGAGGATGTCGGCCATCAGTGCACCCACATCGGCCGGGCTGGCCGCCACCTTGACGCCCGCACGTTCAAGCGCCTCAATCTTCGCCGCCGCAGTCCCCGAGCCTCCGGAGATGATGGCGCCGGCATGCCCCATCCGCCGTCCGGGAGGCGCGGTCTGTCCCGCGATGAAGGCGACAACGGGTTTGGTGACGTCGCGAGCGATCAGTTCTGCGGCCTCTTCTTCCGCCGAGCCGCCGATTTCGCCGATCAGAATGATGCCCTTGGTATCTGGATCGGCCTGGAACATGGGCAAGAGCTCGGAGAACGACAATCCGATGATCTGATCGCCTCCAATGCCTACGCACGTCGATTGGCCGATTCCCAGCGATGTCAGCTGATGGACGACCTCATAGGTGAGTGTGCCCGATCGGGAGAGGATGCCGACGGGGCCGGGCTGATGGATATAGCCGGCCATGACGCCGAGCTTGCAGGTTCCGGGGCTGATGAGGCCGGGCGTGTTGGGGCCGATGAGATGGGTGCCAAGACAGTCAAGGTGCTTCCAGATCGCCAGCATCTCGTTGACGGGAATTCCCTCAGTCAAGCACACGACGAGCGCCACGCCGGCGTCGGCGGCTTCGAGGATGGCGTCGGCCGAGAATGCGGGAGGCACGAAAATGATCGATGCATTGGCGCCCGTGGCGTTAACCGCCTCGGAGACGGTGTCGAAGACGGGAATGCCCTCGACATCTTGTCCGCCCTTGCCCGGCGTGACGCCGGCGACGATGTGGGTGCCGTAGTCCAGCATCTGCTGCGTATGAAACCGGCCTTCATTGCCCGTGATGCCTTGAACGAGAACTCGGGTATCGCTACCAATGAGGATGCTCACGACGCCTCCTTTACGGCTTCGGCAACCAGGGTTGCCGCTTCACGAAGATCGACGGCGCTCCGGAAGCTCAAGCCGGACTCCTGAAGAATCTGCCGGCCGGCTTCGACGTTCGTACCTTCCAGCCGGACGATCACCGGAACCTTCACATCGAGCTTCTTGGCCGCGGCCACGACGCCTTCGGCCAACACATCGCAACGTAAGATCCCGCCGAAAATGTTGATGAACACGGCCTTCACATCCGGATCATCGATCAAAATATGAACGCCCTTTTCGATCATCTCTGCCGTCGCCCCGCCTCCGACATCCAAGAAGTTGGCGGGAGAGGCGCCGACGTGCTTGATGAGGTCCATGGTCGCCATGGCCAAGCCGGCTCCGTTCACGAGGCAGCCGACATTGCCTTCAAGCTTGATGTAGTTGAGGTTGACAGCCGTGGCTTCCACTTCAAGAGGATCTTCTTCATTCAGATCCCGCAGTTCGACCAGTTCGGGATGACGAAACAGCCCATTGTCATCGAGGTTGAGCTTAGCGTCGATGGCGATGGGCGCGCCGTCAGCTGTGATGGCCAACGGGTTGATCTCAGCCAGAACGCAGTCCTTCTCACGGAACAGCTTGTAGAGCGATTGGATGAATTTGGAGACGCCGCGCGCCGTTTTCGTCGGTAGGCCAAGACGGCACGCGAGGCGAAAGGCCTGGAAAGGGCGCAGTTCAAGGAGGGGATCGATGGTCTCCTTGAGGATCGCGTCAGGGTTCGTCCGGGCCGTTTCCTCGATGTCCACGCCCCCTGCGCGGGAGGCCATGATGGTGATGGCGCGATTGGCACGGTCGATGGTCATCCCCAGATACAGCTCCTGCGCGATGTCGGATGCGGATTCGATCAAGACGGTTCGGACAACACGGCCCTCAGGGCCGGTCTGCGGCGTGACCAGCGTCATGCCGAGGATTCGGGCGGCGGCCTCGCGGACATCCGTCGCGTCCTCGGCCAGCTGAATGCCGCCTCCCTTGCCGCGCCCGCCGGCATGAATCTGGGCCTTGACGACGACAGGGAATCCCAGTTCGGAAGCTGCGGCAACGGCCTCGTCGACGGATGTCGCAGGTGCCGAAGCGGCGACGGGGATCCCGTAGTCGGCGAACAGTTGCTTCGCCTGATACTCATGAACTCTCATGAAGCGCCCTCCTTGATTGAGCGTTGTGCTCGGGGGCGAAGGTATACGGAAGACCCGGATCGGTCAAGAGGCGCGCCGCAGATGGCTTCGCAAACGGACGGCTCGCGTGGCTTGGCGGAAACATAGGAGGGCCAGGGGAATCCCCTAGGGTCCAGCGTTGACACTGCGTGGTCGGTTCGATACTGTAGCACCGCCAACACAGGGAGGAGATCGAATGAAGGGTATCTTTATCATTGCAGACGGACTGGGCGGCCGACCGTCCGACATCGACGGCAAGACGTGTTTGGAGGCCGCGGACACGCCCTATTTGGACGCACTGGCAACCCGCGGTTCATCTGGATTGGTGGACCCCATCGGCCCAGGCGTTCGTCCCGGAAGCGATACCGCCCACCTCTCGCTGATGGGATACGATCCTTACGAGGTCTACACCGGCCGTGGCGTGTTCGAATGTCTGGGCATCGGCATGGATGTAAAGGCCGGCGACATCTGTTTCCGAGCGAACTTCGGATCCGTGGAAACGTCGGATGATGGGCTTCGGTTGCTCGATCGCCGAGCCGGACGCATCAACGAGGGGCAGAAGGACCTCGAAGCTGCCCTGCGCGGATTGTCCATTCCCGGCACTGAGATTGACTTCCTGGCCAGTACGCAGCATCGCGGTGCCTTGAGGATTCGTGGCGAGGGGTTGTCGCGTTTCATCAGCGAAACGGATCCGCACGTTATCGGAGAGCTGTTGCATCCCTCCGCTCCGACAGCGGATGTGCCTGGCGCGCAGAAGACGGCCGATCTGGTGAATCAGATTACGCAGCAATCGTATGAGCTTCTTGTAGAACATCCACTGAATCAAAAGCGGATTTCCGAGGGGAAACTGCCCGCCAACGTGCTCCTTCTTCGGGGCGCCGCAGACTGTCCTGACCTGCCCTCCATTGAGTCGATTTACGGCGTTCGCGGAGCGGTGATCGCGGGAGGCGCGCTCTACCGGGGCGTGGCCGAAGCATGCGGCATGACCTACATTCCGGTCGAAGGCGCGACCGGCGGCCTGGATACCGATATCGTCGCCAAGGCGGAGGCCGTGCTCAACGCACTGAAGACGTATGACTACGTCTTCTGCCATCTGAAGGGCACCGACAACGCGGGACACGATCAAGATGCCGAGGCCAAGAAAGCCTTTATCGAGCGCATGGATACGGAACTGTTCAAGACCCTGATTGAGCGGGTTGATTGGGACAGCACCCATTTGGCCTTCACAGGCGATCATTGCACCCCCATCGACTATGGCGACCACACCGTCGACCCTGTCCCCGTTCTCTTTGTCGGTCCCAACATTCCGCGCGACTCCGGAACGACGATCGGCATTCGCGTCGCGGGGCAAGGCGGGTTAGGGCGATTCAGCGGCCGGGTTCTTCCCATGTTGCTCGGGTATTGCAACTGGGCGCCCAAGTTTGGGTCCTAGGGCCTGGGCGCTTTGAAGACGTATCGAGCTGATCTGCATATTCACTCCTGCCTGTCTCCCTGTGGCCGGCCGGAGATGACGCCGAAGGCGATCGTCGAGGCGGCGTTGGCCAAGGGCCTGGATCTGATTGCCGTGACCGACCACAACACCGCGCTGATGTCGCCGGTGATGGCCGAGGTCGCGCGGGCGCATGGATTGGCCTATCTCTACGGACTAGAGCTTCAGACGTATGAAGGCGTCCATGTGCTGGCGTACTTCGACGACGAGGCGCGATGCCTTGCGTTCTCTGAAGAGGTTTATGGCTTGCTGCCCCATTCGACGCACGATCCCTATGGCTTGTCGGACCAGCGGCTTGTCGATGCGGAAGGGCGTTTGATCCGCATCGAAGAGCGATTCCTTGTGAACGGATTGCGTCTGAACTTCGAGGAAGCTGTCCAGCGGATCCGGGAGCGGGGCGGGTTCCCCGTGCCCGCGCATGTCGATCGCAACATGTTCAGCGTCAAATCTCAACTGGGCCGCCTGCCCGAAGGGTTAGACCTTCCGCTCGTAGAGGTGCGCGAGGCCTGCACCCCCGAACTCTGCAGGGGCGCCAGTATCCTAAGAACCTCCGATGCCCACACCCTCGAGGGCATCGGGCAGCGTGTAACGGACATTACATTCAACGAGCCCACGATTGCCGAACTTACCATGGCCGCTCGCCGTCAGAAGGGGCGTGGGCTTGAATCGAATGTTCCGACGTCCTGACGTTGGCTGACCCCTGCCTCTGGCGTCACTGCTTCCGAGCCGGTCCATCGCGGACAGATGTCACTGGATCGAACATTGCATCCCTGAGAAGTGCCGATAGAATACGGCGATTCAATGAACAAGCCTTGCTGTGAAGCGGACTTGAGCCTTGACACGCAGGTTTGAAGGGACTGTCATGAGACTACCGGAACTGTTGAAATTGACCGAGGGGCGATTGCTGGTTGACGCCAAAGAAGACGTCTTCATGGATCGCGCCTATGCCGCCGACTTGCTGTCCGATGTGCTCGCACTCACGGACGAGCAAACGACGCTTATTACAGGTACGACAAGTCCTCAAGTGATTCGCGTTGCCGAGATTCTAAACATTGTCGCCATCATCTTTGTCCGAGGGAAGCAACCGTCGGATGCGGTGCTGGAATATGCGTTACGGCTCGGAATTCCGATTATCACAACCAAGAAAGCGATGTTCGAGATTTGCGGACTGATGTACGAAAACGGGGTGAAGCCGTGCAAGGATCGGCCTATGCCAGAGAAGAAGCCCTCTGTATAGAGTTTGACGTTCGCGCTGGAGACGTTGAGCATGGCGGCATGGCCTCGTCTCAAATTAAGGCTGCGCTCAAACAATTCGGCCTCTCCGAACCGGTGGCAAGACGCGCCGGCATCATCGCCTTCGAGGGGGAGATGAACCTTATCGTCTATTCGGACTCTGGCGGAACGATCAGGGTTTGCGTGGACTCCGAGTACATCGAGATCACAGTTCAGGATTTCGGTCCTGGAATCGAGGATGTCGATCTTGCCCTCACGCCCGGCTATTCGACAGCCCCGGCCTGGGCGACGGATCTGGGATTTGGCGCGGGCATGGGTCTTCATAACATGGAGAAGAACGCGGATCGATTCGAAATCCATTCCCGCTTGGACGAGGGGACGACCATTAGCTGTTGGGTGAAGAGGAGGACGGATGATTCTTCATGAACTTGCGCGTCGCATGGACTTGGAACGGCTTGTGGATTCACAGGATGCGACGCACGAGATCGAAACGGGCTATGTCGGGGATTTGCTTTCCCATGTGCTCGCGTCCGCAAAGTCGAACAGCCTTTGGATCACGATTCAGCGCCACGAGAATGTCGTCGCTGTCGCGCAGGTGGCCGGTCTTGGCTGCATCGTCTTTGCGGAAGGCATGCGCCCCGAAGCGCCCGTAATCGAGCGCGCTAGAAATGCCGGAATCGCGCTCTATGTTTCTCCTGCATCTGCGTTCGAACTGGCGGGGCGCCTGCACAAACTCCTTCACACGGAGGCTCCGTGAGGACGTTCTCCGCGGACCTTCATATTCATACCTGCCTATCACCGTGTGGAAGTCTCCGAATGTCGCCTCGTGCGATCATCCAATCCGCGATCGATCGCGGAGTTGACCTCCTAGCCGTCACCGATCACAATACCGCCGCCATGGTGGAGGTCGTCAGTCACGCCGCCGCAGCCGCCGGCCTGGATTTCCTCTATGGCATGGAATTGCAAACGAGGGAGGAAGTGCACGTGCTAGCGTACTTCGACCGGGCAACGGACTGTCTGTCGTGCGCCGAGGCGATTTATCCCCTGTTGCCGGACGTGCCGAACGTTCCGGATGCTTTCGGAGACCAGGTCGTGGTGTCGCTGGACGGAACGATTCTTCGAACAGAACCCAAGCTGCTGGTGAATTCCCTTGATCTCTCCTTCAGCGAAACCTTGGCGTGCATTCGACGTTTCGGCGGACTTCCCGTGCCCGCCCACATCGATCGCGCGGCCTATGGCGTGCTCGCGCAGCTTGGCATGTTTCCCGAGGATACGGCTTGCCAGTTGGTGGAATCCGATGCAGACTTACCGCCGACGCTCCGCGAGATGACTCGGATGTGTAGCTCTGATGCGCATTATCCTGAAGACATTGGTGCGGCACGCACCCACTTTCGCATGGAGTCTGTGTCGATCGTGGAACTGGAGCGCGCAGCACGGGGTGAAGCTGGCCGATTCGCACGTTGCCAGTGCGAATGATCAAAGGAGGAGGGCTCTGTGGTTGACGAGAAGCTGAATCGATTGAACCGGATACTGAAGGACTACTCGGATGCGCCCGGCCCCTTGGTGCAGGTTTTGCATCGTGCCCAAGAGGTCTACGGGTATTTGCCTGCGGACGTGCAGCTTCGCATTGCGGATCGACTGGAGATTCCTCGATCGACGGTCCATGGCGTGGTGTCTTTCTACAGTTTCTTCCGAACCGAACCTCGCGGGGAACACATGATCAGCATTTGCACAGGGACGGCCTGCCACGTCAAGGGTGCGGAGCGCATCGTGGACATGATCCAGGAGGCGCTGGGCATCTTGCCTGGGGAAACCTCAGAAGACGGCCGATTCACGTTGCAAGACGTGCGGTGCATCGGCGCCTGTGGTCTGGCGCCGGTCATGATGATCGACGAAGACGTTTACGGAAAGCTCGATCGAAAGAAAGTTGAAGCGACACTCGACCTTTACAGGAATGCTTGAGTCGATCGATCTCCATTTGCAGGATCTCTTTCAAAACGCGCTCAGCGCGGGCGCGAACTCGATCCGTGTTCGTCTTGAGTGCGATGAGCAACGCGATCAGTTGTCGCTATCCGTGGAAGACGATGGGAAGGGCATGAGCGCCGAGCATATGGAAGCCGTTCGCCGCGGCTACTACTCCAGCAAGAGCGAGGACAGCATCGGCCTGGGTATTCCGCTTCTGCGGTTCGCCGCGGAGCATTGCGACGGCGCCTTCTCCATTGTCAGCGAACCCGGGCGTGGGACGACGGTCACGGCCACGTTTCGACAAAGTCATGTCGACGTTCCTCCGCTTGGGGACCTCGCTTCCACGTTTCTAAGCATGCTCGTGACGGGTGAAGCGCGACATGTTAGCATTACGTATTGCTGTCGGGATCAAGTATTGAATTTGGATACGGACGCACTGGCCGAATGGCTTGGCTCAGTGCCACTAAGCGACCCTGAGGTGATCCGGTTTCTTCAGGACTACATCGGGGAGCGGCTGGCTAGGAGGAAGGAATGAAGCTAGAGGATCTCCGTAAGATCCGGGAACGAGCGGAGAAGGACATTTCGCTTCGGCGAGGAGATGCCCGCGTGAACGTTGTCATTGGCATGGGAACGAGCGGAATTGCCGCAGGAGCGCGCAATGTGATGTCCGCCTTCCTCGACGAGATCGGCAAGCGCGATCTTGCAGATACGATCGTTACGCAAACAGGGGGACGAGGACTGGCTTCCTCCGAACCGATCGTCGAACTCCACATCAAGAACGAGCCTGTGGTTGTTTACGGAGAGATGACCGATGACAAAGCGCGCCGCGTTGTCGCGGAGCACATTGTGAACGGAAGTCCGGTCAGCGAGTACGTCATTGAAGTGAGAGACTAATGCCTCATCGTTTGGATGTCTTGGTCTGTTCGGGCGCAGCCTGCGTCTCCAATCACACCGCCGACGTTCGGGATGCCCTTCAATCCGCCATCGAAGCCCATGGGCTGTCCACTGAGGTTCGGTTGGTCGAGACCGGCTGCATGGGACCCTGTGAGCTGGGTCCGATCCTTCTCGTTTACCCGGAAGGCGCGCTTTACATCCGCGTAACCCCGGATGACGCCAACGAGATTGTGGAGGAACACTTCCTGAAGGGGCGCCCGGTTCAACGCTTGCTTTGGGAAGATCCGGCCGCGCGCCGCATTGCGGAGGAGAAAAAGCAAGTTGCGTTCTTCGAACGGCAGGAAAAGGTTGTTCTTTCGAACTGCGGGACGATCGATCCCGAGGATCTCCAGGAGTACATTGCCACCGGCGGATACGAGGCCCTGGGGCTGGCATTGACAGAGCGTCAGCCGGAAGAACTCATTCAAATCGTGCTCGACTCCAAGCTGCGAGGGCGCGGCGGCGCAGGATTCCCCACCGGGCTCAAGTGGCAGCTGGCGGCCCGCGCCGAAGGCGACGAGAAATACATCGTCTGCAATGGCGATGAAGGAGATCCCGGCGCCTTCATGGATCGCGCCTTGTTGGAGGGCGACCCGCATGCTGTGATCGAAGGAATGACGATCGCGGCCTATGCGATCGGCGCTGCGAAGGGATTCATCTACGTGCGCGCGGAATACCCACTCGCCATCAGACGGTTGGAGATTGCCATCGATCAAGCGCGAGCGAGCGGCCTTCTCGGCGAAGACATCCTGGAGACGGGCTTCGCATTCGATGTCGAGATCCGCATCGGCGCTGGAGCCTTCGTCTGCGGAGAAGAAACGGCATTGATCGCCTCCATCGAGGGACAGCGCGGGATGCCCAGAACCCGGCCTCCTTACCCCTCGGACCGAGGCGTGTTCGGCCAGCCGACGCTGATCAACAACGTGGAGACATGGGGCAATATCCGGCATATCGTGCTCCGCGGCGCAGACTGGTTCCGGTCGATTGGCACGGAATCGAGCCCCGGGACCAAGGTCTTTGCCCTATCCGGGAAGATCACCAATACAGGTATCGTGGAAGTTCCAATGGGAACGACGTTGCGCGAGCTCATCGATGAGATCGGCGGCGGCATTCCTGACGGGAAGGCGCTCAAGGCCGTTCAAACGGGCGGACCGTCTGGAGGATGCATCCCTGCGCAGCACATCGATACCCCAATTGACTACGAGTCGCTCAAGGAACTTGGAGCCTTCATGGGTTCCGGCGGTGTCATCGTCTTGGACGAAGACGATTGCATGGTCGGCATTGCCAAGTACTTCCTCGAATTCAGCTGCGATGAATCCTGCGGCAAGTGCGTTCCGTGCCGCGTGGGGACGCGAACGATGCTTTCGATCCTCGAACGGATCACGGACGGTCGCGGCACGTTGGGTGACTTGGAGCAACTCCAAATGCTTGCAGACACCATTCGCTCGACCTCGCTTTGCGGATTGGGGCAAGCGGCACCCAGCCCGGTGCTCTCGACGATGAAGCACTTCAGGGAGGAGTACGAGGAGCATGTCCAAACGGCGACCTGCTCAGCCAAGCGATGCAAGGCATTGATTCGATATGAGATCGATCGTGCAGCGTGCAAAGCCTGCGACCTTTGTCGCAAGGCTTGCCCGGTGGAGGCCATCGAAGGGACTCCCGGCGAGCCGCCCTACACGATCCATGAGTCGGTCTGTATCCAATGCGGGCGTTGTTTCGATGTCTGCCCGTTTGATGCGGTCCGAATTGAGTCCGGAAAGAAAAAACAGAACGAGGTGGAGGGATGACGTGGAAACGATCACGCTGACGATCGACGGACGAACGATCACAGCAGCGCCTGGCCAGTCGATCCTTGAGGTGGCGGAAGCGAATGGGATACGCATCCCAACGCTGTGTCATCTTGAGGGACTGTCGGATGTGGGCGCATGCCGCTTGTGTATCGTCGAGGTGGCAGGACAGCTCGTACCATCCTGCACAACCCAAGCAGTGGATGGCGCGGATATCAAGACGCAGACCGACACGATCAAGGTGCATCGGCGAATGATTCTGGAACTGCTGTTTGCCGAGGGCAACCATGTGTGTTCCTTCTGCGCGTCAAGCGGAGGGTGCGAACTGCAGGATCTGGCGTGCGAGCTGGAGATGCACTCCGTTACCGTGCCGTATTCCTACCCGCGCAACCGAATCGATGCGACACATCCTTGGTTCTTGATCGATCGGGATCGCTGTGTGTTGTGCGGCCGGTGCGTGCGTACGTGCGCCGAGGTCGAGGGCGCACACACATGGGGGTTCGCGGAACGCGGATCCTCAGCGCGTGTGATCACGGATCTCGCTGCGGATTGGGGCGAAGCGGAGTCGTGCACCAGCTGCGGCAAGTGCGTGGAGGTTTGTCCGACCGGCGCCATTGTGCTCAAGGGTGCGTCCAATGCCGAGATGCGCAAGGACTCCGATCTCGTCGCTCGCCTGACCGAAAGGAGAGACCATGAGTAAGGTTAAAATCTCCACCCTGTGGTTCAGCGGCTGTGCCGGCTGTCACATGTCTCTTCTCGACATCGACGAGGTGCTCATCGAACTCGCGGGCAAGATCGAACTGTGCAACAGTCCAATCACCGATCTCAAGGTCTTTCCCGAAGGTGGAGTCGACGTGACGCTGATCGAAGGGGCGGTGGCCAATGAAGAGCATCTGCATCTCGTCAAGGAAGCGCGCGAGAAGTCCAAGATCCTCATTTCGTTCGGCGACTGCGCGGTTACGGGCAACGTCCCCGGACTGCGCAACGGCATTCCGACCGACAAGCTGATTGAGGATATCTATGGCAAGGGCACGACGACCAACGGCGAGCTGCCCTACGATGTGGTTCCGCATTTGCTGGATCGTGTCCGCCCCGTCCATGAGGTCGTGCCGGTGGAGTATTTCCTGCACGGCTGTCCGCCGCCCGCTGGCGTGATTGCCAAGGCCATTCTCGCCTTGCTGGATGGCAAAGAGCCGGAGCTCGTGGGCGAGGATCTGAAGTTCGGCTAGGGAGAAAACATGGAAAAACAAGTACATATCGAGCCGGTCACGCGCATTGAGGGTCACGCCAAGATCACGGTCTTTCTTGACGATGTCGGCGATGTCAAGGACACCCAGTTCCATGTCACCGAACTGCGTGGCTTCGAACAGTTTTGCGAAGGCCGAACGTTGTGGGAGATGCCCGGTCTGACCGCGCGTATCTGCGGCATTTGCCCGGTCTCCCATATCCTGGCTTCGGCCAAGGCAACGGACGCCATCCTCGCGGTGCGCATTCCCAAGACCGGCGAGATGCTTCGCCGCTTGATGAATTTGGGGCAGTTCATCCAGTCGCATGCCCTCAGTTTCTTCTACTTGTCGGCACCCGACTTCCTGTTGGGGTGGGATTCCGATCCCGCGCTACGCAACGTCGTCGGACTGGTCCAGGCCAATCCGGATCTGGCCCGCAAGGGCGTGCGCTTGCGCGCCTTTGGCCAGGAAGTCATCAGCCGCCTCGGCGGCAAGCGGATTCACCCGTCCTGGGCTGTGCCCGGCGGTGTGAACGCGCCCTTGACCCAAGAGGATCATCAGTGGTTCTTGGAGAATCTGCCGGAATGCAAGGATACGATTCTCGAGACGATCGACCTCTTCAAGTCCTCGTTCGATTGCGAGGCACGCGGCGTGCTCGGTGAATTTACCAGCATGTACATGGGCCTGGTGGCTCCCGGCGGCAAGTGGGAGCACTATGAGGGACTCATCCGAATCGTCGAGCAAGATGGAACGGTCGTCGTCGACGGCCACGATCCGAGTCGGTATTTCGATATCATTCACGAGGCCTCCGAGCCGTGGACCTATCTCAAGTTCCCTCACTACGTGCCGCGCGGTTATCCGGATGGCATGTACCGAGTCGGGCCGCTGGGACGCGTCAATGTGTGCGAAAACTTCGGTACGCCGGAAGCCGACGCCGCCCTGGAGGAGTTCCGCACCACGATCAGCCGCTGCTCGGGCAAGGTGTTCGACTATCACTACACGCGGTTGCTCGAAATCCTTGCCTCGATTGAACGCATGGAAGTGCTGCTTGCCGATGAGCGCATTCTCGATACGCGCATTCGCGCCGAAGCCGGCATCAACGAGTTGGAAGGCGTCGGCATCCACGAAGCGCCGCGCGGAACGCTCATTCACCACTACGTGGTTGACGAAAACGGGATCATTGAAAAGGCCAACTTCATCGTGTCGACCGGTCACAACAACCTGGCCATGAACATGGCCGTCAATCAGATTGCCAAGATGTACATCTCCAAGGGGAATGTGACCGAGGGCATCCTGAATCGCATTGAAGGCGGCATCCGCGCCTACGATCCGTGCCTCTCGTGCTCCGTTCACGCCGTCGGCCAAATGCCGATCGACTTGAGCATTGTGGATGCAGACGGACAGCTCCAGCGTCGGATCACTCAGGATTAGCATGAACCTCATCATTGGGATCGGGAATGCCCTGCGAGGCGATGACGGCATCGGCCCCACGGTGGTCGATGCCGTGCCCGCGCGGCTCGGTGTCGAAACGATGACGGTTCATCAATTGGTTCCTGAACTGGCCGAGACGATGCAGCGAGCCGAGCGCGTGCTCTTCGTTGACGCCGCGCTCAATCGGACCGAACTCGATGTGGAACGCGTGCTCCCTGCCCCGCATCGGGGGATCGGGCATGCGTGCACGCCGGCCGCCATGTTGGGATGGTGCGAGCTCATCGCGGGTTCGGTTCCCGAGACATGGCTGCTTGCCATTCCCGCGACGTCGTTTGAGTTGGGGGATGCGCTGAGCGATCGAACGCGCGCATGGGTTCCCGAGGCCTTGGCCCGGATCGAAACCTGGCTAAATCAGGCGCCTGAGCCCGTATTAGTGACGAATGAGGAGGAAGCGTGAAGGAACTGCTGGAACGATACCCGGCATCAACTGAGAACATGCTGGAGATGTTGCATGACCTCCAAGATGCCGAACCGAAGAACTACTTGACCGCGGACGCGTTGGAGGCGGTTGCCGACTACCTTTCGATTCCCGTATCTGAGGTCGTGAGTACGGCAACGTTCTACTCGATGTACAGCCTGAAACCGCGCGGACGACACATCATCCGCCTTTGCGAATCGCCGCCCTGCCAGCTGCTTGGAGCGGAGTCCTTGCTTGAGCTGCTCTCCGAGCACTTGAACGTCAAGCTGGGCGAGACCACCGAGGATGAGGCGTTTACGCTGGAGGTGTCCAGCTGCCTTGGAGTCTGTGGCGTCGCTCCCGCCATGATGATCGATGAAGAGGTCCATGGAAACTTGACCAAAGCGCGCGTGGTGGAAGCCATCGAGGCCGTGAGGAGGGACGATGCGACTGGCTAGAGGTCACATACTCTTAGGAATCAACGATGAGGCCCTGCTGGCTGGTGCGCGGGATGTGGAAACCGCCTTGCGTGAAGCGCTGACCGCCCATGATCTTGATGCCGAGTTTGAAGTCATCGAAACCGGCGACACGGGATTCACCGGACAGGGCGTGACCTTGGTCGTGCATCCCGATCGCGTGGCCTATGGCAATGTCGCGGCCGCCGATGTTCGTGAGATCGTTTCCGAGCACCTCCTTAAGGGGCGGCCGGTCAAGCGTCTTGTGCTGCACCTGCCCATGGCCGCTGATGTGGGATCCGAGCGCGTCGTCCTCAAGAATTGCGGCTTGATCGATCCCGATAGCTTGGAAGAAGCGATCGCCGTCGGCGCCTACAGCGCCATGGCTAAAATCGTCGAAGAGCACATCTCCCCGGCCGCAGTGATCGACATCGTGAAGGCATCGGGGCTGCGGGGCAGAGGAGGCGCTGGCTTTCCGACGGGCTTGAAGTGGTCATTCACCGCGAAGGACGAGCAGGTTTACATCGTTTGCAACGCGGATGAAGGCGAACCGGGCACATTCAAGGATCGCCTGATTCTGGAAGGTGATCCGCATCGGTTGATCGAAGGCATGATGATCGCCGGATACGCCGTCAATGCGAACAAGGGCTACATTTACGTCCGCGGCGAATACGCGCTTTCCATCGAGCGGCTCCAGACAGCCATCGATGCCGCGCACGAGGCCGGTCTCCTTGGGCAGAACATCTTCGAATCCGACTTCTCCTTTGACATCGAGATCAAGAAAGGCGCGGGCGCCTATGTGTGCGGCGAAGAAACCTCGCTCATCGAGTCGATGGAAGGCAAACGAGGCTATCCGCGATTGAAACCTCCCTATCCGGGAGCTGTCGGGTTCTGGTCGAAGCCGACCGTCGTCAACAACGTGGAAACCCTGGCCAACGTGCCGCCGATCCTGCTCAACGGTGCCGACTGGTTCCGGTCGTTCGGCACGAAGACCTGTCCGGGAACCAAGGTCTATACGATCCTGGGAAACGTCGAGAAGCCGGGGCTCGCGGAAGCCGAAATGGGTACCTGTTTGAAGACAATCATCGACACGTACGGCGGCGGGATGAAGGACGGCAAGGCTTTCAAAGGCGCGCTGATCGGCGGAGCCGCCGGGGCCTTCGTCTGTCCGGATTGCCTCGACAAGCCGATGGATTTCGACGGTTTGCAAGAGCTTTCGGCTGTATTGGGATCGGGCGCCGTGCTCGTCTTCAGCGAAGATGCCTCAATCGTTGAGATGCTCGATGGCATTCTCACGTTCTTCAAACACGAATCGTGCGGACAGTGCGTGCCTTGTCGTGCGGGAACCACTGCCTTGAAGACGATCATGACTAAGATCCGCAGCGGTGAGGGTGAACTCCGCGACTTCGACAAGCTGGTGGAGATCTCGACGACCATGCAGGCGATGTCGCTGTGTCCGCTAGGACAGTCGGTGATCCTGCCGATTACGAGCGCGCTCAAGCATTTCCGAGTGGAATTCGAGGCACTCGTCAACTAGACCACGGTAGATGGAAACCTGAAGCGGCGGTTGCGATCACGCAACCGCCGTTTTTCTTTGCCATGAAAGACGCGAAGGGTGTGAAGAGATACTGAAACTCGGAGAATGGAGCCTTCGGGTTCATGCGCTACATGGTTCTTCGTGCCGCAAGCTGTTGGGTGAATGCGGGGAAGGGCTCTCGCCCGAAGCTAGACCATCCGTCCCACCCGCCAGCCGAGCCAAGCGGCGAACAGCCCCACGATGAGGTTGAGTGCGACGTTCCATCCGGCCAAAGCGAATCGATCGGCCTGCCAGAGCGAGATCGTCTGCTGGGTGAACGTCGAAAAGGTCGTAAATCCGCCGAGCAGGCCGACGGAGATGAACGCTTTCGACTCCAGCGACAGGGTGATACGTCCACCCGCCACAGCCAAGAAGAGGCCGAGGATGAAGCTCCCAGCGAGGTTGACGATGAGCGTGCTCCACGGAAACGCGGTTGTGAACGAGAGTCGAGAAATCAAATAGCGCAAAACGCTGCCCACGGCGCCTCCGGCAGCGACAGCCAATACCTGTTTCATCCCTCGTAATCCTCCTCGGCGAACGGCCATTCTACGGGCATCGCGTCGGCATCACCATTGTCCCCGGCCTGGCGCTTGATCCTCACTTCCACGGGCTGTACAAAGAGGAAGGCCCACGATCACAGGAGGCGCGATGTCTGGCAACATCCACTGGAAACCCTCTCGAACGCTCATGGAGTTTCGGCTCCTTCCCGGATTGACATCCCCGGAGTCATCGATGGACACCATCTCCCTGACGACGCCACTCGTACGTTGCGAGAACGGCGAGGCCCTCAAGCTGCACGCGCCAGTCTTGGCGGCGGCGATGCAGGCCGTGTCGGGTCCGAAGCTCGCGATTGCGTTGGCCAAACAGGGCGGGGCCGCCGTCGTGTTCTGCTCCCAATCCATGGAGTCCCAAGCTCAGATGGTCGCCCGCATCAAGTCGCATAAGGCGGGGTTCGTCGAACCTCGGACGATCTCTTCCGATATGACGATTCGTGATCTCGAAGTCCTGCGGCGAGAGGCCGGATTCTCGACCTTCCCTGTGGTCGATGAGGCGGGGCATCTGCTTGGCTTGATCACGCGCCGGGATTACTCGGCGTTGGCGCATGCCGAACTCCCCGTGTCGGAGCGGATGGTCCCTCGCGCGCAGCTGGATGTCGGCGTCAATGTGACGGATTTGGAGCGGGCCAACGCGCTGCTCATTGACGGTCATCGCGCCGTGCTCCCCATCGTCGATGGCGACGACCGGCTGCTTTCACTGGTCTTTCGCAAGGACATCGAGGATCACCTCGACAATCCCGATCAGATTGTCGATGACAATAAGCGCCTGTTGGCAACGGCCGCCGTGAACACCCACGACTATGCGGAACGCGTTCCCGCTCTCGTTGAGGCGGGCGTTGACGTTATCAGCATCGATTCTTCGGATGGGTTCTCTTCCTATCAGCGAGCGGCCATTGAGTGGGTTCGGGATCGCTTCCCCGCGCTGCCAGTCATTGGAGGCAACATCATTACAGGCGATGGATTCGCCTATTTGGCCGAATCCGGCGCAGGTGCGGTGAAGGTTGGCATGGGCGGCGGATCGATCTGCATCACGCAAGAACAGAAGGGAACTGGGCGTGGGCTCGCCTCCGCGATCATCGATGTTGTGGAGGCCCGTGATCGCTACGCCGACAAAACGGGAGCCTATTTGCCGGTCATTGCGGATGGCGGCATCGTCAACTCGAAGGATGCGGTCATCGCGCTTGCCTTGGGAGCTGACGCCGTCATGATGGGCCGATACTTCGCCCGCATGGATGAATCCCCGACCTCCAAGCTCCAGATCAACGGCCGCACGATGAAGCCGTATTGGGGCGAGGGATCGGCGCGAGCACGCGAGTGGAGTCCTGCTCGCTACAGTCAATCCTCTTTCCTCGAAGGTGTCGAGGGATTTGTGGAATACGTCGGTAAATTGCGGGATAATCTGCCCCAGTTCCTGAGCAAGATTAAGGCGGCCATGGCCTCGTGCGGATGCCAATCAATCGAGCAACTCCACGAGCGAGCCGAACTCGAACTTGTCTCAGGTCTTTCAATTCGAGAGGGGCAGGTGCACGACATCCTACAGTTCGGTGGAGATCGAGACTCCCTGTCCAGCTGGAGTATCTAACACACACAAACTCACCAATCGAGGGGAATAGTGACATGGAGCATGATGCGATTAGTCCCGATATTGTTGCCAGGGGTATAGCCTCTACATCCGGGGTTGAGAAGATTCGAAAACGGGCACACCATTTGCTGATTCTTGGACTCCTGGGTGGCGCCTATGTCGCCTTTGGCGCGGAGTTGGCAACGACGCTGGCGATGGATGCCCATCTGTTTGTCGGCATTGGTCTCTCTCGCATGATTACCGGCATTGCGTTCAGTGTCGGCCTGATCTTCATCGTGCTGACCCGCGCGGAGTTGTTCACGGGGAACATCCTTCTCGTTCTCTCCGTTTTTGAGCGAAAGGCGAGCTATGCGGGTCTGTTCCGAAACTGGGGAATCGTGCTCTTCGCCAATTTGCTCGGATCCCTGCTCGTCGTCGGGTTAATTATCGGAAGCGGACTGTGGAAGTTGGGCGACGGCGCGCTGGGCATCTCTGCGGTTGGGATTGCCAATGCCAAGGTGAACTTGAGCTTTGTGGAGGCACTCTTCCGAGGCATCCTGTGCAACTGGCTCGTTTGTCTCGCCGTCTGGTTGGCGACCTCCGCGCAGACGGTCCCTGGAAAAGTGTTGTGCTGCGTGTTTCCCGTGATGGCCTTTGTGACGGGCGGATTCGAGCACTGCATCGCCAACCTGTTCTTCATTCCCATGGGCATCATCCTCAAGGGACACGTCGCGGTCGAAGCTTCTCCTTTCTTGAACGTAGGCGGAATGGTCGTTCGCAATCTGATTCCCGTGATTTTGGGCAACATCATCGGTGGGGTTGTGTTCGTGGCTGGGCTGAAATGGATCGTCTTCCTTCGCCGCACCCCTCAGCAGGCATAGCGCCTACACGAAGGCAAGCGACGAGAAGATCTGCTATGCTACGTGGGCTTCAGGCTTACGTAGCATTTGTTGTACCTGTGGCCAAAACGGAGACGGAGGGTGTGACGTGCGGCACGAGATATCACCGTTGGATGGTCGCTATGCAGAGATGCTCGCTCCCTTGGGCGAGTGTTTCTCAGAGATCGCACTGGCGCGAGAACGCTGTCGAGTTGAGTTGCGGTATCTCACGGCAGTTGATCGGCTTCGAATCTTCGATCCGTTGTCTGCGGATGAGCAATCTCGAATTGAGGAGCTCTTCAGAGCGTTTGGTCAGGCAGACTACCATCGCATCAAGGCCATCGAAGCCGATGTCGTACACGAT
Source organism: Candidatus Bipolaricaulota bacterium (assembly GCA_028277345.1). Classification (GTDB taxonomy): domain Bacteria; phylum Bipolaricaulota; class Bipolaricaulia; order UBA7950; family UBA9294; genus SPBW01. The sequence continues at coordinate 74,761 of JANQGM010000020.1, read as the reverse complement.
GTGAAGGCGTGCGAGCTCTTTCTCAGAGAGCGCTTGAATCTCTCCCAGCCAGAGCGCATCCACTTCGCTCTGACCTCCGCGGATGTAAACAACCTTGCCTATGCTCGGATCTTCAAGCGCTATCGTGACGAGCACCAACGGCCTCAGCTCAAGCGGCTTATTGCCAAGCTGGCGGATCTCGCCGAAGCTTGGAGCGCCATCCCGTTCCCCGCGCGAACGCACGGACAACACGCCAGTCCGACCACGGCCGGCAAGGAGATGGCCGTCTTTCTGTCTCGCCTCTTGAGGCAAGCCAAACAGCTGGCCGAGCAGACCTTCGCCGGAAAGCTGAATGGAGCGACGGGGACCTATGCAGCGTTCGCCATCGCCGCGTCTGAGCACGATTGGATCGCCTTCTCGCAACGGTTTGTAGAGGACCTTGATCTCGCCTGGTCGCCGTGTACGACGCAGGTCGAGCCTGGCGATGGATTGGCCGAGTATCTTGCACTGACGTCTCGGATCAACACCATCGTGCAGGATCTCGATCTCGACCTCTGGCAGTACATCTCGCACGGCGAGATCATCCAAAAAACGGTGAGCAGTGAAGTGGGATCGTCCACGATGCCGCATAAGGTCAATCCGATTCGCTTCGAGAACAGCGAAGGCAATATCACCATTGCCAACGCGCTCTTGCCTGCACTGGCGCAAAAGCTGGCTCAGTCGCGCATGCAGCGGGACCTGTCCGGATCGACCGTCATTCGCAATGTCGGTGTAGCGCTGGCGCACTCCTACCTCGCACTGCAGCAGACGATGAAGGGGCTCGATCGCATCGATATCGATCGTGATGCGGCGCGCGCCGCCATCGACGCCCATCCGGAAGTGCTCGCTGAAGCGATTCAGACGATGCTCCGCCGGGAAGGGGTCGAGGATCCGTACGCGCTGCTCAAGTCGCTGACGCGTGGACGGGCGATGACACTGGATGCCGTGCAGGCTTGGGTCGATGGGCTGGAGCTCCCCGAGCCGCTTGTCGCACGGATCAAAGCGCTGGAACCCGCCAACTACGTCGGCCTTGCCGAAGCCCTCTGTAAGCAGGCGGTATCTGAGGCGAGAGCGTGGCTATCGACCGCGTGATTGGGATCAGGTTGAGGGAGTTCCGAATTCAGTAACGTCCCAATAGGCCTTTTCGTTTTGCCAACCGCTCTGCATAGAGAAAGAACAGCGAGCCGATCGTCGCATACCCAACGGCATTTGCCATAAGGAGCAGCAACTCCGGAGACGTAAGGCTAAAGCCGGGCATCGTTTCGCTGGCTAGGCCTTTGAGCAGTGTGACCCCACGTGCGAACGGCAACGCGGAAAGCAGGGATTCGACCTCATTTGGAAGCTGTGACAACGATGCGAATCCAAACCCCAGAAACAGCACCTGGAACAGGAAGGGTAGCTGTCCCGTTCGCTTGAAGAGCAAGGCCAGACCTCCCAATAGCAATGAGAAGCCATAGACGCCAATCAGCACGAGGGCAAAGACGAGAAACAGCATGGGTGAGAAAGAGACGAACTGCTGAGTGGTCAATGAAAGCAGCAAGAACAGCGGAACGGCTCGAATCAGATCGACAGTGAAGGTTGCAAGAAGCCGGCACACGATAATCCCGAGGAATCCTCTGGAAGCAATGAAGAGTTGTTCCAACGTTCCCTGATCGGCTTCTTGCCGAATTTGATTGTTGATCGAGCTCAGCACCATGGATGCGAAATAGAAGGCGACGAAACCGATGACTTGGGAAGACGCCAATATGCGTAACTCCTCGGGAGATACCGTTCGAACAAGGCTTCGCATACTGAAGTAGATGCCCACGAAAATGAGATAAAGCGTGAAGAGATCGGCAATCCCTCCCAGGAAATACCGTTTGAGCAGCCAAACCCTTCGGCGCAATTCCGCGGCATACTGAACGAAGAAGGCCTTCATGGGCGGTCCTCGCCAATGAGTTTCAGGAACGCTTGCTCCAGCGTGGCTTCATGCGTTCGTATTCCCCGAAGCGCGATCTCGTGGCGGCGAAGCGTCTTGCCGATCTCTTCAAGATGGTGTGTGCTGAGGCTTCCGTGAGAGACAAGTGTGAGTTCGAATGGTGGGGATCCGGACGGGTTTTCGATATATCGTGTTCCCAGGGGCTCCAAGTCTTGGAGTAGAGGTGGACCCGGCTCACTCTCAAGATAGAAAGACGTCTCGACCTGATTGAAGGTCGTGCGATAGTCTTCGACGGGTCCTAGCCGAACGAGTTCTCCCGTTCGCATGATGCCAATTCGATCGCAAATGTCCGACGCCAGTTGCATATCGTGGGTTGTCAGGAGGATGGTTTTTCGATCGTTCGCGGCTAAAGATCGGAGTTGCGTGCGGATGGTTTGCGCGGCCAAGAGATCCAAGCCCAGGGTGGGTTCATCGACAAGTAGTATGGGTGGGTTCGGAAGCATGGCGCAGCACAAGGCGAGCTTCTGTTGCATGCCGCGAGACAAACTGCCAACGCTATCTCTTCGTTTCTCGAGCAGAGTGAAGGTATTAAGGAGGTTTTCCGCACGTTCTTTGGCCACACGGGAGGACACTCCTCTTGTCCGGGCGAAATACATGAGGTTTTCCCAAACGCTCAGATTCCAGTAGACATTCCTGTTCCCTTCGAGAACAGCGCCCAGGAGCTTGCGTTGGGGATGGCGACGTGTACATAGGACATTGTTGATGGCGATCGATCCGCCGGAAGGGTGCAGCAGGCCGCAAATGAGCTTGATGGTGGTTGTTTTCCCGGCGCCGTTGGGGCCGAGCAAACCGAAGATTTCGCCGGGATGTATCTCGAACGTAAGTCCCCGAACCGCACGAATGATGCGGCGATGCGGCCACCCGATCACGAAGTCTTTGCGGAGCTGATCGATAAAGATCATGTCAATATCATTCCCGTTTGCTCATTCTTATACCCAATAGCAATGAACAATACGACGTATAATAAAGGGTGAACCCATGAAAAATACGATCAGGACCGATGTTAAAGAAGAAGCTCGCCTTTCAAGACCGTAACGGCCTTTCCAGCCAGCTTCACACGATCGCCTTCCAGCGTGCAGAGAATCCGTCCTCCACGTTTGGACGCTTGATAGGCGCGTAGCTTGTCCTTGCCCAGCCTTTTCGCCCAGTAGGGAGTGAGCGCGCAGTGTGCGGATCCTGTGACGGGGTCTTCGTCGATGCCGGCGCCGGGGGCGAAAAAGCGGGAGATAAAGTCGTCATCGGAAAGGTTCGATATTGCGGTAACGATGACGCCGCGAACGCCGAACGCCTTGAGTGCGGCAAAGTCTGGAGCGAGCTCACGTACGACGTTGGCGGACTTAACCTCGACAAGATAGTCGAAGCGTGGACGTCCGACGTAGAGGGCGGAATCCAACCCCAGCGCACGCAGAATCTGCTCTGGGTTTTCGCAATCTGCAGGCGGTGTAGCTGGGAAATCGAGCTCGATGAGGCCATTAACCTGTCTCGCCTGGAGGGCTCCACTTCGGGTGTGATAGCGAGCCACATCGCCCTGCTTCAACACACCGGTCTCATAGAGAATGTGCGTGGTCGCCAAGGTGGCGTGCCCGCACAAATCGACCTCAACGGCGGACGTAAACCATCGCAGATCGAACTCGCCATCGTCACGGCGAACGGGGAATGCCGTTTCCGAGAGGTTCATCTCCATGGCGACTGATTGCATCCAAGCCTCGCTCATGGGCTTGTCCAAGATGCAGACGCCAGCAGGATTTCCTGAGAACGCCATCTCTGCAAACGCATCGACTTGATAGATGTTAAACATCTCTTTTTCCTCACTTCGCTACGTAGGCCTGCCTTTCTTCTCCACAGCCATGCGGATGTTGGAATTTGACGAATCGAATTCCGAAGAAAGGATATCCATAATCACCACATCATGCTTATCTCCAGCGATGATCCGAGCGTTTCGGAGTCGCCCCACCTCCTGGAAGCCAACCCGTTTGTAGCACTCAATGGCATGCTCATTGAAGGCGAAGACATGCAGTTCGACACTTTCGAGGTTGGCCAGATTGAAGGCCACATCAAGCAGCAAATGGAGGGCATCCTGCCCGTAGCCTCGGCCTCGATATCCGGGCTCTCCGATGAGGATGGAGATGTCGCCGCGCCGGTTGAGCGGATGAATGCGATCGATCTTGCACCAGCCGATGGCTAGATCAGCCTCTCGATCGATGATTGAGAAGAAGTGTTGGGGAATATCTTGGGGAATGGAGCCGGTTGTATAGATGGATGTTACAGGCGTGCGATAGCCGCTACCGGACGCTGGAAGCACGAGGTCGAGGTTGTTATCCCAAAACCTCCACTTCTCGGCATCCTCGGGAATCGGGATTGCCAGATAGCATTTTGTACCGACGTAACGTTTGAGATGGGGCATCGAACCTCCTTCTAGGTTGTTGGGAAAAAGCAACTGGATTGAGCGAATGAGACGGCTGCTGGCCAGCTTGTTGACTGGCCGATGAGACTCTACTGCGTCATGGTCCCTGTCTCAAGATCACGTGTTGTTGAGTCGTTTCATCTAGGTTCTCAAATGCAGAACAGGACTCCAACTGCATTCAGCAAGCGAATGCAATTCATTGAATCTCCATACACGTTCTCTCTTGAAGGATTGGCTTACGTTGTCAGTCTCCGAATCTGCTCGGTGTGGGCAAGTTCATGCCAAAGCGTGCGTCTCAGAATCTTGCGCGCTGACCACGTCTCCTCGCAGCTTTCGGTGATTCGAAAATCGTTCGCCAGCCGTGCGAGTTGCCTTCGAGTATGCGCTCGTAGCTGTGCAAGCTTGTCGTGAAGGTCATCGGGAAGGCGCGCCCAGTTCGTTTCGAGGCCGAGTTGGCCGAGATACCAGTTCTCGGCGCGACACAGGTGGTCGAGAATTCCCGAGATACTTCCTCGGCGTTCTCCATCGATGACCCTATCGAGATCATGCGAGGAGAGCGGCTCGATGACAGCCCACAAATCGCGTCTCGACCACTCCAGTGTCCGTAGCCCTTGCTTGATATCGACTGTAGTCAGGGGACGCCGGTCGTCCTCAAAGAACGCGTTCACCAGGTATTCGGGATCGGCACCGCAAGGGAAGGCATCGAAGGTCTCGACGAGGTCGACGTCAAACGGAGGATCCGGGAGCGATGCTGATGGATCATGCTCTCCTATCCAACGCACGAACTCGGCGATCCGAGCCGGAGCGAGCGCGACAGCCTCATCCTGGGTCCTTGCCGAACTGAAACATCCGGGCAGGTCGAGCATCCAGCAGACATGATGATTCGCTTCCATATCCTCGACAGCGGCTCGATGAGCCATCTCTTTATCCCTCACTTTTCGATGTAAAAAATCTGCAGCCATTCAGCGCTGCAGAGACAAGTGTATCGCCAAAAAGACGGCAAAGGGGGCTTGATGAATTAAAAAACAGAGAATACAATAGAAAACCATGATCCATATCATTGAGCCGGTCGATCCATCTCTCATCCTTGGCGTCGACGACTTTGAAGCCTGTCTCGTGGAATCGGAGCGCCGTGGGAAGTGGGAGACATGGAAAAGCGGCTACTTCGAGACGTACAGAGGTGCCTTCCAGCCGATGCTCGATGTTGTCTATCAACATGACGTTGACGGCCTCAGGCCGTATGTCGAAGCCATGGATTGGGCGGCCGCGTTGGCGAACGCCCGTGCCTTTGTTGATGCGGATGGGGTCCAAAAAGTGAGGGATGCCATCCGCCACGCCATGACGCTTCTTCCGTCGGATCAGCCGTTTCCCGTCTACCTTCTTGTCGGCTTTGGGCATGCCAACGGAATGGCCCTGCCTGCCAAGGAGCCGTATCTGTACTTGGGACTGGAGCGAGCGAAGTGCCTTGAATCCCTCGAAGGTTTAGTGGCGCACGAGTACAACCATCTCTACCGCGTTCAGCGCTTTTATCGTGACATCGACGACTCGTCCTACACTGTAAATCAACTGACAGTGGGCGAATTCACGCTCTCCGAAGGACTGGCCACAGTGTTCCCGCTTGTGCTGCTGGGTCAGCCGCTGACCCCCCACCGCATCGCCGAATGCTCGCCCGCTCTGGGGGACCCCGCCGAAGCCGTTGCCAAGGAAACTGAGATGCAGGCGGACGTTCTCGCACACTGGGATTGCCCGGCGGATCGAGCGATGCTGGAGCGCTTTTACTCAAATGGTGTCAGTTACTACGTGGGCGCACGCATGATCGCCGATTTGGTCGATGCGGGCTACGACATCTGCGCGCTGACGCGCACGCGGACCGAAAAGCTGGGTGAGTTGGTCATGAACTGAAGGCCAACGGCAAGCGCGAGCAGGGACCCAGAGAGAATCGGTAACAATTAGGACAATGAGACCGGGGGGGACAAGATGGGGGAAGCTTCAAGGCATTGGACGATCCGTTTTTTCACGATATGGACGGGGCAGCGGCTTTCCTTGCTTGGAAGCACGATTGGTTCGTTTGCCCTGATCTGGTGGCTGACGGAAACGACGGGCTCCGCCATCGTTCTTACAACGGCATCCATGGTTGTTCTTGTCCCGGCGATCCTGCTTAGTCCGTTTGTCGGATCTCTGGTTGATCGATGGAATCGGCGGCTCGTGATCCTGATCTCAGACGGCTTCATTGCTCTGCTTTCGCTTTGGCTGGCCTACCTCTTTTGGACGGATGCCCTGGAGATTTGGCATGTCTATCTGATTATGATCGGTCGAGCACTGGGCGGCCTCTTTCATTCGCCTGCCATGCTTGCGTCGACGACGCTGATGGTGCCGAAACAGCACCTGACGCGGATCAGTGGCTTGAACATGAGTATGCGGGGCGTGAATGACATCATGGGGCCTCCGTTGGGTGCGTTGGCACTGGCGTTGCTTCCGTTGCACGGCGTCATGTTGATCGATGTCGGAACGGCGCTGCTCGCGATCTTGCCTCTATGCCTTCTGACGATTCCGCAGCCGGAGAAGACGTCGAAAGATCCGGTGACCATCCGTTCGGTTTGGTCTGGCACCAGAGCCGGTTTTTCCTACATTCTTAGATGGAAAGGCCTGCTGGCGCTCCTGTGTACCTTGCTCATCATGAGAATCTTCGTGATGCCGGCACGGACGTTGATGCCGCTGCTTGTTTTCGAGCATTTTGGGAAGGGGGCCACGGAACTTGGATGGCTCCAAGCCATCATGGGTGCGGGCATTATTGCGGGAGGTCTTCTGCTCAGCGTGTGGGGAGGATTCCGCCGAAAGATCGTGACGATCCTGATCGGCATCGTGGGAATGGGCGCGGGAATGTTCCTGATTGGAATCGCACCGGTGAACGCCTTCTGGCTCGTGCTGGGAGGACAGCTGCTGTCAGGCGTGATGCGCTCGATCGCCAATTCCCCGTTTTCAGCGATCATCCAGTCAACGGTTCCTCCGGAAATGCAGGGGCGGTTCTTCGCGACCTTCGGGAGCTTGTCCGCGTTGTCCACGCCGATCGGATTGGCGCTTGCGGGTCCTGTGAGCGAATGGCTGGGTGTCGCCTTTTGGTACCAGGTCACCGGAATCATTTGCATCCTGATTGCCATCATCGGATTCTTCGTGCGTCCGCTCGTGAACATCGAACAAAACAAGCTCGCGTAGACAGCTTCAGCAACGCTCATGGGGCGTGCGTCAAGTCGAACCCTGACCACGATCAGCGATCAAGGCGAACGCGTAAACTTAGTCCTTAACTTAGATGCCGAGGTGTGTCTTGATGGCATCGATATCAATCTGCAGTGCATCGATCTTGCCTTCGATCGTGGCGACGGCGGCAAGGAGGGTGTCGAGTTTCGTCTCATTGGCATCGATCTCTGCTGTGAGATTGGTTTCCGTGGCTGTACGCTCGGTGTCGTTGGTGAACCGGGTTCCATCATCCAAGCGGGCTTCAATGGCTGTAATCTCGGCGTCCACCGCGGTCAGAATGCTGTCCACGACCGTATCGATGGTGTCCAACTTGGTTTCGTTGGCATCAATCTGGGCAATCACGGCGCTTTCGTGAGAAGACAGCTCAAGATCGCTGGTGAAATTGGTCTCGAGATTGACCGTGCTCCAGATATTGTCAACGATCCCATCGACGGTGTCAATCTTTGTTTCGTTGGCATCGATTTGGGCGATCACGGCCGCTTCGTGGATACTCAGCTCCGTGTCATCCGTGAAATTGGACTCCAGACTGATGGTTGTCAAGATGGTATCAACCACGCCATCGACGATATCGATCTTGGCTTCATTGGCATCGATTTGTGCGATGACGGCGGCTTCGTGAATCGCCAACTCGGCATCGTCGGTGAAGTTGGACTCCAGGCTGATGGTGGCCCAGATGTCATCGACGATACTATCAACGGTATCAATCTTGGCTTCATTGGCGTCAACTTGGGCAATGACGGCGGCTTCGTGAACCGCCAACTCTGTGTCATCCGTGAAGTTGGATTCCAAGCTGATGGTGGCCCAGATGTCATCGACGATGCCATCAACGGTATCAATCTTGGCTTCATTGGCATCGATTTGTGCGATGACGGCGGCTTCATGGAACGCCAACTCGGCATCGTCTGTGAAGTTGGACTCCAAACTGATGGTGGCCCAAATGTCGTCGACGACGCTATCGACGATGTCCAGTTTATCCTCGTTGGTATCGACTTCCGCAATAACGTCGGCTTGATGGGTGGCTAACTCGCCGTCGTCCGTGAAGTTGGATTCAAGACGGATGGTGGCCCAGATGAAATCAACGATGAGATCAAGCGTGTCGATTTTGAGTTCATTGGCATCGATCTCTTCAACCACTAGTAATCGATGCGCTTGAAGTTCCTTGTCGTCGGTAAAGCTCGCGTCGATAGCGAATTCCAACATGTGCGACTTGAGATCGAGCACGTTGTTGTAGGTCAGATCCGCCCGCTCAAAGATGAGGGGCAGCCACGGCTGTTCCTCTCCATCCACAGTGCGAACGAAGAGATCGCGAACATCGTCTTGACTTTGGGCCAAGGTCGAAACGGATGTGAGGACCAGTGCCAGGCAGAGAACGCCGATCATCGTCTTCATAAGTCCCTCCGCGGAACGAGAAGTGGCCATCTCTAAGGTGTACCCGGATTTAGAGGTAGGTCTCCGCGAGTATCGGAGAGATGCGTGGAAATCGCCCGGACGAGCGTCTCCGTTCCAGCAGACAACGGAGCAACGTGAAAAGCCTTACCGCGGAGATCGCGGAGGACGCAAAGAGCAGCATCTGGAGGATACCGCAACATTCTGCACAAGTGATCTTCAATGGGCACCGATAGCCAATTCAAGAATGAAGATCTGATTCCAAAGATGCCCCCCAAAGAAAGATCTAACCTCAAAGACTTGAACGATGTGGGCATGAGTGGGTGCCTCGGAACAAGGTAGAGACACCCAGGGTATGCCCGAAGTGCAAGAGTCCGTACTGGGACAAGCCAAAGAAGGTCAGCGGTGGTGCTGGCAGGTGATGTAAACCCCTTGACATTTCTATAGATTGGTCTATAGTATGAGGCACAAATGAAGCCCGTAAGTCCGAAGTGCAGGGTGATTGGGCCCGGCCTTGAGCTGGGCCTAGCTTTTCTTTATATGGGATCTCATCCCTCGGATTGATTTGAAGTTCCCGCGAGCTTCTTTTTTGAGTTCCTTGCTGGATTTCTTTGGTCCAATAATGTGTATCTCTTTGCCCTTCCCTCGCAGATACTTGACTAAGCGTATGAAGTCGCCATCCCCGCTCGCCAACACACATGTATCGTAGTCATTCAGTCGATCAATTGAATCAACCGCTATCTCAACATCGAAATTGCATTTATTGCGCCCGTTGATTGTTGAGACTGGTTTATGTCTGACGGTATACCCAGCGTTACGAAGCTTCTCGAAGTACTTGGTTTTTCGCTTCTTCTCTCCAGCGATTTCAATATCCGTGGCTGTGGGCCGTCCGATTCGAATGCTGGACTCTGTAGGTTCTCCTTCGTAAAGGAACGCTTCCGCAATGTCAAACTGTGTATTGACGTGAGAGAGAAAGCGCACCCAATCAATCTTCCAGCCCTTATTCCTGGCCGCTATATAGAGGTTAGCTTCGTCCACAAACAAGAATGCCTTGCTCATGGGTTTGAGTATCGCTCATTCCATAGGCGACGAACAAGTGCATTTGCACTTGTGTTAATAGATTGCCGCTCCAGTCTGACCGCAAGTTGAAAGGGCCGGCTTTCTATAGGCCGATAAACGTGACATTCGTCACACTCGCACGGCACCGAGTGCACACCCGAATGTGATCTATAGTACATCCCAAATCACCCCTTTCCCCGGCCTTCGAACGTGATCCCCATAACAATGTTTGGTAATGCCTCGCAGAGGTATTGCACTTGGCTTGGAATGTCCAAGCTGGGGGAAGGAAGTGGTGCGATTGATCGATCGACTCCGAGGTTTGAGCATGATGGGGAAGATTCTGTCGATTGCGCTGGCCATCGCGCTTCTTCCGTGGGTGGTGCTGGCTGAGGAAGACTGCACTAAGCTGCCTGACCTGTGGCTACCAGCGGATGGAACCGAGGGCCTCGCTGACGGCGGGATCTCGATTCAAAGGACGACGGGTGATGTGTGCCAAGGCGACATCATCACGATCACGGTGACTGTTGATAACTTGAGCTGCGGCGATGCTGGGACCTTCGATGTGAGCGTGTACTACGATGACATGGCTCACCTCATCGGAACCCAAACCGTCGACGGCTTGCCGGGATGCGAGTTCACGGTGCTCACGTTCGAGTGGGACACGGACTCCGCGCCATCGGGCGAGCACGATGTGCTGGTCTGTGTGGATACGGGGTCGGATGTGCTCGAACTCAATGAGAGCAACAACTGCCTGACCATCGAAACCGACCTGCTGATTCGACCGAATGCGCCGTACGTTGAGGTCGAGAAGCTGGCGGTCGATACCGACGGCGGCACCGTGGAGCCCGGCGATACGATTCGATATGAAGTGACGATCTGGAACTACGGATGCTCGGATTTGGAAGACAATCCGGGGCACGAGTTCACGGATCTGCTTCCTGCCGGCGTTAGCCCAACGGGACAGATCACGGAAACCTCGGGAACTGCCGCGCTCGACGGCGACACCATTGTCTGGGATGGCAGCATTCCCTCGGGCGGATCGGTCACGATCACCTACCGCGTCGAGATGGATGACGATCTCGAGGTGGGCGATCAGGTTTGCAACCAGGGCTACGTCCATTGGGATTCCGACAACAATGGAACCAATGATTCATCCACGCCAACCGACGACCCGACAACGGGCGATGAGGACGATCCGACGTGTCTCACCATTGACGAACCGGTCGGACCCTTGCCGCTGTCGGGAACCATCGATGCACCAACGCTGTCTGAGTGGGGCATGATTGTGGCTAGCTGTCTGTTTGCCCTGTCGTACGCGTGGCATTGGATTCGACGCCGCAAAATGGCGCGGGCCTAGGGAGGCGCGATGTCGTCTCGCCGAAGGTTCGTTCTACAACCCTGGATTCCCGCTGCCGCGAGCGCGGTTGGCGTGCTGGCTGTTTTGCTGTTGGCGGCAAACAGCGAGCCGGTCATGATCGCGATTCGTGGTGCGCTGGCGCACATCTCGTCGGTCCTTCTCAACCTGTTCGGCCAGGACACGGTGGTGCAGGGCACGACGGTGCAGTCGAGCATCTTCGGAATCTCAGTGGTCACGGCCTGTACAGGCTTGTTCACAACGGGATTGTTCCTGATTGCGGTGATGGCGTTTCCGGCGCGATGGACGGCCAAGCTGATTGGGGCGGCCATCGGCATTGGCGGCATCTTCATCGTCAACATCATCCGGTTGGTCAGCCTGTTCTTCATTGGCGTGCATTGGCCGGGTTTCATCGATTCGGCCCACCAGCTGATCTGGCAGTCGCTGCTCATTGTGATTGCCGTGGTCTTGTGGCTGCTGTGGGCGGGGAGGTGGGCGCATGCGCCGCGAACGAGCTAGGGCTCTGAGTCCACTGATTTCGTTGTTGCTTCGATTCCTCGGCATCTTCGTCGTTGTGCTCATCGTGCTTGCGTTGGCATGGCCGCTGATTGTGCCGACGTATACGAAGCTGGTGACGGTCGTGGCGCGCGTGGGCTTTCATATCGTGGAATCGCCCGATGTGTCGGTGCTTGACGCCCAGAGTGGCGAACTGTGGGTGTATCGAATCATCGGAGAGGGCGCTATCAAGCCGTTCACGTGGTTCGATCGCTATACCTATTTCGCGCTGATTCCTCTGGTGGCCTTATTCGCAGCGACGCCGGGGTTGGGATGGATCAAACGAATCACGCGGTTGGGCCTGAGCGTGGTCCTGCTGTTTTTCATTCATGTGAGTTATTTGGTGATTTCGGTTCAGTTGTCGTATGCCGCCATCGGTTTGACGGACGTCGGGCCGTTTGTGGCGCGAATGCTGACCGTGGTTCAGTGGCTGGTTCGCGTGCTTTGGGAGGCGGCACCGTTGGTGCTTTGGGTCGCCTTTACGGCACGGACGTGGGCCGCGACGCTACGCGGATTGCGTTCTGTGGAAGTGCATGATCGTGCGCCTCGCCGACGAGGCCGCGCGTTGTTTCACGCAGTTGCAAGAAAAGGATGGGAATCGTGAAAGCTAGATGGACAGTAGCCGCACTCATGACTGTCTTGTTCATCGCTGCTTCGGTTCTCGTGGTTTGGGCGTCGGACGCGGAGATGTACTTCGCGAACGACAAGAACGGCGAGAATCGCGTAACGAAGGTCCAAGAGGGTGATGAGATCTGGATCGTGGTGATCGATCCGGATGAAGACATCGATTGCGATGTTCGCGATAAGGTCTGGACCGACATCAAGGTGTTGGATGTCAAGACCGGCGCGCACATCGTGTGGAAAAGCTATATCGACATCAACGGTGTCGATACGGACGGTGATGGCGCGGGAGACAACGTCTTCCATGGCGAAGTCGGGTATACGCCGCACAAGGGGCGTTGGCCAGGTGCATCGGCCGGTTACCTCGGCGCGGATTACCTTGAGGAAACGAGCAGTAGCACGGGCGTTTTCGTCAGTGCACGCCCGTTCATGATTGGAACGCGCGTTTCGTTCGACGGTCAAGGACGATACCAGTCTCACATCGTGGGGCCGTACGACGGTGCCATTGGTGGCCCGGTCGAGCCGACGGACTTCGAGTGGGGTGGCTATCTCTACGCGGATGGCGATGACGACGACCATGGCGATGACCGCATTTGGGTCGATCATGAGCAGTTGTTCGTTGTCTCGACGAATCCTGGGTTCGAGTTCCCGGACGGCGACGCCTACCTGCCGCCGGGGGCGCCCGCAGGCGCTGGTGAACACTACATGCTGGGGCGTTTCGAGAACATGGATACGCTGACCGGTTTGTACGTCGATCAGAACGATCCGTCGGATGTGGCGCTGACACAGGCCAAGATCATCGATACGGAAGCGACGATTGAGTGGGGCCGCGAGGTGTACAAGGATGGTCACGAAGCTGCGATGGTGCGCGTGGTCGATCCGGATGAGAACCTGAGCAGCAGCGATGTGGAAATGGTTCCCGTCTTCATCCTCGTGAATCCGGGCTCCTGGAATCCGTTGCAAGTCACAAGTGCCAATGACTTCTGCATGTTGAAGCGCTACGGTGGTGTCGCCGATTTGGCGGGCAATGTGCCTGACCCGACGGTGCCGATCGTGTGGTATTCGATCTACGATTCCGGCCTTTTTGTTGACTTGGCTTCGGATGGGAGCAATCAACCCAATGAGCAAGGAACGTTCTATGTCGAGTATCCGACGGAAGGCGACGACAATGTGACATCCTTCGATACCGCGGCGGCGTCAGGCGTGACACGCGTGATGTTCTATGCCGTGGAAACGTCGGCGGATTCAGGGATTTTCGAGCTGAATTTGAACGAGATCCTTCGCGATCTGGGATTCAACTCGCTCAACATCCGCGACACGTTGGTGGCGTATTATGTCGACCCGAATGATCAGGACGATGTCAAACTCGACCTCGCCTATATCGAAGAGAAGAATCACTCCAGCCTTCGCTTCACGGATGCGAACCGGGAGGATAAGTCGGTATTCTGGATCGGCCGCGATCCCGTTTACATCGAAGTGACGGATGCGAATGCCAACGTCGATTCGTGCTGTCCGGAAACCGTGGTTGTTCAGGTCTGCGATCCGCATGAAGTCGATGACACCGAATGGCTGATCCTCGACGAGGTCTCGAGCAATTCACCGGTTTTCTTTACGAATACGGGCATGCGCTTGATCTCGGTATGGGATGCTATGGGCATCGGCGATCCGCTTGGATTGGGCGGCTACTCGTTGGAACTCGACAACTGGGAGCTTGAAGCCTTTAACGAGGATTCGGTCTATGCCCGCTACAACGACGTCGTTTATACGGATGCGGATATGCAGCAGTTGGGCGACATCGATACCTCGACGGCATTCCCGCCGACCATTCAGGAAGTGCGCGTCGCCAATGACGTCTCGTTCGCTGTGTTCGAGATCGGAGACACTCAAGTCTTCGATGGCGACCAGACGACGATGTACTTCCTCGATCGGCAGGGGAATCGGGTGTCCGGGTATCTGAATTCCGATTGCGTCTTCATCGAGGTCGTCGATCCGGATCAGGACGAGGATCGGCGGCGGCGCGAGCGGATCGATGCATTCTGGGATGGCGACGGCAACGCTGGCCAGAACGTTCCATTCGGGCCGATGGACTATGCGAGCAACCACTTGGAATGTGGGGTCGATGATGTCGACGTGCATGTCGTCAACGACATTCTCGGCGATACTAACATCTTCAGTCCGGGCGAGTGGGCGAAGCTGTATGTGCTGAACCCACGGAACGGCCGCTGGGCGCCGCTTGATTTGCTGGAAACCGGCGTGGATTCCGGGTCCTTTGTCTCGGTGTCATGCGTCGATTTGGTGAATCAGTATGAGTGCGCGCCGTCGTTGGGCGTTTTGCCGGGGGATACGCTTCTCGCTGTCTACAACGATCCTTCCAACCACTCCGATGTGGCCTGGATTTCGATCAAGGTCGGTGTCGGCGGCGCCATGGCATTGGGTTCCCAGGTTTCTTTCGTGGATGCCCAGGGCAATGACGTTGCTGCCTATATCGAAGGCGAGCCGATCTTTGTCAAGGTGGTTGACTCGTCAATCGCGGATGCAGGATCGCTGCAAGACGCGCTGACGATCGATGGCGAAACCTACGATTTGGTGCCGCTTCCCGCAGCAGGAGCCGCCGCCTTCATTACCGCGGCGCTCGATTTAGGCGTTGTGGCCGGAGACGAGGTGACGGCAACCTACGTCGATCCATCGGACCCCGACGATATCAGCTCGGCTTCCGTCACCATCGTGGCTTCGGAGCTTGTGGTGGAACGCTTCTATGCGTCTCCCTCCCCGTTCTCCGAATCCACCGCCTTTGCCTATGTCGGCGAGGGGTTGGCGGAAACCTTCACGGTCGCTGTCTACGACTTGTCAGGCCGGCTGGTCTGGGAAGCCGAAGAACACAACGTTCTTGACCTTGCCTGGGATGGGCGAGATACAGACGGAGAGCTGCTTGCGAACGGCGTCTACATCTACGTGGTGATGGCGTCCAACCGCGATGCGCACTTCACGGACAAGGGGCAAGTCTTCATCCTTCGGTAGCTGAGATCACGATTCCATCACGCCGCCCGCATCACCCGGGCGGCGTTTTCTTTTGCAGAATGGGCAGCTAGAATTGACACCATCCGAGTGCCGAGGTGTTCGCATGTCCAACGAGCGTCCGATTGCCATCCAATTCAGCGATCTTCGGGGGTTTTCCTCGTTTACGGCTCAGCACGGGGATCAGAAGGCGTTTCAGATTGCCAATCAGTTTGTCGATCTGGTCGGCGCCAGCGTGAGCCAATACGGTGGACGGCTGTTGAAAACGTATGGCGACGGCGTGATGACGAGCTTCGATGATCCCTGTCAGGCGGTCGAGTGCGCGGCCACCATGCAAGAGACCCTGTGCGAGGAGTATTGCGGCCAGGATCAAGACGAAGATCCCATGATCTCGGCAGGCATTGGCTTGTCTTGGGGAACGGCGATTCGGACGGATGACGACTTGTTCGGCCATTCGGTCAATCTCGCGAAGCGGTTGGCGGACGAAGCCAAGGGCGGGCAGATCGTGACATCATCCACTGTCGTGGGCGAAACCGGCGAGCTAAAGAAGCTGTGCTATCGAGATATGGGCGAGCGCGAGCTCAAGGGCGTTGGCGAGCAGCATCTCTACGAAGTTGTTTGGCGTCCTGAAGTCGCACGCATCGAAACGCCGGGTGATCAGATGGACATCATCCTCACCGACGATCAGAAGGTGGTCGTGGAATTCGGGAAAGCGGCAAAGGAGCAGATTCGAGAGGTCATTGCCAAGCTTGAGGACGAAGCGGAGAGCGGCGACGAACACGGCCTTGCTCGCATCTTGAAGCGCGCCATTACCAAACGCATCGCTAAGTCGCTGCCCAATTGGGTGGAATGGACGCAGAAGCGTGCGGGCATGGGCATTGAGCACGCCATTCACGACGTCGAAGCGGCGATTGAGGACGGCAGGCTGTTCTTGCTGCTCGGCCCCAAGAAAAAGCGGCTGACCTTCAATCCCCATGACATCGATCTTGCGATGGCAAAGGCCTTCATCGAGCGGCTTGACCGAATGAAGGCGATGTCCCCCCAGGAAGACAGATCCTGACAATGGCTAACCGGCTGGCGACGCCGTTCGAGCAGCTACTTCGCCAGCTGGGCGACGAATTCCTGGACAATCGATTTTCCGTTGTCCTGAGCGTAGAACGCACGCACCTTCTTGTGAACCTCGATCTTTTCGACCTCTCCGGCAGCGATCTTCGGCTTGTTCTCGATCACAATCGCTTGAGCCGGGGCAGGGCGCGGTCCCCAATGAAAGCGCTCGACGAACGCTTCGTCCAGAACCACGGCAATGGGAATGGCGCGTCCGCCGCTGGTGAGGTACTGATCGATCAATTGGGTGTGGGCGTCGCGTTGGACGACGCGAACGTCGCACCCGGCTTCGGCGAACAGCTTGGCAATGACCGGGAAGATGGCCAACGAGTCGCCGCACCATGGCTCCGTGATCACAAGGACGTTGTGGGGGCCGGAGTCGCGAACGGCTTCAACCGACGCTGAGTCGATGTTCGCCCGGCGTTCGTGATTCTCGTGGAGCTTCTTCTGGTCCTCGCTCAATAACTGCGTGTACGCGTCAACGGTCAGTCCATCATTGAAGT
Organism: Candidatus Bipolaricaulota bacterium; assembly: GCA_028277345.1. Classification (GTDB taxonomy): domain Bacteria; phylum Bipolaricaulota; class Bipolaricaulia; order UBA7950; family UBA9294; genus SPBW01. The sequence goes on along the minus strand of JANQGM010000020.1, from coordinate 57,509 downwards.
AATCCTGCAGCGTCATGGAACTCCTCTCGTCTAGATCGTCTTTTGCCGGCCCCACTTCCAAAGCTCACGGAATGAAGCGGACTTGCCGTACATGAGCATCCCGATATGAAAGACCTTGGACGCGAAACGCATCATCAGGAAGACGCCAAGGGCCAGCGTTACGAGGCTCGTGGCGATCTCCCATAGGGGAACGAACTCCTGGCCGTCGGTCACTGCGGGCAACGCCCCGATTCGCAGCATCATGATACTGGGGGTAAACGGCGGGAAGTACTGGGCGATGCGCAACCACAGCATTGTTGGGTTCTCGATAATGGCGGCGATCGAGATCATCGGAAGATAGGGGATCATGCCAATGAGCCCGATGGCTCCGCCGGAATGCACGTCCTTGATGGCGGCGCCCACGGCGGCAAACATGGACGCGATCAATAGGTATCCCAAGATGAAATACAGCGGGAACGTGACCCAGTGAACGAGGGTCAAGGATGACAATGGGAACGAGGCGATCAGATTCACACCAATGACCAGGGTGACACACCAGGCAGTCACTTGCACGAGCCCGGCCAGGCCCAGCCCGATGATTTTGCCTGCCATCAGCTCCCACGCCGAGATACTAGAAAGCATGAGCTCGACAACGCGAGACTGTTTCTCCTTAATGATGGCATACATGGCCATCACGCCGGACATGAACGCGCCGACGAAGAGAATGACAGCCAGGAAGAAGCCAATGAGGAATGGCGGCGGAGGTTCCGAAGGACCTCCTGATCCTTCTCCGGCCAATGCGATCACGAGTCCCACAATGGCCATGATGGCGGGGACGAGCAACGTGGTAATGAGGAACTGCTTGCTGGCGATGGCGGCCCTGAACTCCCAACGAATGACCTTACGCAGCTTCATGCGTTCCTCCTCCAATCGTCTTGACGAAGATGTCGTGTAACGGCGGACGATCGACGTGAAGGGCGCGGATTCTAAGGCCTTCCGGAAGATCGCGCACAAAGTCGGCGGGATCGTATCCACGTTTGAGAACGAAATCGGCGCGGCCATCCTGCAAGGAAAGCTCGCTGACCCCGGCCATGGATCGAATGGAATCACTGTTGCCTTCGAAACGCAGCTGAACATTGTGATCGCCGAACGATTCCTTGATTTCCATCAGGTCGCCGTAGAGCACGCGCTTGCCGCGATGGATAAGAAAGATTCGGTTGCATAGCTCCTCCACTCGGTTCATCTGGTGCGAGGACAGCAGAATCGTCATGCCGTCCCGCCGCAACTCATGAATGAAGGCCTTGATGAGATCTTGATGAACGGGATCGAGTCCGGAGAAGGGTTCATCGAGGATGACGAGATCCGGTTGATGAAGAACGGCGGCGGCGAATTGAACCTTTTGTTGCATGCCCTTGGACAGCTTGTCGACCTTCTTCCCTGCCCAGTCCGAAAGGTCCAGGCGGTCGATCCAGTCTTTCGCACGGCGTCGCGCCTCCGAACGCGGGACGCCCTTCAACTCGGCGAAATAGACGAGGAGATCCTCAACCTTCGCTTCGTTGTAGAGCCCGCGTTCTTCGGGCAAGTAGCCAACGCGTTCTCTGAAGACGCTGGGATTCGAGTCCGCGAAGGAGAACTGAATCTCGCCATCATCAGGGCGCAGGATACCCATGATCATGCGGATGGTCGTGGTCTTGCCTGCGCCATTGGGTCCGAGAAGCCCCAGGATTTCGCCCGGAGTTGCCTCAAACGAGACCCCTTGTACGGCATGCACGGCATCAAACGACTTACAGACGTCTCGGACACCGAGTGATTGAGTTGTCGGCACGATGTGACTCCCTTCGGCGTCATTGTAGCTTGTCGCTGTCGGGATTCCACGGCGCAGGACGAATGCTGTGAACTGAACAAAGTGAGCTATAATCAAAATCGTGATAGCCTCAAAATCGAGCGAGCATGTGTCGAGCGTTTCTCTCGTGCGGCGGAAAGGAGACGTATGGAACGCCACGTGATACGAGTCAGATACCGGCGACTCGCGATGGTGATGATGCTGGTTCTGCTTCCTCTTCTTCTCGTTGCCTGCTCCGGCGGGTCGAGGCTCTCTCTCCAGGAACTGGTCGATGCAGCGGAGCCGGGAGAGACGATCGTTGTTCCGTCCGGGACCTACAAAGAGAATCTGTCTATCGACAAATCTCTCATTCTTGAGGCCGATGGCGAGGTCAAGGTTATCGGAGTCACGAAAGCCGTTCCCGCCATCGCCGTTTCGGGAGACGCGGGTATCGAGGTGGCGATCCGCGGGCTCTCGGTTTCCAGCTCACGGGGATCGGGGATTAAAGTTGCGGGAGAAGCATCCCTAGAACTGAGCAATGCCACGATCTCCCGGAGCGAATCCGGTGCGCTCATTGCACGGGATGTCGCTCAAGTGGCCCTTCACGATTGCACAATGCGCAAGAGCCCGCGCAACGGAATCACACTCACGGGAGAGGCGTCGCTAGAGGCGCGGAACTGTCAGATGCTCTCGAACGCGGCGGCCGGTTTCGCGGCGGCGACAACGGGAACCGTTCGGATCATCGGGGGCTCAGTCGAGCAAAATGGTGAGTACGGCCTGAACATCGGAGGCGAATCCGACATTGAGCTTCAAGACGTTGATATCCATGACAATGGACGCGGCCAATCGACAGCTACTGAGTTTGTCTCTCTCGGAACGGTGTTTGGCAGCCCCATTGGGACTGGAATCTGGCTTCGTGATAAGGCCACACTTCGGCTTGAGCGCTGCGACGTCTCTCAGAGTGAGGGCTATGGAATCATCGCGTTTGACGATACATCCGTTCGGCTTTATGCGTCCAATGTCTTAGAGAATGGCGGCTCTGGCGTTGTTCTTCTGAGCTCAAGGGCTCACGAGCTGCTGGATAGCCGGATCGAAGCCAATGGCGCACAAGGCGTTGTGGTGGCCGGCGCAGGCAATCTTCTTCTCGATCGTTGCACCATCACTCGAAATAAGGTCGGACTCGCCGTCTTTTCTATAAAGTGCTATGGAACCGAGAGCGTCGATCACCCTTTGCGGTTCACAGGGCGGTTGCAAGGCCATGACAACCTGATCCCTAGTCCTGAAGAGCCGGAGGGCAATCTCACCGCCGGGTGTTGTCCCGAGTCCACTCGATCGTTATTGGAAACGCCATCATCGGACGCGGCGGATTTCGATACCTAGGGCACCCACGATCAGCACACCCTTGACCTATTGATCGGATTGCAGCGCTCCGGTAGTCTGAGCGAACTGGGAGGTACGTGTGCGAACTTCTGCTTTTGTTATCCTGCTAGTTGGATTGCTTTCTGTCAGTACGCTTGCCGATTTCGCGCATGGGCCCTATTCCGGAGCGCCGGATGAAACAGGCGTCACGATCGCCTGGCTTTCCGACGAGTTGTTTGCTGCCGCGCGAATCGAGTACACCGTTGAATCCCATTACCAAGCAAACGGATCGTTTGACACGGTTCACAACGTGCCCCACGGCGATGAAGAGAAACCGCGTACGTACAGTGTCCGGCTCGATGGATTGGAACTAGGAACGCGGTACGCCTATCGCGTGGTGACAACGGTCGATGAGGTTGATCGAGCGAGCCGGGTGGGAACTTTCCGTACGGAACCCGGTTCGGGAGAGGCCATTCGTTTCGCGGTGCTTTCAGATACTCAATTGCAGCACGAAGGAACCAATCGGCTTGAGCTGGTGGGCGACGCAATCGGGGAAGCCCCCGGCGCATTCGATTTCATCCTGCATGCTGGGGATTTAGTTGAAGGGTCATCGACGTACTATTGGGATCACTGGTTCGATTCCTTCGATGATATGCTGTTGCGTGCGCCCTTCCTCCCCGTTCTCGGGAATCATGAGAAAAATCATCGCTATTACTACGAGTATTTCACGCTTCCGCCAGGGGGTGGGAAGCTGAACGAGCGGTGGTGGGCGTTGCATTATGGGGATGTCGTCGTGGTTGGGTTGGATACCAATGTTCGGCGCGCAGATGAGATCCGTGCACAGCAGGAATGGGCTTCGGTCCATCTATCCGGCGCAGAGCCACACAAGTTCGTTATCTTCCACCACCCGGTATTTACATCGGATAGTGAGTATGGAACCGGGTTTTTCTATGACTCGATCTACCACCCGATCTTCGTTGAAAACGAGGTCGATATCGTCTTCAATGGCCATTCTCACCATTACGAGAACATCCTGCGCGATGGCGTCAGGTACCTTGTTGTAGGAGGCGGGGGAGCCAGACCCCGATACACGCGGCCCGATCACATCAAGGGTTCGGATGTCTCTATCGAGCAGCACTATTTCTATGTCACCGTTGCGACGGACCCTTCCGGCATTGCGGTTGAAACGGTATCGGTGGCACGGGAATCGGAGGGAACGGTGATCCCGACGCCGGACGAGATTCTGGACTCCTTCGCGATGAGCTTGGAAACACCGGATGATTCAACCGTGGCGAGCACTGAGCAGCCGGAAGACAGCTCCGAACCTATCGATGGCTCTGAAGACATCGCCATGCAAGAAACGTCGGTCGAGGAATCCGAGGGGGATGAACCTGAAGAGGCACTGTCCTCGAACGTCCGTTGGCGGCGTTGGCAGAATCTGCTGATTGGCGCGGTGGTGTTACTCGTCATCGGCGGTGTGTTCGCTCTGATTCGGAAGAAAAGCACGTAATCTTGAATGCTTTGACCTCTCTTCAAGCTTCTCAGAGAAGTTGGTTGTACGGATTACATCCTAAATGCTATACTCGATGTCCTTTCACCACGGCACACGGGGGGCGCATTGCACCAACTCGATAAGAAAGTCAACTACACGACTCGTCGAAGGTTGTACAGAACTTTTCTATATGTTGTTATGTTCTTAAGTTGCGCGATTATGCTTCTCCCTTTCTATTGGATGGTAACAACAGCATTCAAGACCGAAGCAGAAGCTCTTCGTTCACCACCACAGTGGATTCCTAGTTCGTTTCAATGGCAGAATTTCGTGAAAGCATGGAATGCAGCCCCTTTCGGAAGATACTTCTTTAATAGTTTCTTTATGGCGATTACGACAACCCTTGGAGAAGTGTTTACTACAATCCTGGCTGCGTATGCGTTCGCCAAGATGAAGTTCTTTGGTAAAGATGCTCTCTTTGCCATTATGCTGGGAACACTGATGATCCCAGGACAGATGCTACTCCTTCCAAACTACGTAACGATTGCTCGATTGGGATGGCTGGACAGATACGAAGCACTTATCATTCCTTGGTTGGTCTCGGTTTTCGGGATTTTCCTGCTAAGGCAGTTCTTCCGAGGTGTGCCGGACGAGTTGAGAGACGCAGCTCGCATTGATGGGTGTGGCCGATTCAGATTCTTGTTCACCATCATGGTTCCCTTGTCCAAACCAGCGATTTTTACGGTTGCTCTGTTCAAATTCTTGGGGAGTTGGAACTCGTTTACTTGGGTTCTCATTATGACAACGAGTCCGAAAATGCGGACTGTCCCAGTTGGATTGCAGGTGTTTTCCAGCGAGATTGGCACGGCCTACGAGCAACTTATGGCAGCATCTGTTTTGGCGATTATTCCTGTTCTCGTACTCTTCTTCTTCACCCAGAAGCAGTTTATCCAAGGAGTTGCAAGATCAGGAATCAAGTAATCGGATTGACGAGTTGTGCTGGAGGTGGTGTTTTATAGAAGCATCAGCGAAGTGTCTGCACCCATGAAGGAATGGTCAATGCCCTCAAGGAGGTCTTGCACAATGAAGCTACGAAGTCTTGTTATCGTGACCCTACTAGCTGCTTTCGCCATGGGATTTGTCGCCATGGCTCAGGAGCCGGTTACCGTCGAATTCTGGCATCGCTTTAGCGAGCGCCACAATGAAACTCTAGAACAGCTCGCCACTTGGTTCGAAGCCCTCTATCCCCACATAGATATTGAGTGGATCTATCAGGGCAGTTATAGCGCTCTCCAGCAGAGTATCACGGGTGCGGTCGTTGCCGGCGAAGTTCCGACGATGACCATCTTCTACGAAGACTGGATTCCTCCCGTAGCGGATGCCCTGCTTCCGCTGGGCCCCTACTTCTCGGATGAAGAAGTCGCCGACATCATTCCTGGACTTTTGTATAAGGACATGCTGACGGTTCCGTTCAACAAGTCCATTATGGTGCTTTATTACATTGAGGAATACGTGGAAACGCCACCGACAACGTGGCAGGAATTCTACGACCTCTGTGTGGAAAACACGGTTGATGAAAACGGCGATGGCGTCATTGATCGCTACGGAACGGGTATTCGCCCTGCCTCCAACCCAGAGCAGTTCCTGTGCTTGCTTGAGCAGAACAACGGATCGATTCTCAGCGAGGACTGGTCCGAGGTCCTGCTTGGCAACGAGGCCGGTATTGAAGCGCTTGAGTTCTATGCAAGCCTTGCTCCGTACGCTTGGGTTACAAGCGAGTATCTGAACAGCAATATCGGATACGTCGCGATGGCCATCGATACCTCTGCAGGCTACTACTATTGGAACCGAGCTGCCGAAGGTGCTGGGCTAACCGTGAAGACAGCCCCTCTGCCGGTTGGTGAGAAATCCGCTTCGTTCATTCAGGGAACCAACATCGGTATCTTTAAGGATGCTCCGCAGGCCGAAATCGATGCTGGATTACTGTTCCTCAAGTTCCTGCTTCAGGGAGAATATACCGGATACTGGGCAGCACGCACGGGTTATCTTCCGGTCACTCAGTCAGGTTTGGACAGCGCTGTGTGGACGTTGCATCAGTTCAACGCGCCGGAAGTTGTGGCTTCGTCTCAGATGATGCCGCTTGGCGTTTCATCGCTTTCCCATCCCAATTATGGTGATATGCGCTCCGCGCTGAGCACGATGTGCGAAGAAGTCATGCTGGGTGCCGCAACGGTCGAGGAAGCCCTCGAAACGGCGGTTGATGAACTCGAATCCTTGCTCGACTACTAGGGAGATAAATCGCTGTGACGAGGGGCCTAGCGCCCCTCGTCCAGCCTCTAATCATGTCAAAACTGAAAAACCTGGCATTCTGGAAACGTCCGATGCCGTTTGAATGGCACAATCCGTCCTTCTGGAAGGATACGGCGTGGGCTTATATCTATCTGGCGCCTGCCATTGTGATTCTCACTGTGTTTACGTTTTATCCTTTTTTCTCCGCCTTTCAGTTGAGCATGTATAAAGTGTCATTTACGGATTTCCCAGGAAGATTTATCGGATTTGATCATTTCAGGTACATCTTTGGGCACAGGTATTTCTGGCAAGCGCTCTGGAACACAGTAGTCATTGTAGGAGTGAGTGTTCCCGTTACGCTTTTCTTAGCATTGCTTGTCGCGAGTCTGCTCAACAAATCTCTACGATTTCGCACGTTCGCACGCACGTCTTTTTTCCTGTCATACATTACGCCCATGGTCGCCGTCATTATGGTTTGGCGCTTAATGTATAACCAGCAGTATGGACTGATCAATTACGTCCTTGGTTTATTTGGAACGAAACCGATTGCGTGGCTGAATCGACCCGAATATGCTCTTCCCGCCGTGATTATTCTTAATGTGTGGCGCTATGTGGGGTATCAAGCCATTATTCTGTTGGCGGGAATGCAAGGAATCGATCAGATGTACTATGAAGCTGCGCGAATTGATGGCGCGTCGGGATTCCAGGTGTGGCGGAAGATTACGGTCCCCTTGCTAACGCCGCAGATTTTCTTCTTACTGATCATTTCCATGATCGGATCGTTTAAGGTGTTCACCGAGGTTTTCGTGTTGTTCAACGGTCCAGGCCCACTAAAGTCTGCTCAAACGCTTGTGTACTACATCATGGATCAGGGGTTTTTCGGAACACCGCACTATGGACGCGCCGCGGCCGCCTCAATCATTCTCTTTGGCATTATCTTCATCGTGACGCTGATTCAGATGCAGGTTGCCAAAAGGCGCGTGCATTACCAATGAGATTTGGCGAGGAAAGAATATCGCAATGCCACAAACAAGCTAGCCTCTTCTAACGGTTGCAATTAACAGTATCTTCAGTTCACAACGCACATTGCTCTCAGACTCTCCATTTTGGCTCAGGCTTACTGTGGCAAATGGAGTATGTCTGCAGTAGTTAAATGCTTGGTGGAGCGATAGACATAGCAATCGCTACGTCAATTACAAAGCACATCGCGGAGACGAATTTCCCATCTAGGCACTTGTGATTATTCGAGGGTCTCTAGAAATTCCTGTTGAAGACAGATCCTAGGAAGTCAAGGTGATCAGCAAATCATGTTTAGAGCACAAGCCAGCTAAAACGACATTATTTATGGAAAATTATGTATTCGTACGAAGATAGTGTATAATGAAAGTATGAAAATGCAGAAAGAAGCGTTTATCGGTATGTTGATACTTATCACGGTTGCTCTAGGAGTATTCGGATGGGAGGCAAGCTACGTATTCGCGGATGGCTCAGAAATTCGAACGGAGAGTCTAATACAGGAGAGATCGATTTACGTGTTTCTCGCTGAGCACGATTCCCAATTACTGCAGAAGCTCGATGAATGGTTTGCTGAGGCTCAAGCTGAGTACCCTGAAACCGCCTGCTATATAGTTATCCCTGACTCTTCAGTGCTAGGTGAGTACCTTCCGCTGTTCTTACACAATGCCATCATTGATCCATCGGCCACAGTCGCATCATCTATGCAGATGAAATCCATCCCAGCTCTTTGCGCTTTTGCCTTTGGAAGGAAACTCGCTGGCACTGAGCGACGTCCGAGCTATGGCTCACTAATATCAGCTGTGCGATATGTTCAGCAGATTCCACATCCGCCTTCGCCAGAGCAGCTAATAGGTGAGGAGTTCATTTCATTCCATTACACTCACGTAGGCGGGGAGTCAGAAATACTCGGCGAAAGACTCTTCCCCTTTCTTGCTATCTTCGTCAACAACGCCTGCGGTCCGTGTACGGATCGGCTGAACATCAACGCAGAGATGTGGCCTTCAGAAGTTCGTCTCCTCTTTCTGTTGGTGGAGACATCCAATTCGGGCACAAGCACCGGCACTCTCCTCGATCTTTCTAAATTCTCAGCAGAGTTTGAGGTCATACAGTCAGGTATTGCCTTGGTGGGTATAGAAGTGGTGATGCTGTATCACATCGCAAGCAGCCCAGCTGCAGTGTTCTTTAACGAAAAGGGGGTGATCGCTTGGGTTATTGATTACATATCAGCAGAGACCGATATCGCAGCAATGGTATCCCAGTCTTTGTAGGGTGCTCATGAGCTGGAAAAGGCAAGAGAGTACAGAGGATGATCACTAATGTCTGGGATTTTCGGACTCCTCATTGAGGTCGAAGAAACTCGCAAATGAGAAAAGGAGAGAAACATGAAGAAGGTACTGATCGCGATACTAGCTATTAGTTCTTTGTTGTCGGTTATAGCCTTTGCTGATGAGTGTAGTGAAGGACCATGCGGTCCGTGGTTCGAGGATGACCGCGAGCTCATTGATTGTACTTACCAGTGTGGTCAGTATTCCTACTGGGGTGAATACAAATCCGAATGGGTGAGACAATGCGATGATGGCTATGGAGGGTTCGTCGAGTGCCGCAAAACCACGTACTGGGGGGCCTGTACGTGCTAGTCAGACTAGCCTGAAGAAGGCAGAACCACTGGCGAGCGAGATTGCTTTCCCCAGTGGTCTGCCTTTTAGCTACCCATCTTTTCTTGACTTAGATTCTGAGCTTCGTTTGTTGCGAATAGCCATTCGAATCACCTGGATTGCGCCAACAATGTGTGATCCAGGATTTCAGAAGTGTGGCCCAGACAGATCCGAGCATTTGCACAACAATGCTGTGAATGGACGGAGGCCGTAATAGCAATTAGGAGACTGTCCGCAGCCCCATGCTTATCTCGCGGCCCATCATCTGGAGAAGAGAAGCAGGTTTCTAGCGCAGCGCGCTTCGGATTCGTTCCAACCCTTCTTCAAGCAGAGCCTTCGGGCAAGCGATGTTCAAGCGGATGAAGCCGTCTCCCCCGGGGCCGAAGATGCGGCCGTCATTCGTAGCCACCTTCGCGTTTTTCAGCAGGAACTCGTAGGGATTTTCGCTGATCGGAGTTTCTCGGAAATCGAGCCACGTCAGATAGGTACCCTGAAGCGGCGTCATCTTGACATCGGGCAGTTCACGTTGGAGGTAGTCCACCATGAAGGCGCGGTTGGATTCCAGCACCTTGACGAGCTGATCCGACCAGGCATCGCAGTGCTCGAAAGCGGCGGTGGCGGCGATGAATCCCAGGGCACTGGGGTGAATGACCAAACCCTTGCCGGCATTCGCGTACTGTTCGCGCAGGCGGGGATTGGGAATGACGGCAAACGCGAAGGGAATACCGGCGACATTGAACGACTTTACGGGCGACATCAGCGTGATCGTTCGATCGGCGATTTCCTTGGAGAGCGAGGCGATCGGCACATGCTTGCGGCCGTCGTACACGAAGTCCGAATGGATTTCGTCCGAACAGATGATGATGTCATGCTTGACGCACAGCTCGCCCATCGTCTCCAACTCGTCGTGCGTATACACCTTGCCGATAGGGTTGTGCGGATTGCACAGAATGAAGAGTTCGGTGCGTCCGGTGATGGCGTCCTCAAATCGATCGAAGGGAACGCTGTAGCCGCCGTCCGCACGTCGATCCAGCTCGACGATTTGCCCCTGAAGCTCGACATTCTTGGGGACTAGAAGCATGGGGTGATAGAGTGGCGTCGTCAGCAAGACGCCGTCTTTGGGGCGTGTAACGGCGTGGGCAGCGAGGTGAAAGCCGGCGAACACATTGGGGATAAAGGTGATCCACTCAGGATCGATGGTCCAGTCATATCTTCGCTCGAGGCGATCCACGATGATGCCGCGCAACTCCGGCGGCTCGCACGGATAACCGAACACACCGTGCTCGACTCGCGCCTTCAGGACTTCAATTACTTGCGGTGGGCAAAGGAAATCCATATCCGCGACCCACATGGGGAGGACATCCTCTTCAAAGCGGTTCCATTTGACGGATTCCGTACTGCGGCGATCGAGCCGGTGCTGGAATTGAGCTTCGTTGACCATCGATTCGTTGTGCATGACGCCTCCACCCGTGGAAGATGGGTCATTCTCGCGGATCGTTCAAGGCACCGCAATCTGGCGACGGCGGCGGAGTCTCTCAGTTTTGCATCAATGAACGAAAACCCCTTGAGTTGAATTAGAAAGCCATCTATTGTGATGGGGTGATGAAGCGCTGGCGTTCTTATCGTGCTGTTCTTGGGTTCTCGCTATTGCTACTTCTCCTTGGCGGCAGCATCGCTTGGGTCAACGTGACACACTTCGAATCCGATGAATACCAGCGGTTTGAAGATCAAAGTTTCCAGCTGGCACGGGTCTTCGCACGAGCTGCTGGCGCTTGGCTGGATCGAGACAATGAAGATGTGCTTGAAGGCGCGGCTGATCTGTTGTTAGCCGGCAGTGGGCAGTACATCCGCATTGAACTTCGAAACGAACTGGTTCTCGATGAACGAGAAGATGGCTTTTCAGAGGTTCCGGAACGGCTTGCACTGAGCATGCCTAGGGCTGAAATGTCCTCTGAATTGAGCCTAAGAAAACCCGGGCGTTTGGACATCCTCGTCGGCCTCTCTCTCCCAAGTGCTCCGCGTTCTGGAACCGGGAGTATTCAGATTGGGTTTTCGAACGACGCCGTCAACAGGCGTGTTCGGAGTCACCGGCTTCTCGTCGTCGGGTTGACGCTGGGGGCATGGCTCATTTCGCTTCTTCTCGGTCTGCTCATTGTTCGCTGGGTACAAGGGGCAAGATCCCATGAGCGCGACGGTTCGGAAGATGTTTCTCTTCTCCGATGCGGCGAGCTGACGATCAACTGCGACACCCACGACGTGGAATTGTTTGGAAAGAGCGTTCAACTGACGCCCAAGATGTTCGATCTTCTGGCGTTTCTTGCGAGGAATCCTGAGAAGACGTACTCCGATGACGACCTGCTCTCCGAGCTATGGGCGGATTCATCCTACGCGACCTCGGCCGATGTCAAGCAGTGCATCTACATGCTTCGCCGGCGACTGCGAATGGCTCACCCCGATCCAAAACAGCTGATCGTCAATGTAAAAGGGTTCGGCTACACGCTTGTGCCGCCCGTTGAGAACCCGCTGAGTGACGAATGATGGACAACTGAGGCGGGGCGAGGATTTGCTGCGCACGAAGGAGGAAACATGAAAAGAACACTGCAAACGCTAGGGCTTGCGCTTGCTTTTGCTGGGGCCGCCTTCGCAGGAGCCCTGGCGGAGACGGCTGAAGAGCCTTCGCTGTATGAAGTCCAGATTTCCGAATTGAGCGACTTGCTTGAGCAGGCGACCTATCTTGCGATTTCCGGATTTCGCTCGTACGACTCAACAGACCAGGCAGCTGTCGCGCAAGCCTTAGTTAACCTGTTTGAGGGAGAGGGAGGGCCCAACGTCGAACCGGTTTCCGAGAACGGTCTGGGGCCAACACAGGGAATCCTTGAGCTCCATGAGATGCTGAGAACAGCAGATCGCTCGACATGGGAAAACGTGCTTCCGTGGAGCCAGATGGTACTTCTTGGGGATGCGTTCTACGTGGGTGAGCATTTTGTCCGCCTTGCCTATTCCTCTGTTCTTGAGGCAAAAAGAACGGTGTATAGTCAAATCGGAGCTCGCGATGCATTTCGGACAGCGTACGCGCACCTATTGGCGGCTCGTGGAGGTTTCGATGACCCGTTCTTGGTTTCGGGAATTCGAGATATCGCCCTGGTTACGTCCGATCGGGAGGCGCGGTTGGATCCTAGCGATTCGATTCAGGTATCCATCGATGCCCTTCCCGAGGGAGGCACGCTCTATATCGAGCCTGGCATCTATCGGGAACGTCTACTGATTGACAAGAGCATTTCGATCGTTGGGCTAGGCAAACAGGGCGATGTCATCCTTGAAGGTGTGAACTGGGAATCGGTGATCTACGTTGTTACAGACGAACCCATTTATGTAGAGATGCAGAACTTGGTTATCAGAAATGGAAGGAACGGGTTGTCCGTTTTCTCGCCCCTGGTCAATAGCGACGCCAGTGTCACGTTGCGAAGCATGCAGTTTGAAGGGAATGAAACAGCAGTCAGCCTTGGGTCTACGGGAAAGATTCTGTTTAGGTGCTCGGATTCCAAGTTCATTAATAACGACAGCGCGCTGACGGTCAGCGACGCGATAATCCATCTTTCTCAGTGCGAGATCGTCGGAAGCTATGGAGTCATGGGGGCGATCGTTCTGTACGGTGATTCGGTCCTAACGATGCACGGCAGCGAAATCCGAGACAGCTCTCGAAACGCTATTCTGCTGTCTCCTGTCGCCTCGCTTCGGCTTGTAAACAGCACGGTGTACGGAAACTTCAGCCACGCAATCGCCGTCGCGGATCGAAGGGAGGGATTGCCCGGCCCAAACGAGAGCGTGGGATGCGGCATCTCCATGCCGACGTCGATCTTTGGCGGCGAGGGGCTCCCAGATGGTGTGGTGTCAGGGTATGGGAACGAGATCCGGGGAAGCGTGTGCCCGAAATCGCTTGAGTTCCTTTCTGACCCCGTTCCTTTTCGGCTGCATGTGCTCCCGGATGAATCCATTCAGGATGCCATCGACCTCCTTGCCGAAGGTGGGGAGCTTGTGCTGTCCGCCGGAACTTATCGTGAGAATCTGACCATTGAGAAGAGTCTGTCAGTTGTGGGATATGGTGAGATCAGCCTCGTTCCTGCAGATGACTCCACACCTACGATTCAAGTCAATGGGGCAGAGTCCTTTAGGGTGAAGAGCCTGAGCCTCAAATCGGCGGCGACCGGAATAGAGTTTAGCAATTCGAGTGGTCAAGTCATCGACTGCTCGTTCCAAACGACAGAATCCGGCTGTGATGTGATTGTCTTTGGCAACGACAAAGTCTCCTTCCAGGGGTGCGAGTTCTCTGGAGATGGGCGTGGCGTGATGCTCGTTGGAGACGGTACTGTGGCGATCGAAGCGTGTGAGTTTGGGGGATCTCTGGGGACGGGCGTTCTTGTTGGCGGCACGGTCGCTGTTCGCATTGATGGTTCAACGTTCGACGAGTGCTTCGAAGGCATCGTCTTGGGTAGCACCGCATCCGTGACAATTTCTAACAACCAATTCATCGATTCAGTGTCCAGTGGAATCCGAGTCAGCGCGCCTCCGATGGACACCACCATTGTAGGCGCGCTTGAGATTAGTGGGAACGTTTTCGAGAACAGCCTGCACTGGGATATCTCGCTCTGCGGAACCCCTGATTCTCAAGAACTTGAATTCCAAGGAGTCCTTACTGGAAGTGGGAACATGCTTAGCGGTGGTTTCACGAAACTGTGCCCATCAGACTACGCCTGGCCGGATGGGTTTATCGTCGAGTAGTTGCAATGAGATTCCACTGACATCCTCAACAAAGCCTCTACCCAAGGAGAAGAAGCGTTGGCGCTTGATACATCTTCCCTTGGGAGAGGCTGAGGATGACTGTCTTTCTTTATCAAATCTATATCAAATAGCGCAATCCTCTTGCCTTGGCATGTAAAGGAATCTACTGTTTTTACGTGATGAGGCAGCGTAACCGATGGATTCTTTTTTCGATGATTGCTTTTGTGACCTTGTGTATTGTGGGGATCTCCACTGCTTTGAATGTCGCGCGATTCAGCAGATCAGAACACCGATTATTCCAGCGAAGCTGTGAAAGCCAGGCCCTTGCTTTTGAAGACTCTGTAGAGCGATGGGTTATACGTGATCAATTGGAATCGCTGGAGTCGACGGTTCGGCTTCTATTGCTGGGCAGCATCCGCTATGTGGGAATCGTTGTGCAGGAGCAGACGGTTCTTTCTATGTTCGAGACGGGTTTATTGCAAGAAGAACCCTCTGCACTTTCTCTGGAAGAGATTCCTTCTCACGTCACAGCCTATCCACTGGAGCAGGAGGACATCATGGTGGTTGTCCCGCTAGTCCTTGCCGGGTATCCAGAGACTCCGTTTGGCGCTATCCAGGTTTGGTTTTCAGGACGTGAGCTTTCTGAGAGGATCCGAAGCTACGCGCTCTCACTCTCTTCAATTGGATTAGGTGCTTGGCTTCTAGTGATCGGGGGCGGCGCAATAGGGGTAAATGCGTACGGGCGCCAGCAAGCTTTCGTACTCGAAGAGAGAAGTAGGGAAGACAGATGTGAAGTCTTGAAGATTGATATTTCGACCTGTGAGGTTCGCTTGCGTGGACAGCAGATCATGCTTACACCCAAGCTGTTTGATCTTCTGCTTATTCTTGCGAAGAACCAAGGGCAGGTCTTCTCCGACCAAGAATTGCTTGATCTCGTGTGGCCTGACTCTGAATATGCGACGTCTGCGGATGTCAAACAGCACATCTATCTTCTTCGTAAGGCGCTTCGTCAAGCTTGCCCCAATCCCAAGCAGCTTATCGTGAATGTGAAAGGGTTTGGCTACAAGTTGAGCCGCGACGCGATTGAAACCGATTTGAGAGGTATTTCATAGCCGCTTGAGATACCCAGCCTGCATCGTAGGCCGAGAGTGATAAAGGAGGAAGCATGGCCCAGATACGTAGGCGAATACTTCTCACCGCAGGCGTGCTTTGCGTAGCCCTGGCATATACAGGGATAGGTGGAGATTCGCTGTACTCGACAACAGCTCCACCAGATAGCCACTGGTGGGATTACTTCGAAGAGGAATACGACCGCCTCTCCGAGATGCTCTGGCAGCTTAGAGATCCTCTCGATCAAGCGCTTGAGCTAATCCATCAGGTACTGAGTTCGCCGATCAATACCAATATGACGATACATGCGGAATCCATTGCCGGATTACTGTCAGGACAATCAGAAACTAGTAGCGCGGCTGCCGATGATGACAATGAGCTTCCTTCGAGTTTGATTGAGATTATTGCACAGTACTCTATCGCGGAGGAGCTGCCGGAGGCACCGACGTCGCTATTCCGCGTTTACTTGGATGGATTGCGTGAGCAGAAGGATCTTGTCGAGATTCGGCTTCGTCTCGCGTTCGATGCCGTGCTTCAAGCGGCGGATGTAACATTACAGCCTGACGTGCGGAGGAATGAGCTTGTGATTGCTCAGGCACTCCTGATGACCATCCATGAGTATGTAAGCACGGTTACGCGACATCGTGGATTCCAGATATGGGTGAATCCCGGAGAGTCGATTCAGGCAGCCATTGACGATGCTCGCGATGGAGCGACGATCACTGTTGCCCCCGGTGTCTACTCGGAGTCGTTGTACATTGACAAGAGTATCGTCTTGGAGGGAGCTGGTTTTGCATTCCTAGCGGGTATCTCTGCAGGCACCCGGATTGGATACAGTTCGACTATTAACCCTGTTGCCCGTCAGATAGGCATTCTCATTCATTCCGAAGACTCCATCGAAGTCACTATCGGAGCGCTAGCTATTCAGGAGGCCTCCCAAGCGATCGCGGTTACAGGGAATGCCATTCTGAAGATCGTTGGCATTGACGTTCTGGAATCTGACGTCGGGCTCGATGTCAGCGACTCAGCCCGTGTGGAGATATCCAATTCACATCTGGAATATATACAAACAGCGGTTCGAGTCTCGCAGCAAGCCGAACTCACGTTTGTCGGTTGCGGAATCGGACTCAACTCCATCGCGTTGGAGCTAATGGGAGGTATGACAACTCTCAAGGATTGTAGAGTCTGGGGCAACTCTCATTCTGATAGTGCTGTTCAAGTCAGGGGTAGCGCGATTCTTCAGCTAATCGATTCTGAGGTGACGCACAGCGAAGGATCGGGGATTCATGCTTCCGATAATGCGCGATTGTCTATCAGTGGTGGCCAAGTGACATACCACGACGAGGATGGCATTCTGTTGAGTGGGAGGAGCACTCTAGTGATGGAGGGCGTGTTCTGCGTGGACAATGGCGGTTTCGGGGTTCGCGTCGTGACAACGGGATGTCGTGTTTCGGGCTCCGTAGAGTACGAGGAGTTCTCGGGGCAGATCAGCGGTTCCGAAAACACGATTCCGGGAGCACGAGAGGCTTGGAGCAATCGCGGGGGAAGTGTATGTCCCTCAGAATACTCCTTCTTGATCATGCCACCTAAGGCAGACTAGTTATACGGGCCTTCGGGTTACCCGGAGGCCCTCATTCTCTGGTGGAGCCGGTGTAAACGATTGGAGAACTTTCGTTCTCTCCAGCTCCTGGGCCTAGGGTAGCCTGCCCTTCTGCGATTCACCGCTCCGGCGGCACAGACTCACCAGCGTACCTACGGGTCCTGAGGTGAACGATTGGAGAACCTCTCAGTAGGAACCGCGAACCCTAACCTGCCGCAGGCTGCTGCGGTCTGGCTTTTCGGGAGCATGGAACGACTGCCGGGATACGTCAGAAACCTGCTAGTGGGCGACCAGTCACGCTATCGACAGGTGCCTGCTGCCATGGCCGGGAACTCTCTAGTTCGACGCGCACTGGAAGTCGTACAGTTCAGCGCTGTGCGAGTCTACAAGGTGTATGCCCGTTGGATCGATGACGATGCCGGGATCGCCCTCCTCAACTTGGAGTACTGTGATGGTGGCAACAACCCCGTTGCGGATTCCTGTTGTCGGATTCACGGCTACAACGCTGGCTTTCCCCTCAACGTTGTCGAAGTGATGGGATAGGATCGCGAAGTCGTTGAAACCATGTATTCCCGTCAGCAGTACCCTGTCAGGATCAAACTGCATCGCTTCAGCCTCCACGAAGAGCCCTGCAACCCCCTGCTGTGGTGCCCCAGAGACGGATAGGACGATCGAGTCTGCCTCGTCTGAGTACTCAACGCTCAGGGCAAACGGACCTGTCGGTCTGAACAGAGCGCAACTGGGGCATAGCAGCAGGCATCCCAGAAGGAAAGCTGTAAGGACCAAACATGTCAAACGCTTTCGCACAGTTATCCTCCTTCCATCGCCAATCTCTGCGGTCACTTCTTCACCCGCAGGACTCGCTAGACGTCCCCCCGACCAGAGATGAGTTCAGCCAGTGCACATGCATCGTCCTGGCCTACGACGCCGTCTCCGTTGATGTCCGCAGCAATCAGCTGTTGCGAAGTAAGATCCAACAAACTGAGCGCTGCCTGGTACACCACCCGAACATCGGCCAAGTCGATTCTTCCGTCCCCGTTCACGTCGCCCTTGCGGATCTCAAATGCGGCATCGGGCTCGAGCCAATCATCGACAAGTCCATCCCCATTCGTGTCGACTGGTAGCCGGTTATCCTGCATGAGTACTGCGGAAGTGGCAAGGACGCTGGTTTGAAGAGAGACCTCAAACTTGTACTCAAGCTTGACGGGGCCACCAGCCGTGGAATGGGTCACCTCCAAAGCCAGTTCCATCTGTGAGTCACCGCTAATGCTCACTGAGAACTCGCCAGCATCTTCCGGAATCCATATCGAGAAGGACTCGCCGTCTACGAACACCTGACTCCCGCGGATCTCCTCCAACGTTGACCCGCGCAAGAGGCCCGTCCTTCGACCAGCGCTATCGACTGCCAGGATCTCTACATGGGAGAGCGCAGTGGGATGGTAGGCTGACAGGAGGATCGAATCAGCCCCGGTAGTAGCCCATTCCCATCCGGAGATCAGCCCTTGAGCGATGGCCTCGCCAATGCCTAACAAGCCGTTGGCGATAGCCCACCAGACATCCACGAGGCCGCGTGCGATGCCCGCAAGGATATTCGCCGCAGTGATCAGTCCCTGCCCGAGCGCATCTGCAACATCCACAGCACCTTCAGCGACAAGATCCCACACATTCTGGAGCGTCACAGCGCCATACCGTCTCGCTTCACTCAGACTGGAGAATAGCCCATGCGTGAGAGCATAGGCGATGCTCTCTATGTCGATGTGTACCCATAGCTCGGCGGCTTCCTCGAATCCCCTGTCAATGAGCGTTCGGATAACCGAGATGTTGAAGAGCAGCACATGGGCACCATCAACGGCAGTTTCCGGAAGCTTCACAAGCTTCATGATTGCGCCAGCGCCAAGGCTAAGCGCGCTTTCCGTTGTGTATTTGGCGATCTCGACGAACATGTCAACGACTTCTATACCTCCACCAACATAATCACCATCGGAGAATGAGGTTGCGATCCCATGCATATCCCACGCGATGTTAATCCCAGCATCAGCAAGCTTGGCGAGCGAATCGTCTGGCAAGGCATATCCAAGGAAAGAAGTCAAACTGAACACAAGAAGGTTGACAGAAGTCTCATAATCAACTCCCACAGCGAAAGCAACTTTCCTCTCGTTGTCGCTGTAGTCAGCGTCCTCACCCAATTGAGTGTGCAGGTAGATCTCGAAGTAGATTGCATCCGTGGCGATCGGCGTCAGCTCATTCTCAATCCCGCGCCTCGGAATCACATAGCTGACTTCCTTCACGATCTCCTGGCCACTATTCAGCGATTCGATCTGTGGGACTGTGAGCGCAACCGTCCACCAGCGGCTGTCCACCACAGCAAGATCCTTGCGGAACGCATCCATTGTGTCTAGCCCATTCCAAGCCAGTGGGCTACTTCGATATCTGTAATCGATGAGCGAGACAGTAACATCCAGCGGTAGCTCTCCTTCGTCAGTGGGTATCGGACCGCCAAGATTCCTGATCTCCAACTTGAAGGTCTGGCTTTCTCCACAGGTCCCTATGTAGTCAGCTCCAAGGAATACTGGTAGGTCGCCCGCGGGTCGCGGTAGTATCACGTTTAGGGAGAGGTCGTACTTCTCTACGTCTCCAATCGTCACTTGCTTAGTTGACGACCACTCACTGACGATCGAGTTGTCAATTGCGCATCGAGCCCGAGCACGTACGTCGTAGGTCTCCTCACTCCCGTACGCGTGGGATCGGCTGGTTGAGGAACTCCATGAGGAGTAGTCGCTACCGTCACCCCAGTCAAACTGGTACTCGACGGGGTGTCCTTGGCTACAAGACGCGCCACCGGTTGAGAAAGGCAGCGATTCACCAGCCGTCCCGTTGTTGGGACCGGCTGGCGTGTCCGGGGTTGAAACGGTGTGTGTTCCGATCGCAACTCGCCTGGCCGATGACCAACTACTGATGATTGAGTTGTCAATTGCGCATCGAGCCCGAGCACGTACGTCGTACTCACCGGAACCCCCATACGAGTGCGACCGACTAGTTGAAGAACTCCAGGAGGAGTAGACACTGTTGTCGCCCCAATCGAACTGGTATTCGACAGAGTGCCCTTGGTTGCATAATGCCCCGCCCGCCGAGAAGGTCAGCGATTCACCAACCGTCCCGTTGTCGTGCCCAGATGGTGTGTTCGGCGTCGAAACCAAGTGCTCTCTTCTTGCGATGATGGCTGTGACGCTGCCGCTTCCACCGTTGCTCGAAATGGGGATGTCATAGCTGTCGGTCTCCCCAGGAGGTAGGCAGGAGCGATCGACGTAGACCCTGTGGCTGTTCCACTCGCCTGTGCTCGATCCAGATGAAGGACTGATGCCGGTAATCCAGCAACAGGATTCCGAGAGAGAGTAGTTGAGAGTCCCGCCTCCGGCATTCCGAACGATGATCTCCATGCTGTCCTCGGATTCACCGAAGTCAAGAGCGGATGGACCGGCACCGTAGTCGAGAATGGGGTCTTCAGTGCAATCTACGATGACAGCGTCGTCCTCTCTCCTGGAGGCGAGCAGCGTACCCTGCCTGCCGGATGAGGTTCTGGCATAGATCTCTGCCTCGACGTAGTAGCTCCCACAGACTTCGGGATCGGCATGCTTCGTCTCCGTCCAATCGGAGCAGCTTCCTCCGCCAGAGGAATAGGTCCGAGTGGAGTAGCTTGTGCCGTCGTGGTGTCGGATTCCCATCTTGGCAATGACTCCATGGGCCGCTACATAGCTCGGGTGGTCTGTCACATCCCACGAGATCTGAATCGTGACATTCCCAGCTAGGCAATCACAGCATTCAACGTGTACGGGCGAAGAAGACGTCGGTGTGTGAATCGTAATCGATGAGCCAATCGCGGGGAGACATGCAAGACCGACCAGCAGCACACCTAGAGTCAGGTAGCCCACTACTGGCATGAAGTCTGGGCGCGCTCTCCGAGATGGGCGTGATGGCACTCCGCCCAGCACCACTTTCCTCCTTTGAGTTCCTTATATGAGACTAGCCCCGCGCAACTAACATGACTGTAATCATCCTATTCTATCAAGTGTCCTCCTTGATGGCAATTTTGGAAACGCTAGAAGCTTCGGCAAGCGAGCTCCGAGAGCGGAGTCAGTACGATCGAGATGAGATACCGACCGATGCCTCCAGTTGATGTTGCACAGCGGTGCCGGTTGGGAAGTCGACGACATCTCAGAGGCCTTCCGGTGGTCAGGGGTATGCTTGACCACTGCTCACCGCTCTCTGTTCATGAACCTCAGGTCGGTCTCAGTGATTATCACGAATAGCAGACAAGAACAGGGTTACAGACGAATCTGGTGGAGCCGGGGTGAACGATTGGAGAACCTTCGTTCTGAGCTGCTCCTGGGCGTGATCGAGGCTCACTGGACCATTCACAGGCTGATCGACAGCCTTACCTGATATCCTGATACTGTGTTGGACTATCAGACATGGGGTCGCTACTCGGCCTGAGGATTGCTGGGACTACTAGGCCTCCAGCGCTCGTTGAAGGCCTTGACCTCGTCACCGAACTGGCGGTTGGTATAGCCGCCGAAGAGTTCGACCACCGTCTCAAGTTGCTCAAAGAAGTCTTCGGCGAATTCCTTTGGACACCGGTCAGGCGAGATGCGAAGGCGCCACTCCTCACTCCCAGGGTGCACCACGCGGATTCTCAGGCCATTGAGTGTGCGGAGTCGCGCTAGAATCGCCCTCTCCCGCGAGCTTGTGTACCTCTCCTCCAATGCATTGATAATGGCACCCGCGGGTCTGTCACGAAGCACCTCGTTCTCTGCCGACTTGGGAAGATTGTCAATGATGTCGTTCATGATGACATCCACCAGCACGGCGCAGACAGTCGCGCACTCGTAGTGACGACCGTCGCAGAGAGCGCTAAGAGCAGGCATCGAGTAATCGAAGTAGTCACCAGCGCTAATTAAGGTGCCAACCGGGAACCCAAAGACGAGGTTATCGTCACAAGCAGGCACAGTTCCTCCCCTGGCGCTACTTGACCATGATTAGCATGCAACCTTGCACGCTAATCCACGCTATCAGAGAGTAGCTGCTGTTTGGTTCCTCACGCCCTTCCACCAAGTGGCTGGTCCCTTCCCTCTCTTGCTACACATCGGTGTCAGGATTCGGGCGACTCATCCTGTGGCCCGACAGCGACTCGGGCAACGTTGCCCAGTACCTCCGCGCCAGTTCTCCTTTCGTGAACCTCTGGCCTGTAACCAGGACGAGAGGAGAATGCAGACAGGAACACGCTTACAGCTAGATCTGGTGGAGATAACACGACTCTACGCAGAACCTTCATTATCAAGTACTCCTGGGACGGCTGGAAGACCCAACAGGCTGGTCACATCGAGCCTCCAATCGTGCGACTCCCGAGCGTTTCAACAATGAAGAAGGTGCATCACCGAAATGGACGACAGAAACAGAAGTCGAGTCCACACGAGTGGACGCGAGCAATGTAACCGTGGTGACAGCTTTGGGTTTGGCCGCATTCAGAGTGGAGAAGAAAGCATCGAAACGTTACCCAAGATTCGTAGGGGAACAATTCACGCTCAATGGGTCAAGTGTGGGAAGCCTGGGTGTCGGTGCGCACGCGGCGAACTTCACGGACCCTACTTCTATCTATTCTGGCGCGAGAACGGGCGACTAAGGAAGGCGTACGTGAGACGACAAGACTTGCCCCAGGTCCTTCAAAGGACACGAGCTCAGCGTATGGACAGACTCCAGCAGAAGGGCTCCTGGAGAACGCTCAGAGGGATTCGTGACGCCGTACGAGAAGCAGAGGCAGCAGTACCAGAGCAAAGGGGGAAGCTTGGCTGAGGAGAGAACACCGGACCGCATGGCCCTTGCTGAGCGTCGAAGCCTAGCACGCGAACTCGCACGGGTCTACAACCGCCTGGTAGAGAGCGCGATGCTGACAGGAAGCAACACTCGGCAGCAGGCGCAACAAGACATCGGGGAGATCCTCTCTGCTGTGACCCTGGAGGATGTTCTGGCCCAGGATGTTGAGGAGGTTTCGTGGATCGACTTGGACTGCCTTGCGGAGAGTGGGGAGGCATCCGCAGCGTGGGATCTGGTGAAAGCGGCAGCCCAGGAGGAAGAGAACTTGGGGGTGGCCGCTGCCAAGACCATCGAGGGATACGGTGCCACGCCGTGGCAACGAGCTGAGTTCTTCGCGTTGAGAAAAGGACTACTGGACGAGTGGCAACCACGTGGAGGAATGGAGCAGCAACTGATCGATTCCCTCGCACTGTCACTCTACATGTGTAGGTTCTGGCTTCATCAACACGCAGTTCGAGCGACCACGCGAGCAGAAGTCCAGAAGGATGCACTGAAGAAGCACGGCAAGCGTCGGCCGACATTCAGCTGGGAGCTTGAAGACACCGAGCGTGCAGCTGAGATGGCGGATCGCTTCCACCGGATGGCAATGAGGACGATCAGAGCGCTTCGCGATGTGAGGCGGTTTGCTCCTTCTGTTAGCATCCGAAACGCCGAACAAGTGAATATCGGCGAGAAACAAGTGAACGTTCGGACCTCTGGTTCGTGAAACCCTACTAGCGCTGGACGTGTCGATTTCGCCCGACTCTCACGGGTTGTTCAGAGCTGGTACAGCTTCAGGATTGGTATCATCGTTAACTTCGCCGAAATAGCCATCTGCATCCTTATCTGCCCTTTCAGCCGCATTGGCGCGTACTCCGCACCACTCACCCAGCAATGACTGCCGTCAGTGGAGAGGTCCCAGCGGCGCCTGGGCAGCCTCCAATCCGGAGGTGCTCTCGGCTCAGTCTGATGAGGACGGTATAATCGGTCGAGATGCGTGCAAGACGTGAGGTCATCCGCGAGATCATCAATTGGGTAATCGGAGGTATTGGAGTCGCGGGCGTTATCTTCTCAGTGGTAGTGAGATACGTCGATCAACCCCAGTACCGTCTTGATTGCGTGGGTCTGTACTCTAGAGAGTACTCAGGCGAGGTCATTTCCTACGGGTCCGAGCACAACATCGAGATGGCCGTCCTTCTTGACGGTGAGCCAGTCAGCAATCTTGGTGTTGCTGTGGTTGCACTGGAGAACAGTGGGAATCGGACTGTTGATCAGAACGAGGATGACTCTGCATATCTAGAGTTTCCCGACTCGGTCGAGGTGATTCTCGTTGAATCCCCTGTGCTTGAAGATCCCGAGATGGATTTCAGAACAGAGATTGCTGAAGGTGCACACAGAATCGACCTCGATTTTCACATGTTCAAGATCTCAGATCGCGTGGAACTCACTATGTTCTTCAGGGGAACCCTTGAAGGGGACTACCCGATTCTAAAGGGACGATCTAGAGCTGATTATCGGCAGACTGAGAAGTCAAGCAGCAACGGCCTGACTGTCGAGAAAGACCTCAGAAGGGACCTGTCAGTCGCTGTGATATTGCTTGCTGCATTCGTGTGCATCCAGATTGCCGTTGCCGCGATTCTTGCGGCCCGATTCATTCTCGAACGGCATAGAAGCTAAGGCGAAAGCATTCTCTTGCAGGGGAGCTAGTAGCACTGCGGGAGAGTTTGACGATCACGCATCTTCCACTCCGGCCCCTAAGATAGTCTCTAGACAGGATGCTTGCACGGCTCGCTGTTCGATTAGCGGTCCTCCTCAGTCCTTGTCCGCCACTCCACCCTCTGAGAGTAGCCTCCGAACCTGTTCCTGTCTCGCGAGGATCTCTCCCTCAGACTTCGGGGCTGGGATGGAGCCGAGAGAGAGTTCTCTACCATCAGAGTACCGTACGAGGATTGTCAGGTGAGTCTCTGGCGACTTCTGATGCCTTTGACCCCTCGTGTGCCCAAATAGGACGAACAAGAGTGACACTAGAGAGGCGAGTGTGCCAAGTCCCGCCAGAGCAATCCAGACTAGAGCACTCATACTACAACTCCTTAGCTAGGAGCACGGAGAATGTGCTCGCTGCGACAGCGAACAAGTACGTTCCAACGGCTATCCATGCAAGTTCAATTGACGGAGCAGCAATCTGTGCTTGGGAGAAGCCCAGGCTTGCTACGATGACTATCAGAACACAACCTCCCCCTGACATCCACCTTGCAACCACCACCTTGCAACCACGTTCCGGTGCCCCGCGAAGAGCAGCTCCCCAATCGCAGTCGAACAGAGGATCACGGCAATAAGAAACAGGTGCCCCTCGGAGAAGAGATCGCTCCAATTGACGCGACTGCCCCTGACTTGAACCAGACTAGTTATGAATACTGGTGCGCTCCCCATGAAGACGCTGAACAGCAGCCACTTGGAGAGCGTCAGCAACACAGTCACCGCACTCCTGCGACATCCTGGACGGAATGATCGGGGGCCCACTGCCAAGCTACTGTGTATATCGAAAACTGCTTCGGATGCTTGAGTGTGAACGTGAACCGAAGGTAATTGTCGGGATCGCGAGACAGTGTTGATCCTTGTCCCGACAAGATGAAGGTGGAATCTCCAATCCTCTCGCGCATCTCAATGCTTTCAGGCACAGGCAGCTTCTCCGGGTGAAATCTGATTGAGACTTCAAGCAACCTAGTTCGTTGAGCAACGGTGGTCGACCAGAACGCGCCAACGGGATCTGTGAATGCCTCTCGGAAGACCCCGTTGAAGGTAATAGCGTAAGTCTTCCAGCGACTGAGAGGTCGCCCAAACTCCTGAATCACTCTTTCTTGTCCCAGATGACGATCGACAGACCCGATAAGTCCAGGCAACACACGTACGCTCTCAAGAGAGAGTCCGTTGTCGGCTTCGAACCTCCACTCGTAGCTTTCGAGATCTGCCGCCCGCGTCCGGAAGGTTCTGGTAATCGAGACGAGGGCGTCTCTGCAGACCCCGTCCAAGAACCTCACATCCGTTGAATGGTGCGCAACGAAGTCTCGCTTGCTTGGGCTATACGCGAACAGCCAGAACACAACCCCAGCAAGGAGCATAACCAAGAACACACCGCCAGAACTCAAGAGCAGGGTTCGAATCACCATGCTATCGGGAATGAGAATGTTAAGCCATAGCAGGGCGACAAATGTCGCAGAGACGCTTACGTAGGCAATCCGCCCGACCATGGACCTGAGAATCACGCTAATCAAGCTCATGGCACCATATTAGCCGGCGAAACGCTGGAGGCAAATGCCGTGTATGGGGATCATCGTACTTGCTGCAGCTATCTCCACATCTCTGACATCGAATATCGCTGCGACCTCTAGCTTCTTACCTAGTGACGGCGCAGGGTCTTGTCTAGAGGAGTCAGCCCAGATCGGTTCTCGTTCAGAGACTGTCCACGAGCACATACAGGAGAGATGAGGCTTTCCCATCCTTCCTCCCGAGTCTTCGGTTTGAGCAATCTTCCTCAAAGGAGTAAAATACAGACTACAACAGCGTTCGAGGAGTATGTAAGGACGATGGATCGAATCACACGGTACCAGCGGTCGCGTGTCATGGCGTGCATTCCATCCAAGAACACGAGCCCTGAGATGCGCGTTAGGCGACTCCTGCACCGGAGGGGATTTCGATACAGGACAAACGTGGGAACTCTCCCAGGCTCTCCTGATCTTGTTCTCTCGCGGTTCAAGCTGGCAATCTTTGTGCACGGGTGTTTCTGGCACAGACACGATTGTCCTAGAGGTCGTTCTCTGCCGAGCACCAACTCTGCCAAATGGACTGCAAAGCTTGAACGAAACAAGGTACGAGACAATGAGGCACGGAGAGGACTCGAAGCGCAGGGTTGGAGAACTCTGGTGATATGGGAATGCGAGACCAAGAACGAAGCAAAGCTAGTGGGCATCCTCGCCAAGGTACTGTGCGGAAGCGAATCCACGGGTTTGTGGAATCATTCTGCGGACCAGGAGGGTTGAGTCTCGGTCTGAAGTCCGCGGGAATGAGGCCTCTCTTCGCGTTCGACTATGATGCCAAGGCCGTAGAAACCTATCGCGAGAATATCGGCAGCCACGTCGAGGTCCACGATGCCCGCGATCTCACGGGCGAACTCATATTGGATCGGATTGGCCTTGAGCGCGGAACCCTCGGACTATTCTCAGGAGGACCTCCATGCCAGGGCTTCTCAAAGCAGAAGCGAGGAGCTCATCACGGAGACGATCGCAATGCTCTTGTTCACGAGTTCATTCGCCTGGTACAGGAGATCTATCCTCTGACGTTCCTCTTTGAGAATGTAGCCATATTCGGGCGGAAGAGAGGCAAGACTTATCTGGAAGTCATGCGTGATGCTTTGAGTGACTACACTCTGTATCCTGGCTTCTACAACTCTGCCGATTACGGAGTCCCCCAGACCCGAGAACGGTTCATAGTCGTAGGGTGCAGGAAGGATCTAGGTGTGGACTTCATCCCGCCCTCTCCGACAACCCAGAAGTGGCTTACAGTGCGAGAAGTAATAGGGGATCTGCCCGAGCCGCCTCTCGACTACACTGATCACCCCGACTTCCCCAATCACCAGAGGGCGCGAGTGACCCAGGTCAATATTGATCGGTTCTCACATGTTCCGCCCGGCGGTGGCTGGAAGGACATCCCGTGGGAACTGCGATTGGAGTGTCACAAACGCGTAGACACAAGCAAGGGAGGGTGGCCAGATGTCTATGGGCGACTCGAATGGGATGGACAATGCCCCACTATCACTGGCGGTTTCGACAGTTTCACTCGTGGTCGCTATGGGCATCCCGCGCAGGATCGTCCACTGACTCCGCGTGAGGCCGCAAGAATGCAGGGATTCCCGGACGACTTCGTGTTTTGGGGAACGAGAGCAGATATTCGCTCGCAGATCGGGAATGCCGTTCCGCCGCCGCTCGCAAGAGCGTTCGGGATTGCCCTGGTCGAAGTCCTAGATAGTCTCGATGTTTCGCGATGAGGGAATCAGCAATCTGTGCCTGACGAGATGGTTGCCAGCAAAGCGCCGAGTGGCCGCACAATGACATGCGGATAGGTTTCGCCTAGATTCTCAAGCGCTTTCGGTACATCCAGATACTGGATAGAGCGAAGTTTGGCTATGTACGTCTGATACACCTTCCACTGGTCTGGAAGGCAGATTTCTGTCACAACTCCGCTCTTTGAGCATTTCGTCTCAGCTAGGAGGACAGGCAAACCCTGATAGCGTTCCAGTCCGTAGACACCATCCAGCAATCGTTGGTGGGCCCAGAACATAATGGATCGCTCGCGAGACGATGTCTTGACGGGCACATGATACCGAGGCTTGCCTTCACCTAAGTTGAATACTAAGTCCGTAGGGAGCTTGAGCGTTCCAATGTCTGCATTCATGATCGGCATCGTCTGTTGCGGCTCGCAATCCAGCTGCTTGGAGATGAGAAACCCGATCGCGTACTCGAAAACTGTGCCGGGTGTCTTCTGATCACCGCTCTTGAGTAGGTCGATGGCCGAGCAGAATGAGATTACCGCCGAGTACACTTGTCTAGTAATCCTCGCCTGCACATCCTCCGGCAGCAACGCGGAGTCCAAAGCTGCAAGTGCTTTCTTCCAAGGCAGCGGTGCGTCACTGTACAGAGCGGTATTGACCGCACGAGAGGTCTTGTCGCCAGAAGTGAATCTGAAGTACGACTTCCCTTCAACCTTGGAGGTAAGCTTCTCTCTATCACACGCTTGTACGAATGCGGCGCTTCTCTCGAACAGCTCTGAGAGAAGATCGGCAGTTCCTGCAGAGAGAAACCCGGCCTTCGTGGCTTTCTTGAGTTGCTCGTATGTGTCTAGGATTTCGTTCTTGGCCATGTAGAGCTCCTATGTATGGGTAACAGAGTAGTCGGTCTGACGGGATGGACGCAAGCGCCAGGGCTCACTAGGCGCAATGCGCGGAGTGCTCAGGTCGCCACCATGAGGCAACTCTGGCGGCCCAAGGCACAGGCTGCAGCTGACCACTACATAGGAAGTATCGCATGCGCTCAATCCCGCGTGCTACCAAAAGAACATGCCCTGCATCTTCTCTCCAAATCCTGACATTCCGTTCTCGAACTGTCCGATTGAACCGTCGATTACAGTCGAAAGCTCGGAAAGCGCCTGCAGAACATGACATTCTCTGCCGTCTCTTCTATAATAATGACATATATACATAAGGAGGACAATATGTCGCCGCACCAGAACCAGGCCTGCCATTTCGTACTCGCCGAATCAGATATCACCGGGTTACTAAATGCGGCTACCTCATTCAGAGATCGAACAATTCTGAAATGCCTCTATCTAACTGGGCTGCGGAGACAGGAGCTGGGTGATCTCTCTATTGGAGATGTAGATTTCGATCGCCTGAGGATTCATGTTCGATGTGGAAAGGGAGGGAAATCGAGAATCGTGCCAATCCCTGAGTTCTTGGCAGGAGATCTGAGAGTGTTGATTGGAAGACGGTCCAAGGGGCCTGTCTTCGCATCTCAGAAGGGTGGTTCTCTCTCAACACGAGCGGTGAGCTACGTGGTTGAGCGAGCTGGCAAAGCGGCAGGTCTCAATAACCCTAACCCTAGACGCTCCAACATCAACCCACATCTTCTCCGGCACACGTTTGCGAGACACTACCTTAAACACGGTGGTCAAATGCACAAGCTGTCGCAGATTCTGGGTCATGGCAATGTCGCGATCACCCATGCTATCTACGGAACAGCATCTGAGGAAGAGATACACGAGGAGTATCAGGCTGTGACAAGTCAGTTCCCGCTCTGAAGCGGCACCTATATCGCTGTGGAGTCCACATGAGTGGACTCATTAGCAAAAATCGCCTAGGGGAGGGCATTTGACACACGCAATACGTCGGTTACCCTCACACCACCCAATCCTTATGGAGGAGATAATATGCAAAAACACGCCACTGCATCGTTCTCCGATGGTGTAGCGCGGTCTGGAGAGACTGTCAATGGATACCGGCTAGATGAGGTCAAATCCGCCTTGCAGAAGGCTGTTCGACGAGGTCAACAAGAGGAAGCAATGTTCTGGGCTCGTGAGCTGATTGAATCAGGCAAAGCGACTGCCCTCTGGAAGCGACTAAAGACCATTGCAGTCGAAGATTGCGCAGGTATGCTTCCTCTGCTTTTTGTCGGGCAATGTGCATCGATGGCCGGAAAGAGCACCGAGCCCGCGCTGTTTGCCACGCGAGCGGCGCTTGAACTTGCCCGTTGCGAAAAAGATCGGACCGCTGACGATTACCTGTGTTGGATAGGCGACAAGTTGGAGAAGCTTGGCGACTCGTCAGTCCTTTGTCAGATTCCTGATGAGGCGGTAGACATGCACACTAGACGCGGCAGGAGTCTGGGGCGAAAAGAACCATCCTTCTTCCATGCTGGCGCATTGCTAGAGAATGAGTCTCCCTTCTATGACAAGCGGTATTTGCGGTTTCTGAAAGCTTTCTACTCTCTACAGGATGAAGGATAGGTCTATTGGCTAGAGAGCCCTAGGGGGTGCTGAAATGTGGTTTGGATTCTTTGCGGCAATAGGAATCCTGGTGGTGCTTGCCGTCGTGATCGATCGAGGGAAACCCAAACGAGCAAAGGAGGCGAAGCAAAAGCTCGATCTTGCCAGGATGAAACTGGAAGTCTCTCCAGAAAATGGCGACCTCAGGGAAGATTGCCAAAGGGCTTTGGCTGAATACGAGAATGCTTTGGCAGTTGGCAATCCAGGACATCGGAAGAAGAGCATGCGTCAGAATCAAGATCCTGATGCGGGACTGGTAAGCAGAGACG
The DNA here is from genome assembly GCA_028277345.1 of Candidatus Bipolaricaulota bacterium. Taxonomy (GTDB): domain Bacteria; phylum Bipolaricaulota; class Bipolaricaulia; order UBA7950; family UBA9294; genus SPBW01. The sequence goes on along the minus strand of JANQGM010000020.1, from coordinate 26,701 downwards.
ACCTGCCACTGCGATGGTTTCGCGGAGAGGAACGAAAGCTAGAGAAGGCACGGCGCCAAGCTGCGAAAAGGAAGACTCTGGAAACTGGAATGCAGCGTGGGACAGCCGACAAGTGTGACGATCTTGGGAGGTTTGATAATCGAGGCAATAGGCGGATTCGGAGGGTTGCATGGCTGGCTTGCACAATCCTTGCGACAGCCATTCTTGCCATCGTTGTGTCCAGAATCGGCAGAGAGAGAGTCGAGAGCATCGCGGACGTATTCCCTATCAAAACAGGGTGCTTCAAAACGATAGGCGAAGGAGAAGTATTGTTGTTGAGTGACTCTAATCTCTGGAGCAGGTCACTCGAAGCCGCATCTGTGGCCTACATTCCACAGTCGCAATGGAAGGCAGAAGGTCTCCTTGATTTAGGGATTCGAATTGACCGCTTCGCCTCAGAAGAAGCGGCGAGACACGGGGAAGGCCCCCCGAGGCTAGATTCGTCGAACCAGCAGATTGATTACGAAGTTGAGTGGACAAGTGCAACTTGGGACATTCTTGACTTTCCCACCGATGGCGAGTCTGCTGCGTTTTCCACTCTTGACCTGATCAATTCAGCAGGGAGCGTAATCTGTGAGGGAGTAGTCTATACAAGTGCCTGTAGCAATTACCGCATCCAGGTATCGGCCATTATGAGACCGAATCTCCTCTATAGCTCTTCTGGTCTCAGGAAGTGTGTGTTTGATGTCTGGGAAGTAACTCACAAGCGTGTCCAGAAGCTCCTTGATGAAGGGTGGCTGTGAGCGGTTCTGGGCGTTTCGTTGGGGCTTCTCACGTTAGTGTTGCCAAGTAGTTTCTTTGTCCGGAAGGAAGTTCCTCTCTGAAATCAGGTTCAGCTTAGTATGGCCCGGACGCGATGTGTTGTTAGCCCCTTTTTTCGGGCGATCTGCTCAACTGATTCGCCATCCTTCGCTAGTCGTCGCACTTGAGTAGCTTTGGCTTTGCAGGAGTCGCGAGTCTCCTTGCAGTAGAGATCACGTGGCGTGGTGGCAATGAATGTGCGTCCGCAGTAGAGGCAGCTCACTAGGCGGGTTCGGCCTAGAATCATCCAGTAGAACTGTAGCCAGAGCGCACCCAATAGATTCCGTGGGGTCAGCGCTTCGACCGCGACAACCTTTCCGCCGAGGCTGAGCGAGAGGGGCTGCACGTGTCTGCTGAGAGCATTGCCTACGATCTCTTCCAGTAACGACCGCGCAGGCGGAGCCGTCTCGAATCTATCCAGCCACTCGGGCCGAACACGGATTGGGTACAACCTGAACTTCTCAGAGGAATCCGTCTCCGTCTCTGTCATGACGAAGAATAGCCTCCCATTCTTGCGCCAGATGACTCGCTTCTTGAGCGCTGCTTCATTGGGCTCGCGTTTCCCTTGCCCGAGAAGTTCCCAGAGCTCCCAGGCCATCCTCATCATGGCAATCTCATGTTCCCACTCAGCCACTGCCTCAGCATTTTGCCAGTACCGAGGTTGCGGGTGCCCGTCCTGAATCAGGGAACACGTTTCGCCGCGAAGGAAACCGTAACGTGACGCGAACTCGACAATCTCCTCGTTGCCATCCAGGCGTAAGAAGCGCACGAAAAGCTGCCGATCATCATGGACGTTGTACTCGCCACCGGTACATGCATTACGAGCTTCTCCTGTGCGGGGACACACCAGCCACGGACCTGCACGCCGAAGCGCCTCAGTCTTTGTCTCAGTAGCTTCGTGCTTCGCAAACCATGATTGTGCCGCTCTAGAAGAAGACGCCTCGATCACGGTTCGCGCTGCCTGTTTTTCTTCTTCCGTCTGAGTGAAGGCAAGTCGGAACCCATCCTCGCTGCCAATCAGTTCCATCCCACTCGCGGGGCGGCTGCAAATACAGATGTCCTCTGTGAGCTCTACTCTGGCTTCCGGCATCCTCACCACCGTCCTCGCCGTCATTTTACCGTAATGTCCATTGACGGTAAAGTCTACGCAGAGACACTAGTGTCAGGGCCACAAAAGAGACAAGGAGGATGCCGAGGATGAACCCGGTCAAGGAAGTACGCACCAGAATCGGAATCTCTAGGACGAAGCTCGCCATGCTGGCTGATGTGTCCTACAGCGAGGTTTTCAGGGCGGAAACAGGGAAGACGAGAGAGTTAAACAATGTGTTGGCTCGATTCCTTAGCGACCATCGTCTGCTTGATAGCCCAGAAGAAGCGTACATCAAATGGCGGGAAGCTCAGAAAACCGTTGCTCTCTCAGAGTTCTCAATCTGACAAGATAATGTTGAAAACAGCATTTTGCTCCTTGGCTCAGAAGAACGAGGGAAGCAGCAGCATGTTAAACAGAGATACAGAGTTGCAGGAATCTCAAAGAGAGACATGGGGTTGCGGGCGATACAGATTTCCAAAGTCGGATGTCCTCCGAATGGTGAAGATCGCCCTCGAAGAGAATAGCTACACCCTGTCGTCGTACTGCTCCGGAGAGAAATTCCACACGGTCCTTTGGACCTTCACTAGGGTTATCATGTCCTATCTGCCAAAAGATGTAGAGCCCGAAGAGGCCTTTGAACTGGTTGACCAGGCAATCCAGGAGCTCGGAGGTTGGCGAGGAGATTGGATCAGTCTTGACGGCATCTACTCAACATCATGCGCACGAGCTGAGTTTCTTTATGTGTGGGACCGAGTCGAATACCGACTGGGTGAAGGGCCCCTAGACGTTGCACTTCGTAGAGCAGAGCGCATGCCGCTGCTGCCAGAAGGGTGTGAGGATTCCGAGGAACCGTATGCGCGTTTCATAAGCACTGCTGGGTGGCTTCAGGATTTCGTGGGAGACAAGAACATCATGCTGCCGTGCGAGCTTCTTGGTGCACTACTGGGCGTTTCTGCCATGCATATTAGCCGTCTGCGTGCCATGGCGGTTAAGGATGGGTACCTGAGGGAGGTTGAGAAACATTCAGCTCTCAGGCATCGCGCCACCGAGTTCCGCTTCAGTAAGGAGCGATTCCCCGATTTGGTTGAAGGTTGGTGATGTGGCTGAATGGGAAGCGATAAGACGATACCGACAAGGAGTGCTGGGGTGCGCAACGAGAGCGAATGCACGGACGGAATACCTCACGGTCGCCTTGTTTTCGCCCGCCTGGCGGCTAAGCAACTCAAACTCCTAGCAAAGCTAATCGCCGAAGATATTGCACAATGCAACGGATTTGATGAGAATATAGGTGATGCAAGAGATGACGGATAGTAAAGGGAGAGCCGCTCGCGTCATCCTGTACGCAAGAGCTTCCTCAGAGAAACAGAAGGACAAAAACCTCTCCGTCTCAGCTCAGGTCCGCGCAATGCGCGGTTTCGCTCGTCAGCAGGGGTGGACTGTCGCTCGCGTGATCGAGGACGATGGGTTTAGCGGAAGGGATCGAAGCCGTCCAGGGTTAGCGAAGGCTTTGGCGATTCTGGAGTCTGACGAAATAGATATGCTGGTTGTATGGAAGCTAGACCGACTAGCGCGGGATACAGTGCTGAGCGCTGCGATCCGCGTACGACTTCAGAAGGCGGGTGTGTCCGTCTATTCCTTGCACGAGCCCATCGGCAGCTCTCCACAAGAGCAGCTAATGGCTCGCATCTTCGAGGACATTGCGGAGTTTTATTCGGCGAATCTCGCGCAGGATATCAAGCGTGGAATTCGTGAGGTCACGAAGCGGGGGTTTTACCCGTTTTCGACCGCGCCGGTTGGCTATCAGCGTGTAGCAGCGCAAGAGGGCAAAGCTACACGCTACAAGCTTGAGCCGGACCCGATGCTTGCTCCGATTCTTCGACGAATCTTTGAGGAGTACGCACACGGGAGGACGGCCACGGAGATAGTCCAAGTTCTGAATTCGGCAGGGCTTCCAGCAGGACGGGCTCGGCGATGGACCACGAAACGACTCTACTACTTGCTCAAGAACCAGGCGTATTGCGGAGATACGGTACTCAAGAATTCCTCTACGGATTCAAGCAAATGGGAGGTGTTTCCCGATACCCATAAACCATTGGTGGATAGAGATGAATTCGAACGTGTTCAGGAAATCTTGAAGTCCCGGGGACAGAATCATGCCATTCGCCGATGGGAAACAAGCTCCTATTTGCTGAGCGGTCTTGCGGTCTGCGGCATCTGCGGCAGTCCGCTGACCGGGGAGTCGGCAAAGAGCGGAAAGAATCTCTATTACACGTGCGGCAGGTACCATCAGGAAGGGACGGATGCCTGCGAGGGTGTACGAATCCCGAAGCGTCATCTAGAGGATTTCGTTCTCAGACAGGCAAGAGCAGCGATTCTTGATGATGCGAATCTTCGTGAGGTTGCCAGGCTTGTAAGCCAAGAGCTCTCGTTTCTACGTTCTGAAACAGATTCGCGGCTCCTGGAGATCGATAGAGCTTTGTCGGAGAAGCGTAGAAAGCTTGAGAGGCTCTACGATGCCTTAGAGGATGGAGCTCTGGATGTTGAGGAATTAGCTCCTCGAATACGAGAACGCCGGGAGGAGATGGCGGAGATTGAGAAATACGCAGTCCAGGTAAAGGAGGAGGCGGGAAATGCGCACTTGCTAGAAGTGAGTCTTGAGCAAGTGCTAGGCTACGCTGCGAGGCTACGCGAGACACTTAGGATAGGAACCCGGGCTGAGAGGAAGCGCTTCCTCTCAGGACTCATCCAGTCAATTGTCGTCACACGAGGAGAAGTGGAGATCGAATATCGGCTTCCAAGCCCCGACAAGACAGAAACCGAGGACCTAGTGTCCCCGGTTCTGGAATCAATCCTTTCTGGTGGAGGTGGCGGGAGTCGAACCCGCGTCCGAAATACATTCCAGTCGGCGTCTACAAGCTTAGTTCCGTACTTTGATTTAAATCCGCCGTGCCCCTACGGACAAGGTCAGACGAATCGATCTTCCTGTGTTTCACCACGAGGACGGAAGCATTCACTCGCGGCAGTCCCGCTTTGTCGACGCCAGGACAAGACTCACGGGCAAAGTCTTATCGGGCGGCCGTGCCTAGTTTAGGCTCGGCGTAGCGAAAGCGTAATTGTTCGCAGTTATTGTTTGGTTGCGCTAGTTTAAGGAGATATGCGCGTGCTCCGCTTGCAACCTTCCTTCACGTACTCCGTCGAAGCCAGTCACCCCCAGTTTTCAAAGAACAGAGTCACATTGTAGCCTGAGCATTCGCCTGAGGCAATCCATATACGCTAACATCCTCAAAGAAAACATGCGATATATGATGGTTTGGCTGTTCGTTGGATTTGCCGCGGGAATCGCAATGAGATCAGCGATTCCCGAACTCCCTTTAACTCCGCATGCCTGGCTAGCCGGCTTGCTTGCGTTTTGTGCGCTCGCACGATATCTACCACGATGGGGGTGTGTCGCGCTGATCCTTCTAATCTCAATGGGCCTCGGTGTGCTGATCGAATCAGGACGTGAGGATTTCCCCGATTGGCTCATTCTCCGAGCCCCGGGATTGCGTGATGTTGCGGGGACGGTTGTGAGCTACCCGGACATCGGATTCGATGTGCTCGAATTCACGCTGGATGCGGACACTCTCCCGGGGCGATTGCTCGTCCGGTGGTCGTGTGACGAACCGATCCATCAGCTTCATGTCGGAGGCCGCGTTCGCGTTTACGGCCGAACACGGTTGCCAGAACCTCTCGAGGGGTTTGACTATCCTGAGTATCTACGCCGGCGTGGAATCTTCGCGATTGTCTCCGCAAACAGGATCGAGGTGGTCGAAGGCGCAACGACAGGGTGGTCAGTGAGGGCGTGGGGCGATCGCCTCCGGCAGACGACGTTGCGGCGCCTTCGGGAGGCTCTGTCGCCAAAGCTGGCTGCACTGGCGCAGAGCTTGTTGTTTGGCGATCGATCCGCACTGCCACCTGACATCGAAGACGCCTTTTCACGCACAGGCTTGATGCATCTGCTCGCTGTCTCCGGGCTGCACCTCGGCATCTTTCTCGCGGGCGCCTGGTGGGGGCTTCGCAAGCTGGGTCTGCGTCCGCGGTGTTCCTATCCGGTGATTGGTCTGCTCATTCTCGGTGTCTTGATCGTGATCGGTCCGCGTGTGAGCTTGGTTCGAGCCGGTATGCTGTTTGGATTCCTAGGATTGGGTGCCGTGCTGGCGGATTGCGGAATCATCCTGCGCCGCTGGATTCATCCGCTGAATGGATTGGCGGCGACGGGCATCATCTTGCTTTGCCTGCATCCGGGCGCGCTGTATGAAGCGGGTTTTCAACTCACGATGGCGGCGACGGGTTCCATTCTCATTGCGTTTTCTCCGTCGGGGTGGGGACGACGCTTGCTGGAGGGGCCTTGGGCCACGGTCCGATGGCGGGGCTGGCGCTGGCTGCTCCGTTTGGCCGTGGTTTCGGCAGCCGCTCAGGCCGGCGCCGTGTCTGTCATTGCCTGGCACTTTGAGGGGTGGCACCCGCTCGCCATCGTTGTCAACTTGATTGCCGTCCCCTTGGCCGCTCTTTCACTTTGGCTGGGGCTCGGAGGGCTCGTTTGGATCAGCACGACGATCTTCCCGACGGCGTTGATCCCCTTTGCTGTCGCACTGCGTGCCTTGAGCTGGATCGTTGAGCGGGTGGTGCGGGTACCCTTCATCGAAGTGTCCGTGCGGTCCGACGTGGGGGTGTGGATGGCGGGGGGTATCGGGTTTCTTCTGCTGACGGCCTACTGGCTGTCGTTGTCGTCCTTGACTTCGAAATCAACATCGATGGAGTTGGAATCGAAGCTGGAGCCGGAGGGTGACTGACGAAGGCTCCCTCCGTTCAGGAGGTACCGGCCGATGAAGACGAGGCCAAGCATATCCGTGAGAAGTCCGGGAATGATCAGGAACAGGCTGCCGAAGAGCAGTTGCTCGATGGGTTTCCGGGAAGAGAATCCCTTGGAGGTTGCGTGTAAGAAGACGCCGATGAGCTGGGCGGGTTGGAAGGCGGTTCGTCCCGCGAAGCGCATGAGCGAATAGCCAATGAACCCGGACAACAGAATCTCGGCGAACAGGACGGGAAATCCGAGTCCGCGGCCAAGCAGGATGAGGAGTGCGAACTCCAGGAAAATGAGAACAAATCCCAAGTATGGCATGGTGGCCGCATGGTAGCGCATCGATGGGGACTAGGCAACGAGTGCCTCATTGACGATGTGCTGGGCACGGGGGTAGTCTTTCCTCCATGAACTGCACGGACCGAGAGTGTCTTATTGGGCTGAACTTGATTCCGCAATTGACTCCCAAGCGGACCCAGACGCTCTTTCGAAAGTTCAAGTCGTTCGAAGAGATCTGGGGTGCTCCGGCGGCCGCATTCACACAGTTGTTCGGGTCGCGCGTGCTTGGAGAAGCGATCGCGTCATCGCGGTCTGAGGCGGCCGTTGATGAGGAGATTGCGACGGCCGAGGAGAAGGCGGTCCGCATTGTCACCTTGGTTGATGAGGACTACCCGGTCGTGTTGCGGGAGATCGATGATCCGCCCATGGTGCTTTATGTCCGCGGCGAGCAGCCGATTGAGCCAGCGCGTGCGATCGCGATCGTTGGAACGCGGCGGGGCACGCGCTACGGAAAAATGATCGCCGGACGCTTCGCGTCACAGCTTGCGATGAAGGGATTCATCATCGTCAGTGGGTTGGCGGTGGGAATTGACGCGGCCGCGCATCAGGGCGCCCTCGATGTGGGCGGCTTTACGGTCGCGGTCATGGGATGCGGCATCGATTATCCCTATCCGAAGCGCAATCAGCCCATCTACGAGCGCATCGTTGAAACCGGGGTGGCGCTCTCGGAATATCCGATGGGAAGCCGGCCGGCCAAATGGACGTTTCCTCAGCGGAACCGGATTATCTCCGGTCTGTCTCGTGGCGTGCTCGTCGTTCAGGCCCCCGAGCGATCCGGCTCGTTGATCACGGCGCGCTGTGCGCTGGAACAAGGGCGGGATGTGTTTGCTGTGCCCGGAAACATCAATACGATCACCTCCGCGGGATCGAACCGGCTGATCAAGCAAGGCGCCAAGCTGGTGGATTCGGTTGACGATATCACCGAGGAGTATCCGGACCTGAAACTGGGGAAAGCTTCAGAGGAACCAGGAGCTGAAGAGAAAGCGCCAAAGCTCGGTGAAACCGAATCCGCTGTGTACGAGTTGATCAGTCTTGAACCCGTTCATATGGACGATATCATTGCTCGGGCGGATCTCTCGCCGACCGAGGCGTCGCACATTCTCCTGCTTCTTCAGTTGGAGAATCTGATTGAAGAGGCTGAAGGCGGACGGTACATCCGCAAGACGTAGGAGGCGTGATGGCGAACGAACGAACCTTGGTATTGTGCAAACCCGATGCTGTGCAACGGGGCTTCATGGGGCAGATCATTGCGCGGTTCGAGCGCAAAGGGCTGAAGGTGGCGGGACTCAAGATGCTGCTCATCGATGAAGGTTTGGCCGCCCGCCATTATCAGGAGCACGTCGAAAAGCCGTTCTACCCGCACCTGCGAGACTTCATTACGTCGTCTCCCGTCCTCGCCATGGCGATTGAGGGCGACAATGCGGTCGAGGTCGTCCGCGCGCTCATGGGAACGACCAATCCTCAGAAGGCGCAGCCGGGAACGATTCGCGGAGATTTTGGGATCAATCTGACGAAGAACCTCGTCCATGGCTCGGATTCATCGGAATCCGCGCAGCGAGAACTCGCGCTGTTCTTCACGGATCATGAACTCTACGAGTACGACTTGACGATCAGCCCCTGGCTGTCGTGAGATGAATTCAGGGATCGTGGCGTCCCTATCAAGCGCCACACTTTAGGAAAGATGGAGGACATCATGGAACTGTCGAAACGCTATCAGCCGACAGAGGTCGAGGCGAAGATTCATCGCTATTGGGAAGAGGGCAATTTCTTCCGCGCGGCCGTCGGCGTTGTTAGCAAGGTTCCATTCTCCATCGTTATTCCGCCGCCCAACGTGACGGGGCGGCTGCACATGGGACATGCCCTCAACAACGGACTTCAAGACGTTGTAATTCGCTATCGCCGCATGAAGGGCGACGAGGCCTGTTGGTTCCCTGGAACCGACCATGCCGGCATCGCCACCCAAAACGTGGTGGAGAAATCGTTGGCCAAAGAAGGGTTGACGCGACATGACCTCGGCCGTGAAACCTTTGTGCAGCGCGTGTGGGATTGGAAAGCCAAGTACGGCTCGGAAATCATCGAACAGCTCAAGGCATTGGGTTGTTCGTGCGACTGGTCGCGCCAACGCTTCACGTTGGATGAGGGCCTTTCTCGCGCGGTGCGCGAAGTGTTCGTGCGGCTGTACGAGGAGGATCTGATCTATCGGGGCGCCTATCTGGTGAATTGGTGTCCACGGTGTGAGACGGCGGTTTCGGACCTTGAGGTCGAACACGAGGATATTGACAGCGGCCTCTATCACATCCGTTACCCGCTAGAAGAGGGCGGACATGTTGTCATCGCGACCACGCGTCCGGAGACGATGCTGGGCGACACGGCCATTGCCGTGAATCCCGATGATGAGCGATTCGCGCATCTCGTTGGAAAGACAGCGAGGCTGCCAATCCTCGACCGCGAGTTGCCCATTGTTGGAGCGAGTGACGTCGATCCCGAGTTTGGAACCGGCGTACTCAAGATCACGCCCGCGCACGACCCCATCGACTTTGAGATTGGGAGAACACACAACCTGGAATCGATCAACATCCTGAATAACGACGGCACGATCAATGAAAACGGCGGACCGTTTGCGGGCATGGATCGGGAAACCGCGCGCAAAGACGTCGTGGAACGGCTGAAGGCGGACGGTTTGCTCGAAGAGGTGGTTCCGTATCGCCACGCGGTTGGTCACTGTGAGCGTTGCTCGACGGCCATCGAACCGCTCATTTCCACACAGTGGTTTGTGCGGATGCGAGGTCTTGCCGATGCTGCGCTTGCTGCGGTGAAGGATGGGCGCATTGAGTTCGTACCGGAACGGTGGACCAAGCTGTATAACGATTGGCTGGAGAATATCCGCGATTGGTGCATCTCCAGGCAGCTCTGGTGGGGACACCGAATCCCAGTTTGGTATGGCCCCGACGGCCATGCCTTCGCCGCACATTCTCCCGAGGAAGCCGCCGAAAAGGCTCACGCCCACTATGGCGAGACCGTGGCGCTCAATCAGGATGAAGACGTGCTGGATACGTGGTTTTCGTCTTGGCTTTGGCCCTTCTCCATCATGGGCTGGCCTGACGAGAGCGAGGATCTGAAGGCGTACTTCCCGACCGATTTCCTGCTCACAGGGTTCGATATTCTGTTCTTCTGGGTGTCACGAATGATCATGGCCTCGCTTCACTTCATGAACGACGTACCGTTCCGCACGGTGTACATCACTCCGCTGATCGTCGATGCTCAGGGGCAGAAGATGTCGAAGTCCAAGGGCAACAGCGTCGACCCGATGGAGTTGATGAAGGAGTACGGCGCCGATGCGCTGCGGCTGGCTTTGGCCCATGCGACCAGCAAGGGGCGAACGATGCGTACCCCGACGACTCAGCTCGATGACGCGCGCAACTTCCTGAACAAGCTGTGGAACGTGACGCGTTTCGTGTTGATGCACACGGGCGATGCGAGGCCGGGGGCTCCGGACACCGTTGACGCACTGGAAGACCGATACATCCTTTCGCGGCTCTCCGAGACGACGAAGACAGTGCGCGAGCACTTCGAAGCTTACAATTTCAATCTGGCCGCCGAGGCGCTATACAGCTTCGTGTGGCACGATTACTGCGATTGGTACGTCGAAATCGTCAAGCCGCGTTTGGCGTCGGATGAGAGCGCCAAGGGTGTGCTCTACCATGTGCTCCGTGATATCGTGAAACTGCTGCATCCGATCGTTCCGTTCATCACGGAGGAAATCTGGCAGGTGCTTGGTGAGGAACCTGAATCCATCTCCCGCGCAGCATACCCGGAGGCTAGAGCAAGCGATCGCGATGCAGAGACGCAGATGGCGGCGCTGCAGGAGATCGTCACGGGCGTTCGCACCATTCGCGCCGACCTCAATGTGCCTGCCAAGGCGCAGCCCACGGCGAAGGTGAGCGTCGCGTCTCAGCCGCTGATCGATGCCTTGAAGGCCAACGAATCTGCGATCCGCGCCATGACGAACACCGGCGAGTGGAGCTTTGGGCCGGACGTTGACCCGGCGCCAGGGTCCGCGCGCAAGGTGCTCGCCTGTGGTCAGCTGTTTGTTGATGTCGCAGACATGATCGACATTGAAGCTGAGAAGGTTCGCTTGCAGGGCGAACTGAAGCAAGCTAAGAAGGATCTCGCGCAGGCGTCGGGCAAGCTCTCCAACGAGAACTTCCTCAAGCGCGCTCCGGAGGACGTCGTTCAGAAGGAACGTAGCAAGCAGGCGGAGTTCGCCCAGAAGGTGGAGCGGCTTGAAGCCAATCTTTCCTCGCTAGGGACCTAGATGAACGACGCGCAGGTCCGGCAGTACCTCGGTTGCGTTCCGCGATACGAGGTTAAGCTAGGGTGCCCATGAGAGGCGATGCGGTCCGGCAGCCCCTGGAACGTTTCCCGCGATACGAGGTTAAGCTAGGGCGCCCATGAGAAATGATGCAGTCCGGCAGTACCTAGAACGTTTTCCGCGATTCGAGGTTAAGCCGGGCCTACCTCGTATCCGTGCACTGCTTGAGGCGCTCGGCAATCCCCATCGCGCGTTTCCTTCGGTTCATATCGGAGGAACAAACGGCAAGGGATCGGTCGTGGCGATGCTGGATTCGATCCTCCGCGCTGCCGGCTTTCGAATTGGCCGTTTTACATCTCCCGCCGTGCTGGACTTCCGCGATCGGATCGTCCTTGACGGGGATTGGATTTCCGAGGCTGAGCTTGGGGCAAGCGTCTCGCGGTTGATCCCGATCACGGCGCAGCTTGAGGAGACGCCAAGCCAGTTTGAGGTGATGACGGCCCTGATGTTCGATTTCTTTGCTCGGTCGGAGGTCGAACTGGGTTTGATCGAAGTGGGCCTGGGCGGACGCTTCGATGCAACCAATCTTGTTCTTCCCGATCTTGCGATTCTGACGAACGTGAGTCTCGATCATTGCGCTCTGTTGGGGGATACCGTTGAGAAGATCGCGTGGGAAAAGGCGGGAATTGCGAAGTCCGATGTTCCACTGCTTGTGGGCGATCTTCAGCCGTCGGTGCTTGAGGTCGTTGCGGCCGAGTGCGCAGCCGTTGGCGCTGAGCTTCACACAACGGACGATTTGACGCTTCACCGGCGTCCGCGTGGTTGGAACGGTCATGACATCGACGTCGCTTGGGAGCGGAAACAGCGACGCTTTGAGCTTGGGTTGCTTGGATCCCCCCAGATACGAAATCTTGGAGTGGTGCTTCGTGCGGTGACGCTCCTTCGCGAATGTGGCTATGATATTCCCGATCCGGCTGTCGTCCGCGGGTTGCGAACCGTGCGTTGGCCCGGACGTATGGAAGTCGTTCACCAAAACCCGACGGTCGTGCTGGACGGTGCGCACAATCCGGCGGCTGCGCGCTGTCTTGCTGATGACATGATCGAGTTGGTTCCCGAACGTCCGCATCGCCGCCTGCTCTATGGCACCTATGCAGACAAGGATGTTCCTCAGGTTCTCGAGGCGCTCGCCTCCGCCTTTTCGTCCATTCACCTCTGCTCGCCGGCCTCTCCGCGTGCGTTGGATCTGCCGACCCTTCGGTCGATGGCACAGGAGGTCTTTCCTGATGTTGCGGAGTATGATTCCGTTGCAGATGGAGTTCGCGCATGGGAATCCTGTGCCGCTTGTGAGGATGTGCTGTTGGTCACAGGGTCGCTCAGTGTGGTGGGAGAAGCGAGGAGGGAGTTCTTGGCATGACTGTGGAGCAGCGTTTGCAAGAGATACGGGAGCGCGAGATTCCCTCTCACATCGGCATCATCATGGACGGGAACCGCCGCTGGGCGGAAGCGCGAGGGCTCATGCCGTCAGAGGGGCATAAAGCGGGCGCGGAGTCGGTCGGAAAGCTTGTTCGGTTTATCGCCGAAGAACTGCCATCCATTCGCTATCTGACGCTTTACGCCTTTTCAACGGAGAACTGGAAGCGCTCGGAGCAGGAAGTCGAATTCCTCATGACCCTGTTTGACTATTACCTCAACGAGAAGGTTGAGGATCTGGCGAAGAATGGACTTGTCTTGCGATTCGTGGGAAACCTGAGTGCGCTTCCCGAGCACATCCAGGGTGCGATTGACCACGCCATTCGCGCGACAGAGCACGGAACGCGGCTGACGGTCAATCTTGCCATCAACTATGGAGGCAGGGAGGAGATCGCGACGGCGTGCCGCCGTATCGCAGAAGATGTCAAGGCGGCGATCCGCTCCCCCGGAGACATTACACCGGATCTCATCGGGCGCTACCTTTATACGGCCGGGATCGAGGATCCGGGTCTCATTGTCCGCACAAGTGGAGAGTTGAGGCTGTCCAACTTCCTATTGTGGCAATCGGCCTATGCGGAATTCGTCTCAACGGAAACGCGATGGCCGGACTTCGGCCCCCCCGAATTTCTTGAGGCGCTTTCCCATTTTCAGCGGAGAACTCGGCGTTTCGGCGGGGATGTCGAGATGACGCCATCGAACGAGGGCGGCTGAAAAAAAGCAACAAGGTTCTCTCCCAGAAGCGCACATGCCTTGGCGACGGTGTTTTCGAGCAGTAAACTAGATGAGAGTTCCAATGGATCTATAGGAGTGAATCCGTGAATCTACTCAAGCGCTTGGCCAGTGCCGCTGTGGCGATGGCTGTGATCTTCTTCATCCTCTACATCGGCTCTCGCTATCACGTGCAGTGGATCGTCGGCCTGTTGCTCATGGCGGTTGGATATCTTGCTTCCATCGAGTACGTGCAGCTGATGAAACGGCTGGAGATTCCGCTTGCTGGACCCGAATTCTTGATTTGGGTGCCCGTTCTCTCTTTGAGCTTCATCTTCTTTCATGGGCAATACGCCGAGGTTGTGCTCATGTTCGCGGTGGCCTATCAGGTGCTGCGCTATCTTGGAGAAACGCCTCATCGTATGGGATTGAATCAAGCCGCTGCCGGGGTGTTCGGCTTGCTCTACATTCCGTGGCTTCTTCACTACTTCTACCTGATCTATTTGGGCGGGATTGGACAGAGCCCGCACGTGGGCGCGGTCAATGCACTGGTCGTCCTCCTGATCGTCTGGGGATACGATGCGGGCGCGTATTTCGTCGGGAAATTCCTGGGACGCCACAAGGCATTTCCAACGGTCAGTCCGAACAAAACCTGGGAAGGCGTCGCCGGAGGATTCGGTCTGGCCATTGCGGGAGGCATCGTTGGGGCATCCTTCTCGCCGGTGTGGCGCGCGCTGGTCTTTTGGGATGGGTTCTTCCATATCGTCATCGTTGCATTTCTGATCAGCTGGGCGGCTCAATTGGGGGACTTGTTCGCGTCCAAACTCAAACGAGCCGCGAACGTCAAGGATTCGGGAACGTTCTTGCCTGGACACGGTGGAGCGATCGATCGCATTGACGGCCTTCTTTTCGCCCTTCCCGTCTTTTATTTCTACTTCCACTATATCGTTCGATTTTTCTAGGACGTGAGAGGCGGGTGGCGCCATGCAGCTCTTCCTTCGATCGGCCTATCTCTCCTCGCTTCTCTCCGTCATCTATATCGCCCTTCTCTACCGGTGCCACCCCTCTCGACGTCTTCCCATGCCTGCGGTTCTATCGACGTTTGTCGTTGGGATGCTTTCCGTCGTGCCTGCCGTGCTCCTTTATCGTTTTATCCCCAGTTCGGCGATGGACCACCTGTTAGGTGCTGTCGTTATTGCGCCGCTGGTTGAAGAAGCCGTCAAGCTCGGGCTTTTTGCGCTCACGGCGCGCCGTTTGGGCTACCCCAATCTGATCGAGCCGATCGATTATGCCATCCTGTTCGGCATCCTGGGTGTCGGATTCGGCATCTATGAGGATTTTTGGTACATCTTCGGTACGTCGTATCCATCCTGGATTTCCGGAGATGATGGACGGTTCCTCGAAGTCTTTCGTTGGATGCTCTATGCACGTTCCTTCCCTGGACACGTCCTCTTCAATGGGCTTGCCGGATTCGCCATCGGATGGGGGCTGATCGAGGGACAGCCCGGTCGGAGATGGCGCTGGGTGGCGGGAGGGTTCGCGATTGCGGTGGGATGTCATGCCTTGTTTAACCTGGTCGCCAGCCGTGGAGGGACACTCTTGCTGTGGAGCCTTGTTCTGCTCTATGGGGGCGCTTTTCTCGTCCTTCGAAGGCGGATGACGGAGCGTTCGCCGTTTACTGCGTTGCCGACCTTCATCCAGGGAAAAACGGGTGAATGGACGTATTCGATCAATCCGGTCGATGTCCTGTTTGCCGATGGATTCGGCTGGCCGGGAAGAACCTCAAGGTCGTTTTTGTCGTTCTATCCCTTGGCCCTGTCGCTGGTGATCTTGTTCCCCGTGTTCATGAGTTGTGTGTATTTCTTGCATCGGTTGATGCTTCTAGGATGGAGACCCTGACGGGAAAAGAGCAGATAATGGTAGGCGGCCGTGCTGTTCGCTCGGCCGCCCACTCCGGGTGGTGAAAAAGATGAGGGGGTTCTTTCTCGGGCAGACTATATCACAAAGCGGGAAGGGTGTCGGTAATGTGCATTACGCAAAGTCCCAAAAACACAGACCCCTAGGCGTTGGTATCGCGAGATTCAGCAGGAGTGAGATCCAGCTTCGAATCAACCAGGGATTGTAGGGACAACGAGTCGAGCAGGGACTTCACCCGCTCATCGATCACGGTCCAGGCGCCCTTGGTCGGGCAGCAGTCCGTGAGTTCGCAGTTGGCATTCGACTTCAGACAGCCGACGAGATCGAGCGATTCACCTAGGGCTTCCAACACGTTGCGGACCGAGATATCGTCAGGAGCTTGGGCCAGATAGTATCCGCCCGAACGGCCTTGTTTGGAACTGACAAGTCCTGCGCGGCGAAGCTCATGAAGGATTTTCTCAATGAACGAAACGGGAAGCGAATAGCGTTCCGCGATGCGCGAGGCGGACTGAGGCTCAGAATCCGAGCCATGGGCCAATTCAAGCGCCGCGATCAGCCCATAGCTCGATTTCTTGGTCAGGTTCATGATGAAATCCTAAGTTTCGCAACCTCGCGGCTTCTCTCCATCCTTGCCCGAAAAGGCGGCATAGCGTTCTTCAAGTTGGGCCATCTCCTTAGCGATATGGGCATGCCGTTTCTGCAAGGCTTCCGGAATCTCCATACCATGTTCCGTCATATAGGCGTAGATGGCCTCGTTCAGCGCGTCGGCGGCCAATGCCGAGCAATGCATCTTCACGGGAGGGAGTCCGCCGAGCTCTGACGCCACATCCTGATTCGTGACATCGATGGCCTCTTCCAACGTTTTGCCCTTCCCCAAGTCGGAGACCATGGACGATGTCGCGATGGCGGCAGTACAGCCAAAGGTTTCCCAAGAGATGTCGGTGATGATGTCGCGATCGGCGTTATCCTTTTCGACCTTGATGTAGAGCCACATCACATCGCCGCACACGATGTTTCCGACCTTGCCGATCGCGGAGTAGTCCTCCATTTTTCCGCGATTGTGCGGCTCTCGAAAATGCTCAATGACCTTCTCTGTGTACATTTATCCTCCTACCTTGAACGGAGAAAACGCTCGCAACTCCTCAACGACGATGGGGAGTGCGTCTAAAAGTGCATCGATATCTTCATTCGACGTTTGCCGGCCTGTGCTGATTCGCAAACTGCCATGCGCCATCGAGAGAGGAACTCCCAATGCAACGAGAACGTGGCTGGGTTCGAGATTCGGCGAGGAACACGCCGATCCCGTTGAAGCGGCGATGTCGTGCTCATCGAGCTTCATGATGAGGCTCTCGCCTTCGATCGCTTGGAAGCTGAAATTGGCGATATGTGGAAGACTTTCGGTCAAGTGTCCGTTCAGTCGTGTGCCGGGAAGCTTGAGAACCTCCTCGATGAGCCGGGTTCGAAATCCCAGCATGCGATCGACGACGGCTTCGCGCTCTTGGAGGGCGAGCTGGATGGCCGCCCCCAACCCGACGATTCCGGGCACATTCTCGGTTCCCGATCTTCGGCCGCCCTCATGACCTCCGCCATGCTGCATGGGCGTGAGTTTGACGCCGCGCCGTACGAACAAGAAGCCGACCCCTTTGGGGCCGTGGAACTTGTGTGCCGAGGCAGAAAGAAGGTCGATCACGTCCATGGGTAGATCAACCTTGCCGATGGCTTGGACTGCATCGGTATGAAAGAGCACGCCATGCTCTCGGCACAACTCGCCAATTTCACGAATGGGTTGCAGCGTGCCGATTTCATTGTTTCCGGCCATGATCGAGACGAGTAGCGTATCTGGACGAAGGGCCTCACGAACGGAATCGGCGGAGACTCGGCCGAACTCATCGACATCCAGCGCAGTAACATCGTAACCACGCGCGGCCAGCCATTGGCTGGCGTGGAGCACGGCATCATGCTCGATCTTGGATGTGATGATATGTCCGCCCGACGTCGATCGAAGTGCCGTGCCGAGCAAAGCGAGGTTGTCGGCTTCGGTGGCCCCCGATGTAAAAACGATCTCCCTTGAATCCACCGACAGTCCTTCTGCAACCTGTTGTCGGGCGCCTTCCACAGCGCTCCGGGCCGAACGGCCGGATGCATGCAGGCTGGATGCGTTGCCGGGATGATCGCGGAAATAGGGCATCATGGCATGCAACACGTCGGATGCCACGGGGGTTGTTGCGCTGTTATCAAGATAGATACGATTGCTCATGACCATCACCGGCACAAATCCTACCAGAATGGTATGGTTTTAGCAAGGAAAAGAAATCCGCCCAATAGCTGGGCGGATGGGATCAGTGTGCTCTAGATTTGCTCGAACAGATCCTTGGTTGCGCCACAATCGGGGCACGTCCAGCCTTCCGGAAGGTCTTCAAAGGCTGTTTTGGCCTTGACCTCCGTGGTCGGATCACCCACGCTGGGATCGTAAATATACCCACACACGGTGCACTCCCATTTATCCATGTTCGTCCTCCTCCATCTCTTGCTGCCGCGGATAGTCTACCGCGTCTCGATCTTCGGTGTCAGATGCGCTTTCATCCGATTCATTCGCCTGAGGTGCCAGATCCTCGTGAGCGGGTTCTTCTGGCCCGGGCTCAGTTGGGGGTAGCAACTCAGTTCTCGCGGAATCCTCTGGGGGCGCTTGCCCTGAATTCTCAGCGCTTTGGGCCTCGGCATCGGATGATTCGCTTTCGTCCGAGGCTTCGCCGATTGCGTCGATCTCTGTATCCGCGAAGTGAAAGCGGAATTCCTCAACACTGCTGAGGCCGAAATGCCTCAAGAAGTCCCGCGTGATGCTGAGGAGAAGCGTCCGTCCATGGGCTTCCGAGCTGATGAGACCGCGTTCCAGGAGCTCTTGAACGTGCCCGTACCCCTTGTTGCCGCGAACCTTAATGAGGTCGGCCTGAGTCATCGGATGATTGTAAGCGATGACGGCGAGCGTGCGCAGGATGGGTCTCGGAATATCCTGCTGTGGCGCCAAATGAGCGACCTGATTGACATAGGCCGGCTTCACTCGAAACAGGGCGCGCCCGTCCTCGACGTGGAGTTCGATTCCTCGTCCGGGATCCTCGAACTGATCCTTGAGGTCATCGAGCAGCTGATCGACATAGGCGAGCGCAACGCCCCCCAGGATTTTGGCAAGGGCCCTTCGTGTCAAGGGCTGTGAAGCGAGAAAGAGCGCGGCTTCCGCCAAGGCGAGGTCGTTTCGGGGATGCTCGTGGTCGATCCGGTCGCTCGCGGTCACTGATGTTTCCTTTAGTCCGCTGCTTCTAGCTTGATCGTGATGTCGCCCAAGAATTCCTTCTGGCTGCAACTGATTTCGCCGCTGGCAGCCAAGTGGAGAATCTCAAAGAATCGCTCGACGCGCTCCTCCTTGTCGCCTCGATCCAGAAGGCGGAAAAAGCTTAGGACGCGGCGTCCGGACAGGAAGCTCTTGATCTTCGAGAGCAAGGTCTGAAGTCGGTCGGCAAAATCGATTCCGCCGATTTCAAAGTTCTCGAAGGGATCAAACTCTTCGATCTCAACGCGATCAATGAGGCGCTCGGCTCGGCGACGGCTTACTTTCATGGCGGATGTGAGGGCGACCTTAAGATCGCTCAACGTGACTTGCCGGTTGGGTCGTCGAAGTACAGGAAGCGTAAACGCGTCCGGATCGGCGGGCTCCTCCCACACGAACTCGTCTTGCTCAATGGCATCCTCAAGCTCGGCGACAAGGCCGTCCCGATCGGTGCGATATTCCATGGCCAAGAGTTCATCCGATTTCATGCGAAGGAGCACGGAGCACGTGAGGACCATACGTCCGGGGATCTCGAAATTGAGATCCTGCAACGCTTTCAGGTAGGCGCGATACCGGCGCGCCAACTCAGACAGGTCGATGTTCCACGGATCCATATCCGAGGTAAGACGTGTAAGAACGCCCTCCCAGGTCTCGCCAATCAACTCCTCAATGGGAATCTCGGCGACTCGCACGGCTTCCAATACGCTTCTCCTTCTAATTCAAACTCAGCGCCAGGATCTCTGACACTCCATGCTTGATTGTCACTCCATATGCTCTCGCAGCATGACGAACCGTTTCCTCATTGTGTGAGACAACGATCACCTGAATTCGCTGGGAATAGTCGCTCAACATCTTTGAGAGCCGGGTAGTATTCATCAAATCCAGTGCCGCATCAACCTCATCCAAGATGAAGAATGGCGGCTTCTGGTACTCTTGCAACGCAAAGATGAACGCTGTTGCCACAAGCGTTTGCTCTCCACCCGACAAGGAGTCGATGATATGAGGTTCCTTGTCGGGCGGATTGGCCTTGATCATGAGGCCCGAGGAGATATCGCCTTCGACTTCAAGCTCGAGTGAAGCGCTGCCGCCCTCGAACAGTTTGACGAATGTCTTTCGGAACTCCTCGTCAACGGCGGCCAGCGTTTCCAGGAAGCGCTGCCGCTTGCGCTCCTCGATTTCACCAATCAAGCGCTCGATATCCGCCTTCTCTCGTTCGAGGGCGTCAACGCGTTCCTTAAACAAATTGAACTCCTGCTCATAGGCGTCGTACTCCTCGATGGCGCGCATGTTGATGGGTTCCAATCGGCGAAGCCGGCGTTCATTCTGCTTGAGCCGGCGTTCCAGTTCGGAAAGCGGCGCATCGATGAAATCCTTTCCCTCGCGCGCCGACTCCGGCTGAATCGTGTCGAGTTCGGCTTGAGCCTCTGCCTCTTGACGCTCATAGCGGGTCATGGCGCGGCGAAGGTTCTCCAGTCCTTGATAGGTTTCTCGGCGTTTCTCTCTTAAGGCATGCAGTTCGCCGCTACGCGTGACGGCTTCGCCCTTGGCGCGCGTTTTTGATTCTTGCTGCTCGGCCAGCTTCTTCTCCTCGGTTTCCAGACGCGTGGAAAGCTCGGAGATCTCGTCTTCCAATTGGTCGAGTTCCTTGCGGATTTTCGAGATCTGTTGCCGTCGCTGGGTGACATCGAACCCTGAATCTTGTGCCTTCTCTTCCTTCTTCTTCCCCTTGCCGGACGACGGCCGCCATCCACCGGTAAGGGCGCCTCCCTTGGATTGAAGATCGCCGTCGAGCGTGACGGCGCGAACGCCATCCACACCCTTCAGGGCTTCCAAGTTTTCGGCAATGACGGTGTCGCCGAGCACGTACTCAAATGCACGGCGGTACTTGTCGTCGAAGTCGATGAGGTTAATCGCGTAATCGATGACGCCGGGAAGCTTCAAGGCTTCGGCGGATGCCAAGCTCTTGCGCATGGTGACCAGCCGACGAAGTGGAAGGATGCGGGCGCGGCCGAGACGTTTTTCCTTCAGATAGTTGATTGATTCGATGGCGGTTTCTCGCGTGTCCACAACGAGGTCATTGAAGTTGCCTCCGGCCGCTGTCTCGAAAGCCGTCTCGAATCCGGACTTCGGCGTTCCCAAGGAAGAAATCGTGCCGTAGATGCCGCCCCGGTTTCGTTCGAGCAGGGCTTGAACCGCCGGATTGGCGCGTCGTCCGCCTGCGGCGGATGCGGTTGCCGTCGCCTCACGCGCCTTCATGCGCGCGATTTCCTCGATCATCTCTTCAAGGTTGCGAATCTGTTGGCGTTTGAAATTGACCTCGCCGCGCTTGTGCAGGATCTCGGAGCGGATCCGCTCGACATCCTTGACCAGCGAAATCTGCTGATCTCCGGAGAGGTCCTCCTGCATCCCTTCCAGTTCCCATTCCTTGTTCTCGATTTCCAAGTCGAGCCGGGAGACTTCCGCTTCTAGTTCGGCAATGCGATCGTCCATGCCCTTGCGCTCTTCTTGGGCTTGTTTGAGTTTCTCAAGGATCTTCTCGCGTTGCTTGTGGACGATGGAATCGCGCAGCTGGACCTGCTCTTCGTTGAGACGTTGGTACTCCAGCGCCGCATCGCGCTCCGTTTGCAAGGCAACCAGCCGTCGCCGGCGTTCGGCCAAGATCACGCGGTGGGTATTGAGCTTCGATTTAACGTCCTTGAGTTCCGAAATCGCCTTATTCCTCTTGTCGTCATAGGTCGATATGCCGCTGACTTCGTCGAGAATCTCTCGCCGGCGTTTGGGCGTACGGCGAACGATTTCCGTGATTCGGCCTTGGGCAATCAGCTGTTGGCCGTCGGGGTCAATGCGCGCCGCTTCCAGAACACGGTCCAGATCGGAGCGCGTGCAGTTCTTCCCCATGAACGTATAGGTCGATGTCTTGCGCGTAATGCGTCGACCGAAGCGAATCTCACGTTCGGATTGTCCATTCTCTAAAAAACCATCGAACTCTCCGTTGCTGTTATCGAGGTGCAGAACGACTTCCGCGGAATCTGCGGCGGCATAGCGGTCTCCGCCGTTGAAAATCAAGTGCTCGAATCGATCGGCACGCAACTCGGAGGATCGACGGCCCATGACGAAGTTGACGGCATCGAACAAATTCGATTTGCCGGATCCGTTTTCGCCGACAATGGCCGTCATCCCATCGAAGAAGGGAATGACCGTTTGCTTGCGGAAGGATTTGAATCCGCTGAGTTCAACCTTGGTGATCTTCGTCATTGCCGGGAACTCGCTTTTCGTTGCTGTGGAGGGAACAAATCCAACTGATCAAGGGAGACGTCTGAAGGGGCCGCCTGTTGCTCAAGAAGCTGTTCGATTTTGTACCGGTTGTAGTCGTTGGGTTCGGAGGTGCCGTCCTCCCAACGCATGATGGAGGGGATGGAAACGCCCAACTGAAGCGCGAGTGCTCGCTTGCTCCAGCCGTTTCGGATGCGAAAGTGATACAGGCGTTTCCCGAGTTGATCCACCAGTCCCCCCTTCATCAGTTTACCAATATAACTTTTGTTACATGGATCTGCAAAAAGAAGAGAGGGGCCGCAGCCCCTCCCGAGAATCCCCTCATCGATCGGGTGTCAACTAGTTGCCGAGGAACCCCCAAATGAGCGCACCCATTCCAGCGAGCAGTGCGACGATGGAAATGAAGTACAGCGTATCAATCTGGGATTGCATGTCGACCGATTCCAGTGCGGCCAGACGTGCGTCGTACTCAGCGAGCAATTCTTGATTGGCGGTGATGACCGATTCGCGCGTCGCCGTCATCTCTTGGGAGAGATTGGCGATCGCGTGATCGAATCCTTCGAGCTTGGCGCGGTTGTTATCGATGCGAATGGCCAAGGCGGCGATGGAGCGTTCGATGTCGATGACCTTTTTCTTGAACGTTCCAACATCCTCATCTTCCAGAGCTTGCACGCGAAGCGCGAGGTCATCAGCCGTCATGGACAGCATGGAGATATCGGAGGTGAAGATTTCCTTCATACCGCCGATTTCCCCGTAGAATGTCGACTCGAACGTATCGACCGTACCGAACACGTCTGCTCGAAGCAGATCCAAGTCGGAGTAAACGCCCGATCGAAGCAGCTCAAGATCGTCATAGACGGAGTTGCGTAGCGCATCGATGTCGCCATAGACAGAGACTTGGAAGGCTGCGAAGGCTTCCTTGAATGCATCGTAGTCGGCAATCAGGGCATCGAACTCTTCGCGCAGAATTCCCAGGTCGGCGTCAGTGACTGCCAAGCGGGCGCTCAGTTCATCGACGAACGTCGAAAGCTCGGACAGGCCAGCTTCCAGCGCGACGATGCGCACCTTCAGCTCCTGCTGAGTTTCACCGAGGGCATCCACATCTTCACGCAGCCCAATGATCCTTCCTTCAGCGGTCTTAATCTCTACAGAAACAGCCGTTACGATGTCGCGAAGATCATCGACCTTGGCGTTGAAGCCGTCGATATCCCCCATGTTTCCCTTGACTTCGCCGATGAGCTCTGCCATGAAGGCTTCCACGCTTCCGAAAGCCGACTCCATCGCCGCAAGCTCCTGCTCGAGAAGCTCCGCGATTGAGATGGCGCCTTCCTCCTGGGCATAGCCGACAAACAGGAAAACAAGGAGCGACAGGGCGGTGACCGCCGCGATAGAAAGCGCTCTCTTCATTGTCGTCCTCCTTTGATTCCTAACAATCACGGCATGAGAGTAGCGTTTGGCGCGCAATCCCGGAGGGACCGTTGCCGATTGCAAGGCGTCCGTTTGTCAGAGGGGATCAGGACATCTGTCCGAGTGATCGACAGGGAGTCTGCTAGCTCGTTCGTGTGTCCTCAAGGGATGAATGCCGAAGTGGCAAAACAGCAAAAACAGAGCGGAACCGCTTCAGAGGCTCGGATGGCTGTTGCAGCCGGAAAAAGGAGTTGATACAATGCTCGTGATTTTGCGTCGGTTCCCAAATCCGCAAGAAAAGGGATTTTGCTGATACTTGACGCAGAATACAGAGGGGCTGCCCCCGTATAAAAAAGAGGTGCTTGAGAGCTATGAGTGGAACGATGGTTATCGTAATTCCTGGTGTCATCTCGGTACTGGCGCTGCTGAGCGCGTTCTTGTTCAACCGCTCCGTCGTGAGAAAGGCCCAGGGAACGGATCGGATGAAGGAACTACAAGGGTACATCCGATCGGGTGCCTTCACCTTCATGATTTCTGAGGCGAAGGTCATGCTGATCACGATGGCCGTGATCGGGATTATTCTGTGGGTGCTTTTCTACTGGCAAGTGGCGATCGCGTTTTGGATCGGTGCGTTGTTGTCGCTGGCTGCCGGCTTCATCGGCATGAACGCGGCAACCCATGCCAACGCTCGTACAGCCAATGCCGCACAGAAATCGTTCAAAGACGCCCTCAACGTTGCCTTCTCGGGTGGAAGCGTCATGGGGTTGTCCGTCGCGGGGCTCGCACTTGTGGGGCTTGTCGTCGTCATCCTGATCTTCAAGAAATGGTTCGCTCCCGGATCCGAGTTTCTTGCGATTACGAGCGACAATTTGCTTGGCGTGAGTGTCATCCGCGGCGCGCTCATCGTTAGTGCCTATTCCATGGGCGCTTCGCTGGTTGCACTGTTTGATCGCGTGGGTGGAGGCATCTATACCAAAGCCGCTGACATGGCCGCCGACATGGTCGGTAAAGTTGAGATGGGAATTCCGGAAGACGATCCCCGAAATCCTGCGACCATTGCCGACAACGTTGGCGACAATGTGGGCGACGTTGGCGGACTGGGCGCCGACCTTTTGGAGTCTTTCGTGGGCGCGATTATTTCCGTCATGGTCATGGTCATGTACATCTATATCGGTAAGGACAACCTCCCTGGACTCATCGCTAAGCTGGGGCAAGCCGTTAGCCTAGAGAGCGTCGAACACTACTGGTGGGTTCTCGGTGCTCCGCTGATGATCGTGGGCGGTGGAATCATCGCCAGCCTTCTGGCCATCCTCTTTATTCGCTTTAGTCGGCGACAGGAAGGCATGCAGTCCGTACTGATGAACGGTACACGATTGGCGGCGGTCCTTACGGCAGTGACGACATTTGTGATCATCTGGATCTCTCCGCTCTCGTTCCGCGTCGCAATCCAAGTTGTTATTGGTTTGCTGGCGGGCGTCGGAATCGGCTTTGCCTCCGAGTATTTCACCTCGGCGAGCTTCAAGCCGACGAAAGAACTGGCCAAGATGAATCAATCCGGTCCTGCCGTCGGCGTCACCGAGGGAATGGCTCTGGGTATGGCGTCGACCTTCTTGCCCGTCATCATTATCGCTGCGGCCAGCATCATTTCCTTCCAATTGGGAGGATTGGTCGGCGTCGCGTTTACGGCACTGGGCATGTTGTCGTTTGTCGCCATGACGGTGGCCGTCGATACCTACGGACCGATCGCCGACAACGCTGGCGGAATCGCCTCAATGGCGGAGTTGGATCCCAGCGTTCGTGAGCGAACGGACAAGCTCGATTCCATCGGCAACACAACAGCAGCTATTGGCAAGGGATTTGCGATCGGCTCGGCCGCCTTTGCAGCGTTGGGTCTGATCGCCGCCTACATGTGGTCGGCAGCGGGGTCGGCGGCTGAAGTCGTTTTGCCACAGTTGCCGATCGTAGGCTCGATTGTTTCTCCGGACGGCAGCGTCATCGAAATGGGCGCCTTCGTCATCGCCGGTCTCATGCTGGGTGCCATGGTCCCCTACGTGTTCTCGGCACTGTTGATTCGCGGCGTCAGCCGAACGGCCGATATCCTCGTCCAGGAAGTGCGGCGGCAGTTCAAGGATATGCCTGGAATCATGAAGGGTGAGGAGACGCCGGACTATAACCGCTGCATCACGATTACCGCGCATGGCGGGCTGAACAAGATGTTCCTACCGGCTATGATCGCCGTTGTGACGCCGATCGTGTTCGGACTCCTGTTCGGGCGCTATGCGCTGGGTGGCTTCTTGATCGGTGCGCTGTTGTCGGCGATTCAACTGGCCATCTACTGCGCCAATTCGGGTGGCGCGATGGACAACGCCAAGAAATTCATTGAAGAGGGCAACTTTGGCGGCAAGAACTCCGAGGCGCACAATGCCGCCGTCACGGGTGACACGGTTGGCGATCCGCTGAAGGATACCGTCGGTCCGTCGCTTGATATCCTGATCAAGCTGATGTCGGTGATCGCCCTGGTGTTCGCCTCGCTGTTCCCGCTGTACCCAATCTTCCTCTAGCCAAGCAGCGGAAAGACTTGCTAGACATGGCGGGCTCCGGGATCACCGGAGCCCGCATTCTTTGTGAACGGAGGATACGTGAAGACGGCATTTCTCGTTGGAGAACGAATCTATTTGCGACCGCTCGATGTAGAGAGCGATCTCGATCGGTGTCTGGAATGGATCAACGATCCCGAACTGCAGGCCCGAATCGGTCGCCGGCACCCGATGAGCAAGGCTCAGGAGAAGGAATGGCTTGCTGGGCAGTACAAACGCGAGGACCAGATGAATCTGGCCATCGTGCTGAAGGACGATGATCGCCATATCGGGAATTGCGGTTTCAACCAAATCGACTACATCAATCGGTGCGCCGAATTCGGAATCCTCATTGCAGAGCGAGAGGCCTGGGGGGTGGGATATGGTTCCGAAGCGGCGCGCGTGATTCTGAAATACGGTTTTGAAGAACTGGGCCTTCATCGGATCTGGTTGTGGGCCTATTCGTTCAATCAGCACGCGATTCGGGCTTACGAGAAGGCGGGATTCGTCCACGAGGGCGTTCGTCGTGAGGAGTATTTCCGAAACGGAGCCTATCATGACGGCGTCATGATGTCGGTGCTTGAGTCGGAATGGAGGAACGATGAGC
>JANQGM010000014.1 GCA_028277345.1 Candidatus Bipolaricaulota bacterium | reverse complement strand
AGGATTAAGTGCTACTCAGAGAATTGAACGATGTCCGTAAGTACTGTTAAATGTGGAAGAATAGGTCATAACTAGTACGCCAACGCAAAGGGGGTTTTCTTATGGCACAGAAAGAATTGCTGGACAAGATGTCCATCTACGTTCCTCAAAGCAAGATTGACAAGAAACCAGTCGAACGCTTGATCAAACTTGGCGAGCGCCGAGATCGATCCGTGAACTACCTTGTCGTCGAAGCCATTCTTCAGTACCTGGAACGCGAAGAAACGAAGAGCTAATCCATCTTGAGCGATGCTCCGGCCGTCGAAGATATCCGTCGGTGAGCTGACGGTCGCTCTCACCACAAAAAAACGGGGCCCGAAACGGGCCCCGATTCCTTGAATGCATGTCGCCGAGCGCTACTCGGTTTCAACCTCTTCAACCGGTTCGTCCTCTGAACCGAAGAACGAACCCAGCGAGAGTTCAGCGGAAACGACAATCGTGTTCCCCAAATTGCCGTCAACGACATAAGCGACATCGAGGCCCAGTCCGGAAACGTCAACGCCTCCACCCACCGTAATAATAGAGCCGGTGAAGTTGTCAACCATAATGACGCCGGCGCGCAAGGCCAACTCATCGATCATCTGGAAGTCAAATCCGATATGGACATCGCCCAGATCGGAACCCCCGAAATCGATATCGGCGGCAACGATTGCACGTCCTTCAGCCAGCATCAGCGCCAATCCGGCCTTGTACATCCCGCTGACAATGTCCGTTGCTCCGCTGTCCCACTCGATCGTGGAGCCAGCAAGATCCATCGCGTTGACACCGATCACGAACGTGTCGCCAAGACTCACCAACAGACCCAGATCAAACCCAAAGCCCGTCGCTGTTCCGCCGACGCCATTATCGGCCATGTAGTACTTCACATTCGCTCCGGCCATCGCCACGTCCATCACGTTCGTCGCCAGCGATCCAATGATCGCGTTCTCGACCCACGTGAACGCCTCGCCAAGCTCCCCGCCAACTTCGGCAATCTGACCGTCAATGGCAGCTCGCTCCCATCCCAGTCCGATTCCCAGGTTCGCAAAACTCGTCGTCGCGCCCACAAACTGGTGTGTAATATCCAGTCCGTAGAGATTCGTCGACATTCCAGCGAGGCGCGTATCGTCAAGCTGCGCCAAGCCAGCCGGATTCCATACCATCGCCGTCGAATCATTGCAGACGGCGACGAAGGCGCCGCCCATGGCCAGCGCGCGTGCGCCAATCCCGTTCTTGAACGCACTGAATGCGTTAATCCCATCGGCAAACGCAACCGCGGAAGCCACCAGCAACAAAGCTAAGGTCAGTACTCCGATCTTCTTCATCGATCCACACCCTCCTCTTCGGTCTCACCTATCGAATCCGTGGGGGAGGATCACCGTCCTCCCCCTTTCACTCTATTATTCTCTACCGGCTGATAAAAATCTTGCCGGTATCCTCAAAGGTATTCGTTCCGTCCGTCGCCATGATCGTGAAAATGTAGGCTCCGTTTGCAGCCGGCAGGCCGCCGTCTGCAATTCCGTCCCATCTGATCTCGGAGACGTCCGTCTGCGTGGTTTCCCACACCATCTTCCCAGCCAAGTTATACACACACACGGTCATCTGGCTCGCGATGCCGGTGCCGTTGAAACCAAAGGTCACTTCGGTCTCGAATGGGTTCGGGCCGGCATAGAAGCCGTCCACCTCCAGCATACCTGCGACGATGACAATCGTGTCGGAGCTTACATCGACTGGGTCGGCCGGGTCGATGTATGTGGCGGTCAGTTGAGAACCGCCCGGGAGATCGAGGGCAAGCCCATCCGTGACGAAGATTCCCGCTTGGCCGTCGATAGGATTAAGATCGACTGGCAAATCCCCCACAGTCAGCGCCCCCGTCAACAGCGTAGGCGGCCGCGATGGATCGGTGACGAGAACATAGACCAGATCTCCCTCTGCATAGCTCTCGACATGTTGCCTGCCCTCATCGACGAACGTCGTTGTGGAGCCAGTTCCAGGCACGGTTCCACCACCACCGATGCCGACCTTGACCGAAATCATGGCCGAATCGGAGTGATTCGACGGGTCCTGATAGAACGCGAGAATCGTGTCGCCAGGAAGCACACCCAACTGCGGCACGCATTCATAGACGTTCGTCAGATCAATACAAATGACAGAGACAAAATCACCTGTCGCTGGACCGGTCTCCAGCAGGTCAACCGACGCCCAGTATCCGCTACGCGGGTTCAACACATAGACCTTTGGCTTTTGGTCTTCATTGAAGATCGACGTATGGCCAAGCAGATTGTTGAACTCGTGGTGTCCTTCGCCCGGATCGGGTCCACACGCCCAACCATCGTGCAGGGCCGGGCCAAACGGGATATTCTGAGCGCCGTCCCAGTGTCCGTCAATTCGCTCGCGGCGATACTGATCTTCGTCCTGATCCAGATCGAGCACTTCGATGAACACGCAGTCGTTGTTCACATAGCCGCTCACGCGGTTGCCCTGGCGATCCAAGAACCACATATTCGTGTCCGAACCGTCGTAGACTTGCGTGTCTGCGATCGACATCAGATCGAAGCTTACATCGTTTCGCACACGGGGACGAGAGATCACCGGCGGGAACGCCGTTGACGTATCGATATCGCCCAGACCGCCCAGGCCTGTATCTCCGGTCGCGTAGTACACGTCATTGTAGCGGACGTAGACCGTGTCTTCGTTGAACACTTCCAGCTTCCAGTTATCCACCTGCAGCCAGAAGCCACCCTCGGAACCGGACACGCCAACACCAAGGGCATCCCACACCGGGCGCAGCTGCGTCCCAGAGAACGTGAAGAACACCGGCGAGTTGGAGCTGGTCTCGTCAAGAATCAGCCATTCCGCATCGTCCTCGCCATGAGGATCACAGATGTGAACCAAAACTTGCTCGGGGCAGCACGGGTCGACGTTCGCGTTGGCGTCAATCACCTGGACGTACACCGGGTCGCGGCCGATCCAGAACACGTCCTTCTCAGCGCGGGTTTCGCCCGTAAACGTGGTATTCGAATGCTGCTTCTCTTCAATGTAGGCCGTGGCCAGCGTGAAGTCGTCGAAGTCGTTCGGGTCCAGGTAATAAGCGACCAGCACGTCGCGCACGAACAGCTGGTTGAACTCCAGATCAGTGAGGATCGAGTTGAGATTCAACTGGAACACACCCGTATTGACACCTGTCTCCTGAGCGTAGAAAGACACCGGTGTGCCTGCGTTGACCGTGTCGAAGAGGTCAAGACCATACTCGATGTAATAGCGCCCATCCCCAGCTCCATTACTGATTGGAGCTTCTGCATTGGCGTGAGCGTTGTAGATGTTGTGCCAGCGAATCGGCACATTAGCCACGTCCCCAGTCAATGCATCAATGCCGCCCGTTCGTTTGAGCATGCAGAAATTGGTCGGACGTCCATCCGCATTCCACCATGAGCCCGGATTGACGATGATGAACACCGGCACGTACTCGACCTCGTTGCAATTGAGATTCTCATCCAGATCGACCACGGTAATTGACGCAGAGCCGTTGGCATCCTTGTAGATTTCCTGATTCCAGGAAATCGTTGCCTCGGTATCGATGATCTTCATCATCGCAACAGTAACATCCGTCGCATCGTTGGGATCCTGGTACATTCCGATCAGGGTATCCATGTTTTCGAATCGTCCGATCAGGTACTCCCCTCCGTTGACCAACGCCAGCGATTCGTCCGGGCGCTCGGGGTGGGGGCCAGGGGCCATGAAGCCTTCGTTGACATCAGGATCCGTCCCTACTCCGCCATCACCGAACCAGACGCGGTTATCTTCGTAGTCGTCGCCACCGGGGGCATCGATGTACATGTAGTGACCCCATTGGAAATCATCGACAACGTTGTCCACTGGGACATCGACAACATGCGTGTGCGTCCACGGCGTACCGGCGGCGAAATCCAGCCGGGTTCCGATTTGGAAGGCGCGGACGGACACGAACACACCCGTGTCGGCGCCCGTTTCCTCCAGGTAGTCGCCCGCGATGTTTTCCGGATCGAAATTCGTGTTGTAATCCCAAACAATGTAGGCGCCTGTTTTGGGATCCATAATCTTCAGATCCGGCGACATCTTGTCGCGAATATCGCAGTCGATATTCTGGTCGTTGTCGATGACGACGATCCAGATTTCATCACCTTCTTGGACGTTTGCCACTCGGTTTTGACCGTTCTTGTCGGACGAAAAGTACATCTGAGCGTCCGACGCAAGTCCCGTCAGCGCGAGCGACCCCACGGCAATCGTGGCCACGACGATGAATACGCACCACTTCCGATTCACAGCAATCCTCCTCACACAGGTACCCCATGACAATTGTGAATGGAGTCCCCCTCATCAGGGAATCCACAATGCCACGTGTCGTGTTTGATGCTCCGTCTTCGAACCAATCTCATAGACTAGGCTCAATGAGCCAAAAAAATCAAGAGAAGGGAATTCCCGTCCATAGAGAGTGATGTCTGCCCAAAATGGGACGCAGGTGCGCCCGTCAATCCGCATCCGTGAGGCTTGAGAAAAGGGAGCCCTCGATGAAGGAGCACGCAAACCGCAGCACGTCGCCGATGCACGAGATGTCCTCACGCCTTCCGTTGGCATTCAGTGAGATGACACCAAGCAGATCGCTATCGCCGCTTCTTTGGGCGCTGTCGTGAAACACACGGAAGGGCTTGGAGCGACCTCCCGTGTGCGAATCGGTGATCGTGCTTAGAGCTCTACGATAACGTTCTTGGCGAGCAGCCGTTCGATGACCCCCGCCGCCGTTGATCCTTTCGACGGACTGATCGACGTCTCGCGAAGATCGACATACTCCAGATCCGGAAATTCAAGCAGAATTGAGATATCCGTTACATCCGTTCCTGAGAGAACGATAGAGCGAAGCGCGCGTAGTTTAATGAGCGGCTCAAGATCTGTCACAGGATTGCCGCTGAGATCCAACTCTTCGATAAGAACGAGAACCTCCAGAGGGCGAATGCTGGCAATATCGTTGTCGGCGAGGCTCAATTGGACGAGATCACGGAAAGCGGCCAGAGGCCCTGCTTCGGTCAATCCATTGTCCGCGAGGCTAAGGCGCGTCAGCCGAGGGAAGTCGAACAAAACACCGAAATCAGAGAACGCGACGTTGTCAAGCGTGATGCTCTCCAGGTCGTCAAACTCAGCCAAGGGAAGAAAGCTATCCAGCTCCATATCGGAAAGTCCGATTTCGGTCAGTCCCGGCAGGACATCCACGATCTCAACCAAGTCCTGCAGCTCCATCGACCGAAGCCAGAGGCTCGTGATCGTGGATAACCGCCTCAAGGGCTCGAAATCGGAGACCTCGACGGAAATCAACTCGAGACGCGCCAAGTCCTCCATCGCTCCCAAGACGGTCAGATCCAGACGCGATGGCGATTCGATCGTCAGCGAGGTCAGACGAATCAGCGAATGGAGGGAAGAGAAGGAGCAGGAAGCCTCACAGGAGATGTTGAGGGTTTGGAGTCGCGTGAGGCCGCGAAGCGGCGAAAGATCCTCGACGGGATTTCCGCTGAGATCCAGGGTCTCCAGACGCGTTAGGTTTTCAAGGACGGAGATGTCGGACACCGCATTTCCCGAGAGGTGCAGGGAACGAAGATTTGTAAGCGACCCCAGCGTCTTGATATTGGAAAGGGCGTTATGATCGAGGATTGCTGTGACAAGGCCCTCCGCGTTCCGTAGCGGCGACACATCGTCAATCTCGTTAAATGAGAAGTCGATCGTGATGAGTGACGTCAGCTCGCGGAGTCCATCCAGGGACGCAATCTCTCGATTCGGGGCGACCAAGACGGACAGCCACTCCACATCGTAGTCGTAGATCGTGCCGCGGTCGACAAACACCGCTTCCCGTACGGCCGCTTCCAAGTTCTTGTCGTCGAAGGTGACCGGACTTTGCCCGATGGCCAACACGGACGCAACCAGCAGCAATCCTGCGGTTCCAAGCGCTTTCATTCCTAACGTTCTCATCGTCGACTCCTTTCCACCTGCATCATCATAGCCCCATCCGCCTTGGCATCGCCAAGGCGGCATTTGATCTATGTACACACCCTCCGTCATTCGGTTTCCGTGTGAGGCGCCTGCGTCCCGACATCGTCGACACGATTCCCTAGTCACCGCGTATACTCAAGTGTATGAAGCATTCCAACAGCTCACGCAGGGATGAGGAGGCGCAATGAGAACACTTGCAGGACTCGCCAGCGCGATTTTCCTTCTCGCCGCAGGATGGTGCGCGGCTGCCGACGATCATGGCAATTCGCCACTCACTGCGGCCGCTCTTCAACTGGATGGAGAACTCGTTTCAGCCTGCATCGAAACAGCCGGAGATATGGATTATTTCCTCTTCGAGGCCATCGCTGGAAGGACGTATCGATTTCACACCAGCCATCCCAGCGATGAGATGGACAGCATCCTCTATCTGTTCGATCGAGATGGAAGCGCCATTCTTGCGGTTGACGACAATAGTGCTGGAGGGATCAACTCTCGCATCGTTTGGGCCTGCCCACAATCGGGCGTCTACTTCCTGATGGTGCGCCATGCTCAAGCAACGACGGGAACCGGGTGCTATGGTCTCTCGGGCTCTGTTGTTCAGTTGGATGACCATGGAAATTCTCGCTTGAGCGCAACGCCATTGACAGCCGGCGCCCGCGTCGACGGCCACCTCGAAAAGGCTGGCGATATCGATGTTTTCCTGCTTCAAATCGAGCCCGGATACGACTACACGCTCCAGTTTTCGACGCAGAGTTCGGCATCAGAATTCCGGGCCTCGATCTATGCCAATGAAACGACAGAGCCTCTGGTCTCCGTGTCCAGCGCGGGACAAGAGGAAGAAGGCTCACTGTCGCTTCCTACAGCCACAACCCTCTATATCTTTGTACAGTCCACCGCCTCAGAGGGAACTGGCGCCTATGCGTTGACGGCGCTGCGTGGTGGATACGCCGACGACCATGCCAACATCGCCTCAGAAGCAACGCCGATGTTCGTTCAGTGGAACGAGCTTCGTGGGAGGCTTGAGGTTCCGGGAGATTCCGATTGGTTCCAATGGGAGGCCCGGAAGGATGCTGTCTATTCGTTTGTCCTCGCCGCTCTCGAAGGCACGAAGGGACTCCGCGCCGCGATTCGTGGTCCGGACGGACAACTCCTGAACGAATCGGCCACCGGCGTGGCCGGACTGCTCATCGAACTCGATTGGAAAGCGCCCGAATCGGGCACCTATTTCTTGGAGATTTCATCGACCGACGGCATCGGCGCCTACGCATTGACCATCTCCGCAACCCTGGAGCTTGAGGCCGTTGGAGGATTCAATCCCTCAGGCTATTCGTTGGATATCGATGCGAAAGACAATGTGGTGTACCTCGTCGTGGGGACCAAGGGACTGCTCATCGTCGATGTCTCTGACCCGACGGCGCCTGTTGAAATCGGCTCTCATAGCACC
The DNA here is from genome assembly GCA_028277345.1 of Candidatus Bipolaricaulota bacterium. GTDB lineage: Bacteria > Bipolaricaulota > Bipolaricaulia > UBA7950 > UBA9294 > SPBW01. Next base: position 19,399 of record JANQGM010000014.1, on the reverse strand, counting down.
AATGGCTATGCCCAAGCCTTGGCCTTATCGGGCACGACGGCGTACGTCGCCAATCGTAGCGAGGGTATTACGATCATCGATGTCTCCGACCCCTCCCGTCCGCAGCAAATCGGTTCCTTGGACACCCCTGGATCAGCTCAGTCAATCACACTTCACGGAAACCTCGCCTTGATCGCCGATCAGCGCGGAGGCCTGCAGATTGCTCGCATTCAGTCAGACCGTACGTTGTCCACGGTGTCGTCGTTCGACACGCGTGGCTATCCAACGGCCGTGACCGTTGTCGGCGATCGCGCACTCATCGCCTTGGGAGACGCCGGATTGGAGATTTTGGATATCGCGAATGAATCGACTCCGCTCTCCATCGGATACCTCGATCTGACCGGGGACGCCAGCGATGTCGCCGTCTACAACGATCTCGCCTATGTGGCCGCAGGCTATCGCGGCATACGCATCATCAACCTCACGGATCCCACCGCACCGATAGAAATCGGATCGATCGCGACCGAGGGCGAAGCCGTCAGCGTTGTTGTCTCGGGCTCAACGCTCTATGTCGCCGAGCAAACCGAGGGCCTGTCCGTCTATTCCCTGCTCGATCCGGGAGCGCCGAAGGTGGTGGCGCGCATTGATACACCAGGAGAAGCCACGGCACTCTCTGTGGTCAACGGCCATGTCTACCTGGCCGATCGGCAGGAGGGAATGCTGATCATCCAGCTGCTTCCGTAATCCCTCCTACCGATCAAGGGCAGGGAGCAGCGCCTAGTCGTCCAATCCGGCCTGGCGAGGCTTCGTCAGGTCGACGGGAACGTCTGCCGATACATCGGTCCCATTGCCCGAGATCTCGTTCTCATAGCCGGTGACGAGCGATGAGGAATCGACAAACACACCAAAACCGATGTTGTTCGTGACCGTATTCTCGCGGATGGAGGCCACCGACGTTTCCAGATGAAGACCGCTGCCCGCGTTATCCAGCAAGTCTGACAGAACGAGGGAAAGCACCGACTGGTTCACCAGACGGAGGCCGTCGCCCGTGTTCCCGCTGAATGTGGCACCGCGCACCGACGCCGACGATGTATCGACCAACAGCCCGTTTCCTGCATTCCCCGCGATCGTGGAGTCGAGAATGAGAATCGCGGCGCGGCTCATGATCTCAACACCCGGACCCAAGTTATCGGAAACCTGCGTCTCATCGAGCAAGGCGGCGACCGACCGCGTCAACGACAGTCCGCCCAACGCATTCCCCGAGAAGGTCGTCCGGACAGTCATAAAGGCCGATTCGTTGATCGCCTCGATCGCCCATCCCTCGTTATCGCGAATGACGCTATCCGTCAGCGAGGCCGGCGAATTATCAAGAACGACACCGGTACTCGGGTGCTCCACAAGGCTGGAATCCAGAACCGTCAGCGTCGCATTCGATGTCATCACCGCCACATCGCCATTGGCCCTCAGGACCGATCCATTGGAGATGACGGCCGAGCTTGTCGTCAGATCGAGCGCGTACCCCGTATTATCAGCAATCGTACTGGCGGACACCGTGATCTGGGAGTTGTCGGCGACAACGCCGGTGCCCGCGTTGTTTGTCAACACACTGCCCACCCACTCCAGGGACGAACCATCGAGCACGATCCCGTGCGTGGGGTGATTGCGGATGGTGGCATCGTCACTTGAGATCGTAGAGGCCGTCGCATGGATAGCCGTTCCGCCGTTGTCATTGATCAACGAACTATGAATCTCAGCCCGTGACTCCACCAGCACAAAGGCATCGGAGGGATGACCGCTGACTGTCGTTCCCGAAAGCGAGAGCGTGCCCTGCTGAGCGGAAACGGCGCTGTCTCGGTTATCGGTGACTTCACAATCCTGGAGATCCACCGAACTCAGGTCGATGAGAATGGCATCGTCCGGATGATCAGTCACCGTACTTCCGATCAACGTTACCCGCGAACGATTCCCGGCAATGACCGCCGAATTCCCGTTGGACGTAAGGATCGTTGTCGTTGCGGTCACCGAACTGGAGTCCGAACGAATGGCGTTCTCTCCATTGTCGGAGAGCGTGCAACCCTGCACCGTGACCTTGGCGTTGACGGCGTCGATGGCATCGCCATCATTGTCGTCCAGCGTCGAGTTCACCAGCTTGGCCGACGTTCCATCGAGATGAAGGGCGTCGCCCGGTTGATCGGTGATGCGCGACGACTGCGACAGGTTCACGATACCGCCGACCGCGGTCACACCATGCGCATCATTGGAGGAGATCTGACTGGCAATGACATCGATCGCGCCATCTTCCAGTTGAACGCCGCCGTCCACGTTCTTTGTGATGGTCGAGGCCGTCACCGTGCAGGTGGCGCCCAAGGCGCCGTAGATGCCGTAGCTGCCGTTGGACGTGATTTCGGAGTCCGAAATCTCCGCCGCCGTTCCGCTGAGCGCGATACCGTAGGCTGATTGATTCGAGATGACGGATTCGGAGGCCAGTAGATTGCCATCGATGCCCAGCACGCCGCTTGAGCCGTTGTGGGCAATTTCGGCCCCCACCAACTCAACCGTACTGGCGCTGATCTCGATGCCCTCGGTTCCGTTGTCTCCAATCACGCTTCCGCGGATCTTCACTTCCGAATTGATCTCCGCATAGATGCCGCGTTCCCCGTTGTTTTCGATGTTGACCAGTTCAAGATCCGCCTTGGAGTCCGACAATCGAAGGCCATCGCGATCGTTGTTCACAAGATCCGAACTGGAGATCACGAGTGTGGACAGCGTCGCGTCAATCCCATGCGGCGCGTTGTCCTGCACCGTGCTGCCCTTCAGCTCCATGAAGGTGTTGACCAATTCGACGCCGCTGGATGTGCTGTCAGCGAGCAGGCTGCCATCGACGATCCGGACCACGGAGTTCGTCGCGACAACGGCTTCTCCGTTATCAGTCACCGTTGTCGCCCGCAAATCGCCGGAGGAATCAAGCAACGTCAAGGCGCCGTTGGCATGACCGGTGACTGAGGTGTTGAGCAGTGTGATGCGCGATCGCTCCGACGCAGTGATGCCGGAATCGATGTTGTCGGCGATCTTTCCATTCTCGAAGCTGACCTGGGAGAAGGAGAGCACCATGCCGCTCAACGCATTGTCCATCACTTGGCTATTCACGAAGGTTGCTCCCGCGGAATCGCCGTCGACACCGTGTCCGCCGTTGTTGGAGATCGTCACATTGGCCGCCCCAACCGAGGCCTTGTTCAATGACATCCCATGGGACCCACTAAGGCGAATCGTTCCGCCGTCCATTGCGACCACCGAACGCGCTGCGGACAGCCCGATATTGACGCTTGAATCGATCTCCACAGTCTCCAGATTGACCGCCGAATTGGCGAGATCGATGCCGTCAACGCCCTGGTTGGTGAGCGTGCAATCGACAAGCGACGCCGTGGAATCCTCGGCTTCAACTCCGGTATCTCCGTTCGCGTCCAAGGTGCAGGTCAACAGATCGGCCGTCGAATTCACCAGATAGATGCCATGTACCGCATTCGACGAAATTGATGATGCGTTCATCACAATGGCGGCAATATCGGTTCCGATTCCATGTGGCGCGTTATCGGTAATCGTACACCGTAGGAAGTCGCCCGAGCTGGTCGAGAAGTAGGCGCCATCATCCGGGTGATTGGTAATCGTCGAATCGGTCAGCGTCGCACTCGAGTTGTTGTTGCCAAAGATGCCGTGGATTCCGTTGGCATCGAAATCCGAGCGCAGGACATCAATCAACGCATTCTCCAGCAACACACCGTTCTTGACGTTGTTCCGCACGGTACTGTCGATCAAGGCGAGACGAGATTTCTCCTCAAAGACACCTTCAGCTTGATTGCCGTAGATTTCGGCGTTTGTCACCGTGGCGAAGCTCCCCGCAAGATGGAGGCCATGAACGGTCTGGTTCCGAAGGGTCGCATTCGCGAGTTTTCCTTCCGCATCCACCATCGACACCCCGTCGCGTCCGTTCCCATCCGCGACGCTATCCGCGAAATCGAGGAACCCACCCATCATCAACACGCCGTCAAGTGTGTTGGAGAGGAACTCGCTCGTATTGCGAATGATCAGCGTAGACTCGTTGATGGCAATGACCCCATGTTCGCCGTTGGACGAGCACTCGCTGTCATCGATCGTTCCCGTCGCGGCATCCAATGAAATCCCGCTCAGCACATTGCTGGTAATCCGCGAGTTCTGCTCGACGACAACCGTCGCCGGTCCCAACACATAGACGCCATGCGAATCGTTTTCAAAGACCCGGCTTCCGGAAATCGTGGCCGTCGATCCCACGACGCCGACGCCGTGAACGCCATTGTCATTGACCGTACTTCCTGAAACGGTTCCCGTGCTCCCGCCGAGCACTTGGACGCCGTTCTGCTCGTTTTCTGCGGCCGTGGAATCGGCAACGGTTCCTGTTCCCGACCCAATGTGCATGCCGTCCGCACCATTGCCCGACAGCACCGCATCTCCCTTGGCGATAGCCGTCGAGCTGTTGATCACGTAAATGCCGTGCCTCGTGTTGCTCGAACTCGTGCCCCCATCCATGGTGACCGCCGAACCATCGACCAGGATTCCGTCAAGGTCGTTGGAATCGATCGTCGAACCGGACACGGTGGCTGTGGCTCCATTTCGCGCCCATACACCCGCTGTTGTATTCCCACGAACGGTCGAACCGGCGATCGTCGCTGTCGTGTTGTCCAAGTACACGCCGGCACGCCCGTTGTCCGAAACCGTTGATGAAGTCACGGAGCCCGTAGCCCCATTGAGAATGCGAATCCCGTCTTCACCCTGACGAGACACCGTCGACGACGAAACAGTCACATTGCTGCTTTCATCGATAATGATTCCCGAGCCCGGGTTGTCGACAACCGTACTCCCAATCACCGACCCTTGGGAGCTACGGTAAAGGATTCCCACCTTCCCATGGCCGGAGATGGTGGCTCCATCGACCGTTAAATCGGAGCGCAACGCCTCGATCCCAGCACCAAGGTTGTCCTGAATCTGGGCTGTTCCCTGAAGTGTGAAGGCGGCATCACGAACGAGGACACCGCCATCCCGGTTGCCGGTGATAACCGTCGGGATCGACGAGTTCACGAATTCCACGTCTGCGTTGCCATCGACCACAAGTCCGTACCCGTTGTTTCGGGTGAATTCGGTCCCTTCGATCGTGGCCCTGGCATTTTCGATGCGTAACCCACCCTCGCGGTTGTGGGTAATGAACGAGTCGATGAGCTCAATCTCAACACCGCCGGATGTCCCTGATTCGCCGATCAGTTCAACCCCCCAGCTGGCGTTGTTGGTGATCTCGGTTTCATCCAAGATAAAGGCATCGCCCTGCAATCCCGGACCTGCATTCATCTGAACGATGCAGTTCACCAATTCGATGTCGCTGCTGCGCTCCGTCAGGATGCCGACCGATCCACTCTGGATGGTCAGGTTCTTGATCACGATATCCTGACAATTCCACAGCTCGAAGACAGGCTCGGTATCCCGCTGCCCCTGTACAACTGAGTTTCTCCGGAACCGAAAGTCACCTTCAATTGTTAGTCGGCGCGCATTCCGGATCGCCACCGATTCACGTAGAACACGCGTATTTGTAATGAGGATCCGGTCGCCGAAATTCGCCGATCGAGCAGCCTGTTCGATCGTTTGAAATTGGTCCGGCACTCGCAAATCGATCGCCGACACCGGCACAGCTATCGAGACCAACAACGAAGACACAACGATAGCGAGGCAACCTCGCTGCAGACGGGAACGCATGTGACCTCCAATCCCTCGGTATCTGTCACGTCGAAACCACGTGTTTCGGATAGCCCAATCATGACAGGATCGCGTCATGCACACAACTTAATCTATCTACGTCCTAGGGCGAGATTCGTTTCCTACATCGACGTTCGGAGGCAAAGGAGAAACCCGACATGGAGAAAACGTCTCCACTCACTCCTCCTTGGCCGGCCATTGGGCTACGACGCGTCAATTCCGTAAATTGAAGCGGTAAAAGATGCTGGTTGAGCCGTCGCCGTCTCGACGGCGCGGACGATCGTGCGACTCGCGCTGTGAGCGGCAGGCCGGGTGCATACCCACACCCTCAGGAATGTGTATTCTTAGTCCCATATGAGACGAAACGATCCATCGACCCGCCCGCTTGCGTCCCCAAGCGATGGCTTCGCAGGCCACGTCCTGGCGCGGCTTGGGTACGAATTGCTTCTTTCCGGACGTGGATTGATTCTTCTTTTGCTCATCACACGAGGATTCGGAGCAGCCGCCTATGGCATCTGGTCGCAAATCGGCGTTTCGATTCAACTCTTTGCTCCCTTTCTCACCCTACAACTGGGAGCAGCCGTGGTCCGGTATTTGCCACGATTGGGTTCCGCAATCGACCAAAAAAAGGCCATCTACAGCGTTCTCGGCCTCACCTCGTTAGCCAGCCTTGTCGTCATCGCCGCCGGCATACTCGCGCGACGCCCGCTGGCTGGTTTGCTGTTCGGCGATCCAACTCTTGAGACCTATGCGCTACTGTGTATCGGTATGCTTTGTGTACGCGCGCTACTGTTCGAGGTGTTCGCGTACTATCGTGCGCACAAGCGGTTTGCCTTCAACACGATCACCCAGGGGACCCTGACCGTGCTCCAGCTCCTTGCCATTCTATTCATCGTTTGGCACTTCGATGGACAGTTGAAAATCGCACTCGGGGCCATGCTGGGGATCGACGGTCTTGCACTTGCCGTGTTGAGCGTCCGCATCGTTCTCAGAGAGCGCAAACCTTCCTTTTCTTGGTCCATCATTGCTCGCTTTCTTCGGTACAGCCTACCCCTTGTTCCCGTCGTCCTTCTAACATGGGTCCTACGCGCCAGCGATCGATACGTCATCGTCCACTATCTCGACCTAGAGTCCGCCGGCGCCTATTCAGCCATCTACCGATTGGCGCATCTGATTCGTTTGTTCGCCCACTCACTGCAATACGTCAGTTTCCCCATCATCGCTACGTTCTGGGAGCGCGGAGATCGAGCAGCGGCCGGCGAACGGCTTTCACTCGCCGTGCGCTGGTTCGGCGCTCTCGCCATCCCAGCTGTTGCGGGCTTGATCGGACTCGGTTCACCCGCACTCGCACACCTCAGCGGAGGGATCTTCCAGACGAGCTCTTGGCTCATCGTCTGCTTGGCGATCGCTGAGTGTCTCACGGGATTCAGCATCCTCTTGGTCCTTGTCTTCTATCTTTCAGAGCGTACATGGGTGCAGCCCACGCTCTACGCCGCGCTCGCCGGCTTGAACGTAGGCTTAAACCTTTTCTGGGTGCCTCGCTGGGGCATCATCGGCGCAGCGATTTCCACCTGTCTCTCCTCGCTGCTCCTTGTGTGCGGAGTGGCTTGGATCGGCCGGAGGGAACTTCGAATCTTTATCCCATGGGATATTCTCGCCAAGGCAAGCATTGCCTCAGTTCCCGTTTTCCTTCTTGCTTGGCTGCTTCCGCTGCAGGGGCTCGCGGGCGTGTTTGCCCGTTTTGTATGCTGCGTTCTCGTTTATGGCGTGATCGCCTGGAAGTGGGGGATCGTGCGGCGGGAGGATCTCCTGTGGCTGCGAAGCGGGAAGCAGGCTTGATCATCGATACGCTTGGATTAGAAAGGAATAGCTAATGACACAAAGCCGGCATGATCGCCGAAACGGCGGAGTTTGCGGCGGCCTTGCCGCCTACTTCGATCTCGATCCACTCCTCGTACGTATCTTGTGCTTCGTGCTTGTCCTTTGCGCCACTGCAGGGGTTTGGGCCTACTTGCTGCTCTGGTTCCTCGTTCCCGAAGAGCCCGCCGGTTAACCATCGAAAACAGGCCCGCGATAGCCGAACCCTCGCTAATCCGTGCGTGGATTTGATAGGGCGTCTGGAGGAGCAAGATGCTTGAAGGCTATGCGCGAATCGAACAACCTGGGAGCGAGATCTACTCGACGAAGACAGATCGACCCTTTGCCGAGAAGGCGCTCGTCGAGCTATCATGTGCCAGAAAGGAGTTTGAAGCCTACTTAAGCACGACGCTCTCCTCCTATCCCATCCGTCTCTTCCTGGCTCACAACCGAGCAGCATTCGATGGCCTTGTCGCGGACGTGTTGAAGGTATCGATCGAACGCCCTTCGAGTCCTCGTCGCATTGCCCAATCGCAACGGATGGACATGGTGCTCCTCTCCCCCGCCGCCTACAGCAGTGAATCAGCCTACGTCTACGTTCCCGATGATTTCGAGCGGATGATCTGCCACGAACTGGTTCACGTCGTTCAGGAACTGCTCTCCCCGAATATCGAGAAATCGCCGCTGTGGTGGGATGAAGGCTTGGCCGTCTACCTCTCCAACCAGTGGGCGTACAAGAGCCAATTTCGTTTTCGCGAGCCTGTCCTGGAGGCGGTTCAAGATCGGAGAATTCCTCCCTTGGTTGAGGTGTTGAGTCAGCCGGCATTCGCCTATACCTTTGGCTGGACGCTGGTTCAGTTCATCGAGAAGAACCTGGGTAGGAATACCATTGTACAACTCGTCAAATCCGTATCAGACGGCAACGTTCTTGGCGCCCTCGATCCATGCGAGCAGGAGTTCGAGAAGGACTGGAAGGCGTGGTTGCTGAAGCGGTCCTGAGCCATCGATCTGAAACGAACCGGCTGTATCCACAAATCGTTCTGGATCGTCACCCATACCGAATTCGCGGATCTGAGAGAGCCAACCCGATATCGGCCAGGAGGTTGCCAAGGACAAGCACAAACGAGTAGAACACGAGAATCGCCGCCAGCTTGGGCGGATCTTGTGTTTCCACCGCTTGTTTCAGCAACGTTCCATAGGTAGGAATTCCGAACATGAAGCCAACCATCATCGCATTGACCAGAACGGTAGGCAGATTTTGCCCCATGGTCGAGATGAGCGGATTCAGCGCGTTGCGCGCGGCATGTTTCAGGAGGATACGGCGGAAACGAAGCCCCTTGCTCTCGGCAACCGTGATGTATCGCAACCCGCACTGATCGAGCATGCTGGCGCGCATCACCTTGATCGAGGAGGCGAAAACCGGAAGCCCCACGATAATCCACAGCGGAGCACTGTACGCCACGCAACTGAGCAGTTTCGCCCAACTCATCGGACATCCCGTGAGCGTGGGGCCGCAGATTCCCCACATTGATGTGAGAAGATAGACGCGATCGACATGGGCGACCATGAACCACAAGAAGAGCCCTGCGAGGACGAATCCAGGCATCGCAATCGTCGGTGCCGTGACCGCCATCAAGACTCGGTAAAGCCAGCGACCGTGCGGCGCTACCGTCAAGATGCCAAGCAGGATGGCCAGACCCCATGCAACAAGCATCGATGATCCGCAGATCACGAAACTGTTCATGATTTCGCCGCCCGGCCTCAGGAGGTATTTCAGCGTAAGCTCATCCGGCCCGACATCCCGATAGGTTCTCACCATGGATTGGCCGAAGGTGCCCTTCAACACGATCCCCTTAATCCAATGGAAAAACTGAGCGATCCACGATTGATCCAACCCCGTTGACTCAAGGATTTTCTGGTAATCCTTCTCCACATCTCCACCCGACAACGCAATGGCGAATTTCATTCGAGTGAAGTATTCGCCAGGGAGAATGCAGATCAACGCAAACGAAAGAAAGGCGGCACACAAAAGGATAACGGCTGCGCCAAAGGTTCGCTTCAGCAAGTACTTTCCCATGCCTCTCCTTCCCGCACATCGCCCTCGCCTGCGCAATGCGGAAAGGGTTTTCTCATTTCGCTGACCATCATGGCCTTGCTGTGCGTACCTTGATCACCCTATTTATTCTCGCCATTTGCGCCATAGCGGCTGCCTGACAGTCGCCTTATATGCACCCTGCGTTCATCCGTCACGCCATCGTCAGGCGAAGAGAAACAAGCGCGACACAACTGATGGAATCGTAAGGGCAGAACCGGATTGGGGAGAAGCAGGGCTTGGGGTTTGAATGGACATGGCCGTTTCCAGCAAGAGCACAAAGAGGGGTATCGCCATTGGGTTCTCAACGTCGCTGTCATTCAAACCTCGTTGACTTGCGATTGACTTGGGTGCGCTGCACAGGGCATGCTGGATCGAGGTGATTTGCATGCTCCGGCCACGAGAGCCCGTCTCGCTGATGATAATCTGCGCCTTACTCCTTCTTATCACCGTTTCAACACAAGCCCAGTGGGAACAGACCAATGACGATGGTTTTGGAATCGGCAGCAGCTCAACCGAATCACTCGTGGTTTTCAATGGAACCTTGTACGCAGGCTTGCGAAACCCCGGAGCAGTGTATCGTCTGGGCAATCCAACGGCTTCGATCCTGCTGCATTGGAGAGAGGTCGATCTTTCCCTCCCCCACCTATCTGACTTGCCAGATGACATCGAGGACATCGAAGTTCCATGTATGTACGTTTTCATGGGAGAGCACGACCGCTGGCCCTGGCTGTACGTTGCCGTCCACGCCCAAACACGCTGGGGCGAAGATGTGCGATTCGTGTTACGAAGCCAGACGGGATACGCATGGGAACTGGCAAGCGAGGTCTGGGAGCAAAGCACCCACGGCGAGATCAAAGCCATGGAGGCCTTCGAGGGATCCTTGTATGTTGCATTCGGAGACACGCAAAGAGTGCGAAGGGAACCCTTTCGGGTTTTACGCACTGACGGAATCCGGTGGTACGAGTCGGTCTCTAGCGGCGAACTGGAACTTGGCTTAGGTGATTGGTACTTCGGAGTATTGAAGACTTACGGCGGACATCTCTATGCCGGGACGTTCGGACTGAATGAATCAATGGATCCGGCACGAACCGCTGAAGTTTGGCGTACGGGAAACGGAGACAATTGGACCAAAATCGGGGATCTTACCTCGCCCACCATGGCGCAGATTCAAGCCATGGAGGTTTTCGATGGCGCCCTCTACGTTGGCACCAAGAATCACGCCCTATCCGAAGAGCTAACAGGTCCTGAGTTGTGGCGTTTCGATGGTAGCACTTGGGAGAACCTGTCAGCCGACAGCCAGCCGTTCGTTCGAGAAGCACTCCATGTGGACAAGCTACTCACGCACCACGGGGTTCTGTATGCCGCAACGGGAGGAGGGCCTCGTGGAGCTGCGCACACACGCTTGTATCGCAGCACAAATGGGGAGGTCTGGGAGCAGATTACCCCAGACTCCGTGCGTCTACGCCCTGAAGAAAACTACGCAACCGGAGCGCTCGTCTCCGTCGGAGAGTTCCTCTACTTCGGCTCGACTTACACCGGGTTGAATGAAACGGAAGTTTGGCGCCTTGCGAACATCAGGTCGAATGTCGGCCCGTGTCTGGCACAACACAACAGCGATATCCATCTCTTGTATGCTATGCCAACTGCCGATCGAAATATCGTCGAGTTCGTTCTGAACGGGTCAGAGCCATTTCTATCAGGGCCCGTACACGATCAAGATGTAGCACGAGAATGGGTCAATACAACCAAACAACCTGTGACATATGGCTTTGCACATACCGGACTATCGATACGCACCGAGTATCTACAGCTCGTGTACCGGGATCCGGAAGACCAGAGAATCTGGCAAACTCGCAAAACGAACCTAGGTGCTAGGTACTGGTATTGGGAAACGCCGTCACTCGTTGAGGGAGCGCTGACTCATCTCGCCCCCGCTGCAACGGCCCACGATTGGTCCGGCATCAGCGGACCACAAATGACCGTCGCCTATGTCGACCCTGATACATCTAAAATCCACTTCCGTGTGAAGGAAGGAACTCGATGGAGTGCCGAATACACGATCCCACGCCCTGCAAGAACCACAACGGGGCCAGAGATCGTTTCATTCCAAGATGTCCTTTACGTCATTGCCCGCGGTTACGGCTTCGACGCAGCGCTTTATATCGCACGAAAGGAGATCAACAACGCCATCAACACGCAGTGGACGATTTCCGGCATTCCGCGCGCCTTCACCCGTCGTTCAACGACTGATCGAGCCGCCGCCGCCGTTGTGTTCGATGGGGCACTCATCGTGGCCTATGTCGGACATAACAATGACTACATCTGGCTGAGACGATCCACAGACGGCGTCACATGGGAGCGCTTGGGATACATTCGCGGCCCCGAAACCGAGAACACACCCGACCTTGCTGTTCGTGGCAGTACGCTCTATCTGGCATTTCGGCCAAGCGGAGACCAAGAGATCTGCTTCGGAACGCTCGAGCTGGATCTGGACAACGAACAAGACACAGCAGGTCATACATGGAGATCGTTGAGGCCGATGAGCTGTTGCCCAAGTTGCGTTTTATGACATGAGATCTGCTCGAACTCGGATGCAACACAGGCAGCAAGTGAGAGCTTCGCGAAGGACCGTTAGCGTTTCTCCTCTCGGTTCAGATATTGAATAATGGCCTCAACAACGAGATAGTTGATCGAACGATCTCTCTTCTCGCCAAGTTTGACCAATCTTTCCACAGGTTTATACTGAAGCTTCGACTGTGGGATGTAGATGGATAATTTATCAGTAAGTTCTTTTCGCACCATATGCTCTCCCTTCATTTCACTAGGAATCAAACTGTCATAAGCAGATCCAACTCCTTCAATCCACCAATTCCTACAATTTACACACACCCCTCCATTTGGTGTCACCGTAAGAGGTGTCGCCATCTCGGGGTCACCGAAGTTGAGGGAGTTAGCAGAGGAGAGGGTCAGATGCTTCGCCCAATGTTCTCCCAAGTCGAGAGGTGGCGACGTGATCCTACCCTATGGACTCTTTCGTAGCGCCGGTTCGGGGGACGTTCGAGATGTAGCGCTGGAACTTCCCGGAGGGTCCAATCTCTGGTTGGTCCGAAACCTCGACGATGCAACCGATATCTTTGCCCATCCGCTCCATAGAACGTGCCATCTGTGTGAGGGAATCCTGCGGAAGGTCTTGCCGCGAGCAAAGCCGAATCCGAATGGAGCTTAGATCGTCTTGGATCACTTGATAACGGCTGACAGCGTAGTCCGAATGAAGCTGCCGGACCACGCGATTGACAAGCGTCGCGATTGCGCGCGCAGACACTCTCGATCCGTCGATCAGCCGGAAAAACTGCATCTCCCGCCCGGAGATCGGAGATAAGGAAAGACCGTGGAATCCGCACTCACAGCGATCTGCGTAGGACACAACAGAAGCACGATCCCCCAAATCGTATCGGATGAACGGCATCGTGCGATTGAAGAGGTTCGTGAGGAGGACCCGCCCTTTCGCTCCTTCCTCAAGGGGTTCCCCCTTCTCGTCAACGACCTCGACGATGCATCCGTCGGAATTCTCATGCAGGATTTCGGATCGGTTTGGGCACTCCCAAGCGACATTCCCGGCCTCATCGCAACTGTAGTAGTCGGCCACGCGGCAATCGAAAACCCGTCCGAGCAGCGATCGAGTCTGAGCCTCTAGGATCTCGCCCCGGCATGCGACCAACGCCGGGCTCACGTCCCTTCTTTCGAGGTCAATCTGTTCGGCAACCAGCTCCAGCAACGACGGATGGCCCGTGATGACGGCTGGCTTCGAACGGGCCAGCTGGTCTGCCTGTTCCGCAAGCGGAGCCGTTCGAGGAACCCAGGTGACGTTGACAGCGCCCAACACCCTTCGGGTGCGCGCGCTCTTCCAATTCCCGGAACCAACTTCAGCAATCGAAAGAGGCCCCCTCCCTTTCATGTTCCTGCGAAACGCGTTGTACAGGAGCAACTGCCTATAAAAGGCCTCCGCCCGGTTCATGTGGACAGCAAGCTGCCGCCCCGATGACCCGCTGGTCCAGCTGATTTTGCATTGCCTTGGATCAACCCCATGCCGGAGGACGTCCTCTGCTCGTAGCAAACCGAGGTCTTCACGAGAGACCGTGGGCAACCGCCGAAGGTCCGTACGCGTTCGAATCACATCCGGGTCAACGCCCGCCTGCGCAAAGCTCTTCCGAATGTGGGGCACATGCGCGTAGGCATCTCGAACAAGATATCGCAGTGCTTGCTGGATACCTCGGTCTGACTTGTTGAGTTGAAAGCGCCTGAGGGCTCCGAAATCCTTCATCACATATAGATTCTAGGAGGCGCAGGAGGAAATGACCACGTCTGATGGCCTTGAACCTATCACGAAGGGAAGCAGATCAATGGTCAACGTTGGCGAGGCAGACCGGATGGCCCGAAGTACGGCTAGTCGGAGAAGATAATGCTGTTCCCCTCGTTTGAGATCTTGCAGTTTGGCGGATTGTCTACAGGACCAACAACTGTTCCAGCCGGTTGCGGATCATCCCATGTGTTATCCTTTGCGGAGATTGGACCAGCATGTTGAACTCGGTCATCGTCAATTGCATAACTAGTCAGATCTGCAAAGATGTTGCCACCGACGCTACCCAGAGCTCCCCCGCCTAGATCTACTATTGCCAAGTACTCGGCAAGAACGCCGATCTCATGGCCTCTGATCTCGTTGTTCTCGATCTCTGCGGAAGCCTGACGATCGACAATGATCCCAACCCAGGTTCCAACCAGCACGTTTCCGGAGACTAGTGCAGAGCTTGATCCGTTGAGCGTAATAGTACTCGCCGAGTTGTTCTGAATGATTGCAGGGGTTGTCGTGTTGTGTACAGCAATCGTGCTCCCTTCTAGGTTGTTGTCTTGGATGACTAGATTCCCAGTCCCTGTTTCGAGTGAGCATTCTCCCTCGTTTCCTTCAATTAGGACCGATTGACCGTAGAACTGGAAACTGTTGTTCTCAAAAACGTTCCTCACGACTGTCAGTTCCTCAGGATGTCCGTAGACATCAAGATCCCCCGCTTTGAAATCACAGTCTGCGATTAGCACCGGACCCAAGCTTGCGATGTCCACATTCCCTTCCAGACAGACATTGTCCAGCGTTACGTCTCCATGCGATTCATCACCCCAGCCATGATGGAAGCTGACTCTTAGAATGCTCGTGAGGTTTGTCATAGAGAAGGACCCCCTGGCCTCAATCTCCAGCACGATGATCACATCATTCCTAGTAGCACCTTCACCTTGAAGATGAGTATCCTCCAGCACAAGCGGCGATACCTCGCCGAGGGCAAGATTGTAGATTCCCTCTTGCATGTGGATCGTGTACTCGAACGCATCTCCTATGGGTATTGTGCTGGCAGCCTTTGTAATAGTCTTGTAGGGATTGGCCTGTGAACCGTCGCCCGCTTCATCGCTTCCGTCATTCGCATCGACATAGAGGTCCATGGGAATCGGAGGCGCCACGACTGTGATATCGCGTGATGTCTGATCAGTGTGGCCATCATCATCTGTCACAATCAGGGCTACATCGAAGACACCCTTATTGGGAAAGACGTGGTTCGGAGAGACGCCTGTCCCCGTCGCTCCATCCCCGAAATCCCAGTCATAGTCAACGATTACTCCGTCAGGATCTGTTGACGCCGACGCATCGAAGCTGACCTCCAGGGGGAGTTGACCGGTATCGGGGGTAGCCGAGAACCAAGCATTCGGTGGGGCGTCTGTGCTAAGAACCACAATCTCCTGGGAAGCACTGTTGGAGGCTCCGTCATCATCGATAACAGTAAGCGTCACGTCATAGGTCCCTGGGTTCGTGTAGACATGGGAAGGTTCCTCGATGCCATCTGCCAAGACCTGGCCGTCTCCGAACTCCCAATAGTACATCTCCACGGTTCCGTCAGGATCAGACGACGATCCAGCATCAAAATCCACAAGCAATGGAGCATCCCCTCGATCAGGAGAGACCGTGAATTCGGCAGTCGGAGAATCGTTTCCAGGCGTATCTGCCTCATCCACAGTAATCGTAGCAGTCGTCGTATCTGTGGCTCCGTCGTTATCAATCACAGTTAGCTCGACATCGTATGCGCCATCTGCCGTGTAGACGTGAGATGGTTCCGCTATGCCATCAGCGAGTGTTGTCCCGTCGCCGAAATCCCAGAAGTACGTTGAGATGTCGCCGTCAGGATCCGATGAACCTGTCGCATCGAACTCTACGAGCAGCGGGACATCTCCTCGTATCGGCGTTGCATCAAGATCCGCAGTCGGAGGGACGTTCTCATCAAGCGCTGCAGCGTCAGTCACACGAATGCTGCGTGATGCTGTGTCTGTCTCGCCCTCATCGTCTGCTACCGTCAGCGTCACAGTGTATGTTCCCGGATTGCTGTACGTATGCGAAATCTCTCTCCCACTCCCCGTCGAACCATCACCGAATCGCCAGGCATAATTGGCAATGTTGCCATCGGTATCTGAAGAGGCGGAAGCATCGAACTCCACCTCAAGGGGAGCATCTCCACTCGTTGGATCAGCCGAGAACCCTGCGTTTGGCGCCTCGTTTGCCCCGGGGATCGCAGCATGAACAGTGACCGTTGTCGTGTCAAAAACGCCATGGCCGTTTCCAACGGTGAGTGTAACCGTGTACATCCCCTCAGATTCGTACGTATGGAAGGCTGATTCGCCAGTTGAGACGGCCCCGTCTCCGAAATCCCATTCGTATTCCCGGATCGTCGTCCAATTCGAGGTTGACTCGGACGCATCAAAGATGTATTGCAGACGTGTTTCAGACAATGCTGAATACAGGATCTGAGCATGAATGGCGGCAAACCACCAAGAGCAAGCTGCTAGGGCCAATAGCAAGAGGGCCAATGCGATACCTGCAATAAGCCTTGCTATCTTCATCCTCCCTCCCATCCAACTATACTATGACCTATTTCTAACAGCAATGGACCAGCCTAGAGTTCTCATTCTGCTTTGCTGAGTCGATAGCTTGGAGTTGCATCCTCGACAATGTTTCTCACTGCGGTTGTTTCCCCGCCAATAACTAATAGCAAAAAGCATGCCGAGTCACCCAAGAGAGTACCCTGGAAAGGCGAGGCCGGGCTTTGAATTGGCTGATAGGCACCACACCGTTCGCCTGGCCCGACTTCTTAAAGACTGCGTACAGCATTCTACACCGGAACTACCGCGCTAGTTGCATGGAGTTCTCGGAAATCGTTTCCGCAGAATAAAGAGACGATCTGCTGGCAGTTTCACGGGGGCCACAACCCAGGTGCATGTTCTTCGGTTCAAAGGCGCACTGCAGCGCGCGTGGATATAAACCCTCGGAGGGTGTGGAGGAAGAGAAGCAGAGCCACAAGTTGCTCTTGGATCTCCCCAGTGGCAAACAGCCCAAGGAAGACAAGTAGACTCATGCACGTATGGGGGAGAAGCAGGCCAATCCACGGCAGGTGTCTTCTCAAACCACCGAGCCAACTGATCACCGTGATGGCGCAGTACGCCGTAAGCCCCCAATTGAGCAACATCGGCAGTATGCCAACCCGGTTGTGCAAGTTGGTTTCTCCCTGATAGTTCGATTCCGCCAACGTGGCCGGAGTCTGCCATCCGAACACTCGTTGGCCCCAGCTAATCTCCTCCAACGCGTACAGGACGCAAGCACACGCAGCAAGGACGAGAAGAACCTTTGCCGCGATGATTGAAGGGCGATTCGCGCGAGATGCTAAACGATGAAGGCGAACTGCGAGTGCCACGTAGAGTGCGCCTGCTCCGACGCCCAGCACCGCTGTCAGAGTCTCAAAGAACCCGTCCTCTCTGTAGATAAAATGCATCATCGTCTCCGACTCAGGGAACAAGGCCTGTGAGAGGTACAGAAGGATCACAAAGACCGCCAAGGTCGATGAACCCACCAACGATCTCACATTAACGTGAAATGCGGCGTCTCCCATCTCGCCGTCAATCTCCAGAAGCTTCCTCAGCAAATCCAGAGGTCGAACCGAACGTCGGAAAAGCATGAATCCGAACGCAAACAACAGACCGGCAATGCTCATGACGAAGGTCAGGATCGTGAGACTTGTTCGTTGAGCGACAATCGAACTACTGGATTGGTAGGAACTCAAGAAGCTTAAGAAGAGTCGAGGACTCAAAAGCACGAGAGAAGCCAGTACAAGCGCCAGGACAAGGAAACACACCGCAACGGTCCGCCGGAAAAGGGCTTGCATCCGATCACTCCATCCCATAACTCACGTCAGAATTCGTGGTTGCCAACGTTACAGGGTTTTAACGGGCTCCGACAACACGGCGTATTACTGAACAGCAAGGGTGTTTCAGCGAAAAAACCTGTAGGGCAGCCATTGAACGTCCGATACTCCTTCACTCTAGACGCTGCTTACCTTATTCAAGAATCGGATTAGCAATCCCCACCACGCCTTTCATTCGCGCTTGGAGACCTCGATGCGGATGAACTCAGGAAGGTACGCGGGCGTGCAATTCTTGGGAACTGGATCGTCCTTGTAGAGTCCAAGCGTTTTTCCCAGTTTGACGCACCTGGATCGAAATCTGGGCTCAAAGATGCCGATCTGTCCCGCGCAGAAGTTCATGGCCCATTGAACCTCCGGCTCAGCCGCCGCCATGTTCGCCTCAAGGGAAGCCATCAGCGCTTCACTGTTATCGGGAGGCGGCGCTTTCCCGGTCCAACGCAAGCGCGCTTGGTAATACCAAAACCATCGGCGCAGAATCGGCGAAGGATGCTCTTCCCATGTCTCCACAAGGGCAATGAGCTTCTTGTCCTTCGTCAGTTGGTTCGCCAAAAGCCAATCCGAGAGTTGGGCTCGTTCGACCTCTTCATGTTCAAGCAGATCGGAGGCAAGCTCCTCGATGGCATCTTCGGTCAGGAGTTTCTTGTCAAAGATGAGGGTTGCCAGGAGCCGGGCATAGCGGTCCCCTGTCGACCAAAGCTCTGTTGCTAAGTCATGGTCCTTTCTAATCTCTTTAGCACGCTTCTTGATATCGCCAAGCTTCGGTTCGCCCTTCGTCATTTCGGAGATGATCTTCTTCGCTCGCTCAGACAAGGCCATTCTCATCACCTTCTCTCATGTTGCTAGGTCACGTTGGCATCGCAGCCAATCAGTTCGTCACCCATTCACTGGCATTCAGCCTATTGCCTAAATCGCTGTCACACTATAGCTCAGGATTTGGCGGAAGGTTCGCGCTGAGCTGGTCGGCAGATGACAGAGTACGGCGATCAATGTTACTACCGTTTTCTGAAGACCAGGAGTTAGTTCATTCAAGTGGGAAAAATTGAAACGATGATTTCTTGAGGACCTCGAAAAAGGAAAGTCCGGCGATAGCGCTAAGCAAGAGGCAAGAGAAGAGAGAAGAGGGTCAGATCTTGTTTTTTGCTGTTTCTTACGCTAGAGTTAATCAATGGCTCGTCCACTGAGAATCGAATATGAAGGTGCCGTGTACCATTTAACCTCCCGCGGCGATGACAGGCGAGGCATCTTTCTCAAAGATGCAGATAGAGTGTCCTTCTTGGGGATCTTAGGCGATGCTGTTGAGCGTTTTGGATGGATCTGTCATGCCTACTGCCTGATGACCAATCACTACCACTTGCTCATCGAAACACCCAATGCCAACCTATCACGAGGAATGCGTCATTTGAAC